>JADJXW010000001.1 GCA_016720075.1 Pseudomonadota bacterium
CGTTGCAGCGTGGCTTGTCCGAGCAATGTCTCGCTGTCTTCTGTGGAAACGGAGTAGCTCGCGCGCTGGAATTTTCCATCCAGGATCATGTTGAGGCGCCGTGAACCGAGCGGGATGTTCAACCTCGGCCCAGTGGAAAACTGATTGGCGATCTGTCGGTTGTCGGGCGTGACAACAGCGATCTCCGTGATGCGCGTTTGCCGGAATGAATTGGTAGTGCCCCATTCAAGGTAGTTTCGCACCAGGTCCACGTCGACGCTCGCCAGTGCCGACCCGGTAATGTCGCCGCTGTAGCGGCCTGCTGAATACTCGAAATAGGCCAGATCGCCTTCAAGCTTGGCATCGACCCGATTCCAGTCGCGCGAGTTCCACTCGAATACAGCGGAAACGCCCATCACCGTGTCCGTCTGCGGGGAAACGTCCTCTCGAGCAACGTTGTCGGTGTAGTCAAGGCTGGCGCCGAGACTCAGGTAGTTGGAAGCTGGGGACTCATCCCGGGCAGCAAGCAGGTATTCGAGGCTCTCGCTTGCCAGCAGGGAACCAGGCGCGGTCAGCAGCAGGCTTCCGCACAGGCAACTGGTAAGGCGGATTGCGCTGCTGCGAACCCCTCGAAGCTCAGCCTTGCGGTTGGGTGCCTGCAGGCCCGTACGGATGATAGTAGCCATAGCGCGGTTCATTGACAGCCCTTAGCTGGTTGAGGATCAGCGATGTGGGTTTGTTGTTGCCGATCGCACCGAGCGCGTCCAGCACCAGGGGTTTCTGGCTCTCACCAGCTTTCACAACGACGACCACCTGGCCGGCAACCGGCAGCAGCGACCTGGCTTCGGCGGTCATCAGGATCGGCGGTGAATCGAAAATGACGAAGCAGCTGCGGTGATCGTCCAGGTATTCCGCGAACAGCGACTGCATGCGGGCGCTGCCCAGCAATTCGGGCGCTGAAGGGCGGTATTGCCCTGCGGGGAGGACGAATAATCCTGGAACATCAGTAGCGACAGTACAGCTCGCTATGTCCAGACCGGAATCGGATAGCAGGTCCATCAAGTCCGGGCTGGTGTGCCAGACCGAGGGATTCCGAAAGCCCGCGCTTGGCCACGTCGCCGTCGACCAGCAGCACGTTGAAATCCTTCTCTAGCGAGAAGCTCATGGCCAGGTTCAGGCTGGTGAAAGTCTTGCCCTCTCCGGATACCGCGCTGGTGAGCAGCAAGGACCGGCCCAGTGGCAGGGCGTCGGCGTCGCCACCCATGGCGGCCGCGATCAGCGGGCGCTTGATGCGGCGGTACTGGTTCGTGATGTCGTACTGCTGGTCATCCGGAGGCAACAGGCCAACTGCAACCAGATGCGACCGATCCAGAGTGGTGCGCGAAGCGTGGGGCAGTTGCGGCAGTTCAAGGCCGGCGGCGGCTGCGGCGGAACGCGCTTCGGCCTCTGGGGCGCGTGCCTGAAGTGCTGGCAGCCCTGGAGGTGGGGCCACCGATGCGGCTCTCGAGCTTTGCCACGGGCGGATCGATGATGCTGAACTTCACGCTGCCGTTCTCGTCAGCGCGGTCGGAAAGGCGGGCGCGCTCCAGGCGCTCGACCATCGACTGGTACTGGGCCCTCGTCACGCCGTAGTCGCGGTTCAGGCGCGCGAACTCCGCTTCCACTTCCGGCGCCGTGTCCGCCATCCGGCGCAGGGCGCCGCCGCGACGTTCCCGGTCGGCGATCTGGCCCCGCAGCGTGGCGATCTCCAGGTTCACCTGGTTAAGCTGCATCTGGATCTGCTGGTGCACGGGATTCAGGTAGGCCGAGCGACCGCCGGTCTGGTCCAGGTTGCCGGCGCGCAGCGCGTCCAGTTCCTGCTTCTGGCGCACCTTCAGTTCGGCAATCGTCGAGTTCAGCGCAATGACTTCCGGATGCTGCTCGGTATATCGCAGCAGCAATTCCTGCAGCCGGGCTTCAGCCTGCTGCAGGCGCCCCGTGGAATCCAGCTCCGCGCCAGCCGCCGGCGTGTTGCGCGACATCGGGGAATCAGCCACGGGCACATAGGTGGATTCGCCGCGCAGCTGGCTCAGCAGCGCGCTGCGCTTGAGCTCGGCCACCCGAATGTCGCCGCGGGCCTTCTCGAGCGCTTCGTTCTCGGTCTGAAGGCGCGAGAAGTAGTCACCGCTCTCACCGGGTACCAGGCCCAGGTTGCGCTTCTTGAAATCCGCCAGGCGATCCTCGGCGGCCGTGAGGCGCTTTTCATAGTCGGTGATCTGCGTCTGCAGGAATTCCTGCGCATCTTCCTGCCCCGAGCGCTTCTTGCCGATCACATCGTTGATCAGCGAGTTCATGAGGCTGCTGACCACGATGACGCTCCTCTCGCGATCCTGGTCTCGATAGGACATCGTGTACAGGTAATTGCTGGTGCCGGTGGCCGCCTCGACCGCGATGCTCACTTCGTCGCGCAGCCGCTCGATGGCCTCTTCACGCTCCAGCGGCGAAAGGTCGGCAGGAAACACCTTGGCCTTTTCACCCACGGCGCTCAGCGTCGGCGTGCTGAGCAGCGCCTGGCGAACCAGATCGAGCTGGGACTGGATATCCGTCTCGATGGCCAGTCCCTGCAGCAGCGGCCGCAGTTCGGTGGATGTTTCGACATAGACGCGCGATCGCGCCTCGAACACATTGGGCATGATGAAGGTGACCAGCCACCCGCCCAGTGCCACCACCCACGCGATGGCCATGGCGATCCAGCGGAAGCGCCATGCGCCGCGGATCTCGTCCTTGATGAAATCGAATTGTGCTCCGAGCGCGCTCATGTGGTGTGCCTGCTCAGAATCGCGATTCGGGAACGAACAGCACATCGCCCGGAAGCAGGGCGACGTTGGTGCGCAGGTCGCCCTTCTCGGCGATGTCCTTGATGCGAACCTTCAGTTCGGTGCGCTTGCCATTGACCGTGCGCACGATCTTGGAGCGATTGCCCGCGGCAAACTCCGCCAGGCCGCCTGAGGCGATCACCACATCGAGCACGGTGAGTCCGTCTCGATAGTTGATGGCCTGGGGATTCTTCAGCTGGCCGACGGCGCGCACCTGGTTCAGCACACCCTGCGGGATGGTGACGATGATGTTCACCTGCGGCGTGCGCACGTACTGCGCCAGCACCTTCTCGATGTCCCGCGCCAGTTCCACGGTGGTCTTGCCGGCGGCCACCATGTCTTCGACCAGGGGCGTGGTGATGCGCCCGTCTGGCTTGACCGGCACGGTCACGGTCAGGTCCGGATTGCGCCAGACGAAGACCTGGATGGTGTCGCCGGGGCCGATTCTGTACGAGGCGGCCACGGGGCTGGGCGGAAGAGGGGGAGCGGCCTCTGGTTCAGCGGCGAGGCTCGACACGGGCTGGACGAGCACAAGCGCAAGGCAGGCGAGAAAACGCATGTTCATGAAGTACTCGGGCACTGGCGCGAAGACGCGAAATTCTAAGCGAGCAGGCATGTCGCAACGTGCCGACTGATCCACATTTCCGAATATTATGTCACACCCGGCCCGGCGCCCCGAGGGGCTATTCCAGGCGGGCGGACACCAGGTAGAGGCGGGTCGGCTGACCGGGATGATCCAGGTACAGCGTCAGGCGCCGCATCCGGGAAAGCCGCAGCGGATTCTCTGCATTGGTGCGGCCCACCTGGCCGATATCCAGCTCGAAGCGGCTTCTCGTCGAGGGGGGTACTCGCACCGTGCGGGCGTGGTCGAAGACGCCTGGGGCATTGTCGGGGCGGTCATCGCGCAGCATGACCGTCAGCGGCACTTCAAAGGTCTCCGGGTTGACCACATCCAGCACCAGGGAGCGGTATGGGCGCCAATCGGCCGCGGGCTCCAGGAAGTTCACGCGTGGATAGTCAGCAACCGGAAATCGAAGCAGCAATGCCCAACTGCTGTCGTTGCCGCTCCATTGCTCGGGCAGTCTGGAGCGCGCCTTTTCCGCAGTCGCGGAGGTCAGCACGAGGCTCCAGGGCCGATCGAACCCGGCAACGAGTGCCGGATTCGCATGCCGGTCCCGATACGCCAGCGCCGTGGTGGTGATGGGTGTGAGGATCAGCACTGCGCTCACCAGCAGCAGGGTGAGGGAGGGCAGGCGCGGCGTTCCACGCGCATGCACAGCCCCAAGCGCGACACCGGCGCCTGCCAGATCCAGCCAGAAGTCGGACAGCGATGCGGTGCGGGGGCCGGGCACCTGCAGCAGTTCGGTCGCGGCTGCCAGGGCTGCCGCAATTCCCAGCACGGCCCACCGGTTGAAATGGTTCGACAGCGCCAGCGCCACCAGCGCGAACACGGCGGCGTGCATCGTGTTCTCGAGCGTGATGAGCCAGACCCTGCTTCCGGGCAGGGTCACCGGCGCCACGATGGCCAGCAGGCCGACCGCCGCGGCAGCCGGCAGCCAGCGACGGTTCATAGCGAGATGACGGTCTTGAAGCGTCGCGTCGCCGAAACGCGCGCGCGCGCAACCAGCGTGTGGGAAGGCGCCTTGTGGTGATATCCGCGACTGACCCAAGCCTGTATCGGTTCGGCGGAGGCCTTCAGCAGTTGCAGCGTCATGCCTTCCTCGACGCGCAGCACCACGCGTCGACCGGCCACATCGATGGTGCATTCATTCGAGCCGGTCAGCGCCGGTTGGCAGTGCTCGGATAGCTGGAAATAAAGCGCCACGTCATGCGCGCCGGCGGTATCGATCTCGTCATCGATCACCACCTGGCGCTCCGACCCCGACAGCGTCAGCGTCCGCCGATGGGTGACCGGAGATGCCAATCGGCGGTAGCCGTCATGCTCGCCGTGGATGGAGCCGCCCTGCTCATCGGGCTTCCAGGCCAGGCACTTCGCATTCGCGCGCTGCCCCCACATGAAATTGCCAAGCATCGTGGACTGGTCCAGTCCGTCGATTTCCACCGTGTTGTGGGCGCGCGTGGTGCGGAAATAGTCGCGCCATGGCCGGTAGGTGTAGTAATCGTAGGTTCCCGGGTCGACGATGACATCGGTGCCGAAGGCACGCAGCGCGAAACCCAGCGCATCGGCGTGTCCGTGCGCGGCAATGGCGCCGAAACCCAGCTCCGCGCAGTCGAAATGCACGCTGATCGCATCCGCGCTGCCTGCCGGGCCCGACTGCAGCAGGTAGTGGCCACTGTCGGTGAAGGCGAGGCTCGGCAGATTTCGCGTCGGCATCGCGGGCAACCGGGCGAAGGCTTCGGCCCCGGCGGCGCCAAGGTGCCACCGGACTGGTTCGCGCAGTCCTCCGGCCCAGGTCTTGAAGTCTTTCCGGCCGAACAGCACGGCGCCCAGTGCCAGCAGGTCGCGCGGATCGCGCGCCTCGCGGCCCAGGTCGAGCACATAACCGTCGTCGTAATCGCCGAAGAAGGGCAGGCAGTCGCCGCCCTCGCGCAGCAGGCCGAGAAACTCCATCATCTTCTCGACCCGTTGCCAGTAGGCGGCCGGGAATTCTTCTTTACGCCAGCGACCCGCCAGGCCACAGGCGACGTAGAACTCCAGCACGAACATCTGGTACCCGATCGCCTGTTCCCGCGTGCAGCCGTCCGCATGGCTCTGCAGTTGCAGTTCCCGCTCGACGATCTCGCGCGCCTGATCGCGCCATCGTTGCGCGTTGGGCATCTGGTCGAAATAGGCGCAGGCCACGTAGACGCCGGCAGCTTCGCCCACCAGGTGATTGTTGGCCGAAGAGGCCTGCGAGTATTTGCGGGCGTTTTCCCAGCAGTGCAGGTAAACGGCCTCAAGGATGCGTTCCTCGAGTTCGTCGCTGATCACGCCCGACTCGCGGATGAGATCCAGCGCCCACACCCAGTTCACAAGGCGCACGCCAAGTTCCAGGCCGCTGCGCCAGTTCATGCCGGTGGGAAAGGGGTTGTCCTTCAACCATGAATCCAGTTGCTCGGCAACGGCCTCGGCGTAGCGACGCTCGCCGCTCGCGCGATACGCGCGCGCCAGGATCACCAGGTGGTGGTGCCGGCTGGGCTCCCACACCAGCTTGCAGTCGCCGGCCACGTTGAAATCGCGGTAGTCGATCGAGGGGGAAAAGCCCCGCGGCGAAGCGACATTGGCGCTGTGGTCGCGGTGCCAGTCGATGGGGTCGCCCAGGTGCCGGGACTTCAGGTCGAAGAAGCTCAGGCGGTGCGCGGCGATCTCGTCCGCCTGGCGCAGCAGGCGCTCCAACCACTGCTTCTCCTGCGCGGTGCCCCGGGCCGCAAGTTCGCCGGGGGCAAGGTCGCAGACCCGGAAAGGCGGCTTGGCGCCGGTGAGTTTCGCGGCGGTTCGGGCCTCGGCGGGCCAGCGATTCAGCGCGAAGCGGGCCTTGTCGACGAAGCCGGCGGCAACGCCCTGCAATCGCCACGCAATCTCGCCCGCGGACATGCTCTTCAGGCGCCAGTAGTACCAGGATAGGGTCTGCATGCGCGCCATTATCGCCATTGCGGCATGACCGTGGCGTGCGCGTGATGCGGCCCGGGCATCGGGGGCGGAACCTGCTTCACGGTTTTCCACTGTCGGCGCATGACGACAGTTCACTGCAGCAACCAGCAGACTACGGACAGTTAGGATGCCTGGCGTATGATTAAGCGCCGACGCACGACGACGGTCAGCAGCAGAACAACGGCACGGTGATGATCCAGGTTTGCGTAGTGGGAGCAGGTGCGGCGGGTGCAGTACTTGCCCACGCGATGGCACAGCGCGGGAATCGCGTCACGCTGGTCGACAAGTCGGCCGAATGCCGGCCGTGTTTCAAGGCCGAGAAACTCGAACCAGACCAGGTCTCGCTGCTGCAGCGCCATGGCCTGATGGACGGCCTGCAGTCTGCGCTCACGCCCATCCATGGCGTCACCACCTTTCGTGGCTCGCGCATCGTCAAGACCTCGGGAGTGCATCAGTTCGGGATGCGCTATGAATCCCTGGTCAACACCCTGCTGGCGCAGATGCCCGCCGCAGTGCAGTTCGTGAAGGCCGAGGTCGTGGGTGTATCCGCCACCGACCAGGCTGGTTCGGTGAGCCTGCGTGGAGGCCGGGTGCTGGATGCCGATCTGGTCGTGCTGGCGGCCGGTTCCGCAAGTCGTCTGGCGGTGCAGTCCGGACTGAAGCGGCGCGAAATCTCCCGCAACAATACCGTGGTGTTCGGTTTCGACTTCACCATCTCGGCCGCGCGCCTGCCCTTCGAGGGTGTGAATTTCTGGCCGGCGTTCACGAATCCGGCGAAGGTCGGCTACCTGACGCTGTTCCCGGTGCCGGGCGGGCTGCGCGCGAACCTGTTTGCCTATGCCGATCCGCGCAGCGAATGGACGGCGGCATTGCGCGCCCAGCCCGACCGTGTGCTGCGCGAAGTATTCGCGGGTCTCGATCAGGTGCTGCCGGGATTCCACGTCACCAGCCGGGTCGAGGCCGTCAACATCGACCTGTGGACCAGTGAAACTGTTGCCTCGCGCCTCGTGGCCGTGGGGGATGCCTTCCAGAGCGTCTGCCCTTCCACCGGCACCGGGCTTTCGAAGGTATTGACCGATGTCACCGCGCTGGTCGATGCGCTGGATGCCGGCCTGCCGGCTGGCAGGCCGATCGCGCAGATCGTGGACGACTACTATTCCAGCGAAATCAAGCAGCGCGTGGACCGCAACTCACTGCTGGCCGCGCGCCACGGCCGCATCATCGCCGCGGATCGCGGCCTTGAGGGCTGGTACCGCCGATTCGGGCGGGAGATCAAGGGTACGCTCCGCCGCTCGCGTGCCTGAAGCGGGGATGCGCACCCAGGACGGACGCTCGTAGAGGTATTTCAACGGCGTGCGGCGCGCCACCCAGTACAGCGCGAACGAGAACACCACGCAGACCGTCCAGATCCCGATGGCGGCAGTGGAGTTCTGCACGTTGATGCCCTTCAGTGCGGTCAGTTCGACGAACAGCATCAGCGGAATGAAGAATCCCAGGTAGAGCACCAGCGAGTTGCGGCCCATGTAGTTGACCAGCCTGGCCGGGCTCGCGCGCCACACGAGCGTGCTGAAGGTGATGACTCCCGCGATGCCCATGAAGCGCAGTATCAGCCCCATGATGGGATGCGGACCAAGCCGCAGGTCCATCAGCACCATGATGAAGTAGTTGCCGATCGCCCACGACAGCAGCGCGATGACAGAGGTGGTGCGATTCTGGGCGATCCACTGTGACGCCCGCAGGATCAGCGGCGCGGCGATGTAGCCCACATAGAAGAAGATGAAGTGATTGCCGAACAGTTCGATGGCATACACGCTGGCCGGCAGGCCTTCCCAGTACAGGAACAGGGCGCCCAGCACCATCAGCACCGGTGGCACATTCCGGCACAGACGCGTGACCAGGAAATAGCAGGCCAGCATCTGCACGAACCACAGGTTGCCCTCGGGCGCCGCGATCATCTTGTAGAAGATCTGCCAGACCGCATCCGTCGCGCCAGCCGGCGCTTGGGCCACCCAGGTAATCGGGACATACACGAACGACCACACCACCAGGAAGTACAGGTAGTGCACCACGCGCGTGTCCGGAAATTGCGCCAGGGCCGGTTGATCACGCGGCCCATCAGCAGCCCCGAGATCAAAGAAATCCGGCATACGGAAGGGAAGCGAGAAGCGGGCGTAATCGTGGAACCAGCCCGTCTCCAGGTGAAGCTGCTTGTCGGCCCACATCCAGACCACGGAGAGGATGCACAGGCCCTTGGCAAAATCGAGCCAACCGAAGCGGCTGTCTTCGGTGGGGAGGGCTGGGTTCGCGGCGCCGGACATGATTGCGTTCCTATGCGAATGTGATAGCCGTCACATTCTTTGTAGGCGCAATCCTAATCAGTTCCGGGGGGTTCTAAGGCTTGATGTTACAAAAAGCCGCGCGAATGCCTGTGCGTGGGCTGGCCGCAGCATGGTGTCGTTGCTGGAATCATCCGGACCAGTTATTTCGCTATGCGAACTAACCATCCGAGACCATCCAAGCAGCGCAGCGGGAGTCTGCATTACATAACGCCCGGGCAGCATGATGTCGATGTGGACGTCCTGCGGGCGGGGGCTGTATCGCGCTACGGCGCGAGCCGTGGCGCCTTCCACGCGCAGGCGTGCCGTCGCCACTGTCTGCTCTTCGCGCGGGCGGCATGCGGCGTTTCCGGGGCCGAGCACTTCGGTTGCCGCGTTCCTGATTCCGGAGGCGCTGCCCGATCCTGCGCCAGTAATGCGGACATTCCCGCACCGTCGCCACCACCTGGCTCGGCCAGCGATACCAGGTGCAATACGGGGCGCCGAACAGCACCAGCCGCGAGACAGGATGACCGCGTTCTCGCAGCTGTCGCACCAGCTCGAACGCAATGGTGCCGCCCGCGCAGTAACCGACGATCGTGCACTCCTGCTGCGGCCTGAACGCGATGATCTGGTCGGCGAAATACCGCGCCAGCTCTTCGACGGTTTCAAGGGGTTGGGTGCCGGGGTCATAGCCCGAGGGCTGCAGCCCGAAGAACGGCTGGTCCGGACCCAGGTGCTGCGCCAGGTAGCGATAGCAGAACACATCGCCATTGTGGCCTGCCGCTGCGAATACCGGCATGCGAGTACCAGTCGCCTGCAGCGGCACGATGGCCGGCTGCTGCGAGCGGATTTCCCGGGCAAGCGAGAGGAATTCGATCAGTTCAGGCTTGCGGCGCGAAAGCTCGGCGCGGCGCGCTTCATCCAGGATGCCCGGCGGAGCGCTGATCTTGAGCTGACCGCCCTCGCTTCGCACCTGGATTCCCAGTTGCCGCAGCTCTTCAAGGTACTCGCCGATACTCACAGCTCGATCTCTTCCCGCTCTCCCGCCACAGCCGGACCCGAGGTCTGAGCCCAGCGGCTGGCGTCCAGCGCCCGCGCAAGGCCCTCGATGGAAGGGTGCTCGAAAAGCAGACGCAGCGGAAGGTCGAGTCCCGTCTGGTCGCGAAGCCGCGCCATGATGCGCCCGGCCATCAGCGAATGCCCACCCAGGTCGAAGAAGTTGTCGGCAACACCGATGTCGTCGCGGCCCAGCGCGGTCCGGTAGGTATTGCACACCAGCTCTTCGCTGGGTGAGCGCGGCGCCTGCGTGACGCGCGCGGTGTGCGTTTCCACCGGATCAGGCAGGCGGCTGCGATCCAGCTTGCCGTTCGTGAGCGTGGGAAGCGCCTCCAGGTCGACGAAGGCCGCTGGCACCATGTATTCGGGCAAGCGCGCGGCCAGCCGCTCGCGGATCTGGTCGTGGGCAAGCGCGCTGCCCACGAGGTAGGCAACGATGGTCGGCTCGCCGGCCCGCGACTTGCGGGCCACCACCGCGCAATGCCGGGGCGAAGCCAGAGCACGCACGGCGATCTCGATTTCTTCCAGCTCGATGCGAAAGCCGCGGATCTTCACCTGATGGTCGGTGCGTCCGAGGAATTCGATCAGGCCATTGGCGCGGCGACGCACGACGTCGCCGGAACGATAGACGCGGATGCCACCGAGGGCGGGCGCCTGCACGAACTTCTCGGCCGTGAGGTCGGCGCGATTGCGGTAGCCGCGCGCCAGTTGCAGGCCGCCGATGTGCAGTTCGCCCGGCACGCCAATGGGCGCGAGCTGTCCTGCCGCGTCGAGCACATAGCACTGCACGTTGGCGATGGGGCGCCCGATCGGAACAGTGCCCGTATCGAGGCTGCCGCGCCGGATCACGAAATGCGTGCTGTCGTCGGTGTTCTCGCTCGGGCCGTAGAAATTGCCCAGCTCGACGTTCGGCAGCAGCCGGTAGATGGCGCGCGCCGTGTCCCAGTCCAGGGCCTCGCCGCCGATGATGAGGGTGCGTAGCGACGTGCACTGCGTGAAGGCCGGTTCCTCCACCAGGAACCTGAGCGCGGAGGGCACGAACTGCGTGGCGGTAACCTGCTGTTCGCGGATGACCTGCGCGAGATAAGCCAGGTCGCGGTGCCCGCCGGGTTTGGCGAGGATGATCGAGGCGCCTGCCTGCAGCGGCAGCATGAAATCGGCCACCGAGGCATCGAAGCTGATGGTGGTCTTCTGCAGGAACCTGTCGCGGTGGGTGAATGCCAGCGTCTCTTCCATCCACGAAATGTGGTTGGTGAGCCCCACATGCGGAATCTCCACGCCCTTTGGCCGGCCCGTGGAGCCGGAGGTGTAGATGATGTAGGCGAGATCCTCGGGGCTGGCATCGTGGTCGAGATTGTCGGCATGGCGGCTGACCGCCGGCCACCCGGCATCGACATCCAGCACCACGGCCGCTGCAGACGGAGGCAGTCGGTCGGCCAGGTGCCGCTGCGTCAGCAGCACCGGGAAACGGCACTCATCGAGCATGAACTGCAGTCGCTCGGCCGGCAGCTCTGGGTCAACCGGCACGTAGACGCCGCCGGCCTTGTGGATGGCCACGATCGCAACCACCAGCTCGAACGCGCGCTCCATGAATACGCCCACCGGCGCATCCGGGCCCACGCCGTGATCCACCAGCCAGCGGGCAAGGCGGTTGCTGCGACGGTTCAGTTCCTGGTAGTCGAGCGTCTGTCCATCGCACCAGACGGCGACGGACTGCGGCGCCATCGCCACGCGCTGCTCGAACTTGCGGTAGACGGGTATGTGATTGTCGTACGGACGTGCCGTGGCGTTCCACGCCACAAGGTGAGAAAGGCGTTCGCTTTCCGGCAGCAGCGGCAGCGCGTCGATGAGCTGCGTGTCGTCCCTGCACATCGCGGCCAGCAGCACGTGCAGGTAGGAGTTCCAGCGGGCGATGGTGTCGCCGTCGAACAGGTCGCGATCGTATTCGAAGAAACCCTGCAGACCGGTGCTGGATTCCTGCAGCTCCAGCGAAAGGTCGAACTTGGCGACCGGCGTGCCGTGGAACTGGCGTTCGAGGAGCAGGCCGCTCACCGCCGGCAGGTCGCCGGTGGGAGGCTGCAGCTCGAGGAATGTCTGCACGAGCGGCATGCGGCCGGCCTCGCGCGGCAGTTTCAGCGACTCGACCACTTCCTCGAATGGCGTGAACTGGTGGTCATATGCCTCGAGCGCGTTGCGTCGCGCCTGCGCCAGCAGGCCCGCAACCGACAGCTGCGCGTCGAAATCCGCGCGCAGCGCCACGCTGTTGGCGAAGTACCCGACCAGCTGGTCGATCTCGTTGCGACTGCGGTTGGCGATGACCGAGCCCGTGACGACCGTGCTCTGGCGCGACAGCCGATAGAGAAGCGTCTGCCAGGCCGCCAGCAGCACCATGAACAGCGTCGTGCCGGAACGCTGGGCCAGCGCGCGGATCGCCGTGACCTCGTCAGTGGAAAAGAACACGTCGTGCAGCGCGCCGCGATAGCGCGCCACCTGCGCACGCGGACGGTCGAGCGGCAGGTCGATGGATCCGGGCGCGCCGTCGAGCTTGCCGCGCCAGTACTGCAGGTCGGCACTGCGCAGGCCGCCTTCCAGTTGCCGCCGTTCCCACAGCGCGTAATCCAGGTACTGGATGGGCAGTGCGGGCGCCTTGGCGGCAACGCCTTCATAGGCTTCCCACAGGTCGCGCAGCAGGATCTCGGTGGACCATCCATCGCAGACGCTGTGGTGCAGCGTCAGGGCGAGCACGTGCCGGGTGTCGCCGGCGTGGATCAGCAGCGCGCGTACGGGCAGTTCGCGTGCCGGGTTGATGGGCGAAAGCGATTCGGCTTCGGCCAGCGCCAGGCATCATCGCGCGCGGCGGTCGTCGAAGCGCCGGAAGACCTGGCAATGCGCAGTGGCCAGCACGCCTGCGCGTCGACCACCTGCTGCGGAGTGCCATCGGTAATGCGCCAGCGACGGCGCAGGATCTCGTGCCGGCGCATGACCGCGTCGAGCGCGACCTGCAGCCGCTGCTCGTCGAGCGCGCCTTCGATCTTCACCATGATCGGAACGTTGTACAGCGCCACGTCCGGCGCCATCTCCGACCAGAACCACATGCGCTCCTGCGCCGCGGACAGCGGCAGCAGCTCGCCAGCCTTCCGGCTGAAGGCCTGCAGCGCCTCGCCGCGATTCCCGCCCGTGGCCAGTTGCGTCTCGACCGTCTGGGCCAGGGCGCTGAGCGTGCCGTGCTGGAAAATCGCCGACGCAGGCAGGTTCACCCCCGCGCGGCTCTGCAACTGCGTCATGACCCGCATGGCCGTCAGGGAATGACCGCCGATGTCGAAGAAGTCGTCCTGCGGGCGGACCACGTCGATGCCGAGCAGCTCGCGCCAGATGGCGGCGATGGTTTCCTCGGTGGCGGTGAGCTGGGGAGCCTGCGCATCCGCGTCGGACGCGCGGCGCACGGTCGCCGGATCGGGCAGCGCCTTGCGGTCCACCTTCATGTTTGCGTTAAGCGGCAACGCGTCGAGCGCGCAGTAGATGCCCGGCACCATGTAGTCGGGCAGGACGGCCTGCAGTGCCTTGCGAAGCTGCGCCGTCGTGATCTGAATTCCGTCGCGGGGCACGTAGTACGCCACCAGCGCCATTTCGCCGCTGCGGTCCGGGCGCGCCGAGACCACGGCATCGCGAAGCTCGGGCATCCGCCGCAAGGCGTGCTCGATCTCGCCCAGTTCCACGCGCATGCCGCGGATCTGAACCTGGAAGTCGAGCCGACCCAGCAGCTGCAACTGGCCGTTGGCGCAGATCCGTCCCACGTCGCCGGTGTTGTAGAAGCGGCGCCCGTCGATCTGGCAGAAGCGTTCGGCCGTGAGCTCGGCGCGGTTCAGGTAACCGGCGATGACGCCGGGCCCTGAGAAGTACACCTCGCCGGAAACACCCAGCGGAACCGGCCGGCGCTGCTCGTCGAGGACGCGATAGCGCACGCCGGGGAAAGGCGCGCCTACATAGGTGCGGTCGATCTGGCCCTGCCGGGGCGCCTCGTAGGTGCAACCCATCACGCTGATCTCGCTGCAGCCGTAGATCACGAAGATCTCGGCCTTGCGGAAGATGCGCCGCAGGCCCTCGAGCACCTCGGGAGGCACGAGGTCGCCACCCGATGAGGCATGCCGCATGCGGGAGTAGTCGTAGGTGCCGGGCGCGCTGGCATCGACATGCGCGATCAGCCCGCGCAGCAGGCTCGGGCCGGCGTGGATCACCGAGACATGCTGCAACGCATGGGCCAGTCGCGAGAAATCCAGCACCTGCTCGCGGTCGAGTATCACGCAGGTGCCGCCGACCGTCAGCGGCGTCAGCAGTTCGAACAGGCTGATGCTGAATGAGGCGCGCGCGATGCACACCATCACGTCGCTGGCCGTCAGATCGTAGCGCGCCCGGGCCACGCCCACGTAGTGCGCCAGGTTGCCGCGATTCGCGAGCACGCCCTTCGGGGCGCCGGTGGTGCCCGATGTATAGAAGATGTATGCGCTGTCTTCCGCTGCCGGGGTTCCGGTCGGCGCGGACTCGGCTGGGGCAGTTGGCACAGCGGCCGCGTCGATGACCAGCAGTGACGCAGCCTGCTCGCGCAGCGCGTCCTGCCGGCGCGAAGAGGTGATGATCACGCGCGCGGCGCAGTCCTGCAGCATCAGCGAGACGCGCGCGGCGGGATAACCCGGATCGATCGGCACGTACACCGCGCGCATTCGCAGCAGCGCGAGGATGCAGGCGAGGGATTCCACGCAGGGATCGAGGCACACGGCCACGCGGTCACCCGCGGATACGCCAACGGCCCGCAGGCGCAGACCCAGGCCATCGGCAAGGCGACCCAGTTCCAAGTACGTGACACGCCGTTCATTGTGGATGGCGGCAAGCCCATCCGGACTTCGGGCCATCGCGGCGTCGACCAGCGCCAGCGCGTCCGGGTGCGCGGTGGCCGGCTCAGGCGCGGTGCCCGCGTCGCGGATGAAATCCTGCTCCGCTGCATCGAGCATCTGGAGGTTCTGCGCGATCGCTTCGGGTTGCGAGAGCAGGCCCTGCCACAGCGCGCCGAAGTGCGACGCGAGCCGCTGGGCAGTGGCCGCCGAGAACGCGCCAGCGTCGTAAACCAGCGTGGCGCGAAGGCTGCCCGAGTGGAATGAAACGACGAATCGCAGCTGGGTGGCGCCACGGGCCACGGATTCATGCGCCAGCCTCAGCGCCTGATCGTGGCTGCCGGCATGTGTGATGTGGATCGAAGCGCGTGTATCGGTGACCCGATCCGCGGGAGTGGGCTGCTGCAGCGATTCGCGCATGACCGCCAGCAGCTGGCGAGCGCTCGACGCCGAAGCGGCCGTGCAATCGATGCTGACCATCGCCTGGGTCGTGTCGCCAGCGCGCTCGACGAAGGCGAGTGTCGAGGGGTTCGTATTGCCATAGCGGGACAGTTGCAGAAGCAACGCGGCAAGCGCGGCGTATCCGATGTCCGCCGGTGCGGCGTCAATGCGGGTGTCGGCAAGCGAAACGTCCGCATCCGCGGATTTCGCGCTCCCGGCGGGAGCCACCAGCCAGTCGACTGGAAGCTGAAGATTGTCAGGCATCGCCATATTGTTTGTTGAAAGTTATACCGCTTTCGTTGCTATTGCGATGCGAGTTGCCTCCCGGTTGCACACATGCGCTCCTCATATGACATAAGGGTGCGCCTGCCAACGACCGGACGGCGTTATTCCTGGCGCGCCGCGCCGCGGCGATCCTGCGCAAACTGGCGCCCGCTTTCCATCAATTGACGGAAGTGATCGCCATCACGCTGCTGGATCGCCTGGGCAAGATCGGCCAGCGCGCTCTGCAGCGCTTCCAGGGACTCATGTCCGAAATCGTTAAGGATCTGGATCTCGTAGTACAGGTCGGGATTCTCAAGGCTGACGCGTCGCGCCACGTCGAACTGCGCGGTGAACGTGGTGCCGGAGATCTCGAGCAACTGCGAAGCTGTCTGCCCGCTGCCCGCGGCCGCCGTGAAGAACGCGATGTTCACCGCATGCGACAGCCCGAGGATATAGGCCATCATCCGGTCATGGGCGTCCATTTCCAGCACCACCTGGGCGGCCATGGTGGGGTCGAACAGCGAGCGCGCCCGCGCCAGCGCGTCGCCGGCGCCCAGGTCGACGAACACCACGTGATGGCCGGCGAGCAGTTCGATGTCCGGTCCATACATGGGGTGCAGTGACGTGACCCTCACTCCCGCATCGCGCAGCGCCTGCAGCCCGCTGCGCAGCGGCGACTTCAGCGACGCCAGGTCGAACACGACGCCTGTCGGCCGGCGCGCCGCGAGTTCCTCGAGAATCGGATTCGTCCGGCTCATCGGCGTGGCAACCACGATGAAGTCGTGGTCCAGCGCGCCCGCGCGCCAGTCCACATGGGGCTGATCGGCGGGGCTCGGGCTTGGGTCCGAGACTTCCACATCGAAGCCCTGCGAATACATGAACTGCGCGAACCAGTTGCCCATCTTGCCCGCGCCGCCAATGACCAGCGCCCGCTGCCCATTGCCCTTGCGGTGGGCCGAGATGCCGTCGCGTTCCTGCACGGTCAGCGAATAGCGGATCAGCTGGCGCATGATGTTTTCCGCCACGCGCGGCGAGATGCCGATGCTGCGGGCGTTGGCCGCGGCGCCTTCGAGCACCTGTCGCTCGCGCCGGAAATCGCGCAGCGGGAAACCGGTGGACTGCTTGACCAGCGCGATCTCGCGGATGGTCGCTTGCCGCTCGGCGACCTGCTCCAGGATGCCGCGGTCGATGCCATCGAGCTTTCGACGAAGCTCTTCCAGCGTCATTTTCATCAGGGGTTCTAGAGCACGCCGCGGCGCATCTGGTCCAGCTCCAGCGACTCGAACAGCGCCTTGAAGTTGCCTTCGCCGAAGCCCTCGTTGCCCTTGCGCTGGATGATCTCGAAGAAGCAGGGGCCGATGACGTTCTGCGTGAAGATCTGCAACAGCAGGCCCTGGCCGTCGCGCGGCGAGCCATCGATCAGCACGCCCAGTTCCTGCAGGTCTGAAACAGTCTCGGTATGGCCATGCACGCGGTTGTCCACCATTTCATAGTAGGACGCGGGCGTGGACTGGAAGACGATGCCGTTGGCGTTCATCTTGCGCACGGCCGGGTAGATGTCCTTCGCGCCCAGCGCGATGTGCTGGATGCCCTCGCCGCCGTAATCGCGCAGGAATTCCTCGATCTGCGACTTGTCGTCCTGGCTCTCGTTCAGCGGGATGCGGATCTTTCCGCAGGGGCTGACCATCGCCTTGGAGAACAGGCCGGTCATCTTGCCTTCGATGTCGAAATGGCGGATTTCGCGGAAATTGAACACCTGCTCGTAGAAGTCGGCCCAGCGCTTCATGTTGCCGCGCTGCACGTTGTGCGTCAGGTGATCGATGTACGTCAGTCCGACATCAGGCGCGGGCAGCGTGGACTTGGGTGTCTCCATCGGCACGAAGTCGACGTCATAGATGTTCTGGGCGCCATAGCGGTCCACCAGGTAGATCTGCGATCCGCCGATGCCCTCGATGGCCGGGATGTTCAGCTCCATCGGGCCAACGATGCGGCGGGATTCCTTCGCGCCTCGCTCCAGCACGGCCTTCAGCGCCGCGCGCGAATCCTTGACCCGGAACCCCATGGCATTGATCGACGAGCCATGTGCCCGGCGAAACGTGGCCGCCTGGCCGATGGAATCCATGTTCAGCAGGAAGTTGATGTCGCCCTGCGCGTATCGCCAGACGTTCTTGGACCGGTGGCGGGCCACGGCGCGAAAGCCCATCGCCTCGAACAGGCTGCCCAGCGCCTGGGGATTCTCGCTCGTGTACTCGACGAATTCGAAGCCGTCCGTGCCGGCCGGGTTGGTCGTGGAATCCATATCGATCGCCTTGCAGGTCGCGGTTGTTCGAAGGGGGAACGCTAAGGTAGGCAGAACGGGGGCTGGAATCCACCGCAGTAGTGTGATTGAAGCGACATAACCCGCGCTATTTCAGCTGTGTAAGCCGTTGCATTTGAAAAAACGTCGATTGCGTCGGCGCGACGCCTGTCGAGCCGGTGCTGGACCCATTCCCGGCGGGTCGTCAGCAGCGCGAAAAAGCTCTGTTGATTCAAGGCAATGTGGCGTCAGGTTCACGGATGCTCAACTTGATTCTCAGGCAGAATCCGCGGGTTAAATCCACCAGCTGTTGCAGACCCCGCGCATGGAATCAACGGATCGCTACGGCCTTTCCCCGATGCAGTCGGGAATGCTGTTCAACTCGCTGCTGTCGCCGGGTACCGGCGTCGATATCGAGCAGGTATTGATCCGCTGCCCCCAGGGGCTGGAAACCGGGCCATGGGGCCGGGCCTGGCAAGGCCTGGTCGATCGCCACGAGATACTTCGCACGGCCCTGTGCTGGGAGGGCGTGCAGGTTCCCGAGCAGCGCGTTGCCTCGGGCGTGACCCTTCCAGTAACCGAAATCGATTTCACCGGGGAACCGGATGCCGATGGTGCCCTGGGCCGGTGGCTGCACGCCGACAGGGTCCGCGGCTTTGATCTGTCGGCAGCCCCGTTGATGCGGCTGGCGCTCGTCCGCATGCCACGGGGCGCCTGTGTTGCGATCTGGTCGTTCCACCACGTGCTGCTGGATGGGCGGTCATTCCCGCTGCTGTTGCGGGAGGTATGGGATGCGTACCGCGCCGCATCCGCCGGTGCGCCACTGCCTTCGCAGCCCGCATCCGGATCTTTCCGGCGCCACATCGAGTGGCTGGGCAAGATCGATCACGCACGGTCGGAAGGATTCTGGCGCGAGCAGTTGTCGGGATTCCGGGCGCCGACTCCGCTGGTGGTCGATCACGCCCCGCAGGCGCTGCCTCCCGGCGTTGCCGTCCAGTCGGCCGTGCAGGCCGAGTTGCCGGCGGATCTCACCGCGCGCCTTGGCGCGCGCGCCGCTCGATCCGGCGTAACGCTCAACACGCTGCTCCAGGCCGCCTGGGCCATCCTGCTGCATCGTTACTCGGGCGAAGAAGACATCGTCTTCGGCGCCACGCGCGTCTGCTGTCGTTCCTCGCTGCCCGAGGTCGAGCAGATGCCGGGGCTGTTCATCAACACGCTGCCGATGCGGGCCGTCATTCCCGCCGACGGTCAGGTTGAACCCTGCGGCAGTCACTGCGCGCGCGCTCAGGCGCCCAGCGCGACCAGGGACACACGCCCCTGGTGCAGGCGCAGGCCTGGAGCGATGTGCCGCGCGGCACGCCGCTGTTCGAGAACGCCGTGGTGTTCGACAGCGCCTCGCTGGACGCGCGCATGGCTGGGCACGCGCCAGTCCCCGCGACATACGAATACCTGGGCCAGACCAGCTTTCCGCTGACGCTCATCGCCTATGGTGACGAGCGCTTGCTGGTGCGCCTGGAGTACCTGCGCACGCGCGTGGCCGACGCCGTCGCGCAGCGCCTGCACGCGCACCTGCTGGCGATACTCACCGGGTTGGCCGGTGAAGCACTGACTCACCTGGGGCAGCTGAAACTGCTGTCCGACGCCGAACGCCAGATGGCGCTTTACGACTGGAATCCGCTGCGCGAGTTTCCCAGCGAGCAGACACTGCACGCCACATTCGCGGCGCAGGTCGCCCGCGTGCCGGGGGCCATCGCGGTCACCAGCGGCGAATCATCGCTGACCTATGCCGAGCTTGACCGGCGCGCGAACCAGCTCGCCCATCGGCTGCTCGCGGCGGGCGTGACCCGCAACCAGCTCGTCGCGCTGCGCGTGGAGCGCAGTGAGGCGGTGGTGATCGGCATCCTGGGCATCCTGAAGTCCGGCGCGGCGTACCTGCCGCTGGACCCGGTCTATCCGAAGGAACGCATCGCGTTCATGCTGGAAGACTCCGAGGTGCGCGTGGCGGTGACCGAACAGGCCTTCCTTGCGGATTTCGCCGGCGCGCAGGTCAGTGCGTTGACGCTGGCCGATGCGAGCGATGCGCCAGTCACTGCGCCGGATGTTCCCTCGCGGCCCGACGACCTGGCCTACATCATCTACACCTCCGGCTCCACCGGTCGTCCGAAGGGTGTGCGCGTCACGCATCGCAACGTCGTGCGACTGATGGATGCGACGCAACCGTGGTACGGCTTCAACGAGCGCGATGTCTGGACGCTGTTCCACTCCTACAGCTTCGACTGGACGGTGTTCGAGCTGTGGGGCGCGCTCGCCTTCGGCGGTCGACTGGTGGTCGTGCCCGGCATGGTGGCGAAGCTGCCGGATGAGTTCCGCGATCTGGTGCAGGCGGAGGGCGGACCGTGTTTCCGCCAGACGCCTTCGGCCTTCCGGTCCTTCATCCAGGCCGACAGCGAGGTGGGCGATGCCCGCTATGCGCTTCGATACGTGATTTTCGGTGGCGAAGCGCTGGAGCTGCAGAGCCTGGCGCCCTGGTTCGATCGCTACGGAGACCAGACGCCATCGCTGGTGAACATGTATGGCATCACCGAAACCACGGTGCATGTCACCTACCGCCCGATCCGGCGGGCAGACCTGCAGGCAGGCAAGGGCAGTGTGGTCGGTGTTCCAATCCCCGACCTGCAGGTCTACATTCTCGATCGCTACGGCGATCCCGCGCCGATAGGCGTGACCGGCGAGATCCACGTCGGTGGCGCAGGCGTTGCGCTGGGATACCTCAACCGCGCCGAGCTGACCGCGCAACGCTTCGTGCCCGATCCGTTCCGCCGCGATCGCGCGCAGGTGATGTATCGCAGCGGCGACCTGGCACGACGCCTGGAGGATGGCGACATCGAGTGCCTCGGGCGCGGCGACGACCAGGTGAAGATCCGCGGCTTCCGCATCGAACTGGGCGAAATCGAATCGCAGATCGCAGCGCAACCCGTGGTGCAGTCGGTCTGCGTGATGGCCCGCGAGGATGTGCCCGGCGACAAGCGGCTGGCCGTCTACGTGGTGCCGCGCGCGCCGGCCGATGGCAAGCTCGCGGGGCAGATCAAGGCCAGGCTGCGCGAGAACCTGCCGCAGTACATGGTGCCAGCGGATTTCGTGTTCCTGGATCGCCTGCCCCTGACCTCCAACGGCAAGGTGGATCGCCGCGCGCTGCCGGCGCCCAACGCCCGCGCTGGCGGGGAGCAGCGCCGGCTTGTCGCGCCCGGATCGGCGGCCGAAGCCGCGCTCGTCGATGCCTGGAAGAGCGTGCTGCGATTGCCGGATGTCAGCACCGACGACAACTTCTTCGCGCTGGGCGGCGATTCCATCCTGATCATCCAGATCATCTCGCGCTGTCGTGATGCCGGTTTGCGCGTGACACCCCGCATGATCTTCGATCACCCGGTGCTCGCGGACCTTGCCGCCAGGGCCGGCACCGTGAACCGCAGTGTGCCTGCCGCCCTGCAGTCGCGTGATACGCATGATGTGCCGCTGTCACCCATCCAGCAGTGGTTCTTCGCTCATTCATTCGAGCAGCCGGGCTACTGGAACCAGGCCTATCTGTTCCGGCTGGCGCAGCCGCTCGATGAGGCCCGGCTTCGGCTCGCGCTGTCGGCCGTAGCGTCGCATCACGACGCGCTGCGGCTGCGGTACCCGCTTGGGGAAGGCGGCTGGCGCCAGCTCTGCGTGGCCGATGCTTCGGCGCCCGCGCTGCGTGTCGAGGATCTGACGCGGGTGTCGGACAGCGAATTGCCGTCGCGCATCGAGGCGCTGGGCGTCGAAGCGCAGTCATCACTCGACATCCACGATGGCCCGGTGCTCACGGCGGTGCTGATGCGCTGCGGCCAGGGGCGGCCGGACCGCCTCTTGCTGGCCGTTCATCACCTGGTGATCGACGGCGTTTCCTGGCGGCCGCTGCTCGAAGACCTGGAAACGGCATGCCTGGAAGGAGCCGGCAGCCTGGCTCAGCGGGCCCGGGGTGCTTCGTTCCCGGAATGGGTGGCTGCACTTCAGGCCTTCGCCTCCACGCCCGCCGCGCTTGCGGCTTCCGGCTACTGGCAACAGGCCGGCAAGCGCGCGGCGCAGCCCGCAGGGCATGAAGGACAACTCAAGGTCATCACCCAGGTGCTTGATGCCGACGCAACGCGCCGCGTGATGACGGAACTGCCCGCGCTGTTCCGCACCCAGGCCAATGACGCGCTGCTGGCGGCCTTGCTCATGGCCGAGCGCCAGTGCGGGAACGCGGGCCCTCTGTCCATCGACATGGAAGGGCACGGCCGCGAGGATGTGGTGGGCGATCTCGACGTGTCGCGCACGATCGGCTGGTTCACCGCGCTGTTTCCGCTCAGCATCGATGCTCCGGTTACAGATGATCCGGCGCAGGTTCTGCTGGCTGTGAAGGAGCACCTGCGCAAGGTGCCGCACCGTGGCCTCAGCCATGGCGTGCTGCGCGCGTTTGCGCCCGACCCCGCACTGCGCGCCGAGCTTGCGGCGCAGCCGCCGGCTGGGCTGCTGTACAACTACCTGGGTCAGTCCGATGCGCTGGTCGCCGGCTTGCGGCTGCTTCAGTTCGCGCCGGAATCCACCGGTCCGTGGCATGGCCCGCGCAACCGGCGAACCCACGCCATCGAGGCGCTTGCCGTGGTGCGCGATGGCCGGTTCGAGGTGCAGTGGAGTTTCGATCCGGCGATCGTGCCTGCCGATCGGGTCGAGAAGCTCTCGCATGCCTACGGGAAGGCACTCGGGCAGTTGGCTGCGTTGGCGCAGCCCGGCGCCCGCGGCCGACGCTCGCCATCGGATTTCCCGCTCGCCACGCTTGCGCAGAACGATGTCGACAGTCTCTGGAAGCGCTATCCCGGGATGGAAGACGCGCATCGTCTTGCTCCGATGCAGCGACTTCTTCTACTCGGTCGAATCCGCCGGCAAGACGCCGGGGCTGGAGCAATGGGAGTTCCGGCTCGAGGGAGCCCTCGATGTCGAGCGGCTGCGTCGGTCCGCGCAGGTGGTGTTCAATCGCCATACGGTAATGCGCAGCGCCTTTGTCGGTGACGTGGGCCGCGAACCCCTGCAGGTAGTGCTGCCCGAGGCGCAATGCGACTGGCAGGTCCAGGATCTGCGCGCCTTCGGTGCGGAGGAGCAGCGACGGCAAATCGACGCCGTCGCGCGCGAGAACGGCGCGCGGCCGGTGGCGCTGAGAGCGCGCGTGCCGCTGCGCCTTGATGTGCTGCGCACGGGTGATCAGCAGCATGTGCTGCTGTGGACCACGCATCATCTGTGTGTCGATGGCTGGTCATGGCCGCTGCTGATCGGCGAGATCGCGCGGGACTACGGGGCCAGTGCAGCCGGAACTCCGGTTGAGAGGGCGGGCAGCCGCTATGCCGACTACATCGGCTGGCTGGCATCCGAGCGTCCCGGTTCGGCGGAGTTCTGGCGCGAGTACCTGGCCGGGTTCAGCGCGCCGCTTGCGCTTGGCATGCCCGCGCGGGAAGGCGCGGCGGTTCCTGCGCACGCGGATGGCGAGGTGGTGCAGCTGATGCCGCGGCACTGCCGCGCTTCCGCGTCGCGCGCGAGCACCAGGTCACCTCAACGCGTGCGTGCAGCTCGCGTGGGCCATCGTGCTTCACCACTGCAGCGCGAGCCCGGACGTCGTGTTTGGCGCGTCGTTCTCCGGCCGCCCGCCGGATCTGCCTGGTGTGTCAACGCTGGTAGGGCCCTGCGTCACCAACCTGCCCGTGCGGGTTCGCTTCGAGGCGGGCAGCAGCCTGCGCGAGCTCCTCCAGGGCGTGCATCGCAATCTGTCGGGACTCGCGACCCACCAGTACTCCTCGCCAGAGGAGATCCAGTCGCAGTCCGCCGTGCCCTGGCGCCACAGGGTTTTCGAGAGCCCGTGGTGTTCCAGAACTACCAGTTCGACATGCAGGCGCGCTGCAGTTTGTGACGGCGTGCGCTGTCGCGTTGCCCACGCCCCGGAGTCGACCAGCTATGGCCTGACGCTGGCTGTCACCCCCGGCGAAGCGCTGCGCATCCGCATGCTGCCAGCATCGGGCGCGATCGACGCGCAGTCGCTGCAGGCTTACGCGCAGGCGCTCTCTTCGGTGCTTGCTTCCATGACGGCGCTGCCGCGGACGCGAGCCTGTCGGGAATCCTGGCAACGCTGCCCGAGGCGCTGCGCGGCAGTTCGGCGCGGCTGTCCAAGGCGGGCGCGCCTGCGCGCACCCGGGGTGCCGGCGCGGCGCCCGCGTCGCAGATGCAGCGCCTGGTGGCTTCGATCTGGAGCGAGTTGTTCGGCGGACGATCTCTCGGTCGATGAGAATTTCTTCGAGCTGGGCGGGCAGTCGCTGCTGCTGATGCAGGCGCATCGTCGCCTGGCCGAGCGTCTGCAGCGCGACCTGCCGATCGTGCTGCTGCTGCAGTATCCGACCATCCGCACGCTGGCGCAGGCGCTGGATGGCGCGCCTGCCGCGCGCGACATGGCCGCCGAGATTGCCGCGCGCGCGCGGCGCCAGCTCGAAGCGCGAAAGCCGCCAACGCTGCCAAGGAAAGGAGGCTGAGCATGTCTTACGCCGAGAGCTACGATCCGGATGGCGGCATAGCGATTGTCGGAATCTCTGGCCGGTTTCCGGGCGCGCGCGATCCAGCCGAATTCTGGCGGGTGCTGGTCGAGGGCCGCGAAACCCTGACGCGTTTCGCCGCCGAGGATCTCGAGCCCTCCGTGCTTGAAGAGCCCGGCAGTCGCGATGATCCGGCCTATGTGCGCGTGCGCGGCGTGCTGCAGGATGCCGACCGGTTCGATCCCGCGTTCTTTGGCCTGAACCCGCGGGAAGCCGAGGTGATGGACCCGCAGCAGCGCGCCATGCTCGAAGTGAGCTGGGAGGCGCTGGAGGATGCGGGCATCGTTCCCGGCGAGTTCCCAGGCGCCATCGGCGTCTATGCCGGCGCCGGCTACAACATGTATCTCATCGAGAACCTGCTGAGCCGGCGCGATGTGGTGAGCGGGCCGGGCCTGCTGACCACGCTGGTGGGCAACGAACACGATTACCTGGCCACGCGCGTCGCCTACAAGCTCGACCTGAAGGGTCCCGCGCTGACCATCCAGACGGCCTGCTCCACTTCGCTGGTTGCGGTGTGCTCGGCGGTGCAGAGCCTGCAGAGCTACCAGTGCGATGTGGCGCTGGCCGGTGGCGTGGCCATCCTGCTGCCGCAGAAGCGCGGCTACCTGTGGCAGGACGGTTCCATCACTTCACCTGATGGCCACTGCCGTCCTTTCGACGCGCAGGCCGCGGGCACCGTCTTCGGCAATGGCGCCGGCGTCGTGGTGCTCAAGCGCCTGGCCGATGCGGTTGCGGCCGGTGATCGCATCTACGCGGTCATCAAGGGCGCGGCGCTGAACAATGATGGCAGCAGCAAGGTCAGTTTCACCGCGCCGAGCGTCGATGGTCACTCGCAGGTGATCGTGATGGCCCAGGCGCTCGCCGGGGGTGGATCCATCCACCACCTCCTATATAGAAGCACGCGACGGCGACGTCGCTGGGCGATCCGGTGGAAGTGGCGGGCCTGAGGCAGGCTTTCCGCATGGGCGGCGCTGAAGGCACCGGCTACTGCGCCATCGGTTCGGTCAAGGGCAACGTGGGCCACCTCGATGCGGCCGCGGGAGTCACGGGCCTGATCAAGACCGCGCTGTCGTTGTGGCACGGCCAGTTGCCGGCCAGCATCAACTACAACAGCCCCAACCCGAAGCTGGGGCTGGAAACCAGCCCCTTCTTCGTCAATTCGCAGCTTCGCCCGTGGCCCCGGGGCGAGTCGCCGCGGCGCGCGGGCGTCAGTTCGTTCGGTGTAGGCGGCACCAACGCGCATGTCGTCGTCGAAGAGGCGCCGCTCCCCGTGTCGGGCCCCACGCGTCGCTCCGCCAGCCTGCTGGTGGTGTCGGCCAGACTGCGGACTCCGGCGGACCTGCGCTGCGGCGTTCGCCGACAGGCTCGAGCAGGAGCCCGGCATGGCGCTGCCCGACGTGGCTTTCACGCTGCATACGGGACGCAAGGCCTTTGGCGTGCGGCGTGCCGTGGTTGCGCATTCGGTCGCGGACGCGGTGGCTGGTCTGCGCGGCGAGGGACAGCGTCTTCTGGCGTCTTCCGCTGCTCCGCAGGCCCGGTCCGTGGCTTTCCTGTTCCCCGGGCAGGGTTCGCAGTACGTGAACATGGGCAAGGCCCTCTACGAATCCGAACCGGTATTCCGCGCGGAGGTGGATGCCTGCGCGGATGTGCTGCGGCCGCTGCTCGGCTTCGATCTGCGCGCAGTGCTCTATCCGGAACCCGGGCACGAGGCCGCAGCCTCTGAACGCCTACGGCAGACAGCCGTGACACAGCCCGCCCTGTTCGTCATCGAATATGCGCTGGCGAGGCTGTGGATGCACCTCGGCGTGGATCCGGTCGCGATGATCGGCCACAGCGTGGGCGAGTACGTGGCCGCCTGCCTGGGCGGATTGTTCACCCGCGATGATGCCCTGCGCCTGTTGTTCGAGCGCGCGCGGCTGATGCAGCAGCAGCCCGCGGGCCAGATGTTGTCCGTGCGGCTCGGCGCGTCGGAGCTGTCGCCGCACCTCGAAGGCACGGGCGTGTGCATCGCTGCGCACAATGCGCCGCAGCTCACCGTGGTGTCCGGGGAGACCGCCGCGTGCCAGATGCTGGCGCAGCGCCTTGCTGCGGCCGGGGTGACCGCCAAGCCGCTCGCCACGTCGCACGCGTTCCACTCATCCATGATGGAACCGGTGGTCGTCGCCTTCGAGCGCATCGTCGCCGCCACGCCCATGCATGAGCCGGAACGAACCTGGATATCCAGCCTCACCGGCCGGACCGTCGAGGTCGCGGAGGTGATGAGCGCGAACTACTGGGCTCGACAGCTGCGCGAACCCGTGCAGTTCTGCGCGGGCATCGGGCAACTTCTCGATGCGTCGATGGCGCTGCTGGAGGTTGGTCCCGGCCAGGCGCTGTGCACGCTGCGCCGGCAGCATCGCGAGCAAGCGCGCGAGCAGCTGGTTCTGCCGAGCATGCATGGCTCCCAGGATGCGGCCCTCGACGGAGATGCATTCCTGGCGGCTGCCGGGCGCCTGTGGTGCGAAGGCGTGAGCCTGGACTGGCAGCGGCTCTACGAAGGCGAGACGCGCTGCCGCGTCAGCCTGCCGACATATGCATTCGAGCGTCGACGTTGCTGGGTGGATCCCGGCGCGTCGATGCCCCCACTGGAAGTCCCTGCGCAGCAGGAACCGCTACTCGAGAATCAAGAGGTCGATGTGGATAACCGAAAGGCCTTGATGGTCACCAAGGTGCAGCAGCTCTTCTCGGATCTCAGTGGCATCGAAGCTGCTGCGCTCACGGCCTCCGTGCCGTATCTGGAGCTGGGGCTGGATTCGCTGTTCCTCGCGCAGGCGACCGGCGCGATCCAGAAGCACTTTGGCGTGCGCGTCAGTGTCCGCGAACTCGGCGAGGGCCTGGGAACGGTTGATGCGCTGGCAGAAAGGCTGCTGCAGCTCGCGCCGCAGTCACTCCCCGCGGCTCCCGCCGCGAAGCGACCCGCTGCGGCTGCGCCTGCTGTTGCCGGTGCTCCACTGGTGGCCCGTGGCGGCGCGACAGCGCCGGCCGAGGGATTGGCTGCGGTATTCGCGCAGCAGCTGGAACTGATGGCGCGGCAGCTCGACATGCTGCAGGGCGCGGGAGCAGCGCCTCCTGCGCCGGTTGCGTTGCAGGCCGCACCGGTCGCGCCGAAAGCCCCGGTCGTGCGTCCGGCTGCCGCCGCCGCGGACTCCCGTCCGATCGCCTTCGGTCCATACCGGCCACCCACGCGCGGCCCGTCGGGCGGACTCAACGACAAGCAGCAGAATGCGCTGTCGGAACCGATCGGCCAGTACACCACCCGCACGCCGGGATCCAAGGCCTTCACGGCGGCTCATCGCGCGCACCTGGCCGATCCGCGCAGCGTGGCCGGATTCCGCCAGATCTGGAAGGAGATGGTCTACCCGATCGTCACGGTACGTTCATCCGGCTCGAAGCTCTGGGACGTCGATGGCAACGAATACATTGATCTGGTGAACGGCTTCGGCATGGCGCTGTTCGGACACAATCCGGATTTCATCGCCTCGGCCATCCGCCAGCAGCTCGAGGCGGGATTCGAAATCGGACCGCAGACGCCGCTGGCGGGCGAGGTTGCCGCGCTCGTCAGTGAGTTCAGCGGCTGCGCCCGTGTGGCGTTCTGCAGCACCGGATCAGAGGCCGTGATGGCGGCCATCCGCATCGCGCGCACGGTTTCGGCCCGCGACCGCATCGTGATGTTCACGGGCGACTACCACGGCATCTTCGACGAGGTGTTGGCGCGTCCGGTGCAGTCGGGCGACACCTCGCGTTCGCTGCCCATCGCGCCGGGTATTCCCGCCGCGATGGTCGAGAACATCACGGTGCTGGAATACGGCGCACCCGCCACGCTGCAGACGCTGCGCGAAATGGCGGGGGATGTCGCTGCCATCATCGTCGAGCCCGTCCAGAGCCGCCGCCCCGACCTGCAGCCCCGCGAATTCCTGAAGGAGTTGCGCGAGATCGCCACCAAGGGTGGCGCGGCCCTGGTCTTCGACGAAGTGGTCACCGGCTTTCGAAGCTGCCCGGGCGGCGCGCAGGAGATATTCGGCGTGCGCGCCGACATCGTCACCTATGGCAAGGTCGTTGGCGGCGGCATGCCGATCGGCATCGTGGCCGGATCGGCGCATTACCTGGATGCGCTCGACGGCGGCGGCTGGCAGTACGGCGACGATTCCTACCCTGAAGTGGGCGTCACCTTCTTCGCGGGCACCTTCGTGCGCCATCCGCTGGCGCTGGCAAGCGCCCGCGCCGTGCTCCAGAAGCTCAAGGCCGAAGGTCCCCAGCTGCAGCGCAAGCTCAACCGGCGCACCACGCAACTGGTGCAGGAGATCAACGCGTTCGCGGCTGGCCGCGCCATTCCGCTGAAGGTCACGCATTTCTCGTCGATGTTCTACTTCAATTTCCCGCCGGACCTGCCGCTGGCGAGCCTGTTCTTCCCGCTGCTGCGCGCCCGGGGAATCCATATCTGGGAAGGGCGCCCCGGATTCCTGGGGGTTGCCCACAGCGAGGACGACATCGCGGCCGTCACCCGCTGCATTTGCGAAACGCTGGTGAAGATGGTGGACTGTGAGTTCCTTCCGGGGAACACCAGCCAGTCCGCGGGAGCCTGAATGACCCACCCATCAAATGCCCGCCTGCCGTTGACAGAAGGCCAGCGCGAGATGCTCGCGGCCATGAACCTGGACGAGGACGCCAATCGTCCCTACAGCCTGGTGCATGCGCTGACGCTGGTGGGTCCTCTCGATATCGAAGCGCTCGAAGATGCGCTGGCCGACGTTGTCGCCCGCCACGCCGCCCTGCGCGTGCGCATCCTGCCCGAGCTCGAGCAGCAGGAGATCGCAGCCAGCGCCCGGGTTCCGCTGCAGACGCTCGACCTGTCGGCCACTGCGGCAACCGAGCAGCGCGCCGCCGTCGAGAAGGTGCTGCAGGACCAGTTGCGCAAGCCGGTGACGCCGCTGGACTGGCCGCTGATGCGCGTCCTGGTGGTGCGTCTGGCGCCGGACCGCAATCTGCTTGTGGTGGCCGTGCATCACATCGTCTGCGATGGCTGGTCCACCTCGGTGTTCTTCGGCGATCTGGGCAAGGCCTATCAATCCGCTCTCTATGGCCTGCAGGCCGAACTTCCGCCCGCCGGCTCCTACGAGCAGTTCGTGCGGCGCGAATCGGAGTCCGGGCATCAGCAGCGGGCCACGGAGTCGCTTGAGTTCTGGAAGCGCAAGTACGCCGACGGCGCGCCCGTGCTGCGCCTGCCCGAGGATTTTCCCCGGCCCGCCGTGAAGACCTTCAACGGTGGACGCTGCGAAGTGCCGCTGCAGGCAGAGCGCTACGCGCGCATCAGGCAGGCCGGCGCGCGCCAGGGATGCACGCTGTTTGTCACGCTGCTTGCGGGCTACGAGCTGCTGCTACACCAGCTCTCCGGGCAGCGGGATATCGTGCTGGGCATTCCAGTGGCCGAGCAGGCCTCGATGGACAACCCGCACCTGATCGCGCACGCCGTGAACACGGTGCCGCTGCGCAGCCACATCGATCCGCAGGCCACGGTCGCGCGGCACATGGCCAATACGCGCGGCAACGTGGTCGATTCACTGGAGAACCAGTTCCTGACCTTCGGCACGCTGGTGCAGGCGCTGCGGCTGCCACGCGACCCGTCGCGCACGCCGCTGGTTTGCCTGACATTCAACATCGACAAGCTCACGTCGCCGTTCGACTTCGGTCCCGTGAAGGTGGAATCGATAGCCGCCCCCGGCAGCCACATCGGCTTCGAGCTGATGATCAATGTCGTCGATTCGGGCGCCGACGCCGTGCTGGTCTGCGACTTCAACAGTGATCTCTATGCCGAGCGCTCGGTCCGCGGCTGGATAGAGGCGTATCTGCTGATTCTCGACGACATGCTGGCGGATCCGGCTGCCCTGGTTGCCGCGCTGCCGCGCCGCGTGGCTGCGGCGGCCGACAGTGCCGCTCCCGTCAAAACGTCAGTGCCGGCGCCAGCGGTGCAGGCGGCCGCCGCCGATACCATCGCCATCGTCACGCGGGTGTACGAAGAGATCCTCGATCGGTCGGTCGACAGTCCCGATGACAACTTCTTCGATCTCGGCGGTCATTCGCTGATGGCCGCGAAGCTCGTGACCCGGCTGAAGGCCCAGACCGGCGTCGACGTGCGCCTGCGCGATGTCTTCGAGCACCAGACGGTTGCGACGATGGCGACCTGCGTGGAGCGCAAGCGCTGGCTCGCCGGCGGGGGCAGCGTGCAGGAGGAGGTCGAGATTTGAGCGTGGAGGCGTTGCTGGCTGAGCTGCAGCGGCTTGGCGTCCAGGTGCGAGTGGAATCGGGCAACCTCCGTCTGGGTGGAGCGCCGGGCCTGATCACGCCAGAACTCAAGGACCGCATCGTCCAGCTCAAGCCGCAACTGGTCGCCGCGCTGGAGCGGCTGGCCGTCGAGGCGGGATGTACTTCAATCGTGCCGTTGCAGGCGGGCGAGGGGCGACTGCCGGTGTTTGCCGTTGCCGGGCACAATGGCGATGTCTTCTGCTACCGCCACCTGGTCTCGCGGCTGGATCGCGAGCAGCCCTTCTTCGGGTTGCAGCCTCCGGGCATCGACGGTGGCAGCGCGCCTCTCGACAGTGTGAAAGACCTGGCGCGGCACTACGCCGACCAGATCGAGGCCTGGCAGCCGCACGGACCCCTGGTGATCGCGGGCTTCTGCGCGGGCGGAACCATCGCATGGGAGCTGGTCGCGCAGTTGCAGCAGCGCGGGCGGGAAGTCGTGCGACTGCTGTTCCTGGGCTGCTCCCATCCCAGCGCCTATCGCGGGCTGCGGCTGTTCACCGGCAGGGTGGTGGAACTTCTGGAGCGCGCCTTCAAGCATGTGCGTGCATTGCTGCAGGATCCCCTCGGCATCGTTTCCCATGTGCGCTCCGGCCTGCGTCGCCGCCGCGAAGCCCAGGCCGCAAGACAACGCGACCCCTCGCCAACGAGTGCCTGGCGACTGGCCGTCGAAGAGAACACGATGCACGGCGCCCGCCGCTATACGCCGCAATCCCTGCCGGTCAGCGTGAGCTTCATCATTCCTTCCGAAACCTGGGGCCAATCCCTGGACGCGCCGCGCAAGTGGCGACGCCATGTCCGCGACTATCGGGAATACGTGGGGCCTGAAGGATGCGTGGTCGACACCATGCTGCTCGAACCGCATGTCGATGTGACCGCCGGTTTTGTCCGCGATTGCCTCGCGGACTGCAACAAGGGACGCTGAGCCCGGGTTCAGCCGCGCGCCGGGGGCGGCGTGCCCTCGGCGTCGGTGCGACGGACTCGCCGGTTGCGCGCGGACAGCAGCTTGTAGCTGCAATACCAGATTCCCAGCAGCACCTGGCTCAACGGCGTCAGCGCCAGCCAATGCGTCATGACGGGGCGGTTGTACGGGCGCCAGTCCCGCATCCAGCTCACGCCGGTGACCAGCGAAAGCCTGGTCACTTCCGCCGCGCCGCAGGCTTCCTCGATGGCCCGGTCCATGAGCACCTGCCCCGGTGAGAGGTCGGCGAGCTGTTCGTCGTAGGCGATCTTGATGATGTATCGCACCGAGTCACGCTGCAGGCCGAGCTGCGCGGCGATGGGCCGACCCTCGAGCATCAGCAGGCGCACATGTGCGCCAAGTCGCGGCGATTCAGGATCGAAGAAGTAGCGGTAGAAGGCGGTCGCGGAATCATCCAGTCCCAGCGCCGATGCCGTGCCGCGAGTGCCCTTCCAGCCGGAGCCCTCGATGCGCAGGAATTCGTTGAACGCCCATTCCAGGTCAGCGCCCGATGTCGCGGTGCGGATGGTCACTTCGCCGGCGGCCGCCAGTTTGCCGCGACCACGCTTGAGGCTCTTCTTGAGCCGCGAGCTGTAGCGCGCGCGAATCGTTTCGATGCTCTCGCTGCTGTCGAAATAGCAGCTCGCGCCAGTGCGGCGCGCGACGGTGCGCGCCCCGCCGTGGGCAAGGGCCAGTTCCACTCCCGAGGAATGGGGATTTCGCGGAAAGCGGATGGCGGAGACCTTCAGGTTCTGTCGGCGAAGTTCCGCGCGGATGGCATCCCAGGACGCCTCGGGATCGAAATCATCGCTCACCGGGAAATCGCACAGCGGCGTGTGCGTGTCCTTCGGTATCGAGTATGAGTCCAGCCCGCGCAGCACCCATTCGGCGATCTCGTTCGGCTGGATCGGGATGATGGCCGTGCACCGATTGCCGATGTAGGTGGCGATGAAGCGCACCGCATCCGGCTTGCGCAGCCTGTGGCGCAGCAGCGCCTCGTACCACTCATAGGTGGTCACGTAGCAGCGGCCGGGCGCGCGTTCGCAAAGCGCCCGCCAGTCGCTCTCCAGCGCGACCAGTCCGGCGCACCCCTGTTCGATCCGGACTCTGACGGCTCCTTCTTCCATGGCGGTCTATTCCTTGGTGAGCAGGAAGCTGCCGATGGCCAGCGCATCCAGTCCGGTGGAATAGAAGCAACGAAGCGCGTTGATCGGCGATTCGACGATGGGTTCTCCCATGATGTTGAAGCTCGTGTTCAGCACTACCGGCACGCCCGACAGCCGCCCGAACTCGCTGATCAGCCTGTGGTACAGCGGGTTGGTTTCGCTTCGCACGGTCTGCAGGCGCGCGCTGCCATCGACGTGCGTGATCGCGGGAAGCAGGGCGCGCTTCTCTGGCAGCACGTTGCACACCTTGAGCATGAAGGGATCCTCCACGCCGATGTCGAAGTAATCGTTGCGCGCTTCGGCGATGGTGGAGGGCGCGAAGGGGCGATACGCCTCTCGGTGTTTCACTTCGGCGTTGATCTTGTCTTTCATGCCCGGGTCCGTGGGGTCGGCCAGGATGCTGCGGCTGCCGAGCGCGCGCGGCCCGATCTCCATGCGACCCTGGAACCAGCCCACGATCTGGCGGTCCCGCAGCAGTCTTGCCGTCTCGGCCGCGATATCGGGGGAGCGCCGGTATCTCACCTTGGCTTCCTTCAGGACCTTCTCCACGGCGAGGTCATCGTGCGCCGTGCCGAGATAGGGATCCAGGTGCACCTGGCCGCGGGGCTGTCCCAGTATCCTGTTGAACACGACATAGGCCGCGCCGATGCAGGTGCCGTTGTCCCCGGCCGCCGCCATGATGTACACATCGTCGAACGCGGTCTCCCGCAGGATCCTGCCGTTCATCACGCTGTTCAGCGCCACGCCGCCGGCGATGACCAGGTTCTTCTCGCCCGTCATGCGATGCAGCGTGTTCGCGAGCTTGAGGCCGGCCTCTTCGAGCACGCTCTGCGCGGCGGCCGCCACGTCATTGTGATGCTTCTGGAAGGGCGCCTTCGCGTTGCCGCGCTCCCGCGGGGGGCCGAACTTCTCCACGAATCGCGGTCCGTATCGGCGCCGCCCTCCGTTCTGGAAGCGGAACCACTGCGGGTCGATGCTGATGCCGCCGTCGTCAGTAACGCACACGCTCCGGGCGAGTTCCGCGTGGAAGACGGAAGGATCGCCGAATGGAGCAAGCCCCATCGTCTTGCCTTCATCGTAGTTGGGCTGGAACCCGACATACTCGGTGGCCGCTTCGTAGAACGAGCCCAGCGAATGCGGGAAATACGATTCGCGCAGCGTGCGCATCGCGGTGCCTTGTCCATGGCCCAGCATCGAGGTCGACCATTCCCCGGACCCATCCACGGACAGCACGGCAGCGGAATCAAAGGGGGATATCAGGAACGAGCCGAGCGCATGGGCCTCGTGGTGCGCAATGAAATGCACGCGCGGGCGCCGGCGCGGATCCGGCCAGGTGTGTTCCAGCCATTTGTGCAGCTCGCGCAGCTTGCCGCGGGCGCTGATGAATTCCTGCCGGAAAAACGGCCCTGAATCGCGCCCCAGGCGCAGTCCGTACCAAAGCTTCCTCGAGGCGTGGAGCCACGGAGAGATGGATACCGCGATATCGGTGATGTCCTGCGGCTGCCGCCCCGCGAACTGAAGGCAACGCGCAATCGCGATCTTCGGAAATGCCGTGGTGTGCTTGACGCGGCTGAAGCGTTCTTCTTCAAGCGCGACGGTCAATCGGCCCTCTTCGACGAGGCACGCGGAGCAGTCATGGAAGAAATGATTGATGCCCAGGATCAGCGAACCACTGACCGGGCCAGGCGTGTGCTGGTGGATCACGCTGAAATGCTAGCAGCGACCCGATTCAGCAATCCTTAAGGCGGATCACATCAGCGGTATTTTTCGCGCTGTAGTGAGATCGCTTATCAGTGCGGTTGTTTCTGCAAGCGTGGCCCGCCGCATCGGCCTTCCATCCACTGGACTTATTGGCGCCTGCCGTATCCCGTCCCGTGGAAACACGAACGCTTCCACCATATCGTGCCCCACCTCGAACCTCACCGACGGCACCGCCACCACCCGCTCCGCCGTCATCCGCAATTTGCGTTCGAACACCTCGTATTCGTACCGCTTGTCCATCAGATGCGTGTACACCGCCTCCGGACTATCCGAGAACACATGCAGCTGTATGTCGCTGTGCGCCGTCGCCGTTCCGTTCAACACCGCACCCACCAGCCGCGGTTCGAACTTCTCCAGCATCCGCATCGCTTCCACCGCCACGCGACGCTGCTCGCGCAGGCTCGTGGCATGCTGGTCGCCGCCAAACAGCCGCTGGTATGAAGCCAGCGCAGCCTCTATCTCCGTGTTCTTGGGCAGGAACGCCCCTTCAACCACGCCGTAGCGCTCCGCGGCCTTGCGTTTGGCGAGGTGAAAATCCTGGATGCCGTGTTCGGCCATGAGGCGGGCGGCCTCCTGCGCCACTGCGCTGCGCAGGTGATCGGTACGGGTCGGAGCGCGCTTGGCCATGATCGCCAGCGAATATAGCTAGAACAGCGGCTCCGCGCTTCCCTTCTCCGCCGGCTGGTTCGGATCCGAACTGCCGGTCGAATACCCCGGTTCCCCCGGCTCCGGCATGCGCGGCTGGTTCTCCAGCATGAACGTTTCGTACACGCCTTCCGGATCATCCGGTGAAGCCAGTGTTCCGGTCAGCGCATTCACCTTCATGTCGATGAGGCCACCCGGCCGCGGCATCGTGGACGAAGGCACGCCCCGCAACGCCTCGCGCATGTAGTACATCCAGATCGGCACGGCGGCGGTGCCGCCTTCCTCGCGCTCGCCCAGCGAACGCTCGTCGTCGTAGCCCACCCACACGCTGGCCACGATCCGGCCGTTGAAGCCGTTGAACCACAGGTCGCGCTCGCCGTTGGTGCCGGTCTTGCCAGCCAGGTCATCACGACCCAGCGCCGTCGTGCGCCGCGCGGTGCCGCGCATCGCCACGTCATGCATCATGCTGTTCATCAGCCAGGCGTTCTGCGCCGACAGCACGCGCGGCGCTATGCGGCTGGCGGGCAGGTAGCCGATCCCGCCCTGCAGGCTCGCGAGGCGGCGCAGCGACTCGGGCGCGTCATCGCCGAACACGCGCGGCATTTGAACCGGCGTGGCGGCCGCTGCGGGCGCGGCATCGGCGCCAGCGACGCCCTCTGCAGGCGCCGCCTCCGTCGCAACCACTTCCGAATTCAGCACCGGATAACTCGCCGCCTGCTCGCACGCCTGGCACGCCAGCTTCGGCTCCGCCTGGAACAGCACCTTGCCCGAGGAATCCTCGATGCGGCTGATGTAGTAAGGCTCCACCTTGAACCCGCCGTTGGCGAACACGGTGAAGCCCGTGGCGATCTCGAGCGGCGACACCAGCTGCGTGCCCAGCGCCAGCGACAGCGTCTTCGGGAACGAGTCTGTCTTGAAGCCGAACTTCGCCGCATGCTCCAGCACGGCCGCGGGGCCCACCGACTGCAGCACGCGGATCGACACCAGGTTGCGCGATCGCACCAGCGCCTCGCGCGAACACCACATCGCCCACCGACAGCACATCGGCGGCCTTGCGTGGCGCCGCGCCCCCGCCGCTGCGCGTGGCCGGTCGCGCCCACGACAGTCCTTCCCAGCGGATCACGGCAGACCCGCCGAACCGGATGTGCACGGTGGCGCTGGTGTCGGCCACCTTGGTGACCACGGCCGGCTGCAGCAGCCCAGCCGATTCCTGCTTCGACAGCAATTCATCGAGCTGCTCGGGCGAGGCGCCCTGCGGCACCTTCACCTTGGCGATGGCGCCGCGATATCCATGCCGCCGGTCGTATTCCATCAGTCCCAGCGCCAGCGCCCGGTTGGCCGCGGTCTGCAGCCGCTCATCCAGCGTGGTGACCACCTTGTAGCCGGCGTTCACCGCAGCCTCGCCATAGCGGCGCACGATCTCCTGCCGGACCATCTCGGCCACATAGGGGGCCTCCACGTCCGACAGCGGCCCATAGCGGCGCGTGGCAGAAGGCTCGGCTGCTGCCGCAGCAGCGGTGGCTTCGTCGATATCCCCCAGCTCGAGCATGCGCCGCAGCACATAGGCCCGGCGGGCGGCGGCGGCCTTGGGGTCGGTGACCGGGTTCTGTCGCGATGGGCGCTGGATGATGCCCGCGAGCGTCGCGGCCTGCGCCACGGTGAGCTCATCGAGGCGCTTGCCGTAATAGGTTTCCGCGGCCGCGGCGATGCCATAGGCGCGCTGCCCGAAAGGCACCACGTTCAGATAGGTGGCGAGGATCTGTTCCTTCGTGAAATCCCGCTCCATCCGGTAGGTGACGAACACTTCCTGCAGCTTGCGGCGGGCCGTTTTATCCAGCGAAAGGAACATGTTTCGCGCCGCCTGCTGCGAGATCGTGCTGCCACCCTGGCCTTTGCCTGCCGTGGCCACGTTCATCACCACCGCCCGCAGCACGCCCATCCAGTCGATGCCGTGGTGTTCGAAGAACCGGTCGTCCTCCGAGGCCAGCACGGCCTTCCACACCAGCGGCGGCACCTCCTCGAAGGTCACCGGGATGCGCCGCTGCTCACCGATCTGGGACACCAGGGCCCCCGACCGTGAATAGACCCTGAGGGGCACTGCCAGCTCGACGCTGTGCATGTTTTCGGCCGTCGGCAGGGCCGGGGCCACATAGACAAAGGCGCAGGCCAGCGCGAAGGAGAGGCTGAGGACCAGGGCGGCCACGGCCACCAGGGCGAACCGGAGCAGACGGGAATAGAGAGGCTTCACCGGGCGAATCCTAAGGCGCGATTGAACATTTCACTGCAGGAACTTGACGGGTTTGTGCCGGGGCTCACGGAAACCGGGCCCCGGATAACGTTCAATTTAACCGTTTCGTAAGTTATAGTTGGACCGATACTAAGGCGGGACACGCGTTTCGGCGTCTAACTAGCTGAACGACAAGGGAGATCTGTGTTTCTATTTCCGCGAAAACACCGCCAGGTCCTGGGTGTCGATATTACGCCCTCGTCGATCAAGCTGATCGAACTGACCCTGTCCGGTGGCCAATACACGGTCGACGCCTATGCGGCCGAACCCACTCCCCAGAACTCCATGAACGAGAAGGCCATCGTCGACGCGGATGCCGTCGGTGAGGCCATCTCCCGCGCCGTGCGTCGCGCCGGCGTGCGAACCAAGGAAGTCGCGGTTGCGATCAGCGGCGACGCTGCGATCACCAAGGTGATCCAGATGCCGCGCAACCTCAACGACTCCGACCTGGAAGCCCAGGTCGAGATGCAGGCCGACCAGTACATCCCGTTCCCGATGGATGAAGTCTCGTACGACTTCGAAGTGCTCGGCGCTTCGGAGAAAGACAGCGAATCGATGGACGTGCTGCTGGTGGCCTCGCGTTCCGAGAACGTGGACCAGCGCCGCGCTGCGATCGCCGCCGCCGGGCTCAACACGCGCATCGTCGATGTCGAGGCCTTCGCGCTCGAGAACGCCTGCAAGCTGATGACGCACCAGATGCCCGATGGCGGCATCGACCGCTCGGTGGCGGTGGTGGACTTCGGCGCCAGCACCACCACGTTCAGCGTGCTGCGCAACCTGAAAGTTGTTTACACGCGTGACTTCGCCTTCGGTGGCCAGCAGCTCACCGAAGAGATCATGCGCACCTACGGGCTGTCGCTCGAAGAGGCCGGCCGCGCCAAGAAGGAAGGCGGCCTGCCGGCGAACTACCAGACCGAGGTGCTCGACCCGTTCATCGACGACATGACGCAGCAGATCAGCCGGTCGCTGCAGTTCTACCTGGCCTCGGGCTCGGGCCGCGAGCAGCCGGAGAAGATCCTGATCTGCGGCGGCTGCGCCAACATCCCCGGCGCCGCCGACGTGGTCCAGAGCCGCATCGGCGTGGAAGCCGAGAAGGGCGATCCGCTGGGCCAGATGAAGGTTTCCTCCCGCGCGCGCGCGCAGGCAGTACAGCGTGATGCCACGGCGCTCCTCACAGCCTGCGGCCTGGCACTGCGGAGTTTCGACTAATGCCTCGCATAAACCTATTGCCGTGGCGCGAACAGCAGCGCACGGAACGCAAGAAGGCCTTTGGTGTCGGCGTGGTCGGGGCGATGATCGGCGCCGCGGTCGTGTACGGCGCGGGCCTGCTGATGATGAACGCCATGATCGATTCGCAGCAGGGCCGCAACAACACGCTGCGCGACGAGATCAAGTTCCTCGACAAGCAGATCGAGCAGATCAACAGCCTCGAGGCGCAGAAGCAGCAGTTCATCGCGCGCATGCAGATCATCGAGAAGCTGCAGCGCTCGCGCCCCGAGATCGTCCACGTGTTCGACACCTTCGTGAAGACGATTCCCGACGGCACCTATCTCACCGCGCTCACGCAGAACGACCAGCGCTTCAAGATCCAGGGCGTGGCCCAGTCCTCGACGCGCGTGTCATCGTTCATGCGCTCGCTGGCCGCCTCCGAGTGGCTGAAGGATCCGGAGCTCGAGGTCGTCGAGAGCAAGCGTGGCAACACCACGGGCAGCGATTTCACGCTGTTCGCGCGCCAGGTCACCACCGCCGGTGACGTCGCCGCGACCGGTGCCGCCGCCGGCAACAAGAAGGCTCCGGCGCGGAGGACGAAATGACATTCGATGAACTGCGCCAACTCGATCCCAAGGATCCGGGTCGCTGGCCGCTGCCGGTGCGCCTGGGCGCCATCGGCCTGATCTTCGTGGTGCTGTCGCTGCTGATGCTCTACTTCCTGGTCTGGAACCAGAAGAAGGACGACCTGGCGCTGGCCCAGGAGCAGGAACGCTCGCTGCGCGACGAGTTCCGCACCAAGCACGCCAAGGCCGTGAACCTGAACCTGTACAAGCAGCAGCTCGAGGACATCCAGAAGTCCTTCGGCGCCATGCTGCGCCAGCTGCCGGGCAAGACCGAAATGGAAGCCCTGCTGGTGGACATCTCGCAGACCGGCGTGGGCGTGGGCCTGACGCAGCAGCTGTTCCAGCCGCAGCCCGAGCAGAGCCGCGACTTCTACGCCGAGCGTCCGATCAAGATCCGCCTCACGGGCACCTATCACCAGATGGGTGAGTTCGTCAGCGGCATCGCGGCGCTGCCGCGCATCGTCACGCTGCACAACGTCGAGCTCAAGCAGGTGCAGGGCGGCGCGTTCGACCAGCTGCAGCTGGACGTCACGGCCAAGACCTACCGCTACCTCGATGACGAGGAAGTCGCCGCGGTCGAGGCCTCGCGCAAGAAGAATGCCGCGACCACGCGCGGATCGAGCTCCACATGATGAAAGCCACCGCATTCACGGTTCTCGCCACGGCACTGCTGGCGGGCTGCTCTTCGGCGGATTCCGACCTCGAGGATTTCATCAACCGCACCAAGCAGGAACAGCCTGGCGGCGTCGACCCGCTGCCCGAGATCAAGCCCTACGAGAGCTTTTTCTACACGGCGCAGAGCCTGCGTTCTCCCTTCCTGCCGGGCGGCTCGGGTGAGTCCAGCTCGCCCAGCGTGCGGCCCGACAGCAAGCGCAACCGCGAGTTCCTCGAACAGTTCTCGTTCGACACGCTGAAGATGGTCGGCACACTTTCGATGAATGGCCGTCGCTACGGCCTGGTGAAGGCCCGCGACGGCATCGTGCATCGCGTGCAGGCGGGCAACTACCTCGGCCAGAACGAAGGCCGCATCTCAACGATCGAAGACTCGAAGATCAATGTTACCGAAATCGTTCCAGATGGACTCGGCGGCTACATGGAGCGCGCCGCCCAGTTGGCGCTGAACGAATGACCGGCAGGGAGACGAAGAGAATGAACCGCTATATGGGCATCCCCAAAACCCTTCGAGCCCTGCTCGTTGCCGCGCTGTGCGCGGCCACCGGCGGTCTGCTCGCGGTACCTGTGGCCACCGCCGCAGACGCCCCTGCCAACAAACTGCAATCCGTGGATGTGCAGCCGCTTTCCGGCCAGGGAGTGCAGCTGGTGATGACCACCAGCGGCGCCGCGCCTGAGCCGCTGTCGTTCACCATCGACAACCCGGCGCGCATTTCCTTCGACCTGCCCGACACGGCGCTGGCGCTGGCGCAGCGTCGCATCGACGTGCGCAGTGGTGGTCTCGACAGCATCCTTGCCGCCGAGGCCAATGGCCGCTCGCGCCTGGTGCTGAACCTGGACCGCATGCTGCCGTACCAGACCCGCATCGAGGGCAACAAGATCATCGTGACGCTGGGCGAGGCCGCTCGCGCCGCCGTGCCGGCCACCGCCGCGGCCCGCACCACCAGTGCCGCCGCCGCCGCGCCCGTCCGCACCGGAGGCCGCGCGATCCAGAACCTGGACTTCCGCCGCAGCAGTGACGGCACGGCCACGGGCCGGCTGATCGTCAAGCTCAGCGATCCGCGCACGCCGATCAACCTGAACCAGCAGGGCAACCAGATCCTGGTGGACTTCGTCGGCGCCGACCTGCCCAAGAACCTGCAGCGCAGCTTCGACGTGGCCGACTTCGCCACGCCGGTCAGCGGCTTCAACGCGGTGCGCACGCCCACGGGCACGCAGGTGGTGATCACGGCTGCCGGTGATTTCGAGCAGCTGGCCTACCAGAGCGATGACCAGTACGTCATCGAGGTGCAGCCGCGCCGCCTGGCCAAGGCGCCCACCGACGAAAGGCCCGTCTATTCGGGCGAGCGCATGAGCGCCAATTTCCAGGACATCGAGACCCGCACGCTGCTGCAGCTCATCGCTGACCAGAGCGGCAAGAACATCTTCGTCACCGACTCGGTCAAGGGCAGCGTCACGCTGCGCGTCGACCGCGTTCCCTGGGATCATGTGCTCGACCTGGTGCTGCAGCTGCAGGGCCTCGACAAGCGCGTGCAGGACAACGTGATCATCGTCGGCCCCACCGAGGAGCTGGCCAATCGCGAGAAGGCCGCGCTGGCCGCCCGCAAGGACATCCAGGACCTGGCGCCGCTGCGCACCGAGTACCTGCAGATCAACTACGCCAAGGCCGAGGACATCGCGGCGCTGATCCAGTCGCAGTCGGGCGGCGGCAAGACGCTGCTTTCCAGCCGCGGCAGCGTCAGCATCGACAACCGCACCAACACGCTGCTGATCCAGGACACGGCCGACAGCATCGCCAATGTCCGCCAGCTCGTCTCCACGCTCGACATCCCGGTGCGCCAGGTGCGCATCGAGGCGCGCATCGTGGTGGTGAGCGAGGACTTCTCGCGTGACCTGGGCGTGCGCCTGGGCTTCACCGGCACGGAGTCGAACGGCGCCAATGGCCTGATCTCCACCACCGGTTCCGCGGCGGGTGTGGACAACATGCTCAGCTCAGCGCTCGACAACCTGCAGTCCACGGGCTCGCCGTACCCGGTCTCGGTGCCCACGGGCCCGGGCGCCGTGGCCTTGGGTTCGGCCGCCAGCCGCTACAACGTGAACCTGCCTGCGCCCAGCCCGGCCGGTTCGCTGGCCTGGGCCATCCTGGGTTCGGACTACATCGTCGACCTGGAGCTTTCGGCAGCACAGTCCGAAGGCCGCGGCGAGGTGATCTCGCAGCCGAGCATCATCACCGCGAACCAGAAGGAAGCCGTGATCTCGCAGGGTACGGAAATCCCGTATCAGGAAGCGTCGTCGAGCGGCGCCTCCACCATCACCTTCAAGCCCGCCCTGCTCGAGCTGAAGGTGACCCCGCTGATCACGCCCGACAATCGCCTGATCCTCGACATCAGCGTGAAGAAGGATCGCGTCGGCCAGGTGGTCGTCACCGCCGGCGGCGTGAACGTGCCGGCCATCGACACCAGCCAGCTCACCACCACCGTGTTCATCGGCGACGGCCAGACGGTTGTGCTGGGCGGCATCCTCGAGACCGAGCGGCGAGAAAACGAAAAGAAAGTGCCGTACCTGGGGGACATCCCGGTGCTTGGACACCTGTTCAAGTCCACCGGTCGCGTGAACAACAAGGATGAGCTGCTCATCTTCGTGACACCCAAGATCCTGCGCGAAGGCGCCAGCGTCAACTAACGCCCCCAACCAGGCAACGGACTTATGAACATGCGAAAGACAGGAATTCTTACCGCACTGCTCGCTCTGGCGACGCTGGCGGGCTGCGGTGGCGACGACTCCTTCGGGGGTGGTGGTGCTGGTCCCGGTGCCCCCGGCACCGTATCCGCGGTCACGGTGATCACCGACGCGCCGAACATCCCTTCCAGCGGCACCACGCCCGCCAACATCAGCGCGCTGGTCCGCGATGCGAACAACCAGTTCGTCAAGGGCGTGCCGGTGCTGTTCTCGACCACCTCCGGTGGACTTGCCGTGGTCAACGCCGTGACGGACGACACCGGCATCGCGAAGGCCACGCTGTCCTCGCCCGGTGACAAGACCAATCGCACGATCACCGTCACCGCGACGGTGGGTGGTGGCATCACCGGCCAGGTGACTGTCGCGGTGTCGGGCACGGCCCTGAACATCCAGGGTCCCGATGCGCTGATCACAGCGACGGCGGGCAGTTACGAAGTCGTGCTGACGGATTCGGCCAATAACGCGGTGGCTGGCCAGGCCATTACGCTGACCACAGCCCCGGCTGCAACCCTCAGCCCCGCCAGCGTCACGACCGATGGCAATGGCCGCGCCTCGTTCACGATGACGCCGGCCTCTGGCACCAGTGTGCTCATCACGGCCACCGGCGCCGGCGCGACGTTCAGCAAGACCGTCACGGTCAGTGCAGACAACTTCAACTTCACGTCGCCGGCCGCCGATTCCCAGTATGGCTTGGCCCCCGGCGCTCCCGCCACGCTGTCCACGACCTGGACCTCCGGCGGCGCGCCGGTCAACGCCGGCACGGTAACCTTCTCGACCACACGCGGAACATTCACCACGCCCTCCGCCGTCACGCCAGTCAATGGCGTGGCAGGCGTGTCGCTGACTTCAACGACCGCGGGCGAGGCGGTGGTCACGGCCACCAACAGCAATGGCGGCACCACGCAGCGGCGCATCTTCTTCGTGGCCTCCACGCCGTCGCAGATCGACGTGCAGGCGAATCCCTTCACGGTGGCGATCAACCAGACCAGCACGGTCACGGCTGTGGTCCGCGATGCCAACAACAATCTGGTGGCTGGCCAGACCGTCGTGTTCTCGCTGGTTGATCCGACCGGCGGCTCGCTGTCGGTAGGTTCGGCAGTCACCGATCTGCAGGGGCGTGCCACCAGCGTTTATCGCGCCAGTTCCACGGCGAGCGCGTCAAATGGCGTGCACGTCTCCGCGTCGGTGGGTGGCGTGACCGATACGGTCGACCTTACCGTGGCCGGTTCGGCGCTGTTCCTGTCCTTCGGCACAGGCAACACGATTCTGGAAGTGAATAACGACACCCAGTACAAGCTTGACTACACCGTGCAGGTCACCGATTCCACCGGAGCCGGTGTTTCGGGCGTCACGGTGTCGCTGAGTGCCCTGTCCTGGAATTACATCAAGGGTTTCCGGGCCCTCCCGCTCGCGCCTTCTACCGGTACCTGGTTCACTCAGGCGAATGCCACCTGCATCAATGAAGATCGCGTCACGGGCAACCTGGCGTTCGACTTCAACGGCATTCTTGATCCGGGCGAGAACCAGAACGGGAACAACAACAGCGGCGTGCCGTCGATGGAAGCCGGCAATATCGCCACCGTAACACCCGGCACAGGCACCACCGACGCCAACGGCTTCTGCAATTCTCCATCTACTACCCGCAGGACCACGCTGAATACCTGTCGATCGTGCTGCCGGCTCAGGACTGCTGTGCAGGGTACGGAATTTGCGCGCACGACGCTGCCCTTCCTGCTGCCAGCCTCGGCACCGGACTTCAACAACCGGAACAGTTCGCCACCCGGTTTGACCAGCCCGTTCGGTCAGTCCGCGAGCTGCTCCGACTTCAACTGACACCAGCACGCCGGTGCTTTCTTTTGCGGCCGCCTTCGGGCGGCCGTATTCTTTGTGCCCCATGCTGGGCAAGCACAACATCTACCTGATCGGCCCCATGGGTACCGGCAAGACTGCCGTGGGCAAGCAGCTCGCCAAGCTGTTGGAGCAGCCCTTCGTCGACCGTGACGCCGAGATCGAGCGCCACGCCGGTGTCGACATTCCCTACATCTTCGAGCGCGAGGGCGAGACCGGCTTCCGCCAGCGCGAGCGCGAGGTGCTGGCTGACCTGTGCCACCGCGCGGGCATCGTGATGGCCACCGGAGGCGGTGCGGTGCTGGCGCCCGATAACCGCCGCCTGCTGCACGAAACCGGCACCGTGGTGTACCTGCAGACTTCGCTGGCGCAGCAGCTGCAGCGCGTGGGCAAGGGCAGGGGTCGGCCGCTGCTCAAGGGCGGCGACCTCAGCCAGCGCCTGAAGGATCTGCGGGCAGCGCGCGAGCCGCTCTACCAGGAAATCGCCGACATCACGCTTTCCACCGACAACCGCCGCGTAACCCGCGTAGCCGAGCTCATCCTCGCGGAGCTGGGCCGTGAGCCCGAGGGCTGAGCCGCTTTGGGGCGCCGCCCCTTATACTGTTTCCCCGTGCTGAAACTCGAAGTCGCCCTTGCCGATCGCGCCTATCCGATCCTGATCGGAGACGGCCTGCTGTCCGACGCCGCCGTGCTGTCCCGGCACATCAAGGCGCGGGACTTGCTGCTGGTCAGCAACACCACGGTAGCACCGCTTTACGCCGATCGCGTGCGCGCCGCGCTGACCGACCGGCGGGTCGTGGAGCTGCTGCTGCCCGATGGCGAGCAGTACAAGAACCTGCAGCATGTCTCGCGGGTGCTCGACGTGCTCATCGCCAATGCCTTCGGCCGCGACTGCCAGGTGCTGGCGCTGGGCGGCGGCGTGGTGGGCGACCTGGCGGGCTTTGCGGCCTCCTGCTACCAGCGCGGTGTCGCCTTTGTGCAGCTGCCCACCACGCTGCTGGCGCAGGTGGATTCCTCCGTCGGCGGCAAGACCGGTGTGAACCATCCGGGCGGCAAGAACATGATCGGCGCCTTCCATCAGCCGGCCGTCGTGATTGCCGACACGGCCACGCTCGCCACGCTGCCGCCGCGCGAACTGCGCGCGGGCCTTGCCGAGGTGGTGAAGTACGGGCTGATATTCGACCCGAAGTTCCTGGCGTGGATCGAAGACAACGTGGATGCGCTGCTGAAGCTCGATCCATCGGCGCTGGCGCATGCCATCCATCGTTCGTGCGAGCTCAAGGCCGATGTCGTGCGCCGCGACGAGCGCGAATCCGGTGATCGGGCGCTGCTGAACCTCGGCCACACCTTCGGCCATGCCATCGAAACCGCCACCGGCTACACCGAGTGGCTGCACGGTGAAGCCGTTGCCGCGGGCATGGTCATCGCCGCCGACATGTCGGCGCGGCTCGGTCTGCTGAAGGATGCCGATGTGCGCCGCGTGCGCACATTGCTCGAACGCATCGGCCTGCCCGTGGAGCCGCCACGCTTCGGCGCGCAGCGCGCGCTCGACTGCATGCGGGTGGACAAGAAGGTGAAGGCCGGGCGCATTCGCCTGGTGCTGCTGGAAAAGCTGGGCGCCGCGCGTTTCACGGCGGATTATCCGGACGACGTGCTGGCCGGCACCCTGGCCGCGCACTTCGGGTGATGCGGATGCTGGCTCCCTACGCGGCACATGACGATCGGTCGCGCGGGAGGCGGCATCCGGAAGCCCCGCCGCGCTACCGCACCGAATACCAGCGCGATCGCGACCGCATCGTGCACTCCAGCGCGTTCCGTCGCCTGGTCTACAAAACGCAGGTGTTCGTGAACCACGAAGGCGACATGTATCGCACGCGGCTCACGCACTCCATGGAAGTGGCGCAGATCGGCCGCTCCGTGGCCGTGGCGCTCAACCTGAATGAATCCCTGACCGAGGCCATCTGCCTGGCGCACGACCTGGGCCACACGCCCTTTGGCCATGCCGGGCAGGAGGCGCTGAACGAGTGCATGCGGGAGTACGGCGGCTTCGAGCACAACCTGCAGAGCCTGCGCGTGGTGGATGAGCTCGAAGAGCGCTACGCGGAGTTCTCCGGCCTGAACCTCACGTTCGAATGCCGGGAAGGCATCCTCAAGCACTGCTCGCTGAACAACGCCCGAACGCTGGGTGATGTGGGCCAGCGTTTCATCCTGCGCCAGCGGCCCGGCCTCGAAGCCCAGCTCGCCAATCTCGCCGACGAGATCGCCTACAACAACCACGATGTCGATGATGGCCTGCGCGCAGGTCTGATTGACCTTGAATCACTGCGCGATCTGCCGATCTTCGGGCGACAGCTGACCAACGTGGAAAAACGCTACCCCGGTATCTCTGGCCGCAGGCTGGTGAACGAGGTCGTGCGGCGCATGATCAACGACATCGTCGTGGACCTCATCGAGTCCACCAGCGCCAGGCTGAAGGATGCCGCGCCACGGGACATCGACGCCGTGCGCGTTCTCGGCGAAGGCCTCGTGGAGATGAGTGAAGCCAAGCGGGCCGAGCACCTGCAGCTCAAGCAGTTCCTGCGCGACCAGCTCTATCGGCATTTCCGCGTGCAGCGCATGACGCGCAAGGCCCGCACCGTGGTTCAGCAGATGTTCTAGGCGTTCATGGACGACCTGCTGCTGATGCCAGACGAACACCGGCAAAGTGCGCAGCGCATGGAAACCGAGGCGGGTGCGGCAGGCCGTGCCCGCGCCGTCGCCGATTACGTGGCCGGCATGACCGACCGCTATGCCATCAGCGAGCACGAACGGCTGTTCGTGCCCGCGCAGAGGAGTTGAAGATGCGCCTTCGCGAAGCCGCCAGAGCCCAGCTGATCTTCTCGTTCCGCAAGATCCTGAAGCCCCTGATCAGGATCCTGCTGCGTGCCGGCATCCCGTACCTCGAGTTCCGCGAAGTCATCAAGGGCGCATACGTGGAAGCGGCCGTGCGCGACGGCATCCGTGGCCACAAGGGCACGATTACCCGCGCGATGCTGTCGGACTACACAGGCGTGTCGCTGGCGGATGTGAATCGGTTTATTGATGACGATTCGTTGTTGGCGCCGCCTGATTCGACAAATGCCGCTGTTATAACGGAGGTCCTGCATATCTGGGGGACCGATCCGGATTACCTTGGTCCGTATGGGCTTCCGCTGGAGCTGGATCTTGAAGAGACTCCAGGGCGAAATCTGAGCACGTTGGTATTCAGAGCCGATCCAACTGCTGATCCGCGAATCGTCCTTCGCGACATGATTGAGAACGAGATTGTTAAGTCCGTAGGAGATCGCCACTTTCGGGCAAGCGCTCGGTCATTTCTCCTGCCCGATATCATGACCCCGCAAGCTCTAGAATATTTTGGCAGGACCATTACGGATCTTGCCAACACCATCGAGTTCAATATGAAGACTGATGGGGAGGGCAAGCGATTGCAGCGATCTGTAGTCGCAGACGGCGGCCTTCCCGACTACGCGCTTCCAGAATTCGAAGCCTTGCTTAAGGAAAAAGTCCAAAAGCTCCTGCTCGATGTAGATGATTGGCTGAGCAGCAATAAAGTTCATTGGGTTCAGCCCGGGAGAACTGTGCAAACAGGTCTTACGGTTTTCCACTACGTCACAGAGGCGTACGACGCCAGGCCACTTTCAAGCCTTCAGCCGCGAGATCGACAGCGTGATCGCTTTCTCGCGTGGGTTGGCAGGCCTGAGAGGCTGCCAGCCGAAGAACGCATCCAAGATCAGTAGCTGCCGAGGCAGCGATAAGCCCACCCTCCGATTCAAGAAGGAAAGCCAATAGCCATTTGACTTATCGGACATAGATCACATAACTTGGCCTCCAACTCGACATAAAAGGGCCTGTCTGTGAACCAAGTCACAGACCTTCCCTGATTCGAGAACAGGCAGCAGCGCACTGGGAGTGTCAGGTCATGGCGAACAAAACTAAGGTCATTTTGGTTTCCGCAATCACTGCAGCAGTGCTCTCCGCGGGCGCTAGCGCAGCTGACAAGAAGTCCGAGATACGCTCGGCCTTTGATCTCACCTCAATCGCTCTGCAGAAATCTGCTGCGAATGGAATCATCGGTACAGGCGCTGAAGGCGAAGGCATCATCGGCACCGGAGTCGACGGTGAAGGCATCATCGGCACGGGTGCTGAAGGCGAAGGCATCATCGGTACAGGTGTCGACGGCACGGGCATCATCGGCACCGGCGCTGATGGCGAAGGCATCATCGGTACAGGTACTGAAAGCGAAGGCATCATCGGTACTGGCGCTGAAGGCGAAGGCATCATCGGCACCGGCGTTGACGGCGAAGGCATCATCGGAACGGGCGCTGAGAACGAAGGCATCATCGGCACCGGCGTCTATAGCGATGGCATCATCGGTGCGGGTGTCGACGGCACGGGAATCATCGGCACGGGTGCTGAAAGCGAAGGCATCATTGGCACCGGCCTGACCAGCGACGGCATTATTGGTACCGGCACCGACGGCGCTGGCATCATCGGCACGGGTGGTGTGGCAGAGGGAATTATCGGAACCGGCGCAGTCCGACCCGCTGGTATCATCGGCACCGGCTGATCCAGCGCGGACTTTGATGACGTGAAACGCCGCCTTCGGGCGGCGTTTTCGTTACGAGGGTGCATTTCTTCATGTTCCCGTTAAGAATTGCGATGGATCAGACCAGGGCAATTGCGGCATAGAACTCGTATGCAAACTGGCGCGCAAATCAATTCTCTCAAACGGTGAAAAATACACCTACCAAGAATGCTGCTTTGGTCGAATTCTTGACGGAATTCGCGAAGTACATGATTTCATCGGGCGTATCACTTGCAGAGTTTCAATCAGCAGCAAGGGCAGCGTTCCTGCAAGCGGCCATGAGCCGTGCGCGCCTGCGCAATTCTCGTGTCAATCAATCTGCGCTCGCCGCAATTACTGGTCTAAATCGGTCGCAGGTTCGGGTGGTATTGCAGGAATTAGAAGACGGACCCATTCCGCAATCGAGCAGATTGGTCGAGGTGCTCGAAGCTTGGCAGTCCGACCCCCAATTTGCCTCTGCCGCTGGGACGGAGCTCCGGCTTCCAATACGAGGAGACCGGCGGAGCTTTTCGGTCTTGGTGCAGAAGTACTGCGGTGACGTCTCATACAAGGCTCTCTTGGTCGAGCTCAAGAAACTCAGTTACGTCCAGATACAGGGCGTGGATGTAGTTCTGACTCCGCGCGGGCAGGAGCACTTCGAGCCTCGCGAGATTAGACAGCTATCCTCCGGCTTGGCCTTCGCACTACGGAACGAAGCGCCTATCAATGCCGACATGGGTGTCGTTACTGCAGAAGCCGTATACAAGACGCCATCTCCAAAATCCCGACTTCTAATCAAAAAACGTCTCGTTCAAAGTACAAAAGCGTTTGCAGCGGAACTACGTGCCGCAGGAGAAGCTGAGGCGTCAAAATCTCGCAACGGAGCAAAACGGAAGACAAGGTCAAGCATCTTTGTGCTGACTATCGATCAAGGTGAGTAAGGTCACGGTATGACGTCAAAGGGACATCGTCATGAAAGGTTCTAGTGCAATTCCAAAAGAGCTAATGGACAGCTTGGTGCTATCCATAGTCTCCTTCTTGAACAGGGCGGGAATGCAGCCGGCTGACATCGAGGTTTCCTTTCTCGCTGGACTGCGAGACTTGTCTGGCAAGAACGAAAGGAGTGGGAAGAGGGGCGGAGACGTACTGCGCCTATTGGATGCGACACTATTGCCGGAGCAGTCCTCCGGGCATGGCACCGAGACGCGGCGTATCTCGACGACCTCGCAAACCCGGTGCCTCTATCGATGTCAGGCAGGGGAAGGTCCCTTACTACTCTTATCAGAAACCAGGATTCTCAGGCCGATGCCGCTAGTCTGATAGCTGCTATGCAAAGAACTCGTTTGATTAGGAAGACCAGCAATGGACGCTATCTTCCGAACACAAGCGCTGCAACCATTAGTCAAATGCATCCTTTTGCGGTGGACCATGTTGTAAAGACGGTGCTTCGCCTCGTCGAAACGGTTACGCGAAATATGCGTTTAGTGAATTCGAATCACTCCCTAGTGGAGCGTTATGCTCACATTCCCGACTTGGACGCGAATGAAGCGAAGGCCTTCTCTGAGTTTTCTCGGCAACAAGGAGCCGCTTGTTTGGAGGCCATAGAGGATTGGCTTGAGGCTAGACGGAAAAGCAAACCTCGGACAGCGCCTAGGAGAGATCCTCTCTGGTGCTGGGATGCATGTTTCGCCTACCTGGAGCAACCGCCAGAAAATGAAGAGTCGCAGACCTTCAATGAAAAAGACCCCGGCTAGCTTCTTCTCGCGCAGCGCGCGCCGGATAATCTTCCCGACATTGCTCTTCGGCAGTTCTGTCCTGAAGTAGACATGGCGCGGCACCTTGTACGAAGTCAGGTGCTGGCGCAGGTGGTCGATCACCTGTTCCGCCGTCAGCGTCGGATCCTTGCGTACCACGTATAGCGCAACGACCTCGCCGGAGCGTTCATCAGGCTCCGCCACCGCACCGGCTTCGAAGACCCCAGGGTGCCTGACGGCAACGTCCTCGACTTCGTTCGGATACACCTTGAATCCGGACACCGTGATCATGTCCTTCTTGCGATCCTCCAGGAACACGAAGCCGCGCTCGTTGACGCGTCCGATGTCTCCCGTGCGTAGCCACCCGCCGGGCAGCATGACCTGCGCGGTTTCATCGGGGCGTTGCCAATAGCCCTTCATCACCTGGGGCCCGCGGACGCAGATCTCGCCGGACTGATTGATGCCCAGTTCATTGCCGGCGTCATCGCGGATCGAGACATCGGTGGAGGGGGCAGGCAGACCGACGGTGCCCGTGAACTCTCGATCGGCAAGGCGGCAAACGGTCACGATTGGCGATGCCTCGGTGAGGCCCCAGCCCTGGCTCAATGGGCACCCGGTGAGCTTCTGCCAGCGCTCAGCGACAGCCGCCTGCACGGCCATGCCACCACCCACGCAGGCGTACAGCTTGCTGAAATCCACGTGCTCGAAGCCGGGCGTGTTCATCAGCGAATTGAACAGCGTGTTCACGCCGAGGAACACATTCGGAGGCCGTTTGCGCAGCGTCTTCACGAACCCGGGGAAATCACGTGGATTAGGCACCATCACGCCAGTGCCGCCAGCGAGCATGAACAGCCAGCAGTTCGCGGTGAGCGAAAAGATGTGGTACAGCGGCAGCGCGATGTAGAACACGGCGTGTTCGATGGTGGTCTGGTGGAACCACGCGTAGGCCTGCAGCACGTTGGAGACCATGTTGCCGTGCGAGAGCATGGCGCCCTTGGCCACGCCGGTGGTGCCGCCGGTGTATTGCAGGTACGCCAGGTCGTCATGCGTGAGCACAACGGGCTTCGGGCGCTGCCCCTCATGGGCGCGCAGCGTCGCCTTGAATCGCACTGCATCCGGAATGTTCCACTCCGGTACCTTGCGCTTCACATGCCGCAGCGCGAAATCCACCACCGCGCCCTTCAGCGGCGAGAGCAACTCGCCCACGCTGGCAACCAGCACGTGCTTCACCTGCGTCTGCGTCCGCACCGCCTGCACCACATGGCAGAAGTTCTCGAGGACCACGATGGCCGTGGCGCCGGAATCCTTGAGCTGGTGCAGCAGTTCATCCGCGGTGTACAGCGGGTTGGTGTTAACCACCACCATGCCGGCGCGCAGCGCGCCGAACATCGCGATGGGGTACTGCAGCACGTTGGGCAGCATCAGCGCGATGCGATCGCCCTTCACGCAGCCCTGGGCTTGCAGCCAGCACGCAAAGGCCGCCGAGAGATGATCGATCTCGGCATAGGTCATGCCGCGGCCCATCAGTTCGTAGGCCACGTGCTCGGCATGCCGGACCAGCGAATCGTCGGCCATGGCCACCAGCGATGTGTACTGCGACGAGTCGATCTCGTGGGGAACGCCCGGGGGATATTCCTTCAGCCAGATTCTTTCCATGGAATCAGCGCTCCAGCAGCGGCTTCAATGCGGGCCAGACATTGGCCAGCACCAGGGGTTGACCCTGCGCATTGGGATGCAGGCCATCGGGCTGCATGAATCGCTCATCGAGCGCGATGCCCTCGAGCAGGAAGGGCAGCAGCGGCGCTTTCTTCTCTTTGGCCAGCCCGGCGTAGATATCGCCGAAGGCCTGCGTGTATTGAGGGCCGTAGTTGGGCGGTATGCGAATTCCCAGCAGCAGCACCTTGGCGCCGCTGCGACGGATTGCATCCATCATGAAGGCGAGGTTGTCGCGGGTTTCCTTCACGGGCAGGCCGCGCAGTCCATCGTTGGCCCCGAGTTCGAGCAGCACCAGCCTGGGCTTGTGCTGAGTCAGGGCGCGCTGGATGCGGTTGCGGCCGCCGCTGGTGGTTTCGCCGCTGACGCTGGCATTCACCACCCGGTAACCGTAACCTTGGGATTGAAGCCGCCGCTGCAGCTGGGCCACCCAGCCCTGTTCGGCCTGCAATCCGTACGCTGCACTCAGGCTGTCTCCGAAGACCAGCAGGGTCCGCTCGCCGGTTGCGGCGCTGGCGGCGGTGCAGGTCATCCACAGCGCAAAGAGCAGAAACCGGATGGAGCGCAAAATTGTTCTCGAAGCCAAGGAGCTGACGCGCAAGGTTAGCAGTCCCGAGGGCGAACTGACCATTGTGGACGGCGTATCGCTGGCGATCGGCGCCGGCGAATCCGTTGCGCTGGTCGGCGCTTCCGGCGCAGGCAAATCCACGGTGCTCGCGATGCTGGCGGGGCTCGACCTGCCCACCTCCGGGCGCATCTGGCTCGATGGCCGGGAACTGACTGGCATGGACGAAGACGCGCGCGCGCGGCTGCGCGCCGACCGGGTGGGGTTCGTGTTCCAGGCCTTTCACCTGGTGCCCTCGCTCACGGCGCTCGAGAACGTGATGCTGCCGATGGAGCTCACCGGCCGCAGCGACGCCCGCCAGGCCGCGCACGAGATCCTGCAGCGCGTTGGCCTGGGCGCCCGCGAGGGGCACTATCCGCGGCAGCTCTCCGGCGGTGAGCAGCAGCGCGTGGCGCTGGCTCGCGCCTCGGTCACGCGCCCGGCCGTGCTCTTTGCCGATGAACCCACCGGCAACCTCGACACCGCCACCGGCGCCAGCATCTGCCAGCTGCTCTTCGACCTGAATCGCGAATTCAACACCACGCTGGTGCTGGTGACGCACGACACCACGCTGGCCGCGCGCTGCGACCGCATCCTGACCATGGCCGCCGGCAGGCTGGTGACATGAGCAGCCGTCGCGCGGCCGTGCTGCTCGGGCTGCGCTCGCTGGGTCGCGAATGGCGATCGGGCGACCTGGCGGTGCTGTTCATCGCGCTGTTCGTGGCGGTGGCTGCGCTCACGGGCGTGGGGTTCCTCGTCGACCGCATCGATCGGGCCATGCAGCTTCAGGCCAGCGAGGTGCTGGCCGCCGACCTGCGACTCACCTCTCCCGACCAGATCAGCACCACCTACGAAACCGAGGCCGACAGGCGCAACCTTCTTCACGCGCGAGCCGCGCAGTTGATTTCGGTGGTGCTGAAGGACGAGGCCACCCAGCTGACGAACGTGCATGTGGTCACCGCCGGCTATCCATTGCGTGGCACGGTGCGGGTTTCAGATCGCCCCTTCGGCGCGCCCCAGGCCGCACAGGGCGTGCCGGCCCCCGGGGAATGCTGGCCGGATTCGCGGGTGCTGGCTGCGCTGGGCGCGCAGGTGGGCGATGTGGTGAACGTGGGCGCGGCGCCTCTGCGGGTCACGCGTGTGCTGATCTCGCGGCCCGACCAGGGATCGGGATTCGTGGATCTTGCGCCCTCGCTGCTGATGAATGAGGCGGATCTGCCTGCCACGCAACTCATCCAGCCGGGCAGTCGCGTGCGTTACGCGGCGCTGTTCGCGGGTGACCGCCGGGCGGCAGACTCGTTCAGCCTCTGGTTGCAGAAGAACAAGAAGCCCGCGGAGCGACTGGGCGACATCGCCACGATCAGTCCCGAGGTGGGCAGCGCCACGCGCCGCGCCGGGCGCTTCCTGGCCATCGCAAGCCTCGTCAGCGTGCTGCTGTGCGCGGTGGCCATTGCGATGACGGCGCGCCGCTATGTGCAGCGGCACCTCGACCTGGCGGCGCTGCTGAAGACCATTGGCGCCTCACGCGCCGATGTGCTGTGGGTGTGCCTGACGCAGCTCATCTGCATCGCGATCACCGCGACGTTATTCGGGTCGCTTGCCGGCTTTGGCGCGCAGTTCGCGCTGCTTGCCGTGGTGGGTGACCTGATCGCCACCGAACTGCCACCGCCCGGTTTCATGCCGGTGCTGCTGGGCTTTGCCGCGGCGCTGCTGCTGCTCGTGGGGTTCGCGCTGCCTTCGATGCTGCGACTGGCGCGCGTGCCGGCCATGCGCGTGCTGCGCCGGGACATGGGCCCGCCGCCGCTGGGCGCAGTGCTTGCCTTCGTGCCGGCGCTGCTGGCCGTGGCGCTGCTGGTCATGCAGGTGTCGGGCGACATGCGCATGGCGTTGGGATTCGTGGCGGGGCTGGGCGCCGCGGCGCTGTCGCTGATGGCCGTGGCGCTGCTGCTGGTGGCCGGCGTGGCGCGACTGCGGGGCCGGCTGGGCGTGGCGTGGCGCTATGGCGCGGCGAACCTGGCGCGGCGCCGCGCCGAGAGCGTGGTGCAGATCGTCTCGCTGGGGCTGGGGCTTTCGGCGCTGCTGCTGCTGACCATCCTGCGCGGCAATCTTGTCGATGACTGGCGTGCGCGCGTGCCGCAGAACGCGCCGAACTATTTCTTCGTGAACATCCCGACTCAGGATCGCGAGGATTTCCGCGGCATGCTGTCGGCCGACGGCGGCACGCTGTCGCGCATGCTGCCGATGATCAGGGGCCGGATGACGCAGATCAACGGCGAGCCCGTGGCCGCGCGGCGCTTCGTCGATGGTCGCCGTGGCGAGGGCCTCGCTGGCCGCGAGCAGAACCTCACCTGGTCCGCCGAGATCGGCCCCGACAACCGCATCACCGAAGGCCACTGGTTCACCGCGGAGGAGGCCGGCCAGCCGCTGGTTTCCGTGGCCACCGACATGCAGGAATCCATCGGCCTGAAACTGGGCGACAAGCTCACCTTCGACATCGCCGGCGAAACCTTCGAAACCACCATTTCCAGCTTCCGCGAAGTGCAGTGGGACAGCCTGCAGCCGAACTTCTTCCTGATGTTCCCGCCGGGGCTGCTGGAGGGCGCTGCAGGCACGTGGATGGCAAGCGCGCAATACCGGCCCACGGATCCGGGCACGATCGCATCGCTGGTGCGCCGCTTCCCCAGTGTTTCCATCTTCGACATGGACGACCTGCTGGGCCAGGTGCGATCCATCATCGACAAGGCGGTGCTCGCGGTGCAGGGCGTGTTCATCTTCACGCTGCTGGCCGGCATCGTGGTGCTGCTGGCCGCCGTACAGGTCACTCGCGACGAGCGCCGCTACGAAAGCGCGATGCTGCGCACGTTGGGCGCGCAGCGGCGCACCGTGGTGGCAGGCGTGATGCTGGAGTTCCTGCTGATCGGCTCGCTGGCCGGCATCATGGCTTCGGCCGCGGCTTCCATCGGCAGCTATTTCGTGTCCACGCGGCTGCTGGAAATCCCGTTCCGTCCGGATCCGCTGATCTGGATCGGCGGCGCGCTGGGCGGCGCGCTGCTGGTCTGCATCGCCGGCTACATCGCCACGCGCAGCGCGCTGCTGCAGCCGCCGATGTCTACACTGCGCTATGGCTGAGAAATTCCGCTGGCGTCCGGCGCCCATGACCGGCTGGTTCGATCCGAAAGTCATGGCGCAGAGCGCGGCCATGCTGCTCACGGCCAACATCTTCGGCCGCCATTCCGACACGCGGCTGATCGAGGCGCTGGGCTCGCAGCCGCAGGATGTCTTCGACTATCGCGACCGGCCGGGAGAATTCTGGCTGGATTACGTGGCCGACCTGGGAGACGGCTGGAACTCCACCTATGCCGTTGCCGCCGCGATGGCGCAGGAGTCGCTGCTGGACACGCGCGCCGGCGAAGTGCTGGTGATGGGTGGTGATGAGGTCTATCCCTATCCCAGCCGCAATGCCTATGCCAGGCGCACGGAAACCCCCTACAAGGAGGCCTTCGCGGGTCGCGCGCGCAAGCCGGATGTATTTGCCATTCCCGGCAACCATGACTGGTTCGACAGCCTGGTGGCTTTCTCGCGCGCGTTCTGCCGGCCCGAGCGGGGCTTTGCGGGCTGCCGCACGCGCCAGACGCGCAGCTACTTCGCGCTGGCGCTGCCGCGGGACTGGTGGCTGCTGGGCGTGGACCTGCAGCTGGGCGCGGATTTCGACGAACCGCAGCTGCGCTATTTCCACGACGTGGCTGCCCGCATGGGCAACACCGCCAACATCGTGCTGTGCGTGCCCGAGCCGCAATGGGTGTATGAAATCACCTATCCGGACTACGAGGCCTACACCACGCGCACGCTGGATTACTTCTGCCGCGATGTGCTGAAGAAGCCCGTGAGCGTGATGCTCACCGGCGACCTGCATTTCTACCGCCGCTACAGCGACGACGCCGGCCATCACCGCATCATCGCCGGGGGTGGCGGTGCGTTCCTGCATCCCACGCACCAGCCGCATACCCCGCAGGTGCAGGATGGCTTCACCGAGCAGCGCTGCTATCCGGAAAAAGGCACGTCGGCGAAGCTGGCCTGGAAGAACCTGCTGTTCCCGTTCATCAACCCGCTGGCCTGCCTGCTGCCCGGCCTGGTCTATGCGCTGTCGGCGTGGCTGGCCTCCTCGCGGCTGAACCTGGCCGACGTGGATACGATCGGTCATGCCTTCACCAGCAGCCTGCGCGTGGCGGTGCGCGATCCGCTGTGCGGGCTGTGGCTGCTGTTCGTGATCGCGGGGCTGGTGTTCTTCACCGATACGCACTCGCGCGCGTACCGCGTGCTGGGCGGCGCCACGCATGCGCTGGCGCATCTGTTCGCTGCGCTGGTGCTGGCGTGGATCGCGATGCGCTTCACCACCGACACGCTGGGCATGACCTATGGCGATCCGCTGCAGCTGCTGCTGTCCGGCGCGCTGGTGTTCGCCACCGGGGGCGTGGTGGGTGGGGTGGTGATCGGCATCTACCTGCTGGTGTCGATCAACGTGTTCGGCCGCCACGGCAACGAGGCGTTTTCCTCGCTGCGCGGTCAGGATTTCAAGCAGTGGCTGCGCCTGAACATCGATGAGGCCGGTGTGCTCACGATCCGGGCGATGGCCATCGACCGCGTGCCGCGCCGCTGGAAGGAAGAAGCCGGCCGGCCTGTTTCGGACGATGCGCGCGCCAGTGGCGTGCGCGAGGTGGATCGGGTCAGTGTGAGACCGAGAAGCTAGCCCAGGCCTGCGGCACCGGCGAGCCGCGCCAGTCCAGGCCCTCGAGCGTCACCGCATACTGGCCGGGGCCCACCGCGGAACTGTTGAGCGCAATGCGCAGGTGCCCGTTCGAATCCCGCGAGAGATTCGACAGCACCGTCACCCGGCCCTGGTCCACCCGGTCGAACGTCACGCGGAAATTGCTGTAGTTCGACCAGGACACGTCGAACTTGAAATCCGCCATCTCGGTATCCGGGCCACCGATGGTCACCATGCTCTGGGCCACGGGTCCCGTGCGCGAGGGCTTCACCACCAGCGCGCGCGTGGAGCGCGCCGGCAGCAGCGGCTGCGTGCGCAGTTCGTCCTGCAGCACGGTGATCTCGCGCGCCTTGCTGTTGTTGGAAACCAGCAGCATCAGCGCCGCGATCAGCATCGTGCCGGCAAGGCCGGCCAGGCCCGCGATGACGGCGGGCTTCTGGTAGAACGGAATCTTCTTCTCGGCCCAAGGTTCCGGCTGTCCCGAGGCGTCCATCAGCCGAAGACCCATGTGGATGCGTTCGGCCATGCCGAGCTTGGTCAGGGTTTCCGGATGCTCCTTGCAGAAGCGTTCGAAATCCTGGGCGCCCTTCAGCGGCAAGCGGCCGGCGAGGTAGCGCTCGATGATCTGGTTCTGCTCGATAAAGGTGGCGTCCATTTGGGTGTATCGTGCCCAACGCAGTCGCGTTGAAGGCGCACTGCCTCACACTTTTCCGGCATTGGGTAAATGAACATGTCAAAAAAGCGCGCCAGATCACTCCCCGCGGCCTCTTCGAATCGACCCCTGCTCGCAGCCACCCTGCTGGGCATCGCCGCCCACGCGTCAACGGGTGCGGCCGCGCAGGCTCCCGCCGCGGCGGCCGCTTCCGGCGAAGACGTGGCCATCACCATCTACAGCTCCGCCCAGCCCGGGGCCATCTCGCCCGAGTACTACCGACCGCTGCCGGGTCAGGGAACACCGCCTGCAATGGGGGTGCCCGGCTATGCGATGGTCAGGCAGGAGCGCGCGGTGCAGCTCGGCGCCGGCCGTTCGCAGATCCGCTTCACCGATGTGGCGGCGCTCATCGATCCGACCACGGTCACGTTCACGTCGCTCACCGATCCGGCCACGCGGGTGCTGGAGCAGAACTTCCAGTTCGACCTGGTCAGCACCGACAAGCTGCTGCTGAAGTACATCGATCGCCCCATCACCGTGGAGCGCAACGTGGGCGGCGGCGGCATTGTCAGCACCACCGGCACGCTGCTCTCGTCGGTCAGCGGCCTGGTGCTGCGCGGCGCCGATGGCAACATCACGGCGCTGAATGACTACGCCTCGCTGCGGTTCCCCGAACTGCCGGGCGGGCCTCATCACCCGGCCCACGCTGGTGTGGGACATCAATGCCGGCAAGGCCGGCGCGCAGCGCGCGCGGGTCACGTATCAGACCGGCGGCGTTACCTGGTGGTCGGACTACAACCTGATCTTCAATGCCGGCAAGGATGCCAACAACGGGTTCGTGGATCTGTCGGCGTGGGTGAGCATCATCAACCAGTCCGGCGCCACGTTCCAGGACGCGAAGCTCAAGCTCATTGCCGGCGATGTGCACCGGGCGCCCAATCCGCAGGTGGCTCGGGAAATAGTGATGATGACGGCGCGCGCGAAGACCGAAGACTCCGACGCCGGTTTCGCCGAGAAAGCCTTCGACGAATTCCATCTCTACACGCTGGGCCGCAAGACCACGCTGCCGAACAACTCCACCAAGCAGATCGAGCTGTTCGACCAGGCGAAGCAGGTTCCCGCCAGGCGCCTGCTGGTGCTGTCCAACGCCGTGGGCTATTTCGGTGGCCGCTACGAGGATCGAAACTTCCCCGGCGGCGGCGAGCGCAAGGTGGATGCCTACCTGGAGTTCCGCAACGACAAGGCCTCGGGCCTGGGCGTGCCGCTGCCGGCCGGGCGCATCCGCGTGTCGCGGCTGGATGCGGCCGACAGCTCGCTGGAATTCATCGGCGAGGATGTCATCGACCACACGCCGCGCGATGAAAAGGTGCGTATCCAGCTGGGCTCGGCCTTCGACGTGGTGGGCGAGCGCAAGCAGGTGGATTTCACCACCGATTCGCGCGCGCGCTGGATCGAGGAGGAGATCGAGGTCGAGGTGCGCAACCACAAGGACGAGGACGTGGAAGTGCAGGTGCGCGAGTTCCTGTTCCGCTGGACCAACTGGCGCATCCTGTCCAGCAGCCAGCCCTACGAAAAGGAAGACGCGAGCACCATCCTGTTCCCGGTGAAGGTGCCGAAGAACAGCAACCGGACGGTGAAATACCGGGTGCGCTACAGCTGGTAGCGCGCCGCGGGTTCTAGACGCGCCGGACCGGCTCGGTCAGGCGCAGTGCGGCCAGCTCGGTGATGGGCAGCGGGCCTTCGAGCAGGTAGCCCTGCGCGAAGTCCACGCCGATGGCCGACAGCCACTGGCGCGCCACCGGCGATTCGATGCGCTTGGCCACGCAGTGCATGCCGAGCACCCGCGAGCCGTGCGAGATGGCTGCCACCTGGGCCTGCGCCACCTTGTCTTTCAACGCGGCCACGGTCAGCGACGCGTCGATCTTCAGCATCCGCACGGCGCGCTGGCGCAGCAGCGGCAGCACGTCGGAGTGGAAGGTGAAATCGTCGATCACCACCTGGAAGCCCACCTTCTCGCAGAAGCGCATGAAGCGCTGGGCCATGTCGAAGTGCTGTCGGCACTGCGACTCGCGGATCTCGAAGCCCAGCAGGCGCGGGTTCACGTGCGCGGCGCGCAGCGCCTTCTCGGCGAAGTCCATGAACGATTCATCCAGCAGCGCGCCGGTGGAAAGATTCACGGTGAAGGCGGCCGGCTCCACGTCGAGCTGGGCGCGGTTGGCGGCCAGCCACGAGCACAGCTCGCCCAGCACCACGCGGTCCAGCTTGCCGCCGCTGGCCGGATCCTCGGCGCGGGCCAGCATGTCCTTGGGGGCTTCGCTGGCCATCGTGGCATCGGTGGTGTCGGTGCGCAGCAGCACCTCGTAGCGCCGCGTGCGGCCGGTGCTCTTGAGCTTCAGCAGCTGCTGCACGTACAGCGTGATGCCAAGGCCGTCGTGCTCGGCCAGCGGCACGGCCTTGGCGCGCGGCTTGCTGCCGGCCAGCCGCAGCGCCAGGCGATGCAGCAGGCGGGCGAATTCGGGCAGGGCCAGGCGTTCGCCGGTGCGACCGCCCAGCGAGCGCAGGTTGGCATCCAGCACCAGCGCGCCATGCAGCGCGCCGCGCGGGTCGCGGGCGGCGAAGGCCACCAGGCCCCGGCCCTTGCCGGACTCGCGCTCGAAGCTCAGCCGCGAGGGCTCCAGTGCCAGCGCGTCCAGCGCGTCGAGCACGAACGAAAACTCGGCCTCGTCGACCGTCGTGTCGGAGTTCCACAGCGCCGCGCCGGTGGCATCGTGGATGGACGTGCGATAGATGCCGCGGCCCGAGAGCGCGGCACCGATCTCCAGCGCGATCTCCTCCACCTTGGTCGGCAGGGATTTGATCGTCGTGTTCTCGGGGGTGGGCATGTGCGAAGTGTCATAGTCGCGGCAACAAATTGCCGTGATCCAGCTCCCGCGATGTCAAATACAGGTCACCGGCGCTACAATATGTTGCAAACCGGGGGAGTATTGATCCGACCATGAACCATTCAATGATTGCGGACGATATGGCGGTCTTTGCGCGGGTGGTCGAGCTCAACGGCTTCACCGCCGCGGCGCGCAAGCTGCAGGTTCCCAAGGTGCGTGTCAGCCGCTCGGTTGCCGCGCTGGAAAAAGCCCTCGGCGCAAGGCTGCTCGAGCGCACCACGCGGCGCATCTCGCTCACCACGGCCGGCCGGTCCATCCTGGCGCATTGCCAGCGCGTGGCGCTGGAAGTCGAGGCGGCGCGCGCCGCGCTGCAGCCGGTGTCCGACGGCGCGCTGCTGCGGGTGGCCATCGACCAGGGATTTGGCCGCCTGCTGGTGGCGCCACTGGTGCCGCGTTTCCTCGAGAGCTTTCCGCAGATCACGCTGCGGCTCATCAACACCGAAGAAGTGTCCGGTCCCGACTCCTACGACGTGGAGCTGCGCAGCGATGGGCGCCTGGTCGAGGGCGAGCGGGCGATGTCGCTGGGCACCCCGCCGATGATCCTCTGCGCCGCGCCGAACTACCTGGTGGGCAAAAACCTGCCCCAGTCGCCCAGCGATCTGGCGCAACACGCGCTGCTGTGGGCGGCGTCGCGACCCGGCGGCGTGCTGCGCCTGGCCAGGCGCGGCGGCGAGGTGGGCGGCGGCGCCGTGACCGTGCCCGGCACGCCGCGCCTGGTGGCGCAGGATCTGGCCGCGCTGCATGCGGCCGTGGCCGCGGGCCTGGGCATCGGCGCGCTGCCGGAGTTCATGTGCCGGCAGGGCCTGGCGATGAAGCGACTGGTGCGGCTGCTGCCCGACTGGGAGATCGCCGATCAGGTCGAGCTCACGGCCGTCAGCCCCGTCGATCGGGCCGGCAATGCCGCTGTGCGCAGTTTCGTGGATTACCTCAGCGCCCACGTGGTGCCGGCGCTGGCTGGCGCGCCTGAGGCCCCCGTCGTTGCGCCGATTGCCCGCAAGGCGGCAAGCTAGCGCCCATGTACCGGGCACCCCTGCGCGAAATCCGCTTTGTCATGCACGAACTGCTGGGCGACGACGCGCTCGTCAAAGCCTATGCAGACATCGATTATTCGGGCGATCTTGCCGACAATATCGTCGAAGAAGCGGCCAAATTCGCCGAAAATGTGCTCGAACCGCTGAATCGCACCGGCGATGAGCAGGGCGCTGCCTGGTCCGCCTCCGGCGTGACCACCCCGAAGGGGTTCAAGGAAGCTTACGCGGCCTATGTCGAGGCGGGCTGGACGCAGATGCCCGTGTCGGCCGAACTGGGCGGGCAGGGCATGCCGCACACGGTGACGCTGGCCGTCGAAGAGCTGATGTTCGCGTCGAACATGGCGTTCTTCCTCGGCACCTCGCTGGCGCATGGGGCGGTGGGCGCGATTGCCGCATCGGCTACGCCGGAACAGGTGGCGATGTTCACGCCGAAGCTGGTGAGCGGCGAGTGGATGGCCACGATGAACCTCACCGAGCCGCAGGCGGGTTCGGATCTGGCGCTGCTGCGCACGCGCGCCGTGCCCGAGGGCGATCACTACCGCATCTTCGGCCAGAAGATCTTCATCACCTACGGTGATCACGATCTCACCGACAACATCATCCACCTGGTGCTCGCCCGCCTCGAGGGCGCGCCCGAGGGCGTGAAGGGCATCTCGCTGTTCGTCGTGCCCAAGGTGCTGATCAATGCCGATGGTTCGGCCGGCGCGCCCAACGACCTGCGCTGCCTGTCGATCGAACACAAGCTGGGCATCCATGCCAGCCCCACCTGCGTGATGGCCTTCGGCGAGAAACAGGGGGCGATCGGTTACCTCGTGGGTCCGCCGCATTCGGGCCTCGCGTTCATGTTCATCATGATGAACGCGGCGCGGCTGTCGGTGGGCGTGCAGGGCGTGGCGCAGTCCGAGCGCGCGTTGCAGCAGGCGCTGGACTGGGCGCGCAACCGCAAGCAGGGAAAGATCGCGGGCCAGCCCGCGCCCGTGGCCATCGTCGAGCACCCGGACGTGAAGCGGATGCTGCTGTCGATGAAGGCCCGCACCGAGGCCATGCGCGCGCTGTGCGGCTTTGCCGCGCTGGAACTGGACCGCGGACATCGCGATGCCGACCCGGCCGCGCGCGACGCGGCGCTGGTGCGTGCCGAGCTGCTGACGCCCATCGTGAAGGGCTGGTGCACGGAAACCGCGCTCGATGTGTGTTCCACCGGCGTGCAGGTGCACGGCGGCATGGGCTACATCGAGGAAACGGGCGCCGCGCAGTTCCTGCGCGATGTGCGCATCACCTCGATCTACGAGGGCACCACCGGCATCCAGTCCAACGACCTGATCGGTCGCAAGCTGGGCCGTGATCGTGGCGCCGCGATGGCCTCGCTCACGCAGGATTTCCTGGCCGAACTCAATGCGGCGCGGGCGCTTTCGCCCGAGGCCAAGGCCATCCGCAACGCATCCACCGAGGCGCTCACCTTGCTGCGCGATGCCACCGAATCCGTGCAGCGGTTGGCCGGCGAAGACATGGCCCGCGCGCAGGGCGTGTCGGTGGCGTATCTGCGGCTGTGCGGCGTGGTGCTGGCAGGGTGCCTGATGGCGCGTGCCGCGGCGGTGGCGGAGGCCGCGCTGGCCGCGACGCCGGGCGATGCGTTCTACCAGGGCAAGCTGCAGACCTGCCGCTTCTATGCCGAGCAGGTGCTGCCGGAAGCCGCGGGTCTTGCCCGCACCGTGAAAGGTGGCTGGGGCAGCGTCAGCGAAGCGCGGTCGGAACTTCTTTAGCGGTCGCGGTTTCCGCGGGCAGCTTCTTCGGCCACAGTGCCGCGCCGGCCAGCACGAACAGCGAGGCGATGATCAGCAGCCCCGCGGCCACCGTGCTGCCCGAGAACGCGAACAGCAGGATGCACTCCACCATTTGCAGCAGGCCCAGCAGCACGATCACCTCGCGCGTCACCGAATGCGGCTTGAAGGCCACGAGCAGGTAAAGCAGAGAGATCAGCAGCGCCTGGCTGGCGAACGCCAGCCACTGCGCGCGGATGGAATGATCGAGCATCGGTTCCAGGGAATTGTTGTCGAGCGCCACCGACAGATTGAAGAAATAGCCCATGAAGTACGACAGCGCGACGCCCGCCAGCGAGATGGCGCCGATCAGCATGCAGTAGTGGAATCCGGCTTTCTTCATGGGGCGCTCCGCAGTGAGTCCTGGGCATCCAGCGCGCGCTGGCGCGTGGCCTTCAGGTCGACGATGGGTTGAATATAGCCGGGCGTGCCGGCCTCGGGCACATGGCGGCGGCGGTAATCGCCGGTGGGGTCGAATTTCTCCGCCTGGGTTTCAGGGTTGAAGATGCGAAACCACGGCGCGGCGTCGGGGCTGGTGCCGGCCACCCACTGCCAGTTCAGCGCATTGCTGGCCAGGTCCGCATCCACCAGCGTGTCCCAGAACCAGCGCTCGCCCCGCCGCCAGTCGTGCAGCAGGTTCTTCACCAGGAAAGACGCTGTGATCATGCGCACGCGGTTGTGCATGAAGCCGGTGCGCCACAGCTCGCGCATGCCGGCATCCACCATCGCAAATCCGGTGCGCCCGCGCTGCCAGGCGGCCAGCTCCTTCGCATCGTGTCGCCAGCGCATCTGGTCGAAGCGCGGCGTGCGGGCCCTATCGGGCAGCGAGGGGTGCAGCACCAGTTGCTGCGTGGCGAACTCGCGCCAGATCAGCTCGGCGCAGAAGCGGTCGCCGCGCACCGCATCGGCAGCAAGACCCGCGCGCTCACCGGCCTTCAGCGCGGCCGTCCACACCTGGCGCGGCGAGAGCTCGCCATGGCGCAGGAACGGTGACAGTCGCGAGTTCGCGTTCAGGTCGGGCCGGTCGCGATCCTGCGCATAGCGCGCGAGCCGGTCCGAAACGAAACTCTTCAGTGCCGCGCGCGCGCCATCCTCGCCGGGCTGCCAGTGTTCGGCGAGCGACAGATGCCAGTCGGGTGGCGAGAGCAGTCGCAGCGCGTCGATGCCGACCGACTCGGGCCAGCGCGGGGGTGCGGGCAGCTCGCGTGGCGAAGCCTCCGGCGCATCGATGTTCACCTGCTGCAGGAACGCGCGCCAGAACGGCGTGAACACCTGGTACGGCGTGCCGGCGCCGCTGCGCACCGCATCGGGCGGCGCCAGGCGCGAGGAGTGGAACGCAAGGCCGATCATGCCGTCGGCCGCAAGACGCTGCTCCAGCGCCTTCTCCACGGCCATGGCCGCGGGCTCGTAGCGCCGGTTCCAGAATATCTGCGTGGCGCCGGTGGCCTTCGCGAGGGCCAGCAGCGCATCGCAGGTGGGACCACGGGTGATCACCAGGCGCGAGCCGCGCTCACGCAGCCGCGCCTCGAGGCTGCGCAGCGAATCGTGCAGCCACCAGCGCGCGGCGCCGCCCGGCGCCCAGGCGCCTTCCTCTTCCGGGCTCCAGACGTACACGGGCACCACATGGCGCGCGGAAGCCACCGCGGCGCGCAGCGCGGGATTGTCGGCCAGGCGCAGGTCCTGGCGAAACCAGACCAGCGCCGTGCTCATGCGACGGACGGCGGGGATTCGTTCAGCGAGTCCAGGAAATGCCGGCGCGCATTGGCATCCAGCTGCGACCAGTCGATCTTGCGCTGGAACAGTGCGCGCAGGTCTGCATCGCAGACCGTCCGCGGCAGATCCGGCAGCGCGGGCGGCGCGCCCGGCAACTGCGGCCGCGCCTCGGACAGCAGCGCCAGCACGGCCGCGTGCACCAGCGGGCTGCGCGGCAGTTCGTTGTGCGCCACGCGGCAGTACCAGGCCTCGGTGCCGGCGAGCGTGGCTCGCGCCGTGGGCACGGTGCCATCGCCCGCGGCGCCGTAGCGGTAGTAGAAGTCACCTTCCACATTGGCGATGTTGAGCGGCGTTTCATAGCCGAATCCGGCGATCGAACCGATGCGCGCGTCAGCGCCACCCAGGTCGAGCATCGCCACGCGATCGAGCAGCGTGGCGTTGGGCTGCGGCCCCAGGCTTGGCCAGTTGCGCGCGTCGAGCAGGTTCAGCTGCCCGTCGCGGGGCAGCATCTGGTACAGGCTGTGGAAGGTGGCGAACACGTCGCGCGCCAGCGCCTCCGCGCTGTGCTGCGGATCGAGCTGCGCCAGGCGCCGGATCAGCGGATAGACGCCGCGCAGCGCCTGCACCGGCGCGTAGCTGCCGCCATGCGGCGTGCCCAGCGTGATCAGCCGTTCGATGCGCGCGCCGCCATCGTTGCGCAGCGCGGCGCGCGCCACGAGGCCGCCCATGCTGTGGCCGATCACGCTGATGTGGCGCGCCGATTCAATGGCCACGCGGCGCGAGAACTCGAGGCCCAGTTCGCCGATGTCGCGCCGCCAGTCGTGGTCGAAGCAGCGCACCGTGTAGCCGGCCGACTCCAGTGCGAATTTCAGTGGCAGGAACGTGTAGAGCACGGGCCCCGACGGGCGCACCGGCAGCGACGACCATGCCAGCTGCATCAGGTTGCCCTGCTGGAAATCCACCGGATCGAGCCACAGCAGGTTGTCGGGGCCCGATTCGCGCGCGATCGAAAGCTGCGAACCCATGATGCCGGGCAGCACGAACACGAGGCGGTCCGGGTCTTTCGGCGCCTGCGCCGCGGCCGCGGCCAGTGGCTGCAGATAGTCGTACTCGGCATCGCCCAGGTAGGCGCGCAGTTCGCGCCGGCGGTAGCCGATGGCCAGCCATTCGCCCACCTGCGCCTCGGGCCAGACCAGGCGGTCGTAGACGGAAATGTCGGCGCCGTGTTTCACGGCGCCACCGTCTTGCCCGCCGCCTCGGCGATCACATCGCACACGGCCTCGATGGCCTGCTGCTTCGCGCTGGTCTTGCGCCACAGCGCGCCGACATGGCGCACCGGGGCGGGCTTTGCGAAGGGCACGATGGCGACGCCGCGCGCGTGGCCGTAGGCGCCGGTGCTGGCCAGTTGCGGCAGCAGCGTGATGCCGCTGCCCGAGGCCACCATCTGCCGCAGCGTTTCGAGCGAGGTGGCGCGGAAGTCCTGCTTTTCCTGCATCTTGCTGTGGCTGCACACATCCAGCGCCTGGTCGCGCAGGCAGTGGCCGTCTTCCAGCAGCAGCAGCGTCTCACCGTCCAGGTCGGACGTGCGCAGGGACTTGCGCGAACCCAGCGCATGGTCCGCGGGCACCGCGACGACGAAAGGCTCGTCGAACAGCGTGCGCTCGGCCAGCCCGTCGACCGGCACCGGCAGCGCGAGGATGCCCATGTCGATGTCGCCGGCCTGCAGGTGTTCGAGCATCGGGCCGGTCTGGTATTCGTACAGCAGCAGCTCGACGCGCGGCAGCTTCTTGCGGATGCGCGGGGCCACCAGCGGCAGCAGGTAGGGGCCGATGGTGGGCAGCAGCGCCACGCGCAGCCGGCCGGCCAGCGGATCGCGCTGCAGTGCGGTCAGCGACACGATTTCATCGCTGGCCTCGATGATGCGCCGCGCGCGGGCCACCACCTGCGCGCCGGCCTCGGTGAGCGCGATGCGCCGCGGGTGGCGTTCCACCAGCTGCACGCCCAGGTAGTCCTCGAGCTTCTTCAGCTGCGCCGACAGCGTGGGCTGGCTGACGAAGCAGCGCGCGGCGGCCTGGCCGAAGTGGCGCGTGTCGGCCACCGCCACCAGGTATCGCAGGTCCTTGAGCTTCAGGTCCGCCATCGACCGAGTCTATCGAAATCAGGCCGGTGATTGGGCCTACTCAGGGGCTCCATTCGCGCACGGTGGCGGCAAGCCCCTCTTCGATGGACTGCTGGGCCGAGGGGCCGGGCTTGCCGGGGCCATTGGCCGTGCCCAGGCAGATGAATCCGATCAGGTGATCCTGCGCCGCAAGGCCGAGGCTTGCCTTGAAAGGCTCATCGAACACGCCCGCGCCTGAGAACAGGAACGCGCTGTAGCCCAGCGCATGCGCGGCATTGAGCACCAGCTGCGTGGCGCCCGCGGCCGCGAAGGTCTGCTCGATGGGCGCCACCTTGTGGGCGGGGTCGATCTTCGCGGCGGCCACCACCAGCAGTGGGGCGCGCGCGGTCAGCCGGTATTTCTCGCGGTTCATGTCGTAGCGCGACGGATCGCCCTGCACGCGCGTGGCGGCTTCGGCCAGGCGATCGTAGAACGCCTCGTACTGCGCCGGCCGCACGACGATGAACCGCCAGGGCCTGATGCGGCCGTGGTCGGCGGCGCGCTGCGCTGCGCCGAGGATGAGCTTCAGTTCCGCGTCGTCCGGGGCGGGGGCTTTCATGAACGAGCCGGCCAGCGAGGTGCGGGTCAGCAGCGATTCAATTGCAGATGTTGCAGTGTTCATCGTGGCATTCTAATGCCTTGATGCAAGCCGCCCATTCCAATCCGCAAGCGGATTTCGACCCACAGCCGGTGCTGCGGGGTCCCTCGCTGCTGCTGCGGCCGCTGGTCGCCGCCGACCGCGAGGCGCTGTGGGAAGTGGCCCGCGACCGCCTGCTGTGGGCGCTGCACCCGGACCAGACGCGCTTCGAGTCGGCGGGTTTCGAACGCTTCTTCCAGGGATCGCTCGAGTCGGGCAGCGCGCTGGTGGTGGTGGACCAGCACACGGGGCGCGTCGTGGGCAGTTCGCGCTACTACGACTGCGAGCCCGCCAAACGCGAGCTGGCCATCGGCTACACCTTCATCGCCCGCGACTGCTGGGGCGGCGACGTGAATCGCGAGCTGAAGCACCTGATGATTGAGCATGCCGCGCCCTGGGCCGACCGCATCTGGTTCCACGTGGGCAAGGGCAACCTGCGCTCGCGCCGTGCGATGGAGAAGATCGGCGCGCGCGCCGAGTTCGAAGGCCTGCGCCCGCAGAACGGCGAGATGATCGATTTCATCTACTACGCGCTCGATGTGTCGCCGTGGCTGGCGGCACAGGGCGCACTGAACGGGCGCGACTAGTCGCGGAAATTCTCGAACTGCAGCGGCACGCCCACCTCGGCCCTGCGCAGGTGCGCGATCGCCTCCTGCAGGTCGTCGCGCTTCTTGCCGTTCACGCGCACCTTCTCGCCCTGGATCTGCGCCTGCACCTTCAGGCCTGATTCCTTCAGCAGCTTCACTATCTTGCGGGCGCTGTCCGCGTCGATGCCCTGCTTCAGGATCACCTTCTGGCGGGCCTCGTTCAGGTTGGTTTCGATATCCTTCGCTTCGAGGCAGCTCACATCGATGCCGCGCTTGGACAGCCGCAGCTGCAGGATGTCGAGCATCTGCTTGAGCTGGAATTCGGCCTTCGCCTTCATGTTGATGACGAAGGGTTCCTTTTCCTCGCGCGTGAATTCCGCGCCGGTGTCCTTGAAGTCGAAGCGCTGCGAGACCTCGCGATTGGCCTGGTCCACCGCGTTGGTCAGCTCGTGCTCGTCGATCTCGGAAACGGTATCGAAGGAAGGCATGAATGGTCTCGTGTCAGGAAGCGGAAACCGGAAAACCGTCGACGCCCGTGCGCCAGGGCATCCACAGCAGCATCACCTTGCCCACCGCGATGTCGGTCTTGCGGGGCGCGAGGTTCACGGCGCGCAGCGCCACCGTCTGCGCATCCAGCGTCGTGTCGAGCGCGGCCACCGCCGCCTCGCATTCGCGGTTGAGGTCGGCCAGGCGCTGTTCGATCTGCCCGACCGATTCCTCGGCGCGTTCGGCTTCCTGCGATTCGCGCCCGATGCGCGAGGCCGAGCGCGCCGCGGTGGTGGCGCGGCCGATGTTGCCGGTGGACACGGCCTTGCGGCCGAGCAGCGCGCCCAGCAGCGTGGCGCCCACGGAGATGGCCGTCTGGAACTTCTGCTGCGATACCTGGCCGCGTTCGCGCTCGGCCTTGTCGCGCGCGCTGCAACTGGCCGTTGAGCTGCGCCGCCTTCGGCCCGAACTTCTCGCGCAGCTTCAGCGCCCCGGCATCGCGCTGTTCGCGCGCGGCCAGCTGGATGCGGCCCCGGAAGTCGCCCTCCGACTCACCCGGCTTCGACAGCAGCTTCAGCGCATCGCAGGAATAAATCTGCAGCTTCTGGTTCTGGTAGAGGTGCGTGGCCAGGTCCTTGCCCCACTGCGCGAAACTGGCCGCGCGCTGCGCGGCGGAGGGCAGTTCGCCGAAGTCCGCGCCCGGCACGGACTCCCCCGTGGTGCTGGCCGACACGCAGGGCTCGGCTTCGTCCCACAGCACGGCATGACCGTCATCGGCCAGCGGCGCCGAAAGGCCCAGCGTCACCCATTCGTCCACGCCCAGCGGCTTGTCCACGAAATGCAGCTTGGCCACGCCCAGCACGCGCGGCTGGTAGGTGATGCGATCCGCGGCGCCGCGCACCGGCATGAAGCGCTCTTCGACTTCGGCCGGCAGCGGCGGGCGCGCGGCGGTGATCGGCGCGGTTGCGGCGGCGGCGGCCTGCGGCGTGGCATCGCGCGGCAGCACCTGCGGCGGCGGGCTGTTGGCGGCGGTCTTGCGCGGCGCCATCAGCCGGCTGATCTCTGCGGGCGTCAGCGGGCCGCGCAGGTATGACAGCGCCCAGCGGCTTTTCAGCAGCACGGGCGCGTCGTCGTGCACATTGCGCATCAGGAACACGCGCTGCGTCAGCGAGCCCAGCAGCTGCGCCAGGTCGGCGCGATCCGGGCCGCCACCAGACAGCGCGGTGGTCAGGCCGTCGAGCAGCCGGTCGCGATCGCGCTCGGTCTGCAGCCGGCCGATGAGCCAGGTGCCGGTGTTGCCCAGCCCCTTGTAGTCGAGGTCCACCGGGTTCTGCGTGGCCAGCACGCAGCCCAGGCCGAAGGCGCGCGCCTGTTTCAGCAGCGTGAGCATCGGCGGCTTCGACGGCGGCACCGCAGTGGGCGGGAAATAGCCGAAGATCTCGTCCATGTAGAGCAGCGCGCGCAGCGACGAGGTGCCGGGCTGCCGGCGCATCCAGCCGATGATCTCGTTCAGCAGCAGCGTGACCACGAACATGCGCTCGGCATCCGAAAGGTGCGCGATGCTGATGATGGCGATGCGTGGCTTGCCCTCGGGCGTGTACAGCAGGCGCTGCGCGTCCAGTGGCTCGCCGCGTGTCCACGTCGCGAATCGCGGCGAGGCCAGCAGCCCGTTGATCGCCAGCGACAGCGCCATGCGTTCCTTCGCGGGGAAGAACGTTTCAAGGTCGAGCGCGCCCAGCTTCGTCAGCGGCGGCTTCTGCACGCTGGCCACCAGCGTCGCCAGGTCCACCGCGCGGCCCGCGCGCCAGGCATTGTCGAGCAGGTTCGACAGCAGGATGTGTTCGCGGCTCTGCAGCGGATCGGCATCGCGGCCCAGCAGCGTGAGCAGGCCCGACACCACCGAGCCAATGCGTTCGGACAGCGCGCCGCTGTCGGCGAGCAGTTCCTCGGGGGGCGGGGCGAGCGACTGCAGGATCGACAGCGGCAGGCCGCTGTCGGAGCCCGGCGTGTAGATGGCGACATCGGCCGCGGCACGGAAACGCGCGATGCGCTCGGGCGGCTGGTCCCATTCGGCCAGGCCCTTGCGCCACTGTTCGGCCGCCTGCGCAGCGTACTGATCCACCGACAGGCTCTTGCGGGCGGCTTCGCCCGGATCCACCCATGGCGCGAAATCCGCACCCTGCAGCTGCGGGAAGGTGAGCATCAGGTTGCCCAGGTCGCCCTTGGGGTCGATGCAGATGGCCGGAATGCCGTCGATGGCGGCTTCCTCGAGCAAAGACAGGCACAGGCCGGTCTTGCCACTGCCCGTCATGCCCACGCATACCGCGTGCGTGGTCAGGTCGCGCGAGTCATACAGCAGCGGTTCGGGGGACAGTTCGTTCTTAGCGGGATCGAAGACGCGGCCCAGGTAGAAGGCGCCCAGCTTCTCGTAATCTGTGCTCATGGTGGGTACAAGCGTACCCGATTTCCGGCGTTTTACCGGCTCGCGGTGGGTGCGCCGGACAGGCTCCAGGGGTCGATGCGTCCCCAGCCATAGAGGGAATCCCGACCGGGCGCGCCCATGTCGGTGGCGGTGCTGCGCAGTGCGGCCAGCACCTGTTCCCGCGACGAATTCGGGGATTGCCGCCACTGCCGCGCAGCCATCGCGGCCACCACCGGCGCGGCAAACGAAGTGCCGGCGATGGTCGAGCTCGTATCCACCAGCGATTGTCCTGGCGCATAGCTGCCGCGCGCGGCGAACTGGATGTGATCACCGCGCGCCGCGCGCCGGTATAGCAGCCCGCGTTCGTCGAGCGCGGTGACGGCGACCACGCCCGGGTACGCGCCCGGATATCCGGGGGGCGCCGCCGGTCCGCCATTGCCCGCAGCGGCGATGATCAGCACACCCTGCGACACCGCTGCATCCACAACGAATTCCAGCACATCGTTGCGCGGACCCTCGATGCTGATGTTCAGCACGCGCACGTCCTGCGACAGCAGCCAGTCGATGGCCATCGCGATCAGTTCAGCCGGCGCCACCAGGCGCTTCTGCTTGTCGAGACCGAATACATCGGCAACGGCCACATTGGCGCCCAGCGACGTGGCGATCTGCGCCACGGCGGTGCCATGCGGCCGGGGCGTATAGCCACCGGGCGCGAATCCGCGGTACATCAGCACGCGCGGACCCAGCCGCGACTGGTCCGGATCGGCGCCAGTGTCGATGACGCCGATCTGCGGCGCTTCACCGCGGCGCGGTGAGCGCAGAGGTTCGATCTTGCCCGACAGCCCCAGCGTCTGCGCGGGCGTTGCCTGCGAGGCATGGAAAACGTGGTTGGGCGCCACGCGGATGCCCGGCGCCACATCGCGCAGCGTCTCGACGGTGCGCTCGACCGATTCGCCGTCGCGCACGCGCACGCGGATCAGCGTCTGGCGCAGCGACTCGAGCCGGTTTTCGGAAATGATGGAGAAGCCCGCATTGCGCACCGCATCCGAGGAAGTGGCTGGGCCGATCAGCAGCACCTCGTTGCGCTCGCGGTCGGCGCCCGTGGCGTCGCGTTCCACGTCGAAGCGCGAATTGCGTCCGCGGCCCCGGCGCGCATCCTCGCGCCGAGTCTGGTCGCGCTTGCCGGCATCGCCGGTCTTGCCGCTGCCGGCGCGGTCGCGATCCTTGTCCTTGTCCTTGTCCTTCTCGTCGTCCTTGTCTTTGTCCTTGGACTCCGCCCGCGCGGCATCCCGGGCCTCGCGCTCCGCGCGGTCTTCCCGATCTTCCCGGTCGTCCCGTTCGTCGCGGCTCTCGATGCGGTCGTCATCGTCATGGGCCAGCGCAGGCCAAGGCGCGGCCAGGCCCCCCAGGGCCATTACCGCGCCGGCCAGCCAGCCACATAATGTGTGTCGCATCGTTCCCACAGTACAAAAACGTCCGGGAACAGGGAATATTCCCCCGTCACGGTTCGTTGTCTTCCCGTAACCATGAGTACCAATACAGCCTTTTCCCAGCAGCTGGTCGAGCTTATCCCGCGTCTGCGGCGGTTCGCCCGCAGCCTGACCCGGTCAGCGGCCGATGCCGATGACCTGACGCAGGCAGCCATCGAGCGCGCGCTGGTCCACCAGGCCTCCTGGAAGCCGGGCACCCGCCTCGATAGCTGGGTGTACCGCATCGCCCAGAACCTGTGGCGCGATGATCTTCGCGCCCACCGGCGCCGGGCCGAGCCCCTGGATGGGCTGGAAGTGGCTGGCGAGGACGGACGCGACAGCTTCGTGCGCCTGATCGAGGTGGGCGAGGTCGCCGATTCCTTCCAGGGGCTGCCTGAAGAGCAGCGGCTGGTGCTGTCACTGGTGGTTCTGGACGGCCTTTCCTACCAGGAAGCGGCCAACGTACTCGAGGTGCCCGTGGGCACCGTGATGAGCCGCCTCGCCCGTGCGCGAGGCCGGCTGGCTGCACAGATGCCTGCCAGTGCAGGCCGTCTGCGCGCCGCCAAATGAGGTGACTTATGGAACTCAATGACGAACTGCTGAGCGCTTATCTGGACAACGCCCTCGACGAGGACCAGCAGGCTGCGGTTTCCGCGGCGCTGGCCACCGACGCGGGCGCCCGGCTGCGGCTGGAGCGGATGCAGGCGGCCGATCGCGCGCTGCGCGCATCGCTGCCGCTACCGCAGGGCGACAAATTCGAGGCCATGATGACGGCTCGCATCCAGATGGGGCGCTCGGCGCCCCGCTGGCAGCGCACCGTGCTGCCCTGGGCGCTGGCCGCCTCGGTCGCAGGCCTGGTGGCGGGCTACATGCTGCCGCGCGAGCAGTCGCCGGCGGGTCTTTCTGCCCCCGATGCGGTGCTTGCCCGGGTGCTGGATGAAGCGCCGTCAGGCGATGTGGCCGGGCAGGGCACTTCAGTGGTGCTTTCCTTCCAGGCCGGTGATGGCCGTTATTGCCGCCTGTTCCGCGCCGCTCGCGACGCGGGATCCGGGGAAGGCCTGGCCTGCCGCGGCACTGCCGGCTGGCAGGTCGTGGCCTGGGATGCCACCACCACCACCTCCACCGAAGGCTTCCGCGCCGCAGGCGCAGGCATGCTGATCGATGGCGCGATGTCGGAGCTGGGTGGGCGCCCCGCGATGGATGCGGGCGAAGAAGTTGCCGCGATCAAGCGCGGCTGGTCGAAGCCCTAGCCGATCCGGCCGATCCGGCCGAACAACGCCGCTGTTCAGCGGCGTTTTGATCTCCAGATGAAACGCAGCCCGGCCACGTAGTCCGGGCTGGAACTGCTGAGGCCCGCGCTGCCGCTGACCTCGAGCTTCCATCCCGTGGACAGCGTGCGGGTCAGGAACGCATCGACGGAACGCGGATCCACGCCGCCTTCCAGCGTCGCCGAGCGCCAGTTGGCCTGCATGCCAAACACCGACCGCTTGCCGATGTTGCGCCAGTAGCCCGCGCTGGCCTGCCAGCCATCCAGCCTTTCCGCCGTATCGGTGGATTCGAGCAGCCGTCGGCCACCACTGATATAGACGCCGCCCTTGCGGCCATCCCAGCCCAGTTCCGTGACCGCGGCATAGTCCGTGGTGCCCGTGCCCAGGCCCCGGGCCGAGTCGCCGGTGGGCAGGCGCACGCGCCCGGTCACGTCCATGTACAGCCGCGTATCCCACAGGTCGACGAAGGACCATGAGGCGGAGACCGTGGCATCGCCGAAGCCATGCACGTCGCGGTTCGCGGGGAACACCGTGGGCGTGTCGTCCACTCCACCGCTGGTGCTGCCGCTGCCACTGGAGCCGCTGCCACTGCTGCCGCTCGTGCCACTGGAACCGCTGCCGCTGTTCGAGCCGCTGCCGCTGGAATCGCTTCCGCCGCCGTCCTCGATCACCGGCGAGATATCCGCAGGTCCCCGCACGCCCATGTAGGGCACGGACGCGCGCAGCGAGAAGTGTCCTACCGACACCTTGAACGACAGCGGCACGACCAGGGCTTCGGTTGAAGTGAGCTCGCCGTACGAACCGCGCGAATACTCCGCGCCGGTGGCGAACTGGAATTGCGCAGCAAAAGTGACGGGAGCGATGAACGCTCCCGTCACTGCCGTCATCATCGTGATGCGCGTGGACTTCATGGGTGGAAGTCTACCGGCGCACACGCCGTGTTGCCTCAGTCATCGTGATCCTCGAACTCGATTTCAGTGGCGGCGATCTGGTTGGCGGTCTCGATGCCCTTGGCCTTCACCACCCGGCCCGCCGCGTTGGCGAAGAAGTCAGTGGCGCTGACTTCCTCGAAGCGCGTGCTGGCGCTGGTGCTCACCGGCACGCCCAGCACCGTCATGTTGGGCGCAACCAGGTCGCGCACCGTGCCGCGCACCCACGAGCGGGTTTCGCGGTCTTCGCGCTCCAGGCGCGAAGCGGTGAGTCGCAGCGGCGCGGTTTCGGTGCCGCGGATCTCGACATAATCACCCACCTGCACGTTCGACAGGCGGAACATCTCGATGTCCGCGTCGCTCTTGTCCTCGATGCGGGTGTTGTTGTCGACGGTCACCGTCACGCCCAGCACCGTGAGCGTGCCGCCGAGGCCGCTGCTGTCAGCGGTCACATTGTCGACGATGCCGGCCAGGCCCGCATTGTTGCCGCGCTTGAACTCCACCTTCACCGCAACCAGCACGCCGGCCGCGTCGATGGTGCCCTCGGCCTCCACCTTCACGTTCAGCGCCAGGTCCGCGGCAGTGCCGTGTTCATAGCGCGTGGTGGACGTGGTGGTCACCTTGCGGCCGGCCACGTCGAAGTCGGTGGCCGACACGTAGCGTGTGATCAGGCCTTCGACTTCGCGCTGGAAGGATCCCGAGCCGCGCTCGAAGTCGCGCAGCTCGACGCTGGTGGCCACCAGCGCGCCGGCGCTGTTCAGCGCAGTGCCCTTCACTTCCACGTTCTGGTCGTTGGCCAGGCCCGAGGCAGGGAAGTCACGCAGCGAGGCGCCGGTGTAGTCGACCGTCAGCGGTCCGATGCGGAAGGTGCGCGCGGTGGTGTCGAGCAGCGAAACCTTGCCCATCACCTCCAGCCGCGTCTCGCCCGCCTTGCGCTTCTCGATGCGCGTGGCCACCACTTCGCCGGCGGCGTTCTTCAAGCCGCTGATTTCGACCTGCAGGCCCACGGCCAGGTCCGCGAAAGTGCCCAGCGAATCGTCGAAGGAGGTCTCGGTCGTGACCCGCACCGTGTGCGCCAGCACCACGAAGGTCTGGTTGGCGGCGTCGATGCTGGTGATCGGTCCTTCCAGGTCATCGTCCTGGCGCACCGAATCGGCCGTGGCGCGGCCGCTGCGATCGTCGATGCGACCGCGGACATGGACCACCTGGCCTACGCGCAACCCCTGCTGGGTCACGCGCTCTCCGTCCTTGGAGATTTCGGCCCCGTTGGTCTCGAAGTGGATGCCGTTGACGTACACGCTGCCGAAGCCGGTGATCACACCGGAGGTGACGACGGCACGTTCAGCGGTGGCGCCGCCGGTGCCGGCGCCGGCACCTCCGGTGGCGGAGGAGTCCCCGCCGCCACAGGCGGCGAGGATGATGGCGGCCATTGCGGCCAGGCCAAGGCGAAAACGGGTGCGAAGCATGGGAGGTCTCCTGTCAGTGAGCGCTACAGGGACAACGGCTGGGAAAGGGGGAAATTCCCGGGATCCGAAGAACGATAATATGTAAAATCAACTGTCTTGACTGCCTTGGCAGTGCCTCGCCATACTCGACCGATGCTGACGCTCCGCACCCTGCGCTGGTGGTGGCCCCTCTCCTGACGGAGCGGGGTACTGGTCGTCACTGCCAAGCGCTTAAGCACAAGCAAAGGCTTCATACCAGAACCCATCTCCGGCAAACCGGTGATGGGTTTTTTGTTGTCTGCAACGAATACGAAGGAACTGGGGTTTGAAACCGCCATTTGACATCGCAGGCGACCTGGACACGCCGGTGTCCGCATTCGCCAAGCTGGCCTCGTTCCGGCCGCGCTTCCTGCTGGAGAGCGTGGAGGGCGGCGAGCGCCTGGCCCGCTACTCCTTCATCGGCTTCGGCGAAGGGCTGGAGGTGCGCCTGGATTCCCGCGCGCTCACCATCGGCTCGAACACCTTCGCGGTGCCCGCCTCGCAGGAAGAACTGCTGCAGCGCCTGCGACAGGCGCTGTCGATGGCGCCGCGGCCGCTGCCCGAGCTGCCCGGGGTGCCGCTGGCCGGTGGCCTGGTGGGATTCACCGCCTATGACGTGGTGCGCTTCTTCGAGAAGCTGCCCGCGCGCCTGCCGCGCCGTCCCGAGGCGCCGATTCTTCATTACGTGGCGCCGCAGTCGCTGCTGGTGTTCGATCACCTGACGCGCGGCATCGCGCTGCTGCATGCCGGCAGCGAGGCCGAGCGCCAGGCCCTGCGCCGCGAGGTGATCGCGGCGCTGCGCGGCGGCATCGTGCTGCCGCGCACGCAGGGCAGCTTCTCCGATCCGGATGTGTCGCTCACCCGCGATGCCTACATGGCCGGCGTGCGCCGCGCGCAGGAACACATCGCCGCCGGCGATGTGTACCAGCTCGTGCTGTCGTCGAAGTTCACCGGCCGGCATTCGCTGGATCCGTTCCAGGTGTATCGCGCGCTGCGGCTCATCAACCCGTCGCCCTACATGTACTACGTGAAGCTGGGTGGCGTGACGGTGGTGGGTTCATCACCCGAGGCGCTGGTGAAGCTCAACAAGGGGCGCGCGGAACTGCGTCCCATCGCCGGCACGCTGCCGCGCATGGCCGATCCGGATGCCGACAAGGCCAACGAGCAGCGCCTGCTGGCCGATCCGAAGGAAAACGCCGAGCACGTGATGCTGGTGGACCTCGCGCGCAACGACCTGGGCCGCGTGGCGCAGGCCGGTTCCGTGCACGTGAATCCCTACCGCGCCATCGAACGCTACAGCCATGTGATGCACATCGTCAGCGGCGTGCAGGGCCTGCTCGCGCCGGGTCGCGACGCCTTCGACCTGTTCGCCGCCACCTTCCCGGCCGGCACGCTGGTGGGCGCGCCGAAAGTGCGCGCAATGCAGATCATCGAGGAGCTGGCGCCGGTGGCTCGCGGCCGGTATGGCGGCACCATCGGCTATTTCGGCGCGCAGGGCGACATGGACCAGGCCATCACCATCCGCACGCTGGTGTTCGAGGGTGACCAGTACAGTTACCAGGCCGGCGCCGGCGTGGTTTCCGACAGCCGGCCCGACTCCGAGCACGACGAAGTATTCGCCAAGAGTGCCGCCCTGCGCAGTGCGCTTTCGATGGCGCAGGAAGGACTATGAACACCGCCACGCAGCCGCGGCTGCTGCTGATCGACAACTACGACTCCTTCACCTACAACCTGGTGCAGGCCTTCCTGGTGCTGGGCGCCGATGTGCGCGTGATCCGCAACGACGCCATCTCGGTCGAAGAGGCGAAGCGGCTCGACATCACGCACCTGTGCATCTCGCCTGGACCGGGCACGCCGCACGATGCGGGCGTATCCATGGACATGATCCGCGCCTTCGCCGGCCGGCTGCCCATCTTCGGCGTGTGCCTCGGGCACCAGAGCATCGTCGAGGTGTTCGGCGGCGACGTGGTGCGCGCGCCGCGACTGATGCACGGCAAGACGTCGATGGTGAAGCACGACGGTCGCACGCTGTTCGAGGGGCTGCCGAATCCCTGCGAGGTGGGGCGCTATCACTCGCTGATCGCGCAGCCGTCCACGATGCCGGAAGAACTGGAAGTCTGTGCGGCCACCGCCGAGGGCGAGATCATGGCAGTGCGCCACAGGCGCTTCACCATCGAGGGCGTGCAGTTCCACCCGGAGAGCGTGCTGACGCCGCAAGGCCCGCAGCTCATGGGCAACTTCCTGCGGCTGACCTCGCCGCTGCGTGAGGGCTGAGCATGGCGGCCGATCTCCCCCGGATGCGTGAATGGCTGGAGGCGGTGCTGGAAAAGCGCGCGCTGCCTACAGACGAAGCCCGCGACCTGCTGGTGGGTCTCACCGATACGGAGGTTCCCCCTGCGCTGGCAGGCGCGCTGCTGGCGGGGCTGCGCGCCAAGGGCGTGACGCCCGAAGAGCTGCGCGGTTTTGCGCTCGGCATGCGCTCGCTGGCGCGCCGCCCCGACATCGAGCCGAATTCCGCGGCCGTGGACATCGTCGGCACCGGCGGCGACAAGTCCGGCAGCTACAACATCTCCACCGGCGCGGCGCTGCTCACGGCAGCCGCCGGATTGCCGGTGATCAAGCACGGCAATCGCTCGGTTTCCAGCCGCACCGGCAGCGCCGATGTGCTCGAGGCGCTGGGCCTGGTGTTGCCGCTGGATGAACAGCGCGCTGCGGCCTGCTTCGAGGCCACGGGGTTCACTTTCCTGTTCGCGCCGCATTACCACCCGGCGATGAAGGCCATCGCGCCGGTGCGCAATGCCATGGGCGTGCGCACGGTGTTCAACATCCTGGGTCCGCTGTCGAATCCCGCCGAACCGCTGTTCCACGTGATCGGCGCCTACAACGAAGCCACTGCGCGCCTGATGGCGCAGGCGCTGGCCGGACTGCCGCTGCAGCGGGCCTTCGTGGTGCATGGTGCCGGCGGCTGGGATGAACCCACGCCGCTGGGGCCGTTCCTGCTGCTGGATGTCTCACCCGGCCAGGTGCGCGAGTCGCGTCGGTCGCCGGCCGACTACGGCATGGCGCCGTGCACGGAAGAATCGCTGAAGGGCGGCGATGCCCAATACAACGCCGCCGCGCTGACGCGCGTGCTGCGCGGCGAGGAGCGCGGTGCGCATCGCGATGCGCTGGTGCTGAGCACCGCGCTGGCGCTGGAAGTGGCGGGAAAGGCCGGTTCCCCGCGCGCCGCGGCGCAGGTGGCCTCCGACGCCATCGACGATGGCCGCGCCAGCGCGCTGCTGGCGAAACTGGCCGCCTTCAATCGCACCGGTTCGCCCGCAGGCGGAGCATGAGCCAGGATTTCCTTGCCACGATGGCCGCCAGCAGCCGCGCGCGCGTCGCCGCGGCGCGCGCCGTGCAGGCCGATGCCGAACTGTGGCGCTGGGCCGAGGCTTCGCCGCCGCCGCCGCCGCTGTACCTCTCGCCCGAAGGCTTCGATGTCATCGCCGAGGTGAAGCTGCGCTCGCCCGCCGTGGGCCAGCTGCGCGACAGCGGCGATGAAGACGTGGTCGCGCGCGTGAAGGGCTATGCGGCCGCGGGTGCGGCCGCAGTGTCCGTGCTCACCGAGCCGGAACGCTTCGAAGGATCGCTCGATCACCTGGAGCAGGCCTCGCGCGCGCTGCTCGAGGCGGGCCGCGTGCCCGCGATGCGCAAGGATTTCCTGGTCGATCCGTACCAGGTGGCCGAGGCGCGGCTGGCCGGCGCGGGCGGCATCCTCATCATCGTGCGCATGCTCGATCGGCCGCAGCTCGATGCGCTGCTGAAGGCGGCGCGGCACTTCGGGCTGTTCGTGCTGATCGAGGCCTTCGATGCCGCGGATATCCGCATCGCCGCCGAACTGGTCGAGGCGCATGCCGGGGGGCCGCCGCTGCTGGTGGGCATCAACAGCCGTGATCTGGTTTCACTGAAGGTCGTGCCGGGTCGATTGGAAGAACTCGTTGGCCTGCTGCCGCGCGGCGTGCCGCGCGTGGCCGAGAGCGGTGTGGGCTCCCCTGAAGACGCCGCGCGCCTGGCGCGCGCGGGCTACGAGCTGGCGCTGATCGGCAGCGCGCTGATGACCACGGATGATCCGGTGGCACTGCTCAAGGCGATGATCGCCGCCGGCCGCGGAGCGCGCTGAATGGCATTCATCAAGATCTGCGGCATGACGGATTCGCGTGCGGTCGAGGCCGCACTGGCCGCCGGCGCCGATGCCATCGGCTTCGTGTTCGCGAAGTCGGTGCGGCAGGTTACCCCGCAGCAGGCCGCGAAGCTGGCTGCACCCGCGCGCGGCAGGGCACTGTGCGTGGCCGTCACGCTGCATCCGGATGCCGAGCTGCTGGCGCAGGTGTTCGGTGAATTCGGACCCGATGTATGGCAGAGCGATCTGGAAGACCTGCGCGCTGCCAGCATCCCCGAGGGGCTGGCCGTGTGGCCCGTGCTGCGCACGCTGCCGGGGCTGCTGACCGTATCGCTGCAGCGTCCCGACCAGCCACTGCTGTTCGAAGGGCCGCGCAGCGGCACCGGCACGGTGGCCGACTGGAGCGTCGCGCGCATGCTGGCAACGGTGCACCGGCTGATCCTCGCGGGCGGGTTGTCGCCCACCAACGTGGCCGAGGCCATCGCCGAGGTGCGGCCGTTCGGGGTTGATGTATCGAGTGGCGTCGAAGAGGCGCCGGGGCGCAAATCCCCCGCATTGATCGAAACCTTTGTAACCACGGCGCGCGCGGCCTTCGCGCGGGTCGAGTGACACGATAGAGAACGAACATGAGTGCAGCAATGGACAAGACCACCGCGAATGCGCTGCTGGCCGAACTGCTGGCCGGCCGCATGCCCGATGCGCACGGCCGCTTTGGTCCCTACGGCGGCCGCTACATTCCCGAAACGCTGGTGCCGGCCTTCGACCGGCTCGAAGCCGCGGTGAAGCGCATCCTGCCCTCGCAGGAATTCCGCGACGAGCTGGGCGCCGAGCTGCGCGACTGGGTGGGCCGGCCCACCGCGCTGTCGCCGATGCGCAATCTCTCGCGCCGCTGGGGCGCGGAAATCTGGTTCAAGCGCGAAGACCTGGCGCACACCGGCGCGCACAAGATCAACAACGCACTGGGCCAGGCGCTGATCGCCAAGCGCATGGGCGCCAAGCGCATCGTCGCGGAAACCGGCGCCGGCCAGCATGGCGTGGCGACGGCCGCGGCCTGCGCGCGCGTAGGGCTCCCCTGCACGGTGTACATGGGAGAGGTGGACATGGCGCGCCAGGCGCCGAACGTGGGCCGCATGCGGCTGATGGGCGCCACCGTGGTGCCGGTCACCAGTGGCGATCGCACGCTGCGTGCCGCCATCGACGAAGCCTTCCGCGACTGGGTCTCCAATCCCGACGACACCTTCTACTGCCTGGGTTCGGCACTGGGCCCGCATCCTTATCCTTATCTGGTGCGCGAGCTGCAGTCCGTCATCGGCCGCGAGGCGCGCGCGCAGATCCTGGAGCGCGCCGGCGCGCTGCCCGACATGCTCGTGGCCTGCGTGGGCGGCGGTTCCAATGCCATCGGGTTGTTCCATGCCTTCCTCGGCGATGCCTCGGTGCGGATGTTCGGCGTGGAAGCCGGCGGCCGTGGAACGGGCCTCGGCGACAACGCCGCGCGCATGCCCACCGGACGTCCCGGCGTGCTGCATGGCACTTACTCGCTGCTGCTGCAGGATGAAGACGGCCAGGTGCAGGAAACACACTCGGTATCCGCGGGCCTCGACTATTCGGGCGTCGGTCCCGAACACGCGCTGCTGCACGACATCGGTCGCGCGGAGTACATGGCCGCGCTCGACTCCGACGCGCTCGACTGCGTGAAGGAGTGCAGCACGCATGAAGGCGTGCTGCCGGCGCTCGAAAGCGCGCACGCGCTGTGGGGCGCGCGCGAACTGGCGCGTCGCCATCCCGGCAAGCGCATCATCGTGGGGCTCTCCGGTCGTGGCGACAAGGACATGCCCACGCTGCAGAACACGCTGCTGTCGCAGGGGGTTCCCTCGTGAGCGCCTCGACCTCCACGCCCGCGCAGAAGCTCGCCGACACGCTGCGCGCGGTGCGGCGCGAGCGCGTGGCCGTGGTGGCCTTCCTCACGGCAGGATTTCCGCGCAAGGACACCTTCGCCCGCGACCTGGCCGAGCTTGCCGCCGAGGCCGATGTGGTGGAGATCGGCGTGCCGTTCACCGACCCGATGGCCGATGGCGTCACGATCCAGCGCTCGAGCTACGAGGCGCTGAAGCAGGGCGTCACGCTGCACTGGATCATCGACACGCTGCGCGGCCTGCCGAAGATGAAGGCGCAGCTGGTGTTCATGGGCTATTTCAATCCCATGCTCGCCTACGGGCTGCCCAAGCTGGCCGCCGATGCGGCCGCGGTGGGCATCAGCGGCTTCATCGTGCCGGATCTTCCCATCGAAGAGAGCGGCGCCTTCGAGCAGGCCCTCGGCGCGCAGGGACTGGCGCTGATCCGCATGGTCACGCCGGTCACGCCGCCGGCCCGTCTCGAGCAGCTGTGCGCGAGCGCGCAGGGTTTCGTCTATGCAGTGTCGATGACGGGCACCACGGGCCGTTCGGTGGGCACCGGCGGCGTGTCGAAGGAAGTGCTCGATTACCTCGACAAGGTGCGCAGGCTCTCGTCCGTGCCCGTGTGCGCGGGCTTCGGCATCCGCGAGGCCTCGCAGGTGGCGGCGCTGGCGCCGCACGTGGATGGCGTGGTCGTGGGCTCGGCGATCATCGAGGCCATGGAGAAAGGGGAATCCACGGCGGCGCTGCTGAGAAAGCTGCGCGGGTGAGCCAGTGAGGCTCAAGGTCGCCAATGCGGCGGGCCGACCCACGCTCGGCATCACGCTGCTGCTGGCGAGCCTGTCGATGGTCTCGCCGCTGTCCACCGACACCTTCCTGCCCTCGCTGCCCACCATCGCGGAGGAATTCCACCTCACGCCCTGGGAAGTGCAGCAGATCATCACGGCCTACCTGCTGCCGTTCGCGTTCTTCGCGCTGGTGCATGGCCCGCTGTCCGATGCACTGGGGCGGCGGCGCGTGGTCATCGGCGGCCTCGTGCTCTATACCATTGGCTCGATCGGCTGCTTTGTCGCGCCCACGTTCGGCACGCTGCTCGCCTGCCGCGTGCTGCAGGGCATGGCGGCCGGCATCGGCCCCAGCGTGTCGCGCGCCGTGGTGCGCGACCTGTTCGAAGGCGCCGCGGCGCAGAAGCTGATGAGCAGCATGGTGATGGTGTTCTCGCTGGCGCCGGCCATCGCGCCGGTGCTGGGCGGCTGGGTGCATGTGGCGCTGGGATGGCGCTGGGTGTTCGGCATGCTGGTGGTGCTGGGCATGCTGCTGCTGCTGGCCTGCGCGCTGTTCTTTCCGGAGACGCATCCGCCCTCGAAGCGCTCGCACTTCCATCCGGTGTCGCTGGCGAAGAGCTGCTGGCATGTGGCCACGGGGCCTGCGTTCTCGCTGCTGGCATTCAGCGCGGCGCTGGCCATGTCTTCGCTGTTCATCTACATCGGCGCGGCGCCGGCCATCATCCTCGAGCAGTGGCACCTGGCCGAAACCCAGTTCCACTACGTCTTCATTCCGATCGTGCTCGGGTTGATGTTGTCATCCTTCGCCAGTGGCCGCATCGCCGGGCGGGTCGCCCGGGTCACGCAGCTGCGGATCGGATTCGGCATGCTGGCGGTGTCGGCTGCGGTGGCCGCTGTGGCGCACCTCTTCGCGCCGCAGCTGCCCATACTGTTCATTCAGCTGTTCCTCTTCGTGCTGGCTTCAGGCGCGCAGCTCACCTATCCGGTGCTGACGCTCGAGATGATCGACATGCATCCGCTGGCGCGCGGCGCGGCCGCCTCGGTGCAGACGTTCGTGGCGCTGGGCGTGGGCGCCGTGGCGATGGGCATGATCGCGCCCGTGCTGCACGGCAACCTGGCGCTGATGGCGTGGATATCGCTGGCCGGCAGCGTGCTCGCCTGGCTGCTGTGGCGGGCGGGCTCTGCGCTGCGGCGCTAGTTCTTTCGATACTCGGCGACCTTCGCCGTCCAGCCCGTGTACGCGCCCCTGTGCTGGCGCGCGATGTCTTCGAGCTTCTCGCGCAGGCCGATCAGGTCGGACTCCACCGGATACAGCCGCTTCACGGCATGCACCAGCCACTCGGTGTCGCTGCGGCCGCGCTGCACGCGCGTGGAGAAGGCCAGGCCTTCCAGCATCAGCGTGGATCGCTCCGCCGCCTTCTGCGTGGGAAAGCGCAGCACGAAGTCGAACTGGTGCAGCTTCTCGAGGTCGCTGCCGCTCTTTTCAAGTTGCGCCAGCGCCAGGCCATCGGCCGTGGCGGTAGCCGCGGTCGCCTCCGCCATCAGTTCGCCGCCCTGGCAACCGGATACTTGTCGAAGATGTCCGCCACGGCCTTGTCGATGGCCGGGCCCGGATCTTCCAGCATGCGGGTCGTCAGGCGGCCTTCCGCGCGACCTTCCCAGATCAGTTGCTTGCGAGCGGCGTCCACCACGTCGATGCTGGCCGTGCCCACCTGGTAGTGCAGCGTGGTCACGTCGCGTCCATACAGAGGCCACTCGGTGTAAAGCCCCAGGCGGTAGCTGTAGTAGCCGGCGCCGAGCGTCACGCGCGGCGTCGACTGCACCTCGGTGCGTTCGGTGGACGAGGCGAAGAAGTTCACCAGCAGCTCGGGCTTCTCGGCATCGAAGCGGTAGCCGCGGGCGTCCATCTCGCGGCCCACGGCGCGCTTGAAATGGCCGGTGATCAGAGTGGAATAGCCGGCGCGATCCGTGCCCGTTTCGGCGGGAAACCCATAGGTGCGGTAGCCGGTGAAATTCGCTGAGTGATCGAAGTCGGTGCGGATGCTGGGCGGCGTGGCGCAGGCGGCCAGCACCAGACCGAAAGCCATCAGGGGGACGAGGCGCATGGTTGCTGCTCCTGCAGTGAAGCTCATACCTTGATCATGGGGCCGCACCCCGGCAAGTCAACCCGCGAGTTTTCGCGCCTGCACCTCGAACGCATTGTCCCAGTAGGGGTCCCTTCCGCGCAGCAGTTGCCACAGGCTGGAGGCCGGATACGCCAGCAGGAACAGCGGCCCCCAGCGCTCGTACTGCGCCACATGCACGCGCTCGTGCGGCCCCAGGCGCTGCAGCTCTTCGCCGCTGACCGCGAGGATCACGTTTCCGAACACGATGGCGCGGAAGGGCAGGCCATGCACGCGCGGGCCGCAGTCGGCCTGGCAGGGGCGATAGATCACTTCCAGCGCGCCGCGGTGCCATTGCGCGCGGCCACCCATGCCCAGAGGCACCAGCGCGGCCAGCAGGCCGATGGCCGAGCAGGGCAGCGCCCACAGGCGTTTGAGAAGCAACAACACTGGAACGCCCACCGGTATCAGGACTCGAGGCTCTGCATTCTTCCGGCTGCGGACTGCAGGCCCGCGCTGGCGGGCACCAGTTCTCCCGCCTTGCCCATGCCGAAGGGCGGCATGTTCACGTACACGTTCTCGTACATGCCCGGCTTCACCACATAGGATTCGTGCCACACGCCCACGCTGCCATCCGTGCCCACGGCGCGATTGAAGGCCTGCCATGCCGGCAGGTGCGAAGAATCCCGCGCCTTGGCGTACTCGAGCAGCGCTTCGTGACTGCGCCAGTACTGCACCAGGATGATGGTTCGCGAGAACCACATCTCATGGCTCAGGAATCCCAGCTCGGGTTTCGCGTACAGCTCATTGAGCATGCGCCCCATGGCACGGTTCACCGGCAGCCATTTGTGCACGGAGAGCAGGCGGTTGATCCGCATGCCGATCAGAAGCACGGCGAACTCGCCCTGGATCCGTGCCGTCATGCGTTCGGTGTGGATCATCCGGGCAGCATTTCCCTCAGGTGGATGATGTTGCCTTCCGGGTCGCAGAAATTGCGCACCCGCATGCCCGGCCCGGGCCAGACGGGCCCCGCGGCGCGGCCGCCGCATTGCTCGGCCGCGCGCTCCGCGTCTTCCAGGCTCGCCACCGTGAAGAACGGCTTGATCGCCTGCTCCTCGCGGGCCTTCGGTGGCGAGGCGATGACGATATCCCGGCTGTACTGCTCGGGGATGGCGTGGATGATGAGCTGCGTGTCTGCGGACTTCAGAACCCGATGGTCCGCGTCGGCATGCAGCACGGTTGCGCCGAGAATGCGTTCGTAGAATGCCGATAGCCTGGCCGGGTCCTTGGCATAGAACAGCACGCCGGCCCGGGCCGGATTCGGCTTGCGCGCGGGCTGCGGGGAATCAGTCATGGCTTGGATCTCCAGGGCGCCGATCGTACGTAGAAAACAGACGCTGCAGCCAGCAGCGCCAGCACAGGCAGAAGGCCGAGCATCACATCATGCCCCGCAGTGCCCGCGAACGATCCCACCGCCGCGGCGATTTCGTAGGCGAACAGCCCGAGCACCACGCCCAGCAACACCTGGCGCGGCTTCGATCGTGCCGGGTGGCAGAAGCGCAGATGCAGCAGGCCGAAGAGGATGCTCGTCGCCGGAACGCCGATTGGCCCCAGCAGTGCGCCCCACACCACGAAATGGCAGCCAAAGTCTTCGCCGCAGGGAGCGGCACCGAACGAGGCCAGGGTCCAGGCGCGCAAGGCATTGCGCTTCACTTCAGTCGCTCGAGTCGTCCCTTCCTGCGGACGATGTTCTTGTAGTCCCACTGGATGTCCCGGGCTTTTCCCAGCCACCGGGCCAGATCCTTCTTCTTCACCTGGCTGGCCGCCGTGTAACGCGCTTCCGCGGCCTTGAACTTGCCTTCGCCCTTCAGGCCATCTTCCTCGAACGACTGCCCGCTCCAGAAGAGCAGGCGGATGCATCCCTTGAGCTTGCCGTATCCCACGACCGGATTGCCGTCGAGAAACCACACAGGAGAGCCATGCCATATCCGGTTTTCGGCTTCCGGGAGGTGCCTGCTGATCTCGGCCGCCAGCAGATCGCAGATCTGGCAATCCTGCTCATCCTGGGACTGGTTGTATTCGGCTGTTTCAGCGTTGACTGGCATGAGTCCGCGGGCCTTTTGCCGGGCGCCGGAAAGCACAATACTATCCGAGCCAATCTACAACCGGGGGAACCATGCAAACCTACATTCGTCCCGCTTCCACGCTGCTTCTGTTCACGGGCCTTGCCCTCATCGCCAGCGCGCAGCAGGCGCCTGCGCCGGCACCGGCCGCGCCAGCGGCGCCGCCGCCGCCGATGGGATTCTTCATCACCAGTGAAAATCCGGGCAAGGGCGGCGACCTGGGAGGCCTGGCCGGCGCGGATGCGCACTGCCAGAAACTCGCCACCGCCGTCGGCGCGGGCAGCCGCACCTGGCGCGCATACCTCAGCACGCCGGCCGGCAACGGCAAGCCGGCCGTGCACGCGCGCGATCGCATCGGATCAGGCCCCTGGCACAACGCCAAGGGCGAGCTCATCGCCCGCAACGTGGCCGAACTGCACGGCGACCTGGACCGCGACCGCAACAACATCCAGAAGGGCAGCGCGCTGAACGAGAAGGGCGAGCAGGTGTCGGGCCGCGGCGATACGCCGAACCGCCATGACATCCTCACCGGTTCCGACTCCATCGGCCGTGCCATCCAGACGGCAGAAGACAGCAGCTGCAGCAGCTGGACCAGCAGCGCCGCCACGGGCGCCGCGATGGTGGGTCATCACGACCGCAACGGCGGCGGCAACACCTCGTGGAATTCCGTGCACCGCTCGCGCGGCTGCGGCATGGAACAGCTCAGGCCCACGGGCGGTGACGGCCTGATGTACTGCTTCGCCGAGAAGTAAAAGCCACCAGCACCAGCACCGCGATCAGCAGCTCCATCGCCACGGGTGCGATGAAGAAGTACTTGATCGAGATCGCGGCGAACACCAGGAACGCGAGGCCAATCGTCAGCAGCAGCGGACGAGTGGCCTCGCGGGTCTGTTTCTGGGTACTGGAAACCTGCCAGAGCACCACCGCGAAGCACAGCAGCATGATGGTCATGAACAGGCCCATGCCCCTGTAGAAATCCAGGTACGAGCGGGTCGAGCCCATCACGTTCATTTCGAAGCTTCGCATCGAGCTGGTGAGGGCGGCTTCAGTCGGGTCCGCCGGCGTCTGCATCATGCCGATCTGGTGCATGACCGCGTGAACCACAGCCAGCGCCGACGCGAGGCGCAGCGATGTGCGAAACAGCATGGCGTGCTCCCTCCAGAAACCGGGAAGGCATTCTCGGGACTCAGCGCGGGTGATGTCCAGCGGCGCGGGCGCCAAGCAGCATGTCGGCGAGCCTGCGCTGCGCGGCCTGCGCCCCGGAGTGCTCCGAGAAGGCCTCGAGAAGTGTCTGCGGCAGTGTGCCTTCGAGCGGCAGGGACAGACGCTTGCGGAGCCGGAGGCAGTCGCTGGCCAGCCCGCACAGCTCGGTGCTGACCGGTGGAACGAAATAGACAAGACCTGATCCGTGCCTGGATGGGTGCGTGCGGAACAGGCTTGAACCCGGCTTCGCGGAGTCAGGCAGCAGAAAGCGCAGGCGGGAGAGCAGGGCGGATTCGCAGGTTTCCAGTTCCCGCTCCAGCGTCTGGCTAGACAGACCCGGCACAGCCGTCGTCCTTGAGGATCCGCTGCGTCGAGGCGGGATGCCGAGCGAGCTTCGAGGCCGGACGGCGCGGACGGGCAACGAGTTCGCCACCACAGTTGGGGCATAGCCCGCCCAATCGCTGTTCTGCGCAGGGTCGGCAGAACGTGCACTCGAAGGAGCAGATCAGCGCCTCCGCGCTCTCCGGAGGAAGGTCCCGATCACAGCATTCGCAGTTCGGACGCAGCTGAAGCATTGCCATTACCTCCTCGCAGGCGGTGGCGAATCAATCACCCATTGTCTTTTCAAACCGCCACACCAGGCCGTCATCCGGATCCACTACTTCGCCAACGTGCCGGAAGCCGCTCTTGGCAAGGACTCGCTGCGAGGCGGCCGAGTCCGGAAGCGTATGTGCCCGGACCATGCGGACCTCGCCTGATGCAAAAGCGTACTTGACCATCGCCTTCGCGGCCTCGGTGGCATATCCCTTGCCCTGTTGGTCAGGATCTATGCCGTAGGCAATCTCGACGATTCCATCCGTCGGTGGACCCTTGAACATGCAGGACCCCACGACAGTGCCGTTCTCCCGATGCACCAGGCGAAAGCCATGTACCCAGGGGTTCATCGCCGACGACGCCTGAAACTGCGCCATCCAGTCGGCTGAGAGCTGCGCCTTCTCGTCAGGGCTCATCGACTCGATCATCGCAAGGACGTCCTCGCGGTTCTGGGCGATCAGCTGTGTAGTCGACTCTTCAGCACACTTCTGGAAGAACCGACCCACATCCCACACATCGGATGTGCCGGCGAGAATGTTGATGTTTCCCTGCGGCGTTACCAGGGTGAGCGGCGCGATGGGAAGCTCCTTGGGCGGGAGCCTCGCCTCTATCGCTGTATAGGGCACGAGGCACCAGTCCTCCCCGATGCGAAGATAGGCTCCCCGGTCCAATAGCACTGCGTCTGCGCGCCCGCCGTGAGCCAGAACACCCAGCAGCGTATCCGACGGCTCAAGCGGAACATCTCCGGGTACCACTCCCGGAGCGCGGAATGACTGCAGTTCCTTGAGAAACTGAGCCACGCGCGACGACACTGGCGTGCGTAGTTTGCCGTTCATGGAACCCAGTCCTTGAATCGGGGATCGACCGCCTCTTCCTGATGCTCGTCCTGGTCGGCGGCTTCGCGCAAGGAACGTTTCGCCTTCTTTCGGGCGGCCGGGTACTCGACGCCGGTAACACATGCTCCTGACTGGAACGCTGCGTCAGTAACGCGACCATCGCAGGTTGACTTGGTGAGGAAATACTTCTCTACCAGGGGTGCACACCCGGACAAAAGGCTGATTGCCATGAATACGGCAAGAGATCGAATCTTCAAGGGGATTGCACCTGGCCTCCGGATGGCGGCACTGATGGGTGGATTGTAGCGATCTGGGCGAGTGGCTGTGCGGCTGGCGACGTGGTCAGACATGGCTTGCTTGCCACTGGCGTCGCAGTCGCGGGAGCAGAACTACCGTAGTGCCATACGCCAGCGCTACCGCGACAGGAATAAGCCACGCCCGTTCATCAGGCAGTGCCACCCATATCACCGATACCACGACTGTCCGCACCGTCGCATGGATTCCGAAAAGGCGGGAGCCGAATGCCCAGCCCATGAGAAAGAAGTCGAGGCTGTAAGCAATCGCCATGACCAGAATCATCAGTTCCGGATATTGGACAGCGGCGATCAGGACAATTGGCAGCGTCATGCCGAGTACGCTCAAGTGGGTGTACCCGACAATCTCACCGAGCGGGTTGCCCTTGGAGAATGGATCGGCGCCAAGCAGCCTCGAAGCGAGGATCGCCATCGGAAATATGAATGACGTGCCGATAAGCCAGTAGATCTTCGCAATCTGCAAGGGAAAGACCCACCCGACAACTGCGGCATAAAGCCAGAACGCCAGGCCGGCGTAGAAATAGCCAATGTTCCATTGGCTCCTGGCAGCCAGATCGAGGCGCAGGTCCTGGAGGCGGTTACCCATGAATATCCTTTTCAGTGCGAACTAACAGCCGGTCCAGCAGCGGGTGGGCAGTCGACAAGCCATCATCGAGCTTCAACATACCGCTTGAAGTTATCAAGGATCGCTTGCCACCCTGCGCGTTGCTGCTCAATGGAATGTGTTGTCTCGGGGTCGAACGAGACCGCTACCCGCGCGCCGTCGGCACTCTCTGAAAATTCAATCCGAGCGATTCTGTCACCGAAGGAATACTCGATGAGCTGATGCGGGATGACCGCGGTATAGGTGCCCGCGAAATCAAAACCGAAGCTGCCGTCCTTGGCTTCCATTCGAGATGAGAAAGCACCACCAACACGCAGATCCACGCTGGCCTTGGTCGTATGCCAGTCGTCAGAGGCGGCATTCCAATTCACGATATCCGATGGTGACGTGTAAGCCTTCCACACATCCCCGATCGGGGCGCGAACAATCGTCTCGATGGTGATTTTCAAACTACCTCCCACATAACGAATCCGAAGTGATAAACCCCGCAGCAGTGCGCCAGAAGTATGCGGCGACTGTCACCCCCAAGACCAGGGAAGCCATGCGATAAATCCTGACGTGTGGTCTAACGACCTGGTGGGGCGGCCGCATGCCGGCGCGCATGACAGGGCAGGTTATCGTTCACGGCCGCTCCAACGACGGGTTAGATCTCGCCACGCCGGGAGCAAGTGCGCTGAAAGTAAGCGACATGCTATCGCCATCCCGCAGACCCTGATACGTAGTGAGATGCCCTTTGAACTCTGCCAGCAACGCGTCGCGAATCGTGGGCTGTATGCGCATGCTCGGCAGCCCCATGGAAGCCAGCTCTGCATTGACCAGGTCCTCGAACTGTTCCGGCGAGCACGCTCCGGTGTGTAGTGACCCAAGCGCCCGGGCCAGAATCTCGGCGCGATAGGGCGATACACCCAGACTCTGAATGATGTTCTTGTCGGATAGCTGGATCGGTGTGTATCCGCGCGCGATGTTGCCGAAGAAGCCGTCCTGCAAATCGAATGCACGTTCCACCACAAAATGCGCCAGGTCATGGTGCGGCAGGTTTGGGCCAATATCCGCTGACGCCAGCGTACCGTCCGGTCGTGTGCACGACAGCACGTTTCGCGAGGCCCTCTTGGTGATGCGTATGTCCACGATTCCGAGAGATCTAACGACCTAGCTGAGCGGCCAAGCGCTGAGGCCACGTTACGAGCAGTTTATCGTTCACGGCTGCTCCATCGACGGGTTATGTGGCTCTTGCGGGTATGTCGGAACTGACTTAGGCAGCCAGCTGTGAGCCCCAAAGACTAGCCGCTGGTATGGAAAGGTGGCGAGGTCAAAACGCCACCCCTGTCGCCGGCGGCGAGGCTTGAGATGGGGTATCTGCTGAGGCGGCTGCAGCAGGGCGCACTGCTGGGAATGCCAGCGTCTAGACCCATGCCGTCGGTCGGGCCGCGATGCCACGAGCTGCGAGTCAATGACGCCAAAGCCAACTGGCGGTTGATGTATCGACTCGATGCCGACGCCATATTGATTCTCGAGGTTTTCGCCAAGAAGACCCAAGCGACGCCGAAGGCAGTAATCGATCTGTGCCAAAAGCGCCTCAAGGAGTATGACCGTGACAAGCAAGATGAAAGTAAGCAAGCAAAAGGCGCTGGAGAAAAAGGGTTGGGTCGTCGGAAGCGCTAAGGACTTCCTGGGATTGAGCGCCGAGGAGCAAGCCTATATCGAGCTTCGTTTGAAGCTGGCTGAAGGTCTCAAGGTGCAAAGAAAGCGCCGGGGGCTGAGCCAGACGGCGTTAGCTGAGTCGATGAAGTCGAGTCAGTCGCGGGTAGCAAAAATGGAAGCAGGGGATCCGACAGTGTCGCTTGACCTGCTGGTGAAGTCGCTCCTGGCACTCGGTACATCGAGCCGCGACCTGGCCTCAATCATTGCTGGGCGCTGATAGAGCCATATAACGCCCGAGTTGAGCTGCCGCCCGCAGGCGTATTGAAGTGAGCAGTTTATGGTTCACGGCAGCTCCAACGAGATGTTAGGGCGCAGGCGGATCAAGCAGCGGCCCGTACCCCTTCGCAATAAGGGCCGCTCTAACCATTGCAGAATACTCAGAGCCTACGCTGGCCATTTGTACAAGCTGCCTCTTTAGCACTTCTTTCAAAGGACCAGGCTGGGCGGCATTGAATCTTTCCAGGAGGTTCTGGAGCTCTGTGAGCTTAAGAATCTTCTGACTAACTAGCGCCAACCGCTTGGGAGAGCACAGCTCCAGTATGTTTACACACACCTCGCCGCGCTGTGCACCCGTCTTTGACACTACGACTGGCCCATGGTGTTCCAGGAAGTCATCAATATTGTCCTCATACGGATCTAGGAAGCCATCATGCTCACTGTAGAAGTCATTCTTCCGTCGGTTGCACTCGGTGCAAGCGATCGAGAGGTTTGACCACTGAAAGTGCCGGTTGGGATCCTTTGCCGTTGGCACTTTGTGCTCAATGTCGCCTGGCGTGTTGTGGCCGATTCTGCTTTCGCAATAGATGCACTTGTCGCAAGTCTCTAGTTTCAAAGAGGACTTGATCTGCGGGTGTCGATACCTATATCTCTTGACGCCATCCTGAGGGTCAGCGAGAAAGTCCTGAAGCCATTGAGCAGCATTGTCTCGAAGAATTGCTGGCTCTTCGACCTTAGTTATGCAGCGCACACTACTTGCCCTCGAAAGGCGGAAGATCGGCGACTGAGGCTGTCAATCCAATTTCGCGGAGCTTGGCAAACAAGTCGTCCATCGCTTGCCGATCAGATCCTCGTTCTGCGAAGTCGCTTAGCGCCATTGCTAGCGCGTTTTCTGCCCATATGGGAATCACGCTTGGCACTTCCAACACCTCCCTTAGTACCTTATCTGGGGATGCTGCCAAACTTGAAGAAGGCAGGAGCGACGACGCTATGCGACCGGACTCGCCATGCGTTAGTGCATAGACACCCGCGGTCGGATCCGACGTGACGATAAATGGGCTGTGAGTAGCGACAATGAAGCGATACTTAGGAAACGCAGCAGCCAGTGACGGCATCAGCGCCCGCTGCATACCAGGGTGTAGGTGATTCTCTGGCTCGTCAATTAACACCGTGCACTCAGCCTTTCCGCCCAAACATCAGGATCTGCCAGGCAATAGTGAACAGTGCATTGACCCCGCCAGACATTGCGTCAAGGGCGAACTCCCCAGTTCTGGTTACCAGAACAACATCTGGCATCCGGATCTCCAACCTGTCGAAGCCGAGCTTCTGAGGGAGGATCTTCCTGAGAATGTCTTGAAATTCCTCGAACAGTTCTCGGTACTCAGTGTTCTCGGTGACTGCGTCGTTGCCGTAGCCGAACACAGCAAGCGCAATTAGCGATTGCTTGGTAATTGCACCGGGATTGTTTGAGCGAGCACTACTGAAGCTCTGCAGGAGAAGTTGTTGATACTCCTGATACTGCTGCGCGGTTGTCTTTGGATTCGTTGGTATTGTAGAAACCTGGTGGTAGGAGGCGGCCGGCCTATGCGATGGGATATATAGGCCTTCGATAGATTGAGCTGCTGAGTACTGAAGGTGGTACTGTGGATTCGTTGCAATCTTCGATGGAGTTCGGAGATCGCATGAGCGCCCATCGGAGTACGTGATGGCGCCTACACTTTGAGGGCCTTGATCTGGCGTCGCAGATTCATCAACGTCCTCTGGAATACTTGCAATGCTCTCGCGTTCCATCTTGAGCGCGTCGCGCTTTCTGAATTCGCTATACAGAAGCCTTCGCGTTCTCCGTGATACGTATGGCGTAGACACGAATGGAGATTCCACCCAAAGTGGTGGCCGAGGACCGTCAGTATTGAAGTTTTTCCGCAGCCATTCGCTCCGGTGACTACGGTGGTTTGCGTTCCAAAGCGAATGTCGATCGCTTCGAACTGGCGCCAATTATTTAGCTCCAGCCTTTCAAAATGCGCCATTAGCATTCTCCCAGAGTCCCGGTGAGCTGAACATGCGACCTAACGCCCGAGTTCAGCGGCCGCCCGCTGAGGCCTTGAAGTGTGTACTTTATCGCCCACGGTCCGCCTGCAACGAGATGTTAGGCGCTCGAGCATGGCGTTTGGTTGGACTGGAGCAGCAAGATGGCGCACCAGCTATGCAACGTGCTGCGGTACAGCCCGCCTCACGCGAGAGCTAACACGCGATGACGTCAACCATGCGAGTGCGAGGCCAGCCATTAGAATGGAAGCGATTAGAGTGACGTTGAAGTTGTACCTTTCAGGGTGTCGCAAGAGGTGGACCACGGCTCCAAGTCCGAGACCACCGACGAAGCCGCTAGCGACTAGCCCTGCAAGGCTGAGTGCCCCGAAGAGGGCTCCGGACACGAGACCCACTGCCCCAAACCAAAAAAGAAGAACGCTCCGCGGCGACACCCACGGCGCCACCCGTAACGAACTCCCAGGATAGTTGCCACCATGACTTCTTCTCAACACCGAAGAGGTAGGCAAGGAGAAGAGCGCAGCCGAATACCGCCGTAAAGGAAAGAGGCGGAAGGATTGCTTGCGCAACCCTAGTCAATTGCTGTGAGCGTTCCATATTGTTGGTCTCCTGGCGCCTAACGACCTAGTTGAGCGGCCGCACGCCGGCGCGCATGACAGGGCAGTTTATCGTTCACGGCCGCTCCAACGACGGGTTAGGCATCACTGGGTACGGTCCACAGACATAGGTGACACTTTAGTCCAAGGACATGGGTGACAGTTTGATACTCGGGGCATCTACGGAGGTGCCCCATGCCATGGAGTCAAACATCGCCCATGAACCAGAAGGTGTTGTTCATTGCCGACCACCTCAAGGGTGCCCGTCCGGTCGCGGATCTATGCGCAGAGTACGGCATTTCCCGCAAGACGGCCTACAAGTGGATCGAGCGCTACATAAAGCTTGGCGCAGCAGGGCTGGAGGATCGATCACGTCGACCTCGCGTTTCTCCTAATGCAACGGCGGATGAGGTTGTCGCGGCACTGATCGAGCTGCGAAGGCATCACCCGCGCTGGGGCGCCAAGAAGCTGCTGAAGATCCTGAAGGACGCCATCCGCGGTGGAAGTTGCCAGGTCGCTCGGCCTGCTGCCTGATCCTGCATCGCCACGGCCTGATCCGCAGGAAGACTCGGCGACGGGTTATCGGTCATCCAGGCAAGCCGTCCTCGCTGATCCTGGGCCCGAACCACATCTGGTGCGCCGACTTCAAAGGCCAGTTCCGCATGGGCAATGGCCGCTACTGCTATCCACTGACCGTCACCGATGCCCACAGTCGCTTCCTGCTCGGGTGCCACGGACTCACCAGCACGGCCGTGGAAGGGCAAAGCCCGTGTTCTCCCGCCTGTTCCACGAGTACGGACTGCCGCAGCTGATCCGCACCGACAACGGCGTCCCTTTTGCCACCAACACACTGGCCAGGCTCTCGCGCTTGTCGGCCTGGTGGATACGACTCGGCGTCATGCCTCAGCTGATCGAGCCGTCCAGCCCGCAGCAGAACGGGCGACACGAACGCATGCATCGCACGCTCAAGGCCGAGACCACCCGGCCACCGGCCCATGCGATGCGATCCCAACAAGTGAAGTTCGATCGCTTCCGGCAGGAGTTCAATCATGAACGTCCGCACGAGGCGCTCGACCAGGAAGTGCCTGCCAGTGCTTATCGACCTTCACCCAGGCCGATGCCCAGAAAGCTGCCACCGCTCGAGTATCCAGATCGGTTCGAGGTGCGCTACGTCAGCGCCAACGGCGGCATCCGCTGGAACAGTCACTGGGTCAACGTCTCCATCACCTGCATCGGCGAATACGTTGGCCTGGAGGAGATCGATGATGGAATCTGGAATGTGTACTTTGGTGCGCTGCGTCTGGGTCGTCTGGACGAGCGCAACATGCGAATCGAAGACGCCTACGGTAGGCTCTTCCGTCACAGGTGACTGTTACCCATGTCCCTGGACAGATCTGTTACCTATGTCCCTGGCCGCTCAACTCGACACGCTCTGACACTACGACTCCATGCGCGGCGTCGCGCGCCGTAGACCAACGCCAATACTCGCAGTCGATCGCGCGGAATGCACGTGGGGAAATGCGCTCAATGCGCACGGCCGGCTCCGAGTGAGAAGTCCTAACCTCACGAAACGTGTAGCCATGAGCCCTAACGATAGTACGAAATTGCTCCATGCTGTCAGGGTCGCTTGCCGAGAATGTAATGGCCGTGGGAATCCATGGCTCGACGACAAACAAAGATCCAATAGCGGCTACGGTGAGAGCCGCCGCGGATATGCAGATGCGAACCCGACGACTTGACCACTTTGGCATCTGTGCGATCTAACGACCTAGTTGAGCGGCCGCACGCCGGCGCACATCACAGGGCACTTTATCGTTCACGGCCGCTCCAACGACGGGTTAGAGCGCATCAAGCTGGACATGCCGGCAGTCCTTACAGCGCCATCCGTTTCGGGGTGGCGGAAACATGGCCGCAATGAAGAAACTCAAGACGACAAGCAGAGTCCACCATGCCGAGTGTCGGCTGCAAGTTTCTAGATCCGCAGCTCTTACATATAGCGGGAGGAAGCCCAAACTCCTCCTCCAGCGGTAGGGCAAACTCTCCAGCGCGCTGGCGACTCAATACGGATCGCGCCGCATCGACGGACTCGGGTGGAACCTGGAGTCGGACACCTCCGACTGCAAGGGCATGGCTCCAGTTCATGCGAACGATGTTCTCGTCTGCAAGAATGGCCATGATGCCCTCAGACTCCAATAGGCCCCTCGCGATTTCCGCCTCCCACGGATGCAGATAGGTTGCAACTGTCGTGTAGGCAGGCACGGCGGTGGGAATGCGCTCTAACGTCCTAGTTGAGCGGCCGGGCGCCGGCGCACATGACAGGGCAGTTGATCGTTCACGGCCGCTCCAACGACGGGTTAGACGACCACTAGGTACGGTCCACAGACATAGGTGACACTTTAGTCCAAGGACATGGGTGACAGTTTGATACTCGGGGCATCTACGGAGGTGCCCCATGCCATGGAGTCAAACATCGCCCATGAACCAGAAGGTGTTGTTCATTGCCGACCACCTCAAGGGTGCCCGTCCGGTCGCGGATCTATGCGCAGAGTACGGCATTTCCCGCAAGACGGCCTACAAGTGGATCGAGCGCTACATAAAGCTTGGCGCAGCAGGGCTGGAGGATCGATCACGTCGACCTCGCGTTTCTCCTAATGCAACGGCGGATGAGGTTGTCGCGGCACTGATCGAGCTGCGAAGGCATCACCCGAGCTGGGGCGCCAAGAAGCTGCTGAAGATCCTGAAGGGACGCCATCCGCGGTGGAAGTTGCCAGGTCGCTCGGCCTGCTGCCTGATCCTGCATCGCCACGGCCTGATCCGCAGGAAGACTCGGCGACGGGTTATCGGTCATCCAGGCAAGCCGTCCTCGCTGATCCTGGGCCCGAACCACATCTGGTGCGCCGACTTCAAAGGCCAGTTCCGCATGGGCAATGGCCGCTACTGCTATCCACTGACCGTCACCGATGCCCACAGTCGCTTCCTGCTCGGGTGCCACGGACTCACCAGCACGGCCGTGGAAGGGGCAAAGCCCGTGTTCTCCCGCCTGTTCCACGAGTACGGACTGCCGCAGCTGATCCGCACCGACAACGGCGTCCCCTTTGCCACCAACACACTGGCCAGGCTCTCGCGCTTGTCGGCCTGGTGGATACGACTCGGCGTCATGCCTCAGCTGATCGAGCCGTCCAGCCCGCAGCAGAACGGGCGACACGAACGCATGCATCGCACGCTCAAGGCCGAGACCACCCGGCCACCGGCCCAGCGATGCGATCCCAACAAGTGAAGTTCGATCGCTTCCGGCAGGAGTTCAATCATGAACGTCCGCACGAGGCGCTCGACCAGGAAGTGCCTGCCAGTGCTTATCGACCTTCACCCAGGCCGATGCCCAGAAAGCTGCCACCGCTCGAGTATCCAGATCGGTTCGAGGTGCGCTACGTCAGCGCCAACGGCGGCATCCGCTGGAACAGTCGCTGGGTCAACGTCTCCATCACCTGCATCGGCGAATACGTTGGCCTGGAGGAGATCGATGATGGAATCTGGAATGTGTACTTTGGTGCGCTGCGTCTGGGTCGTCTGGACGAGCGCAACATGCGAATCGAAGACGCCTACGGTAGGCTCTTCCGTCACAGGTGACTGTTACCCATGTCCCTGGACAGATCTGTTACCTATGTCCCTGGCCGCTCACTAGGCATTTGGGTCCAGCATCGTCCATACATGCTTCCACGCGCCTCCGACCCTTTCATAGAAAAGTGACCTTCCAAGTCCGCCGCCTTCCCATCGAAGGATGGTAATGCGCCCGTCTGTCGTCACGCTGGGAATTGATCCACTCGCGGGCTTAATAGACCGCAACAGATCGAGCGCAGCGGGCTTATCCAGGTTTGTGTACACAGCTATGGTGTTCGTATCGCTGCAGAGCTCGTCCCACTTGACGTCACAACGGCGAAACACATAGCGAGGATTGTTGCGATCCGCTTCGCTCAGTTTGGGTGGATTCGGGACATAGATTCTGATTGGGTCGGCTGCCGTTGCGCACAGCGAGGACGCGAGCACTATCATGGCGTAAGCGGTGCGCATGGTCGTCTAACGACCTAGTTGAGCGGCCGCCCACTGACGCCGCGGTATGTGCAGTTTATCGTTCACGGCCGCTCCAACGACGGGTTAGAGCGCAGTGCGCTGCCGGCGTGGGCGGCACATGCTCCTATCGTTGCGTAAGCGATGCCGGTAGCGAGCACCATTACCCATGCCTCCATGCCACCGGCAGCCGACCACTCCATAGCAAGATATGTTGTCCCACCATAGGTGTTGAGCATAACGGCCAGGAGGAAGCAAACGAGCGCTCCCATCGCCATGGGCTTTGACCTGCTGAAGTACCCAGTGACGACTCCAGGGACTACGTACTGGAGCGCCTTGGAGATTGTCGCTATCGCTTCCCACCAGAGTGGGTCGTGCATTTCGTCCGGATAAGTCGCTCGAAGGGTTCGCCCAATATAGCCGAAGAGGGCCGCCCAACAGACGCCGACCAAGAGGCCCGTTGCGACCGCTCTTATGGAGTTGGCAACGTTGGTCATTCTGCGCCTAACGACCTAGTTGAGCGGCCGCACGCCGGCGCCCTGGCGCACGACTGCTGGGCCGGAAGCCTGGACCACGGTGGTGCGCGTGCAGTTTATCGATCACGGCCGCTCCAACGACGGGTTAGGTGGCACTTAGCAACACCGCTAACCCGCGTCTCCCGGCCCCTTCAGGGCTCCATCACCACCAAGCGGGTCCATCCAGCAGCGCCCTTACCACGAAGTAGCCGCCAACAGGTGGCTTGAGCAGGAGCGCGCCGGCCGAAATAGGGACTCCCGGAGGTGCAAGATTTGACTTTCCGTCCGGTGATATCGGAGCCGTTTGCGGCGTGACATCGGAGGAAACCAAGACAATGCCGAGCGATTCTGTGACAGCCACCCAATCCCTCGCTGCCACACCGGCTGGTCTGTCTGGTGAGCTAGCAGAAATCGCGATGAAAGAGACTGTCGCTGCCGCAACCGCAGTTGCACCGAGAATGAGCCGTTTCATAGATGCTCCTTACGATTAGCACTCCGAAAAACTTAGCACGGGGCATCGGTGCCACCTAACGACCAGTTGAGCGGCCGCGCGCCGGCACACATGACAGGGCAGTTTATCGTTCACGGCCGCTCCAACGACGGGTTAGGTCGCAACAGGCTAAGTCATGCATACGACGTCAACCGGAGACTCATAACCGTCTGGTGTGGGCTGGTACTCAAGCCGTATGTTGCCGCAATTCGAGGCGCTTCGGCTCGCCGGGCAATGCAAGTAGCGCCCATCGTCGCGTACATACCACCGTCCAGAACCAGCATTAGGCTCCCTGCGCAAAGCGGCAGGCAGATCGCGAGTGATGGTCCACTCCGGTCCAACAACGTAGTCGCACGGCCCTACGGTGGCGCAACCGGATAGCACGAGTCCGAGGAGAATCTTGCTCGCGCGAAACATTGCGACCTAACGACCTAGTTGAGCGGCCGCACGCTGAGGCCACGCTATGAGCAGTTTATCGTTCACGGCCGCTCCAACGACGGGTTAGACCACACCTGGTACGGTCCACAGACATAGGTGACACTTTGGTCCAAGGACATGGGTGACAGTTTGATACTCGGGGCATCTACGGAGGTGCCCCATGCCATGGAGTCAAACATCGCCCATGAACCAGAAGGTGTTGTTCATTGCCGACCACCTCAAGGGTGCCCGTCCGGTCGCGGATCTATGCGCAGAGTACGGCATTTCCCGCAAGACGGCCTACAAGTGGATCGAGCGCTACACCAAAGCTTGGCGCAGCAGGGCTGGAGGATCGATACGTCGACCTCGCGTTTCTCTAATGCAACGGCGGATGAGGTTGTCGCGGCACTGATCGAGCTGCGAAGGCATCACCCGCGCTGGGGCGCCAAGAAGCTGCTGAAGATCCTGAAGGACGCCATCCGCGGTGGAAGTTGCCAGGTCGCTCGGCCTGCTGCCTGATCCTGCATCGCCACGGCCTGATCCGCAGGAAGACTCGGCGACGGGTTATCGGTCATCCAGGCAAGCCGTCCTCGCTGATCCTGGGCCCCGAACCACATCTGGTGCGCCGACTTCAAAGGCCAGTTCCGCATGGGCAATGGCCGCTACTGCTATCCACTGACCGTCACCGATGCCCACAGCCGCTTCCTGCTCGGGTGCCACGGACTCACCAGCACGGCCGTGGAAGGGGCAAAGCCCGTGTTCTCCCGCCTGTTCCACGAGTACGGACTGCCGCAGCTGATCCGCACCGACAACGGCGTCCCCTTTTGCCACCAACACACTGGCCAGGCTCTCGCGCTTGTCGGCCTGGTGGATACGACTCGGCGTCATGCCTCAGCTGATCGAGCCGTCCAGCCCGCAGCAGAACGGGCGACACGAACGCATGCATCGCACGCTCAAGGCCGAGACCACCCGGCCACCGGCCCATGCGATGCGATCCCAACAAGTGAAGTTCGATCGCTTCCGGCAGGAGTTCAATCATGAACGTCCGCACGAGGCGCTCGACCAGGAAGTGCCTGCCAGTTACATCGACCTTCACCCAGGCCGATGCCCGGCAAGCTGCCACCGCTCGAGTATCCAGATCGGTTCGAGGTGCGCTACGTCAGCGCCAACGGCGGCATCCGCTGGAACAGTCGCTGGGTCAACGTCTCCATCACCTGCATCGGCGAATACGTTGGCCTGGAGGAGATCGATGATGGAATCTGGAATTGTACTTTTGGTGCGCTGCGTCTGGGTCGTCTGGACGAGCGCAACATGCGAATCGAAGACGCCTACGGTAGGCTCTTCCGTCACAGGTGACTGTTACCCATGTCCCTGGACAGATCTGTTACCTATGTCCCTGGCCGCTCACCTAGGCACTCCCGAGCAGGCGCGCTACGCATGCATCGCATCCCTTGACCGCAACCAATATGCCGAAGATTGAGACCGCGAGGAACATCAGGAACGCTGTAAAGAGAGCCGGGTGCGGAAGGTCTGGCAAGAAGTATGCAATCGCCGCGAGAAAACAAAGCGCACTCACCGTGCAGATGCCGAGCAACACAGGTCGCTTCCATGGCTTCTCAGCTAGGGGACCCCAGAAGCAAACAGAGGCCACCGACTTGCAGTATCCGCAGGGAGTAGCGTGGCGCATACAGTGTGGTCTAACGACCTAGTTGAGCGGCCGCGCGCCGACGCCCATGACAGGGCAGTTTATCGATCACGGCCGCTCCAACGACGGGTTAGACCGCAACTGCAGATCGGTAAATGTGGAGACCTCGAGCAACGCCTCAGCTCCCAATCGGTGCCTGGCACACTGAACACAATCGATGCCTCGATGTTGCTCGGGTTGTCGAGGCCTTCAGGCGCTTTGAATCCCAGCACCCAGGGCAGTAGAGCCCATCGTCGTCCTTGAATTTGTAGCAGCCCCACTGCCTACCTATTGGCTTCTCATCATCAGCCGGCTTGGTGCGCTTGAGGAGGCTGTTCTCAGCCTCGAGCTTTGCAATGGTTTCCTTGAGACCAACAGCTTCCAACTTTAGATCGGCAAGGTCACTCAACAGGTCCGCAAGGAGATTCTTGAACTCAGCGTCCGCCACGTGTTTCGAGATGTCGCGAAGACGCTGCGCGAGCGAGATAGTTTGAGCGACGGTGGAAACTATATCCATGGTGTCCTTGCGGTCTAACGACCTAGTTGAGCGGCCGCGCGCCGGCGCACATGACAGGGCACTTTATCGTTCACGGCCGCTCCAACGACGGGTTAGGCCGGGGCTTAACAGTAATCTCATGCACCGGAAGTTCACCCATGTGCGCCTGGATGGCCTCTTCATCACTGGAGTCGTTGGCAATGTCCGGCGCCCAGCAGCGTCATAACCAAGGCAAGCCCAAACAACAGCCATAGGCCGCCCCAGATTGCTCTAGCTACAGACTCCCCGGCAAGGGTCACTAGCGAGTCATAGAGGCCAAGAAACTCCCACTGCGAAGTGGGGCGCGCCCCTGACGGCGAGAGCACAAACAACAACGGCATGCCAACTAAGCCGATGATCGACACGCCAAGTGCTACGGAGCGCAGTCGCATACTCAGGCCTAACGACCTAGTTGAGCGGCCGCGCGCCGGCGCACATGACAGGGCACTTTATCGTTCACGGCCGCTCCAACGACGGGTTAGGTCGGGACACGATAGTTACCCTAATGCTGAACCGTGAATGCATTGCGGACCCTACCGTCATAGCCAAAGTACACGTCAAGCGTGTCGCTATCCATGCGAAAGCCGCTCCACGAACCAATAGAGTAGCTGAGGCACTGTCCAAGATCCCCGGCAGGCGGAGTCAGCTTGCTGCATGGCGCTTCCGGCGGGCCGAGCAGAGCTAGCACGTCGCTTCGTGTCGGCTGGCCGCGCTCCAGGCGGCCAATCAAGTCGGACGCCATATGCCCACGAGGACTATCAGGATCCCAACTGCCACGCCACTTGCTCCACAAAGCCTGGTCAAAGGATGCGTTATCGAATGGATCTGTCGGATTGTCCCAAAGGAGCCACAGAGCGACGGCACCGACGATACCGCAAACGACGATTAGCAGCTTCTTGCGTGACGCGCGCATTGCCGATTCAGAGCGACCTAACGACCTAGTTGAGCGGCCGCGCGCCGGCGCACATGACAGGGCAGTTTATCGTTCACGGCCGCTCCAACGACGGGTTAGAGTGCAACTGCTGTTGGGTAGATGCTTCCACCTTTTGTTCAACTATTCTGCCAGCGATGACGGCGAGCAGTAACCCTACCCACGCTATCGTCTGCCAGCCGCCGAGGCTGCCGACCGATTTGCGGAAGGCGTAGCTGAAGAGAGCGCCGCAAAGTCCGATCCCGACGCAGAGACCCTCGGCCCAAATGAAGGCTGTGTGGTTTGTCGCGTACAGATAGCCCCAGTCAGGTGAGCCTGGAAAACCCTGAGGGCCAGCCTGCTTGGCTCCGAGCCAACCGTAGAGAAATAGGACGTACAGCGCCAGCGCGGCTACCTCGACTACGACTAGGAGTACTGCGGCGCGTTTCATGCACTCTAACGACCTAGTTGAGCGGCCGCGCGCCGGCGCACATGACAGGGCACTTTATCGTTCACGGCCGCTCCAACGACGGGTTAGAGCGCACATTCGTCGCGCTCAGACACGTAGATCCCCTTAGATGTCGCCCGCGCTGAATCCCAGCGCCAGAAAGCGCAATCAATCGGCAGATAACCCCAACCATTCGCAATGGAGATCTCCTGCACATTGCCGGTCGGTACCAAGAGTCGCCTCACGTGACGGATGTCCGGTCGAGCAAGGGCAGCTGGATGTCCGCTAAGGCGCGGCGGCTATCACCATAAATGCCATCGTCGTCTCCACTCTCGACGCGGGCCTGCAGAATCGCAAGTAGTGCGCGGACGTCGGCATCAACGTTCATGCCGACCCGCCAGAAATCTTGCGGTGCATCTCATGGTGGCCTAACGACCTAGTTGAGCGGCCGCACGCCGGCGCCATGACAGGGCAGTTTATCGTTCACGGCCGCTCCAACGACGGGTTAGGTGACGATGCACCCTGAGCGTAGCGAGCGCGCGCAGACGAGACCATGGTTACCTCTGACGGGAAAGGCGCGACGCTTTGATGTTCCGCCACACCAGAACGGCGATGGGAGGAAGGGCTGCACCTACAAAGCCGATTGCGAACCCTGTGAATCCCAGTACGGGCTGACCGGCTACATAAATGGCGGGCAGGCCGAAGCCTGCAGCAACTGCGCAGATTCCAATGAGCACCGACAGTAGTACGGCCGCACGCATGGCTAGATGGCGTGTGCGATGAGGTTCTGAAAGGATCGTGGCACTGACACTTCAGAGTCACCTAACGACCTAGTTGAGCGGCCGCGCGCTGAGGCCACGCTATGAGCAGTTTATCGTTCACGGCCGCTCCAACGACGGGTTAGACATGAACACGCGAGTCCTTTACCCGATCCCTCGGTAGTCGATCAGATATCGCGGCAATGAGCTGCTCCATTCCTTCGTAGCCATAGAAGGGACTGCCAGACACTCCTGAGGCCTTCAAAGTGAAGCTTGGCCCCGCGAAGAGATTGCGACGAACCCGAAGTGATTCGATGGCTGCGTAAGGAATTCGTTGCTCCAGAGCGCCGTCCCGAAGAAGTATCGCGTCCTCCGTAAGTGTAAGGGAGTGGATCGCAGCATTACCCACGGCCTGCTTGTAGTTGCGCCCAAAGAAGAAGACGCCCAGTGCCACTACAACAAGTATCGCAAATACCGCCGAGTACCCTGCGCCCTCCCTGTACCACTTAACGGACATGTACACGAGGACGGCCAACGTCATGCCGACCGACAAAAGCAATTGCCGGCGAGCGAGCCCTTCGGAAAGGCGATACGTATCTTTCATGTCTAACGTGATTTATCAGTGCGATTCATGGTGAATAACTTAGCATTCTGGTGAATAACCTGTGCTGCGGGAGGGGCGTAAGCCTCACAGAATCACGGCTTTATGTCCGTGGACTGTCCATATGCACAGGTATAACCGGCCGAGCGCTGAGAATCATGCCCCAGCAGGCACTTCTACCTCCCGCATGGCGCCACGCCTGCTCGATCAGATGCGCGAGCGCATCCGATACAAGCACTACAGCCTGCGCACCGAAAAGGCCTACCTCTTCTGGGTGCGCCGCTTCATTCGCTTCCACGCCCTGCGGCATCCCCGCACCATGGGTGCGCGGGAAGTGGAGCTCTACCTCACCCATCTCGCCACGGTGGCTAAGGTGTCTGCTTCCACCCATAAGCAGGCTCTGGCGGCCATCGTCTTTCTTTATAGGGAAGTTCTGGGCGCAAATCTCCCCTGGATGGGGGAAATCGGTCGCCCGAAGACAAGCCAGCATGTGCCCATCGTGCTCTCCCGCGACGAGGTTGCCTCGCTGCTGGCGTGTGTGGCGCCTGAACATTGGCTGCTCTGTTCGCTGCTATACGGAGCGGGCCTGCGCTTGCAGGAAGGGCTCACCCTGCGTGTAAAAGACGTCGACTTCTCTCGCCGCGTGATCTACGTCCGGGATGGCAAGGGGGCGAAAGACCGTGTGGTCATGCTTCCGGCGCCGCTCGAATCGGCACTTCGCGCCCAGGTCGATATCTCGCGCCGGCTCTGGTGCGAAGATCGTGCCGCATCCGTGGCCGGTGTCGAGGTGCCGTTTGCGCTGGAACGAAAGCTCAAGCGGGCGGCCGAGTCGTTCTCCTGGCACTGGCTGTTTCCCTCGGCAATGCTCCACCATGATGTGCGCACGCGGATACTTCGCCGTCCCTTCCAGTATCCGCAGACCGTCGCGCGCGCGCTGCGCGAGGCAGTGCGCCTCGCGGGCATCACCAAGCGCGTGACTGCGCACACCCTGCGGCACTCGTTCGCAACGCACCTGCTCGATTCAGGCGTGGATATTCGCCGTGTGCAGGAGCTTCTGGGTCACTCCGACGTGAGCACGACCATGATCTACACGCATGTGCTGTCGTCTTCGGCGGCGGGGCTGAAGAGTCCAATGGAACTGCTGCCGCCGCCCGCCATACTGCCCAGGCGCGATCTTCGTCGGTGAGTTCAGCCGCGGCGTGAAAGCATGCTGCCCAACAGCCATGTGGCGCCGGCGCCCGCAATTGTCCACCCCAGCACGCCCGGCACCCGCTCCACCCCCAGCGCCACCACGCCGGCCAGCAGCACCAGCGCTGGCGCAATGTGCGCAGCGCCTCCACCCGCCCGTGCTTCGGCCTCGCGCCGGTGCGCATCGCTGGCAAACGCCGCCTGCGAAGGCTTCGGCTGTGCCGCGGCCACCAGGTGCTGTCGCACCGCATCGGGCGCCGCCTCGATGGCCTCCAGCAGCTCCGGCATCTTCTTCCACAGCCGCTTGGCCACATTGAGGGGATGATGCTTCTCGCGCATCCACTCGCGCAGGATGGGGCTGGCGGTCTTCCAGATATCCAGTTCCGGATAAAGCTGCCTGCCCAGGCCTTCGATGTTGAACTGCGTCTTCTGCAACAGGATCAGCTGCGGCTGGATGCGCGCATCGAATCGCCGCAGCGTCTCGAACAGCCGCAGCAGCACGGTGGCGAAGGAAATATCCTTCAGCGGCTTGTCGAAGATCGGCTCGCAGATCGTGCGCACCGCGTTTTCCATCTCGCTGACACTGATGTCATGCGGCACCCAGCCGGAATCCACGTGCAGCGTGGCCACGCGCCGGTAGTCCCGATCGAAAACGGCCAGGAAGTTCTGCGCCAGGTATTCCTGGTCGCGCGGGTCCAGCGTGCCGACGATGCCGAAATCCACCGCGGCGTAGCGCGGGTTCGCGGGGTCGTCGGGCAGCACGAAGATATTGCCGGGGTGCATGTCCGCGTGGAAGAAATTGTGGCGGAACACCTGCGTGAAGAAGATGGCCACGCCGTTCTCCGCCAGCACGCGGAAATCCACGCCCAGTGACTTCAGCTTCGCGATGTCACCGATGGGCACGCCATGGATGCGCTCCATCACCATCACGTTCGTGCGGCACAGGTCCCAGTGCACCTCGGGCACATGCAGCTTGGGGTCGCCGGCGAAGTTGCGCCTCAGCTGCGCGGCATTGGCCGCCTCGCGCATCAGGTCCAGCTCATCGAGGATGGTCTTCTCGTATTCTCGCACTACCTCCACGGGTCGCAGGCGGTTGCCCTCCGAAGACCATCGCGCCAGCATGCCTGCCAGTGCAAAAAGCACTTCGATGTCGCGCTGGATGATCTGGCGCATGCCCGGGCGCAGCACCTTCACGATCACCTCGCGGCCGTCGGCAAGCTCGGCGGCATGCACCTGCGCGATCGACGCTGCGGCCAGCGCCTGGGTCTCGAAGCGCCGGAAGTTCTGCTCGATCGGCGCGCCCAGCGCCTCGACGATCAGCTGCCGCGCGGTGGCGCCTTCGAAGGGCGGCACCTGGTCCTGCAGCTTCACCAGCTCATCGGCGATGTCCGGCGGCAGCAGGTCGCGCCGCGTGGAGATGGCCTGGCCAAACTTCACGAACACCGGCCCCAGCTCCTGCAGCGCCACGCGCAGGCGCTCGCCGCGCGAGCCGTGCGCGCGGCCGTTGAACCACAGCCAGGGCGAGACCACGACAATCCACTTCAGGCGGCGCTCCAGCGACGTGCCGCGCAGGAACTCTGTCAGTCCGTAGTGATGAATGGCGCGGTGGATGCGGACAAGCCGCGACATCACGCGAAGGTTCAAGATCTGTTCTCCGATTCCAGCGCATTCACGCGCGCGGCCACCCGATCCACCTGCTCGCGCAGCGCATCCACGCCCTGCAGGTACGCCGAGGCCTCGGCGCGCGGCACCAGGTCGCCACTCTCGTGCGCAAGGTATTCCCCGACGTTCTGCGCCTGGGTGCGCGCCACGCTGCGGCCGTAGCCCATCACGCGGCGCACCAGCGAGGCCGCGCCATGCGCGGGCACATCGCCGATGAGCTGCGCCAGTTCCTCTTCCAGGTCTGGCCGCAGCAGCGCCATCAGTTCCTGGAACCGCTCCGCCACCTCGCCATCGCCGTCGAGTTTCACGTCACCGCGGCGGATCACATCCGCCGGCGCCTCGCGCGAAAGCGCCAGCAGCGCCAGCGGCGTTCCGCTGATCACCACGTCCGCGGCGCCTTCTGCATGCCGCGCGAGCACCAGCCGGCCGCCGTCCGCAGTCGCCCCGACGGTCCAGGGCGTGAACTTCACCTTCACCTGCAGGCGGCGCCCCTCGAGGGCGGCCAGCAGTTCGCGCGCGCGGGGAGACCCGGCCACATGCCGGTCCACCAGGGCCTGGATCCTCTCGGTGAGCATCAGTACACATTGCCCCGGTGCACGGCCACCACGCCGCCGGAGAGGTTCTGGTAGCTGCAGTCCTCCAGGCCCGCCTCCTTCATCATGCCGAGCAGGGTTTCCTGGTCGGGATGCTTGCGGATGGATTCGGCCAGGTACCGGTAGCTGGCGGCGTCGCCGGCACGATCTGCCCCAGCCGCGGCAGCACATGGAATGAATAGGCGTCGTACAGCGGCCGCAGGGCAGGGATGGCCAGCTGCGAGAACTCCAGGATGATCAGCTGCCCGCCGGGCTTGAGCATGCTGCGCATCGATCGCAGCGCGGCGGCTTTGTCGGTGACATTGCGCAGCCCGAAACCGATGGTCACGCAGTCGAACTGGCTGGGGCGGAAGGGCAGGCACTCGGCATTGGCCTGCACCACACGGGCGTTGGCCACGTGCCCGGCATCGATCAGCCGGTCGCGGCCGTTGCGCAGCATCTCGGCGTTGATGTCGGTGAGCACCACGAGGCCCGAAGGGCCCACCTGCTGCAGCATGCCCAGCGACAGATCACCCGTGCCGCCGGCCACATCCAGCGCGCGCTGGCCGGGCCGCAGTCGCGTGCACGACAGCGTGAAACGCTTCCACAGCCGATGCGTGCCGGCGGACATCAGGTCGTTCATCACGTCGTATCGATTCGCCACCGAATCGAACACGCCGCGCACGAGCTGCGCCTTCTCGCCCCACGCGACTTTCTCGAAGCCGAAATCCGTGTCTTTCTGTTCGCCGTGCTGCGTCATGCTTGTCCTGCAAATCCCTGTGTCCGGCCCAATAAACGCTGCCGGGGCAATCGAAATCTAAACGATACGCTGCGTTTCGGCACGATCGTTGCTTATGCGCCAAACCTGTTGCTCAAAAGGCTGGCATTCCACTGATAGCTGGCGCATGATCGGCCCCGGTTCGGCGCTGGGAAAGCCCGGACCAATGGGGGTCTTGTCAAAGTTCGGCCGGAGTTTTACTCCGGCCTTTCTTTTTTCCGGGGCTTGAAACCGCTTTCGCCCCCGGCCCTGTGCAAGCCATCCAGCGGGCATTGTGGACAGTCCCGCCGCCGGTGCATAGACTGCGCCGCCTTCGAAAATTGTGGAGAGACTCGTGGGAAAAGGTGATCGCAGAACCCGTCGCGGCAAGATCTACGCTGGATCGTTCGGCAAGACGCGCCCGAAGGACCCTAAAGCCGGCAAGAAGCCTGCCGCCGCCCGTACCACGGCCGCCAAGCCCGCCGCTAAGCCTGCTGCCCGCCCGGCTGCCGCCAAGCGCGCCGCGAAGTAAGTCCGTCCCGGCCCGGGCTTCTGCCTGGGCCCCGGTCGCGCTATTGAACGCGCTACCAGCCTGAAGGTTTCCTGATCGTAGTCCCGGGAATCGGGCTGGGAAGCTGGCTGTCGCGAAGCATCCAGGTCCGTACGGGCCTGATGAAATCCGCATGCTGTCGAAGCTGCTGCGAGGTCTTTCGCAGTGGTGCACCCGGGGTGACGAGGCCCACCAGCTTGTGGCGCGCCTTTGCCAGCCTCAGCGCCTCCGCCAGATCCGAATCATTGGATACGACCAGCGGACAGTGCGGCGTCCCGGCGGGGGGCGGGCGGGGGGGGGGGGGCGGGGTTTTCGCCCGGCCCCTTCCCTTTTTTTTCCCGGGCCCCCGGGGGGGGGGGGGGGGGGTGGGGGTTTTTCCTGGGGGGCCGGCGCGCGGGGGGGGCGGCGGGGGCCCCCCCCGGGGCCTTCCGTAGCGCCCTGAGGTATGCATCCTGGTGGATGCTGGCGTGAGCGTTGGTGGTCGAGGGTTGGATTCTCGCGGTGAAGTATCGAATCCTGAGCAGTTCGTTCTGTTTGCCCAGCACCCGCGCGAACAGCGCGGCGGGATCAAGCCACTTGAAGGCGGTTCCACGGACTTCCCCATAGTAGAAGTTGAAACCGTCCACATAGACGATCGTGCGATGGGGCATGGAAATACACTCCCGGAAAAAGCAAGGGCCTCCGAGGAGGCCCTGCGCCCGACAGCCGAAGTCATCGGGGGAGTGACCGGGATTTTACCCCAGTCGGCGGAATCGAGTCACTGTGGCAGACAGCTCGAAACCACCCGCTTCTTGCAGATATCGCTACAGGATGTAGCGGGACAGATCCTCATCCTTGGCCAGTTCGCCCAGGTGCCGGTCCACATAGGCCGCATCCACGGTGATCGTCTGGTCCTTGCTGTCGGTGGCCTCGTACGAGGCAACCTCGAGCAGCCGCTCCATCACGGTGTGCAGCCGGCGCGCGCCGATGTTCTCGGTGCGCTCATTCACCTGGAAGGCCAGCTCCGCGATGCGCCGCACGCCATCGGGTGCGAATTGCAGCGCCACCGATTCGGTACCCAGCAGCGCGGTGTACTGCGTGGTCAGCGAGGCGTCCGGCTCGGTCAGGATACGCACGAAGTCATCGGCGGTCAGCGCCTCGAGCTCCACGCGGATGGGCAGCCGCCCCTGCAGTTCGGGAATCAGGTCCGACGGCCGGCTCATGTGGAACGCGCCCGAGGCGATGAACAGGATGTGGTCGGTCTTGATGGAACCGTATTTCGTCGAGACGGTGCAGCCTTCCACCAGCGGCAGCAGGTCGCGCTGCACGCCTTCGCGTGACACATCGGCGCCGACGGCATCCTGCCGGCGCGCGATCTTGTCGATCTCGTCGATGAACACGATGCCGTTCTGCTCTGCATTGGCCAGCGCCCTGGTGCGGATCTCCTCTTCGTTGATCAGCTTGCCGGCCTCTTCATCCACCAGCAGCTTCTGCGCGTCGCGCACCTTCATGCGGCGCGCGCGCGTGCGGCCCTGGCCGAGGTTGGCGAACATCTGCGAGAGCTGCTGCTGCATCTCTTCCATGCCGGGCGGCGCCATGATCTCGACGCCACCCGGCATGGCGGAGATCTCGATCTCGATTTCCTTGTCGTCTAGGCTGCCCTCGCGCAGCATCTTGCGGAAGCGCTGGCGGGTTTCGCCATCGCGCGCGGTCTGCGGCTCGTCGGTGGAAAATCCCATCGGCGCGCGCGGCCGCGGCAGCAGCGCATCGAGCACGCGCTCTTCCGCGGCATCCTGCGCGCGCTCGCGCACGCGGGCTTTTTCCTCCTCGCGCGTTTCCTTCACGGCCACCTCGGCCAGGTCCTTGATGATGGAATCCACCTCGCGGCCCACATAGCCCACCTCGGTGAACTTGGTGGCCTCCACCTTCACGAACGGCGCCTTCGCGAGCCTGGCCAGGCGCCGCGCGATCTCGGTCTTGCCGCAGCCGGTGGGCCCGATCATCAGGATGTTCTTGGGCGTGATCTCGTGGCGCATCGGCTCATCGATCTGCATGCGGCGCCAGCGGTTGCGCAGCGCGATGGCCACGGCCCGCTTGGCGTTCTGCTGCCCGACGATGTGCTTGTCGAGTTCGCCGACGATCTCCTTCGGAGTCATTACATCTCCTCGATGGTGATGTTGCGGTTGGTGTAGATGCAGATGTCGGCGGCGATGCCGAGCGACTTCTCCACGATCTCGCGCGCGCTCATCGGGCTGTTCTCGTACAGCGCGCGCGCGGCGGACTGCGCGAAGGGTCCGCCGGAGCCGATGGCGGCCAGCGGCTGCTCGGGCTCGATCACATCGCCATTGCCGGAGATCACGTACAGGTTGGCCGTGTCGCCCACCAGCAGCAGCGCCTCGAGTCGCCGCAGGTAGCGGTCCTGCCGCCAGTCCTTGGCCAGTTCGATCGCCGCGCGCGTGAGGTTGCCGAACTTCTGCAGCTTGCCCTCGAAGCGCTCGAACAGCGTGAACGCATCGGCGGTGCCGCCGGCGAAGCCGGCCAGCACCTTGCCTTCGTACAGCCGGCGCACCTTGCGGGCATTGCCCTTCATCACGGTGTTGCCGAGGGTGACCTGGCCGTCGCCGCCCAGGGCGAGCTTGCCGTCGCGCCGTACGGCCAGGATGGTGGTGCTGTGGGGGTCGAATTTGTCGGTCATAAGGTGGGTTTCGTGGGGGCGGGCGGGGCGGAGTTCAAGGACAATCCTGTGATGGCGGATCTATCTCGACTGGGAAAGCAGGTCACCGAAGTCGTGGCGGCCCTGGGCAGCCAGGGCGTGCCCTTTGCCGTCATTGGCGGCCTGGCGCTGAGTGCCCATGGCGTCATTCGGGCGACCGCCGATGTCGACCTGCTGGCGCCCGCTGACCGGGCCGGGCAGATCGATGCCATCGCCGCGAAGCTGGGCTACCGGTGCCTGCATCGCAGTGCGGATGCCGCCAACTATGTCCGCATCGACGAGCGCCTGGACCTGCTGTTGGCGAGCAGGCCCGGGGCCGTGAGACTCCTCGGAGCCGCGCTGCCCAGAACCACACTGTATGGAGAAATGCCGGTGGTCAGCGCCGAGGGTCTCATCGGGTTCAAACTGCAGGCTTGGGTGAATGATCGCCGGCGCGGACAGGACATCCAGGACATTCGCAAGCTGTTGAGCGCCAATCGCGACGCACTGAACCTCGGTGAGATCAGGGAATACTTTCGCCTGTTCGAGCGTGAGGCGCTGCTGGAGCAACTGCTTTCCGACCTGGCCGCGGACGGCGTGCAGGAACCGCCGGCCGTCTACGACGATCCCTATGTCCGCTTCGACGATCTGATGTGCGTGGTCGAGCAGCTCTGCCCGGTCTGGCCGGAAAAGCCCCTCTGGCCGGGGCCAGGCGCCCGCTTCCTGTTATGACGCCCGCTTCGACCGGCAGGCGAGGTCAATTCCCTGCCCGATGGGCAGCAGCACGGCCTCCATCTCGGGCTTGGCGCGCACCGCCGCGCGATAGGCCGCGCCCTCGGGTCGGTTGAATTCCGGATACAGCATGTTGTCGGCCACGATAAGGCCGTTGTTCGCGAGCTTCGGATAAAACACATCCAGGCACGGGATGTACATGTCCTTCCACAGGTCCAGCAGCACGAACTCGATGGGGCCGGGCTGGTCGGCCAGCAGCTTCACCGCGTCGCCCAGGCACCACTGCACATGCGGTGCGAGCTCCGCCGCCGCGATGCGCTCGCGCGCATGCTGCTGCTTGTCCGGATGGATCTCGTAGCTGAATAGCTTGCCGCCGGTGCGGCGCGCGGCCTCGGCCAGGTACAGCGTCGAATATCCATAGGAGCTGCCCAGCTCCACGATCACCTTCGCGTTGCGCGCCACGATCAGGTCGACGCACAGCTGCGCGATGTCCTCTCCCACCGGCAGCAGCAGCGTGTCGCGCACCTTCATCATGTCGGTCTTCACGGTCAGCGACTTCTGGTACGCCTCTTCGCCGGCGAGCCGTTCGCGGTATTCCTGCAGCACGCGCCTGAAGGCCGGTGAGGTGTTTTCCATTTGTTCTTATTCCTTGTCGTTGGCGCGGCGGCGCCGCGCGCGCGGGTGCGCCTGGTCATATACGCCGGCCAGGTGCTGGAAGTCGAGATGCGTGTACACCTGCGTGGTGCTGATGTCCGCATGGCCCAGCAGTTCCTGCACGCCGCGCAGGTCGTGGCTGGATTCCAGCAAGTGCGTGGCGAAGGAATGCCGGAACAGGTGCGGATGCAGCTTGGCCGGCAGGCCCTGTCGCAGCCCCAGCCGGGCCAGCCGCAGCTGGATGTTCCGGGCGCCCAGCCGTCGGCCGTTGCGGCCCACGAACACGGCCAGTTCATCGGGTTTGGCCACGCCCGCGCGCTCGCTGATCCACGCGCGCAGCGCCGTCACGGCCTTGGCGCCCACCGGCACGATGCGCGTCTTGCGGCCCTTGCCGGTCACGCGCACGGTGCGGTCGGCCAGATCCAGCGCCGGCAGATCAAGGCTCACGAGCTCTGCAAGGCGCAGCCCGCTGGAATACAGCAGCTCCATGATGGCCCGGTCGCGCAGGCCCAGCGCCCCGTCGGCCGGGGACTCGAGCAGCTGCGTCATCTGGTCGGCATCCAGCGCGCGCGGCAGGCGCTTGGGGGATTTGGGCGCGCGCACGTCTTCGCCGGGATTGATCTTCGCCACGCCCTCGCGCTGCAGGTAGCGGAAGAACGAACGCAGCGCCGACAGGCGTCGCTGGATGCTGCGCGGGCCCAGGCCGCCCGCGTGCGAGCGCGCGGCAAAGGCGCGCACATGGCCCTGGTCGAGCTGGTTCCAGTCAGTGAAGCCCTGTTTGTCGCACCAGGCGGCCAGCGCGCGCAGGTCGCGCCCGTAGTTCGACGCCGTGTGCGCCGAGAGATTGCGCTCGAGGCCGAGCTGCCGCAGGAAGTCCGCGATGGACTGGGCAGCCTCGGGGCTCATTTAATCCCGCGCCAGCGCGTCGCTGATCAGCTCGCCCAGCAGCTGCAGGAAATCCGTGCTCATGCCGGGGTGAAAGCGCTCGCGGTTCACGCTCCCCAGCACCAGCAGGCCGGCCGAAGCGTCGGCGCCGGCCAGCGGCACCAGCGCCACCGAACCGATGCTGGCGCTGTCGGGTCCGAAGATGAATTCGCGCTGCGAGTCGCGGATCTGGCCGCAGCGCGGCCGGCCCGTGGCCAGCAGGTTCTCGAAGCCGTTGAGGTTGCTGTCGTCGGCGCTGACATGGCGCACGAAGCGCAGGTCCGCAGCCGACTCCGCGTTGCCCTTGAACAGCAGCAGCACGGTATGCCCGGTGTCGAAGTCCTCGCGAAAGCCCCGTTCGATCTGCGCCAGCACGGCGCGGCGCGTGGGGGCGCGGATCAGCCGGCGCGCGAACTGGTGGATCTTCGCCGCGAGCTGTTCGTTGGAGCGCGCGATGGTGACCAGCTCCGCCAGCCGCGACTCGGCGGTCTGGTTCTTCTCGCGCAGCACCTCGACCTGGCGTTCGATGAGGGACACCGCCACGCCCGTGGAATGCGGCAGCCGCAGGGCTGCGAGCAGGTCGCCATTGCGGCGGAAGAACTCCGGGTTGGCCTTCAGCCACTCGGCGATTTCTTCATCGCCCAGCGGGGGCTGCTTGAGCGCGGTCGAGGTGGTCATGGATGCGTGTGCTCCGTTGCGTTCATCACAATTCAAACTGGCCGGTGAAAGATACTTCAGCCGGACCCTCGAGCCAAAGCCGGCTGCCCGGGCCCTCCCAGCTCACGAACAGCGTGCCGCCCGGCAGATCCACCTGCACGCGCCGGCCCAGCAGGCCGTCGCGGATGCCGGTGGCCACGGCGGCGCAGGCGCCGGTGCCGCAGGCCTGGGTCTCGCCCACGCCGCGCTCGAACACGCGCAGCCGTACATGCGAGTCATTGATGATCTGCCGGAAGCCCACGTTCACGCGGCGCGTGAAGCGCGGATGCGATTCCAGCGCGGCGCCCAGCGTGGAAACCTGCGCGGTGGCCGTGTCGGGCACTTCGATCACCGCATGCGGATTGCCCATCGAGGCGATGGCGAACTGAACCGCCTGGCCCTGCACGTCGATCGAATAGTGCGGGCCGGGCTGGCCGGCCGCCTCGAAGGCCACCGCCTGCGGCGTGAAGCGGGGCTCGCCCATGTCCACGGACACGATGCCCGGCGTTCCCAGGCGCGCCTTGATGTGACCGGCGGGGCTGTCGAGCAGCAGCTGCCCATCGCGCGCCTTGCCGCGCAGCCGCAGCAGTTCGGCCAGGCACCGCACGCCATTGCCGCACTGTTCGACTTCCTGTCCGTCGGCGTTGTAGATGCGGTAGAAGGCCAGCGTCTGGCCGTCGCGGGGCGGCTCGAGCACCAGCGCCTGGTCGAAGCCGATGCCGCGATGCCGGTCGGAAAGGGCGCGCCACTGCTCGCGGGTCAGCGACAGGCCATCGCGCGCCGGGGAGTCGAGCACGATGAAATCGTTGCCCAGCCCGTGCATCTTGATGAACTCATGGCGCATGGCGGCAATGATACCCGCCCGCCGCCCCGAACGAGGGCTTCAGCCGGGTATCTGGAAATGCGCCTTGAGCTCGGAGGCCAGCCGGCGGCTCACGGGCATGCGCTCTTCGCGGCCGCGCAGGCGTATCTGGTGCTGGCCTTCGGCGGTGCGCTCGATGGCCTCGATGTAATCCCGGTTCACCAGCGCGCTGCGGTGCACGCGCACGAAGCGGTTGCCGAACTCGGTCTCGAGGGTGCGCAGCGAATCATCGATCAGGTCTTCGCCGCCGGTGTGCCGCACCGTGGTGTATTTCTGCTCGGCGAGCAGGCAGATCACGTCCTCGATCTTCAGCAGGCGCAGCCCGTCGCGCTGGCGCACGGCCAGGTGCGTGCGGGTGTTGGTGGCGGCGATGGCCCCAGCTGGGGTCGCGTGAGCTGGCGGGCGCGCTCGGTGGCCGCGGCCAGTTTCTCGCGGCGCACGGGCTTCAGCAGGTAGCCCACCGCCTCGGCCTCGAAGGCGGCCATGGCGTGCTCGTCGTAGGCCGTGGTGAAGATCACCGCCGGCGGGTCATCGAGCGTGCCCAGGTGCCGCGCCAGTTCCACGCCCGACATGCCGGGCATGCGCACATCCAGATACAGCAGGTCGGGGTCGAGCTTCGGCAGCAGGGCCAGGGCCTCGCCGGCGTTCTTCGCCTCGCCCACCACCTCCACCTGGTCCAGCTCCTTCAGCAGCGCCGACAGGCGCACGCGGGCCAGTTCCTCGTCATCCACCACGATCGCGCGCAGCTTCACGAGGCCATCTCCGGCGGCGTGAGCAGGGCAGGGAAGCGCAGCTCCACGACGAACTCGTCGCCCTCGCGGCCGGAGCGCGTCTGGGCGCCGGCGCCGAAGATCAGTTGCAGGCGCTCGCGGATGTTGTCGAGCGCGATGCCATGGCCGCCGCGACCCGGCGCCCCGTCGAGCGGCAGCGGATTGCGCACGCGCAGCACGATCACCCCATCGGCCTCGGTGCCCTCGACCGTCACCGTGCCGCCGCCTTCCATGTTCTCCACGCCATGGCCGATGGCGTTCTCCAGCAGCGGCTGCACGGTGAGCGCCGGCACCAGCGCCAGCATGGGTAGTTCCTTCACTTCCCAGCGCACCTTCAGCCGTTCGCCCATGCGCAGCTGCTCGATGCGCTGGTAGATGCGCGCGGCCTCCAGCTCTTCCTTCAGCGTGATCAGGCTGCGCTTCTCGTTGAGGTTGGCGCGGAACAGGTCTGCCAGGTCCTGCACGGCTTCCTCGGCGCGCGACGGATCGCTGCGCGTGAGCGAGGCGATGGTGTTCATGCTGTTGTAGAGGAAATGCGGCCGGATGCGCGCCTGCAGCGCGTTCACGCGCGCGCGGGCCTGGCTCTCCACGTTCAGTCGCCACTGCTGCGCCACGTAGAAATAGCGCAGCGCGAGGGAGGTTACGATCAGGCCCATCAGCACATTGCGCAGCACGAACAGCAGGTGATGCCCGGGCGGCAGGCCCCACAGGTTCTCGGGATTCAGCTTCGGGCTCGCCAGCACCCAGTACGCGGCCTCCGACAGCACGGCGATGAGCACGGCCAGCACGCTGAGCACCACCGCGGAGCCCCGGGCCACGCTCTGCGTGGCGATATGGCCGCGCAGCCGGCACAGCAGCGCAGCGCCGGCCAGGCCCACCCAGACCAGGAACATCAGCCCGTGCGCGAGCTCGGTGAGGAACAGGCCATCGAAGCCGGCGCTGGACAGGGCGAGCAGCATGGCGGTGAGCGAGACGATGACAAGCACCGCGAGCAATGCACGCGGCGTGCAGAAATCAGGCAGCTGCAGGCGGACGGGGGACACCGGCCTTGCGCCTGGCGTCGCTGGGGAAGTTACGGCGAAGGGCCGCAGGCGATGTCGCGGGTGCTGCGCGCTTCAAGGCGCGCGGCATCGATCTCGGCACTGCTCAGGAAAACGCGATTGCCCTTGTCGTCTTCCTTGTACAGGCGACGGGCGGTAATGGCGCTCTGGTAGGCCTCGGTGGCCTTCTTGCACTGTTCGTTCTTGGCGGTGGCCGCTTCCTGGCGGACCTGCTGCGTCACCTCGCGGCTGAGCGGCGGCACGCCATTGTCGGTCGGGGCGGCGGGCGCGGGCGAGTTGCTCGGGCTGGGGCTGTTCGAGCTGCTGGAGCGGTTGCCCGCCTTCTTCACCAGTTCGGCGCCTGGCTGGGGCTGGTCGGAGTAGTGCCACAGGCCGTTGGCGTCTTTCCAGCGATAGACCTCACCCTCGGCCATGACGGCGGGGGCGACGAGGCAGGCGGCAATGGCGAGGCAGAGGATCTTGCGCATGGTGTTCTCCGGCCGAAGTATGGCGGCAGGGCCGGCGCCCTCCCGTGACCTTCATCACAGGAGCGAGTCTCCACAAAAGAAAAGGCCCCGACAACCAGTGGCTGCCGGGGCCTCGGGAGCGCCCCCGCGAGGGGGGCGTCCGCTTGTCATCGATCAGTCGTAGGCACGCTCACCGTGCAGCGTGGTGTCCAGACCCTCGCGCTCCACGTCGTCCGAGACGCGCAGCCCGATCGTCCAGTCAACCAGCTTGTAGGCGATCAGCGCGACCACACCGGACCAGACCAGCGTGGTGCCGACGCCCCACAGCTGGGCGATGAGGGCCTTGCCCATGCCGGGGTAGCTGCCCGTGTCGGTCACGTAGTCCCACACGCCGTAGCCGCCCAGCGCCGGGTCGTTGAACACGCCCGTCAGCAGGGCGCCCAGGATGCCGCCGACGCAGTGCACGCCGAAGACGTCCAGCGAGTCGTCGTAACCCAGCGCGCTCTTGAGCTTCACCACCGCGAAGAGGCAGACCACACCGGCGATCAGGCCCAGCACGATGGAGGCCATCGGTCCGATCCAGCCGCAGGCGGGGGTGATGGCCACGAGGCCGGCGATGGCGCCCGAGGCCGCGCCCAGCATCGTGGGCTTGCCCTTGAGGATCCACTCCATGGCCAGCCAGCTCAGCGTGGCAGCAGCAGTGGCCAGCAGCGTGTTGGCGAACACCAGGCCCGCGAAGCCCGAGGCTTCCAGGTTCGAGCCGACGTTGAAGCCGAACCAGCCCACCCACAGCAGCGAGGCGCCGATCATCATGAAGGGCACGTTGTGCGGCGGCATGGCAACCTTGCCGTAGCCACTGCGCTTGCCCACCACGAGGCAGCCCACCAGGCCCGCGATGCCGGCGTTGATGTGCACCACCGTGCCGCCCGCGAAGTCCAGTGCGCCCTTCTGGAAGATGAAGCCAGCCGTCGCCGTGGCCGCGGCACCGCCGTCGGTGGCGCCCGTGTAGGCATCAGGACCCGCCCACCACCAGACCATGTGCGCGATCGGCAGGTAGCTGAACGTGAACCACAACACCATGAAGGCCAGCATCGCGGTGAACTTCACGCGTTCGGCGAAGGCGCCCACGATCAGGCAGGGCGTGATCGCGGCGAAGGTCGCCTGGAAGCAGAAGTACACGAACTCGGGGATGTAGACCCCCTTGCTGAACGTGGCGGCCACCGTCGAGTAGTTCTGTGCGTCCATTCCGCTCATGAACAAACGGTCGAACCCGCCGAAGAACGGCGTGCTGCCCTGCGTGAAGGCGATGCTGTAGCCGTAGATGGCCCAGAGCACCAGCAGCAGCGAGAACGTGACGAACACCTGCATCAGCACCGACAGCATGTTCTTGCTGCGGACCATGCCGCCGTAGAACAGCGCAAGGCCGGGGATCGTCATCAGGATCACCAGCACGGTGGAGGTCATCATCCACGACGTGTCGCCCTTGTCGGGCGTCGGTGGGGCATCAGCCGCTCCTGCGAGCGCTGGCAGCAATGCCAGCGAGGTCAGAAGTGCTCTTCGCGCCCACGGCGAGGATTCTATCGAGGCGAGATCAATGCGCATGTTGCGACTCCCAGCTTTTCTTAAGTTGCCGCTGTTCCGGTCTCGCCGGTGCGGATCCGAATGGCCTGTTCCAAATTACCAACGAAAATTTTCCCGTCGCCGATCCTGCCCGTCCGAGAGACGTTGGCGATGGCCTCGAGGACCGGCTCGACGATGGTGTCGTCGACGGCGATCTCGAGCTTGGCGCGAGGCCCGTGCTCCGCTTCATACACTTCCGTGACGGTCACGCCCTGCACGCCCAGCTGAGCTATCGCGTGGCGCAATTCGTCCAGCTTGAAGGGCCGGACTACCGCAGTGATGATCTTCACGATATGCATGCCGCGTCGTGTCGAACCTTGCCTCTACCCATTGCCTGTTCTATCGGTACGCGCTTGAACCAATCGGTTCGGCGCCCAGTCGGTTAGTGCAGAATCCGTGCCACGGTTCGGTGCGCCGCTGCCGCCCTCAATCGGCGTTGTGGCGCGTTCCGGTGCACAGTTGTGGGCATGGGGCCAAGCGGCCCGCACCAAAAAGGTGCTATTGCGGTGCAATAGGAGTCGGTGATGGACAAAGCTCAGGTTGAACGGACGATCCAGGACCTGCTGGGCGGGTTGCCCGGCTCGCTGCAGGCCATGCGGGGCGATCTGGAGGGGCACTTCCGGCGCGTACTGCACTCCGGGGCCCGCCACCTCGATCTGGTGTCGCGCGAGGAATTCGACGCCCAGGCCAAGGTGCTGGAGCGCAGCCGGACGCTGATCGGGGAGCTCGAGGCGCGCGTGAAGGCGCTGGAAGAGAAACTGCGCGCTTCGGGCTGATTCGCGGCTTTGCGGGGCTGACGGCGCGCAGCGAGCATGCGCGCATGGGATTCGCGCAGATCCTGAGTCGCGCCGAACAGGGCCTCACCGCGCCGCTGGTGCGGGTGGAGGTGCACCTGGGCAGCGGGCTGCCCACCTTCAATATCGTCGGCCTGGCCGCCCCCGTGGTGCGCGAAAGCCGCGAACGCGTGCGCGCGGCGCTGGCGCACTGCGGGTTTGCCTTTCCCGCCGGCCGCATCACGGTCAACCTCGCGCCGGCTGACCTTCCCAAGGAAGGCGGGCGCTTCGACCTGCCCATCGCGCTGGGCATCCTGGTGGCCTCGAACCAGGTGCGGCCCGACTGCGACCTGCAGGTCACCGAGTTCTACGGCGAGCTGGGGCTTACGGGCGAACTGAAAAGCGTGGCCGGCCTGCTGCTGGCCGCGCTGCACGCGGCGCGCGATGGGCATTCACTGGTGGTGCCGCGCGTCGACCTGCCGCAGCTGCGCATCGTTGAAGGGTGCACGCTGCGGGGCATCGGGCAGCTTGCGGAGCTGGCCGGGCTGGATGGGTCGCCTGTCGCAAGTGGCAGCGCATGCGCTGGCCAGCCGCCCGAACATGATTTTCCGCGATGCGTTGCGCCGTCCCTGGATCTGTCGGATGTGCGCGGGCAGTGGCAGGCGCGGCGCGCGCTGCTCATCGCGGCGGCCGGCGGCCACGCGCTGCTGATGTGCGGTCCGCCCGGCTCGGGCAAGAGCATGCTGGCGCAGCGCCTGCCGGGGTTGCTGCCCGCGCTGTCGCGCGAGGAATCCCTGGAAGTCGCCGCCATCGCCGCGGTGGCGCGCACGGCGGCGCCGGTTGCAGGGCAGGGCGCCGCGCGGCCCTATCGCGCGCCACACCACACCGCCTCGGCGCATGCCATCGTCGGCGGAGGCGTGGCGGTGCGGCCGGGCGAGGTCAGCCTTGCGCACCGCGGCGTGCTGTTCCTCGACGAGCTGCCCGAGTTCGACCGCGACGCGCTCGAGGCGCTGCGCGAGCCGCTGGAATCGGGCCTGGTGAGCGTCGTGCGCCAACCAGCGCGCGCAGTACCCGGCGCGCTTTCAGCTGGTGGCGGCGATGAACCCCTGTCCCTGTGGCCGCGCCGGACAGGTGCGGCCACGCTGCGAGTGCCCGGCGCCGAAAGTGCAGCACTACCGCGCGCGAATATCAGGGCCGCTGCTCGATCGCATCGACCTGCAGCTCACGCTGCCGGTGGTCGAGGCGCAGGCGATCGACGATGCAGCCCCGGCGCCCGAGGCGCTGACCACGGCGCAGGCACGGGAGCTTGTCTGCGCGGCGCGTGCGCGCCAGCAGCAGCGGCAGGGCTGCTGCAATGCGCGGCTCGGGCCCGCCGAAACGCTGCAGCACTGCCGGGCCGAACCCGCCGGCATGCAGCTGCTGCGCCTGGCCGTGGAAAAGCAGGGCCATTCGGCACGCGCCCAGCACCGCATCCTGCGCGTGGCGCGCAGCATCGCGGATCTGGACTCGCGCGACGCGGTCATCGCCAACGACGTGGCCGAGGCGCTGGCGATGCGGTGGGAGCGGTGATTGCGTTTTGTGATTCGGACAAAAATGTCCGATACTCTCGCTTGAAAGGGCGGGATTTCGTATCGAAAGTGCTGCAGCTCGCCAGAGCCAGGGGCCTGCCGGCGCGTCGATGAGAAGCGCGGCAAGGGCGGTCACATCACGCTCTACTATGGGGACTGGCTTACCGTGGTTCGAAATCGCAAAGACGACCTGAGAACAGGAACCCTGCACGCCATGTGCAGGCAGCTGGGTATTCGCCGGGACGACCTGTGAGGCGATTCTCCTACTCCATGAGATTCAGCGTTGATCGCCTGCGCGGGGGCTGCACCGTTACCTGCCGCGATCTGCCGGAAGCCATTACTGAAGGTGAAACGCTCGATGAGGCACTTGCTGAAGCGGCCGATGCGCTGGAGGAAGCAATTGCCGGACGCATGGATGATGATCGCGAAATTCCTTCGCCCTCCGCTCCCAGGCGCGGCGAGCGGCTGGTCAGCGTTCCCCCCTCGATGGCCCTGAAAGCTGCGGTATATCTTGCAGTGCGCGAGGCGGGAATCAGCAATTCGGAGCTGGCGCGTCGCATGCGTCTGGACGAAAAGGAAGCGCGCCGGATACTGGATCCTCATCACCCAACCAAGCTGCCCAGGATTGAAGAAGCGCTTGCCGTGATGGGACGAAGAGTGGAAATGTCGCTGGCTTGACGAGTTGTCACAGGAAGGTCGACATGAAGCGGATCTGGTGCGCTCTATGGATGCTGGCGGCCTGGCCGGCGATCACCGCCGAGCCCGCGTACGACGCCGCGCTAGCCACGAAGCTCAGGGCCGATGACATCGGCATGCGCATGTACGTGATGGCGTTGCTGACAGCAGGCCCCAACCGCAACCCGCCACCGGAAGAGGCGCGCGCGCTGCAGGCGGCGCCCATGGCGAACATCAATCGCCTGGCGGCCGAGGGCAAGCTGGTGCTGGCGGGGCCCTTTGGTGATGACGGCGTGCTGCGTGGCATCTATATCTTCGACGTGGCCACGGTGGCCGAGGCCGAGGCGCTCACGCGCACAGATCCGGCGGTGCAGGCGGGGCAGCTCGCGATGGAGCTGCACCCGTGGTACGGATCAGCGGCGCTGATGATGGTCGGTGAGGTGCACGCGAAGATCCAGAAGCCCGACGGGCGAGCGCAATAGCAGCCCGTCGCTGCTACCACGCTCCGGGTTGATCTACAGCGCCACCATGTGGTCGACGGCCTGCTCGATCAGGTCGTCCGATAGGTCGGTGCGGCCACCCTTGGGAGGCATCACGCCGGCCTGGCCACTGAAGCCCTTGATGGCGTGGTCGTAAAGCATGGCCTTGCCCTTGGCCACTCGCGGTGCCCACACCGCCGCATCTCCGGCTTAGGCGCCGGCCAGGCCCGCGCCATGGCAGGCCTTGCAGGCGCCTTCACAGACCTCGGTGCCGTCTTTACAGGTGACCGCGACCACCGCGCCACCGGCCGTGCTGCCGGGAGCGATGGTCAGCGCGGCGTTATCCTGTCCGGCCACGGCCACGCGGGCCGGGATCGCAGTGCGGATGCCACGCTCTGCTGATGCATGGGCTCTTCCAGAACAGCCACATTCTGGTTGTTCTTGCCCACATGGCGGGCCAGTGCGAACACCAGCAGGGCGAAGGTGACCAGCAGTCCGAGTACGACGCTGAATACGTTAAAGAACTGAGAGTCGTGCTTGCTCACGTAGGGTCCAGCCAGGAAAGGGAATTCAGCCCGGAATTATAGCCGTAACCGCGCGCCTGGCGGGCCTCAAGGGTTGCCATTCCCGCAAACGCAAACTGGGCGCATCCGCACCCCGAAGGTGGGAGCTTCAATCTGGTTGTTCCACCAACCCGTTTATGGAACGATCTCCGGGGTTAGGATCAAACGCGACATGAGCAACCAGAACCCGCCTGCCGGGTCGAATCCTCCCCGGCACCCTGACGTTCCTCCTCGGGCTTGCCGGCAGCGCCGCGACCCTGGGGCAGGCTGCCCCGGCTCCCGCAACCCGAACCACACGGTTCGGTTCCTGCAGGAATACTGCACGGAATGCCACAACGCCACCGACTGGGCGGGCGGCATTGCCACCGACACGCTGGGCGAGGCCGATGTCCCCAGGACACCGCGCTGTAGGAAACCACCGTGACCAAGCTGCGCGGCCACCTGATGCCGCCGCCGGGCAGCAAGCAGCCCAGGCGGCCCGAAAACGATGCGCTGGTGGTGGCTCGCCGGGAAACCAGCCTCGACCCGCAAGCAAGGAAACTCCGCGAGCCGGCCATGGCGGACGCGCGGCGCTGAACTGCACCGAACACGCCAACGCGGGGTGCGCTCGCTTCGCTCGGCATCCTGAGATCAAGGTGGATGACCTTGCCGCAAGAGATCGAGATGGACGGCTTCGACAACATCGCCGCCGCGCTCACGGTTTCCCTGGTTCCTCGACCAGTACATCGGCGCCGCACGCTTCATCGCGAAGCGGGCCGTCGTGCAGTTCGAAAGGCCAAGCTGTTTTCGGGCGCTTTATCTCTGCCGCAGATGGGCGAGACGGACCAACATGCCGCTGGGCAGCCGCGGCGGTTTTCCGGTCAGCACTTCTTCCCGGTGGACGGTGAATATCGGCTGAGCATCTCGACGACCTCACCGGTGGCCTCCTACACACCAACGCCGCCATGTGCAAGCAGACGGTGGTCGTGTTCGTCGACGGCCGCGAGATCTTTCGTTCCACCGTGGGTGGCAGGAAGACCTCGGCATCGCCGACCCGCGAGGCCGCCGACGGCCGCGCGAAGATCGCCGCGCGTTTCGCGAACATTCCGTTCCCGCACACCTCAGGTGGCCAGCACGAGAACACGGTCACCGTCAGCAGCGCTCAGAGCGTTACGCTGTCGGATGGAAACTCATCGGCGGCGGTCTCCGGTGGGTTTGGCGCCGCCTCCGGGTGGCGGTCCGCGCTTCCACCGCTGGTGTTGAAGTGGCCGGTCCCTTCGGCGAAACCGCCATCGGTTCGTCCCCCCACGCGCGACCGCATCTTCGTCTGCGTGCCCAAGGCGGCCGCCGAAGAACGCGCCTGTGCCGAGAAAATCGCCACCCAGCTCGCCGCTAAGGCCTATCGCCCGACCGGTGAACGCCACCGACATGGGCAAGTTGATGTCGTTCTACGAATCAGGTCGCCGGGAAATCGGTGATTTCCGACGGCGGCGTTACAGGAACTGGTGTCTGGGCGTGCTGTCGAGCCCCGACTTCCTCTATCGCATCATCCCGCAACGCGGCGAAGGTGCACTCACCGCAGCAACTCACCGCTCCGAGCTCGCCTCGCGCTTGTCGTTCTTCGTGTGGACGATTCGCCCGACGACGAGAGCTGCAGGCGGCGATCAGCGGCAAGCTGATGGAGCGGGTCGAATACTCGCGGCAGGTCGATCGCGTGCTGGCCGACAAGCGCGCCGCCGCGCTGGTCACGGGCTGGGCAATGCGCTGGCTCAACGTCGATGACCTGAAGGCCGTCGATCCGGATCCGCGGCTGTTCCGCGCTTCAAGCGCTGCGCCGGATTTCTCCACCGAGCTGCGGCTGTTCCTCGGCGATGTGCTGCTCAGCAACAAGAGCGTGCTCGAGCCACTGTCGGCGAACTACACCTATCTCAATGAGCGCATGGCGAATCTCTACGACGTGAAGGGCGTGCTGGGATCGCAGTTCCGCCGCGTCGAGCTGGCCAATCCCGCACGCCGGGGCCTGCTGGGCAAGAGCGGCGTGCTGCTGCGTACCTCTTATGGCGATCGAACCTCGCCGGTGCTGCGTGGCGCGTGGGTGCTGTGATCGGCGCGTGGCGCACGAAGGACACCGGCCTGCCGGTGAACGCCTCGACCACGATTGCCGGTGGTACCTACGTGGATGGCGTCGTGCAGATGAACGACTACATCCTGTCGCGTCCCGACCAGTTCGTGCAGACCATCACCGGGCGGCTGCTGATGTATGCCACCGGTCGCGAGGTGGAGGCCGACGACATGCCGCAAGGTGCGGGCCATCGTGCGCGAGTCGGCGAAGAACAACTACCGCTTCTTCGACATCGTGCGCGCGGTGACGATGTCCGACGCGTTCCGCATGCAGGCCCCGCCGCACGAGAAGGCGCCGGCCATCAAGACCACCGTGGCCTCGGCCAACTGAAAGTTCCAGGGGAAAACACCATGTTCCTGACCAAGAAGCATCTTTCCCGCCGGACCACGCTCAAGGGCCTGGGCATCTCGATGGGCCTGCCGCTGCTCGACGCGATGATTCCGGCGGCCACCGCGCTGGCCGCGACGGCCGCGGTGCCGAAGCCGCGCGTCGGCTTCTTCTATATCCCGCACGGCATGATCATGGACAACACGCCGTACGGAAAGGAAGTGGATGCCTGGACGCCCTCGGGCTCGGGCGCCAACTTCACGCTGAACAAGATCATGAAGCCGATGGAGAAGTACAAGCACCAGCTCACTTCCATCGCCAACCTCGAGAACATGGCGAGCGCGGGTTCCGTGCACACGCTGAACCCGGCCACGTGGCTGTCGGCTGTGCGGCCCGATGGCAGCCAGCCCGGCGCGCACATGTCGACCACGCTCGACCAGGTGATCGCCGCGAAGGTGGGCCAGGAAACCGCGCTGCCGTCGCTGGAGCTGGCCGCCGAGACCACCATCCAGTCCGCGGCCTGCGGCGGCGGGGCGGGCGCCTGCTACTACAGCACCACGCTGTCGTTCCGCAACGACCACACGCCACTGCCGATGGAGTTCAACCCGCGCAAGGTGTTCCTGCAGCTGTTTGGCGAGGGCGACACCGACGTCGAGCGCCAGCTCATCTCGCGCCAGACCACCAGCATCCTCGACCTGATCACCGATCGCACCAACGCGCTGAAGGCGCAGCTGGGCACGCAGGATCAGCGCGTGATGGACAACTACCTGGAAACGGTGCGCGAGATCGAGCACCGGCTCGAGAAGGCCAAGGCGCGCGACCTGTCGAAGATCAAGCTGCCCGAGGCGCCGGTGGGCGAGCTCGACAACTTCGACCAGCAGGTGGGCATGATGTTCGACCTGGTCGCGCTGGCCTACCAGGCCAATCTCACGCGCGTGGCGTCCTACATCATGGTGGCCGAAGGCACCAACCGCACCTACAACTTCATCAACGTGCCGGATTCCTTCCATCCGCTGTCGCACCATGCCAACGACCGCGAGCGGCTGCGCAAGCTGACGCTGGTGCAGACCTGGCACATGGAGCAGTTCGCGAAGTTCGTCGACAAGATGGCCAATACGCCCGATGGCGATGGCTCGCTGCTCGATCACTCGCTGTTCAGTGTACGGCTCCGAACATGAGCAACAGCGACCGGCACAACAACTATCCGCTGCCGCTGATCCTCGTGGGTGGCGCCAACGGCCAGCACAAGGGCGGCAAGCATGTGATGCCGGCGGAGAAAACGCCCATCGCCAACCTGCACCTGACGGTGCTCAACAAGCTCGGCATACCGCAGGAAAAATTCGGCGACAGCACGGGCCTCGTCGCGGGAGTGTGATTCTCATGTCGGAGCTGATCTCAAGCCGGCGCAACGTGCTCAAGTCCGCCTTGGGCCTTGCCGCCGCCGCAACACTGCCGGCCGGCGCCTTCGCCAAGGGTTCATCCAAAGCCGCCGTCACCGCCACCGCGCTCAACGACCGGCTGCTGCTGGTCAGCGGGCTGGGTGGCAACGTGCTGGCGCTGCGCAGCGATGAAGGGCTGCTGCTGGTGGATACGGGCGCCACGGGCGCCACGTCGAAGCTGCAGTCGGAGCTCAAGAAGTTCGCCCGCGGCGCGAAGGTGACCACCGTCATCAACACGCACTGGCACACAGACCACACCGGCGGCAACGATGTGTTCGCCAAGGGTGGCGCGAAGATCATCTCGCACGCCAAGGCCGCGCAGCGCATGGCCATCGACCAGTACATTCCCTGGGAAGATCGCTATCTCAAGGCGCGCGCCAGGCCGGCCGTGCCCACCGAGGTGTTCTACCTGGGCAAGAAGGAACTGAAGTTCGGCGGCGAGACCATCGAATACGGCTACCTGCAGCAGCCGCACACCGACGGCGACATCTACGTGCACCTGCGCGATTCAAACGTGCTGGTGGTGGGCGATGCGGTGTCGCCGCAGGCCGATCCGCTCATCTGCTGGTATGAAGGCGGCTGGGTCGGTGGACGCGTGGATTCGCAGGCGAAGCTGCTGGCGATGGGCAATGCCGAAACGCGCATCGTGGCGGGCACCGCGGGCGTCATCTCGAAGGCCGAGGTCAAGACCGAGCGCGATGCGCTCGAGAAGGTGTTCGAGCGCATGTCCGATGCGATGCGCAAGGGTTTCACCACCGAGGACATGCAGAAGGCGAAGCTGCTGGATGGCCTCACGCGCACCTGGGCCGACCCCGACAAATTCATCTACGACGCCCACAAGAGCATGTGGGCGCACTACAACAAACTGTCCCACACCATCGTGTAGGAACATGCGATGAAATTCCGAAACAGAACCCTGTATTCGCTGCTGCTGTGCGCCGGGCTGCTGCCCGGCCTGGCCGCTGCCGCCAGCCTCCCCGATGTCATGCGCAACTGCGACAGCCAATCTGCGCTGGCCGCCATCCGCGCCGGCGCCGACGTGAACGCGCAGCAGCCCGATGGCACCACGCCGCTGCTGTGGGCCGTGTACTGCGTCGACTACGACGCCGCCGCGGAGCTGCTGGCCCGGGGCGCGAAGCCCGATGTGCGCAATTCGCTGGGCGCGACGGCGCTGGCCGAGGCCGTGAACCTCGCGGACCAGAAGCTCGTCGGCCTGCTGCTGAAGGCCAAGGCTGATCCCAACCTGGGCACCGAAGAGGGCCAGACGCCGCTGATGCTGGCCGCCCGCACCGGCTCGCTGCCCATCGTCGAGATGCTGGTGGATGCCGGCGCGAAGGTGAACGCGCGCGAGAAGACCCGAGACCAGACGCCTCTGATGTGGGCGATCGGCACCGGCAGCGCCGCGGTGGTCGACTACCTGGTGAAGCACAAGGCCGAGGTGGATGTGCGCGCCGCAGTGAATGACTGGGGCAACCAGATCACCTCCGAGCCGCGCCGAGTACCGCCCGAGCGGTGGCCTTACGCCGCTGCTCTACGCCACGCGCTTCGGCTGCGTCGATTGCGTGAAGTCGCTGCTGAAGGGCGGCGCCGACATCAACCGCCCCACGCCCGATGGCGTCACGCCGCTGATGAACGCGCTCGACAACCTGCAGTGGGATGTCGCCGCCTTCCTGCTCGACCAGGGCGCCAATCCGCACCTCACCGACTGGTGGGGACGCAATGCGCTGTACGTGGCCATCGACATGCGTTCGTTCAGCCCGCGCTTCGCGGCCGGTGCCGCGAACCTGGGCGCCGAAGGCAATGCGCCGCGCGAAGTGAAGGAAGCCCTCGACCTCGCGCGCCGCCTGCTCGACATGGGCGTGAACCCGAACGTGCAGCTCGTGATGCACCGCCCCGGTCGCGGTGGCAACCAGGGCCGCTTCACCGACGATCAGCTGACCACCGGCGCCACGCCGCTGCTGCGCGCGGCGCTCTCCCATGATCGCGAAGCCGTGGAGCTGCTGCTCTCGCGCGGCGCGCTCATCGACCTGCCCAATGTCATGGGTGTCACGCCGTTCATGGCGGCTACGGGCCTCGGGCTGTCGCCGCGCGACACGCGCGGCGCCTATGGCCCGGATGCGCAGGATCGCGCGCTGGCCGTGCTGCCGGTGCTGCTGAAGGCCGGCGCCGACGTCAATTCACGCGTCACCGATACCAGCAGTCGCACGGCGATCATCGCGCGGCCCAGCTCGATGACCAACCGCCAGGGCCAGACGGCGCTGTTCGGCGCCATCAACTGGGGCTGGTCGCGCGTGGTGAAATACCTGCTCGACAACGGTGCGCGCACCGACATCGTCGACGCCGCGGGCAAGACGATCCAGGACGCGATGAAGGGCGGCGCCGGTGGTCGCGACTTCCGCGCCGTGGATGAGATCCCCACGCTGATTTCGCGCTCTGGCCAGTCCTGAGTACACTGCTGTGGCATGAAGCCACAGCAGGGAATATCGGTACTCACCACCGGCGGCACGATCGACAAGCAGTATTTCGACGCGCTCAGCCAGTACCAGATCACCGACACCATCGTGGCGCGCCTGCTCGAAGTGGCGCGCGTGAAGCTGCCTTTCGAGATCGTCGAGGTGCTGCGCAAGGACAGCCTGGAACTGGATGACCAGGACCGCGCCCGGCTCGTCGCCGCTGCGCGCGCTGCGCGCTACGATCGCATCGTCATCACGCACGGCACCGACACCATGACCACCAGTGCCGCTGCGCTGGCCGCTGTGCCGGGCAGGACCATCGTGCTGGTAGGCGCGCTGACGCCCGCGCGCTTCGCCGAAAGCGACGCCTCGTTCAACCTCGGCATGGCCTTCGCCGCGGCGCAGATTGCGCCGCCGGGCGTCTACATCACGATGAACGGCACCGTGTTTCCGCGGAGCAGGTGGTCAAGGATCGCGAGCGCGGCGCGTTTGTGCCGCGATCCTGAGCCGGCGCGAAGCTAGTTCGGGGGCGGCGCGCCGGGGCCGAGCGTGCGGCCATCCGGCACCTTCACCCTGACCAGGCTGCCGCCGGGATTGCCATTGCGCAGCGGATGCATCGTCAGCGTGACCTTGTCGCCCGGCTTCAGCGTCGAGGGCTTCCAGCCATTGCGCAGCATCATGCCGGGCGCGCCCGATTCGATGCTCCATTCTATTTCCGCGCCCTTGTCATCCTTGACCATGATCTGCAGCCACACATGCGGATTCGTGAACTGCACTTCCTTGATTACCGCCTCGACGGTGACGTCCTTGGCGAGGTCGAACATCGCGAAGGAGTGGTGCGCGCTCGCCGCCGAGCACGAAAGCCCCAGCACGGCTGCGGCGATGAACTTTGGTACGGATTTCATTTTCAATGTCCCTCATCACTGGTGCGCTCGTTGTCGGCGCAGTAATACTCCTGGACGTCGACGTCGTTGCGGCGCTCCATGTAGATCGTACTGGAGAACGGACGCAGGTAGGTCTTCGGGTCGGTCACGGTTCTCGTGAGTTCCAGGATGTTGCCGTTGCCCACGAGGCGGAAGCGCTCCACCAGGTGCAGCTGGTCGCTGGCCGGCAGGCGGGGCACTTTCAGGCTTTCTTCCGTGGCGTTGACGCTGTTCGCGAAGAAGCCGTTGATCGGGCGCGTGCGTCCGTTCGTGCCGATGGTGTCGACCACCAGCGTGTCGCCCTCCCAGCGGCCGATCGAATGGCCCTGCCAGGTGGGTAGCAGGTCTTCCGCGGGAGGATGTCCACGCCCGTCGGTGTAGATGCGGCGCGGCACCGCCACCCACTCGTTCAGCAGCACGATCTGGTTGTGGCCCTGCAGGATCTGCGTGGGAAAGAATCCGCCGACGTAGCTCGACACGTTGACCGGTTCGCAGGCGCCGGGCGTTGGCAATTCGACGCCCAGCCTTCCCTGCTGCCGCGACTGCTCGGCACCCCACGGGGTGAATTCAGGCGTGGGCGCATAGGGTGTGGTCGCCCACCGCTTGTCGAAGTTCGTGCTGTTGCTGGCGATCGACAGCCAGACACCAAAGATGTCGGGCTTCTTGTCGGGTGCCGATGCGGCCAGTGCGGCCGGCAGGAGCAGGGCGGCGCCGGCCAGGGCGGCGATGAGCAGTGTCGATACGGCCTTCATGCTCAATGCCCTTCGTCCTTGGTGCGCTCGTTGTCGGCGCAGTAATACTCCTGGACGTCGATGTCGTTCCGGCGCTCCATGTAGACCGTGTTCGAGAACGGACGCAGGTAGGCCTTCGGGTCGGTGATGGTCTTCGTGACTTCGAGGATGTTGCCATTGCCCAGCAGGCGGAAGCGTTCCACCAGGCGCATCTGGTCGCTCGCCGGCAGGCGGGGCACTTTCAGGCTCTCGGGCGTTGCGTTGACGTTGCCCGCCAGATAGCCGTTGATCGGGCGCGAGCGTCCGTTCGTGCCGACGGTGTCGACCACCAGCGTGTCGCCTTCCCAGCGGCCGATCGAATGGCCCTGCCAGGTGGGCAGGGTGTCCTCGGGCGCCGGATGGTCGCGACCGTCCATGTAGATGCGGCGCGGCACCGCGACCCACTCGTTGAGAATCACGATCTGGTTGTGGCCCTGCAGGATCTGGGTCGGGAAAGCCGCCGACGAAGCCCGCCGGGTTGACCGGTTCGCAGGCGCCGGGCGTGGGCAGTTCGACGCCCAGCCGTCCCAGCTGCCGTGACTGCTCGGCACCCCAGGCCGTGAACTCGGGGTTGGCGCATAGGGCTTGTTTGCCCACCGCGGATCGAAGTTCGTGCTGTTGCTGGCGATCGCCAGCCACACCCCGAAGATATCGGGCTTCCGGTCGGGCGCGGCTGCGCCGTGAGCCGTGGGCAGCAGCAGCGTGACGCCGACAAGCGCTGCGATGAGCGAAGACCTGATCGTCATGGATTCCCCCGCGCCTTTCATGCGTTTCCGGGCATTGTGCCTGATCCGCGCCTACAATCCTGCATGCGCCAGAATCCAATCGTTTTCTGTGCCGTCCTGCTGGGGCTCTTGTCCCGCGCGGCGCTCGCCGATGATGCCGATCGCCTGCTGCGGATCGATCACTACGTGCCGGTCACCTCCATCGCCCCCTCAATGCCTGGCCAGGTCGCGCAGCTCTACGTGCGCGAAGTGGTGCTGGCGGGCACCGCGCTCCGCAAGCCCGATCCGCAGGGCGTGCTGCTGTTCGTGCATGGCGCGGGCACGCCGGCCGAGGTCGCCTTCGATCCCTCGCTGCGCAGTTACAGCTGGATGGCGTACCTGGCCCGCGCCGGGTTCGACGTGTTCTCGGTGGACATGACCGGCTATGGCCGCTCCACGCGCCCGCTGGCGATGAACGATGCCCGCAATGCCGCGAAGGAATCCCGCGCGCAGTTAGTGCCGCGGCTGATCGCCGCCACCTGCAGCCCGTCGCGCACGCAGGCCATCACCACCATCGAATCCGACTGGCACGACATCGACGCGGCGGTCGACTATGTGCGCGCGCTGCGCCAGGTGGACAAAGTGTCGCTGCTCGGCTGGTCGCAGGGCGGGCCGCGCACCGCGGGCTACACGGCCCGCAATCCCGCCAAGGTCGCAAAGCTGGTGGTGCTCGCGCCGGCCTACAACCGCGCCGGGCCCGCGCAGGCGCCAAGTCCGCTGCCGACGGTCGACGGTCCGATGAGCGTGCAGACACAGGCGGAATTCAAGGCCAACTGGGACCGGCAACTGGGCTGCCCTGGGCAGTACGACCCCAACGCCGTGCATGCGCTCTGGGCGGATTTCCGGGAGTCCGATCCGGTGGGCGCCACCTGGGGCACCGGCGTGCGCCGCGCGCCGCAGGTGCCCACGTGGGGATTCAACCAGGCCGTGGTGGCCCGCATGCAGACGCCGTTCCTGATGGTGGTGGGCAGCCACGACAAGCAGGTGCTGCCCGAGCGCGTGCGCGAGCTGTATGCCGACCTGGGCTCCAAGCAGAAGGTCTTCATCGAGCTGGCCTGCGCGTCGCACAACGCGATGTGGGAGAAGCCCCGCGAGCTGCTGTTCAAGGCATCGCTCGACTGGCTGCGCTCGGGCACCGTGAACGGCGTGACCGCCGGCGAGCTGAAGCTGGGAGATTAGGGAATCCCTTAATTGGGCGTCCCTGTTGGTGCATTGCGGTTGCGGATTTCGCAGTTTCGGTACACATTCCGACGGCCTCAATGACGCAGGCTTGGGTGGGCGAAGGGATCGTCATGAATTCCAAACGCGATGTATCTGGTCGTCCGCCCCCCCGTGGCGGTTCCAGGGCACGCAAACCGCAGGATTCCGGCAAACCGCTTCAACGACTGGTTGCGGCGTTGTTTCCCCCGATGCTCAGCCGGTTGCTGCCGGATCCGATCTTCGTTCACGACCACGATGGCCGGATTCTGATGGTCACGGATTCTGCCTGTGCGAGCGTGCAGTACTCACGGGAGGCGCTGCTCTCGATGAATGTGGTTGATCTGGATCAGAGCTTCGATTTGTCGGCAGCGCAGGCGGCATGGTCGAGAATGGACTCCGGGGTGAGGCATACCCTGCGCGGAACGCATCGGCGCATGGACGGTTCCCGATTCCCGGTGCAGATCCATCTCCACGTGGAGGAGCACCGTGGCCAGGAGAATCTACTTCGCGAGTGTTCACGACCTCAGTGAGCAACTGAGACAAGAAGAACACCTGCGCGCTCGCGCACTCGATCTGGGGAATGTATTCGTTTCCATGGCCGAAGGCCTGGTCCTGCAGGCCAAGGATGGCCGAATCATTGAGGCGAACCCGGCCGCCGAGCGCATTCTGGGTCTTAGTCGCGACGAACTGCTCGGCAAGACTTCGATTGATCCCGACTGGCGCTGCATACGGGAGGATGGGTCGCCTTTCCCGGGGGAAGAACATCCGGGGATGGTGACCCTGCGAACCGGCCGGCCGATCAGCGGGGCACTGATGGGTGTCTACGACCGCAGCGCCAGTTTGCGATGGATCCGGATCAACACCCAGCCCGTCCTCGGAGGTTCAGAAACCATCGCAGTACTGGCTACATTCACCGATGTCACTGCGAAACGTCGAGTATCCGAGGAATTGCGGGTCGCCCGATCGGATCTGCGAGGCATCATCGATGCGGTGCCGGTCGGTATCAGTTCATGGGACACCCAACCCGTCTGCCGATTCGCCAACGCCGACTTCGCCGCGCGCGTGGGTATTCCCGCCGAACAGTTGCCGGGCATGCCGATGGATCGGGCCATCGGTCTCGAACGCTATCAGGCCGACCTTGCCCACATCAGGGCAGCGCTGGCCGGCGAGACTTGCATGAAGGGCTATTCCGAAGTCAGGCCCGATGGCTCGGTTTCTACGCCCAAGTGTATTTCATACCCACTGTCACCAACGGCAAGGTGTCGGGATTCACCGCGCTTGCAATGGATACCACCGAGCTTTCCAATGCCGCGAACCGCGGCCGGGGAGCTCGCCATCCGCATGGACGCGGTCCGTGAGGAGGAGCGTCGTTCACTGTCCCTGGAGCTGCATGAGGGCCTGGCGCAGGATCTGTTCGCCATCAAGCTGGGACTGGAGAGCCTCAAGGCCCATGCAAAGGGCCGGGCGGGCGTGACCGAGGCTTGTGCCGACCTCGGCGCGGCCCTGGATAAGTGCCTGGAACGTACGCGTCAGTACGCGAATGAGCTGCGACCGACGGCACTGAAGCATCTGAACGCGGCGGATGCGATCCGTAGCTGCATCCGCAATTTCGCAGAGAATTCCCGTTGATCATCCGGATGTCGGTGGCGGGCGCCATACCCGATCTGGACGAAGAAGGCCGGTGGATGTTGTATCGCGCCGCGGAAGAGGCACTGACAAACGTGGCGCTCCACGCCAACGCGACAACCGTTGCCATCTCGCTCGAGTCAGATGCGCAGTGTGTGCAGATGACGGTCGTTGATGACGGCGTGGGCATCAGCGAACTGGCCCTGTCGAAAAATGGTGCGCTGGGGCTGTTCGGTCTCGAGAGCGTCTCGCCGTGATCGGCGGCAGCCTGACGATTCGCGGCTCGGAGTCGGGAACCCACATGAGCGTGAAGATCCCCATTCCCGGCAGATCCCATCACCGAGTCAGTGAGATATCACGGACTCGCTCATGGGATGACTAGAACGACCATCACGGCCGCACTTCTCCTGGCGATATGCGAGCCAGCGCTTGCGGCGCAATGCGAGTTGTCCACGCTGGTTGAAACCAGCCCCCTGCCGACTCAAAAGCTGCTGGAGCGCGACAATCTGTACCTGCGGCTCTGCAGGCTGAGCGACGGCAACCTGGTCGACGGCGAAGACAAGAGTCTCAGGGATCGCTTGATGCTCTACGGCATGCAATCGACCTCCCGCAGGATGTTCCAGATCGATGACGACCTGCGTCGCAACCTGCGTGAGACAGTGACAACGCTGGGTTACGTCGTGGAAGCCGATGGCAAGGTGTCGTATGTCTCGGTGATCAACTCGTCGGGAAACCAGAGGGTTGACCAGCTGGTCAGGTACTTCGCCGCGGGAGGAAGATGGACCCGCCCACGCTGGATGGGCAACCTGTTCGAGTGTTTCTGACAACCCGGTGCGGAGCGACTTCCGACTGGGTGCTGACGTGCACCGTGCCGCGGGCAAAGTCCGTCTCCGAGACCCAGTAGATGGCGCGCCCGACTGGATTCGAACCAGTGACCCCTGCCTTCGGAGGGCAGTACTCTATCCAGCTGAGCTACGGGCGCCCGTGGGGGCAGCAAGCCTACTAGAGGCGCGCCGCGAGGGCCAGTTCCCTTCCTACAGCCACCGCTTCGAGCGGAATATGGCGTAGGGAACCACTGCCGAGAGCACCATCAGCACGATGGCGCCCCAGAATCCCCAGGGCTGGTGGGCGCTCGGGATGTGGTCGAAATTCATGCCGAAGATCGCCCCGATCACCGAGGGCGGCAGCAGGAACACCGTGACCACCGAGAAGATCTTCAGGATGTTGTTCTGGTCGATGCTGATCATGCCCAGCGTCGCATCCAGCACGAAGTTCAGGTTGGTGCCCAGGAAGCTGGCGTGATCGCTCATCGCCACCACGTCCTTCGACAGCGTGCGCAGCCGCGTGCGCACTTCCGGCGACATGGCGATGGTGGATTGCTGCGCGAAGGCCAGCAGCCGCGAGAGGCTGGCCAGTGACTCGCGTGCCTTGGAGATCAGCTCGCCGCTCTGGCCGATGTGTTCGAGCAGCTTGCGGAAGTCGCGCTGCGTGCGCCGGTGGCGGTCGGTCAGCAGCTTCTGGCGATTGAAGATGTCGGCCGAGGCGCTGTCGATGTCCGCCCCCACGCGCTCGATGACATCGGCGATGCGGTTGACGATGGACTCCAGCAGCCCGGCCAGCACGGCCTGCGCGCTGCCATTGGCCTGTGGATGGCGCTCGGTGTGCGCCGCGAACCGGCGGAACGGCAGTGGATCGACATAGCGGTTCGTGACCAGCCGCGTGCCCTTCAGGATGAACGTGACCTGCGCGTTCTCCGGCAGGTTGGTGTCGAGCTTGGTGACCACGGTGGCGGTCAGGTACAGCGCGCCTTCTTCTTCATAAAGGCGGCTGGAGGACTCGATCTCGCGCATTTCCTCGCGCGTCGGGATATCGAGGCCCAAGCGCGCCTCGACGAGGCGCTCTTCTTCGACGGTGGGTTCGAGCAGGTCGAGCCACACCGCCTCTTCGGGCAGGGGTGCTTCGGGACTGCGCTCGATGCGCTTCAGGCCGGTCGATGCCTGGCAGTAGACGGAAAGCATCGACCCCTCCTCCCTTTCCGGGGGAGGTTAGCGGCTCTTCTCGGTCGCCACCAGATCTTCGATCAGCGAGACGAGCTTCTCCGGACTGCCGGCCATGCCCACATCGGTCTGGTACTTGCCGTTCACGATCACCAACGGCACCGACTCGACGCGGTAGCGGCGCATCAGTTCCTCGGCGCGCTGCAGGCGGGTGTTGACCGAGAAACCGTTGTACTCGCGCTTGAAATCGGCTTCCTTCACGCCATTGGCCGTGGCGAAAGCCTGCTGCAGCGACTGCGTCTGCGCGTCGTTGCCGGTGGGCGAGAGCAGGATGTTGTTGCGGCGGTGGATCTGTTCGAAAGCCTTCACGACCAGGTCATCGCGGCCCAGCGCCTGCAGCGTGTAGAACAGGCGACCGTGCGCGCGGTGCACCGGGCCCCACATCACCGCTTCCTGCACGAACTTCACATGCGCCGGCTTCTTCTTGTTCCAGGCCTCCATGTAGGGCTCGAGCTCGTAGCAGTGCGGGCAGCCGAGCCACAGCACTTCCAGCACCTCAACCTGGCCGGCATCGGCCGAGGTGGGCTGGGCCGGCACGATGGGCTTGTAGTTCACGCCCACCTTCCACTTGCCGGCCGGCAGCTGCGCGCTTTCGGGCATGGCGGCCATGCGCTCGAGCGAAGCATCGCCGGGGGATTCTTCTGTGCCGCCGGATTCCTGCGCTGCCGCGGCGGCCTGCTTGATCTGCTCGGCCGTGGGGGCCGCTGCCGGGCTTTCGGGCTGCGAGGCCGCGTCGGCGGCCGGTGCTTCGGCGGGGGCAGCCGTCTCGCTCTTGTTGGAGCAGCCGGCCACGAGGGCGGCAAGGGCCAGAACGAGGACGGGCAGCTTGTTCATGTTCAGCGCATTCCCTGCATGTACGACGCCAGATTGCGCCGGTCTTCGGCAGACAGCCTCGAGGCGATGAGGTTCATCATCAGCGCGTTCGGGCTGGACTGGGTCTTGCCGTTGGCGTCCTTCGCATAGCGGGCGTCATTGGCGTAGTTTTCGAGCTGCTTGACCGTGTACACGGCGTACTGGGCCTGCACCGCCGGGTATCCGGCAGCCGGGTTGCCGCGGCCCACGGGGCCATGGCAGGCCATGCAGGCAGGGATGCCGCGGGCGGTATCGCCGCCGCGGTACAGCTTCTGGCCGGCCTTCCAGTAGGAAGGATCTGCCTCGAGGCCGGTGGGCGTCTGCTGCGCGAAATGCGCGGCGAGATCCGCGATGTCCTGGTCGGTCAGCGTCTGCACGATGGGCTGCATCAGCACGTTCGGGCGCTTGCCCGCGCGGATGGCGGCGATCTGCTCGCGCGAGTAGGCCGCGTTCTGGCCGGCGATGCTCGGCCATTCCGGGTTCGCGCTGTTGCCGTTCAGGCCATGGCAGGCGGTGCAGGTGGCGGACTTGGTGGCACCGGCGGCGGCGTCACCGGCCTGCTGGCCCAGGGACGGCAGGGCGACCAGCGACAGGCTCAGTGCAGCGGCGGCGGCGATCCTGCGCAGGGCAGGGGACATCGAATGGCTCATGGTTCCTTGGATCCCTGAAATGGGGGCTGATTAACCGGTCAATTGTACACTGCGCTACCGATGAGCCAATTTCCCCATGTCACCTTCCTGAAAAGCGTCGCCAAGCCCGGCCAGTTCCCCCCGGATACGGGTTGGGAGCTGGCCATGGCCGGCCGCTCAAATGCTGGTAAATCCAGCGCCATCAATGCCCTGCTGAACCGCAAGGGCCTGGCCCGGACCAGCCGCACCCCCGGCCGCACCCGGCTTTACAACTATTTCGAGCTGCAGCCCGGAAAGCGCCTGGTGGACCTGCCCGGCTACGGTCATGCCTCGGTGAACGAGGAAACCCGGGATAGCTGGGGGCCCCTGGGCGACTCCCTGCTGGAGCGGCGCAGCTTCGGCGCGATGCTGATGGTGGTGGATATCCGGCGCGGGGTGGGGGATCTGGACCTGGGCATGATCGCCTGGGCAGGCATGCCGCCGGAACGGTGCCATGTGCTGCTCAGCAAGGCCGACAAGCTGCCCAGCGGCAAGGCGAAGGCCGCGCTTCGCGATGCGCAGGCGGCGCTTGCCGGCAAGGCAAGCTGCCAGCTTTTTTCGGCCAACGCCGGAACGGGCTTCGATGAAGCGCGCGCTGCTGCTGCGCTGGTTAAGGGAAGCAAAAGAAATAACCCCGGCGGAGTAACCCGCCGGGGCAAAGAGGATCACGTGACAGGTCTCGATGCCGCGTGACCACCCCGCTCAGGGAGGGAAGCGGGGAGTGATTTTCATCACTCGCAAAGTTGGAACGCGGGCGCGCGCGAAAGTTCACGCGTCGGTGCGGATTTTTCTCGCGATTTGTAACGAATTGTTCGCGGTAACTGCCGGCGCAACAACTGCGGATTCGACGCAACAGAATCGGCAAAAAAGCCGCAGGAGAAACTCCCGCGTCAGTGCGCCTCGTCCCAGTTCCTGCCGGTGCCGATATCCACTTTCAGCGGCACTGTAAGCGCTTCCGCGGCGATCATTTCCGCGCGCAGCATCGTGCGCACTTCTTCGATCGCGGCTTCGGCCACTTCGAGCACGAGTTCGTCATGCACCTGCATGATCAGTTTCGCCGGCAGCGCGCGCGACACGCACTGCGCCTGCACGCGCAGCATCGCCAGCTTGATGATGTCCGCGGCGGTGCCCTGCATGGGCGCGTTGATGGCGCTGCGTTCGGCGTATTGCTGCAGCTGCCGGTTGCGCGAGCGGATCTCGGGCAGATACAGACGGCGGCCGCGCACGGTTTCGACATAGCCCTGCTCGCGCGCCTGTTCGCGCGTGCGGTCCATGAAGGACTTAACACCGGGATAGCGGTCGAAATACAGGTCGACGTACTGCTGCGCCTCGCCGCGGCCGATGCCCAGCTGCTTGGCAAGTCCGAAGGCCGACATGCCGTAGATCAGTCCGAAGTTCACCGCCTTGGCCGAGCGGCGCTCGTCGGGCGTGACGTCTTCGGGCTTCTTGCCCAGCACTTCGGCCGCGGTGGCCTGGTGCACGTCGCGATCCTCCGCGAACGCGCGCACCAGCGCGGCATCGCCGGAAAGATGCGCCATGATGCGCAGCTCGATCTGCGAATAATCGGCGGCCACCAGCAGATTGCCCGGCGGCGCGATGAAGGCTTGGCGGATGCGCCGGCCTTCCGGCGTGCGGATCGGGATGTTCTGCAGGTTCGGATCCATCGACGACAGGCGGCCCGTGGCGGCCACGGCCTGGTGGTAGCTGGTGTGCACGCGGCCGGTGGTCGGATCGATCTGCTCGGGCAGCTTGTCGGTGTAGGTGGACTTCAGCTTTGCAAGGCCGCGGTATTCCAGGATCAGCCGCGGCAGATCGTAGTCGCCGGCCAGCTCCTCGAGCACATCCTCCGCGGTGGAAGGCTGGCCCGTGGGCGTCTTGCGGATGACGGGCAGCTGCATCTTCTCGAACAGGATCTGCTGCAGCTGCTTGGGGGAATCCAGGTTGAACTCGCCGCCGGCCGCGGCGTGCGCCAGCCCCTGCAGTTCGCGGATGCGAAGGCCCAGTTCGCCGCTCTGCTTGCGCAGCAGCGCGGCGTCGAGCAGCACGCCATGGTGCTCCATCTCGAGCAGCACCTTCGACAGCGGCTGCTCCATGTCTTCATACAGCGCGCGCAGTTTCGGCTCGGCCACCAATCGCGGCCACAGCGCCTCGTGCATGCGCAGCGTCACGTCGGCGTCTTCGGCGGCGTAGGTCGTGGCGTTTTCCACCGGCACCTGGTCGAAGCCGATCTGCTTGGCGCCCTTGCCGGCAACGTCCTCGTACTTGATGGTGTCGATGCCCAGGTAGTGCTTCGCCACCGAATCCATGTCGTGGCGCGTGGCCACGCTGTCGAGCACGAAGGATTCCAGCATCGAGTCGTGGCGCATGCCGGCGAGCGTTATGCCGTGGTTGCGCAGCACGTGCGCGTCGTATTTCAGGTGATGGCCGAGCTTGGCGTGGTGCTCGCTCTCCAGCCAGGGCTTGAGCAGCGCCAGCGTGGCGTCGAGGTCGAGCTGATCGGGCGCGCCGGCATAGCGATGCGCCAGCGGCAGGTAGGCCGCCTTGCCGGCCTCCACGCAGAAGCTCATGCCGACGATGCGGGCGATGCTGTAGTCGAGGCTGGTGGTCTCGGTGTCGAAGGCCGTGAGCGCGGCCTTGTCGATCAGTTCCATCCAGCGCTGCAGCGCCTCGGGGGTGGTGATGGATTCGTAGTCGCGCGGCAGCGCGGGGGCGGCCGGGGCGGGCGGTTCACCGGCGGATGCGGATGCCGCGCTGCTGCCGCTGTCGAGCCGGCGGTGCCTGCGCCTGGTGTGGCCGCCGGGCTTGCCGCGCCGCCGTCGCTGCCTTCCAGCGCCTTCAGCAGCCCGCGGAATTCCATCCGCATGTACAGCTCGCGCAGCTTCGCGACGTCGGCCGGCTGCCGCGTGGCGGCGGCCAGGTCCGGTGGCAGGTCCAGGTCCACGCGGATGGTGGCGAGCTGGCGCGACAGCGCCAGCGTCTCGAGGCCCGCACGCAGGTTCTCGCCCACTTTGCCGCTGATCTCGGCCGCGTGCGCAATGATGTCGTCCAGCGTCGGCCACGTGGCCAGCCACTTGGCGGCCGTCTTCGGGCCCACCTTGTCGATGCCGGGGATGTTGTCGGAGCTGTCACCGATCAGCGCCAGGTAATCGATGATCTGCTCGGGCCACACGTCGAACTTGGCCTTCACGCCATCGCGGTCCATCCGCGTGTTGCTCATGGTGTTGATCAGCGTGATGCGATCGTTCACCAGCTGCGCCATGTCCTTGTCGCCGGTGGAAATCACCACGCTCTCGCCGCGCGCTGCCGCGCGGCAGGCCAGCGTGCCGATCACATCGTCGGCTTCCACGCCCGGGATGCGCAGCATCGGCAGCCCCAGCGCGCTCACCGCCGCCAGCAGCGGTTCGATCTGCGAGCGCAGGTCGTCGGGCATCGGCGGGCGATGCGCCTTGTACTCGGCGAAAAGATCATCGCGGAAGGTCTTGCCCGGTGCGTCGAACACCACGACGATGTTGCTCTCGGCCTGCTCGCGCAGGAACTTCTGCAGCATGTTCAGCACGCCGAACACGGCGCCGGTGGGTTCGCCGCGCGAGTTGTTCAGCGGCGGCAGCGCGTGGAAGGCCCGATAGAGATAGGACGAGCCGTCGACGAGGATCAGCGGCGCGGCCATTAACGGGCGGGCGCGGTGGTGGTGTTCCGGCGCTGCTCGTCTTCGGCTTCGGTGGTCGATGCGGCCGTCGCCAGGGGGTGTTGCCGGCATTGCCGGAACGGGCGCCGGCGTGATGGTGACGTTGCGGCTTTCTTCAGGCAGGTACAGCGCGCCACGCTGGCCACAGCTGGCCAGCAGGCCGCAGGCAACAATCATCGACAGTCCGATCCGGGCGTGCATTTTCATCTCGTTCATGGTCTAGAGCCCCCCGCTGGGCAGGATGCGCCCCTCGCGCAGGGCCAGCCAGCCGCGGGCCACGCGATAGATGGCCCAGATCCCGAGAAGGCCGTGGCCCAGCCACAGGAAGGGAATGCCGATCAGGATCCACGACAGCGGGATGAACACCAGCCGCAGGATCACGATGGCGATCAGCGCGATCCAGAAGCTGCGGATCTGCCAGCGGAAATGCGAGTCAAGCCAGGTGCCGCGCACCTGGGGCCGCCGCGCGTAGTTCATCACGACGGCAACCAGCGCCGGCAAGCTGAACACGAACTCCGCGGCAACAAGTTTGGCGCTGAACAGGCCCATCAGGATGGTCAGCGCGTGTAGTCCATAAACGATATGCGCGTAGGCGACGTGGCGCGGGTCAACGGCGACGGTGGTGGTCGTGGAATCCATGCGGCCAAGGATACCTCAACCGGCGCCCCTCACTTGGCCGGCAGAAACGCCTCGGCGCAGGACTTCAGCACGCCCGCCCAGGCCCGGAATTCCGCATTGCCCGTGACGAAGGGATGCGGTTCGCCGGCCTTGCGGGCAGCCAGCAGCGGCAGCTTCAGCAGCGCGCCATCGGCGACCACATGGTTGCTCAGCGGCACATCCACGCGCGGGTCGAGGTTGATGAAGCGATCCACGGCCGCCGCATAGGTGCGAAGGCCCGCGGGATCCAGATGGCCGGCGCCATCCCCGCCCCAGTAGCCCACGAAGTGCCGCCGCGAACCATCGCGCACCTCGAAGATCGGCGAGAGCGTGCCGGGCGTGTGGCCCGGCGTGACGACCATGCGTACCGACTGGTCGCCCAGGCGGATCACATCGCCGTCCTTCACGACCACGTCGCGATCGGGGAAGGGCGCCGGGCTGCCGCGCTGCGGCCAGGTGACCATGTGCTCCCAGTCGGCCTCGGACATCACGATGCGCGACTTGTATGTCTTCTGCAGCAGGTTCGCGCCGCCGAAGTGATCGTTGTGGCCGTGCGAGACGATCACGTATTTCACGTCCTCGGGCTTGAGCCCGAGCTTGCGCATGCCGCCGATGATGGTGCCTTCGACGTTGTGATGGAATCCGGCGTCGATGAGGATGATGCCTTCGCTGGTGGTGAGGGCCCAGGCCGACGTGCTGCGGTCGCCGACGAAATACAGGTTGTCGAATACGCGGGCCGGTTCCACGGCGTTCGGCGGGGCGACGGGCGCGGGTGTCGGCGCGGTGCCTTCGGACTTCGGCTGCGGGCAGAAAGCCTGGCGGATGCTGTCGTGCACTGCCGCATTGACCGGCGCCGCTGCGGCGGCGAGCGCGGGAAGGGTGACGAGGCTCGCTGTGGCGGCCAGGATGATGCGTAGTTTCATGAGTACCCCCGGTGTTTGCTGTACGTTCTTCGGTCGCGTGCGCTGCTATTCTGCTCCGGAATCGCTGCGGGAAGGAGAGCGGGCATGTTCGGGGTATTCGTCACGTTCGATCTGGGCGCGGCCTATGACGCCGAACGGCTTTCGCACCTGGCGCAGGCGGCGGTGCCGAAGTTCACCGGCATGCCGGGCCTCGTCTCCAAGACCTTCACGCTGGATGACGCGGCCCGCCGCGCGGTCAACTTCTATGTCTGGGAAACCGAACAGGCGGCGCGAGGCTTCTTTACCGAGGCCACGCTGGCCTGGGTGACCGGTGTCTATGGCGCGCGACCAACGCTGCAGTTCGTCGCGATTGCCGCTCGCGTGGAGAACCGCGCCTGATGCGCTTCGGCATGCTGAAGGGCCTGCTCGCTGTCGTGCTGATCGCCTTTGCCGGCAATACTTCAGCGCATCACTCCCAGGGCATGTTCGTCGAAACACCGGTGTGGGTCACCGGCATCATCGTGCGCTACCGGCCCGCGGATCCCCACGCGATGATCGAGCTGCGCGAGCCGCAGCCCGGCGGCGCCGACCGCAAGTGGATCATCGAAGGGCCGCGCCGCGGCAGGCTGGAGTTGATCCTGCAGGACAACGGCGGCATCCGCGCCGACCAGATCCTGAAGGTCGGCGATCGCATCAGCGTGTGCGGCTTTGCGCTGCGCAAGGACTGGGACCCGAAGCGCATGTACGCCGACTGGCCGCCGGAGCAGGACCGATTCGTGCACGGACGGGTCCTGGTCATGCCCGACGGCCGGCTGCAGTCGTGGGGTCCCTACGGCGCGATCGACAACTGCGTGCGGAAGAGCGATGCCGCGCGCCTTCGTCGATGAAGTGAGGCGGGGCCTGGCTACGGCATGCCGGTGAAGATGCGCGCCCGATCGGCCTCGTCCAGCGCGCGCCACTGACCTGCAGGCAGATCGCCCAGCGACAGCCCGCCCACCGACGCGCGGTGCAGCGTTTCCACATGATTGCCCACCGCGGCGAACATGCGTCGCGCCTGGTGATAGCGGCCCTCGTGCAGTGTCAGCCGAGCGCGCTGCGGTTCCAGCACTTCCATCTCCGCGGGCAGCAGCGGCGTGGGCTCGTCTTCCAGGCGCAGCTTGCCACTGGCGAACATCTTCGCTTCGTCACCGCGCAGTGGACGTGCCAGCGTGGCCTCGTACACCTTGGCGATGTTGCCCTTCGGGGACTGGATGCGATGCAGCAGCACGCCGTCGTCGGTCATCAGCAGCAGCCCGCTGGTCTCCCGATCGAGCCGGCCCACCGTCGACAGCACCGGATCGCGCAGCGCGAAGCGCGGCGGCAGCAGGTCGTAGACCAGCTGCCCCTGGTCCTTCCTGGAGCAGGTGCATCCCACCGGCTTGTGCAGCATCAGCAGCAGTCCCGGCGGCGGGTCGAGCGGTTCGCCGTCGACGCGCACGTCTTCATGCCGCGCATGCTCGTCCAGCATGTCGTCGGCATACAGCACCTCGCCGTTGGCATGGGTGATCCGCCCCTCGCGGAACATCTCGGTCACCTGCTTGCGGCTGCCATAGCCCAGGTTTGCGATCCTTCGCAGCAGCTTCATCGGCGCGCTCCACCGGCCTTCACGGCCTCGATGATCTTGAACCCCTGCGCCTGCGTCACGATGCGCACGGTGCCGAAGCGTGCATCCAGCACCGACTCGTAGGGCAGGTGGCGGTTGGCCACCAGCCACAGCCGTCCGCCGGGATTCAGCGCTTCGGCCGCCGCCACGATGAACGCGCGGCCGATGTCCGGGCGATCCATCGAACCCTGCGCATGGAAGGGCGGATTGGTGAGGATGACGTCGTAGCGTCGCGGCAGGCTGATGGTGACGTCGTGCCACTCGAAGTTCAGCGCGGCGCGGCCGGCGAAGGACTTCATGTTGTGGCGCGCGAGATCCAGCGCGCGACCCTCGGCTTCGTAGAGATCGAGCGATGTGATGCCGGGACAGCGTTGCAGCAGCTCCACCGACAGATAACCGAAACCGCAGCCCAGGTCCGCCGCGCTGCCCATCAGCGTGGAAGGCAGATGCGCGGCCAGCAGCGCCGAGGCCGGATCGATGCGATCCCACGCGAACACCCCGGGGCGACTGACGAAGCGACCGTCCAGGATGGGCTGCGGCGCATCCCCTTCGCGCCAGGCCGTGAGCAGCGCGGCATCGCAGGTTGCCGCATTCACGGTGGACCAGTACACGCGGCAGTGGTTCTTCGATTGCGTGCCAGTGAGTCCCGCTAGGGCCTTCAGATCGGATTCGCCGGACTTGGCGCCGTCGTCGTTCGCGACACAGGCCAGGACGGTTCCGCCCGGCGCGCAGCTCTCGACGGCGCGCGCCAGCAGCGCGCGGGCCTCCTGTCGCTGTCGTGGCGGCAGCACCAGCACCAGCGCGAAGCGCGCGGTGTCGGCTTCTTCCGCGCGACGCAGTGCCCAACCCTGCCGCAGCAGCGCATCTGCAGCGGGCTTGTAGCTCTGCTCGCAGACAAGGTCCGGGCCCGCCACTTCGCGCAGCAGGGCGCCTGCTCGGGCGCGCAGGAACAGCGCGCCACCCGACTGCGGCAATGCCAGCTGGCCCGTCGCGAGCGGGAGCAGCAGTGTGCTGAGGACAGGGTCAACGTGGTCTGTGGACATGAATAGCTAATTTAGCTAATATTTATGCCACTGTCCACGGAGGCGCCATGAAAGTCATGCAGGCTACCGACGCCAAGAACCGGTTTGGCGAGCTGCTCGAAGACGCGATCAGCGAACCCGTGCTCATCCAGAAGAATGGACGCGACGTGGCCGTGGTGATGTCGAAGGCCGAGTTCGACCAGCGCTTTGCCACGCTCAATGGCCGGGAGCAGGTGCAGCGCTATCACGAGGAGAGCATCGAACGCTTCGGTTCGCTCTACGAGGCGCTGAGCAAGTAGCCGCTTCCATGTCGGGCACCTACTACCTCGACATGCAGGACGTGCTGGGCCTGCATCGCCGGCAGCTCGAGCGATTCGGCGGCGCGCCCGGCGTTCGGGATGCGGGACTCATCGAGGCCGCGCTCGCCAGGCCACAGTCCGGCTACTACCGTGACCTCATCGAGGAAGCCGCGGCCCTGTGGGAAAGCCTGACGATGAACCATGGTTTTCTGGATGGAAACAAGCGCGTTGGTTTTGCGGCGACGCACGTGTTTCTGCGGGTCAACGGCCTGGACATCAGTGCTTCAGCCGACGCCACGTACGATTTCGTCATCTCGTCGCTCGAATCCGGCCAGTTCGAGAAGAACAGGCTGGAGCACTGGCTGCGCGGCAACACCAAACCGCGGGCAGTCGCTTCTGGGTAGGCACAACGCTCAATCCGGCTGCCGCAGAATCTTTTCCATGGCCTTGCCCTGCGCCAGTTCGTCGATCAGCTTGTCGAGCTGGCGGATCCTGCGCATCAGCGGATCGGGCACTTCCTCCACGCGCACGCCGCACACCTTGCCCTTGATCAGCTTCGCGGCCGGGTTGTATGCAGGGGATTGGTCGAAGAAGGACTCCAGGTCGCCGTCGCCCTTGACGTGCTTTCGCAATCCGGCCGCGGTGTAGCCCGTGAGCCAGCAGATGATCTGGTCCACTTCCTTGCTGGTGCGGCCCTTGCGCTCGGCCTTGTTAACCAGGGCGGAGTAGATCTTCGCGAACTGCATGCCGAAGATGCGATGCCGGGGTTCCTTTGCGTTCATCAGTGGAAAACTACCACGCAAGACCGTGATGAACGCGTCATGTACGATTCCCCGCGTATTCCCACGGCGGAAAACCCGAATCCCCGCCAGGAGAATCCCAGTGCCACGCCTGACATCCCTGCTCTGCCTGCTGTTCCTGGTGTACTCGATTGCCGCAAACGCCGCGGCGCCAGCGCCGGTGATCGACATGAACGGCAAGACCGCCCTGGTCACGGGTTCCACCAGTGGTCTTGGGGAAGTGGTTGCGCGGCGCCTGGGCAGGATGGGCGCCACGGTCATCGTGCACGGCCTGGACGAGAGCCGGGGCCGCGCCATCGCGGCCGAGATCACCGCGGCCGGTCCGGGGCGCGCAACCTACCAGCCAGGCGACCTGAGTTCGCTGGAGGACGTGCGCCAGCTCGCCGCGCGCATCCGTGCGGCGCATCCGCGGCTGCATCTGCTCATCAACAACGCCGGCATCCTGGGCCGCACCGGCGACCCACGCCGCGAGAGCAGGGACGGCCACGAGCTCACCTTCGCCATCAACTACCTCTCGCATTTCCTGCTGACGCGCGAGCTGCTGCCGCAGATTCAGGCCGGCGCGCCGGCGCGCATCGTCAATGTGGCCTCGGGCGCCCAGCGGCCGGTGGATTTCGATGACGTGATGCTGAAGCGCGACTACCAGAGCGGCACCGCCTACGCTCAGTCAAAGCTCGCGCAGGTGACGTTCACGATGTCGCTGGCCGAGCAGCTGGATCCCGCGAAGGTGACCGTGAACGCGCTGCATCCGGCCACGATGATGAACACGCCGATGGTGCTCGGCAACGGCATGCAGGCCCGGTCGTCTGTGGAGGATGGCGCGAATGCCGTGATGCAGCTGGCGGTCGGCGCGGCATTGACCGGACGCACGGGGCTGTACTTCAACCAGATGAACGAGGCCCGGGCGCACGCGCAGGCCTACGACGCCGCGGCCCGCAAGCGGTTGTGGGACCTCAGCGTCGCGCTGACACAGGCGCGCCCGATCGCGCAATCGCCCGTTCGTTGCGACCGCGCCTGCCTTCAGAAGTGGGTCGACAACTACCTGGCCGCGATGCGCGACCAGAACCGGGATCCGGCGCTGTTCGCCGCCGACGTGCGCTTCACCGAGAACGGCGTGCGCCTGCCGTTCGGCCGGGAAGGCCTGTGGTGGGGCATGAGCGGCATCGGCACGTACAAGTTCTACATCCCCGACACCGAAACGCAGCAGATCGCCTTCCTGGGCACCGTGCGCGAGAACGGCAAGACCCAGACCGATGGCGACCTCGTCGCCATCGCGCTGCGACTGAAGATCAAGGACCAGCGCATCACCGAGGTGGAGCAGATCGTCAGCCGCCCATCGAATTCGAACAGCAGCCGCGGTGACTTTCCGCCGACGGGGCAGGGCGTCGAGGCCATGGGCGCGCCGCATCCGATCTTCACCACGTCCATTCCCGAGAACGAGCGCGCATCGCGTGCCGAGCTCATCGAAACCGCCAACTACTATTTCACGGGCCTCGAGAACAACGACGGCAAGGGTTACTACCCCTTCACCGACGACTGCGTGCGCTTCGAAAACGCGGTGGACGTGCTGGCGCGCGGCGGCACGCGAACCACCTGCAAGAAGCAGTTCGAGGAAGGGCTGAAGGGCATTGTCGATCGCGTGCGCGACCGTCGCTTCGTGGCGGTGGATCGCGAGCGCGGCATCGTGTTCGCGTTCGGGTTCTTCGACCACCACCGCATCAACTGGACCTGGCAGCTCGGGGAGCTGTTCCGCATCGAGAAGGGGCAGATCCGGCGCATCGAGGCGATATTCCATCGCGCGCCGTTCGGGATGTCTTCGGGCTGGAGCACGTACGAGCAGGGCATGTCCAGTCAGATCCAGGACGTAAGGTGACGACGCAGGTCGACTACATTGTCGTGGGGTCGGGTTCCGCGGGCGCCGTGGTGGCCGCGCGACTGTCGGAAGATCCCGCGATACGCGTATTGCTGCTCGAGGCTGGTCCGCCCGACCGGCATCCGTTCCAGCTGATGCCGCTGGCTTTCCCCAAGGTGGCGTGGGGTCGCATCGGCACCTGGCAGTACAAGACCGAGCCCGAGCCGCAGCTCCACGGCCGGCAGCTCGACTACCCGCGCGGCAGGACATTGGGCGGCACCTCGTCGATCAACGCGATGATCGCGATCCGCGGTCATCGCCGCGACTACGATCGCTGGTTCGAAAGTGGGCTTGCAGGCTGGCGCTACGCCGACGTGCTGCCGTACTTCAAGCGCCTGGAGACGAGCTGGCGCGGCGAAGGGCCTTTCCATGGTGCGCAGGGGCCGGTTCAGATCTCGCGCATGGAAGGCCCGGACCTGCTCTGGGAGCCGCTGCTGGCCTCGGCGCTGGCAGCGGGAGTGCCATTCTGCGACGACGCCAATGGCGCCGAGCAGGATGGCATCTCGCAGATGGAAGCCACGGTGGGCGGTGGCGTGCGGTCGAGCACGGCGCAGGCGTACCTGCATCCGGCGAAGCAGCGCGCGAACCTTGTCATCCAGACCGAGGCGCTTGCACATCGCATTGAAGTGGCCAACGGGCGCGCGGTGAGCGTGCACTACCAGCAGCGCGGCCAGATCCAGAAGGCACACGCTGCGCGCGAGATCATCGTCTGCGGCGGCGCCTTCAATTCCCCGCAGCTGCTGCTGCTGTCGGGCATCGGGCCCGCGGATGAACTTCGCGCGCTCGGCATCGAGCCGGTGCACGACCTGCCCGGTGTCGGCCGCAACCTCAGCGATCATCCCAACATCCTGAACGAATACGAGCTGAAAGGCGGACAGGGGCTGACGCGCCACCTGCGCTGGGATCGCGCGGCGCTGGCCGTTGTCCGCTGGAAGCTGAACCGCAGCGGCCCGTTCGCGCTCACCGGCACCTCGGCCAATGTATTCGCGCGCACGCTGCCGGGGCTTGATCAGCCCGATATCCAGATGATGACGCTGCCGATCAGCAATAACGCCGAGCTGTGGGGGCCGGGCCTTGCCCGCAGGCCGCCGTTCCGGCTGGCCGTGCGCACCGGCTACCTTCAGCCGAAGTCGCGCGGGTGGGTGAAGCTGCGCTCGGCCAATCCAGCCGATCCCCCGCGGATCCTGCTGAACCTGTTCGACGATCCGCGCGACCTGGAGGCGATGGTGCGGGCGGTGCGACTCTCGCGCAGTGTTTACGCCCAGGAGCCGCTGCGGGACATGATCCGCGGCGAAGCGCTGCCCGGTCCGGGCACCGACGATGATGAGGCATTGAAAGAGCACATTCGACGCAACGCGGGGCATCGCTCGCATCCCGTCGGCACCTGCCGGATGGGGCACGACGCGCTGGCGGTGGTGGACGAGCAGCTGCGTGTGCGCGGCATCAGCGGCCTGCGCGTCGCCGATGCCTCGGTAATGCCCGATGTGCCGAGCGGCAACACCAACCTGCCAGCGATCATGGTGGGCGAGCGCGCCGCGGATCTCGTCCTGGGGCGTTCAATCGGGATTTGACGAACCCGTGGGAATCAGAACGCGCGGTAGCCGCGTGACCTTCCGGGCTTGCGCCGCGCGCTGATGATGCGGATCACGCTCACCAATGCGCCGCCACCGATGACGCCGCAGGCCATCTGGACGGCCAGGGAAGTGAGGTCCAGGGAGCCGCTGCCGAAACCGCCCAGACCGACAAGCCCGGGAAGCTGCGCGCAGCCCACGCCGCCCAGGGCACCCAGCAGCGAATTGTCGGCGGTTCCAGAGGCGCGATGACGCAATGCGCCGCTGGCGGCATTGCCGCCAATGACGCCGCTGACGAGCTGGATTGTCAGATTCAGTGGAACCACGGATCAGCACCCTGCGTGGATGCAGTCCATTGTGCGCCGGAGTCGAGCCGCAGAATCGCTTCTTGTTTGTAAAATTCTCTGCAGGGAGTCGTTGCGCAAGCGCGCATCACCTAGGATTGCGCCCGCTGGCGGTGACGGTGACACTTCGAACATGCGCGTTGCACTACTGGAAGACGAGGCCGAGCAGGTTGATCGCATCTCGCGGCTGCTCGAGGAGGCGGGTCACCTGGTTCACGCCTTCCCGCGCGGCCGCGCGCTGCTGAATACGCTGCGCACGGAATCCTTCGATCTGATCATTCTCGACTGGGAGGTGCCGGGGCAGTCGGGGCTCGAGGTGCTCGAGGTGCTGCGCGCGCGCACGGCACCGAAGATTCCCGTGCTGTTCCTGACACATCGCGACTCCGAAGCCGACGTGGTGCAGGCACTGCAGGCCGGGGCGGATGATTTCCTGATCAAGCCAGCCAGGGACCGGGAACTGCTGGCGCGGCTCGACGCTCTGGGGCGGCGTTTCTCGGGCCACGCGCAGGCCCAGGAGTTCATCGAAGTCGCGCCATTTCGCGTGGACCTCGAGAACCACCGGATCGAGCGGGATGGCAAGTCCCTCGAGCTCACGCGCCGCGAGTTCGAAGTGGCGGTGCTGCTGTTCCGGAACCTCGGCCAGGTGCTGTCCCGGGGGCACATCATGGAAGTCGTGTGGGGACAGCCTGATGCCACCACCACCCGCACGGTCGACATGCACGTGAGCCGTGTCCGACAGGTGCTGGGCCTGTCCGCCGCGATCGGTCTGCGCCTGACGGCGATCTATGGTTTCGGCTACCGGCTCGAACGGGTCCAGGAAGGACTCTGATGCGCCTGTCCAGACCTTCCGTACCCGCGAGGGTGGTGGTCACGGCACTTGCGCTGCTGTCGGGGATGCCTGCTGCGAGTGCGCAGCAGGCGGCGCCGGCAACTGTCGCAGCGGCCACGGATCCCCAGTTCATCTACCGGTTTCGCGCGCGCGATACGCTGATTCAGGTGAGCCAGCGCCTGCTGCTGCAGCCGCAGCGCTGGCCCGAACTGCAGCGCCTCAATGGCATCCGCAATACCCTGAACATCGCACCGGATACCCCGATCCGCATACCCTACTCGTGGCTGAAGCTGTCCCCCGACACGGCAGTCGTGCAGCAAGTCGCCGGGTCCGTCACGCGCGACGGAGTGCAGGTCGCGCAGGGTGACCTGCTTGCGCAGGGCACGCGCATCGAAACCTCCGTCGATGGCTCGGTCAGCATTCTGTTCGCCGACCAGTCGGTGGTCACGCTGCACAGGTCCAGTGTGCTGCGACTTGAGCGAATGCAGCGTGTGGAAGGCGTCAGCGACGGTCACAGCACCGAACTGCGGCTGGAATCGGGTCGCATCGAAACCACCGTGAAGCCGAAACGCGACGTCGGCCGCTTCGAGATCGTCACGCCGGTGGCCATATCAGCGGTAAGAGGGACGCAGTTTCGAACCGGCTTCGATGGCACGACCACGCAGGCGACTACCGAAACACTGGAGGGCACGGTCGGCGTCGCCGCCTCGCTGGGAGCAGCGGCCGTCGGTGCGGGCTTTGGCACGCGCGTCGAGTCCAGTGGTTCGGTGCTGGCGCCCGTCCCGTTGTTGGTCGCGCCCGACCTGACGTCGTTGCCCCCGACGAACGCGCGGCCTGGGCTGCGCGTCGAGTTCCCGCCTGTCGCTGAAGCCGCCTCATACCGCGTGCAACTGGCATCCGACCCGGATTTCCGCGCCGTGCAGGCGGACGCGGTGTCCGGGGCGCCCGCGTTCGACGTACCAGTGCCGGCAGACGGCAGCTACTGGCTGCGCGTGCGCGCCATCGATTCCCGGGGCATCGAGGGGCGCGATGCGCAGCGGGCCTTTACCCAGCATGTGTTGCCGGCCGCGCCGGTTGCCCTGGCGCCCGCCCCGGACGCGCGCATCTACGCCACAGGAGTCACGCTGCAGTGGTCGGCGCGTGCCGAGGCCGCGCGCTATCGCCTGCAGTTGTCCGGCGATCCGCAGTTCGGCGATCTCATCGCTGATCGCCAGGTCGAATCCGGCCCCGGCGCCACGCTTGAAGAACTGCCTCCCGGTGTCTACTTCTGGCGCGTGGCGGGCCTGAGCAGCAGTGGCGAGTCTGGCGACTGGAGCCAGTCAGGCCGTTTCCACCAGCGTCCGCCAACTCCAGCGCTTGCGGCGATGCAGGGCGAACCGAGGTCGTTGCGCCTGGCCTGGGCGACGCGTCCTGGCGAACGCTACCGGCTCCAGGTTTCGAGGGAAACCGCGTTCGCGCGGCCGATCGTGGACGCGGTGCTGGAAGGCGGTGAGTTCGCCCTCGCGCGGCCTGCAAGCGGAACGTACTACGCGCGCCTGCAGGTGATCGATGCGCTGGGCGTGGCGGATCCAATGGGAGCGACGCAGCAGTTCGACATGCCCGTGCCGCGCTGGCTCAAGGTGCTGCTGGGCTCGACGGTGCTGCTGCCGTTGCTGCTATGAGCGTGGAGCATTCCGGGCGCAACGCCATCCGGCAGTGGGCCGGCCTGCTGGCATGCGTGCTGGTGTCCACGGCGCTGGCCGGGGCGTATGAGGTTTTCTGGAGGGCGGATCTTTCGATCTATGACGCCGCGTTACCGGTGCGTTCCGCGCCCGGCGACGTCGTGATCGTGGCGGTGGATGACGCCAGCATCGCCGAACTCGGGCGCTGGCCCTGGTCGCGCGCCACGCATGCCAGGCTCATGGACCAGTTGACGCGCTCCGGTGTGCGCGCGGTCGCCCTCGACATCCTGTTCACTGAACCCAGCGCGGAGAACGCCACGGCAGATGCCGAACTGGCCGCAGCCATTGCCCGCGGGCCGCCTACCGTGCTGCCGCTGGCAGTGGAGATGCCCGGCGCCGGCCGCCCGCTGCGCGTTCTGCCGCCGATTCCGGCGCTGGCGCAGGTCGCAGCGGGCACGGGACACGTTCACCTGGAGCTTGATCGTGACGGCGTGGGACGAAGCGTGTTCCTGCGGGAGGGTCCCGGAGAGGCAAGGCTTCCGCACCTGATGCTCTCGCTGCTCGAGCACGCGCCGAACGAACCGACTCCCGTGTTGAAAGGCGGGCGCCATCCGGATCCTGACGCGGCCGCGGACGTCTGGGTACGCGACTACCAGATGCTGATTCCGTTCCTCGGGGCGCCGGGACATTTCCAGAGACTGTCCTACGCCGACGTGCTGATGGGGCGAGTTCCGTCGGACCGTTTGCGCGGCAAGCTGGTGCTGGTGGGCATGACGGCACAGGGCACCGGCGATTCCTATCCCACGCCGCGTTCCGGCCATGGGGTGGCGATGCCGGGCGTGGAGATTTCCGCCAACGTGCTGCAGGGGCTGCGCGAGCAGAACATCATCCGCCCGTTACCCAGGGTTCCTGCCATCCTGCTGGCGCTGGTTCCGATCGTGCTCGTCGCGTTGGGATTCCTGCGCCTGTCGCCCAGCCAATCTCTCATCCTGGCAGGCGTAGCCTGGCTTGCCACGCTGGCGACCAGCGTGTTCGCGCTGCAGGCGGCCGGCTATTGGTGGCCGCCGGTTGCCACGCTGGCGGCCCTGCTGGTGATGTACCCGCTCTGGAGCTGGCGCCGACTGGAGGCCACGCAGCGATACCTGGACGAGGAGCTCACGCGACTGGCGCGCGAACGCTTTCCATTCGCCGGGTCGCCAAAGCCGGCGATCGGCACAACGCCGTTTGCCGACGTGATTGAACGGCGCATTTCCATCGTGCGTGAAGCGGTGCAGCGATCGCGGGATGCCCGGCGGCTGTTTGCCGATACCCTCAAGGCCCTGCCTGCCGCCACGATTCTTGCAGACGACGACGGGCGCGTCGTGATCTCGAATCCTGCGGCCGCGAAGCTGTTCGGCGTGGCGGATGAGGCCGCCCTGGAAGGGCAGCCGCTCGATGCCTTTCTGGGCAGGAATGCCCGCGACGCGGCGCTGTCCTTCCTCAATCTGTCGACGCACGCGCCCGGAGAGCTGGAATCCCTGCTGCAGCCGGCTGGTCGCAATGTGCTGGTGCGAACGGTGCCCTTCATGGGAGGAGCCGGTGTGCGGGTCGGCACCATCATCGAGATCACCGACATCAGCGAACTGCGCGCCGCGCAGCGCGAGCGCGAAGACACGCTGCGATTCCTGTCGCACGACATGAAGAGCCCGGCCTCATCTTTGATCGGACTTGCCCGGCTGCAGCGTGACCGCGAGCGCGCACTGGCGCCCGAGCAGCTCTCGCAGCGCCTGGAGCTGCTCGCGCAGCGCCTGCTTGCGCTGGTCGATGGATTCGTCGGCCTGGCCAGGGCCGAAGCCGTGGATCCTTCGGCATTCGAGGAGCTGGATCTGCGGGACGCGCTGCAGGATGCCATCGATGAGGTATGGGCCGTGGCCCAATCGCGGCGCATCGAGGTGCGCGCGCCACTGCCGACCGTGTCCCTGCTGGTACAGGGGGACAGGACGCTGCTGGCACGAGCCCTGATCAACCTGCTCGGCAATGCGCTGAAGTTCTCGCCGCAGGGCGGCAGCGTGCAGGTCAGGTGCCGCGTGCATCGGCGGGATGTCACCGTGGAAGTGGAGGACAGCGGTCCGGGGGTCGCCGAAGAGGCGAGGGATTCGCTGTTCCAGCGCTTCACGCGCCGCGTGCATCGCGGTCAGTCCGATCCGGGGGGCGCCGGGCTGGGCCTCGCCTTCGTGCGCGTCGTGGCCGAGAAGCATGGGGGCCGCGTGTGGATGCAGGGAACCCCTTCTGGCAGCGCGCTGTTCGCGATCGCCTTGCCCCTGTCGTCGCGGTCCAGCGCGACCTGACAGTCTTTTACAGTTCCGGATCCAGGCTTCGGAAATACTCGCGCCGCCACATTGTCGTGGCTCTGGCAAGGGTATTCCGAAGTGAAACTGCGCAACATTGCTCTGCTCCTGGTCGCCACTGCACCGCTGGTCGCTCATGCCGAGGACTGGAAGGGCAAGGGTCAGGCTGGCCTGTTGATCTCGCAGGGCAACACGGAGGCAAAGTCCGCCAATGCCGCGCTCGAGCTGACGCGCACCGCGGACGCCTGGAAGCATGCATTCACCGCCGCGGCCCTGTACGGCAAGAGCGGCGAGGTCCAGTCCGCCGAGCGCTGGAGCATCGGCTGGCAGTCGGATCGTGACATCACCCCGCGCCTGTTCGGATTCGGTGCGCTGCGCTATGGCCGCGACAAGTTCAGCGGGTTCCAGTACCAGGCCACGGTCTCCACTGGCCTGGGCTACAAGTTCATCGACACCGAGCCCACCAAACTGACGGGCCGCGTGGGCGCCGGCTATCGAAAGTTCCGTCCGGAGCTCATCACGAAGGACGCCTCCGGCGCCGTCATCAGCCGCACCCGGCTCGACAGTGTCGGGGATGCCGTGCTGACGGCCGGAATCGACTATGACCATGCGTTCAACGAGACCACGAGCCTGTCCAACCGGTTCCTGGTCGAAGCGGGCTCGGGCAACACGCTGTTCACCAACAACCTCGCGCTCGCCGTGAAGATGAGCGACAAGCTGGCGCTGAGCCTGGGTGTGAATGTCCAGCACAACACCAAGCCGCCCGCGGGACTGAAGAACCGCGACGTGATCGAAACCATCAATCTCGTCTACGCGTTCTGACATCGAATCAAGCAAACAGGAGTTTTAGTCATGAGTCTCGCAAGTGAGTTCAAGGAATTCGCGATGAAGGGCAACGTCGTCGATCTGGCGATCGGTGTCATCATCGGTGGCGCGTTCGGCAAGATCGTCTCGTCGCTGGTCGGCGACGTGATCATGCCGGTCATCGGCAAGCTGGTCGGCGGCGTCAACTTCAGCGACCTGGCAGTGAAGCTGGGCGTGGATCCGGCGGGCAAGGACGTGCTGGTCAAGTACGGCTCCTTCGTGCAGACCGTGTTCGACTTCGTCATCGTCGCGTTCGTGATCTTCATGGCCATCAAGGCCATGAACCGGCTGAAGAAGCCGGCGCCCGCAGCAGCCGACGCCGCTCCGCCTCCTCCGCCTCGCAACGAAGTGCTGCTCGAGGAAATCCGCAACCTGCTCGCCAAGCGCTGAACTGGAGAACACGATAATGAAGAAGATTCTTGCAACCGGCGGCCTGGCGATGTTCGCTATGGGCGCCATCGCCGCCGACAACCCGGGCTGGTACCTGACACCCAAGCTCGGCTACACGATCACCGACAATGACCGCCGTGCCGATGATGCGCCGGCCTTCGGCCTGGGCATTGGCCGGTATCTGAACGACCGCTGGGCGTTCGAGCTCAGCGGCCTCGCGGGCGACCATGATCGCTCGCCGAGCGGCGATCTGGATCTGACGTCCCTGTCGGTAGACGTGCTGCGCCAGTTCAATACGGGTAGCCACGTGTCTCCCTATCTGACTGCCGGCATTGGCAACCTGAAGAACGAAGTGAGCCCGGGTTCCACCCGCGATGATTTCATGTGGCAGGCGGGCGCGGGTCTGATGATTCGCGCGTGGGAAAATTCGGCGGGCACCTCGAGCTTCAGCATCCGCCCCGAGGCGAAGTTGCGCTGGGATGATGCCGGTCGCGCGGGCAAGCTCAAGGATGTGCTGCTCGGCATCGGGTTCCAGTTCGGTTTCGGCGGATCGAAGGCGGTTGCCGCAGCGCCGGTCGTGGCTGCGCCTGCGCCTGCGCCGGCGCCGGCCCCCGTGGTGGTGGCGCCGCCGCCCGTGGTTGTCGCGCCGCCCCGTCCGGTGGATTCGGATCGCGATGGTGTGTTCGACGACAAGGACCAGTGCCCTGGCACGCCCAGTGGCGCGGCGGTCGACGACGTCGGCTGCGTGCGCAAGGGCTCGATCACGCTGGGTGGCGTGAACTTCGAGAACAACTCGGCACGACTGCTGCCGGAGTCGCTCTCGGTTCTGGATACCGTCGCCGCCGACTTGAAGCGCTATCCGCGCCTGAAGGTCGAGGTGCAGGGCCACACGGACAGCATTGGATCAGACGCCTACAATCAGAGGCTCTCACAGAGCCGCGCCGAATCCGTGCGTGACCGCCTGATCACTCAGGGCGTGGATGCAGCGCAGCTTGCCGCCAAGGGCTATGGCGAGGCGCAGCCGGTGACGACCAATGCAACGCCCGAAGGTCGCTCGCAGAACCGTCGTGTCGCAATGGCAGTCCTGGAGAATCCGGGCGACGTGGAAGTCAAACAGGGTCGGTAATCCGATCAGGTGAATCCCATGAGCGAACAGGAAAAAACACCGGCCAAGGACAATCCCTATGCCCAGTTTCACGTCGTGAAGAAGGGCGAAACGCTGTCGAAGATCGCGGAGGAGCACTACGGCGACAAGATGCTGTACCCCAAGATCTTCAACGCGAACCGGGATGTGCTCGCGGATCCGGACAAGATCAAGCCCGGCCAGAAACTGCTGATTCCCTGAAACAACCTATCTAGTGGAGTAGTTCAATGTCGATCAAACGAATCATGGGCGGTGCGCTGGTTGCATCGCTGCTGGTGCTCGCGGCCTGCGCGGGTCAGAAGGGTCCTGCAACCACGGCAATGACCGCCGCGGAAAGCGCGCTGGCCACCATCAAGGACGACGCGGCCAAGTACCTCCCCGAGGAGCTCAAGGGTACCGAGGGCACGCTCGCCTCGCTGAAGAACAGCCTCGAGAAGGGTGACTACAAGGCCGTGCTGGCCGGCGCTCCGGCGCTGATGAGCAACCTGGATTCGCTGAAGACGCAGGTTGGCGCCAAGCTCGAAGAGGCGAAGGCCGCGACGGCCGAGTGGGCGGGCTACGCCACCGATCTGCCGAAGATGGTCGAGGCCATCCAGAGCCGCGTCACGACCCTGTCCTCGTCGAAGAAGCTGCCCAAGGGCCTCGATGCGGCGGCAGTCGACACCGCGAAGAGCGGCCTTGCCAGCATGCAGTCCACCTGGGCTGACGCCTCTGCCGCCTTTACCGGTGGCAATGCCATCGACGCCGTCGCCAAGGCCAAGGCGGTCAAGGCCAAGGGCGAGGAAGTGCTCAAGCTGCTGGGCATGAGCGCGGGCTGATTACCCCCAGACCGGGCGGGAAGGGCCCGCGCCTTCCCGTCCGGTTTTTTTGCCTGTGCCACCGGCGAGCGAACGGTGGCATGATCGGCGACTCACTGAAGGAGAACGCCGATGAACACCCCCAGATTGTTGATCGCCGCCATCGTGATGATGCTTGCCGGAGCAGCCGCTAATTCGGCAGACAAGCCCACCCGGGCAGAGAAGAACGAAGCCAAGCTGGCCGCAATGCTCAAGGACCGCACGGCGGGTGAGCCCGTGTCCTGCGTGCCGGCCCTGAAGAGCAACGGACTGCAGGTGATCGAAGGCGTGGCGATGGTCTATGACTCGGGCGATGTCCTCTACGTGTCGCGACCCACGCACGCGAACATGCTGCGCGACGACGACATCATCGTGATCGAGCGCACCGGTGGCCAGCTGTGCAACACCGACATCATTAGGACCATCGATCGCACGGGCGGCTTCCACACCGGCGTGGTGTTCCTCGGCAAGTTCGTGCCATACCGGAAGCAGCGCTGAGCCTGCAGCCCGGCCAGCGGCCTTACCGACTCAAGACCGCAGACGAACTCAGGGCGACATTCCAGCGCGCGCTCGCGGATGCCGATGGCGCAGCGGGCGCGCACTGCATCCACGAGCGCTGGATGCGCGGCGAGTTCGCCGCGCAGATCGAAGCCGACCTTGAGCTGCTGTGGAAAAGCGCAGGCCCCACCATTCCCGACTGGCTGCCGATGCGCTACGTGAGCTGGCTGCCGATTGCCTACGAGGTGGCTGCCCGCTTTACCTCGGCGCGCCGCGGCCGCACGAACGTGTATCTGATCCTGCTGGATTATTCAGACCGTCGCGGCGATGACCATGGCGTATACGTTGGCATGAGTCGCTACTCACCCGCGCAGCGGTTCGACCAGCACAAGGCGGGCATCCGCGCCGCAGGCCCCGTGCTCAAGCGAGGTCTCGAAGTGCTCATGGGGCCGGTGCTGCACCTGCAGAAGATCACGCGCGGTGAGGCCGCGCGGATCGAAGCCGGCCTGGCCGGCGCGCTGGGTGATGCCGGCATTCATGTGGAAGGCGGACACTGAGGATTCAGGGCGCGGTGCGCTGGAACTTCAGCGTCTCTTCCACGACCTTGCCTTCCTGGCGCAGCTTCAGTGTCATCGTCAATGTATCCGCGCCAGTGCGTTCGATCGTCAGCGCGGAGAACACCAGCTTGTCCTTGCTGGCCGATACCGGCGAGAACGTGGTCCAGGCGTCCTTGTCTTCCCAGGCCGTATGGTCGGGATTGAAATGCTTCAACCGCATGCGCACGCCGCCTTCGACCACGTCCAGCAGGATGAACTCGTAGAACACCGGCTTGCCGTCCTGCACCAGCCGGAAGTGGCCGACCATCTGGCCGCCCGCGGGTGGCGACCAGACTTCCTCGAGCTGCCCTCCAAGTCCGGAACCCGTCCATCGGCCCGCCAGCCAGGCGGCATCCTCGATGGTGGCCGAATGGGCGACGCCAGACAGAAGGAAGAGGGCCAGGGCGGCGAGGCAGCGCTTGCGCATGGGGCATACCAGATGATTCAGGGTAAGGCCTGTTTACGCGGCGATCTGGATGTCGTCAACCGCAAATGAATATCAATCGTTACACTGCCCCGCGAGGTGCACATGAAGCTCGAACTCTATTTCTCTCCCGGCTCCTGCCCGCGCGTTTCGATGATCGCGCTGGAGGAAACAGGCGCGTCCTTCGAGACGCATCTGGTCGCGTTCATGGCCGGCGATCATCGCAAGCCCGAGTTCCTGGCGCGCAATCCCTCGGGCAAGGTGCCGGTGCTGATGGTGGACGGGCAGCCCATCGTCCAGACGGTCGCCATCCTCGGATTCCTCGACGAATCCTTTCCGGACGCGAAGCTGTTTCCCGCGCGAAGTACCCCCCTTGCGCGGGCGCAGTTTCTCGGCGACCTGGTCTCTTTCAGCGCTGATCTTCATCCCATCGTCACCCGCATCGCCTTTCCGCAGATCATGATCGATCACGCGGAAGGCGCCACCGCGCTGCGCGCGAAGGCGCACGAGATGATGGCCTTCCAGCTGAACAGATTCGAATTGCGTCTGCAGCATCAGCCGTGGCTTGCCGGCCAGCAGTGGTCCGTGCTCGATGCCTACCTGCACTGGGTGTGGTTCCGGATCACCGGTGCCGGTTTCGATTCCGCGCCATTCCCCCACATTTCGGCGCACTACGCTCGAACCCTGGAACGACCCTCCGTGCAGCGTGCCCAGGCGCGAGAGGCCGAAGCCGTGCGGGATCTCGAGAGCAGGGGATTGATGCCCCGACCCAGGGCCTGATCCATGGGCAAGCGTACTCCCGCCATCGGCTTCATCTTCGTCACGCTGCTGATCGACGTCATTGGCTTCGGCATCATCATTCCGGTGATGCCGAACCTGATCCAGTCGATGACGGGCGGCAGCATCAGTGATGCGGCCCAGACCGGGGGCTGGCTGCTGGCGGCCTATGCCATCACGCAGTTCCTGTGCGCGCCGATCGTGGGTGGCCTCAGCGACCGTTTCGGCCGCCGGCCGGTTCTGCTCGCCGCGCTGTTCGGGTTCACGATCGACTACCTGTTCCTGGCCTTCGCACCCACCATTCTATGGCTGTTCGTGGGCCGCATCATCGCGGGCCTGATGGGCGCCAGCTTCACGACTGCCGGTGCCTATATCGCCGACGTCAGCACCGACGAGAATCGCGCCCAGAACTTCGGCCTGATGGGCGCCACCTTCGGCCTGGGATTCATCATCGGACCGCTGATCGGTGGTGTGCTGGGCGACCTCGGGCCGCGCGTGCCGTTCCTGGTCACCGCGGGCCTCACGGCGCTGAACTTCATCTATGGCCTGCTGGTGCTCCCCGAATCGCTGAAGCCCGAGAACCGCCGCAGCTTCGAATGGAAGCGCGCCAACCCGCTCGGCACGATGATCAGCGTGATGCGCTACAGGGGCGTGGCCGGCCTGTTCGCGGCGCTGGCGATGCTGAGCGTGGCCGCGCACGCGGTGCAGAGCAACTGGTCCTACTACGTGATCGAGAAGTTCCAGTGGACGCCAACGCTGATCGGCATGTCGCTGGCGGTCGTCGGCTTCGTGTTCGCGGGCGTGCAGGGCGGGCTGATACGCGTGGTCATTCCCAGGCTCGGGCAGAAGCGCACCGCGTATCTCGGCCTGCTGCTGTATTCGGTCGGGTTCATGCTCTACGCGTTCGCCACGCAAAGCTGGATGATGTACGCGATCACGGTGGTGTACTGCCTGGGTGGCATCGCCGGACCCGCACTGCAGAGCATCATGTCGGCAGAGATTCCGCCCAATGCCCAGGGCGAGCTGCAGGCGGCCTTCACCGGGCTGATGAGCATCTGTTCGGTGTTCGGGCCGTTGCTGATGAACAGCATCTTTGCCTACTTCGTCAGCCAGGATGCGCCGGTATATTTTCCAGGTGCCGCAATGCTGCTCGGCGGATTGATGACGCTGGTGAGCTGCTGGATGTGTTACCAGACACTCAAGGCGCATCCGATTCCGGTGCGCGCACTCTAGCCCTGGCAGTTCTATCGACCAGCAGGCTATCGCTCCACGCGTGCCACGCGCGTCTTGAAGTGCGCATACCACTGTTTGCGTCCGGTTTCCTGCGCAACGCGGTGTTCCGCATGCGCCCGCCATGCTGCAATGGCCTCAAGCGATGACCAGTACGAAACCGTTATTCCGAATCCGCCCGCGTCGCGCGCGCTTTCCACACCCAGAAACCCCGGCTGTTTCGTCGCAAGCTCCACCATCCGATCCGCCATCGCGTCGTATCCGTGGTCGCCCTCGGTGCGCTGCGAGGTGAAGATCACTGCGAAGTACGGCGGTTCCGGTGTCCTGGCAAAGGCAGATTCCATGAATTCTCCTCAGCTGCGCAGTTGTGCGAGCAGGTCAAACCCTTCCGCCCACGCCCCATGCCCGCTCGCGACGTTGATATGCCCTGCGTCTTCCAGGACTATCAGCGAAGCACCCCACGCTGAGGCGTACTCCCGCGCGCGTTCGATTGTCACATAGGGATCGTTGGTGCTCGCCACCACGATGGATGGAAACGGCAGCCGCCCCAGCGGCACCGGTGCAAACCCCTCGGGCCCTGGCGGATAGTGGAGTCCCGTGGGATCACTCGGCGCGACCAGCAGCGCGCCACGCACGGCGGCGAACTGGCGCGCCGACTCAGGCTGCGTCTGAGTCGCTGCCACCCAGTGGGCCACCAGCGTGCAGCCGGTGCTGTGGCCGACGAGAACAACCGGCTCGGTGACTCGTGCTATAGCCTCCGCCAGCGTCGCTACCCACTCGGCGCGGTTGGGCGCATCCCACTCCTGCTGCGCAACCCGAACGCAGCCCGGATCACGATGCTCCCAGTGACTCTGCCAGTGTTCGGGACCGGAGTTGCCCAACCCTGGCAGGATCAAGACCGGCGAGCTCATGTCGCTGCGCCCGTGCCCGGCACATCCAGCAACCGCACGTAGTCCGCCTGCGCGGCTACACGCGACAGCCACTCGCGCACCCTGGGGTATGCGCCGAGCTCCAGTCCGCCATCAGGCGCCACATGTGTATACGCATACAACGCGATGTCCGCGATGCTGTACTTGTCGTCCACGAAGAAGCTGCGTGCAGCAAGATGCCCCTCCATCACCGCGAGCGCCGCGTGCCCCTTCTCGAGTCGCCCCGGCAACTCGGCGCGCCGTGGGTGATCCGCCGGAAGATGCCGGCAGATGTAGCGGGGCGTCGCCACATAGGGTTCGTGGCTGTACTGCTCGAAGAACATCCACTGCAGCACCTGTGCGCGACCCTGCCTGGTTGCCGGCACGAAGCCCGACCCTTCGGCCAGGTACCAGAGAATGGCATTGGACTCAGCGAGGTGCGTGCCGTCGTCCAGGCGCAGCGTCGGAATCCGACCGTTCGCGTTGCGCGCCAGAAATTCCGCAGTTCGTGTCTCCCCTTTGTCGATGTCCACATTCGTCCAGCCGTAGGGAAGGTGCAGCTGCGCCAGCAGCAACCGCACTTTGTAGCCGTTGCCGGAATCGAGGTAATCGTAAAGGTGCATGCGGGCCAGTATCGACCGCCACTGGCCGGCGCGCCAAGAAGCAAGGTTTTCGGCTGAGGCTAAGATATTCTTGTGCTCATGGCACGACGACTTCCCCCGCTCAACGCCCTGCGCGCCTTCGAGGCCTCGGCACGGCTCGGCAGCTTCGTCGCGGCGGCGGCCGAACTGCGCGTTTCCGCGGCCGCCGTCAGCCAGCAGGTGCGGCGCCTGGAGCAGTACCTGGATACACCCCTGTTCCAGCGCCTGGCGCGAGGCCTAGCGCTTACCGAGCAGGGTCGCGATTACCTGCCGGAACTCTCAGCCGGTTTCAACCTGCTCGGCGAGTCCACCGCGCGCGTGCGCGCCAAGCGGGCCGACGGCGTGCTCACGCTGACCACGCTCGCCGCGTTCGCCAATGGCTGGCTGCTGCCCCGTCTGCATCGGTTCCGTGAACGCGCGCCGCGCATCGATCTGGCGCTGCGCACCTCGAGGGAAATCATGGATTTCCGGCGCGACGCGCTGGATCTGGCGATCCGCTTCGCGCCGACGCCGGGGCGTGGTCTGCATGGCGAAGAACTGTGCTCCGAAGAGCTGTTTCCCGTCGCCAGTCCCCAGCTCTTCGGCGGCCGGCACATGCCCGATACGCTGGCGGCGCTGGCTGACTATCCGCTGCTGCACGACACCGATGCCGGCAATGAACAGCCCTGGCTCGGCTGGCGTGGCTGGTTCGAGCGGGCGGGTTTGTCGACGGCCAACGTCGGCCGGGGCCCGCAGTTCAGTGATTCCATTGTGCTGATCGGCGCGGCGGTAGCGGGCCTGGGCATTGCGATCGGTCGTGGCCCGCATGTGGCGCCAATGCTGGCGCGGGGCCAGCTGGTGCGCGTGACGCAGGAGAGCTGGAAGTCACCGTGGAGATACTGGCTGACTGCCCCTGCGGCGCATTTCCGAAGGCCCGTGGTGCGCATCTTCGTGGACTGGGCGCTGGAGGAAGCGCGACAACCCTGAATCCATGGCCGTGCCGCACTAGACAATATCCTTTGGCAGTAATGATCTAGTAACGACTCCTGACAAGAATTCGAGCATCGGCCCGAATCTGAAGCACAAGGAGCCTACCAATGATCCGCGGTCTCCGGACCCCAGTACCCGCCCGATCTGTTTTCATCTCCGACCTGCACCTGGGCACCCGTGAATGCCAGGCCCAGGAGCTGGCGGAATTCCTCCGCCACACCGATATGGAAACGCTTTTCCTGGTTGGTGACATCGTCGACCTGTGGGGCATGCGGCGCGGCATCTACTGGCCCGCGAGCCACCACGAGGTGCTGCGACTGATCGTCGACAAGGCGCGACGCGGCACGCGCGTCATCTATGTTCCCGGCAATCACGATGAGCTGGCGCGAGCGCTGTGCGGCAGCCTGCTCGCCGGCGTGGAAGTCCACTCTGAATACGTTCACACCACGCGCAGCGGCCAGCGCCTGCTGGTGATGCACGGTGACGCGTTCGATGGCGCCGTGCGCTTCAGTCCGCTGTTGAAGGCCACTGGCAACGCCATCTATACGGCGCTGCTGTGGCTGGGGCACTACGTGAACCTGGCCCGGGGCCTGTTCGGCCTGCCGCGCTGGTCACTGGCGGCGTGGCTCAAGTCCCGGGTGGGCGATGCGCGCGAGTACGTGCAGCGGTACGAGCAGGTCGCCGCGCACGAAGCGAAGCGCCGGGGCTTCGATGGCATCGTCTGCGGCCACATCCACCGACCGCTGCTCGCGCGGATCGACGGCGTGCTGTACTGCAACGATGGCGACTGGGTGGATCACTGCACGGCGCTCGTCGAAGACCGTCATGGTGAGCTGAGCCTGTGGAGCCACCGGCCTGCGGAACAGGCAGCGGAGCTGCCGACGCCGGAGTTGCGCAAGGCGGCGTGATCCAGTGGTGGTCTGTTCAGTTGACCGCGGGCGAAGCGCGGCACGACTCCAGATCCCTGACGCGCTGTTCGAGCTTCGGAAAAATCTCCTTGAAGTACCGCAGGTCATGCAGTGCCTGGTCGCGCGCCAGGAGCGTCTGCAGGTGTGCTCCCGCGAATTCGATGATCTGCGCCGGGATGGTGCCGCGAATGCCCAGCTCCTTGATCGCGGCTGCGACGCAGCCCGCGTCCTGGGACATCAGCGCCAGGCGCGTCAGCTTGTTGCGGCTCAGGTTCTGGTAGGGGCGGTCCATCCGGCACTCCACTGGAACGTGTTCCGAGCTTAGGAGCGGCAGATGCAGGTTTTATGACACGCGCTTCTGCACGGATTGCGATTGCTGGAGCATGCGGTTGCCGCGGGCAGTGAGATGGGCCCCGGAACGGATCAGGCGTACTAGACTGGGCCTGGCCCCTTCCGAAACCCAGCATCAACACCGCGCTCCATCGCATGCACCCCAAACTCGAAATCGACCACCGCGCGCTCAAGATCATGATCGCCGTGGTGGCATTCACGCTGGCCAACGTCACCAGCGTCCTGGCCAACGACAGCATCCTGTCCATCAGCGAAGCCTACAAATACGGTGGCTGGGCGCGCGATGTGCTGGTTGGCGCCATGTTCGCGGTGGCCGCATTCATGTTTGCGTACAACGGCTACCGTCCGCTGGAAAAGGTGCTGACCAAGGCCACGGCGGTGGCGGCCCTCGGCGTCGCGCTGTTCCCCGGTGAAGTGGAGCCCGTCGGCAGCACGACGCAGACCGTGCACACCATTGCGTCGCTGGTCATGTTCCTGACGCTGGCCTGGCTGTGCTGGATCTTCTACCAGCGCGCGAAGCGCAAGCACCTGATGCGGGCCAATCGCCGCGCCGTGCTGTACGCCATCTGCGGATGGGTGATGCTGGCGTCGATGCTGATCGTGGTGGTGGACCACTTCATGGGTGGACCGCTGGTCGACAGGATCCCCAGGCTGGTCTTCCATTGCGAGCGCGTGGCGCTGCTGGCCTTCGGCACCGCGTGGCTGGCGGCCGGGCACATCGTGCCGTGGCTGACGGATCCGGAAGAGCGCTGGACCTAGCCCTTCGCGGGAATCTTGTCGAACTCCGCCTGGATCTCCGCAAGCTTCGCGTCAGTCAGGTCCTGTTCGTACTGCTGTACTCCCTTCAGCGTCTGATCGCGGCCCATCGACTGGAACATCTCGTTGCCCCAGACCGTCGGCACCAGCTTCTTCAGGATGGCTGCCGCCGCGGGATCGTCGATCAGCTTTCCGATCAGCGTCTTGTCGACCGAGTAATGCGCGGGCTGCGCGGCAGGGGCGTTCTGGCTGAACGCCGGCGTGGACAGTGGCAGTGCGCCTAGGGTCAGCGCAGCCATGGCAAGAGTTGTCAGGGTCTTTCGCATTTCAGTTCTCCGTGACGATCGCATCAACAAGGACTCGAGCCTACCGACTGACCAAAAGGCTGGTGCCACTGCCCGGCACGGCAACGCGAGCCCCGTTACCGTCTGAGACCACCTTCACCCACAGCGCATCCTTGTCCTTGAAGTACGAGGTGGCGCTGGCCTTGCGCAGCGCATCCAGGCTGCTCTGTTCCGTGCCCGAGGCAGCCTTGGTGAATCCCTGCAACTCCAGGATCACCCACGAGCCGCTGTCCATCTCGGTCAGGTTCAGATTTATCGTCGGCCGCTCGGTGATCACCTTGATCTCGGTGCCGGCGCGCACGTTGCTGTTCTGGGTGACCGTGTAGTTCCGGCCATTGCGGCCGAGCACCACGGGCACCGGGGGAGGCGGCGGACCGGCGGGGCGCGGCGCAGCGCCAGCAGCGGGAGGCGCGCCTGCGACAGGCGCTGCGCCGCCGGCTGCCCCTGCGGGTCGCGGAGGGCCGGCGCCCACATTGCCCGCGCCGAAGCTCAGGCGCCCAACGTCGCCCTTGCACACCGCGGCGTTCCAGTCGGCCTTGATCACGCACGCTTCCGAGTCGGTCGCGACGCTGTCGTAAACGCCGTCATTGATCAGGATGTACGAACCGGGAACACCGCTAACCGAGCCATCCTTGTCGTGGATGGCCGCGACCTTCCAGGCGGCATTGCTGCCATTGTCATTGGCCCACTTGCGCTCATGCGCCGGGAAATGCACGGGCTTGGCGTTGATGAACTTCGCGCGCTCGACGGCGTTCTCGGTGCTGACGCCGAAGCTCGTATACAGCAGGTACGACAGCGCGCCCGCCTTGCGGGTGGCGTTGTCCTGGTAGTTCACGAACGTGCTGTTCTCCACGTCGTGGCGATAGTCGTAGTACTCGTAGCCGCGGATCGGGAAGTCCGGCAGCATCGGTTTCGGCAGGCTGCGACCATAGGCCTTCTCCGCCTCCGTGCGGGGGTTGCCGATGTTCTCTGTTTCGCCCACGAACAGCGAATCGACCACGCGTGAGGTGTAGGGGTCGCGACCGAAGTTGCCCGACGCATGCGTGTAGCCCATGGCGTTGTCGGCCAGCTTCACGTTCCGGAACGTGTGCATCTCGCCGCGGCCCCAGATGCCGCCATTGCGGTTCTTGTACGCGGTGAGATCCGCGAAGACGTTCTCCACCGTCCTGCTGGTGGGATCGGCGGGGTTCTCCTTCGGCTGGTGCGAGCTGCCGGTCACGCTGAACGTGTTGTTGGCCGCAATGTTGCGGTCGAACATGAACCCGTCGTAATTCGAGTGCGCGACGTTGCCCTTGAACTCGCGGAAGGGCGTGCGACGCGGCCAGGTGGCCTTGCTCTGGTCCGAGCCTTCGAACGCGCCGTTCGGATGTTCCGGCAACGACATCCAGAAGCCGTTCGAGTCGGAACCCGCGGCGACGTTGTCGCGGTAGATGTTGTCGGGATTGGTGATCCAGAAGCTCGCCACTGTGTTGTCCGAGGGCAGCAGCACTTCCTTCGAGGCCTGGCCGTTCTCCCTCACCGCCTGGCGATTGTCGAAGTTCGGGCTCTCGCCGGCCGCGGCCAGGTTGGTCGGCACGCAGGCCTTGGTCGGATGACACTTGGTCTGGATGGCGAGGTTGCGGATGAACTCGTTGCCGTGCTCGATGCCGTCTTCCAGGAAGAAGCAGTGGCCCACGGTGTTGTAGGTCACGTTGTTCTCGACGCGCAGGTTGTGCGTGCCGTGCACGGTGACGCAGCGGTTGTAGGTGTCGTGGATCGCGGCGTTGCGGACGTATTGCCCCTTCACGTCGCCGGCCAGATGCCAGTGCAGCGGATACCGGGCGAGCTCCAGGTTCTGGCCCATGCGATTGAGCTCGACGCCCTCGATGAACATCTTGCTCGTGACCATCGCCATGATGTGGCCGCCGAAATACGACTGCTCCGCATCGGCCGAGGCCTGGATCTTGATGTTGCGCGTCAGCAGTCCCACTTCGCCGCGCTGGTCGACGTCGAAGGTGATCTTGCCGAAGTGCATGTAGGTAAGCGGACGGTCGAGCGTGATCGCAGTGCCGCTGATGGCGGCAATGGTGCGACGCTCGGCCTGGCGGGGATCAAAGTCCGTCGACGCGAGCACGATTTCATCGCCCACGCGCCAGCCCGAAGCATTCAGCACTTCAATCGCGCTGCTGCCGGCATCAGCCGTCTTCGCCAGCTTGGTCCAGGTGTGGGTGCGGTCTCCGTGCAGGTTCAGCGTGCCGGCGGAGATCATGATCCCGCGGTCACCCATGCCCATCATCTCTTCTTCCTTCACGCTGTCGGTGAGGGTGATGGTGGCCTTGCGCGTGTGGGGCTTGGCCTCGGTGCCGATCGCCAGTTCCCCGTGCAGCATGATCCACTCGGTGGTCAGTTCCAGGTCGGCGTTGTCGGCGAAAGTGAGTTTGCCGTTGATGGTCAGGCCATTCAGCGCCGGCGGACTCACATCGAGGATCACTTCCTTGCCGGCCTCGATGACGACCTTGTCGCCAGCGGCGGGCACCTTCTTGCCGGGCCAGGTGGCGCGATCAGACCAGCGCGTCGGCTTGGCCTGGGCGGCTTCGACGACAGCAGAAACGCTGACCAGCAGGGATGCAGGAAGAACGCAGGCAACGAGGAACGAGCGAATGCGCTGACTCACGGCTAAAACCCCCGGTATTCGGCTGATGACGCGGATCATTGGCGTCAACGCGGAAGCATAGCGCGAGTCCGGCGCCGGGCATGAAGAGGGCGGTTCTGTTCGCATATCGCAGATGCGAATAGTTGCCGCCGCAGTTATAGCCGCCTCGGCGGACCGCGCATGCTACGGTCGCCGTTCCCTCAGATCAGGACTGCATATGACCACGACCGCCTCGGGCCTCCAGTACGAAGACACCGTCACCGGCAGCGGCGAGACCGCCAGCGCCGGCGCTCACGTCACGGTCCATTACACCGGCTGGCTGCACGATGCCAGCGCACCCCAGGGCCGCGGCCGGAAATTCGACTCGAGCAAGGATCGCGGCGATCCGTTCGACTTCCCGCTGGGTGACGGCATGGTCATCCGCGGCTGGGACGAAGGCGTGCAGGGCATGAAGGTTGGCGGCACCCGCGTGCTGACCATCCCGCCCGAGCTGGGCTACGGCGCGCGCGGCGCCGGCGGCGTGATTCCGCCCAACGCGACGCTGGTGTTCGAGGTGGATCTGCTGGGCGTCTGAAGCAGCGCTTCGCGCCTGGGCTAAAATGGGCCACCGGATCCCTCGATCCGGACCTTGAGCTTCTGGAGTCAGCCGTCTATGTCCGGGTTTCGCCGTCTCTTCGTCATGGTCGCCGCAATGGCGGCCCCAGCCCTGTGTGCGGCAGCCAAGCCGGATATCGAGAACGGCAAGGCGACCTTCAACACCATGTGCAGCGTCTGCCATTCAACGCAGAAGACAGGCGGCCCCATCGAGGGCCCCAATCTCATCGGTGTCGTGGGCCGCAAGGCCGGCAGCCAGCCTGAGTTCCCCCGGTACTCGCAGGCTCTCAAGGCCTCCGGGCTCACCTGGAGCAAGAAGGCCCTCAACAAATTCCTGGTGAACCCGGGCGAGAAGGTGCCGGGCACCTTCATGCCGATGCAGATTCCGGACGACAAGACGCGCGCGGATGTGGTGGCTTATCTGGCCACGCTGAAGTAGCCGGGGCTGCCGCTTCCGGCAGCCCGCGTCACACCGCGGCCATCAACTGGTCGTAGATCCTCAGGTCGAAGTTGCCCGGCAGCAGTTTGTCGATCTTGCGGGCGTAGTCGCGGGTTTCCTGCAGCATCCGGCGCGTGAATCGCCGTCCCGCGGCCTCGTTGATGCCGGGATCGAACCCCATGCTGAGCGGGTCGAACGGCACCGCGGCACCCTTGGTCGGCAGGTACTGCGCGATCGAATACAGCGGGCCCATCATGATGGCCTGCGCCAGCGCGGTCTCGGTCTTGGACTTGCGGCGGTAGCCCTGGTCGAGCAGCAGCAGCTGGCTCCAGTAGTTCAGGTTGCCGAGCCACGCCAGCGATCGCATGTCCGGATCCTTGATGGTGTTCGGGCGTCCCTCATAGGCCGTGGGATTCACGGGCACCTGGTAGCACGGATACAGCGCATCGTCGGCGGGAAGACTCCATACGCCAGGGACTTCCTTGAGCACGGGATGAGCCCCTTCATACAGGGACTGGAAGAACTTGAAGTGGCCGAACTCGCCATCGGCCTTGATGTTGCCGAGGCCTTCATACCACGCGTCGTAATCGAGTTTGACCCCGCCGGCCTTCTTGACCTCGAGGATGGTCTCGATGATGGCGTCGTAGAGGTTGCCGACGTGGTTCGGGACAAGATTCGGCCCCAGGGTGCCCTTGAGCTTGTCGATGAGGTATGAATCGTCGACAACCGAGCGTGCTCTCTTGAGCCGGGTCTTGTCCGCCTCGCAGTACACGAACTTGGCCAGGCTGTTCTGGCCCAGCGGCGCCATTTCGAACGGGAAGGGATAGGCGTCGGTCTCGTAGGGAAAATCCTGGCGCGTGAGCTGGGGCTTGGCGTCCAGCTCCACGAGCAGCCGGTTCACTGCCGCCAGGTGCCGCATCTCCTCGACGATGACACCCATCAGCGAAGTGGCATTCGGCGCCGGAGCGCCGACGACCGTGGCGTACGTGGGCTTGAGTGAAAACGCCCCGTAGAGGTACTGCACCATCAGGTCGTGTTCGATCTCGACGCCTTCCTTCAGAAGCCGTATGAGCTCGATATAGGGATCGGAAAAAAATCGCTGTACCGGGGAAAACGTGTGCGTGGCCGCCAGCGCCTTGCCCGAACCCGTGGTGACTCCCAGCGCCGCGATGCCTCCCAGCATCGCGCGGCGCGACATGCCCTTGTCTGACATCTGAACTCTCCGCTTACCGACTGACCTGGAGGGTTTCTCCAGGGCCTTTTCCTTGCGTGGGGCCGGAGCCCATGACGTCACCGGTGGAGACGACCTTGACCCACAGCGCGTCCTTGCCCTTGTAGTACGAGGTGGCGCTGGCCTTGCGCAGTGCATCCAGGCTGTCCGTTGCCGTACCCGCGGAGGCCGTGGTGAATCCCGGCAGCTCGAACATCACCCACGAACCGGCGTCCAGCTCCTTCACGTTGATGTTCACGGAGGGTCTCTCGGTGGTCACCTTGTACTCGGTGCCCGCCCGGACATTGGTCTCACCGCTGGCCTGGAATTCCTTGCCATTACGGCTGAGCATCACTGGCGGTCCGGCAGGGGCGGGCGTGCCTCTGATCCGACCACCACCCGGGGCGATCTTGAAGGCAACAGGCGCAGCAGCAGGGGCTCTGGGGGGCGCTGCAGCAGGAGGGCCGGCAGCCGGAGGACCAGCGCCCGGAGCGCCGCCGCCGCCGAATCCGCCGAAGCGCACTGCAGCAGAACAGCCGCCCACATTCATGCGCCCGATATCGCCCTTGCACTGCGCGGCGTTCCACGTGGGCTTGACCTCGCACTGGTCGTCGACGTCGATGCCGGTGATGTTGACGATGTAGGAATTGGCAACGCCGGTGATGGTGCCGTCCCTGTCGTTGAACACCGAGGTCTTGTAGACCGTGTTGCCGTAGTCGTCGTTGCTCCAGCGGTTGTCGATCGGCGGGAAATACACCGGCTTGGCGTTGATGAACTTCGAACGCGACACGGTGTTGTTGGAGCTCATGCCGAAGCTGGTGAACAGCAGGTAGGAGATCGCGCCGGTCTTGCGGGTGGCGTTGTCCTCGTAGTTCACGAAGGTGTTGTTGTCGAGCTCATGATGGAAATCGTAGAACTCGTAGCCGCGGATCGGGAAATCCGCCACTTCCGGGAACGGCAGGCTGCGGCCGGCCTTCTTCTCGGCCTCCGTCACGGGATTGCCGATGTTTTCGGTTTCGCCCACGAACCGCGAGTCGACCACCCGTGAGGTGTATTTCGAGCGGCCGAGGTTGCCGGAGGCCTGCGTGAAGCCGATGCCGTTGTCGGCCATCTTCAGGTTCCTGTAGAGGCGCAGCTCACCGCGGGCCCAGATGCCGCTGTTGCGGTTCTTGTAGGCGGTGAAGTCCTCGATCACGTTCTCCACCTGCGCGCTGTTCGGGTCAGCGGGATTCGCAAGCGCAACGTACCCACCGACGGCGAACTTGCCATCGGCCCTGGGAGCGCGGTCGCCCATGAAGCTGTCGAAGTTCGAATGCGCGACGTTGCCCTTGAACTCGCGCACCGCCATCCGGCGCGGCCAGGTGTTCTTGCTCTGATCCGAGCCTTCGAACGCGCCCGTCGGATGCTCCGGGAAGGCCAGCCAGAAGCCGGTGGAGTCAGACCCTGCGGCCACGTTGTCGCGGTAGGTGTTGTCCGGGTTGGTGATCCAGAAACTCGACACCGTGTTGTCGGAAGGGATCAGCACGTCCTTGGCGTTCTGGCCGGTCAGGTTGAAGTTCGTGCCGGCCGTCGCGCCGAACGGGGCGAGGTTGGTCGGGTCGCAGGGCTTGGACGTATGGCACTTGGTCTGGATCGCCAGGTTGCGCACGAACTGGTTGCCATGCTCGATGCCGTCTTCGAGGAAGAAGCAGTGGCCCACGTTGTTGTAGGTCACGTTGTTCTCGACCTGCACGTTGTGCGTGCCGTGCACCGTCACGCAGCGGTTGAAGGTGTCGTGGATCGCGGTGTTGCGGACGTACTGGCCCTTCGCATCGCCCACCAGGTGCCAGTGAATGGGATAGCGCGCCAGCTCCAGGTTCTGGCCCATGCGATGCAGCTCGACGCCCTCGATGAACAGCTTGCTGGTGACCATCGCCATGATGTGGCCGCCGAAGAACGACTGTTCCGCGTCGGCGGAGGCATGCACCTTGATGTTGCGGGTCAGCAGTCCCACTTCGCCGCGCTGGTCGATATCGAAGGTGATCTTGCCGAAGTGCATGTACGCCAGCGGCTTGTCGAGCGTGAGCGTGTTGCCGCTGAGGGCGGCAATGGTTCGAACCTCGGCCTGGCGGGGGTCGTAGTCGGTCGAGGCGAGGACGATCTTGTCACCCACCCGCCAGCCCGCGGCGTTCATCACTTCAATGGAGCTGCTGCCGGCGTCGGCGGTCTTCGTCAGCTTGGTCCAGGAGTTGGTGCGGTCGCCGTGCAGGTTCAGCGTGCCGCCCGAGAGCATGATGCCCCGGTCGCCCATGCCCATCATTTCCTCTTCCTTCACGTTGTCGGTGAGGGTGATGGTGGCCTTGCGCGTGTGGGGCTTGGCTTCCGTGCCGACGGCCAGCTCACCGTGCAGCATGATCCACTCGGTGGTCAGTTCCAGGTCGGCGGTGTTGGCAAAGGTGAGTTTGCCGTCGATGGTCAGGCCGTTAAGCTGAGGGGGGCTGACGTCGAGGATCACTTCCTTGCCGGCCTCGATGACGACCTTGTCGCCTGCAACGGGGACTTTCCTGCCGGGCCAGGTGGCACGGTCAGACCAGCGCGTGGGTTTTGCCTGAGCCGCTTCGACGACAGCGGAAACGCTGACGAGGCAGAGGGCGGGAACGAGCAACGCAAACAGGGACGGCCGATAGCGCGTTTTCATGACATGAACCCCCCGGTTCCCGGCAAAAAAGATCGAAGACGTTGAGCCGGTTGAGAATAGCGCGGGTGGGCCGCGCCCGGCCATATCGAACGCTATTCGGAGTTCGAAAGGAACGAGCGAAACCCCCGGGCCGCAGGCCCGGGGGTATTTGTTCAATCAGCTCGGATCAGGTTACCGGCTGACCTGCAGCGTGGCCGCGCCACCCAGCCCCAACTCACCACTGTCCGGCGAGACCACCTTCACCCACAGCGCGTCCTTGTCCTTGAACCAGGACGTCTCGCTGGACTTGCGCAGCGCATCCAGGCTGCCCTGCGGCGTGCCGGAGTCCGCGGTGGCGAAGCCCGGCAGCTGGAAGATCACCCACGAACCCTTGTCCAGCTCGGTCACCCGCAGGGGCACGGACTTCCTTTCGGTCGTCAGCTTGATCTCGGTGCCGGCAAGCACGTTCGATCCACCGACGAGCGGGTAGTCGCGGCCATTGCGACTGAGAACGATAGGCGGCTGGGGAGCCGGAGCGGCGAATCCACCGGGGCCGCCCGCGGGACGAGGCGGTCCGCCTGCCGCAGGTGGCGCGCCCGGCGCGGCCGCTGCGGGCGCGGGTACCCCCTGGAGGGGGCGCGCCAGCACCAGGTCCGGCGCCACCGATTCTCAACGGGGCGGTAAACGCCAGCCGTCCCACATCACCCTTGCACAGCGCCGCGTTCCAGTCGGGCTTGAACTCACAGGCCTGCGGATCGGCGGCGATGCTGTCGTTCACGCCGTCGTGGATCAGAACGTACGCATTGGGGCCCGCGCCGAGCGACCCATCCTTGTCGCGGATCGCCGCGGTTTTCCACGCCTGGCTGTTGCCATTGTCGTTGGCCCAGCGGGCGTTGCCGACCATCGGCGGGAAGTACACCGGCTTGGCGTTCTCGAACTTCACCTTCTCGATGGTGTTGTTGGAGCTGACGCCGAAACTGGTGAACAGCAGGTAGGAGAGGGCGCCGGTCTTGCGCGTGGCGTTGTCCTGGAAATTGCGGAAGGTGGTGTTCACCACGTCATGGCGCGCGTCGTAGTACTCGTAACCGCGCATCGGGAAATCCGGCAGCACCGGCTTGGGCAGGCTGCGGCCGTAGGCCTTTTCCGCATCCGTCGTGGGGTTGCCGACGTTCTCGGTGTCGCCCACGAACAGGGAGTCGACCACCCGCGAGGTATACGGATCGGCCAGGCTGGCGCCACCGGCCAGGCCCGAGGCCTGCGTATAGCCGATGGCGTTGTCCGCCGACCGGTAGTTGCGGATGGTGCGCATCTCGCCGCGGCCCCAGAAGCCGCCGTTGCGGTTCTTGTAGGCGGTCAGGTCTTCGAACACCGTCTCCACGATCTTGCTGCGATTATCGGCCGGGTTCTCGCGGGCGATGTGCATGTTGCCCGTCACGCCGAAGGTGTTGTTGGCGTTGATGTTGCGATCGAACATGAATCCGTCGAAGTTGGAGTGGGCGACGTTGCCCTTGAACTCGCGGATGCGCATGCCGCGCGGCCAGGTGGCCTTGCTCTGGTCCGAGCCTTCGAACGCGCCGTTCGGGTGCTCGGGCAGTGCCATCCAGAAGCCGTTTGAATCGGAACCCGCGGCCACGTTGTCGCGATAGGTGTTGTCGGGATTGGTGATCCAGTAGGAGGCCACCGTGTTGTCCGACGGCAGCAGCACATCCTTCGACTGCTGGCCATTCTGCCGGCCCGCCGCGCGATTCTCGTAGGCGTAGTTGACCTCTCCCGAGGCGGCGAGATTGGTCGGAACGCAGGCCTTGGTCGGATGACACTTGGTCTGGATGGCCAGGTTCCGGACGAACTGGTTGCCGTGCTCGATGCCGTCTTCCATGAAGAAGCAGTGGCCGACGGTGTTGTAGGTGACGTTGTTCTCGACGCGCAGGTTATGCGTGCCGTGGACAGTCACGCAGCGGTTGAAGGTGTCGTGGATGGCTGCGTTGCGGATGTACTGGCCCGTCACATCGCCGGCCAGATGCCAGTGGAACGGGTAGCGGGCGAGCTCCAGGTGCTGCCCCATGCGATTGAGCTCGACGCCCTCGATGAACATCTTGCTCGTGACCATCGCCATGATGTGGCCGCCGAAATACGACTGCTCCGCATCGGCCGAGGCCTGGATCTTGATGTTGCGCGTCAGCAGGCCCACTTCGCCGCGTTCATCCACGTCGAAGGTGATCTTGCCGAAGTGCATGTAGTCGAGCTTGCGGTCGAGCGTGATCGTGTTGCCGCTGATGGCGGCAATGCTGCGGCGCTCGGCCTGGCGGGGATTGAAGTCGGTGGAGGCGAGGACGATCTCGTCGCCCACCTTCCATTCAGCGGCGTTCAACACTTCGATCGAGGTGCTGCCCGCGTCGGCGGTCTTCGCCAGCTTCGTCCAGGCGTTCCTGACATTGCCGTGCAGGTTCAGCGTGCCACCCGAGAGCATGATGCCGCGGTCGCCCATGCCCATCATCTCTTCTTCCTTCACGTTGTCGGTGAGGGTGATGGTGGCCTTGCGCGTGTGGGGCTTGGCTTCGGTGCCAATCGCCAGCTCGCCGTGGATCATGACCCACTCGGTGGTCAATTCCAGGTCGGCCGTGTCGGCGAAGGTGAGCTTGCCGTTGATGGTCAGGCCGTTAAGCTGAGGGGGGCTCACATCCAGGATCACATCCTTGCCCGCCTCGATCACGACCTTGTCGCCGGCGACGGGGAGCTTCTTGCCGGGCCAGGTGGCGCGGTCAGACCAGCGAGTCGGCTTGGCCGCGGCTGCCGCGTGCACGCTGACCAGCGGGAAGGCGAAAGCGAGCGCTCCCAGCAGGAGTGGCTGGATTGTTCTTTTCATGGCATCGACCCCGTTATTTTCCCAATCACGCGAAACTCTATCCCGTTACCGGCTGACCTGCACGGTCACCCCGCCGCCCATCCCTCGGGTTTCACCGCTGGTAGAGACCAGTTTCACCCACAGCGCATCCGCGGCCTTGTAGTACGAGGTTGTGCTGGCCTTGCGCAGCGCATCAAGGCTGTCCTGCGCGGTGCCCGAGGCTGCCTTGGTGAATCCCGGCATCTCCACGATCACCCACGAACCGGCATCCAGCTCGATCACGTTCAGGTCCATGGTCGTGCGTTCGGTGGTCGCGGTGAACTCGATGCCGGAGCGCACGTTGGTGCCCACGGCAACGCTGATCTTCCTGCCGTTGTTGTCCTTGCGGGTGAGGATGACCGGCGGCAGCTTGGGGTCTATTGCGCCGCGGCTGATCGGATTGAAGCCCAGGCCATGGCCATCCACGAAGCTCATGCGCCCGACATCACCCTTGCATACGGCCGCATTCCAGGCGGGCTGCACCTTGCAGGCCTGGTCGTCGACGGCAATGCTGTCGTTGACGCCGTCGTTGATCACCACGAAGGAATTCGGGCCCTGTCCGAGCGAACCGTCCTTGTCGCTGAACACGGCGCTCTTGTAGGCGAGGCTGCCGGCGTTGTTGTCGTTGCCCCACTTCTTCTCCATCAGCGGGTAGTACACCGGCTTGGCGTCGACGAACTTCAGCTTCTCGACGGCATTGTTGGAGCTTGCGCCGAAGCTGGTGTACAGCAGGTGCGATATCGCGCCTGTCTTGCGCGTGGCGTTGTCCTGGTAATTCCGGAAGGTGGTGTTCACCACGTCATGGCGGTAGTCGTACCACTCATAGCCGCGGATCGGGAAATCCGGAATCATCGGCTTCGGCAGGCTGCGACCATAGGCCTTCTCGGCCTCGGTGGTGGGATTGCCGATGTTCTCGGTTTCACCCACGAACAGTGAATCGAGCACCTGTGAAGAGTAGGCAAACCGCGGCCCGCCAGCGGCATGCGTGAATCCGATGGCGTTGTCGGCAAACTTCACGTTCCTGAACAGGTGCGCCTCGCCACGGCCCCAGATGCCGCCATTGCGGTTCTTGTAGGTGGTGAGGTTCTCGAAGACCGACAGCACGACATTGCTGTTCGGGTCGGCGGGATTCTCGAGGCCGGTATGCGAGCTGCCGGTCACGCCAAAGGTGTTGTTGGCGGCGATGTTCCGGTCGAACATGAAGCCGTCATAGCTGGAATGCGCGACATTGCCGCTGAACTCGCGGAACTTGGTGCGGCGTGGCCAGGTGGCCTTGCTCTGGTCCGAGCCTTCGAACGCGCCATTCGGGTGTTCGGGCAGCGACATCCAGAAGCCGTTTGCATCGGAGCCCGCGGCCACGTTGTCGCGGTAGGTGTTGTCCGGGTTGGTGATCCAGTACGACGCCACGGTGTTGTCCGACGGCAGCAGCACTTCCTTGGACTGCTGGCCGCTGGCCGCGCCGGCCTGACGCGCTTCGGTGCTCTCTCCGGCAGCAGCGAGGTTGGTCGGCACGCACGGCTTGGAGGTGTGGCACTTGGTCTGGATGGCCAGGTTGCGGACGAACTCGTTGCCGTGCTCGATGCCGTCTTCCATGAAGAAGCAGTGACCCACGTTGTTGTAGGTCACGTTGTTCTCGACGCGCAGGTTGTGCGTGCCGTGCACCGTGACGCAGCGGTTGTAGGTGTCGTGGATCGCGGCGTTGCGGATGTACTGCCCCTTCGCATCACCGGCCAGGTGCCAGTGGATGGGGTAGCGGGCCAGCTCCAGGTTCTGGCCCATGCGATGCAGCTCGACGCCATTGACGAACATCTTGCTGGTGACCATCGCCATGATGTGGCCGCCGAAGAAGCTCTGCTCGGCATCGGGCGAGGCGTGGATCTTGATGTTGCGGGTGAGCAGGCCCACCTCGCCGCGCTGGTCCACGTCGAAGGTGATCTTGCCGAAGTGCATGTACTGCAGCGGCCTGTCGAGCGTGAGGCTGTTGCCGCTGAGGGCCGTGATCCGGCGAACCTCGGCCTGGCGGGGATCGAAATCCGTCGAGGCCAGCACGATCTCGTCGCCCACCTGCCACTGCGCGGCATCGAGCACCTCGATCGAGTTGCTGCCGGCCTCGGCGGTCTTCGCCAGCTTCGTCCAGCTGTTGGTGCGGTTGCCGTGCAGGTTCAGCGTGCCGCCCGAGAGCATGATGCCGCGGTCACCCATGCCCATCATCTCTTCACCCTTCACGTTGTCGGTGAGGGTGATGGTGGCCTTGCGAGTGTGCGGCTTGGCCTCGGTGCCGATCTGCAGCTCGCCGTGGATCATGACCCACTCGGTGGTCAGCTCGACATCGGCATTGTCGGCGAACGTGAGCTTGCCGTTGATGGTCAGGCCACCCAGCGCCGGCGGGCTCACATCGAGGATGACGGACTTGCCCTCGGGAATGGTGACCTTGTCACCGGCGACAGGCACCTTGCGCCCGGGCCAGGTGGCGCGATCGGACCAACGCGTCGCCTTGGCCTCCGCGGCTTCCACGACAGCGCAGACGCTGCTGAGCGCAAGGGCTGGAATCAGCAGCGCAGCAAGGCACGAACGAATGGATTTCTTCACGACTTCGACCCCCGAAATTCTGATGCAGGCCCAGGAACCCGGGCGGCATCAGGATAGCCCTGCCCGGGATCACGGTCGACCACTACACTGAGCTCCATGTGGAAAGTGGTTCGCATCACCGTGCTGCTGCTGGTGCTCCTGATCGTGGCCGGCCAGGCGCTGGACGATCGCCTTTCCACCACCTCATGGCAGCGCACGATCTATGCAGGCGCTTTTCCGGTGGCCGCGGACGACAGCCCCGTCACGGCGCAATACCTGGCGCAGCTCGAGCAGTCGGATATCGAAGAAGTGGCCAGTTTCCTTAATTCAGAGGCAAAACGTTATGGCGTCGGGCTGGACGAGCCGCTGGTCCTCAAGTTGTACCCGACCCTGGCCAAGGCGCCACCCGCGCTGGAACGCGATGCCGGTGTGCTGACGCGCATCGTGTGGAGCCTGAAGCTGCGCTACTACCGGCGCCAGGTGATGGCCGGGGTGTCTCCACGCCCGAAGATCGCCTTGTTCCTGATGTACCACGACCCGGCGCGCAACCAGACCCTGCCGCACTCCCTGGGGCTGCAGCGCGGATTGAGTGCCGTGGTGCACCTGTTCGCAAGCCCCGAGCAGGCATCGCAGGACCAGATCATCATCGCCCACGAACTGCTGCATACCTTTGGTGCGAAGGATGCCTACGATCCGGCCACCGGCCAGCCACTGGTTCCGCGCGGCCTGGCTGATCCCCAGCGCGATCCCCTCTACCCGCAGCAGCAGGCGGAGATCATGGCCGGACGCATGCCGCTGAGCGCCACGGAATCCCGGCTGCCCGAAGGGCTGGATGAAGAGGTCGTGGGCGCGGAGACGGCGCGGGAGATCGGCTGGATACGGCGCTGAGTGCTCGCAATCCGCAGGGGGTCAGGGCAGAAAACCGAGTTCCCGCTGGTGCCGCAGCGCGAGCACGCGCACCTCGTCGCGGGCGATGACGAAGCGATAAAGCGCCACGTAACCCGTGCGCCCGTACGAAATCACCAGCTCGCGCAGCTCGCCTTCCACCCGGCGGCCGATCAAGGGATGCGACTTGAGGTTGTCGACCGCGGATGAGATGGCAGCCGCCGCATCGATCGCCGCCGCAGGGTTCTCCTGGCGAAGGAATTCGAAGGCGCGCTCGACGTCGAGCAGCGCGCGTGCCGAATAGACTACTTCCGCCACGGCGAGGGCTTTGGCGCCGGCTCACCTACCGCCAGACGCTGCATCCAGGCGTGCACATCTTCGGCGCGATAAACCTCTCCGGTCTTCTCGATGTCCCGGTCGGCAGCCAGCGCATCCTTCACCAGGCCGCGCATCTGCTCTTCGTATTCGGTGTGCCGCTCGACCGCCTCGACGATCAGGCTGTGGGTGGAGCGGCCGGTCTGCTTGGCCAGGGCGCCCAGTCGCGCGCGCAGCTTCGGTGGTAACCGGATGGTGGTGGTCTCCGCCATGTTCATTGCTCCAGTTTCCCGCGACAGCTACAAATGTAGCACACGAGGCGGCATATTGATTATCAGAGGAGGACATGGGTGATGAATCTCCGGCAAACTCCCAGATATTCGGTACATTCGACCTACTAGAAGAAATCGGGGGTTCACGCAGATGAGAAGGGAAAAATCACGGGCCATCATTACGGCCTGCTCCATCGCCGTCGCCGGCGTGGTCTTCGCCTCAAACGCGCAGGCGGATTGCAGCCGCAAGAACCTGCAGAAGCTGACCGACACCTACGTCAAAGCCCAAACGGCCGGTAACACCAAGGCGCTTCGCTTTGCGAAGGGCGCAAGCTACGCAGAGAACGACAAGCCCATGGACGTCGGCGCAGGCGTGCTGGCCGGCCCCCTGAAAATCGACTTCACCCGCAGCTTCCACGACACGAAGCAGTGCGCCACCTTCACCGAAGTGGTGGCCGCAACCGATCCGCACCCGTACGTGATCCACACGCGCATCGAGGCGACCCAGAACGGCAAGCAGGTGCAGAAGATGGAGTCGATCGTGACGGACGCCGGTGACTGGGTGTTCGGCGCGGCCGAGCACCTGGCCGTAACGAAAACCGAGAAGTGGGACGAGATCCCCAAGGACAAGCGCGACACGCGCGAAGCCATCCAGGCTGCGGCCGACGCATACCTGAACAACTGGGGTGATCCAGCGCTGCCGGTGCCGCATGGCACGCCGTGCTCACGGCTCGAAGGCCGCATCAACACGGCCACCAAGAATCCGGAAGGCCAGAACTGCACCATGGGCGCGTTTCCGCAGAAGCTCAACGTGACCAACCGCCGCTACGTCATCGACGAGACGTTCGGCGCTGTCGACATCTTCCACAGCTTCCCGTGGCTTGACGCGGGAATTCCCAAGGACCCGGGGACTCCGGCCAGCCAGTCGTTCCGGGTTGAGGGCGGGAAGAATCGCTACATCCACGAAGTGACGGTATGCACGTCGCCGGGATGCGGACGGGGGAGGCCGCCGGGACCGGCGCCGGCAGCACCCGCAGCGCCGGCGAACCAGAACTAAGATCCAGTGCAGTGTTTTCAGCCGGGCGATTTCGCCCGGCTCTTCAACGGGGGTTGATGTCATGAGCAGAAAGAGCCGCTCTTTCCTTCTTTTCTCGCTGGTTCCAGCAGTCCTGCTGGGCAGCCTGTCCGCCGTCCAGGCGGCGGAGCCCAAAGCCACGAAATGGTCCAGTCCTTCTACCTGGCCCAACAAGAAGGTGCCGGCCGCAGGCGACAAGGTGGTGATCGCCAACGACAAGAACGTGATCCTGGATGTCAGCCCGCCCGCACTGAACGGCCTGACCATCAATGGCAAGCTCACCTTCGCTGAAAACGCCGACCTGGAACTGACCACCGAGTGGGTCATGATCCACGGCGAGCTGGCGATCGGCACCGAAGCCAAGCCGCATACCCGCAAGGCCACCATCACCCTCACGGACAACGTGAAGGAAGAAGAGATGATGGGCATGGGGGATCGCGGCATCATGCTCGCCGGCGGCACGCTCAACCTGCACGGTGACCGCACCCACACCTGGACCAAGCTGGCGAAGACAGCCGAAGCGGGCAGCACCTCGATCGAAGTGCTCAACGCCGCCGGCTGGCGCGTGGGGGATGAAATCGTCCTGGCCTCCACGGACTACGATCCGCGGCAGGCCGAGCGTCGCACCATTGCCGCAATCAACGGCAATGCGATCACGCTCGACAAGAAACTGGACTACATGCACTTCGGCAAGATCACATTCGACGTGGACCAACGCGGCGAAGTGGGTCTGCTGACGCGCAACATCAAGATCCAGGCCTCGGAGGATGCGGCGCAGACCTACTTCGGTGGCCACATCATGGCGATGGTCACCAGCAAGATGTTCGTCGAGGGCGTGGAACTGAACCGCATGGGCCAGCACCTGGAGCTCGCGCGGTACCCCTTCCACTGGCATCTCGCAGGCGACGTGAAGGGTCAGTACATCCGCAACACCGCGATCCACGACACCTTCAACCGCTGCGTCACCGTGCACGGCACGCACAACCTGCGCGTCGAGAACAACGTGACCTACAACACCGTGGGCCACTGCTTCTTCCTCGAAGACGGCATCGAGACCGGCAACCAGTTCGTGCGGAACCTCGCCATCCAGACCAAGTGCCATCCCACCAAGAAGTGCGTGCCGACCAATCTCGCCGCCAACGGCGAGAACGACTACACGTACGAGAATCGCCTGGCCGTCAGGCAGGCCAGCTTCTCCGGCAAGGACACCCTGCTGCCCTCGGACAACACCGTGGCGTCGTTCTGGATCACCAACCCGGACAACACCTTCGTCGACAACGTAGCCGCGGGTTCCGACGAGAACGGCTTCTGGCTGTCGTTGCCGGAGCACCCGAACGGCGCGTTCCTGGGCACCGACCAGAGCAAGAACACCTGGCCCCGTCGAACCCGGATCCGGGAGTTCAAGGGCAACGTGGCCCATTCCAACTTCGACGGGTTCATGTTCGACCGCAACATCAACGTGGACAACACCTTCGGGTTGGCAGGCAACTCGTACCTGCCCAAGGAAAACCCCGCTGATCCGAACAGCAAGAGCCTGGAGACCGTCTTCGAGAATCTCGTCACCTACAAGAACCGCAATGGCGGCTTCTGGGGCCGCGGCGAGCTGTTCGTCGTCAAGAACCTGAAAACGGCCGACAACGCCATCGGGTTCACGATGTCGTCCGGCGCTTTCGGCCGCGAGGCATTCACCTCGGTGGTGATGGATTCGCTGTTCGTGGGCGAATCCGAGAACATCGGTAACCCCGTGACGCCGGAGGAAAAGGCCTATGGCCGCAGCCTGCCGAAGCGCCTGATTCCCGACTTCCCGATCCACGGCTACCAGTACTACGACTACCGCGTTGACGTGGCGAACAGCACCTTCGTGAATTACCAGGACAACAAGCAGCGCGAAGCCGGAGCGCTTTCATGGCTGCTGTTCACGAGCTCTGGCGTCACCACGGAAAACACCATCAAGGGTGCGAAATACGTCAACGCCAAGCCCGTGCATTTCCCCAGGTACGACAAGCGATTCGACAACGACAACCGGGGTGGTTCGGCCTACCGCACGCTGGCAATCCACGATCTGGACGGCACAACAACCGGCTTCAACAACTCCTATGTGCTGCTCCATGACGGCCAGTTCGACGTCCCCGCCACGGATGACACGTGCAAGATCCAGCCAACCTGGAACGCCTCGGTGTGCACGGGTGATGTGGGGCGCCTGTATTTCCGCGGTGTTGGCCCTGTCGCGGCTCCCCGCCTCGGAGGTGGTCTGAACCCTGGCGCGGGGCCGGCGCAGCAGATCGCAGCCGCTGCTGCCGCTGCCGCGGCGCCCGCGAGGCCGCCCGAGCAGCCCGTTGCCGTTGTTCGCAATGGCAAGGAATTCAAGATCACGGGCAACCAGAGTGTCGTGCGCTCCGGCACCGAGGTCCGGGTGAATACCGAAAGACGCGAAATCGCCCTCTCTTTGAGCGAAATGAACAAGGATTCATGGGTCGTGTTTGAACTGCCGGGTTTCGCCAACGCAGCCTCCGGCACGAAGCAGGACAGTCTCGATGCGCTGCGCAAGGCGAGCGAGACGTCCTATTTCAAGGACAAGGACTCGCTGTGGGTCAAGCTGTTCGTCCCCGCGGATCCGGAACCGCCGGTTCGTCCGACGATCATGCAAGCCAGCATCAATGTAAGCCGATAAGCGGAGATATCCATGAAACTGATCGTGACTGCTGCTCTCATCGCCCTCACGCTGCCGTCGATGGCTGCCGAGCCCCCGGCTGCCCGGCCCGCCGCGCGCCCGACCAACTACACCGCGATGGTGGTGAAGTTCCGGGCCAAGCCGGGCAAGAGCGAAGAAATGAAGGCCTTCTGGCTCGAGATGCAGAAGGAAGTGGCGAAGAGCGAACCCGGCAATGTGTATTACGACCTGATGGTCATGCCTAGCGATCCGGACGTCTATGTGATCGTCGAGCGTTACAAGGATGCGGCCGCCGTTGCCGCGCACGGCCAGAGCGAGAAGGCCAAGGCGATGTTCGCCAAGCTCGGTGAGCTGATGGCGGGTCCGCCCCAGGCCGATTATCTGCAGCTGATCAGCGCGAAGCCCTAGCGCAGGCGAATCGCCGGGAGGGCCGCGATGAGTCGGGTTCCAGCGCTGCTGCTCGGCGGCCTCTTCGCTGTCCTGGTGGGCCAGCAGACACTGGCCCAGTCGGCGAGGCCGGGGAGATGGTCTGATCCTGCCACGTGGCCCAGCAGGAAGGTGCCGGCCGCGGGCGACAAGGTCGTCATCGACGCCGGCAAGAACGTGATCCTGGATGTCACTCCGCCTGCGCTGGGCGGAGTGACGATCAATGGCAAACTGACCTTCTCGGACAGCGCGGACCTTACGCTGACCACCGAATGGATCATGATCCACGGCGAGCTGGCGATCGGCACCGAAGCCAAGCCGCACACGCGCAAGGCCACCATCACCCTCACGGACACCGTGAAGGAAGAAGAGATGATGGGCATGGGCGATCGGGGCATCATGCTTTCCGGCGGCACGTTGAACCTGCACGGTGACCGCACCAATACCTGGACCAAGCTCGCCGCCACGGCCGCAGCCGGCGCCACGTCGATCCAGGTGCTGAATGCCGCGCAGTGGAAAGTCGGCGACGAGATCGTGCTGGCTTCCACGGACTTCGATTCGCGCCAGGCCGAGCGCCGCAGCATTGCCGCCATCAGCGGCAACACGATCACGCTCGACCGCAAGCTCGACTACATGCACTTCGGCAAGATCACCTTCGACGTGGATGAACGCGGCGAAGTGGGCCTGCTGACGCGCAACATCAAGATCCAGGCCTCGGCCGATGCGGAGCAGTCGTACTTCGGCGGCCACATCATGGCGATGGTCACGAGCAAGATGTTCATCGAGGGCGTCGAGCTCAATCGCATGGGGCAGCACCTGGAGCTCGCCCGCTACCCCGTTCCACTGGCATCTGGCCGGTGACGTCACGGGCCAGTACATCCGCAACGCCGCGATCCACGACACCTTCAACCGCTGCGTGACCGTGCACGGCACGCATAACCTGCGCGTCGAGAACAACGTCACCTACAACACCGTCGGCCACTGCTTCTTCATGGAAGACGGCATCGAGCACGGCAACCAGTTCGTGCGCAACCTGGCCATCCAGACCAAGTGCCATCCGACCAAGGCCTGCGTTCCGACCAATCTCGCCCCCAACGGCGAGAACAGCTTCACGAACGAGAATCGCCAGGCCTACAGAGCAGCCAGCATGTCCGGCAAGGACACGCTGCTGCCCTCGGACAACACGGTGGCGGCTTACTGGATCACCAATCCGGACAACACCTTCATCGACAATGTGGCTGCCGGTTCCGACGCGAATGGTTTCTGGTTGTCGATGCCGGAGCACCCCAACGGAGCGTTCCTGGGCACGGACCAGAGCAAGGCCACCTGGCCGCGTCGCACGAAGTTCCGCGAGTTCAAGGGCAACGTGGCCCATTCCAGCTTCGACGGATTCATGTTCGACAGGAACATCAATGCGGAAAACATCTTCGGGTTGGCCGGCCCCTCGTTGATGCCCCGGGAAAACCCCGCCGACCCTGACAGCAAGCGGCTGGAGACACACTTCGAGAACCTCACCGCCTACAAGAACCGCAATGGCGGCTTCTGGGGCCGCGGCGAGTTGTTCGTTGTCAGGAATTTGAAGACGGCGGACAACGCCATTGGTTACACGATGTCGACCGGTTCCATCGGCGATGACGTGTTTACTTCTCGGGTGGTGGATTCGCTGTTCGTGGGCGAAACCGAGAACATCGGCAATCCGGTAACGCCGGAGGAAATCGCCTACGGCCGCAGCCTGCCGAAACGCCTGATTCCCGATTACCCGATCCGCGGCTACGAGTACTACGACTACCGTCTTGACGTGGTGAACACCACGTTCGTGAATTTCCAGGACAACCAGCAGCGCGGAGCAGGAGCGCTTTCGTGGCTGTTGTTCACGGGCGCCGGGGTGACCACCGAAAACACCGTCACGGGTGCGAAATACGTCAATGCCAAGCCCGTGTACTTTCCGAAGATCGACCCGCGGTTCGACAGTGACAACCGGGGTGCTGTGTCTTACCGGAGCGCGGCGATCCACGATCTGGACGGCTCGACGACCGGCATTCCGGATTCCTATGTCCTGATCCACGACGGCGAGAACGACAGTGTCGCCACGGACGACACCTGCAGGATCCAGCCAACCTGGAACGCCGCTGTGTGCACGGGGGATATCGGGCGCGTGCAGTTCAGCGCCAGGAGGCCCGGGCCCACCAGGGGTGCGGGTCTTGCGCTGAAGGATGTTGCCTTGCGGTCAGCCGTGCCAGCGCCTGTGCGGGCGACTGCTCTTGCGCCGGCGCCCCCTGCAAAGCCCATTACCCTGAGTCGCAATGGCAAGGACTTCAAGATCACGGCCAACCAGGGCACTGTGCGTGCCGGTACCGAGATCCGCGTGAACACCGAAAGGCCGGAAGTGGCCATCGGCCTGACCGAAATGGCCAAGGACTCATGGGTCGTGTTCGAACTGCCGGGTTTCGCCAACGCGACCTCCGGCAAGCAGCAGGACAGCCTCGACGCGCTGCGCAAGGCGACCGAGACTTCGTATTTCAAGGGCCCGGATGCCGTCTGGGTGAAGCTGTTCATCCCGACCGCTCCCAAAGGTGTTGGCAGGGATCAGTTTGGCCCGCTGGAAACTCAAACCAGCATTACTGTCAGCCGATAAGCTTTCTTAAAGAATATCTGGGGGGGGGTTGTCGCCATGAGTGAGCGGATCTCGGTCTATCGCACGTTGCTGGTTCCGGCGCTGCTGCTTGGCAGCGCGGCCGCCGTCGTACAGGCAGCGGAGCAGGGGCCGCGCCTGGCAAAAGCCACGAAATGGTCGGAACCCAGGACCTGGCCGAACAGGAAGGTGCCGGCCGCGGGCGACAAGGTCGTGATCGAAGTCGGCAAGAGCGTGATCCTGGATGTCAGCCCGCCAGCGCTGAACGGGGTGACCATCAATGGCAAGCTCAGCTTTGCCGACAACGCCGACGTGGAACTGACCACCGAGTGGGTCATGATCCACGGCGAGCTTGAGATCGGCACCGAGGCCAAGCCGCATACCCGCAAGGCCACCATCACTCTTACCGACACCGTGAAGGAAGAAGAGATGATGGGCATGGGTGACCGCGGCATCATGCTCGCCGGCGGCACGCTCAATCTGCATGGTGACCGCACCCACACCTGGACGAAGCTGGCCGCCACAGCCGCAGCCGGCGCCACGTCGATCCAGGTGCTGAATTCTGCAGGCTGGCGCGTGGGGGACGAAATCATCCTGGCCTCAACCGACTTCGATCCGCGCCAGCCGAACGTCGCGCAATCGCGGCCATCAGCGGCAACACGATCACGCTCGACAGAAAGCTCGACTACATGCACTTCGGCAAGGTCACGTTCGACGTGGATGAGCGTGGCGAAGTGGGCCTGCTGACCCGCAACATCAAGATCCAGGCCTCCGAGGATGCGGCGCAGACCTACAAGGGCGGCCACATCATGGCGATGGTCACCAGCAAGATGTTCATCGAGGGTGTGGAGGTCAGCCGGATGGGCCAGCACATGGAGCTGGCGCGGTATCCCTTTCACTGGCACCTGGTGGGTGACGCCAAAGGCCAGTACATCAGGAACGCGTCCATCCACGACACGTTCAACCGCTGCGTGACCGTTCACGGCACGCACAACCTGCGCGTCGAGAACAATGTGACCTACAACACCGTGGGCCACTGCTTCTTCCTCGAAGACGGCATCGAAACGGGAAACCAGTTCGTCCGGAACCTCGCCATCCAGACCAAGTGCCATCCCACCAAGGATTGCGTGCCGACCAATCTCGCCGCAAACGGAGACAACGACTACCCGTACGAGAAGCGCCTGGAGGTCAGGAAAATCAGCTTCGGCGCCAAGGACACCCTGCTGCCGTCGGACAACACGGTGGCGTCGTACTGGATCACCAATCCGGACAACACCTACATCGACAACGTGGCGGCGGGGTCCGATGAGAATGGTTTCTGGGTCTCCCTGCCGGAGCACCCGAACGGCGCGTTCCTGGGCACCGACCAGAGCAAGAACACCTGGCCACGCCGAACCCCGTTCCGTGAATTCAAGGGCAACGTGGCCCATTCCAACCGCGATGGGTTCATGTTCGACCGGAACATCAACGTCGACAACACCTTCGGGCTGACCGGCAATTCGCACATGCCGAAGGAAAATCCCGCTGACCCGAACAGCAAGAGCGTGGATACGCTCTTCGAGAACCTCACCGCCTACAAGAACCGCAATGGCGGTATCTGGGGCCGAGGCGAGAACCATATCTTCCGGAACGCGAAGCTGGCCGACAACGCCATCGGCTATACGCATGCCTCCGGCTCGGGCGGCAAGGATCCTTTCACCTCGCTGGTGGTTGATTCGCTGTTCGTCGGCGAAACCGAGAACATCGGTAACCCTGTCACGCCAGAAGAAAAGGCCTACGGCCGCAGCCTGCCGAAACGCCGCATTCCCGATTTCCGATACGCGGCTACGAGTACTACGACTACCGCCACGACGTGGTGAACACAACATTCGTGAACTACCAGGACAACGCGCAACGCGGAACCGGGGCGCTTTCCTGGCTGCTGTTCACGAGCTCCGGCGTCACGACGACCAACACGATTAAAGGAGCGCGTTTCGTCAATGCCAAGCCCGTGCATTTCCCGAAGACTGATACCCGGTTCGACAATGACAACCGGGGTGGGGTGGCATGGCGGACCGCGGTGTTCCACGACCTGGACGGCTCGGTCGGTGGCAAGCCCAACTCGTATGTCCTGATCCACGACGGCGACAACGACAGCGTCGCCACCGACGAGACCTGCGAGATTCATTCCACCTGGAATGCCGCCGTGTGCACGGGTGATGTCGGGCGCCTGTTCATGAACAAGCCCGGCGGCACTCTCGCCGAGTTGGCTGCCGGGTCGCCCGTCGCGCTTCACCGCAATGGCAAGGACCATCGCATCACGGGAAACCAGAGCAATGTGCGCTCCGGAACCGAGATGCGGGTGAAGACCGAACGACAGGAAGTCTTTCTCAGCGTGAGGGAAATGGACCAGGGCTCGTGGGTCATGTTTGAGCTCCCGGGTTTCACCAATGCAGCATCCGGGAAACAGCAGGCCAGCATGGATGCGCTGCGCAAGGCGGGCGAGACCTCGTATTTCAGGGACAAGGATGCCCTGTGGGTCAAGCTGGTGGTCGCCGATGCTGGCTATCAAGGCCCTGTTGTCGAGCCGGTGGGCCGGTTGGTTGCCCAGGCCACCATATCGGTAAGCCGATAGGGGTCGAAGGCCTCAAAAATAGACGATTAGCGCGGATTCCGTCATTGAATGATGTTGTCAAAACTGACAACATCATTCAATGAAGAACCGGACCCGAGCTTCAGTATCGGCCGCGACAGTCAAACCCGCCCAGGCCATCAAGGCCGATCTGGCAGCACGAATCATTGCGTCCGTTGATCGCATGGGGCTTACCGTGCGCGAGGCCCATGCCCGCACCGGGCAGGCAGCAGCCGACTTCTCGCGTCTGCGCGGTGGCCAGCTCGAGCGGTTCACCATCGAGCGTCTACTGGAAATTACCGAGGCGCTGGGCGAGCGCCTGTCACTTTCCCTGAAAGCCGAAAGCGATTCCGAGGGCGCACATCTGCCAGGACCTCTGGCTGACCATGCCCGGGGGCTGCGCATTCTTTGCCGCCGCTACTCAGTGCGCCGACTGGGAGCCTTTGGGTCGGTGCTCCGGCAGGATTTCGACCCCACCCGCAGCGACATCGACCTCGCAGTGGAGTTCGGCCGCTCCCGACGCTACGGACCGGCGGACCAGTATTTCCGATTCAAGGAATCCCTCGAACGGTTGCTGGGGCGCAAGGTCGATCTTGTCGAACTGCGCGCCATGCCTGCCTCCCGACTGAAGCAATCCATCGAACGCAGCCAGGTGCCGGTGTATGAGCAAGCAGCCTGACGTCTACCTGGAGCTGACACTGCGCGCCCTGGAGCGCGTTCCGCGCTTCCTCGCGGATCGCACACTGAAGGCATACCTCGAAGATGAGCTCTGCCAGGCCGCCGTTGAACGGCAGCTTGAGATCGCAGGGGATGCTCTCGGCCAGCTCCGCAAGCTGGATCCGGAGCTGTTTGCGCGGATTCCAGAAGGCCCGTTGATCGTGGCGTTCCGGAATGTTCTTGCGCACGGCTACGCGACCCTGGATCACCGGCGTGTGTTCGATGCCGCCACGACCAAAGTGGCGACGCTATCCGTAGCCATCAGAAAGCTGCTCGAGGAATTTCCGACGGACTGAAAAGCGAACCCCTCCAAAAGGGCGGGCTGACGCTGGGCAACTGGCTTTCTGACGGTACGAAATGGTAGCTGCGCCTCAGATCGGCCCGCAGCAATCTGTAACCCTGCGGGTTCCACAGTCCCGGGAGTCAGCACCTTGCATAAGTACCCTTCTTCTCTGCTTTCCCTCGCAGCCATTGCCGCCGCGCTGGCGCTGAGCGCTTGCGGCGGCTCCTCGCCCTCGGCCAGCGAGGAAGGGCAGGCCAGCGATGACGGACAGTCCAGCGAACCCGCCGGCGAGCCGGTGCCAGCCGAAGAGCCCTCCGAATCCGACATCGTGAGCATCCTGGAAAGCCAGTACGCCCAGATCAATGCCGGCGGCGGAATGCCAGTCACGGCAACTGCGTCCGGCAAGTCGACGGTACTTAAGCCGAAGATCTGGGAGGCCCACAAGGACGAACCCTGCCGCCTGCTGCCACAGTCGGATCCCGGCGAGTACGAATGTTCGCTGAATCTGATGATGACCATGCGGGAAGGCGACAACGAGCCCGGAAAGCATGCCGAGCGCGTGCACGTGTCATGGGACGAGGTCGAAGGCGAGTGGGTGGGCGCCGAAGTGCTCAGGGAGCGACGCAAAGCGCGAAAGTAGCAGCGACTCGCGGCGCGCGGCGCTATCCTCGATTGCACCCCCTGCGAGGATGGCCATGCGTAACGCGTCGGCAGGTTGCCCGGCTCTGGTCGGCCTTGTTCCACTGCTCGTGCTCACGGCCGCGCTTTGGCCTGGCGCGGTTCCCGCGCATCATTCCTTCGCGAGCATCTACGACACCGGCAAGAGCGTGACCGTCACCGGCACCGTGCGTGAGTTCCAGTTCGTGCATCCACACCCCTTCCTGGTCGTGGAGGTCCGCGGCAAGTCGGGCGAAAGGCAGACCTGGCGCGCGGAAATGGACAACCGCTTCGAACTCGAGCAAATCGGCATCACGGGAAACACCTTCCGTCCCGGGGATGAGGTGGTGGTCAGTGGCAGCCCCGGCCGCAGCCAGTCATCGATTCTTTACATGTGGCGGCTGGAACGGACCGCAGACGGACTGCTCTATCGCCAGACAGGTGGCACGCCTAGCCTCAACAAGGTGCCGATCGCCCCTGGCGATTGAGATCCTGCGGGCCTGGCTTGCCCGCATGGGCCAATCTCTGCCCATCATCACAGGAGACGAACGGCGGGCGACGATCCTCCAATAGGTGCGGTTTTCACTGTTTCTCTATTGAGCGCGGACCGCGTGTGTCACTACTGTTCGCGGGTGGTCGATTCACTCGAAGACTGGTTCCAGCGGGAAGTGCTCTGCCACGAAGCGGCGCTCGTGCGCTACCTCTCATCGCGGCTTCCGGTGCCGGCGGATGTGCAGGACATCCGCCATGACATCTACGTGCGGATGCTGGAGGCGGCCGAACGCGAAGTTCCGCGCCATCCGAGGGCATTCCTCTTCAGCATCGCGCGCAACATCCTGATCGACCGACTCAGGCGGGATGGAGTCGTTGCGATCGGGCCGTTGGAGGAATCGCACCTCTCGGACGTCTTGATTGAAGAGGTAACCCCGGAGCGCCTGGAATCAGGCCGACAGCAGCTGCAACGTCTGTCGGTGTTGCTGCAGTGCCTGCCAACCCGGTGTAGGGAGGTCGTATGGATGCGAAGAGTCGAGAACCTGCCCCAGAAGGTCATCGCGCGCAGGCTCGGAATTACCGAGGCCACCGTGGAAAAGCATCTGGTGCGCGGCATACGGAAGCTGGCAGATGCGTTCCCATCACGGAGAATCAGGTGAAGACTGAAGCCATGGCACCGGGTGAGGAAGCAGAAGAGACCGCCGCGTGCTGGATGGCACGCCCGGAAGACCCGGCGTGGGCGCAAGCCGATGCACAGGCGCTCGCGGCCTGGCTTGCGGCGAGCGCCAGTCATCGCGTGGCGTACTATCGATTGAGTGCGGTCTGGACACAGGTTCCCCGTGTTCGGGGACCACGCCGCAGTCTCATCGCGTGGGCCGCAGCCGCAGGAATAGCAGCACTGTCCTTCGCAGCCTATTTCGAATTCACTCGAGTGCCCGGCCAAGTACTGCCGGCGCCCGTTGTTGCAACGGCTCCAGCGCCTGAGGCCGCATCAGCGGTGCCCCAGGAGCTTAGTGTCGAATCAGCACAGACTCCGACTTCCCCCGCGCCGCGAATTGCCAGCGCGCGCGAGTTCCGGACCGAACTGGGTGCACTGCGAAGCATTCCGCTGGCCGACGGCTCGCAGATCACGCTCGATACCAATAGCCGTATCCGGGTTGCGCTGGATTCCAGCATGCGGACGGTCGAGTTGGAACAGGGCCAGGCGCATTTCCGGGTTGCCCATGATCCGCAGCGACCGTTTGTAGTGGTTGCCGGGGCGTTGCGGGCCGAAGCCGTGGGCACTGAATTTACCGTGCGCCGCGAACCGACGATGCTGCGCGTGTCGGTCGTCGAGGGCACAGTGCGAGTTGCCGCTGGGTCCGGAACTTCCAGCCTGCTGGTGTCGGCAGGCAACAGTGCACGGGACGTCGACGGCAAGGTCGAGCTGCAGCCAATGGCGGCCGTCGACATCGAGCGTGACCGCGGCTGGCGCGAAGGTGTGCTGGTGTTCCGGGAAACCCCGCTCGCCGATGCCATCTCCGAGATGAACCGGTATGGCACCCCGAAGATCGTGATCCGCGATTCGGCCATCGGGTCGCTTCTGGTCGGTGGCGTCTTTCGGGTAGGTGAGCTGGAGTCTTTCGCCCGCCTGCTCGAGCAGACATTCCCGATCTCCGCATCGGTTACCGCCGACCGAATCGAACTCACGCACAGGAGTCAGCCATGAAATTGTCTACAGCAGTCGCATCGATATTGGTGCTTGCAAGCTGGATTCCATTCGGCTCTGCCTATCCCAACCCCAGCGATACTGTCCGTGTCAGCGTGCCGGCCGGTCCGCTGGTCGATGCCGTCGAGCTCCTCGCCAGGCAGGCCGGAATCAATGTCATGTATCAGGGCGATGTGCTGCGGGTGCAGTCGACAACCGGACTGTCAGGGTCCTTTGCACCTCGGGATGCGTTCGCAAGATTGCTGGAAGGCACATCGCTGGTGGCGACGCTCCGAAACGAAGGAGTCCTGATCGCCGCGGCGCAGAAGCCGCAGCGGTCCGGCGCGGAAGTCGCGCTGCCCAGCGTGGGCAGCCCTGGGCCGGGGCCGGCTGCCGCATCCCCGGATTCAACGAATTCAGTGTGCCATCGCGTCAGCGAGAACGCCGCCATCGCGGTCTATTGCGGCAAGCCGGAGCAATGGATAGACCTCAAGGCCCGGGTGGGGTTCAGCTGCCGAAAAGTTGGCAAAGACGAGCTCTGTGCTTCGGCCAAAGAGTGGAATCGCCGTGATCTGACTGAATCCACGAAGCAGGAAGCGCTACGCCAGAGTGTCATCGAATCGAACCAACGGGCGGAAGGGGGTCGGATGAATATCCAGGTCACACCCACGGTGTCTGCGCCAGTACAGTCCGCTCCGACCGGCGCAGGCAAGCCCTAGAACACTGGCACCTCGCCATTTCCAGGCGGAAACCCGTTTCGAGGAAGCCGAAGCCAGTCAGCTGGAGCCGCAGCCCCGAGACGCGCCGCGGCTCTTGATTGAAACTCGCCGACCGTCTGCATGTAAGCTCGCCCTTGGCTTCACGCCAAGCCCCAAAGTTCCAGCCTCTTCCCGCGATTCCTGAGCACACGCACAATGCCTGCCCACTTCGTCTTCGTCACGGTTCAATCGGGCGCCGAGCGCGCTTTGAAGAGCGAGATCGCGCGCGAGCATCCCGAACTCAAGTTTGCGTTCTCCCGGCCGGGCTTCGTCACGTTTCGCTCGTCTGAGGATCTGGCGGCCGACTTCGTGCTGCGCACCGTATTCGCGCGCACCTGGGGCTTCTCACTCGGCAAAGTCACAGGCAGCGACGACTCGCAGCGTGCGCGCGACGCATGGCGGCTCATCGGCGAGCAGCTGCCGGGCGAACCGATCCGCGATCTGCACGTATGGCAGCGAGATCGCGTGCTGCCCGGCGACGAGGGTTACAACGGGGCCGCCGACGAACTCGCGCGCTCGCTCAGCGCGCTGCTCATCGAGAATCGACCGGCTGCCAGCCCGCCTGGCATCGAGAACACCGCGGCCGAGATCGGCGACATCGTGCTCGTCGAACGCGAGGAATGGTGGCTCGGCTGGCATCGCGCAAGAACTCCAGAGACGCTCTGGCCCGGCGGCGTGCCGCCGATCGCGCTGCCACCGCGCATGATCTCGCGCGCATACCTCAAGATTGTCGAAGCGCTCGAGTGGTCGGAGCTTCCGATCCAAGCGGGCGACCGCTGCGTCGAGATCGGCAGCGCTCCCGGCGGGTCATGCCTCGCGCTGCTCGAACGCGGCTTGCTCGTGACGGGCATCGATCCGGCCGAGATGGACCCCGAGGTGCTCGCGCACCCCAACTTCACTCACATCCGTGCGATCGCAAAAAACGTCAAGCGCAGCCTGTTCCGCGAATGCCGCTGGCTCGTCATGGACGCGAACGTCGCGCCGAACTACACGCTCGACACGCTCGGCGGCGTGCTGGGGCAGGGCGGCGCCCGGCCCGAAGGTCTAGTGTTGACCTTGAAGCTGACCGACCCTGCGCTCGCGGAAAAACTGCCCACGATAGCCGAGCGCATCCGCCGTTTTGGCTACCGCCGCGTGCGAATGCGGCAGCTCGCGTACAACCGGCAGGAGATCTGCGCCGTCGTCGATCAGCCTATCGGCTGACCGTTATGCTGGCCTGCAGATCCGTTGGGCGAATGATCTCCATGACCGGCGGACCGGCCACCAGTTTGACCCAGAGGTTGTTTCCGTCCTTGAACCAGGACGTCTCGCTCGCCTGGCGCAATGCGGCCATGCTGGCCTGCTGCGTTCCGGCAGTGGCCTTGGTGAAACCCGGCAGCTGAAAGACGACCCATGCGCCCTTGTCCAGTTCGGACAGGCTGAGCGTGACTTCCGGTCGTTCGGTCTTCACCTGGATCTCGGTGCCGGCCTTCACGGTGCTCTGGTCGCCGGGGGCCTTGAATTCCTTGCCGTTGCGAACCAGCGGAATGGGCGGCTGCGGAGGACGACGAGTAAACAGCGCGGTACGCTGGGCCTGAACCAGGGGATCGCTGTTCCCACCACCGATCGCGCCCAGCAAAGCGAACCGGGCGGTCCGCGATTCGAGATTCACCGCGCGCGGGAGCTCTCCCCTGCTGTCGGAGAGGTTCAGGCGGCCGATATCACCCTTGCACACCGAGGCGTTCCAGGTGGGCTCGATCTTGCAGGTGTCATCCGTGACGACGCTGTCGTTCTCGCCGTCGTGGAGCAAGACCTGGGAATCGGGGATGCCGGTCACCGAGCCGTCCAGGTCGCGGAACGACAGGGTCCGATAGGCGTTGCCGCCGCGGTTGTCGTTGTCGAACCGGGTATCGAACTTGGGGAAATAGACCGGCTTGGCATTGACGAATTTCGCACCGCTGATCGTGCTTCTGGTACTGAGGCCCGCGCTCGTGAACAGCAGGAAGGACAGCGCGCCGGTCCTGCGCTGCTTGTTGTCCTGGAAATTGACGAACGTCGTGTTCACCACCTCATCGCGGTAGTCATAGTATTCGTAGCCCCGGATGGGGAAATCCGGAATCGGCGGCTTCGGCAGGCTGCGGCCATAGGCGATTTCCTCGGGCGTCCTGGGGTTGCCGATGTTTTCCGTCTCGCCCACGACCAGCGAATCAATCAGCCGTGAACTGAACCGCGAAGTGCCGACGTCGCCAGCGGCCTGCGTCATGCCCATGGCGTTGTCGGCAAATTTCGCGTTGCTGTAGATGTAGAGATCACCCCGGCCCCACAGACCGCCATTGCGGTTCTTGTAGCTGGTCAGATTCTCGAAGTGCGACTCCAGCGGTTTGCTCTCCAGATCGTTGGGATTCTCCAACGGCAGCATCGGAATTGAGGCCAAACCGAAGGTGTTGTCCTCGTTGATGTGCCGATCGATCATGAACCCGTCGAAATTGGAATGGGCCACGTTGCCCCTGAACGCGCGCAGCGCGGCGGCGCGGCCAGATGTTCTTGGACGCGTCCGAGCCTTCGAACGCACCTTGCGGGTGCATCGGCAGCGAAAACCAGAAGCCGGTCTCATCGGAGCCGGCGGCGACGTTGTCGATGAAGGAGTTGTCGGGGTTGGTGATCCAGTAAGCCGTCACCGTGTTATCCGAAGGCAGCAGGGTGTCCTTGCCGGAAAAGCTGGCCTGCCTGAGGGCCTGGCGATTCTCGGTGATCTCTCCGTTAGCGGCGAGATTGGTCGGGACGCAGGGCTTGGTGGGATGGCATTTGATCTGGATGGCGAGGTTCCTGACGAACTCGTTGCCGTGCTCGATGCCGTCTTCCAGGAAGAAGCAGTGACCCACGATGTTGTAGGTCACGTTGTTCTCGACCCGAACGTTGTGCGTGCCGTGCACGGTCACGCAGCGGTTGTAGGTGTCGTGGATGGACGCGTTCCTGATGTACTGACCCTTGCCGCCGTCGCCTACCAGATGCCAGTGGATCGGATAGCGCGCCAGCTCCATGTGCTGGCCCATGCGTTCGAGCTCGACGCCATCGACAAACATCTTGCTGGTGACCATCGCCATGATGTGGCCGCCGAAGTAGGTCTGCGCTGCATCCTCTGACGCCTGGATCTTGATGTTGCGCGTCAGCAGGCCGACTTCGCCGCGCTCATCCACGCCGAAGGTGATCTTGCCGAAGTGCATGTAGTCGAGCTTCCTGTCGAGCGTGATCGTGTTGCCGCTGATGGCGGCGATGGTGCGACGCTCGGCCTGGCGGGGATTGAAGTCCGTGGAGGCCAGGACGATTTCATCGCCGGCTTTCCACTGATCTGCATTCAGCACTTCGATCACGTTGCTGCCGGCCTCGGCGGTCTTTGCAAGCTTGGTCCAGGTGTTGGTGCGCGTGCCGTGCAGGTTCAGCGTGCCGCCCGAGAGCATGATGCCGCGGTCACCCATGCCCATCATCTGCTCGTCTTTCACGTTGTCGGTGAGCGTGATCGTGGCCTTGTGCGTGAAGGGCTTGGCTTCGGTGCCGACTTCCAGCTCGCCGTGCACCATCATCCACTCGGTGGCGAGCGTCAGGTCGCTCTTGTCGGCGAAGGTGAGCTTGCCCATGACGGTGATGCCGCCCAGCGCGGGAGGGCTCACGTCCAGGATCACTTCCTTGCCGGCGGGGATTTCCACCTTTGCGCCCGCGGCTGGCACCTTCCTGCCGGGCCAGGTGGCGGGATTCGACCAGTTGGTCGGCTTGGCCAGCGATTCCGCGCTCTGTGCCGGCACGGCGAATACGCTGGCGAGAAGGAATGCCGGAATCAGCGAATAGAGCTCGACTGACCGATTCGCTTTGCGCATGACCAACCCCCGGACTTATAAGAATGCTGCAAAAACCAGACTGGAGAGGATAGCGCGATTCTGGCGTCCTTCCACGACGGCAAGGGCTGTGATGCCGGGCTTTCCGAACAAACAGGGCCCCTGGATGGCCTCGACGCTCTGTTCAATAGGCGAAAAAATACTTCATCAGGCGCAGCAGAAGCGGCGCTGTTCTAGGCACCATCCCGTGCGATCTTCTTCACTCTTACCTTCGCGCGGATCAGCCGCGTGTTGGACGTCATGTAGACGTAGCCATCCGCCCCGAACTCGCAGTTTGAAATCCGGTCGTCGGCCTTGATATAGCCAAGCCGCTTGCCCTGCGGGTTGAAAATCGAGATTCCGTCGCGGCTGGAGGTCCACATGTTGCCCAGGTGGTCGATCTTCAGCCCATCGCCGCCGGCAACGACAGTGTTCGGGATGAAGACGCGGCGGTTGGATGTGTTGCCCTTCGCGTCGACGTCGAACACCACCCAGCCCGATGAATCCGTGGCGTAAAGCTTCGATCCATCCGGCGAAAGCCCGATGCCGTTGGGCCGCAGCGTCTTGTCGACGAGCGAGACGTTGTTGTCCGGATCGAGGCGGAACACGCCCGTGTAATCCATCTCGCGGTCCGGGCTGTTGAAGATGTTCAGAAGGCCGAACGGCGGATCAGTGAAGAAGACTGCGCCGCCGGGATGCAGCACGAGATCGTTCGGACTGTTGAAGCGCTTGCCCTCGAAGGCTTTGGCGAGATGCGTCTTGACGCGCGTCTTCAGATCGATGAACGCGACGGTGCGATTGCCCTGATCTGCCACCAGCAAGCCGCCACGGGCTGCAATCATGCCGTTGGTACCGGGCTCCTGGAGATTCGGCGCCCAACCTTCCTGGTTCGGTCCCTCATAGCCGGAGGGAGACTTCCAGACTTCGCCGCCAGTCTTCTCCGTCCATTTGACGATTCGGTTCGCCCGGGGATCCGAGCAGAGCAGGTAGCCGTCCTTGCCGCCGATCCACACCGGACCTTCGATCCAGACGAATCCGTCGCAGACTTTCTGCACCGGTGTCTCGACATCAATGAGGTCGGCCAGGGAAGGATCGAGCTGCGTGATCGATCCGACGTTCGCGTAAGGCGGACTCACCGTGAAAGGGGGCGCGACTTGCGGGCCCGTGAGCGGCGGGCGCATAGGCATGGGAGGCATGCCGCCCGGTGGGCCGCCTGCGGCAGGCGCGCCAGGCGCAGGACCGGCCGGGGCTTGGGCCAATACGGGACTGGCGATCGCAGCAACCCCCGCCGCCAGCACTGTGCGCCGCGAAAATCTGCCTTGAATGTCGTCCATTCTGGTCTCTCCATCCGCGCGTGTTGCATGAAAAGAGGCGTATCGATGATGGCGAATGTAGCCGTCATGAACGCCAATTGATATCTCACTGGCAGTCCGCCGACATCCGACCGCTTCCGCCTGTAAGCTCACGCGCAATGCCTTCCCGGTAAGTAGTGAGAATTTCGGGAGACGTATGAGAAGTTTTTTCCGGGCGACCGCGTCGTTGCTGGCGGCGGCCATTGCCAGCCTTTCACCGGCAACTGCACAACAGCTTGGGGGTCCGCCTGCCTCGATGTTTGGCGGCGCGGTGGAACAGTTCGCCGGCAAATGCCTGGGCTGCCACGGCGATACCCTCGCGGGTGGCCGGGCACCCAGCCTTTTTTCAGAAAGCCTGTTGGCGGAAACCACCGACGCTTCGCTGGCGAAATCGATCCTGAATGGCCTGCCGAAAGGCGGCATGCCCGCCTTCAAGGATCAGCTGAGCCAGAGCGATATCAACCAGCTCATCGCCTATCTGCGAATCCGAGGCGGGCAGCTCAAGGGGGCCCCCAGCTTTCTGCCCAATCCCGATAGCCAGATCATCCGGAGCGAGAAGCAGACATTCAAGATCGAGGTCGTTGCCGCCGACCTGAACACGCCGTGGGGAGCTGCTTTCCTGCCCGATGGCCGCCTGCTGCTCACCGAGCGTCCGGGCCGGATCCGATCACTGAGCAATGGCAAGCTGTCGGAACCGGTGAAGAACACACCCATTCCCTGGGTGCGCCAGGACGGCGGCTTCTTCGACATCGCCATCGACCCCGACTACCAGAACAACGGCTGGGTCTACCTTTCCTATTCCGCCGTGGCACCGGGCGTGGCGCAGCCGCCGCCGGATGTGCCCGGTACGCCGCGCTCGCAGCTGGCTCCGGCACCGGCCAGCATGACGCGCTGGGTGCGTGGGCGCATCAACGGCAACAATGAGTGGGTGGACCAGCAGGATGTGCTGCAGACACCTGCAGAAACATATTCAACGAGCGTCATCCACTACGGCTCGCGGTTCTTCTTCGACCAGAAGGGCCGCCTGTTCATCACTGCGGGTGAGCGCGGCGAAATGTCCCACGCGCAGGACCTTTCCTCGCCCCTGGGCAAGATCCATCGGATCAACGTCGACGGGTCGATCCCGAAAGACAACCCTTTCGTGAAAATGCCTGGCGCCGTTCCCAGCATCTGGACGCTTGGCAATCGCAATCCGGAGGGCCTCGCGATCGACCCGCGCAGCGGCCTCATGTGGGGCAGCGACAATGGCCCGATCGGCGGTGATGAACTGAACCTGGTCGAGAAAGGCCACAACTACGGGTGGGGCGTGGTTTCGATGGGGATCGAGCCCGGCATCAACAAACAGCACCAGCGCGGCATGGACGACCCGATCCGGTACTACACGCCGTCAATCGCGCCCAGCGGCATTCATTTCTACACCGGCAATCGCTATCCGGGATGGAAGAACAGCCTGTTCCTGTCTGCGTTGGCCGGCCAGAGACTGATTCGCTACGAGATCCGGGGCCGCAAGGTCGTGCACGAGGAAGTGGTCTTCAAAGGGTTCGGTCGTGTGCGCCAGGTCATCACCGGGCCCGACGGTTATCTCTACGTGCTGATCCAGAACTCACAATCCCTGGCCAACTCGCCTGGCATGGTGATCCGGTTGCTGCCGCAGAAGGGCGGCGGCTGAGGCATGGATGGTCCCTGGCGGAAATCTGCAGCACGCCCGACACCCTCACAGTGATCGCAGCAGTCGTGATATGACGGATGCTGATGGCAGTTGCCCCTGCAGATCCTCAGGTAGCTCCCTGGTGATGGCATAGGTCGCCACCCCGATAGGCTTGCGTGCATCTCGCAGCGCGTATTCAACGATCATGCGTTTCTTGTCCTTGCACAGGATGATGCCGATAGAAGGGTTCTCGTCGCTCTGCCGAACCTGATCATCCAGCGCGGCAAGGTAGAACTGCATCTTCCCGACGAATTCGGGCAGGAACCTGCCAATCTTCAGCTCAATGGCCACCAGGGATCGCAGTCGCCGGTGGAACAGCAGAAGGTCGATGAAATACTCATCGCCCTCAACCTCCAGGCGGAATTGGCTGCCCATGAAGGTGAACATTCCGCCCATCTCTCGCAAGAAGTCCTCGACTCGGCTGATCAGCGCACGCTCCAGTTCGCGTTCGCTATGCAGCTGGCCAAGCTCGAGGAAGTCGAACGAGTATTCGTCCTTCAGCGCCAGCTTTGCTTGCCCGCGCAATGCGGGAGTGAGTGCCTGGTCGAAGTTGGTCTGACCCAGCAGCGATTTCTGGTAGGCCTGGTTGTCGATCTGGTGAATGAGCACGTTCTTCGACCAGCCGTACCTGCGCGTTGCGCGCAGGTAGAACTCGCGTTCCAGCGAGTCAGCGCAGCGCTGCAGAATGACCAGATTGTGCGACCACCCGATTTGTGCAACCAGTGGTTGCACTTTTGCGTTCTCGCGATAGAGAAGAAACAATTCCCGCATGTAGAACACATTGCGGCGAGAAAAGCCGCTCACCCTGGGAAGGCCTTGCGCAGGTCGTCTGCGAGGCGTTCGGCGATGGCCGCGCCATGTCGGGCGTCGCTCTGACGTTCGGATATGAGCCGGCCAATGTCCCAGTACAGGCCGATCAGTTCCCGGTTGACTGCCCGAAGCGCTGTGTTTTGGGCGGACTGGATCCTTGCTTTCACCTCGCCGAGTAGAGAGGAATAGTCTTTGGTTGTGCGCCTGGTGCCAGATTGAGTCACCCAGCCAACGTATCGGCGGCCGGAAAACAATTCCGCCGGTGTATTCGCGCCAATCATCGAGATTCGTGATCAGGGCGAGCCGTGCTGCGGCTGCCCGCCCGTCGTTCCCGTGCTGGTGCCCACGCGATGGCAGGCGGTAGAGCGACCATACGCCATTGACGTACATACGCCAGTGACGTAGTCTACGGTCCAATGATCTTCATCGAAACGCCCACCTTCGAGGCAGATCGGGAAGACCACTTCTCAGATGAATCATTTGCCGAACTCCAGCAGTTGCTGGCCGATCGGCCAGACTCCGGCGCGGTGATTCCTGACGCCCGCGCAACTGAAGGCGCTGGCCAAGGCCTACGCCGGGTAGAAGGAGAGATCGATGGATGCCAAAGAGTTTGCGAAGCTGCTGAAGGGCGTGAAGGAAGCCGGCGAAATCGTCCGTGGCGAGCGTGCGCCTGCCCGTGAGACGGTGGTCGATTCCACCATGGTCAAGGAACTGCGCAAGAGCCTGAAGCTGAGTCAGGCGCAGTTCGCAGCGTTGCTGACAGTGGACCTCGGAACGCTGCGCAACTGGGAGCAGGGCAGGCGCGAGCCGCAAGGGCCTGCCAAGGCGCTGCTTCGGGCTATCCGCAAGGATCCGAAAAACGTATTGAAAGCACTGGCCGCGTAGCCAGTCATCAGTCAGACCGCAATCTCGACGTAATCGACCCGGCTCGTTGGCTGCGGGATCGGCGTGTCGTCCTGCCTCATGTCATCGGATGACTATTGCGTATCGCATGGATTCTGTTTCCCCCACGAGCGAATGCGCCGGGTCAGTTCCGCGTTCGAAACAACTCTCCGCGCATCAGAATCCTGAAGGCCCCTCTCCACCATGGCGCGGAACGCGATCTCCCGGGCTTCGTCCTGCTCTTTCGCGTCGGGCATGAGTTACCTCGAATACCGCTAGATCACTTGCCTTCGTAGCCCTCGACGTCGGCGGCGACATCGACATGTTGAGTCGTGGACTGAACCTGCATGGCAGGCAGCCAATCCCCGAGTTTCCTACCGGGCTTCGACGGGCCACGTTCGAGCACCAACTTTCCGGATTCGAACGAAACCAGCAATTCACTGCCCGGACCGATACCCAGCGCGTGGAGAATGCACTTGGGGATCACCAGCTGTCCCTTGTCGGTCAATTTGGCGGCGAGCATGGCGGCTCCGGTCAGGGCAGGAGGGAATCGGACGGCGCTGCAGCATGGGATTGGATGGTGCCACAGGGGCCGGGGCAGGGCACCGCGCTATCTCTCCTGTTCACTCAATAACCGCAAAAGCCACCCGGCCTCGCCGTATAGTCCAGTTTCCAACCCCGCCGAAGATAGCATCTCCGGCCCGACGCCTCCCTCGCGGAGGCGTCTCTTTTCTCGGGCCCTGATCGGGGCAACCCCGACCCTATCAAGCCCTTTCCGACTCTTTGCAGGTCTGGGAATCGAGCACCGTGAGTCGTGCTTGATCAGGCGCGCCACGTATCCGGACCATCGATGTGGAATTCGGGAACGACCTCGGAAACACGGCCATTGCCCGACCACCTGCGAGCCTCACAGAGTTGTAGATCACAGCCTCGAACCCCGCGTCCTGCAGCAGGCTGCCAAGGACCTGGCTATTGGCGGGAATATCCGCATACATCGGATACGAGCGCCAGTTGGGATCCATCACCGTCGCCATGAGTTGCTCCGGCGTTTGTGCAACGTGTCGCGCCGGAATGCCGAAGGCCTTCTCCATCTTGCGCAATTCAGATGAGAGGGTGAATCCCCGCGTGACTTCCATGAACGGTGCAAGGTTCTCGGCTCGCGTCAGATCGAAGACCTGATGCACAGTGCCCGCAAGCGCATAGGCAGCGATGCTCTGGCTCGGCTGGAAGTTCATCTCCTCCGCCGACAGCGTGCCGGAGGTTTCCGTGGCGATCTGAAACATCTCGCAATGCGCGGTGGCGCGATCTTCCGCGATGTACAGTGCCGGAAACCTCGGAAACCGGCTGTCTAGGTCGTTGCCGTAGTTGAATCGACCGCTCGAGATCAGGCTGCCAGCACAGGAAAGAGGGGAGAGTGCATAGCGCGCCTTGACCTGGCGGCACCAGTCATCCACGGAAATGGAAATGCCCGCTATGGATTGCAGGGAAGCGCGAATCTCGTCGGCGTGGGCTGCGCGCTGGCCCTCCAGTTCATAGAACAGCTGGGTGTTGTAAGCCGCAATCCGCGTGCCGTGGGTTCGGGAGCGAGCGAGGTCGACATCCGAGACATGCTCGAGCAGCAGCTCCGCGGGGCTCAGCCGCGGAGCCTCCCCTTTGCTGAGTCGATACCTAAGCCCGCGCTTTTTCTTGGGGCGCTTCGGCATGTGTTACCGCGCCCTCCCGCAAGGCGTCCGTGACGAACTGCAGCAGCTTCTTGTAGCGCCCCACGCGGATCATGTCCTTCGGGGAGGTGTTGCCCAGCAGCGGATTCGGCGTCTGCAGCCACAGCTTGGTCTTCACGTCGTCCTGGAAGAACTCGAAGACCAGATTGCAGACGTTGGCGATGTTCTCCATGTGTTCCAGCACTTCGACGGGAACCTTGTCGTCGAATCTCACGGAGGTCGGGGCGACGCCGGCCATTCGCGAGATGTCCTTGTTGGAAAGATTGGCGAAGTCACGCACCTTGCGCAGGTTCAACGCCTGACCCCGCCAGAAATTCAATGGATCGCCAGCAATGTTCTGAAAGAGAGTGGGTGAGGACATGTGACACCTCCGTCGGAACTGAATATTAGACCGACTTTCCGAAAATCAACCAAGTTTCGGACAAGATTCTGACAGAGGTCTCGAATGCCCTGGAAGCCACTGGAGCAGGGCTAATCTGCAGGAGACCTCCGGGGAAGCCCACCGGCCAAAATGCACTGCTTCGCGGATTTATGCGCCTATTGCGATGCAGCAAGTCGGCGGCAGGCGGCTCGGGGCCTGGTACGCTCGAGCCTCAATGGAAGCCCCCATCCCCCACCGCCTCCCGCGCGCCTGGTACTCCGCTTCCTTCCCCACCTTCCTCGCCCATTCCACCGCCGAGATCCTCGGCCAGCTCTTCCAGAACAGCCACTCTCCCCCGACCCCGAGCAGCGCGACGCCTGGTCATCCGAAGTCGACCTCCTGAAGCCACTCCTCACCACCCGCACCGGCCACCTTCTCCTCGAATTCAACATCCCCCGCATGGGCCTGCGCGCCGACGCCGTGCTGCTGCTGCCCGGCTGCATCGTCATCCTCGAGTTCAAGGTAGGGGAGAAGCAGGCACCCCCCGCCGCTCGCAACCAGGTGTGGGAGTACGCGCTCGACACCAAGAACTTCCCACGAACCCAGCCACTCCCTGCCCATCATCCCCGTGCTGGTGCCCACGCGATGGCAGGCGAATGAACTGCCGCCGCGCCACTTCGCACCGACGGTGTCTGCACACCCATTGCAGTCAGCGTCGACCTGCCGCCCCGGCTGCTGGACGACCTCCAGCGCGAATTCCCCACCGGCCTCAACCCTCACGCCTGGATCGCCGGCCGCTACAAGCCCCACCCCACGATCATCGAGGCCGCCCGGCACCTCTACGCCAACCACAGCGTGGCCGACATCGTCCGCACCGAAGCCGACGAGCGGAATCTCTCCGACACCGCGCGGCGGGTCGAAGCGCTGATCCAGCAAGCCCAGGCCAACAACGAAAAGATCATCTGCTTCGTCACCGGCGTGCCGGGCGCCGGCAAGACGCTGGTGGGGCTGAACATCGCCACGTCGCACCGCGAGAAGACCAGCACCCACGCCGTGTTCCTGTCGGGCAACGGACCGCTGGTGGCCGTGCTGCGCGAAGCGCTGACGCGCGACGACGTGGCGCGCAGCAAGCGGCAGAAACAAAAGATCACGAAGGTGCAGGCGGGCAAGCCCGTGAAGGCCTTCATCCAGAACGTGCACCACTTTCGCGACGAGGGGCTGCGCGACGGTGAAAAGCCGCCCAGCGACCGGATCGTCATCTTCGACGAAGCGCAGCGCGCATGGACGCGCGACAAGGCCGAGCGGTGGATGAAATCCCGCAAAGGCATCGCCGACTTCCAGATGTCGGAGCCGGAGTTCCTCATCCAGTACATGGACCGCCACCCGGACTGGGCGGCCATTGTCTGTCTGGTTGGCGGCGGGCAGGAGATCGGATCCGGCGAGGCCGGCATCGGCGCCTGGATCGACGCCTGCCTGAACCGCTCTGCGCACTGGCACCTCGCCATTTCCGAGCGGTTGATGGAGGCGGAATACGGCGCGGGCGAGCCCGTGCGGCGGGCGGTGGCCCATCCGCGGACGCAGGTGTTCGACGACCTGCACCTGACCGTATCGATCCGCTCCTTCCGCGCCGAGGAGGTGTCTGCGCTCGTTAAGGCGCTGCTCGATTGCGAGGAAGCCGAGGCCAGGCGGTTGCTTGGAGTCCTTCGTCAGTCGCTACCCCATCGTGATCACGCGCAACCTGGACGCCGCCAAGCGCTGGGTGCGGGAGCAAGCGCGGCACAGAGCGATGCGGCCTGCTGGCTTCGTCCAAGGCCATGCGCCTGAAGCCCCACGCGATCGATGTGCGGATAGACGCCGACCCGATCCACTACTTCCTGGGTGATCCGGAGGACGTGCGGTCGAGCTTCTATCTGGAGGAGTGCGCCACGGAGTTCCAGGTGCAGGGGCTGGAGCTGGACTGGACCTGTGTTACCTGGGATGCGGACCTGAGGCGCAACCGGGACGAGTGGTCATTCCATGATTTCCGGGCCAGCAAGTGGCAGAGCATCCACAGCGAGGAGAATCGGCGGAATCTGAAGAATGCGTATCGAGTGTTGCTGACGAGGGCGAGGCAGGGGATGGTGATCTTTGTGCCGCCGGGGTCGGGGGAGGATCCGACGCGGCTGCCATCTTGCTTAACCAGACCTTTGCGTACATTAGGGGTATCGGCCTACGCCAGGTAGCCTGACGACCAGTCTCAGGTAGGGCCTCGTCTGCCGATTCCATGCAATCGACCGGTAGCGAAAGAGCGGAAGTCATAGCCACGATTCGTACCCGTCTACGCGCACGAAATTCGCATTGGAGTCGCGATGTGGTAGATGTGCGTAGCCAGATCACTATGGGCACCGAACATGACTAGTTTTATTCGCCACAGGGTACGTTCTAGGCGGCTAAGTGATGGATCTAATCTTGTTGTCAGTGAAACCGGCGACTACGCGTTTCTCGATGACCGCGACCTAGAAAAGCTTAGCAATGATCCGGACGGGCTTAGTCTCTCTCGCCAGGCTGAGCTTCTTTCTAAGTTTGTCATTGGCCGGGAAAATACTCCGGGTATGCGCCGGCTTATGAAGTCGCGGGTGGCGGCGAGGCAGGGCACGATTACAGGCGGCCCGAAATTGCACATTATCGTGCCTACGTTGTGGTGCGAGCATAGCTGTCAATACTGTCAAGTGAGTCGCGCGACGAACTCGAATGGACATTCGATGTCGGAACAGGACATCGATCTCGTAGCGGAGTCGATTCTAGAGGCCCCAGGGAATGATCTCACGGTTGAGTATCAAGGCGGAGATCCACTGCTCAGGTTTGACCTCGTCGAAAGAAGCATGGCAAAAATCGCCGCTGGTGCAGTTGATGCGAAGAAGTCGATACGATTCGTCGTGGCATCCACATTGCATCAGCTGACCCCAGAGATGTGCGGAGTATTGAAGCAATATGGTGCCGTGCTTTCGACCAGCATCGACGGGCCGGCGCGATTGCATAACGGAAATCGTCCCATTCGTGGTCGCGATTCGTACCAACGGACGATTGCGGGCATTGAAATGGCACGCGCCCACATGGGCCATGATGTCGTCGCTGCCCTTATGACCACAACCCGGGCCTCTCTGTCTACTCCAGAAGATATCGTGGACGAGTATGTCTCCATCGGGATGAGTGAGATATCTCTAAGACCGCAAAGTCCTTTTGGGTTTGCAGCACTACCCAAGAAATCTGGCGGCATTACGCAGTCGGAGTACTTGTCCTTCTATAGTCGGGCGTTTGAGAGGGTTCTGTATTGGAACAGAAGGGGAGTGCGTATCAGGGAGGGGCAAGCAGCGATTGTATTCAATAAGCTGCTTTACCCCATCGATGCAGGTTACGTTGATCTGCAGTCTGTAAACGGCGGAAGTGGAGCCGTTCTGGTCTATAACTATGACGGCTTCGTTTATCCTAGCGATGAAGCCAGAATGCTTGCGGAGACAGGAGACACGTCGCTTAGGTTGGCGCGAATTGGTGCGTCACTCAAAGACATCGTTAGCAGTCAGTCAATGCAGATGCTGCGTCGCGCGGGATCAAGCGAACACAATACTACGTGTAGTGAGTGCGCGTATGGACTCTTTTGTGGTCCGGATCCTGTGATGGCGATTGCGCAATTCGGCAGCCAAGACGTCCCTGTGGAGCGCACGAATCATTGTCAGCGAACCTTGTGGCTATTTGACTTCTTGCTCTCACAGTTCGCGGCGTCAGACTCCGCGACGAGATCGCTTTTCCATCAGTGGGCAAGGCCGGTCCCGTGAGGCAGGTTCAAGGAAGAACCAAAGGTTTCTCGGGTCGCTTAGTGGGTCGAGTCGTCGCCGCTGAAGACTGTGTTTCAGAGTGGGTTCCAGATCTGAATCTATTTGTACAAATAGATGATGAGTACGGGTGGAACCTCTATGCGCGCCTGCATGACGGCGGCCTTAAAAACATCTTGCCGCTGACCCGCGATCGGAGTCGGTTCGAAGTCCTAGAAATTGCACTGCTCGACGAGGGGGCGGATCTCGCGCTGGGTGATGTAGTCGCGGCGACAGAGTCGCAACGAGCCTTCCATGTTCTCTACAGGGAGTCAGATCAGCACCATACGGTGTTCGTTACAAATCGCTGCAATAGCTATTGCCTAATGTGCTCGCAACCTCCGACAAAGCACGAAGATAAGTGGTTGATCCAGGAGGGCATCGATGTTGCTCGGCATATCCGAAAGCCGCCCCCAATTATCGGCTTCTCCGGCGGAGAACCGCTTCTAGAGGCGCCGGGTTTCGTGCGGTACTAGATCGCTTCCTAAGCGTGCATCCCGAGACCTGGGCTGAAGTTCTGACCAACGGGCGAAAATTCGCGGACCCAGAAGTTGCTCGTCAGGTGCTGGAAGGGCTTCCCCGGAAGGTATCCTGGATGATCCCTCTATATGGGCATGCAGACCTGGTGCACGACTATGTGGTTCAGTCGCCGGGAGCTTTTGACGAGACAATCTCGGGTTTATTGGTACTACATGAGTACCACCAGGTGATCCAGATTCGGGCAGTACTCGTTGAGCCGGTCCTTGAGAACCTGCTGCAACTCTGTGAGTTCATCGCCAAGAACTTACCCTTTGTAAGTGACGTCGCCCTGATGGGGTGCGAACCAACGGGGTTTGCGTTGGCGAACAGAGATATCTGCGAGGTAGATTACGAACGTTGGGGGGATGTAATTGCCGCGGCAGTCAAAAGACTAGTGGATGCAGGAATTCGACCTGTGGTGATGAATATTCCACTATGTTTATTGCCGAACCAATTGTGGATATATGCAGCGAAAAGCATTTCCGACTGGAAGCGGGTTTTCGATACCGAATGCGCTGAGTGTGGAGTGCGTGACCAATGTTGCGGACTTTTCGCCTCGTACGCTGCAGGCTGGAAGCCCGGCAAAATTCGTCCCGTCTCTTAGGGTGCCAATCCCATGAGCAAATTCAAGAAAACGTTGGCATTGTTCCTAGCAGGGCTTCCATACGCATCATCCAACGCCAACATTCAGAAGTTTCCCGATTCTTCGCATTCTCCAAAGTCCGGTGACCCAGGCCCGGTTGACTTGCGGCCGCTGAATAGTTCAGCCACCAACATCTTCGCGGCGCACCGGTCGCATTCATCTCACAGCTCACACCGTTCCAGTAGCGGAGGCGGATATTCGCCGCCTCCAGCCCCACCTCCCGCGCGCAGCGAGCCCGTCGACAGAGGGCGTCAGTCGGTCGTCTCGCCGACCCCCGCACGGCCCGCGAATCCAGTCCTCTCGAGAGAGGAGAAGCTGAAACTGCAGGTAATGCGGGTCCAGATTTCGCTCACCGGCTTGGGCATTTACAGCGGACCTGTGGATGGCGTGCTTGGCGAGGGCACAAAATCCGCTTTGAAGCTATTCCAGAAGCTCAAGGGCTCCCCGAGGATGGACTCATGAACCCTCCTACTCTTAATGGCTTGGGTGTCCCGGCAGTGGAGTAGAAGTGTGAGAATTCGAACGATACGCCGCGTTCGCTTCTGGTCTCCCGTCGTACTGCTCGTAGTGACTCTGGCCGTTGTGCTTTGGATTGTCGGTCGACCGATCGTGGCAGGCAGGATGTATCGCGCAGAGTACGCATCGCTCGCATATCAATGTGATAACGCAATGCATGACGAAGCGGCGATAAGGAGCTACCCAGGCGACGTCGCAAAGCGAATGGAACTGCTAAAGAGCGCTGAAGTGCAGCTCCTCGTCTGTCACCGATACGACAAGCTTCGGAAGAAAATGCTCGCGATGGGAGTTACAGAAAATCAACTGGCCCTGTACGGCTTAGAGGCTCTTGAAATCGAAGCCGTGCCTGTTAGTCGGATGGTTGAACCCCATCAGATGCCGAGATTCTAAGTGAAACGATACGTTGCATTCGTGCTGTCGTGCATGATTCCTATCGCCTCGCTAGGTGACGAGGCAGATATGTTCCTCCGTAGAGTCATCGAGGCATATAGGCTTGAGCCCTACAAGCCACCTCAACGCGTGTTTGGAGCGAAGGAACGACTTGGGCAGGCTCTCTTTTTCGATCCCATTGTGAGCGGGCCGAGGCGAATCTCCTGCGCGACGTGTCACGTAAGGAGCAAGGGTGCGGGCGACGGCTTGCCGGTTGCAGTGGCGCTGGGGGGTGGAGAGGGCGTTGGTCAAGAACGCGTAAAGAATATCGATGCGTTTCTGATACCGCGAAACGCCATGCCATTCTTTAACCGCGGATCGGAAGACTTCGTAGCCTTCTTTTGGGATGGGCGCGTCCAAAGGTCGCAAACGGGACGCATAGAATCGCCCCTCGGCGAGTATCTTCCCTCTGGATTCGACAGTCTTCTTGCGGTGGCAGTCGCATTTCCGCTGGCCGAACAGGATGAGATGCTTGGTCGGTCCTATGAGCGCAAAGGATCGGCGAGCACGTTTCATCAGGAGTTGGTGACTGACGACGTCGACCCTGACAATTATCAGGAACGTGCTCGACGTGTCTTTCCGAAAGTGATCCGACGGTTGACTCTTGCCGGGCCGCGCGAAGAGCAATCGATGCGGGACAACTACGTGCGCCTATTTCGAGCCGCATATCCTGGTACTCCAGTGGAGAAGCTAGGAATGGCCGAGCTGGGCAATGCGCTGGCGGCGTACATATCAATCGCTTTCGATCTGCGGCCTGCGCCATGGGACAAGTACCTTGCAGGGGAAATTCGAGCCTTGACATCAGCGCAGAAGCGAGGTGCGTTGACCTTTTTCGGAAAGGGTAGATGCGCGGTATGTCACTCGGGTAAGCAGTTCTCCGATTTTCAGTTTCATGGGCTTGCCGTGCCCCAATTGGGCGTTGGAAAGCATGGCGCTCACGTGGACTATGGGAGGGCCGGAGCCACCAGCCGGGGTGAGGACCGCTTCAGATTCCGTACACCGCTGCTGCGAAACGCAAGTAAAACCGGACCCTGGGGTCACAATGGATCATTCACCGATCTAAAGTCGGTCATTACGCACCATTACAATCCTGTTCCTGCACTATGGGCTGCGCAACAGAAGTTCCCAGAGGAAGCGGGGAGGGCAGGTCGCCTTCTCGGGTTTAGGTCGCCGATCCTCTCCGAGATGGATCCACTATCTAGCTCCGACGTTGAAGAAGTGATCGCATTCCTCAGCGCCCTCAACTCTGAAACCGTTATGTCCGGACAAAGAAGCGCTTCCGCGATCTGTCCCATCGGGGATGAACCAGTTCATTCTCAAATGAGGACCTTTGTAGCGTTCCTGCTGCTATGCGTGACTGGGGCAGTGCACGGGCAAGAAGTGGGAGTAGTCGAACAGACACGGGCTCCCTATACATTGCTGGGAAAGGTGGTCGGCATAACAGACGGCGACACCATTACGCTGCTGGATCCTGAGCGCCAACAGCACAAAATTCGGCTTGCGGGTATCGACGCGCCAGAAAAAGGTCAGGCCTTCGGGCAAGCCTCAAAGGCCAGTCTCTCGGACCTAGTATTCGATCGCCTAATCCAGTGTCATTGCGGAAAAATCGACAAATATGGTCGGGAGGTTTGTTGGCTGGAGATTGATGGCAGTGATGCGAATCTTGAGCAGATTCGACGCGGGATGGCATGGCACTACAAAGCGTATGAGGGCGAGCAGACTGAAGAAATGAGAAACGCCTATGCTCAGGTAGAAATCACGGCGTCTTCCTCTAAATCCGGCTTGTGGATTGATAAGGATCCAATGCCGCCCTGGGTGTGGAGGGGTCTTGGCCGTCGCTGATCCTCGCTATCCGGAGAAATCGAGGCAGAATGGGGATCTCTAGGTCTGTGGGCCTCATGCTTCGGCATGCCTATTCATAGTGAACGAATCGCCGGAAACGCACAGCGCGGTGTTTCGGCATCTGCATTCGGATGATTCCTATGAGCACACGTTTGACGAATCCATCTACTGAGATCCCAAGGCAACTTTGCAAGTTTCGAACTTTCGGTGCTGAGGCTTCGCGGGGGCGCGATATGAGCGTCTATTCGATGCTCTTGGGACGTCTCCATTTTCAGCATCCGTCGAGATTCAATGACCCATTCGAAGGTCGGCCTCAGCACAGGGTGGCGTTTGAAGACCCCGCCAAGCAGCGAGCTGCAATGCTTGAATACCTAATTGACCTCTCCGCCACGCAGGGTGTAGATCCAAACGAACGAACCAAATGGTCGGAGCGGGCTCTTGCTTCGAAAAGCTCCGAAGAGCTGATCGAGGCTCTCAATAACCGGGAATTGGAGGAAGACAGCGGATCGCGGATACTCTGCCTTGCTCATCCGGACACCGTTCTTAAGCCGCTACTATGGTCGCATTACGGAGATTCTCACCGCGGCCTATGCATTCATTTCAGCACAGCGTTCGCTCCGTTAAACCTAGCGTGGCAGGTGGTCTACGACGAAGAGTATCCGACGATACTTGTGCCTCGCACCGCCGGTTCCAACTGGGACATCGTGCTGCGGACGCATCTGACCAAGTGTTCTCTCTGGTCATATGAGCAAGAATACCGCGTGGTGCGGATCAGGTTGGCAGGGTCTGGCTTGGCATCGCACCTTAACGTTCAATGGGACGAAGATGTTGCTGTGTGCAATGAGCGAATAGCGGAAGAAGTCACGCTTGGAGCCAGAATGGCCCGTGCAAATAGGGACAACTTCCTCGCGTGGGTCCGAGAAAATGCACCGCACCTGCGTATATGGCAGGCTTCCCTTCATCGTCACAGATTCGCGATCGAACGTCGCGAGCAGATTCGGTAGCCCAACGGTCCCCAATAGGGTTTAGCCTGTCATTCGGCAATGGCGTAATGGACCCGCTGAGCAAGTCCCATATCCAAAGAGACTAAAAACATGACAGCAGAACATAGCGCAACGAGCTCAGTAGCGATTCCATCTACGCAAGAAATATTGCCGATACAGCTTGACGTTCAATGCGCGACGACGGTGTTCCAGAAGAATCCCGTCGCATTCGACAGATGGGCGCCTCTGAATTATCTGGTTGGTCCGAATGGATCTGGAAAGACTACGCTATTTAACTCGATTATGGCCGCCGCAAGGGGAAAGTGGCCAAACAAGGTCAAGATCCTTGGAACAGGGCGACTTGGTCCGTTAGAGAAAAGTGTATCCAATATTTTGGGTGATATGACCCAGCGGCTCTTTTCAGAGGACAGTATTGAAGCAGTCTATGGGACGTTGTTCTCCGGACAGGATACAGCGCACCAAGCGTTCCAGCTTTTGGAGAAGCGTCGAGATCTCCAGCTCCGCGTTCTGGGGTTCTTGCGTCATGTCTTCAAGAAGACTTTGCATTTTAAGTCTACTAGGCGCGGCCTAGTGATTACTGGGGTGTCTGTTGACGGGGCTTCATACCAAATAGTGGATGAATGTCACGGGCTGAAGGAATTGATCACAATACTGACCTTCCTTTACGACGATACCTTTTCGGTGCTCGGAATTGACGAGCCCGAATTGCATTTACATCCTCAGTTCCAGAGATTCCTGCTCGACGAGATTAAACAAGTCGCAGGTGATCCGGGTGAAAGTGGCAAGAAGCTTGTCTTTCTCGTAACGCACTCACCGATCCTATTGGAGCTGCGGCGCCTTCAGGATTTGGCAAGTGTACTTGTCTTTAGTCCCGGTGTTCCTCCTAGGGAGAGCGCAGCTTGACTCCTCACTTCCGAGGAGGTTCTGAAGGTGCGGCAGGCGCTGCCGGCTTTCCATGCTGGTCAGCGTGAATTGCTTTTTTGCAATACACCAATCTTGGTGGAGGGACCAAGCGACTCGTCTGTTCTTTTGAACGTTGCGACGAAACTGGAACTTCCCATCGGAGCGGCGGGTCTTGGAGTCGCCCCTATGGGTGGGAAATACCAACTTCTGGCTTATCGCGCGCTGCTGGGATCACTGGCAAAGACCTCTTCGCGATTTGTGTTAGACCGTGATACGGCTGTGTCTCCTCAGGTACTGAGTTGCCTAGATAATGATGAACGAGTCGTCGCCTACCTCGCAAAGCAAGGGTTGGGTGGTCAATCACTAAGCGCCATTTCTGGAGCGCTCATAGGCGATTTGAAGTCACTGGTTAAGTCTTCCCATAGCGGCGGGACACCTTTCGCCCTGCTAGGTGTAGACGCAGATGGAACTCTGAGGAAGGGGCAGGAGGCGGCGGCGCTTGGCGTAAGCCTCGATTTTTACGCGAAGTTGTCGACTTCGGATCCGCTGTATTCGTCACTAAGTCATATAGAAGGCCGCTTTAGGTTGATAAGAGCTGCCGCAAGGCAGGCAAACGTCCTGATTCTATCGAAGGGATCTATTGAGGCCTATTACGCGTCCCCACCGAGCCAAAGTGCTAGCGACTTTGATAAGCAACAGGCGCTCCAGGCGGAGCTAGATGCAATTTGGAACTGTAAGGATCTAACGCTCTTACGGGCGCGCTACGAAGAGCAGTTGGAATACATTGAGGCAGCGGGGTTCTTAAGTGTCCCGCTGTCTGACATGGCTCGCGAACCAGTGTCAGATCTTGTGCATTTGCTGCAAACAGACATTCGGCTAGCGCGTATATCAAACCTTGAGGAGGCCAAGCGGAACGCTCGAGCTGTTGCAGAAGGCTACTGGGATCTATGTGAATTGATCGAATTGAATGTCAAGAGCGCAACAGATTATGAGGGCGTAATAGAGCTTAGGGGGCTGGCAGGAGAAAAGATCAAATTTAGCCAAGAAACCCATGCCTACAACATCGCGATAGGTGCCTCAAAGGGGGCAACAGAAAAGAAGCAAGCAGCTCAGCTATCTTCTTAGCTGATTGGGAGTGAGTTGGCGATGAGCGGATGGTGAAGCGCGCTAGTTTCCTTTTATCCGTGCAGAGATAAGTTTGTATGCATCCCTGAACGGAATACCTTCCTTCAGCGCCAGCTCATACGCCTGATCTGCCGCATTTATGCTTGGATTTACCTTCGCCTTGATCGCCGCCTCATCAAACACCACCTCCGCCAGCGCAGCAGCCATGATGTCCAGCGTCTGCCCGCAGATATCAATCCCCCGGAACAGCGGAAACTTCAGCAACTGCAGATCCCGCTGATACCCCGAAGGCAGCTTAGCAAAGATCCCCAGCGCCTCGGTCAGGCACCCATGCGCCGTCGCCGTCCGACCGCGCACCAGCTCAAACACATCCGGATTCCGCTTCTGCGGCATGATCGATGAGCCGGTCGTGAACGCATCCGGTAGCTTCACGAACCCGAACTCGGCCGTATAGAACAGCATCAGGTCGCTGGCCACGCGGCCCAGGTCCTGCATGGTCATCACGATCTCGAACAGCAGGTGACTCTCGGCCTTGCCACGCGAGAGCTGCACCGCGGTCACGGGTACCTGCACGCTGGCGAAGCCCATCTCCTTGGCGGTGGCTTCGCGGTCCAGCTTCAGCGCGGGCGCGCCGTAGCCGGCGGCCGAGCCCAGCGGGCTCTTGTCGATGCGGCGCAGCGTGGCGCGCAGGCCGGCTGCGTCGTCGCGCAGTTCGTTGGCAAAGCCGCCTGCCCACAGCTTCACGGAGCTGGGCATGGCCTGCTGCATGTGGGTGTAGCCGGGCAGGGCGATGCTGCCCTGCTTGTCCACCACCGTATCGAGCGCGGCGACTACCTTGTCCACGCCTTCGGCGAGCTGCGTGGCAGCATCCTTCAGGTACAGCCGCAGCGCGGTCAGCACCTGGTCATTGCGTGAACGTCCGAGGTGTACTCGGCCTCCCGCAGCCCCAATCTTGGCAGTCAGGTGCTTCTCCAGCGCCGTCTGCCCATCCTCATCCTGCAGCGTGATCTTCCACTTTCCCTTCGCGTGCTCGGCGCCGACTTCCGTCAGCCCCTTCTCGATCGCCGCAAAGTCTTCCTGTGTGATCAGTCCACGCCCCGCCAGCATCCGCGCATGCGCGATCGACGCGCGCACGTCGTACTGCACCAGCCGTTCATCAAGCTGGTGGTCTTCCCCCGCGGTGAACGCCAGTACGCGCTCGTCGAGGGGCGTGCCCTTGTCCCACAGGCGGCTCATCAGGCTTTGCCGCCCTGTTGTTCGGCGGGGCTCAGCGCATTCACGTCGCTGACGATCAGCGTGCCCATGCCTTCGTTGGTGAACACCTCGGTCAGGATGCTGTCGGGTGCGTCATACGAGATGACATGCACGCGGTGCACGCCGCCGCGGATGGCTTCCTCGATGGCCTTGGCCTTGGGCAGCATGCCGTCCTTGATGGCGCCGCTGGCGCGCAGCTTGTCCAGACCCTTCAGGTCCGTGTACGAGATCACCGAGCCCGGGTCGGCCACGTTCTCCAGGATGCCCGGCGCGCCGGTGCACAGGATCAGCTTCTCCGCACCCAGCGCGGCGCCGATGGCCGAGGCCACGGTGTCGGCATTGATGTTGAGCAGCTGGCCCTTGTCGTCGGCCGACAGGGGACTGACCACCGGCATCAGGCCGTTGTCGAGCAGCTTCTTCAGCACCGAGTGGTCCACCAGGTCGATGTCGCCCACCAGGCCGAAGTCCACGACTTCGCCCTCGATGGTGACCGGGCCGCGCTTGTGCGCCTTGATGAGGCCGGCGTCCACGCCCGACACGCCCACGGCGTCCATGTCCATCTCGCGGCAGATGGCCAGCAGCTTCGTGTTGATGAGGCCGTTGAGCACCATCGAGGTGGTGTCGATGGCCTTTTCATCCGTGACGCGCCGGCCCTGCACCATGCGCGTGGGCACGCCCATGGCCTCGGTCACCTGCGTGAGCTGCGGGCCGCCGCCGTGCACCATCACCACCTTGATGCCCAGGTAGTGAAGGATGGCGATCTGCTCGATGAGCGCGCGCGTGGCGACCGCGTCGCCGAACACGGCGCCGCCGGCCTTGATGACGAACGTCTTGCCCTTGTAGAGGCGGATGTACGGCGCGGCACTGCGCAGGGCGCGGATGGCGGCGGACTTCTCGGGGCTTTGCATGATCATCGGCTTTCTCTCTCAGCGGGCAAGTAAACGGTGCAGCACGGCCATCTGCGCCGGCATGCGGTTGTAGGCTTCGCGCAGCACGACGCTGCGCGGACCATCGAGCAGTGAATCGGCCACGACCACGTTGCGGCGGACCGGCAGGCAGTGCATGAAGCGCGCCTCGGGGCGGGCGTTGGCAAACCAGCTCTCGTCCACCTTCCAGTCCGAGAGCTGCCGGCGCAGCTCGCCGTCGGCCTTGGCGTCGCCGTAGTGGCGGGTGGAGCCCCATTCCTTGGCGTAGAGCACATGCGCGCCCTTCATGGCGGCGGCGCGGTCGGTGGTCTCGGTGAACGAGCCGCCCGACGCGGTCGCGAGCTTGCGGGCCTTGTCGGCCAGCGCTGCGGGGATCTCGAACCCTTCGGGACGTGCCACCACCACTTCCATGCCACGCTGCGCGGCCATCGTCATGGCGGCGGCGGGCACGGCCAGCGGCAGCGCGCGCGGGTGGTTCACCCAGGACAGCACGAACTTGCCGTTGCTGGGCACGTCGAGCTCGTCGAGCGTCTTCCAGTCCGCCAGCGCCTGGCAGGGGTGGTTCATCGCCGATTCCATGTTGATCAGCGGCTTGTCCACAAGCTGAGCGATCTGCTGGAACACCTTCTCGTTGAGGTCATCCTCCAGGTTCACGCCTTCGGCGAAGGCGCGCACGCCGAGCACGTCGGAGTACGACGCCAGCACCGGGATGCCTTCGCGGATGTGCTCGGCGCGGTCGCCGTTCATCACCGCGCCAAGGCGGGTCTCCAGGTTCCACGTGCCGGCGCCGGGCGTGATGACGAACGAGTTGCCGCCCAGTCGCGACATGCCGGCCTGGAATGAGGCCAGCGTGCGCAGGCTGGGGTTCATGAACAGCAGCCCCAGCACTTTGCCAGCTAGAGCCTGGGGTCGGGGCGACTGCTCGAGTCGCGTGGCGAGCGTGACAAGGTCCCTTACGGCAACCGTGTCGAGCTCCGCCAGGTCAACGAAACGTTTCATGTTGTTATCGAGAGGTGGATCAGCCCAGCTGCTTGAGCGCAGCGGAGAGCAGGTCGACCTCGGCCTCCTTCAGGGTGAAAGGCGGGAGCAGGCGCAGGATGTTCGGATCCCCGCTGGTGCCCGCCAGGATGTTGTGTTTTTCGAGCAGGGCCTTCTGCATGTCTTTTGCCGGGCCCTTGGTGATGAGACCGGTGAGGAAGCCCGCGCCCTGGTGGCCGGTGATGGGGCCCACGATGCAGGTGCTGCGGATGTACGCGGCAACCCGCCGCACATTGGCGAGAAGGTCCTCGTCTTCGATGGCGTCGATGGTGGCTTCGATGGCGGCCGCGGCCATGGGGCCCGCGCCGAAGGTGGTGCCCAGGGCATCCATCTTCACGGCATCCGCGGCCTTTTCCATCATCAAGAGGGCCGCGCAGGGGAAGCCGTTACCCAGCGCCTTGGCGCTGGTGATCATGTCGGGCAGCACGCCGTAGAGGTTCGCGGCGAAGGGCTGGCCGCAGCGGCCGAAGCCGCACTGCACTTCGTCGAAGATGAGGATGGCGCCGGTTTCATCGCAGCGCTTGCGCAGGGCCTTGAGGTAGTCGGCGCCCAGGTCGAACGCGCCGCCCACGCCCTGGATGGGTTCCACCACCACGGCGGCGGTCTTGTCCGTGATCTGCGCCAGCGCGCTGGCATCGCGGCGGGGCAGGAACTTCACGTCGAACGGCGTGCGCGGGAAGCCGTACCACTTCTTGGCGGCGCCCCAGGTGAGCGCGCCCGCGGCGGCGGTGCGGCCGTGGAAGCTCTGCTCCAGCGCGATGACTTCGGTGCGGCCGGGGTTCAGCGTGAACGCCATCTTGAGGGCGTTCTCGTTGGCCTCGGCGCCGCTGTTGATAAAGAACACGCTCTTCACCGGCAGCTTTGAGAACGCCACCAGCTTGCGCGCGGCGCGCAGGCGCACGTCCATGGGCACGGCGTTGCTCTGGAAGTTCATGTTCAGCGCCTGGTCGGCGACGGCCTTGCTCCATGAGGGATGGCCGTAGCCCAGCGCGGCCACGGCGTGGCCGCCATACAGGTCGAGCACGCGGCGGCCATCCGACGTGTACAGCCACACGCCCTCACCGCGAACCACCGGCAGGTCGTACTGCGCGAACACGCGAGCGAGGGGATCTCCCTGCGCTCCGTGGGTGGGTTCGACGTTGATGGACTGGGCGTGTGCGGTGCTCATGGTGCTTACCTTGCGGTCAAGGCTCCTGTACGTGGGTGGTGAATCAGGTCCAGCCGGCGGCTGGGGCGGTCAAGCCAGCGGTTTCGGGCAGTCCCTGCAGACGGTTCATCCACTGAACCGCGCCGCCGGCAGCGCCCTTGTTGAGGTTGTCGAGCACGCTCATCACGGCGACGGTCTTGCCGTCGCTGGCGAGCGAGAGCCGGGCGTAGTTGCTGCCGGCGATTTCCTTCACGCGCGGCGCGGTGGCGCTGACGCTGACGAAGGGCGAGTGGGCGTAGAACTGCTTGAACTGTTCCAGCAGCTCGGCGGTGGAGGCGGGCTTCGCCAACACTGCCTGCACCGTCACGTGGATGCCACGCGCGAAGGGGCCCGAATGCGGCACAAACGCGAAGTGTGCGTCCACGCCCGATGCGGCCTTCGCAACGGCTGCCACTTCCGGTGCATGTCTATGCGCCAGCGCGTTGTACGAATACAGGTCGCTGTGGCGCATCGGATGATGCGTGCCCTCGATGGGCTTGCGGCCAGCGCCGGTGCTGCCGGTCACGCCGCTCACGAAGAGGGTGGGCGTGGCGATGCCCAGCTTCAGCAGCGGCACCGAGGCCAGCAGGATGGCCGTGGCGAAGCAGCCCGGATGCCCGATGTGCGGCGTGGGCGCGGAGGCCAGGTGCTCCGGCACCGCGCAGGTGAACTGCGACAGCCGGCTCTGCGCGCCGTGGTCGTGCTTGTACACCGCGGCATACGCCGCATTGGTGGCGAAGCGGTAGTCGGCGGAGATGTCCACCACGGAAGGCTTCGTGCCCGCGGCTTCGGCCTTCGCCAGCAGCTTGTCGATCAGCGCCGCCGAGGCGCCATGCGGCGCGGCGGAGAAGATGGCGCTGCGCGGCAGCGACGCCACGAGCGCTTCGATCTGTTCGATCGACGAGAATACCGTGTCCGGATACACAGCCGACAGGTGCCCGAAGGCCTTGGCCACCGGACTCACCCGGCTGGCTGTCCGACAGGATGCCGGCAAGCTTCAGGTTCGGGTGACCCGCGATCAGGCGCAGCAGCTCACCGGCTACATAGCCGGTGCCGCCAAGAACGATGGTGGGAACAGTGGTGCTCATCTCGTGCCTTAGTTCGCCACCGCGGGGAACTTGGCCGACAGGCCGATGTGCTCGATCAGCGCATCGCCCAGCGCAGCGCCATTGGTGATGGCGTTGAACGCCTTCACGCTCATCTGCTCCTGGATGATGTCCACGCCCACGCTGTTGTCAGTCGAGGGGCCGGTGACAGCCGCCGGCTCAATGCCGTACTTCTCGCGCAGGATCTTCACGCCGCCCCAGGCCGCAACCGGATCATTCGCCGACAGCACCACGGCGGTCATGGCCTTGCGCACGTCCTCGCATTCGAGGATGGCGGCCACGCCATAGGTGCCGATCAGGCCATCGCCCAGCTCGAACACGATCGCGTCGGGCTTGCGAGCCGACAGTTCCGTGAGCATGGTGCGCGTCAGCGCGGGGCCGGTCTTCTCCGTGGTGGTGACCACGCCCAGATCGGTGAAGATCATCGTGTTGCGCGCGCCGGAATCCTCGAACGCGAGGATGTCCCTGCGCAGCGAAACGCCGGTGGCCTTGAACGCATCGACCACCATGCCCCGATGCCGCATGCGGGAAATGATGGCCGCCGCCGCGGCCGTCTTGCCGGCTTCCATGCAGGTGCCGGCCAGCGCCACCACGGGCACGCCGTTGGTTTCGAGCGTGGCAGCGTAATCCAGCTTCGTCTTGCCCACGCGCGCCGGCACGCCGATGCGTTCGCCCAGGTAGGGGAACTGCAGCACGCCGCCCAGCACCTTGCAGTCGAAGGGCTTGCCGCGATCGGGGTTGGCCGAGTCGCAGATGCCCAGCACGCCGCCGATGTTCAGCATCTGGATGATGTCGCCGGCCTTCACGCTCTTGGGCACATGGCCCGAGTAGCCGAAGAGGGCGCGGCGCGGGCCCAGGGCGCCAACGACCACGTCGCCCTTCACGACCTTGGCCATGCGACCGCTGGTCAGTTCCAGCGTGTTGTAGGTGGACTTGTTCGTGAGCACTTCCACGACGATCGCCACGCCTTCCTCGGCGGGGATGTCGTCCGGGGAAATGCGCAGGTCGTGCTTCAGGTTCAGCGCCTGGGTCACGGAGCCGATCTTGTCCACCACCACCGATCTCATGGCCATCTGTCTTACTTTCCTTTTTCGCGAGCTCGCCGGCGCGAGCGTGGAACATGCCGGTGAGAGCAACGATCTTCGAGAAGCCCAGCGCGTCGGTCGGCGTCCATTCGCCCACCGCCTCGCCATAGGCGCCCTTCGAAGCCTTCATCATGGAGTAGGGCGATTCGACGCCTTCCACGAATACCGAACCGGGGCGCAGCAAAATATGCACGTCGCCCGACACGCGTTCCTGCGACGAGATGAGCAGTGCCTCGATGTCGCGGCAAACCGGATCGAGCAGCTGGCCTTCGTGCACCAGGTCGCCATAGGGGCCGGCCACCAGTTCCTTGATGCGCTGCTGGCGCGGGGTCATCACGAGCTTCTCGAGCTCGCGATGCGCGTTGAGCAGGATGTCGGCGGCGGGGGCTTCGAAGGCCACGCGGCCCTTGGTGCCGATGATGGTGTCGCCCAGGTGGATGCCACGGCCCACGCCGAACTTGGCGCCGATGGTTTCGAGGCGCTCGATCACTTCGACCGGCATCATCGCCTTGCCGTCGAGGCCGACGGGGCGGCCCTTCTGGAAGGTGATGGTGTGGTGCTGCGGAGCTGCCGGCTTGTCGAAGGCGTCCTTCGACAGCACCCACGCGGAATCCGGAATGCTGCCCTTGGAGGTGAGCGTTTCGGTCCCGCCAATAGTGACCCCCCACAGGCCGCGATTGATGGAATACGCGGCGCCATGCGGCGGCACCGGCAGCTTGCGCTCAACGAGGTAGTCCAGCTCTTCCTGCCGCTTGAACGCCTTGTCGCGCACGGGCGCGAAGATGGCCAGATCCGGCGCCAGCGTGCGCAGCGCCACTTCGAAGCGCACCTGGTCGTTGCCGGCCGCGGTGCAGCCGTGCGCGATCATGTCGGAGCCCAGCTCGCGGGCGACGCGCGCCATGGTCTGCGCCTGCATCACGCGCTCGGCGCCCACGCACAGCGGATAGAGATTGCCGCGCCGCACGTTGCCCATGATCAGGAACTGCAGCACCTGCTCGAAATACGCCGGCTTCGCGTCGATCTGGTGATGCGCGATGGCGCCCAGCGCCTTGCTGCGCTCGGCCAGCGTCTTGGCAGCGTCGGCGTCGATGCCGCCGGTGTCCACCGTTACGGTGATGACGGGGCGGCCGGTGTTTTCAGCCACCCACGGCACGAGGAAGCTCGTGTCGAGGCCACCGGAATAGGCGAGAACGATGGGCGTTTTGCCCTGCGTAGAAGTAGTCATGATTTTGCTTTCTTAGATGCGGAAGACGGCGCGCAGGTGGCTGAGCAGGCGCGTCTGCGCCTCGCCGTCCTGGGTCGCGATGAAGATGGTGTCGTCACCCGAGATGGTGCCGACGACTTCGGGCCACTCGGCCTTGTCGATGGCGACGGCAACGCTGCCGGCGGCGCCGACGGAAGTCTTGATGACGGTGAGCGAGGCGCCGGCCGTCTTGATCTCGCGGACGAAGCGATCGACGGCGGCGAAGTTGCCCTGCGCCTGCGCCACCTCGGCGGCGGGGGGCAGGTAGCGGCCCTGGGCCTTGAGCACGCCGAGGTCGCGCATGTCGCGGGATACAGAAGACTGCGTGACGTCGAAACCGTCCTGCTTGAGCAGGCCGACCAGATCGGACTGACGGCGAACCGCACCCGTGCGCAGGTGGCGCAGGATGGTGTTGCGGCGGTCGGATTGGTGGCGGTCGGTGTGCATAAGAATTCAAAGTCTATGCATAAATATTTTGATATGCAAGCGCTGGAGTGAGGTCGGGTGGGGCTTTCAGCATGAAACCGGAAGATATGCGAGTGGAAGTATTACTGGCTGGAGTTGTGTAATACTTTCCATGCAATGGCCTATACAGTCACAGTGAAAGGGCAGGTCACCATCCCCAAGAAGGTCCGGGATGCGCTGGGGCTGAAGCCCGGCGATCAGGTGGCCTTCGTAGTCGATGACCGGGGCGAGGTCCTGGTCAAGCGCGCGGGCGAGGCCGGCGCGGAACACAGCGAGCCGGATGCCTTCGATCGCTTCGTGGGGTCGTCCGACTACAAGTTTGGTGGCACCGCCGCCGCGATGAAGTTCCTCCGAGGCAAGGACTACGAGATCGAGACGGACATCGATCCTCCGTCCGATTTCCCCGATGCTCCTGGTTGATACCAATATCCTGTTCGATCTGCTGGAGCAGGAATCCCAATGGGCACTCTGGTCCCTGCGGCAGTTGAAGGCGCAGAGCAAGGTTCACGACCTCGTCATCAACCCGATCGTCTATGCCGAGCTGTCGCCGGCATACGATTCCCATCAGGCGCTGGACCAGCACGTGGAAGACATGGAACTGGCGTTCCATGAGATTCCCAAGTCAGCGCTCTATCTCGCAGGTCTCGTCCATCGCGACTATCGGCAGTCTGGTGGCCCGCGCGAATCGGTCCTTCCAGACTTCCTCATCGGCGCGCATGCCGCAGTGCTCGGCTGCGGAATCCTCACGCGCGACACGCGGCGATACCGCAGGTACTTTCCCCGCGTGCCGTTGGTGGCGCCCTCATGACCCTCGAGGCGTTCTTCCAGCCGCGCGCCGTCGCGGTGGTGGGCGCCAGCGACCAGCCGGGCAGTGTGGGCGCGGCGGTGTTCCGCAACCTGCGCGCGGGTGGATTCGCGGGCGCGCTGTGGCCGGTGAACCCGGCGCACGATCGCATCGCGGGCGAGCCCTGCTTCGCCAATGCCGCGGCACTTCCGGGCGTGGCGGACCTGATCGTCATCTGCACGCCGGCCAGCGTCGTGCCGCAGGTGGTGCAGGAATTCGCCGCGACCGGAACACGCGGGGCGGTGGTGCTCACGGCGGGTCTTGATGCCGCGGGCTCCGATGGCCGCTCGCTGCAGCAGGCCATGCTCGATGCCGCGCGGCCCAGGGGCCTTCGCATCCTCGGTGGCAACTGCGTGGGCCTGCGCATGCCGCGCGTGGCGCTCAACGCCAGCTTCTCCGCGCTGCCGGCGCAGCCGGGCAGGCTCGCGCTGGTCGCGCAGTCGGGCGGCGTCATCACCGCGTTTCTTTCATGGGCCGGGGCGCGCGGCATCGGGTTCTCGAGCTGTGTGTCGCTGGGCAATGCCGCCGACCTGTGCGCGGCCGACTGGCTCGATGCGCTGGCCGCCGATCCCGGCACGGGCGCCATCCTGCTGTACCTGGAATCGGTGAAGGACGGCCGGCGACTCATCGCCGCCGCGCAGGCGGCCGCGCGCCTCAAGCCGGTGTTTGCGCTGAAGTCAGGGCGCGGCGCGGAGGGTGCGAAGGCCGCGGCGACGCACACCGGCGCGCTGGCCGGCGCCGACACCGTGTGGGAGGCCGCGCTGCTGCGCGCCGGCATCCATCGCCTGAACGATCTGCGCCAGATGTATGGCGTGGCCGAGATCCTGGGCCGCGGCGACGCGCCGCCCGCGGGGCCGGTAACGGTGCTGACCAACAGCGGAGGCCCTGCGGTGCTGGCCGTGGACGCATTGATGCGCGATGGCGGCCAGTTGGCGCAGATCCCGTCGTCATTGTTGCAGGAACTGAACCAGTGCCTGCCCGCCACCTGGTCGCGCGGCAATCCCATCGACATCATCGGCGACGCGCTGCCGGCGCGGTTCGTAGCCTCCATGCAGGCCATCCAGCGCTCACCCAATGCGCGCTCTGGGTCGGTGCTGCTGGTGCACGCGCCCACCGACATGGCGCCCGCGGCCGACGTGAATCGCGCGCTGCAGGCCGGCGCGAATGCGGCCACCGATGTGCCGCCCGTGGCCTGCTGGATGGGCGAGCAGCAGGGCAGCACGCTGCCGGGATTCACGGTGCCCGAAGAGGCCGTGCGCGCGTTGATCGATGTGGCAACGGCGCAGGAACGGGGCGGCTCGACAACGCCGCTGACGCTGCCCACTTCACTGCCCGGCATCGAAGCGCTGCGCGCGCAACTGCGCGCCGCGCGCGAGGCGGGTGAAACGATGCTGACGGGCAGTCTCGTCAGCGCGCTGCTGGCCGCTGCCGGCGTGCCGGTGGTGCCCGAAGCGAAGGTGGCGACGGCCGATCTGGACACGCTCGAATCCGCCGCCGCCGCGCTGGGCTATCCGCTGGTGCTGAAGATCCTCTCGCCCGACATCACCCACAAATCCGATGTGGGCGGCGTGGTGGTGGGCATTGCCGATGCCGCATCGCTGGTGCGGGAGGCTGCGGCTTTGCTTGCGCGCTGTGCCCGGCTTCGCCCCGGCGCCCGCATCGACGGCCTGCTGCTGCAGCCGCAGGTGACGATGGCCCACGCGCGTGAGCTGATCGTCGGCATCAGCCGCGATGCCGCCTTCGGGCCGGTGGTGCTGTTCGGCCATGGCGGCACGGCCGTGCATGTTCAGGACGACACGGCCCTGGGGCTTGCGCCACTCGATTCCCGGGAGGCCGGCCGACTCATCGCGCGCACGCGCGTGGCGCGGCGACTGGCCGCCTGGCGCGACTGGCCGGCGGCGGATCTGGCCGCAGTGGAATCGGTGCTGGTGGCGGTGTCGAAACTGGCGCTGGCGGTGCCTGAGATCGCCGAGCTCGACATCAATCCGCTGCTGGCGGGGCCTGCGGGGGTGGTGTCGCTGGACGCGCGGATCCGTCTGGGCTGACCGCCGGCGTGGCGGGCTTCTTGCGGCCCCCGAACCGGGGATTGCGCACCGTGAACACGATGTCGGCGCTGCGCTCCTGGCCGGCCTCGGTCTTGATCGTCCAGTTGTCGCCGATGGTGTAGCGCAGCTTCAGCGTGTTGATGGCCTCGGCGAGGCTGATGCCGTAGCTGATGTAGATATGCGGTGAGAGATAGCGCCCCAGCACCAGCGAGGTCTGGTTCTGCGCGAAGGAGTTGGATTCCAGGCTCACGTCATCGATGCCCACGCGCGAGCCGATCTGCTGCGCGAGGATGGCGCCGCCCTGCGCCAGCAGGTCGTTGCGCGCCGCACCGGGGTTGTTGGAGTTCTGCACGGTTTCCAGCGAGCCGCCGGCCAGGATCAGCGAGGCGATCTGCGATTGCGGAATGGCGGGCTCTGAGAAGAACGTCATGCGCGGCGCGCGCAGTGAACCGCGCACGTTCACGCCGGCAGTGACATCGGGGAACACCTTCTGCGCGCGCAGGTCGATGCCCGGATCACCCAGCGGGCCGTTGTTGAAGATCAGTCGGCCGCGCTGCACGTCGAGCTGCCGCCCGAGCGCCGCGTACTTGCCGGAGATCACGTTCAGTTCGCCCTGGCCGCGGCTGATCTGCGACTCATCGGTGCGCAGCACGATGCTGCCGCCCAGCTTCGCGGTGAGGCCCAGCGAGTTGATGTTCACGTCATCGCCCAGCGTCAGGCGGATGTTGCTGACCACGGTCCAGCGCATGGCCGGATCCACCGGCGGCGCGCCCACCAGCACCTCGTCGCCCGAGGCGAGCACGGCATTGGTGAGGTCGGCCGGCTCCAGCCGGCCGCGGGGCACGCGCACTTCGCCATTGGCCTCGATGCGCCGGCCCTCGAGCTTGAAATCAAGCTTCGGCGAAGCCTCGATGCGTGCTTCGGGCACATCCACCACACGCAGGTTCTCACCCTCCACGTGCAGCGTGCCGTAGGGCTCCCGGTCGCGCCAGGCCAGCCGGCCGTTGAAACTGGCACTGCCATCGCCGACTTTCGTCTGGCCGGAAAGCTCCAGTGCCTTGGCATCGAAGCGCGCATCGAGCTGCAACGCGCGCAGCGACAGGTTCACCTGGTACACGTCGATCTGCGCCTCACGCAGCTGCAGCGTGCCCTCGATCGAAGGCGTGCCCAGCGTGCCGGCGATGTTCACGTTGGTGGCCAGCCGGCCGCTGGCCCGGTCGATGCCGCCCACGTAGATGTCGAGCAGCGCAAGGCCCGTGGTGCTTGCCTCGAGCGAGCCGCGGATCGGGTGATCGCGCCAGTCTTCGGTGTTGCGCTGGCCGGTGAGCTGCCCGCGGATGTGGCCCGAATCACCGGCATCCAGTTCCACTTTCGCGCTGAATCCATCGAGCGTGGCGGCGGCATCCACGCTGCCGGTGCCCAGCGCCATGCGCTCCTCGCGGCCGTTGCCGAGCTGGTGCCGCAGCTGCGCGTCGATGAGCTGCGCGCGCAGCGTGCCGGTTTCGTGCGTGCCGGGAGCGCCCGCCGCTTCGCCGGCGATATTGATGGTGCCTTCGTAGGCCATGTCCTGCGTCAGGCCCGCGGTGAGCGTGCGCAGCGGCAGCGCGGTGGCCGAGAAGCGCGCGCTCCAGGGGCCTGCCACGTCGCGCGTGCCGCTGGCGCAGAAGCGTTCGGCCATGCCGGTAAGGCACAGGTTCTCGAGCACCGCTTCGCGCGCCGAGAATCGCAGCGGTGCCGGCGCCACCAGCTTCAGCTCCAGGTTCTGCGCATCGGTCACCGCCATGCTGTTGATGGCGCCCTGCCATTGCCCGCCCGCGATCACCCCTTCGGCCGCGAGCGTGCTGCGCAGTGGCGCGGCCTCCATGCTGGCCACGATGCGTTGCGCGTCGGTGCTGCCGGAGAGCGTCAGCGACACCTTCTGCGCGGTGCGGCCGGCCACGGTGAGGTTGGTGAGGTCCACTTGTCCCTGCGTGCGGCGGCCAGCGGCCAGGTCGATGTCCACGTCGGCGTTCAGCCCAGCCAGCGTGTTGCCGCGCCATTCGAAATCGCCACCGCGTGCCTTGAACAGCAGCAGCGGCATCTCGGGCGTGCCCGCAAAGCGGCCGCGCGCGTTCAATCGGCCGCGGGCCTCGGGATCAAGCAGGCTCAGGTCTTCGGCATCGAGCGCGAACGTGAGGTCGCGACGCGAGCCGAGTCCCCGTTGAGCTCCACATGCGTGCGCCCGAAGCGCACGTCCACGCCGCGGAACTGCCAGTCCTGGCTGCCGGCGGGCAGCGCGAAGTGGCCGCCGCCCGAGGCTGGCTGGCCGCGCAGCCTGCCGCTGAGCTTCCGCAGGTCGAAGTCGATCGCGCCGCCCGCGCCGAACGGTGCGCCCTTCGCATCGAAGTCGAAGGCGAGCTGCCCCGGAAGATCGGCGCGCAGCGTGGAGGAATCGAGGTTTGCCATGCGGCCTGTGATGCGCCAGGTTTCCGCGGGCTGCCAGGTGGCATTGCCCTTGAACGTGGCCTTGCCGCCGAGCAGGCCCGCCTCGGCGCTGTCGATGCGGATGTCGGTGCTGGCGAGCGCGCCCTTCATCGAGGCGGGCAGGTCGGCAAGGCCCGCGGCGCTGACGAGGCCCTCGGCCTGCACATTCCAGGGCTTCACGCCCGCGAGCTGGAAAGTGCCGCGTGTGCTGCTGAACGCGGGTGTGTCGTCGGCCAGCGGCCAGCGGAACTGCGTCCACTGGCCGGCAAGATCGAGCTGCGGTCCGCCGCGGACGATGTCCACGCCGCCGCGCACGGTGGCATGCGCGCCCGAGGCCGCATGCGCCACGGTGGCACTGCGGATCTGCAAGTGCTTCGCGGCATAGCTGCCGTCGAAGGTCACGCCCATGGGTCCGGCCTTGAGGCCCGGCGCCGTGAGCATGCCGCGGGCGGTGTAGCCCGAAGACGCCGCGGTGAAATCGAGCTCGCCCGAGATGATGCCGAGCGCGCGGCCGCCGCCGAAGGGCTCAAGGTCGAAGTCCTTCACCACGCCGTGGCCTTCGAAATGCCAGCCCGAGGTCAGCGTCAGCGCGTCGCCCTTCACGTCGGCATGGAAGGGGCGCTGGATGCGCGCGTCGATGGACAGCTTGTCGAGGTTGCCCTCGGCGCTGCCTTCGATCTGCCACTCGGGCAGGCCTTCGGGCCGGTAGAGGATGGTGGACTCGCCCTCGATGCCCATGGGCCTGGCGGCCAGCACGCGCCCCTTGGCCACGAAATGCATGCCCATCAGGTCCACTTCGGCCGACTGCGCGCGGATCTGCTTCGGCAGGATGGTGGCCGAGGTGACGAGGTTGTCGAGCTGCGTCACGTGCCCGCTGGGCGCGGTGATCAGCGCCTGGTCGATGCGCGTGGAAGCTGCATCGATGCGCATCGAGCCGGGCAGGAAATGCGGATCCCAGTTGCGCTTCTTTTCAAGGTCGGGGAACACCTGCACCGTCACGCGGGCGATGTGCGTCTGAGGCACGCGGATGCGCTGCATCAGCAGCAGCGGCAGCAGCTCGATGCGCGACTCGATCTTCGTGATCTGCACGTCGGCACGGCGGTGCTGCACGCGCAGCGAGTCGATGGTGAAGCCATCCACCAGCGTGCCGCGCACCTGGCCCGCGGTGACCGTGACCGGCCCCATCTTGCCCAGGCGCCGCGCGACGAACTGCAGGCCCGACTCGGTGGTGGCGATGTAATAGACCACGCCCGTGGGCACCAGCAGCACCAGGCCCAGCACTCCCAGCAGAATTTTGCTGCGTAGTCTCATAGCTTGGGTGTGATGTTCAGGTGCAGGCGCAGTCCGCCGCCAGTGGACAGCGGCTTGGCCACATCCACGCCCAGCGAGACCACCGGCAGGCGGTAGCGAAAGCCGATGCCGGCCGCGAATTCGAGTTTGTCGCCGAAGCGATTGAAGGCGCTGCCGGCGTCGAAGAAGGTGGCCACGGCCAGGTTGCGCGGCAGGTCACGCACGATTTCGACGGAGCCCGTCATCAGGTGTCGGCCACCGACATCGGTGAGCTTCAGCGTGCCGTCGCGCTGCAGCACCAGCTCCTCGGGTGACAGCGACTGGTAGGCGAAGCCGCGCACGCTGCGATCACCGCCGGCGAAGAAGCGGTAGATGCCGGGCATCTCGTCGAAGTTCTTCACCAGGCTGGTGCCCAGCTCGCCGCGCAGCAGCAGGTGCCATTTGCGGGTGAGATCGAACTGCCGCTCCGACTGCACCAGCAGCCGCAGGAAGTCCGAGTCCGATCCCAGCGTCTTCTGCGAGCCGATCACCTCGGCATACAGTGCTCGGCTGAACAGCGATTCGCCCAGGAAACCCTCGGGTACCGAGGCCAGCGTGATGCCCGGCACCAGCAGGTTGCTGCGCTGGCGGGTCTGTCCGTCGTCGGTGCTGGTGCGCGTGGCGGCCACCTTCGTAACCACCTGCCACTTGCCCCGCACGCGCGTGATCGACGGGGTGATCGAAGTCTCGTTGGTGTCGAGGTCGCCGGCGTCCTCGAACTTGTTCAATGCCTCGAGCGAGAAGCGCTCAAGCGCCGGATCGCCGATCGGGATGTCGTAGCGCGCATCGACGCGGCGCGTGATCGAAGAGCCCTTGATCTCGAAGCGCAGGCGATGGCCGCGATCGTTCAGCCGCGTGTTGGTCCAGCCGAGGGTGCCGCGGAACGAAGTGTCGGTGCCGTAGCCGGCGCCCAGCGACAGCTGGCGGTCGTTGCGCGTGGCGGTGATGCGCACCGGCACGGTGAGCGTGGCGGCATCGGCCTCGGCGGGAGAGACTTCCACCGTCGAGAAATACAGGCTGTCGTCCAGCGCGAACTGCGTGCGCAGCAGCTGCTCCACGCTGTAGGGATCGCCTTCGCGAAAGCGCAGGTAGCGGCGCATGAGCTGCGGCCTGATCACCGACTGCTCGATGCTGATGGCGCCGAAGCTGTAGCGCGGCCCGGTTTCAAGCTCCAGGTTGATGCTGGCCGAGTGGTTGGCCACGTCCACCAGCAGCGGATTGGGCACCAGCCGCGCGGCCAGGTAGCCGTTGCCGGCCGCGGCGCGGATCAGCTCGCCCTTCACCGCTTCATAGGTGCCATGGTTCAGTCGCATGCCCTCGCGCAGCGCGCGCTGGGAGCGGATGGCATCGAAGGCCGGATCATCAGTCCCCTGGCCGCGGATCACGATGGACACATGCCGCACGCGCACCGGCTCGCCGGGCGTGATGTCGATGTCGATCAGCCAGCCCTTGTCCTGCGGCTTGAGCTCGGAGCGCACCTCGGGCTCGTAGTAACCGAACGGGCGCAGCGCCTCGCGCACCTCGCCGTCGATGCGGTTGAAGAGCCGGTCGACGGTGTCCGCATCGATGTCATTGCGATCGCGGTAGCGTTCGACGCTGAGGAAGGTCTGCACATTGAGCTTGACCTCATCGTCGACGCCGCGCAGTTCAACCTTGATGGCGGCCGCGGCGGGCAGCGACAGCAGCAGCAGCGCGGGAAGCAGCCTCCAGCCCTTCACGGGGCACCGTGCAGCCAGTGCTCGATCAGCCGGCGCGAGATGGATTCGCGCGGTGGCAGGTGCACGGCGCCCGAGCGGATCTCATCGCGGGTGAACCAGCGCGCGTCCTCGAGTTCGCCGTCGCGAAGCTCGGGCGTCGTGTGTTCGGCGCGCGCCACGAACCCCAGCATCAGCGAGGCCGGGAACGGCCAGGGCTGCGAGGAGTGGTAGGCGATGGCATGCGCGGTGACGCCGGCTTCTTCGGCCACCTCGCGGCGCACCGCGTCTTCCAGCGATTCGCCCGGCTCCACGAAGCCGGCGATCGTGGAGTAGCGGTTGGGTTGCCAGCTGGCCTGGCGCCCCAGCAGCGCGCGCTCGCCATCGTGCACCAGCACGATGATGGCCGGGTCGAGCCGCGGAAAGCTCTGGCGCTCGCAGGCCGTGCAGCGGCGCATGTGGCCGGCGCGCTCGCTGCGGGTGGGCGCGCCGCAGTGGCCGCAGAAGCGGTGCCCGGCGTGCCACAGGTTCAGCGCGCGGGCATAGGCCACCAGGCCCGCATCGGCTGGCGGCAGTTCGCTGGCCAGCGGCCGCAGTTCGGCGAAGCGTTCGAAGGGTTCGCGCGCGGTGGTGTCGGCGTCTACCTCTACCAGCACGCAGCGCTGGTTGCGGAACCAGCCCAGCAGCACGGTTCGCTCGGCGACCAGGCAGCGGCACACCCGGGGGTCGTGGCCCTCGAGAAAGGCGATGCGGGTGGGGGCTTCGCCCTCGGCGGGGTGCGTTCCGGCGGGGTGGATCAGCGCTGCCCCGGCGCGAATGGCCAGGTACAGCGTGGCCGGGTCCGCCTGCGCTTCGGCGAGCCAACCCTCATGCAGGCGCGCCTCGGCGCGCCGGTCGAGGTATGCGCCGGCAAACAGGTTTTCGGGGGCCATCGTTGCCCCCGATGATAGCAACGCGCCCCTAACGCCTGCTGAACGACGTCACCCCAGCGGCAGGCGTCCCTGCCGGGATTGCTCGCAGGACAGGCAGTGGCGCTGCCCCGCCCCGAAGCGGTCGACCACGATCAGACCCCTGCAGTCGCCGCACAGCGAAGCCCGCAACTCATCGCCGCGGGCCAGCGCCGTGACCAGGAACACCGCGTGCTCGAAGCTGATGCGCGGATTGGGCACCAGCATGCGGTAGGTCTCGAAGGCATCGCACAGCGCCTCGCCGCGCTGCATGCCGGCGATGTGGGGCACGGCGTCGGCCACCTGCAAGGCGGGCATGACGCCCAGCAGGTAGAACACGCTCGCCAGCACGGAGGCCTCCTGGCGCATGAGCGGGGTGCGCACGAAGAAGGTGATCTGCTGGGGCGACTTGCCGCGATGGCGGGTGATGTGGCCGGCGGCGTCGTCGGCGACATAAGAGCGGTAGAGCTTGCGGATGCGATCGTCGGTGAGGCCCGTCCAGGTGCGGATGGTGCGCGTGCGCGCCTCGTGGTGGATGAAGCGCAGCGCCAGGTCGATTCGCTGGCGGTCGCGGCTGTAACGATCGTCTGAAACGCGCATGTTGTTGTTCTCCTGGCGCTGGCGGCAGAATGCCTGAAAATCAGAATTGGTAAAAATATCCCAAATTTGAAACTTCGAAGATATGGATCGACGGGCCACTATGTCGCCTGAACACGGAGGAATGCACATGGATGGGGAAGGTTTTGGAATGGCGGCGCGCTGGCGCGTCGGGGAATGGCTGGCCGATGGGTCGATGGAGGCAGTGGCCGAAATCAACGCGCAATGCCTGGATTTCCTGTGCCGGCTGGCGGCCGGGCAGGGCGCGGGCGCGCCGCCGCGGCGCCTGCCCGAGATGTTCGGCGGGCAGGTCGATGCCTGGCGCGGCCTCGGTGCCGCCGCGCAGGCACAGCTGGCCGCCAGTCCCTACCTGCTGGTAGAGGCGGGCTTCGACGATGAGGCGCGCTGGGCGCTGCCCGCCCGCCGCATGGTGCATGACACTCAGCCCGCGCCGCGCGAACCGGTGTTCACCGGCCCCGGCGCCGAGGTTTTCGTGCGCGGGGTGCTGATCTTCGGCTGGCACCTGGCGCGCGCCAATCGCCAGCTCGCCCGCGTGGTGCTGGGCATGTCACCGGCCTGCGCCACGCGTGTGGCAGCGCTTCGGCTGCGCGACATCGACTGGGTGGTCGAGCATCACCCCGGCTGGGTCAGGCCGCGCTGGGAGCGCCAGCCCCGCGTGTGGCGGCACCTGCTGGGCGCCGCGCGCGAATCCGACACCGCGCTGCTCACGCAGGTGAGCCTGCGCGGGCTGCAGCTCATGGCCGCCGGCATGCTGTCGCCGGGCGCGCGCCCGGGGGCAGGCGCGGCGCTATAGTCGGCGCAGGCACAACAAGAAAAGGGCGCCTCATGACTGTCCATTTTCGTCGCGCGGGCCGCATCGGCCTGAAACTTGGAATCCTCACGCTGGCCGCGGCCATGCCGCTGGGCGCGCAGCAGGCGCCCATCGGCATCCCGCCCCCCGCGCTCACGCAGCCCAGCTACGCCTTCGACACCGCCGAGCAGCATGGCATCAGGGTGCAGGTGGTCACGCGCGGCCTGAACCACCCCTTCTCCATCGCGCTGCTGCCCGACGGCGATGCGCTGATCAGCGAGCGGGGCGGGGCGCTGCGGCTGCTGCGCAATGCGGCGGGCGCACCGGGGCGCCCCACCGCGCTCGAAGCGCAGCCGGTGCCGGGCCTGCCGGCGCTGGAAAAAGCCTATCGCAGCGCCGGCCTGCACGACCTGGCGCTGCATCCGGATTTCGCCAGGAACCGGCTGGTCTATTTCACCTTCAACAGGGCCGGCGATTTCACGCCCGCCAGCGGCACCACCCCGGCGCGGCAGCAGAGCCGCTTGGCGGTGATGCGCGCGCGCTTCGACGGCAAGGCGCTGGTCGACGTGCAGGAGATCTTCCTGGGCAAATCCGGCGGCACCAGCGGGTCGCGCCTGGCTTTCTCTGGCGATGGTCTGCTCTACATACAGATCGGCGCGGCCTTCGGCGATGAGGCCCAGCGCATGGACAACACCATCGGCAAGGTGCTGCGCATCCGCGATGACGGCAGCATCCCGGCCGACAACCCCTGGGTGGGGCAGAAGGATGTAAATCCGGCGGTGTTCACGCGCGGACACCGCGATCCGCTGGCGCTCACCTGGCATCCGGGCGCGGGCGTCATGCTGTCTGCCGAGCATGGTCCCAATGGCGGCGATGAGCTCAACCTGCTCCGCGGCGGCAGGAATTTTGGCTGGCCGGTGGTCACCTTCGGCCACGGGTACGACGGCGCCGAGCTCGCGGCCTCGCCGGTGGCGCCCGGCATGGAGCCGCCGCTGGTGTTCTGGGTGCCGTCCATCGGGCCTTCCGGCCTTGCGGTGTACACCGGCGATCGTTTCCCGACCTGGAAGAACAACGTGTTCGTGGGCAGCGTGCGCCGCGGGCAGATCCCCGGCACCGGCAGCCTGGAGCGGGTGGTGCTGAACGACAAAATGCAGGAGCTGCGGCGCGAAACCCTGCTCGGCGGCCTGCACCAGCGCATCCGGGACGTGCGGCAGGGGCCGGACGGTCTTCTTTATGTGCTGACCGACGAGAACGACGGGGTTCTGCTGCGACTGGAACCCGATTCACGTCCATGAGTCTTTCCGGGGAAATATTTGAGCGCTATAATTTCCCCGGAAGTATTCCTATGGGCGCATTGCAACATAATCCAGTTGAGGCCAGTGCTCCGGCCACGCTTACCAAGGCGGTGGTGAGGGCGGCGGGGTTCCTGTCGCTGAGCCAGGCGGCGCTGGCCGATGTGCTGGGCATCAGTCCCGCCACGGCCTCGCGGCTGGTGGGCGGCAGCTATTCGCTGCAGCCCGCGCGCAAGCGCGAGTGGGAGTTCGCGCTGCTGTTCCTGCGCATGTTCCGCTCGCTGCAGGCCATCGTGGGCAACGACCACGATGCGCAGACCTGGCTCAGGAGCGAGAACCTCGCGCTGGGATCCCGTCCGCTCGAACTCATCCGCAGCGCAGAGGGCCTGGTGCGTGTCCTCCACTACCTGGACGCAAGCCGCGCTCGCCTCTGAGCTGCGTCCCTGGCAGGGCGCGCTGTGGCGCGCGGTCGAGGCGCAGCATCGCGTGGCCACCGCAAGGCTGGTCGATACGCTGCAGGAACAGGCCCTGCTCGAGGACCTGCTCGAAAGCAGCAAGCCGGCAGCCGCCCGCCCGCCGAAGCACTACCTGCTGATGACGCCGTTCCGTTATCCGCCGCCGCATCCGGGTGGCTCGCGCTTTCGTGGCGCCAGCGATGCCGGCGTGTTCTACGGCGCGCAGCAGCGGCGCACGGCCTGCGCGGAGCTGGGCTACTGGCGCTGGCGCTTCCTGCTCGACAGCCCGAAGCTTGCGCGGCTCGAGCCGCTGCCGCAAACGCTGTTCGAGGTGCGCATCGATGGCGCGGCGATTGATCTGACCGTTCCGCCGCTGTCGCGCGATGCCGCGGACTGGCGCAATCCGGCCGACTACCGGGCCTGCCAGCGACTGTCCCGCAACGCGCGCGCCGCCGGCGCGGGCCTCATCCGCTATGCCTCGGTGCGCGATCCCGAAGCCGGGCTCTGCGGCGCCGTGCTCGCGCCGGCCTGCTTTGCCGGGGAGCCCGCCAACGAGCAGTCCTGGTTCCTGGCGGTGACGCGCGAGCGGGTGCGCTGGCGGCGCGACTCGGCGCTGTTCGCCGAGGGGTTCGAGTTCGAGTGCGCCCACTGGGCCGGTGCGGGGCCGGCCGCGATTTCCTAAACTGCCGTAACTGCCCGAGGCTCCCGTGGTCCAACCCTTCCATCTCGCCGTTCCCGTCAAAGACCTCGCCGAGGCGCGCCGTTTCTACGGCGGGCTGCTGGGCTGCGCCGAGGGGCGCAGCTCGCCCGAGTGGGTGGATTTCGACTTCTTCGGGCACCAGCTCGTGGCGCACCTTGATCACGCGGGCGGCGCGGCCCGGCCCATCTACAACCCGGTCGATGGCAAGGATGTGCCGGTGCCGCACTTTGGCGTGGTGCTCGAATGGGACCACTGGCACCGGCTGGCCGAAACGCTGCAGGCCGCCGGCATCCGCTTCGGCATCGAGCCGGGCATCCGCTTCAAGGGCCAGGTGGGCGAGCAGGCGACGATGTTCTTCCAGGATCCGTCCGGCAACGCGCTGGAGTTCAAGGCCTTCCGCGACATGGGGCAGCTGTTCGCGAAATAGCCGAGGGCGGCGGTTGCCGCCATTCGGTAACCGAATGTAGCCGCTTGCCGCGGCAGGACTTTCGCCCTCGCGAAGTACGCCGTCGCGATGCTGGCATCCGGCGGTATTCAAGGTTAGTTTCAGTTGATGGGGTCACGAGTCAGGCAGGTTCGCCAGCTACTCGGCCTGGCAACCGCCACGGCCTTGTGCGCGTTGCTGTCGGGCGCGCATGCCAATACCGCAGACGGACGGGCCAACGCTGCTGTGGCCATGGCCCCGCCGCCGCCGGAGTTCCGGCTGGCCCGCCTGGCCTACAACGACAACTTCGCGCTGGGCTTCGGCGGCTTCCGGGGCCGCGGCGGTTCCTGGACCACCGACGCGCCCGAGGCGGAGTACCACCTCACGCAGGGAATCCGCCGGCTCACGCGCATCAACACCATCGATCCGCTGCGCGCCGGTGGCGACGTGGTGCTGCCGGTGCGGCCCTTGGACGAGGATCTGTTCGACTATCCATTCCTCTATGCGGTGGAAGTCGGCCGCTGGTACCTGGACGATGCCGAGGCCGCGCGGATGCGCGAGTACCTGCTGAAGGGCGGCTTCCTGATGGTGGATGATTTTCACGGTTCCGTGCAGTGGGAATCCTTCATGGAATCCATGCGGCGCGTGTTCCCGGATCGCGAGGTGGTCGACATCCCCGAGGACCATGAGGTGTTCCATGTGGTGTGGGACCTTGACCAGAAGGTGCAGGTCCCGGGCATCTATGCACTGATGACCGGCCGCACCTACGAACAGGATGGCGTGCAGGCGCGCTGGCGCGGGGTGTTCGACGATCAGGGCCGGCTGATGGTGGCGATCAATTTCAACATGGACCTGGGCGATGCCTGGGAACACGCCGACACGCCGGAATATCCGCAGCACCTCACCGCGCTGGCCTACCGCATCGGCATCAGCTATGCGCTCTACTCGATGAGCCACTGATGCTCGACTTCCTGCTCGGACACTCGATATGGGCCTTTCGCAGCGGAGAGCTGGCGTTCGCGCGCGGCTGGCCGCTGTGGCTGCTGTTCGCGCTGGCGGGCGCGGGCCTGGCGGCCATCGTCTTCACGCTGCTGCGCAGGAGCGAGCTCAACATCCTGCAGCGAGGCGTGATCGGGCTGCTGCAGTTCGCGTTCCTCGCGCTGGCGCTGCTGCTGCTGTGGCGGCCGGTGCTGAACGTGGAGCGCATCCGCGATCGCGAGAACGTGGTGGCGGTGGTGGTTGATGACTCCGGCAGCATGAATGCGCCGCATGGGCAGCAGGGCTCGTGGCGCGAGCAGGCGGTGCGCGCGCTGCAGGATTCCGGCGCGCTGGAGCAGATCGGCGCCAGCTCCGAGCTGCGGCTGTTCGCGTTCGATGATCGCGCGCAGTCACTCGAATCGCTCGATGCGCTGCCGGGCGGCGCTGGCGCCACGCGCATCGGCGATGCGCTGACGACGGTCACGCAGATGGCCGCCAGCGTGCCGATGGCCGCGGTGGTGCTGGTGAGCGATGGCGCCGAGAACGGCGGCTCGCTCGATGAAGCGCAGCTGGCGCGGCTGGCGGCCACGGGCATTCCGGTGCACGCCATCGGCGTGGGACCTGAGCAGTCCGACAACGACGTGGAACTCGAACAGCTGCAGGCGCCGGACTCGGCGGTGGCCGGCGAAATGCTGCGCGCCGTGGTGTCGATTCGGCACCAGCGCCAGCGGGGCACCCGCGTGCGCGTGTATGACGGCGAGAAACTCGTGGCCGCGCAGGAAGTGCCGCTGCCCGGCAAGGCCGGACTCACCACGGTGGGCATCGAGTTCCCGGCCGGGGAAGAAGGGGTTCGCGACCTGCGCGTGGCCCTTGATGCGGTGAACGACGAGGCGAGCGCGCTCAACAATGAACGGCGCGCGATTATCGATGTGGATGGCCGGCCGCGCAGCGTGCTGTACATCGAGGGCGAGCCGCGCTGGGAATACAAGTTCATGCGCCGCGCGGCCGATGGCGATCGCTCGCTGCGCGTGGTGAGCGCGATGCGCGCCACGCCCAATCGCTTCTACCGCCAGGGCGTGAAGTCCGGCGATGAACTGAAAGAGGGGCTGCCGGAGAGCGAGGCCGAACTGGATGCGTTCGATGCCGTCATCCTCGGCAGCATCGAGGCGGCGGCGTTCTCGCGCGAACAGCACGAATGGCTGAAGGACTACGTGGATCGGCGCGGCGGCTCGCTGCTGATGCTGGCCGGCCGTGATGGCATGGGCGATGGCGGCTGGGGGCGCGTGCCGGTGCAGGCGCTGCTGCCCGCGCGGCTGCCCGGCGGTCCGCAGCCCAGCTATGGTTCGCTCAGCACCCGCGCGCGGCTGACCACGTACGGAGAGGAATCCCCGATCGGCCGTCTCGATGCCGATCCGGTGAAGAACCAGAAGCTGTGGTCCGAGCTGCCGTCGCTGACCGACTTCCAGAACATCGGTCCGCTGCGCCCGGGCGCCGTGGTGCTGCTCGAGGCCCAGTCGGCGCAGCGCGCCGATCCGCTGCTGGTGTGGCAGCGCTATGGCCGCGGCTCCACCTGGCTGCTGGCCACGGCCAGCAGCTGGCGCTGGCAGATGCGCCTGCCGCTGGAGGACCAGCGCCACGAGCAGTTCTGGCGCCAGCTATTGCACGCGCTGGCCGCACCCGCGCCATCGCGGCTGCTCATTGCAAGCTGAACGCACCGTCTACGAAGACGAAGGCACGCTGCAGCTCGAGGCGCAGGTGCTGGATGAGACCTTCCGTCCCGTTCCCGGTGCGGTGGTGAACGTGACCGCCGCAGCCGACAGCGGCGACATCGCGCCGGTGACCGTGGAACCTTCCGGCCGCGACGATGGTCGCTACCGCCTGCGGGTGCAGGCCGCCGTGCCCGGCATGTATCGTGTGCAGATGACGGCGAAGGTGGGTGACCGAGCGCTGGGCGAGGCCGAGACGCATCTGCGCCGGGTCGATGGCGTGCGCGAGCAGTTCGGCCTGTATCAGCACCGCCCGATGCTCGAGCGCATTGCCCGCGAGACCGGCGGCCGCTACTGGGCGCTGGGCGATCTGGCCGGCCTGCCGGAGGCCATCCGCTACTCACGCGCCGGCATGGTCGAGCGACAGACGCTCGACCTGTGGAACATACCGCTGGCGCTGCTGCTGCTGGCGCTGCTGAAGCTCTCGGAATGGATGCTGCGTCGGCTCTGGAGGCGGCTGTGAAGCCCGGCATGACGGCACGGCGCATCGCGTGCATCGCAATGGGCCTGCTGGGCGCGGCCTCGGCGCGCGCCGCGACGCAGGTGCTCGTGGTGGCCGGTCTTGGCGGCGAAACGCAGTATGAAGAGCGCTTCACGCAGTGGAGCCAGACGATGGCCGGCGCCGCCATCACGGCCACCGGCAACAAGGACACCGTCGTGCGCCTGGCCGGCGAGGCGGCGACCCGCGAGGCCATCACGCGCGAGCTGGCGCGCATCACTCGCGAACTCGCGGCGGGCGACCAGTTCATGCTGATGCTGGTGGGCCATGGCAGCTTCGATGGCAACGAATACCGGCTGAACCTGCCGGGCCCGGACATCACGGGCAGCGAGCTGCTGGCGCTGCTCGAGAAGATGCCCGCCGGCGTGCCGCAGCTCATCGTCAACGGCACCAGCAGCAGTGGCGCCGTCGCCGAGAAATGGACGCGCGCGAACCGCGTGATCATCACCGCCACGCGCAGCGGTGGTGAGCGCAATGCCACGCGCTTCGCCGGTTACTGGGCCGAAGCGATGACGCAGGACGCCGCTGACCGCGACAAGGACGGCGCCGTCACCGCGCAGGAAGCCTATGACTACGCCACGCGCAAGGTGGCCGATGCGTTCAAGGCCGATGCGGCGCTCCTTACCGAGCACGCCAAGCTCACGGGCAGCGAACCCGGTCGATTCGTGGTCGCGCGGCTGGGCGCCGCGGCGCTGTTCGCCAGTGATCCGGAGCTGATCGCGCTGCGCCGCCAGCAGGGTGGCATCGAAAGCCGGCTCGCGGGCCTGAAGCCGCTGAAGACCGACCTGCCGCGCGAGGAGTACTACAACCGCATCGAGCCGGTGCTGGTGGAGCTGGCGAAGCTGGGCGAGAAGGTGGACGCGCGGCTGGCCGCGCTGGGCGTGAAGTCGGGAGGCGGCAATGCGGTTCGTTGAATCCCCGCGCATGCTGGCAGCGGCCTGCGTGGCAGGCCTGGGCCTCGCGCTGTCGATGGCGGCCACCGCGCAGCAGATCGACTACGACAGCGCCCGCCCCGCGGCGCTGCGCAAATGCGATGAGCCGCTGCACCGGGGGCGTGTGGAAGACGCCCGTGCCTGCCTGCGTCCGCTGCTGCGCGATGCGGCGCCGGTGATTCGCGCCGAAGCCGCGTGGGCGCTGGGTGACCTGCGCAATGCCAACGAGTTCTTCCGCGAGGCTGCCGCGGCCGAGCCGCGCGCCACGCGGCCACGCGTGCGCTGGGGCCGCATGTACCTGGACGCCAGCCAGCATGCCGATGCGGCGAAGCTGTTCCAGGAAGCGCTGAACATCGACAAGGGCGACCGGGGCGCGAGGCTCGCGATGGCGCGGCTGATGGCCGAGCAGTTCGACGGCGATGTGATGGACCAGGTCGCGTTGCTGCAGTCCGAGGATCCGGGCCAGGTGGAAACCCACCTGGTCGCCGCGCGGGTGTCGATCGAACGCGGCGAGCTGGATGCGGCCGTGCGTTCCGCGCAGCGCGCGCTCACGCTTGCCGAGCAGCAGAAGCTGCCGCCGGTCGAGGCGCAGACGCTGCTGGCCGCCATCGAAGTGGTGCGCAATCGCGACCCCGGCCAGTGGACGCGCGCGGTGCTGGCGTACAACCCGCGCTACGGCACGCTGTTCGAGCGGCTGGCGCATTTCGAGGTGATCCGTCGTCGCTACAAGGAAGCCGATGTGTGGCTGAAGCGCGCGGTGGCGGTGCAGCCGGACCTGTGGTCCGCGCAGCGCGAGCTGGGCCTGAACATGATGCGCCTCGGCCAGATGACCGAGGCGCGCGCGCCGCTGGTGGCGGCCTACGAGGGCGATCCGTTCAACACCACCACGGTGAACACGCTGCGGCTGCTCGACAGCCTGGCGCAGTTCGAGATCATCGACACCCCGGCGCCGGCGCTGAAACTGATGCTGAACAAGAGCGAGTCGGGACCACTGCGGCCGTATGTGGAGAAGCTGGCGCAGGAGTCCATGGCACTGTTCTCGAAGCGCTATGGCTACACGCCCGAGGGCCCCGTGGGCGTCGAGATCTATCCCAACCACGATGACTTCGCGGTGCGCATCGCGGGCCTGCCGGGCATCGGCCTGCTGGGCGTGACCTTCGGCGACCTGGTGGCGATGGACAGTCCCTCGGGCCGCAAGAGCGGCGACTTCCACTGGGGCAGCACGCTGTGGCACGAGATGGCGCATGTGTACACGCTGGGCGCGACGCGTCACCGCGTGCCGCGCTGGCTCTCCGAAGGGCTGTCGGTATTCGAGGAATGGACCACGGGCCCCACGCCGGGCGTGTCTATCGGTCCGAACGTGATCGATACCTTCGCCGCGGGAAAATTCCTGCCCATCGCGAAGCTCGACGATGGGTTCATGCGGCCTTCGTACGAAGGCCAGGTGCAGATGGCCTACATGCAGGCCGGCCTCATGTGCCTGTTCGCGGACCAGCGCTGGGGATTCGCGAAGCTGGCGCAGTTCCTGCGTGCCTTCAACGATGATGCGATGACCACGGCCACCGCGGTCCGCACGGCCTTCGGCGTGAGCGAAGAGCAGTTCGACCGCGAGTTCACCGAGTTCATGAAGCTGCGCTTCCAGGCCTACCTGACCGATCCCAAGCGCTGGGCCAACCAGATGCAGCGCGCGCACACCATGCTCGAGGCGCGCAACTTCCCGGCAGCCCGCGACGCCGCACAGGCCACCGTGATGATGCTGCCGGAGTTCACCAGCGAAGGCAGCGCCTATGAGGTGCTGGCTGCCGCCGAAGAAGGCCTGAACAACACGGCCGGCGCCATCGCGGCGCTCACGGCCTGGCGCAAGGCCGGCGGCTGGGATCCGGCGGGCCTTCGCAAGCTGGGGGCGCTGCTGCTGGCCGCCAAGCGCGACGCCGATGCCGCCGAAGTGCTGGCTGCCGTGAATTATGCCGACCCGCTGACGGTGGATGGCCACGACCAGTTGGGCGCGCTGCTGCTCGCGCAGCGCAAGGGGCCCGAGGCGCTGCGTGAGTACCAGGTGCTGCTGGCGCTTCAGCCGCTGGATACCGCGGCGGCCAACTATGGCCTTGCCCGCGCCTATCGTCTCACCGGCGATGCCGCTGAGGCCCGCCGCCGACTGCTCGAAGCCCTGGACACCGCACCCAACTATCGGCCCGCGCAGAAACTCTTGCTGGAAATGACTGGAGATCGCACACCATGACCGTCTCGGCTATCAACGCTCCCGATGCCCGCCAACTGGTCGACCGGTTCGGCACCACCTTCACTGCCATCCGCGGCGAAGTGCGCAAGCTGATCGTCGGCCAGGACGAGGTCGTGGAGCAGTTGCTGATCACGCTGCTGGTCGGCGGTCACTGTCTCATCACCGGCCTGCCCGGCACGGCCAAGACGCTGCTGGTGCGCACGCTGGCGAGCGCACTGGGGCTGTCTTTCAAGCGCATCCAGTTCACGCCCGACCTGATGCCCACGGACATCACCGGCACCGACATCCTCGAAGAGGACCAGGCCTCGGGCAAGCGCACCTGGACCTTCGTGCCCGGTCCGCTGTTCGCGCATGTGCTGCTGGCCGATGAGATCAACCGTACGCCACCGAAGACCCAGTCGGCGCTTCTCGAAGCCATGCAGGAACTGTCGGTGACGGTGCGCGGCAACACGCGCCGCATCGACGCGCCGTTCTTCGTGCTGGCCACGCAGAATCCGATCGAGCTGGAGGGCACCTATCCGCTGCCCGAGGCGCAGCTCGACCGCTTCCTGTTCAACGTGGTGCTCGATTACCTGAACGCCGACGACGAGCTGAAGGTGGTCAGCGACAACACCTCGCGCGTGGATCCTCCCGTCGTCAACGCCTGCACCGATGCAGCCGAGATCCTGAAATTCCAGTGGCTGGTGCGCCAGGTGCCGATGTCCGATGAAATCGGCCGCAAGGCGGTGGCGCTGGTGCGCGCCACGCGCCCCACCGATCCTTCCGCCGGCGAAGACGTGAAGAAATACGCGCGCTACGGCGCCAGCATCCGCGCCACGCAGTTCCTGGCGCTGGCCGCCAAGTCGCGCGCTCTGTCGCTGGGCCGCTACCACGTGACCGAGGAAGACCTGCGCGCGCTGGCGCTGCCGGTGCTGCGCCATCGCGTGCTCACCAATTACCAGGCCGAGTCCGATGGCGTCACCGTCGATGCGATGCTCGCCGGCGTGGTGAACTCCGTGTTGCCGGTATAGGCGACCAGGCACCCATGCAAACGCGCACCAACAGTCCCTTCGCGCTGCTGCGACCGGAGGTCCTTGCCGGGCTTTCGACGCTGGAGCTGGTGGCGCGCCAGGCGGTCGAGGGCTTTTTCCAGGGCATGCACAAGAGCCCGCGGTTCGGCTTCAGCCAGGAGTTCGCCGAGTACAAGGCCTATTCCGAAGGCGATGATCCGCGCTTCGTCGACTGGAACGTGTTCGCGCGCACCGACCGCACCTACATCCGCCGCTACCTGGGCGAGACCAACACGCGGCTGATGATCGCGCTGGATGTCAGCGCCTCGATGGGCTATTCGTCCGGCAAGGTCAGCAAGCTGCAATACGCCAAGTACGTGGCCGCTTCGCTGGCCTACATGGCCCTGCACCAGCACGATCCGGTGGGGCTCATCGCGTTTGATTCGAAGGTGCGCAGCTATCGGCCGCCTTCCAGCCGCACCGGCAGCCTGGGCGCCATCCTGCATTCGCTCGATGGCCTTACGGCCGGCAGCCGCACCGACCTCACCGAATCGCTGCGCCAGCTGCGCGAGCACTGCCAGCGCCGGGGCCTGGTGGTGGTGATCTCCGACCTGTACTGCGAGCCCGAAGCCATCACCCGCGCCGTGCAGCCGCTGGCCTGGCGCGGCCACGACATCATGATCTTCCAGATCATGGATCGCGCGGAGCTCGACCCATCGTGGGATGAGTCCGTGCTGTTCGAGGATGTGGAGTCCGGCCAGACGCTCGAGGTGTCGCCGGATTACCTGCGCACCACCTACAAGGAGCGCCTGCAGGCCCACATCGAACACATGAACAAGGTGGCTGGCAGGCTGGGCGCAGATCATCTGCTGCTGGCCAGCGACGAACCGCTGGATCGCGCGCTGCGCGGCTACTTCATGTTCCGGAAGCGGGCATAGCGTATGTGGATCGCGCCACTTGCGCTGCTGGGGCTGCTGGGACTTGCCATCCCGCTGTGGCTGCATCGTTTTGCGCGCAAGACCGACACGAAGCATGCATTCGCGTCGCTGATGTTCCTGGAGCCCAGCGATGTGCGGCGCAATCGCCGGCACGAGCTGCGCTACTGGCTGCTGCTGCTGCTGCGCCTGCTGCTGCTGGCGGCCGTGGTGCTGGCGTTCGCAGGTCCGCAGTGGCGCCTGCCGGTGAAGGCCGGCGCCGCGGGCGCCGCGCTGCATGTGATCGTGGTCGACACCTCGCTGTCGATGCAGTACGCCGGCGTGTGGGATCGGGCGCGTGCCGAGGCCACGGCGCTGGTGGGCAAGGTGCGTGGCGCCGACCGCATGATGCTGGTCGCCGCCGATCATCGCCTGCGCGTGCTGAAGCAGGCCTCCTTCGCCGGCGAGGCGGGCGCGTTCCGCGCGGCGCTTGGCGATCTGACGCCCGGCGAATCACGCCTGGACTACGGCATGCTGGCCAGCGGCGCCACGGGCTGGGGCGCAGGGCCTGGCGAGCGCATCGTCGTGCACCTGATCACCGACCTGCAGGCTTCGGCCAGTCCGCTGCGCTTCGCGGACCTGCAGCTGCCGCCGGGCGTGCAGCTGGACATTGTCGATGTGGGCGCGACAGCAGTGCAGAACCTGCGCGTGGCCGGCGTCAGCATGTCAGAGCGCGGCAACGAGGCGCTGGTGCGCATCGAGGGCGATGCCGCCGCGCTGGCCGGTCGCACGCTGGTGCTGGAGGTCAATGGCGCCGAGCGCGGGCGGCGCACGCTGTCGCCGCGCGCCACGCTGCCCGATGTGCAGCGCTTCGAGATCGGCGAACTGGGGCAGGGCGAGCATCGCCTCGCGGCGAGGCTGACGCCTGCCGATGACCTGCCCGCGGATGATGGCGCCTATGCGCTGGTGCGCCGCGTGCAGCCGAAGGTGCTGCTGGTGGCGGCATCGGCGGCTGGTGATGACGCCACCTACCTGCGGGCAGCACTGCAGGCACTGGCCGAGCCGCGATTTGATGTCGAGGTGTCCACGGCAGGGGCATTGGCAACGCGCTCGCTGTCCGAGTTCGCGGCGGTGGTCGTGTCGGATGCGGGCCTGCTCGCCGGCGCGCCAGAACAGGGACTGCGCAAATACGTGGAAGCTGGCGGCGCGGCGCTGCTGACGCTGGGGCCGCGCACGCTGCAGCAGCGCGCGGTGCCGCTGGCCGGCGCGCAGCTGGCCACGGGCCGAGCGCGCGCCGCGGGCGAGGCGGCCGCGCGCGTGGCCGAGGTGGAACAGAGTCATCCCGTGCTGCGCGAGCCCGGCGCCTGGCGCAGCATCCGCTTCTTCCGCCATGTGCCGGTGATCGCGCCCGATGGCGCGCAGGTGCTGCTGCGTTTCGAGGGCGATGCGCCACTGCTGTTCGAGCAGTCGCTGGCGAAGGGACGCCTGCTCACCTTCGCTTCGCCGCTCGATCGCGCTTGGAATGACCTCGCCATCCATCCGCTGTTCGTGCGTTTCATCGCCGAATCCACGGCCTATCTGGCCGGCGCGCGTGCGGCGCCCGCCACGGCCACGGTCGGTACGGCATTCGAGTCCGACCTCGCCCGTCGCGGCGCGGGGCAGGTGTTCGATCCGCGCGGGCGCCGCACCATGATGCTGGATGCGGCCACCAGCGGCCCGCGCCTGGTGCCCGAGATGGCCGGCTACTACGAAGTGCGCGGGGGCGGACGCAGCGATTTCATCGCCGTGAACGTCGATCCGCGCGAATCCCGGCTCGAGCGCATGGGTGAGCCGGCGGTGAAGCGCTGGCAGGCCCTGCAGGCCGAAAGGGCCGCCGCCGCCACTGCCGCGGCGTCGGCAGCCCCTTCCGGCGCGCCCGAGCGCATCATTCCGGTCTGGTTCTGGTTTCTGCTGGCTGCCGCGGCGCTTGCTTTCCTGGAGCCGCTGGTGGCGAACTATCACCTGCACGTGCAGCGGGAGCGGCGCGCATGAGTTCACGCGAAAATCTCGACCTCTACCTGCAGCGGGCCCGCGCCCGCCTGAAACTGGTGCTGCTGACACAGGGCGCCGCGCTGCTGGCGGGCGCGCTGCTGGTGGTGACGGTGCTGGCGGGGCTGTGGCTCACGCGCGCGGTGTTCTCCGACACGGCGGCAGGCATCGGCCGCGCGCTGCTGGTGGCGGCGCTGCTGGCGGTCGCCGTGTTCGCCTTCCTGCGCTGGCGCGACCTGCAGCGCAACGCGGGCGCCGATGCGCTCGAGCGAGCGCTGCCCGCGCAGGAAGGCCGCATCCACACCTACCTGCAGGAAAGCCGCAAGCCCGGCGAGGCGCCGTTCCTGCTCGAACTGCTGGCCGATGACGCCGCGCGCATCGCGGAGGCCGAACCGCTCAGCCGGTCGATCCCCACGAAGCGGCTCGCGATTCCCGCGGCGGTGGCCGGCGTGGCGTTCGCTTCTCTGGTCGGTCTGCTGTTCATCGGCGGCTCGGTGGGCGAGGGTGCGCGGCACCTGTGGCTGGGCAAGCTGCCGACGGCCAGCCGCATCGCGGTGGCCGCCGGTGGCATTGCCGTGCGCCCGGGCGATGTCTCGGTGCGCCGCAACCAGGACCTGGCGATCAGCGCGCTGGTGGCCGGTGGCGCGCGCGACGCGCAGCTGCATGTGAAGTTCGGCGACGGCGACTGGGAAACCGCGCCGATGGTGGCCGGCAATGACGGTGGCCATTCGTTCACGCTGTTCGCGGTGCGCGACGGCGCGCGCTATTACGTTTCAGCAGGCTCACTGAAGAGCCGCGAACACAAGATCGACGTGGTCGACCTGCCGCGCATCGAGAGCCTGCGGCTCACCTACCGCTATCCGTCGTGGACGGGCCTGGCGCAGCAGGTGCAGGAAGAAGCCGGTGACATCCGCGCGGTCGCGGGCACGCAGGTGACGCTCGAGGTGCGCACTGACAAGCCGCTGACCTCGCCGCTCATCATCGTGAACGGCGCGTCGTCGGCGCTGTCGCAGACCAATCTGACCAGCGCGGGCAGCCTCGTGGTGAAGCAGACGGGCCACTATCGCATCGCCACGCGCTTCGGCGATGAAGTGGTGCCGCTCACCGATGACTATCTCATCGACGTGGTGCCCGACGAGAAGCCCACGGTGCAGATCCAGAACCCCGGGCGAGACTATCGCGCCACCAACATCGAGGAAGTGCCGGTGGGCGTGAAGGCCCAGGATGACTTCCGCCTCGAGGCGCTGGAGCTGCACTACTCGGTCAATGGCGGCGATTGGCAGGTGGACAAACTCCCCGCGGGCGCTGCCGACATCCAGGCCGCGGCGCTGCTGCGGCTGGAAGAGATGCAGCAGAAGGGGCCACGCGGCGAGTCGCCGCTGCTGGTTCCGGGCGATCTGGTCAGCTACTACGCGCAGGCCCGCGACCACAGCAACAGTGTGCAGACCGACCTGTTCCTGATCCAGGTTCAGCCCTTCGAGCAGCGTTACACGCAGTCGCAGGCCAATGGCGGCGGCGGTGGCGGTGGTGGCGGCGAAGAGGACCAGGGTCAGATCTCGCAGCGCCAGCGCGAGGTGCTGCTGGCCACGTTCAACCTGCAGCGCAATGCCACGAAGGAAGGCGGCCGCGCCGCCGAGCGCGATGCGGACAACGCCCGCATGCTCTCCGAGGTGCAGAACACGCTGGCCGAACAGGCTGCCACGCTGGCCGAGCGCGCCAAGGCACGCGAGCTCACCGGCGATGAAAACATCAGCAAGTTCGTGAAGAGCCTGGAGGATGCGACCAAGGCGATGCGTCCTGCGGCCGAGTCGCTCGACAAGCAGGACCTGCAGGCGGCCGTGAAGCACGAGCAGCAGGCGCTGCAGCATCTGCTGCGCGCCGAGGCCACGTTCCGCGAGATCCAGGTGTCGATGCAGCGCGGCGGCGGGGGTGGCGGTGGTGGCGCCCAGGCGGGCCGCGACGTGTCGGAGATGACCGAGCTTGAAATGGACCTGGCCAAGAACCAGTACGAAACCCAGTCTTCGATGTCGCAGGAGCAGCGCAGCCAGACCGAAGACGAGGCGATGCGGCGGTTGCGCGAGCTGGCGCGGCGCCAGGAACAGCTGGCGCGCGAGGCCGCGCGCCAGCAGACCCCGCCCGAGGCGCAGAAATGGCAGCAGGAACAGCTTCGCCGCGAGGCCGAGCAGCTGCGCCAGCAGCTCGAGCAGTTGGCCCAGCAGCAGCAACAGCGCGGAGGCCAGCAGAGCGGCCAGCAGAGTGGGCAGCAGTCTGGCAACCAGCAGGGCGCGCAGGGGCAGTCCTCCGCCAGCGCGGCCGCCGAGGCGGCGCGCCAGGTCAGCGAGGCCATGCGCCAGATGCAGGCGCGCAATGGCAATGCGCAGGAAAACGCCAATCGCGCGAGCGAGCAGTTGAAGCGCGCCACGGAGCAGCTGGAGCGCGGCCAGCGCCAGGCCGTGGGTGATCGCTTCAACGAACTGGCGCGCTCGGCGCGCGAGCTCTCCGACCGGCAGCGCCAGTCGGAGCAGGACCTGCGCGCGGCGCTGACGCCGCAGACTCCGCAGGCACCACCCAGCATCGCGCGCCCCGGCACGCAGCCACGCAGCGGTCTCTCGTATGAACAGGCCGAGCGCCTGGCCGAGCAGAAGCGCGAGATCCAGCAGGGCCTCGAGGAGCTGCAGCGGCAGATGCGCTCAACGCGCCAGCAGGCCGGCGCGCGCGCGCCGCGGGCCAGCGAACGTGTGGCTGAGGCCACGCGCGAACTGGATGAGTCCGACACGGCCTCGCGGCTGGCGCGCAGCGCCAGCGAGATCGAGCGCGGCCGCGGCGTGCAGGCTGCCTCGCGTGACGGGCTCATCAACGAAGGCCTGGAACAGCTGCAGCAGAATCTGGAAGAGGCGGCCAGCGTAGCGACCGGCGAGAGCGGCGAGCGTCGCAGCGCGCAGCGCGACGCCAACCCCGGCGACCTGCTGGCGGAACTGTCGGACCTGCGCCGCGCGCTGGAACGTGCCCGCGCGCAGGGCCAGGCTCAGAACGGTCGCAACCAGGGTGAGGCCGGCACGCAGTCGGCCGAGGCGCGCGATGGCCAGGCCGGGCAGGACGGTGGCCAGACGGGCCAGCAGGGCCAGGGCGAAGGCACGCAGCGCGGCCCCGGTGGCAATCAGCCTGGCAGCCAGGGCGGGCGCAATGGCGGCGCCGACGGTGGCGGCGATGATTTCGGGCGCGCCGGCGGCGGCAGGGATTTCGGTGGCGGTCAGGGGCGCTTCGTCAGTGGCGGCGGCCAGATCGCGCCGGTGACCGACGCGGATCGCCGCGCGATGCGCGAGCAGGGTCAGCTTTCCAGCCAGCGACTGCAGCAGCTGCGCGAGCAGCTGGCCAATGGCGCGCTGGCCGAGGCCGATGTCACGGCGCTGCGCGAACTGTCCGAGCGCCTGCGCCGCGGCGGCGCCGATCCGCTGTCCGCCGAATACCCGCGCATGGTGGCGCTGCTGGGCCAGCTCGAGCTGGCAGCCCTGAAGGCCGAGCGCGCGTCGAGCAAGGACTCCCCCGCCCGGGCCAATGCGGCAGTCGACGACTCGCGTCGCTACCGCGACAATGTCGCCGAGTACTACCGCAAGCTGGGCGAGACGAATGACCGATAAGAATGTGCTGGGGGAGCTGGTGGCGCTGCTGGGCAGCGACATCGTGAAGGGACCGGACGCGACACTGCTGGAAAAGCACACGCACGACTACTGCGTGCATGGTCGCACCGACGTGGGCGTGCAGGCGCTGGTGTTCCCGCGTTCCACCGAGCAGGTGTCGAAGACGCTGCGATATTGCAATGAACGCGGGATAGCCGTGCAGCCGCAGGGCGGGCTCACGGGCCTGGCCGGTGGCGCCGTGCCGATCGGACCCTGCGTGGTGCTGAGCATGGAGCGCATGCGCGCCATCAAGGAAATCGACACCGCCGCGGGCACCATCACGGTGGAGGCGGGCGTGGCGATGGAAGCCGTGCAGAAGGCCGCCGATGCCGCCGACCTGTTCTTCCCGCTCGACCTGGGTGGTCGCGGCTCGTGCCAGATTGGCGGCAATGTGTCGACCAACGCCGGCGGCAACCGCGTGCTGCGCTATGGCATGGCGCGCGACCTGGTGCTGGGCGTGGAGGCCGTGCTCGCCGACGGCACGGTCATCGACGCGCTGCGCAAGGTGATCAAGAACAACTCCGGCTACGACCTGCGGCAGCTGTTCATCGGCGCCGAGGGCACGCTGGGCATCATCACCGCGGTGGTGCTGCGGCTGTTCCCCAAGCCCCGCAGCACCTGCATTGGCATCTGCGCGGTGAACGACTATCCGGGCGTGCTCGACCTGCTGCGGCGCGCGCGCAGCGGCTTCGGCGCGCAGCTGTCGGCCTTCGAGGTGATGTGGCCGGATTTCTACCAGCTGGGCACCGTGGCGCTGGGGCGCAAGCCGCCGCTGGAAATCGGCCACGGCGTCTACGTGCTGATCGAGACACTGGGCACCGATCCGGATGGTGACCAGGCCCGCTACGAAACGGTGATTTCCGAGGCGATCGAAGCCGGCGTGGTGATCGATGCCACCATCGCGCAGTCGCAGCGCGAGGCCACCGAGCTGTGGGCGGTGCGCGATTCCCCCGGCGAATGGTCGAAGGGCGTGCACTGGCCGCAGCTTGGCTTCGACGTCAGCGTGCCCACCGGCGAGATCGGGCCACTGGCCGATGAAATCGGCGTCGCGCTGAAGAAGCGCTGGCCGCAGCTGCAGTCGGTGTTCTTCGGCCACGTGGCCGACGGCAACCTGCACGTGTCGGTGCGCATGTCGGGCCACAGCATTCCCGAGCTCGACATCGAGAACGAGGTCTACGGCATCGTCTCGCAGCGCCGCGGCTCGATTTCCGCCGAGCATGGCATTGGTTCGCTGAAGATCCCCTTCCTGCATTTCTCGCGCAGCGAAGCGGAAATCGAGCTGATGCGCGCGATCAAGCGCGCCATGGACCCGAAGGGCATCCTGAATCCCGGCAAGGTGCTTCCGGCGCCAGGCAGCGCCGGGCACTAGCTCACTTCTTCGGCGGCAACACCGAATCGAAGTCGAACTCGGCGTCCGAGGCCTTTGTCTTCGGCGGTTCGTACTTGCGCAGGAACGGCGTGTGGCAGGCGTCGCAGCTGGCTCGCAGCCTGCGGCTGGCCGCGCGCATCGCGGGGCCGCCCTTTGCCTGCGCGAACTCCTCTGCCGCCTTCGACGAGTTCTGGGCCAGGCGATAGAAGGATTCCCAGTTCTGCCAGATGGCCGGCAGCGCGATGGTCTGCGGCGTCAGCGCCTTGGGGTCGTAGAGGTTGGTCGTGGGAGGGAACAGGTGCGGCACCGCCTTGAGCATGGCGCCCACCACCTCGGCATTGAAACGAAGCTGCTCAACATCCTTCAGCGGCCCCGGCGTCACCGTGATGGTGTCGATGGGGCGCATCAGCTCCTCCATGTGCTCCATCAGTTCGGCGCGCGCCAGGATCACGTCCTGGGGTTTGGTGAGACCCGTCCAGCCGATGCCGGTGGGCGCAGCGCCCGCGGCGAAGGCCGAACCGCCAATGCATGCGGCGAGTAATCCCGCCAGAATCGATGTCCGCGTGCTCATCTGCGTGCGCTTGCGTCAGGTGCCCTTGATCTCGCGCTTGCGCGTGGCGCGCCGGTGCGTGATCTCCTGCGCGAAGATCGGCGTGCGCAGGTAGTTGCCCGTCTTCATGTGCTCCGGGATCGGCGTGAAGGGCACCATGGATTCCAGCAGCGCGTTGCAGCGCGCCTCCACGCCCTGCCGATACTCCGGCTGCAGCACGATGAACAGGTCGTTGTGCAGGATGCCGTCGACCACGAAGCGTCCGACCACCACCGGATCCTGCGGCCGCGTCCACGCGGGGGAGACCTGCGGCGCCGGCGGGCGCGCCGCGGGAGGCGCGCCGGTGGCCGCGCGCCGCGGTGCGGCCGGCGCATCGTTCTTCAGTGCTTCCGGCCGGTGCGATTCGCTTTGTCCGATGTTGGTGGTGGTGAGTCCCGGCACGAAAGCCGAAGTGCCGATGTTGGTTTCACGCAGTTCGTGGCGCAGCTCTTCCATCAGGCCCACGGCCGCGATCTTCGCCACCGTGTAGATGCCCGCGCCGCTGCCCGGCAGGATGCCGCTCGTGGAGGTGGTGGTGAGGATGTGCGCACCGGTCTTCTTTGCCAGCATCCTGGGGACAAACGTGTTCACCCCGTAGATGGGCCCCCAAAGATTCACGCCCATGCCCCATTCCCAGTCCTTCAGCGAGCCGGCGCTGGCCGACTGCTGCAGGCCCACGCCGGCGTTGTTCACGAGGATGTCCACTGCGCCGAATTTCTTCTCGATGGCATCGGCGGTGCGCTGCCAGCCATCGCGGTCCATCACGTCGTGCACCACGGTGAACAGTCGCGGATCGTTGGCCGGGAAATGCTTCAGCGCGTCGGCGAACTGCTGGTCGTTCAGGTTGCCCATCACCACTTTCGCGCCGTACTCATGCATCACGCGCGCGATGCCCAGGCCGATGCCACTGGATCCGCCGGTGATGTAAACCACCTTGTCTTTCACATCGGTGATGGTGGGCGCCTGGGCCGTGCCCGCATCGGGCGTGGCGGGCGCGTCGGCGGCGCGGGCATTGCGTGTGCCCAGGCCGATTCCGGCCGTGCCAGCGGCCAGGGCCATGCCCGACAGGATTCTGCGACGGTTCAGTGACTGCTCGTCCATGGTGTTCCCCCGAAAGGCCTGCGGCCGCGATGCATCCATCATACGCCGCCCGCAACTGGACCGGATTCACCTGCCGCCGGATGGCCGGGGCCCCCGGGCGGCGCCGCCCCCCCGGGGGGGGGGGGGGGCGGCCCCCCGGGGGGGGGCCCGCCCGGGGCCCCGCGGGGGGCCGGGGGGGGGGGGGGGCCGGGGGGGGGGGGGGGGGGCGCGGTGGCGCGCTTTGTGGCGCGGGTTGCCCGCCTGGGGCACACTGCACCCATAACAAGATTCAATCGCGCCCCGGGGGATCCATGCCGAGACGGGCCACTTTCATCTGGGCCTTGGCGCTGCAATGCAGTGCGGTCATCGCGTGGGCGGCCGCGCCTGCCGACGGCATTCCGCGCATGGCCAACGGCAAGCCGGATCTTTCCGGCCACTGGGCAAATCCCTACACGCCCGACATGGCGGGGGCGGGCAGGGTGCTCGATCCGGTCACGCGCAACCCGCTGCAGTTCACTCGCGCGCCACTGCCCGATGCCAAGGCATCGTCGGCCGGCAGCGCGGCGCGCACGCTGGACCTGCCCTATACCGACTGGGGCCTGAAGCAGTGGAAGTCCTACGACCCCGTGAACGATGGCGACTACGCCGGCAGCTGCCTGCCGTTCGGCATGTCGCGCAACATCAATTCGCCGCATGGCGTGCAGTTCGTGCAGAACCCGGCATCCATCGCGATGCTGTTCGAACAGAACACATGGTTCCACTGGGTGCCTACCGCGGGGCAGAAATGGCCGGTCGACATGCCACCCTCCTGGACCGGTGTCTCGAGCGGCCGCTGGGATGGCGACACGCTGGTGGTGGAAACCGCGGGCTTCAATGGCTACACGCGGCTCGACACTGCCGGCCACCCGCACAGCAAACAGCTGAAGCTGACCAACACGTTCAGGATGGTGGATGCGCGCACGATCGAGCACACGGTGACGGTGCACGATCCGAAGGCCTACACCCGCGACTGGATGAATGTCCGCACGTGGAAGCTCAAGCCCGCGTCAGACGTGGTGCTGGAATATTCCTGCGAGGAGAACAACCTGGGCAACCTGTTCAGCGGCGCCATCAAACCCTGGACGCCGCCGGAGAACGACGATGAAGAATAAGAGCCTGGTGCTGCGCATTTCGCTGCTGGCCTGTGCCATCTCCGGCGCCGCCACTGCGCTGGCGCATCATTCCACCGCGGCGGAGTTCGATTCGGGCAAGCCCGTGACCTTCACCGGCACCGTGCAGAAGGTGATGTGGATGAATCCGCACATCTACACGCTCATCGAGGTGAAGCAGGCCGGCGCGAGCTTCGTGTACCACGTGGAAGGGGGTTCCCCGAATTCGCTGTTTCGCCAGGGCTGGCGCAAGGACACGCTGAAAGCTGGCGCCGTGGTGACCGTCAATGGCTGGCGCGCAAAGAATCCCGACTCCCCGAACGTGGGCCAGGCCACCATCACCGCTGCCGGCGGGACGAAGATCTTCACCGGCGACGGGCCTGCGAAAGCTGCCGCCGACTGAGCGGCGCGTCGCTCAGGCCTTGGGTGGCCGCGCGCCCAGGAATCCCACGCGGTATCCGCCCTTGCGCAGCGCGCGGGTGGCCTGCGAACTCAACGCCAGCATGGCCAGCAGGTTGATCAGCGGGATCACCATCAGGATGGCGTAGACGACCTGCCACACCACACCACGTCCCAGCGCGCCCGCCAGCCTCACGGCGCCGACGATCGACACGATGAAGGCCGACAGCGTCAGCACGACGGCGACGGGGCCCACCATCACCTGCATGGCGTAGGCGAAGAAGGACCCCAGCAGCGAATAGATGATGATGCGCTGGCCCGAGGCGATCCGCTTCAGGCGCTCATGGTCCTGGCCCGGATCCGGCACATCGGCCACGCGCGCCCTGGGCGCTGCGTACGGGTTGTTCTGCCCCATGCTCGCCGACCGCCTCGGTTCAGAGGAAGTTGTTCGGCCAGATCATCGTGCGCCACATGTGCGCCACCGGCGAACCGTCGAATCCAAGCCCCTCTTCGGGTTCCTTGAAATTGCGCCCGATGATGTCGGTGAAGATGTCGGGATCGACTTCCACACGGTCGTCGAACGAGTAGATGTCGTAGATCGTGATGAAGCGCGAGGTCATGTACCAGCGGTGCTTGCGCGCTTGCAGGTAGTCGTTGTGGATGTATTCCGGCGGCTTGTATTCCGGCCCGAAGAACTTGTAGTAGGCGTCGGGGTATTTGAAGCCCGCCGCTTCATCGGCGTAGTAACGCAGCGCCTGGTGGTACTTGATGGCCCAGGAGATCTCCTCGCTCACGTAGGGGGCGATCATCTGCGCGCCCCAGTAGCCGTGGTCGGTGCGCAGGAAGGCGCCGTTGGAGATGTCGTGCAGCAGGCAGGCGACGACCACGGTCTCGTTCTGGCCGGAGTCCAGCGCCAGCTTCGCGCTCTGCAGCAGGTGGCGGAAGGCGATATCGCAGAATCGGTAGTGGAAGAAGTCGAGCAGCTTCGGCTTCGCCGGCATCACGGGCAGCTTCGGGTTCTGCCCCATCATGAACACTGCGCCGGTTTCGTTCATGTGCCGGAGCATCGCCGCTTCGGGCTCGCTGATGCCGTCGGCGGTGAAATTGACGATGGGCTGCTGCAGGATCATGCGCTCGTGGCCCTGCTGCGGACACTGCTCGGGCGGCACGTAGCTGGGTTCTTTGCGATAGGGAATCATGGTGGCGTCCTGCTATTTGCTGCCCTGGCGTCGCGCGATCGTCGCGCACACCATCAGCTGCAACTGGTGGTAGATCATCACAGGCAGGATGATCGCGCCGATCTGCGCCGAAGGGAACAGCACGCGCGCCATCGGCACGCCGCTGACCAGGCTCTTCAGCGCGCCGGCATGCAGCATGGCGCGGGCATCCTCTGTGGAAAGGCCCGCGGCGCGCGCGGTGTAGATCGTGAACAGCAGCGCGGCAGCCAGCAGCACGGCGCAAACGAGAGCGAGAATCAGCAGCGTGGTCATCGGCACCTGCGACCAGATGCCGCCGATCACGCCCGCTGAGAACGCGCTGTACACCGACAGCAGCACGGTCAGCCGGTCGGAGTAGGTGAGCAGCTTGCGCTGCTCGGCAGCCCACTTGGCGAGCCAGGGTCGCAGCGCATGGCCGACCACGAAGGGCAGCAGCAGCTGCAGCACCACCTTCCAGATGCCCGACAGAGGCACCTCGCCGCCCTGTGTGTGCAGCAGCAGCCCTGCCAGCAGCGGCGTGAGCACGATGCCGAGCAGATTGGAGGCCGCGGCCGAGGCCACGCTGGCGGCGACATTGCCCTTGGCGATCGACGTGTAGGCGATGGACGTCTGCACCGTGGAGGGCAGCGCGCAGAGGAACAGCACGCCCGCCCAGAGGCTGGCCGGCAGCAGCGAGGGGAAGGCCGTGGACATCGCCGCGCCCACCAGCGGAAAAAACGCGAAGGTGGTGGCGAGGATCAGCAGGTGCAGGCGCCAGTGCAGCAGCGCGGCGACCAGGTTCTCGCGCGGCAGCCGCACGCCGTGCAGGAAGAACAGCACCACCACGGCGGTGGTTGCAACGTGCCCCACCCAGACCGCCGCCGCGCCGTCCGCCGGCAGCACGGTGGCCAGCGCCACCGTAGCCAGCAGCGCCAGGATGAACGGATCGGGGAGGAAGCGGCTCACGCCGCCTGTTCCGCGGCCGCCTGCTCCCGCTTGCGCTTCTGGCGCGCGCGGCGCGCGCGCATGTTGAGGACTTCCACCATCACCGAGAACGCTATCGCGCTGTAGATGTAGCCCTTGGGCACATGCACGCCGAACGCATCAGCCACCAGCGTGGTACCGATGAGCAGCAGGAAGCCCAGGGCCAGCATCACCAGCGTCGGGTTGTTCTGGATGAAGTTCGCCAGCGGGCCCGCCGCGAACATCATGATGCCCACCGTGACCACCACCGCGACCACCATGATCGGGATGTGGTCGGTCATGCCGACCGCGGTGACGATGCTGTCGATCGAGAACACGATGTCGAGCAGGATGATCTGGCCGATGGCCGCGTTGAAGCCCATGCGCGAAACAGCCGGCTCGAACATGTCGGGACTGTCGTCGGGATCGGTGTTGTGGTGGATTTCCTTGGTGGCCTTCCAGATCAGGAACAGGCCGCCGGCGAGCAGGATGAGGTCACGCCAGGAGAACCCGTTGCCGAATACCGTAAAGACCGGCTCGGTCAGCCGCACGATCAGCGCCACCGTGCCCAGCAGGGCCAGCCGCAGGATCAGGGCCAGCGCAATGCCCAGCCGCCGGGCTTTGTCGCGCTGCGATTCCGGCAGCTTGTTGGTGAGGATGGCGATGAACACCAGGTTGTCGATGCCCAGCACCACTTCCATGGCGATCAGGGTTATCAGTGCCAACCATGCGGCCGGGTCGCTGATCAGGGGCATGAGGCTATCCATCAAGGACACCTATAGAAAGGGTGGGGGGAAGGGGGCACGTTTTGCGAAATTATCGCATGTGCTACCTTTATCCGTATCGTGGCAGGGCCTTTTCCGGGCCCATCCGTTCCGCCTGTTCCGTTTCAGCGAACAACAAGTTCCAAAGGGAGTTGCCATCATGACTCAGTCTTCCGTCAGATCGCTGGTCGCCGCCGCCGTGCTGGCCGCGCTGGGCACCGGCTTTGCCGGCTCCGCCGTCGCCGCCGACAAGAAGGCGCCCCCGGAAATCCCCAAGTGCGACAAGAAGGTGGGCACGATGGCGGTCACGGAGCCCGAGAACAAGTGGTGGACGGCGCTGAACCTCGAGTCGCCCGAGGCGCTCATCAAGGTGTTCGTGTCTCAGTCCGGCTGCTTCACGCTGGTGGATCGCGGCAAGGGCCTGGCGGCGGCGCAGGCCGAGCGCGCCCTGGCGGGCGGCGGTGAGATGCGCGGCGGCTCGAATATCGGCAAGGGCCAGATGAAGGCGGCCGACTACGTGCTGGTGCCGGACATCGTCAACCGCAACGCCAACTCTGGCGGCAAGAATGTCGGTGGCATCCTGGGCGGAATGCTGGGAGGGGTGGCCGGCGCGTTGATGGGCGGCATCAGCCTCAAGAGCAAGACGGCCGATGTGGTGCTGACCATGACCGACGTGCGCTCCACCGAGCAGGTCTCGCTGCAGCAGGGTCATGCCAAGAAGACCGACCTGGGCTGGGGCGCCGGTGGCGGTGCCTTCTTCGGCGGCTTTGCGGCGGGCGGCGCCAGCAGCTACGCCAATACCGAGATCGGCCAGGTGGTCACGGCCGCCTATCTCGATGCGTTCGTCAAGCTGGTGAACGACGTGAAGGCCATCGAGCCCGACGCCAAGGCCGACAACGTGCAGCAGGCGGTCAGCATGGCCAAGGCCGGCAAGCTGTTCTCCGGTCCCAGCCCCTCCAGCCAGTCGCTGCGCGACCTGGATGCGGGTGCCATGCTCTATCCCACCGGCGAGAAGCAGGGGCCGTTCTGGAAGGTACAGGACGAGCTGGGCAATGAAGGCTGGGTGGCCATGGGGCTGCTGCAGCTCGCGAAGTAGTCCTTCAGGGCCCAAGAAAACAAAGCCCCGCGCGGCCGAACCGCGCGGGGCTTTTTCTTTTAGAATGGCCGACCAATGCACGCTCTCTCGGTAAAGGGTCTCACCAAGACCTACAGGAACGGGGTCCAGGCCCTGAAGGGCATCGATCTCGATGTGGAAGAGGGCGACTTTTTCGCGCTGCTGGGCCCGAACGGCGCCGGCAAGACCACGCTGATCGGCATCGTCACCTCGCTGGTGAACAAGACGGCCGGCCAGGTGAGCGTGTTCGGCTACGACATCGACCGCGACCTGGACCGCGCCAAGTCCTGCATCGGCATCGTGCCGCAGGAAATCAACTTCAACATGTTCGAATCCCCGGAGACCATCGTGGTCAACCAGGCGGGGTTCTATGGCGTGGAGCGGGGCCTGGCGCGCGAGCGCGCGGAAAAATACCTGAAGCAGCTGCAGCTTTGGGAGAAGCGCAAGGGCATGGCCCGGGCGCTGTCCGGCGGCATGAAGCGCCGGCTGATGATCGCCCGCGCGCTGATGCACGAGCCGCGGCTGCTGATCCTCGACGAGCCCACCGCCGGCGTCGACATCGAGATCCGCCGTTCGATGTGGGATTTCCTGCGCCAGATCAACGAGCAGGGCACCACCATCATCCTGACCACGCACTACCTGGAAGAGGCCGAGAACCTCTGCCGCAACATCGCCATCATCGACGGCGGGCGCATCATCGAGCGCGACCGGATGAGTAACCTGCTGCGCAAGCTGCAGACCGAGAGCTTCCTGTTCACGCTGCGCGATCCCGTCGACGGTCGCGCCCCACCTGGAAGGCTACGGCGTGAAGTTGGTGGATGACCACACGCTCGAGGTGGAGATGTCGAAGGAGCAGAACCTCAACGACATCTTCGCGCGGCTCTCCGCCCAGCAGGTGGCGGTGCTCTCGATGCGCAACAAGGTGAACCGGCTCGAGGAGATGTTCATGCGACTGGTGGAGAACCGCGCACCATGAGCACGCAGGCCCTGCCGCTGTCCACGATCCGCGCGATCGGCTTTCGCACCATCATCATCCGCGAGTTCGGCCGCATCATCCGCATCTGGGGCCAGACGCTGGTGCCCTCGGCGGTCACCACCACGCTGTATTTCGTGATCTTCGGCAGCCTGGTGGGCCGGCGCATCGGCGAGATGGGCGGTTTCGACTACATCGCCTACATCGCGCCCGGACTGATCATGATGTCCGTGATCACCAACTCCTACGGCAACGTGGTGTCGAGTTTCTTCGGCGCCAAGTTCGGCAAGCACATCGAGGAACTGCTGGTTTCGCCGATGCCCAACTGGGTGATCGTGGCCGGCTACGTGTGCGGTGGCCTGCTGCGCGGGATGATGGTTGGCCTCGTGGTCACGGTGGTGGCGCTGGTGTTCATCTGGCTGCATTCGCACCACCTGCAGGTGCACAACATCGGCGTGGTGCTGGCGGCGGTCCTCCTCACCTCGACGGTGTTCTCGCTGGGCGGGCTCATCAACGCCATCTTTGCCAAGAACTTCGACCAGGTGAACTGGATTCCCTCGTTCGTGCTGACGCCGCTCACTTATTTCGGCGGCGTGTTCTATTCCATCGACCTGCTGCCCGAGTGGGCGCGGCAGATCTCGATGGTGAACCCCATCCTGCACATGGTGAATGCCTTCCGCTATGGCTTCCTCGGCACCAGCGACGTGAGCGTTGCCGGCGCCTTCGCCATCATGCTGGTGTTCGCGGTCGGCATGTTCGCGCTGGCGGTCACGCTGCTGAACCGCGGGAGCGGCACGCGTGACTGAGCGTGGGGCGTTCGTCGCAAAGCTGCGTGCCGCGGCCACGAAGAACAACTCGCTGGTGTGCGTGGGCCTCGACCCGGAACTGGAAAAGCTGCCGGCGCACATCCGCTCGCTGCCGCAGCCGATCCTCGAGTTCAACCGCCGCATTGTCGATGCCACGGCCGAGTACGCCTGCTGCTTCAAGCCGCAGTTCGCGCACTACGCCGCGCTGGGCGCCGAAGACCAGTTGCTGGCGACCATCCGCTACATCCACGAGAAGCATCCTGGCCTGCCGGTGATCCTGGATTCCAAGCGCGGCGACATCGGCAGCACCGCCGCCAAATACGCGCAGGAATCCTTCGAACGCTACGGCGCCGATTCGGTCACGGTGAATCCCTACCTGGGATTCGATTCGGTGGAGCCGTACCTGAAGTGGAAGGACCGCGGCGTCATCATCCTGTGCCGCACCTCGAATCCCGGTGCGCGTGATTTCCAGGACCTGGAGTCCGGCGGCAAGCGCCTGTATCGCCACGTGGCCGAGCGCGTCGCGCGCGACTGGAATGCCGGCGGCAACTGCATGCTGGTGATCGGCGCCACCTATCCGCAGGAACTGGCCGAGATCCGCGCGGTGGTGGGAGACCTGCCCTTCCTGGTGCCCAGCGTGGGCGCGCAGGGTGGCGACGTGGCGGCGGCTGTTCGGGCGGGCCGCACGGCAGACGGATTCGGCATGGTGCTGAACTCATCGCGCGGAATCATCTACGCCAGTTCCGGCGAGGATTTCGCGGAGGCGGCGCGGATTGCAGCACGGACCCTGAGGGACGAGATCAACCTGTATAGGTTTGGCAATCCGGATAAGGCTCCGACCGAAGGCAGCGCGGTACGATGAGTCTGCACGCTAGGCGGTCTCCAATGGCCGGTTTGCCGGTCTGGTCACTGCTTTGCCTGTGCCTCATCGGGAACATTGCTGTCGCGGCTGACGCACTGATCGCAAGGGATGATGCGGGTCGCACCCGGGAGCTCTCGGCACCGGCCATGCGAATCGCTGCCGCAGGCGGGCCGGCCGAGGTGCTGCTCTACACGCTGGCGCCGACGCGCCTGGTCGGCTGGAACCGCGAGCCGTCACCTGCGGCACGCCGCTTCATTCCGGAAGCCCTGCAGCCGCGCGTGATCATCCGGAAGCTGCCTGAGGGCCGCGACCCGTCGCGCGACGCCGATTTCCTCGCCCTCGCACCGGACCTGATCCTCGATTACGGAACCGTCGATCCCGACTACATCGAGCGCGCCGATGCGATCGAGGCGCGCCTGCACGTGCCCTACCTGCTGTTCGACGGGGCGCTGGGCCGCATTCCCGATGCCTACCGCCGGATCGGTCCGCTCGTCGGCGAGGAGGCTCGCAGCACGCAGCTTGCGGCGCTGGCGCAGCGCATCCTCGAAAAATACCGGAACCTGCTTGCCCGGTCGCCATCCCGGCGCGCCTATGTCACCGACAGCGCAGACGGTCTCTCACCCATCTTCACCGACATGCCGGCCGCAGAGATCTTCGCGTGGCTCGGGCTCGAGAACGTCGCCGGCCGACTCGACGACGCGAAGACGCTGCCGATCACGTTCGCGCAGGTGCGGCAGTGGCAGCCCGACGTGATCTTCGCGCTGAACCCAGTCCTGCGCGCGCAGGCCGGATCGGACACGTCGTGGCAGGGCCTGAAGGCCGTGCGCGATGGCAAGGTCTTTTCCGCGCCCGGTCTGCCGCACGACTGGATCGCACGACCCCCGTCGGTGAATCGGCTGCTCGGGCTGGTCTGGGTGGCGATGGTGCTCTCGCCGGCGGACCAGCGCCCGGGATTCGAACAGGACCTGCGGGAGCTTTTCGGCACGCTGCTGCACCGTGAGCTGGGCAGCGGCGAGCTCGAGGCACTGCTCGCGGGCCGCTAGTTGAAATTGATCCGCACTTTCGTGAACAGGGTGCGGCCCGGTTCGGGGAAGCCGGATGCCAGTTCGAAATTTCTGTCGAAGAGGTTGCGCGCGCCCAGCACAGCCTCCATGTTCTGCAGCGGGCGCCAGGTCACCTGCAGGTTGGCCAGCGTGTAGCGGCCGATCCGCAGATAGCTCACGGTCGCATTGCCATTCAGGTCGGTCCAGCGATTGCCGGCAAATTCCACGCTGGGCTGTACGGTGACGGTAGCCACGGGTTGCCACGCGACATAGGCAAATCCCAGATGATCCGGCACGCCGGTGGGCTGCAGATTGGCGGGCACCGGATCCTTGATCTTGCGCTTCAGATAACTGTAGTTGGCGCCGACCCGCAACTCGGGCAACACGTTCCAGTCCGCTGCGAGCTCGAACCCGAGGTTGTGCCCACTGCCAACGTTCTGCGTCTGCGTCTGTTGCGGCGAGGCCTGCACGATGACCGTCTGGATCATGTTCTGCACATCTGCAAAGAACACCGCAGCAGACACCTGGGCGCCTTCGATCGGCGCTGCCTTCCAGTTGACTTCATAGTTGATCGCCCGCTCCGAGCCGAGATCCGGATTCGGCACCGCGGTTCCGAACCGGGTGCTGTAGCGTTCGAAGTTGTTCGGAAAGCGCGAGCGCGACGAGATGCTGGCTCCCAGCTGCGCGTTGCCGGCATAGTCCCACTGCAGCGCCGTCTGCCAGTTGAAGGCATTGTCGTTGCCCAGAGGTTGTCCGTAGAGGCAGGGCGACGTCGCTCCTGCAGCTACACAGGTCAATCCCGGCGGCTGGGCGGGAATCGCTCCGAAATCCTCGGCCTGTGTGCGTTCATTGTGGTCGTAGCTCACGCCGGCGACCAGCTTCACCGCGCCGGTGGCCGACCAGCTCTGCTCGAGGGCAAGGGACCAGGTGCGCTCCTCATTGTGTTGTTTCGGCTCGGTGCTCGACAAAGTGGGGTTTGTCGGTCGATTGAAGTTGTACTCACTGTGGCGGTCGCGCCGCCAGTGGAGTGCTGCCTTGGTTGAGCTGTTCTCGCTGAAACTGGTCCCGGCCTCAACGCTGCCGCCGAAGGCGCTGTCGTCATAGAAGCTGCGGAAGCGGCCGTTGGCAGACTGGCTGCTGTAGGTGGCATCGTCCCAGGCGAACAGCGCGTTCTCGAACTCGTTGTAGTACACCCGCGTCTTCACGTAGCTGCTGTCGCCGAGCTGCGTGTTCGACAGCCAGTAGGCGCTCTGGACATCCCAGTAGGGCCAGGTCCAGTAGTTGTTGGGCTGATAGGGGGGATTCCGGACAGCACCGTTGGGCAGCAGGAAATCCACGCCCAGCGGTGCACCCTTCTCGCCGCTTTGTTTCGTGAAGCTCAGCGAGTACTCATCGGTCTCGTTCGGCGTGAATCCCGCCTTCACGTTTATGCGCCAGTCCTTGCTATAGGAACCGTTGCGTTCGCCACCATCCTCCGCAGGGCCTTCTGGCGTGAAGCCCTTTGCCAGCGTCCAGTGATCGCGCTTGAGCTGCGTCAAGCTGGCCTGCAGGTACCAGCTTTCCTGACGAGTGCCAAGCAGCGCCGTGCCGAACCAGCCTTCGTAGTCACCGCTGCGGTCAAAGGAAGTGCCGCCCTGGAATTCCGCCTCGAACTCCTTCGTCGGCTTGCGGGTAACCAGATTCACCGCACCGCCCAGTGCGCCCGGGCCATCCAGCACAGACGCATAGCCCTTGCGGATCTGGATCTCCCCCAGGTCCGGTGTCAGGAAGCGATTGAAGTCGATTCGATTGTCCGCCGGCAGGTAGACGCGAATGCCGTCGATCGACAAGGGCACGCGCCAGCGGTCGAAGCCCCGGACACTGATGTCGCCCTCGTTGCGGCGGCCATTGGAGGTGAAGCCGCTGTTTACGCCGGGGACGAGCTTCACCGCTTCAGTCAGCGTATTGGCGTTGAAGTTCCAGATCTCGTCGGTGCTGATGCTGTCATCGCTGGAGGTATCGGCCACCCTTTCCCCGAGGACTGTCACTTGGCCCAACGCAAATATCTCCTCGCCCTCGTTGGCGGGAGCCGCGGCGGGAACTTGGGCCTGAGCCGCAGCCGCCTGGACCAGCATCGCAACGATGCAGGAGACGGAAGGCCTGGTGAGCAATGGGCGCATGGAGGTTTCCTTTGACGCATAGGCGCTTGACAGCACAAGCGCCGGATTCGGGGGCGCCAATCTATTCGCGCAGGGAAAGCGCAACAATATGATCCTGGGGGATGACGATATATGCTATCAGGGGCATAATGTTCGCCGCCATGCATCGTGTGAGCATCCAGCCCAGGTGGACGATTCGGAGCCCCGACGGCTCCGCACTCGCAGAACGCACCGTTGCGCTGCTTGTCGGTGTTGCCGACCATGGCAGCCTGCTTAAGGCGTGTCGGTCGATGCAGGTGTCCTACCGGCATGCCTGGCAACTCATCCGCCAAGGTGAGCAGTTGCTGGGCGCACCGCTGTTGCGCATGGAGCGCGGCAAGGGCTCGTCCCTGAGTCCCCTTGCCGAAAGCCTCGTCTGGGCGGACCGCCGGATTGCGGCACGCCTGTCGCCGACGCTGGATTCACTCGCGTCCGAACTCCAGGCGCAGATCGACCGTGTGTTGATGCGTGCCAACGCCCTGTTGCGCATCCATGCCAGCCATGGATTCGCGATCGAGGCAATGCATGAAGCCCTGGGTCGCGCCGGCGTCGTGCACGAGCTCCGGTACTGCGGCAGTACCGAAGCGGTGGCATCGCTGGGGTTGGGTGGGTGCGAAGTCGCCGGCTTCCATGTCCCGATGGGCGAGTTCCAGGCCGCGGGCGTAACTCACTACGCCCAGTGGCTCAGGCCCGCGACCCAGAAGCTGATCGGTGTCGCTACGCGCAGGCTCGGTCTGATGGTGGCGAAAGGCGATCCAAAGAAGATCTACGGCATCGGGGATCTGGCGCGACCGGATCTGCGCTTCATCAATCGTCAGTCAGGTTCAGGGACGCGCTTCCTGCTCGATCTGCTGCTGCACAAGGAAGGCATTGATCCGGCGAGCGTGCATGGATATGAGAAGTGCGAGTTGACGCATGCCGCCGTCGCGGCCTATGTGGCAAGCGGCATGGCTGATGTGGGTTTCGGAGTCGAAACTCCGGCCAAACAATTCAAGCTGGATTTCCTGCCGATCCAGACAGAGCGCTATTTCCTGGTGTGCGAGGAGCGATCACTGGACACGCCTGCAGTACGCGAACTGCTCAGAGTCCTGCGCAGCGAGGAGTTCAAGGAAACGGTGAACCGGTTGCCGGGCTATCAGGCCGATGATTCGACCGGCAAGGTGCTTGATCTCCAGCAGGCGTTTCCCGTGCAGAAGGGACGCCGGAAGCGATAGAAAGGCGAAATCCGCTACTGCTTCTGAACCCACGCCCCCGCAGCATTCTGGTAGTACCACCCGGACTGCGCGCCACGCTCAACCCAGCGCCGCGCGAAGATCTTGCGCAGATCCCCCGCCCATTCCGGATGTCCATTGGCCCTGGCGATCTCGCTGTACAGCGACTCGCGATCCTTGTTGTCTTCGGCCACCAGGCGGTTCAGCAGTCCGCGATCGGGCAGCGACAGCGAGGCGGCATCGCGGATCTGCACCAGGCCATCCTGCGTGAGGCCCAGCGCGCCGGAGTCGAAGAACTTGCGCAGCTGCGAGAAGCGCGCGGTCATCGACGACTGGATGGCGCGGATCTCGGGCGAGGAGACATCGATGTTCGCGGCATCCTGCGCCTGCGCGGCCGGGATGACGGCATAGAGCACCTTGCCGAGGGCCGCGACCAGCACGCCGGGCTCGCGGTACTGCGTGGCGCCGGTGGGCGGAGGCGTGGCCGGCGCGGCCTGCGGGCGCGCGCCCGTGGCGCCGGTGATGGCATCGATGATCTGGTCGGCGGCCTTCTCCGCGGCGGCGGCGGGAAAGTACACGTTGATCGTGACGCAGGCCCCGATCACGAGGCTTGCCAGCGTGATCTTCGCGAAGCGCGCGGCATTGCGCAGGGCAGGTGATGTCATGGCAGGTGTTCTCCCGTTCACGCAACTATGAGAGTCCGGGGCGGCTGAACCACGCCTGAATCCGGATGATGGATCCTAACGCACATTGATCTCGCCCGGGTTCGACAGCGCATTGGAGGCCTGCGAGATGAATGTCAGCCATGCCACGCGCTGGTTGTTGCCGATGATGTCGATGCGCGGCAGTCCCGCGCCCTTCACGATGTAGAACCCCGAGGCAGCGGGGCCGGCGCCGGACATCTGGCACACATCCTCGCGCAGCCGGCAGTTCAGGCCCAGGCGGTCATAGGTGAATTCATCGAAGAAGCGCAGCGCGCCGGACTGCATCGCGGCGGCAACGCCGCCGCCGCTGCCGCCGATGTTCGACAGGCTCTGCACGGCGCGCTGGCTGATGCGGTGCCGGCTCTTGTCCGCGGGCGGCGTGGCGATGCGCAGATCGAAGGCCACCGGGGAAAGCCCCACGGTTTCAAGTCCCGCCAGGTCGACGTCGAGCCGCCCGGTGATGCTGCCGAACTCGAAGGTGCGGGTGACGAGGTCCAGGTCGAGGTTGCGCGCGGCCACATCGGCGTAGAGCCTTGGCAGGTTGCCGAACGGATCGCGCACGCGCAGGTTGCGCGCCACGACGCGGCCATCGAACACCTGCGCCTCGATGTCGCCCTGCAGCGTGAGCTCGCGGTTGCGGTAGGCCAGGCCCGGAATGCGCCCGGCCAGCGAGCCGCCGAATTCCGGCCAGCCGAGCGCGCGGGCAATGGGACCGATGCTGATCGGCTCGATCAGCGCGTCGAAATCCCCGGCCATGTCCGGTTCGCCAAACTGCCTGATGACGAAGGTATTGATGCGCAGCGCGCCATCGAAGAACGGCAGGCGCGCCGGCTGCAGAAGCTGGAAATCCCGATCATGCACGGCGAAGTCCACGCGCGTTCGCGCGCCGGTGATGCCCCAGCCCTGCGAGGTGGCCCACGCGAGGAAGGAAGTACGCCTGGATCCGGTGGCGCCGGCGCTCCAGTTCACATCAGCCTGCACGCCGGTGACCGCAAGGCCACGCGAGTCATCACTGAAGTCCAGGTCCTTCACGCCCAGCGACAGCGCCACCGGCTGGTTGGCCTCGATGCGCACCGACGCGCTGGCAGAGCCTGTGGTCTTGAGCTGGTTGAAGGGCGTGGTGGCCAGCGACTGCTGCAGGTAGGTGGTGTAGGCCGCGGGAAAGCGCAGGTCGCGAACCTCGGCGTTCGCGGCGATGATCGCAAAGGGTTCGAGCGTGATGCGCGCGGCGCCCGACAGATCCGCCAGATCCTTCTGGCGTGCCTGGAAGGCCTCGATCACGAGCTGTTGCGGCGTGAACGTGCCACGGGCGGCAAGCTCCAGCGGATTGGCGGTGAAATCCAGCAGTACGGGCCCGGCCAGCGCCTGGCCCTGCGTGCCGCTCACCTTCACGGTGAAGGCCAGCGGATCGGTGGCGAGGTCCGCTTCGCCCTGCACGGCCAGCGCCAGCTTCTCGCCCAGCCACGTGAAGGCCTCGTTCTGGAACGCGCCATCGCTCAGTGCGAACTGCACCGTGGCGCGCGTGCTTTCGGCATTCCCCGCGAGGTTCACTTCCAGCCGCGTCTGGCCGGACACCTCCAGCGACTCCGGCAGCGACACCCAAGGCCGCAGCAGGGCCTGCCACGCGCTCACCGGCATTGGTGGGAGCGAGGCATGAGCCTTCCACCCTGCAGGTGCATGCGTGAGGTCGAAGGCGGGCAGCACGCCCGAGAGCGCAGGCCCGGTGCCGCTGGCCGTGAGTTCCTCGCGCTGCATGTCGTAGCGCGCTTTTGCCTGCACTTTGAGCACGGCGAGCTTCGCCGTGCGCAATTCCAGCGACAGGCGGGGGCAGGCGAGCAGCGGTTCCCGAATCACCGGATCGATGCAGGTGACGGCCAGGCCCTGCAGCGCGCCGCTGTGCGCCTCGATGGCCTTTGGCAGCGCGATGCGACCCGTGCGCAGTTCCAGCGTGCTGCGCGTTGCCGAATGCAGCGTGAGCCGTGCATCCACCCGGGGCACGCTGATGCCGTTGCTGTCGATGGCGGCGGCCTGCACGCGGATGCGTCCGATCGCGGCGGCAGGCAGGCTGGTTGCCAGCAGCGCCGCGGCGAGCAGCAGTCTCATGCGGGATTGGTCTCGATGGTCACATGCACCAGGTTCGGCACATCGGCCAGCAGTCGACGGTATTCGTCCGGTGTGCGCAGATTCGCCCCGCGCAGCGCCACCAGCAGTGCCTGGTGGCCCGGACCCAGCCGCCAGACATGCAGGTCGAGCACCTGGGCGCCGGGGCTGGCGGCCTCGATGCGCGAGCGCACGGCCTTCTCGAGCGCGCTGTCGTCGTGGGAATCGAGCAGCGTGCGGCCGGCGCTGCGGGCAAGGCCAATGGACCAGTGCGCGATCACCGCCGCGCCCAGGATGCCGATCACCGCGTCCATCCACACCCAGCCCAGGAACCGGCCCGCGATCAGCGCGATGATGGCCAGCACCGAGGTGAGCGCATCGGCCAGCACATGCAGGTAGGCCGCGTGGAGGTTGGTGTCGCGGTGGTGGTGCGCGTCGCCATGGTCGTGATCATCATCGTCGTCATGGTCATGGTCATGGTCATGGTCATGGTCATGGTCGTCGTGCAGCAGCCAGGCACTGACGAGGTTCACGATCAGACCCACCACCGCGATGCCGCCGGCCTGCAGGAAATCGATGTCCTGCGGATGGATGAGACGGCGCACCGACTCCGCCGCGATCAGCACCGAGACGATGGCCAGTGACACGGCGCTGGCAAAACCCGCCAGATCCCCCACCTTGCCGGTGCCGAACGAGAAGCGCGGGTTGCCGGCATGCTGGCGCGCGTAGCGATAGGCCAGCGCGGCGATGGCCAGCGCCGCCGCATGCGTGGCCATGTGCCAGCCATCGGCCACCACGGCCATCGAGCCGTAATAGGTGCCGCCGATGATCTCGGCCAGCATCATGACCAGCGTCAGCGCCACCACCCAGCCGGTGCGGCGCGCGTGATCGTCATGGCGCTCGCCCAGCCAGGAGCGGGGGCAGGCGGGATCGGCTTCGTTGCGGCCTGAGCGTGACATGGTCCGCCTATTCTGCACCCCCGGGTGCCTGAAACAATTCTGTCATCGTCCGGTAACAACCCTGCCTTGCTGCTGCTTCAGTCTGCGGGCATGGCAAGACCCATGGCTCCCGCGAAACTGCTGCTGGCCATCGCCTGGCTGGACCAGGCGGAGTTGAGTGCCTGCAGGACCTTCAACCGCACCGTGCGGCGCGCCGGGCTGCTGCGCGTGTTCCGTATCGCAAGCCGCCTGGGTGACGGTGTGCTGTGGTACTCGCTGATGGCGCTGCTGGCCCTCGTCGGAGGCGCGCAGGGCCGGATGACGGCGCTGCAGTGTGCCGTCGCCGGCGTGACGGGGCTCGCGCTGTATCGCGGCCTGAAGAACGTGCTGGTGCGCGAGCGGCCCTACATGACGCACGCCGCCATCGTCTGCGCCGGCCGGCCACTGGATCGCTTCAGCTTTCCCTCGGGCCACACGCTGCACGCCGTGAGCTTCACGGTGATCATCTGCAGCGCGCTGCCGCTGGCCGCACTGGTGCTGGTGCCGGTGGCCCTGCTCATCGCGCTGTCGCGGATGGTGCTGGGGCTTCACTACCCCACGGATGTGGTGGCCGGTGGGCTGCTGGGCGCCGGCATCGCTTTCGCCACGCTCAGCCTGGTGGGGAGTTGATCCTGCGCCCGCTGATTGTCTCGGACGTGTACTTCCCGCGCGTCAACGGCGTTTCCACGTCGATCCGCAGTTTTCGCGAGGACCTGGCCCGGCAGGGCGTGGCCTCCACGCTGGTGGCGCCGGATCATGGCGCGCATTCCCGGCAGGCTGTCGAACCCGACGTACTGCGCGTGCCATCGCGGCCGGTGCCGTTTGATCCCGAAGACCGCATCATGCGCTGGTCGGCGCTGCGCGCCACGCTGGCCGGCGTGCCGCGCGAGCGCTGTGATCTGGTGCATATCCAGACTCCCTTCCTGGCGCACTACGCCGGTCTGAAACTCGCCCGCGAGCGGGGCGTGCCGGTGGTGGCCACCTGCCACACGTATTTCGAGGACTACCTGCACCACTACATGCCGCTGCTGCCCGGCTTCGCCGGCGCGTGGCTCGCGCGCAGCGTGATGACGCGCCAGCTCAACGCGGTGGATGCGGTGGTGTCGCCGTCGGAGCCGGTGCGCAAGCGGCTGCTGGAATATGGCGTAACCCGCCCCATCCACGTGATTCCCACCGGCATGACCGAGGATCGCTTCGTGCCAGGCTCGCCGCAGCGTTTTCGCGAGCTGTTCGGGTTCTCGCCGGAGCAGCGCATCGTGCTGAACGTGGGCCGTGTGGCGCACGAGAAGAACCTGGGCTTCCTGCTGCGCATGTTCCAGCTCGTGGCGCGGCGCGATGCGCATGCGGTGCTGGTGATCGCGGGCGAAGGCCCGGCGCGCGGCGCGCTGCAGGCCCAGGCCGAGAAGCTGGGCATCGGCACCCGCACGCGCTTCATCGGCAACCTGGACCGCGAGCGCACGCTGAACGACTGCTATGCGGCCGCCGATGCGTTCGTGTTCGCCTCGCGCACGGAAACCCAGGGGCTGGTGCTGCTCGAGGCCATGGCGCAGTCCCGGCCCGTGGTGTCCACCGCATGCCTGGGCACGCGCTCGGTGCTCACCTCGGGCAGCGGGGCCTGCGTGGTCGAGGAATCCGAGGATGATTTCGCCGCCGCGGTCTGCTCGGTGCTGAAGGATCCGGGCCAGGCCCGGCAGATGGGCGAGAAAGCCCGCGCCTGGGCGCTGCAGTGGTCCTCGGCCAGCCTGGCGGCGCGCATTGCCGATCTGTACCGCGCGCTGCAGGCCAGCGGCGCAACTTGCGATAGACTTCCACCCCGAGCGGCAATGCCTGCCGCGACGGAAGGTGGTCATGACGGCGAAGCGCGCGCTGGTAGTGGACGATTCAAAGTCCGCGCGGGCATTTCTGGCAAAGCTGCTGGAGGAGCAATCCCTCCTGGTTGATGCTGCCGAGACTGCCGAACAGGCCATCGATTACCTCTCGCAGCATCGTCCCGACGTGATCTTCATGGATCACCTGATGCCGGGCATGGACGGCTTCCAGGCCGTGCAGGCCATCAAGAGCAATCCGCGCACCGCGACCATCCCGATCCTCATGTACACCTCGCAGGAAGGCGAGCTGTACCTGGGGCAGGCCCGCGCGCTGGGCGCGGTGGGCGTGCTGCCAAAGAGCGTGGCGCCGGCAGATGTGCGAACCGTGCTGCAGCAGCTGCACCTGGTGGAGCAGCCCGAGGCGCAGACCGTGGCCGAGCAGCCCGAACTGCTGGATGCCGCCGTGGCCGTGGCCAACACGCTGGAGCTCGAGGCGCTGCCGCCTCCCGCCGAGGTCGATGTGGACGGCCTGCGCGAGGACATCGCCGCGCTCAAGCGCCAGATGTTCGATCACCTGGAAGTGCTGGGGCAGCGTTTCTCGGCCGAGCTGCGCGCGGGCATCAAGGATGCGCTGCCTCCCGCGCCCGAGATGCCGCCGCCCGAGCCGCCGCGCGCAAGCCCGCTGCCCTGGGTACTGGCGCTGGCCGCGGGACTTGCGGCCGTGGTGCTGGGCACGCTGTGGTGGCAGGGCAGCCAGCGCGAGTCGGTGCTGCGCAACGAACTGGCCGATACGCGCGCCACGGTGACGGAACTGTCCGCGCGCCTGGCGGCGCCGGTGGTCGAACCGGTCGCCACGGCCGAAACCCTCGCCGCTGATGGCACGCCCATCGCTGGCGCCGTGGCGCCGGTGGTCGTGAAGGTGCCCTTCGGCGAGGCGCCGCTGGCGGGCGCGCGCATCGAGAGGCTGCGAGAGTTCGCCACGCGCATGATCGCGCAGGGCGAGCGCGGCACGGTTGAGGTGCGCCGCTATCCCGGGCGGTTCTGCCTTTCGGGCAATGCCACCGAGGGATATTCGATGGCCGAGGCGGCCACGCCCTACATCAAGTGCGAACTGATGGCCGACGCCAACGACGCGGCGCTGGGCAACAGGGCGTCCGAGTCCGTGGCCTTCGCCACCACGCTCGCGGACCTGCGCAAGCAGGGCGGCGAGGCGGTGCGCATCGACGTGGCCGAAGGCCGTGGCGATACCACCGCCGTGGCGTATCCCGAGATCGGCGGCACGCCGCCCAGGATTCCGACCGCCGGCGAGTGGAATGCCGCCGCCGAGGCCAACAACCGCGTCGAGATCCGCTGGCACCCGACCCCGTGAAGCCCTTCAGGCCGCGGTGGCCGTGGGGCAACCGCCACCTGCAGTCCATCCTGCCCAGCCTGCTGCCGCGCGGACGCCTGCGCCGGCGCGCCGCGGCGCTGCTCGCCGCGAGCCACGAGCTGGTGCTCGATTGCGGCGATGGCGTGCGGCTGCAGGCCTGGCATGCGGCGCCGGCAAAACCCACCGGGCGGCTGGCCATCCTGCTGCATGGCTGGGAGGGCAGCGCCGAGTCGTACTACATCCTCGCGCTTGCCAATCGCCTGTTCGGCGCCGGCGTGGACGTGGTGCGCCTGAACCTGCGCGACCACGGCGACACGCATCACCTGAACGAGGGCATCTTCCACTCGTGCCGGCTGGCCGAGGTCTGCGGCGCCGTGGGTGCGCTGGCGCGGCGCTTTCCGGGCTCGCCGCCGTGGCTCGTGGGCTTCTCGCTGGGCGGGAATTTCGCGCTGCGCGTCGGCGCCAGCGATGATCCGCGCGTGGGGCCGCTGGCGGGCGTCATCGGCATCTCCCCGGTGCTGCATCCCGACAACGCGATGAAGGCGATGGAACAGGGAATGCCGCTTTACCAGCGCTACTTCGTGCACAAGTGGTCGCGCTCGCTGCGGCGCAAGCAGCAGCTATGGCGCCCCGACATGGTCCGCGAGGAGATCTACGGCTACGGCGACCTGCGGCGCATGACCGAGGTGCTGGTCGCCGACCACACCGATTTTCCTGGCATCCAGCACTATCTGGAGGGCTATGCCATCACGGGTGATCGGCTGCTGGGGCTCCGGGCGCCGGCCACGATCCTGACGGCGCTGGATGATCCGATCATTCCCGCCTCGGACCTGGATCGGCTGGCCCGCTCGCCGCTGCTGCGCGTGGTGACCACCGAGCGCGGCGGTCACATGGGATTCATCGAGAGTCCATTGGCGCCGTCATGGGTGAACGGCTTCGTCTGCGAGACGATGGGGATACACGAAGGCGGCGGTTAGCCCGCGCGATCGCGCGCGTGCTACGCGCGGGCGCGCTTTTCCTCGAACTGCACCACCGGCTCGCCGCTGGTCACGAGGATGTCGCCGTCGATCACCGCGCCGCGGGCGATGGCCAGGCTCTTGGCCGAGACCGAGCCCTTGATGACGGCGGCGGCGCCGACTTCCAGCCGGTCACTGACCACGATGCTGCCGGTGAGGCGGCCGGCCACCACGCCCGAGCGGGCGCGCACCTGGCCTTCCCAGTGCGCATCGCGCGCGATGGTGAGCATGCCGCCCACATCGCCGTCGCCCTGCACGCTGCCGCTGAGCATCACCGCGCCGGGCGCGACGATGTCGCCGCGGAACTGCACGCCGGCGCCGATCAGGGTGGGAGGTCCGCTGGAGCGGTCGGTCAGTCGGCGGGTCGGGGAGTCAGCCATGTCATAAGACTGGCATCGGGCCCGCGCGGGCGCCGTGAAGCAGGCCCGGTTTGGGGTGCCGCCGCTGTGGCCCGAAGTGGGGCAGCGGTGCACTGGCGAGGTGCGAAAGGGGCGGCGCCACAGGCTGGAAAGCCCCGGGACCGCGAAAACGCCGGTTCGGGGAGTTGGCACGGTCATTGCTTTGTATAGCTTGGGGTGAAGACAAGTCACCCCGTAGCGTGGATCCATCCCCCCCGTTGGTCCTCGCCTGCCTCAGCGCCGCAGTGCCTCGTGTTCTGCGGCGCTTTTTTTTGCCTCAGGCCCCCGGCGTATCCAGGAACTGCTGTTCCTCGGGCGTGGAGCGACGCGACAACGCCGCGTTGCGGTGGGGAAACCGGCCGAAACGCTGGATGACGTTCTGGTGCTGCTGCGCGAATTCCAGCACCGAGTCGAACAGCTTGCGGTGCTGCGCGGGCGCGTCGGCCTGCAGCCGGCGGTAGGCGGCAATGGATTCTTCCTGCATGGCGGCCGATTCGGCGTGCTGCAGGGGCAGATAGAGGAACAGCCGCTCGGCCAGCGACAGCGCGGCATCGGCGCCGGTGGTCAGTGCGTGCAGCGTGAAGGCCAGCGCCCGCGAGTCCTGGGCGTAGGCGCGAGCGCGGCCGCGGTACACATGGCGAGGGAACTGGTCGAGCAGCAGCACCAGAGCGAGCAGACGGTGCGGGCTGCCGGCCCAGTGGTCCAGCGCGCCCGAAGCCGCCTCGTCCATCAGCGTGCGGAAGCGGCTGGTGACCAGCGCGTCGCGCTCGGCGATCAGCTCGGGCGGGTCGTCGCCGCCAAACCACAGGTGCAGGCGGTCGGAGAAATGCGCCGGGGACAGAGGATCTGGCCCGAACCAGAAGTCGAGGACTTCCTGGGCGCGGCGCAGGCCAGGCGGTGGCGCGGTGGTGTTCGCGCTCACCGCAGCCGGTTCACTCGCAGAGGCTCTCGAGCATCCCCTGCGCCACGGGCGAGAGCCGCTTGCGGGCGAGCTCGCGCGCCTTCGGCGCGTCCATGATGTGCTCCAGCGGGCCGGAAACCATCATTCCACGCACGGCAGGATGCTTCGCGGACAGGCGTGCCATCTTGTTGAGCACGGTGAAGCCGCGATAGATCTTGTGGCGGGGAGTGGTTCTGTGCTCGATGGAGCGCGCCAGGTACTGGCCGAACCGGCTGTAGAGAAAGTAGTCGTCGTCGCCGACCTGAAACCGGGCCTCGGCGAAAAAATCGGGAAAATTCTTCTGAAGGTACTGAGTGACACTCAGCAGACGGGGGTTGGGCTCCGAGGAGCTGGAAGAATTTTGAGTCTTCATCGTCGTGGGGTTAGAGCACCTCCAAGGGTCCTGGGAACCATCTCTGGGCGTCACGAGCGACCATACCCCGCAACGCGCGCGGACAATAAAACCTGCAGCCCTGCGATGCAATAGTCGTGGGGAAGATTTTTCCGGTTCCGTGCGTCGCGCACACTCGCGTGGTGGTCGAGGAATGCCGGACGCGCGGTGGGTCGGGCTGGTCGCATGCTTTTGCTGCACTGGAAAACAAGCGTTCTGCGCGCATGTTGTTCCTCCCTTGGCCGTCTGATGTTTGCAGAAGGCGGCTTTGGTGGAGGTGTGCCTGGCCGTGCTTCGTCAGGACGCCGCGCGCGTGGTGCGCGGTGTTGCCGGCGCCGCGCCGGCTGGCGTCAGAAACCCGGGAGCCGGCGCCGGGTTGTCTTGGGGAATCCGGCTTTTCCTGCCCGGGGCAGCGTCGCCGGCCGGCGGCGAGGCAGGGATGGAACATCCCGCACCGCTGCATAACCTCATAATTCAGAAAAGGGCCATTTCCCCCGTTGTTTGGCGCCCCGACGGGGGCCTGCGAATTGATCTCTGCGCAGGCAGCGGTATTATTCAAGGAGTCTGTCTCCAGCTGCCGCGTCCGGGCGGGAGTGGCCTTCAGACGCAATCGTGTTGAATGTCAGGTCGTTGTGGGCCGGGTGCCTGTGACGGAGGCAGCTTCGCCTCCGAAAAAGGGCTACGGTCACCGACCAGGAGCCTACGTAAAGATGACCACCACGGCGCACAGCGGCCTGTACCACCCGTCCTTCGAGAAGGACAGCTGCGGCTTTGGTCTGATCGCGAACCTCGACGATCAGCCCAGCCACTGGCTGGTGAAAACGGCCATCGCTTCGCTGAACCGCCTGTCGCACCGTGGCGCGATCGCCGCCGACGGCAAGACCGGCGACGGCTGCGGCCTGCTGCTGAAGAAGCCGGACAAGTTCCTGCGCGCCGTGGCGAAGGATGCGGGCATCAAGTTGGCCCCGCTGTATGGCGTGGGCCTGGTGTTCCTGAGCCGTGACGAGGCCGTGGCCGCCGCCGGCCGCGCCGAGGTCGAAACCCAGCTCAAGGCCGAGGAGCTGATCGTTGCCGGCTGGCGCGCCGTGCCGACCGATGCCAATGCGTGCGGCGCCGAGGCGCTGAAGACGCTGCCCACCATCGTGCAGGTGTTCGTGAATGCGCCGGCCGACATGGACGAGGCCTCGTTCAACCGCCGGCTGTTCATGGCGCGCCGTCGCGCCGAGAAGGCGCGCGAGGTCGCGGACCCGGCGTTCTACCTGCCCAGCCTGTCGGCCACCACGGTGGTCTACAAGGGCATGGTGATGCCGTCGCACCTGGTGGAGTTCTTCCCCGACCTGGGCGACGAGCGCGTCGAGGCTTCGGTGGCCGTGTTCCACCAGCGCTTCTCCACCAACACGATGCCGCAGTGGCGCCTGGCGCATCCGTTCCGGTTCCTGGCGCACAACGGCGAGATCAACACCATCGAGGCCAACCGCAGCTGGGCGCTGGCGCGCGGCCCGGTGATGAACTCGCCGCTGCTTCCCGATCTGAAAGACATTCTGCCGCTGGTGACGATGCACGGCTCGGACTCGCAGAGCCTGGACAACATGCTCGAGGTCTACCTGATGGGTGGCCTCGATCCGATGCATGCGATGCGCCTGTTGATGCCGCCGGCCTGGCAGGGCATCGATGCGATGGATCCGGATCTGCGCGCGTTCTACGAGTTCTACGCGCCGCACCTGGAGCCCTGGGATGGCCCGGCGGGCGTGGTGCTCACCGATGGCCGCTATGCCTGCTGCGCGCTCGATCGCAACGGCCTGCGTCCGGCGCGCTACGTGATCACGAAGAACCGCCACCTCACCGTGGCCTCCGAAATCGGCGTGTGGGACTACAAGCCCGAGGACGTGGTGCGCAAGGGCCGCATGGGCCCGGGCCAGATGATCGCGCTCGACCTGCAGACGGCCACGCTGCTCGAGAACGACGACATCAACGAGCTGCTGAAGAGCCGCCATCCGTACAAGGTGTGGCTGAAGAAGGGCGTGAAGTACCTGGAGTCGGATCTGATCGATCCGTCGCTGGCGGCCGAGCCCATGGACAAGCGCACGCTGTCCACCTATCGCAAGATGTTCAACATCACCGCCGAGGAGCGCGAGGAGATCATCCGCGTGCTGGCGCGCGATGAGAGCGAGGCGGTGGGCTCGATGGGCGACGACACGCCCACGGCGGTGCTCTCGCACCACACGCGCAACCTCTACGATTATTTCCGCCAGCAGTTCGCGCAGGTGACGAACCCGCCGATCGATCCGCTGCGCGAATCCATCGTGATGAGCCTGCAGACCGAGATCGGGCCGGAATGCAATGTGTTCCAGCCGCAGGCCGCGCATGCGCAGCAGATCGTGCTGAACTCGCCGGTGCTCTCGCAGCGCAAGCTGCGGCAGATCGTGGCGCTGGCCGACCAGGGCGTGCCGAACGCCTTCATCGACCTGCAGTACTCGCCCGCAGAGGGGCTGCAGAACGCGCTGAAGCGCATCTGCCGCGAGGCCGAGGCTGCGGTGCGCGACGGCAACATCATGCTGCTGCTGTCCGACCGCTACCTGGTGCGCGACAAGATCCCGATGCATGCGCTGCTGGCCACGGGCGCCATCCACCATCACCTGGTGACGGTCGGGCTGCGCTGCAAGTGCAACATCCTGGTCGAGACCGGCACCGCCCGCGATCCGCACCACTTCGCCTGCCTCATCGGCTATGGCGCCACGGCGGTGTATCCGTACATGGCGTACCAGACGCTGTACGAGATGATGAAGAAGACGGGGCTGAAGGCGGAAAAGGCCGAGGTCGATCATCGCATCGAGCTGGGCCGCAGCTACCGCAAGGCCATCCGCAAGGGTCTGATGAAGATCATCTCGAAGATGGGCATTTCGACCATCGCGAGTTATCGCAGCGGGCAGCTGTTCGAGATCATCGGGCTGGGCGAGGACGTGGTGGACATGTGCTTCCGCGGCACCACGAGGCGCATCAAGGGCTCGAACTTCGCCGACCTGCAGTCCGACCAGGAGCACCTGGGCAAGCGCGCCTGGAACGACATGCTGCCGGTGGAGCATGGCGGCCTGCTGAAATACGTGCACGGCGGCGAGTACCACATGTACAACCCCGACGTGATCGCCACGCTGCAGGCGGCGGTGAACACGGGCGACTATTCGATCTACAAGGAATTCGCGGGGCTGGTGAACAACCGCCCGGCCTCGGCGCTGCGCGACCTGCTCGCGCTGGTGCCGAAGGGCGCGGCGATTCCGGTCGACGAGGTGGAATCCGAGGCGGCCATCCTGTCGCGCTTCGATTCGGCCGGCATGTCGCTGGGCGCGCTGTCGCCCGAGGCGCACGAGGCGCTGGCCATCGCGATGAACCGGCTCGGCGCGCGCTCGAACTCGGGCGAGGGCGGCGAGGATCCGGTGCGCTACGGCACCGAGAAGAACTCGAAGATCAAGCAGGTGGCCTCGGGCCGCTTCGGCGTGACGCCGGAGTACCTGGTGAATGCCGAGGTGCTGCAGATCAAGGTGGCGCAGGGCGCCAAGCCCGGCGAGGGCGGCCAGCTGCCCGGCGACAAGGTCAATGCGATGATCGCCCGCTTGCGCTTCGCGCGGCCGGGTGTGGGCCTGATCTCGCCGCCGCCGCACCATGACATCTATTCGATCGAGGACCTGGCGCAGCTGATCTTCGACCTGAAGCAGGTGAACCCCGCCGCGCTGGTTTCGGTGAAGCTGGTGGCCGAGCCCGGCGTGGGCACCGTGGCCGCGGGCGTGGCCAAGGCCTATGCCGACCTCATCACCATCTCCGGCTACGACGGCGGCACGGGCGCAAGCCCCATCACGTCGATCAAGTACGCGGGTTCGCCGTTCGAACTGGGCCTGGCCGAAACGCACCAGACGCTGCGTCGCAACGACATGCGCCACAAGGTGCGCGTGCAGGCCGATGGTGGCCTCAAGACCGGCCTCGACGTGGTGAAGGCGGCCATCCTGGGCGCCGAGAGTTTCGGCTTCGGCACCGCGCCGATGGTCGCGCTGGGCTGCAAGTACCTGCGCATCTGCCACCTGAACAACTGCGCCACCGGCGTGGCCACGCAGCATGAGGTGCTGCGCGAGAAATACTTCCTGGGCCAGCCGGAGATGGTGATCAACTATTTCCGCTTCGTGGCGCGCGAGGTGCGCGAGATCATGGCCTCGATGGGCATCCGCAGCATCGCGGAGATGATCGGCCAGACGCAGTACATGAAGCCGGCCGAGGGCCAGACCGAGCGACAGAAGCGGCTCGACCTCACGCCGCTGCTGTCGACCGAAGGCCTGGTGGCGCCGGCGCAGTTCTGCACCGAACCCCGGAACCCGCCCTTCGACAAGGGCCTGCTGGCCGAGAAGATGGTGGCCGATACGCAGGTGGCCATCCAGAGCGGCAGCGGCGGTGAGTGGAGCTATGAAGTGAAGAACTTCAACCGCTCGATGGGCGCCCGCGTGTCGGGCGAGATCGCGCGGCGCTGGGGCAACTACGGCATGGCCGCGATGCCCATCACGCTGAACCTCAGCGGGTCGGTTGGGCAGAGCTTCGGCGTCTGGAATGCCGCAGGCCTGCACATGAACCTCGAAGGGGATGCCAACGACTACGTAGGCAAGGGCATGGCCGGCGGCAAGCTGGTGCTGAAGCCCCCGCGTGCGTCGGGCTTCGTGGCCAAGGACACCGTCATCATGGGCAACACCTGCCTGTATGGCGCCACCGGTGGCGAGCTGTATGCGGCGGGACAGGTGGGCGAGCGCTTCGCGGTGCGCAACTCCGGCGCGATCGCCGTGGTGGAAGGCGCCGGCGACCACTGCTGCGAATACATGACCGGCGGCGTGGTGTGCGTGCTCGGTCCCACGGGCGTGAACTTCGGTGCGGGCTTCACGGGCGGCTTCGCCTATGTGCTCGACATGGATCGCGGCTTCGTCGATCGCTACAACCATGAGCTGATCGACATCCACCGCATCTCGCCCGAGACGATGCAGACGCAACTGCTGCACCTGCAGCACCTGATCGAGCGGCATGTGGCCGAGACGGGCAGTGAATGGGGCGCCGAGATCCTGCGCGACTTCCGCTCGTACATCGGCCACTTCTGGGTGGTGAAGCCCAAGGCCGCGTCCATCGATTCACTGATTGAAAACCTGAGCCGAGCCGCCTGATGACAGCCGTCGACAATAACCTGCAGTTCCTGGATGTTCCCCGGCACGACCCGGAGAAGCTGCCCATCGAGGTGCGCAAGAGCGAGTTCCGCGAGATCTACACGCAGTTCGACCAGGCGGGCGCCAAGCAGCAGGCCGGGCGCTGCCTCGCCTGCGGCAATCCGTTCTGCGAGTGGAAGTGCCCGGTGCACAACTACATCCCGAACTGGCTGAAGCTGATCAACGAGGGCAATCTGTTCGAGGCGGCGGAGCTGTCGCACCAGACGAACTCGCTGCCCGAGATGTGCGGCCGAATCTGCCCGCAGGATCGCCTGTGCGAGGGCGCCTGCACGCTGAACGACGGCCTGGGCGCCGTGACCATCGGCTCCATCGAGAAATACATCACCGACGAGGCGCTGAAGCAGGGCTGGCGCCCCGACATGTCGAGCGTGGTGAAGACGGACAAGCGCGTGGCGGTGATCGGCGCAGGCCCGGCGGGCCTCGCCTGCGCCGACATCCTGGTGCGCAACGGCGTGCAGCCGGTTGTATTCGACAGGTACGTGCGCATCGGCGGCCTGCTCACTTTCGGCATCCCGCCCTTCAAGCTCGAGAAGGAAGTGGTGGAAACCCGCCGCGAGATCATGGAAGGCATGGGCGTGGAGTTCCGCCTGGGCGTTGAGATCGGCAAGGACAAGTCCTTCGACGACCTGCTGAAGGAATTCGATGCCGTGTTCCTCGGCATGGGCACCTACAAGTACGTGAAGGGCGGCTTTCCCGGCGAGAACCTGCCGGGCGTGCACGAGGCGCTGCCGTACCTGATCTCGAACATCAACCACGAGCTGGGACTGCCCGGCACCGAATTCGTGAACCTGAAGGGCAAGCGCGTGGTGGTGCTGGGTGGTGGCGACACCGGCATGGACTGCAATCGCACGGCCATCCGCCAGGGCGCGGCGTCGGTCACCTGCACCTACCGCCGCGACGTGGACAACATGCCGGGCTCGCGCCGCGACTACAAGAACAGCGTGGAAGAGGGCGTCACGTTCCTCTTCAACCGGCAGCCGGTGGAGATCATCGGCAACGGCAAGGTGGAAGGCGTGAAGGTGGTTGAAACGCGCCTGGGCAAGCCCGATGCGCGCGGTCGGCGCGTGGCCGAGAACGTGCCGGGCACGGAGCAGGTCATTCCCGCCGACGCGGTGGTGATCGCGTTCGGCTTCCAGCCCAGCCCCGCGGGCTGGTTCGACACGCACCAGATCGGGCTGCATGCCAATGGCCGCGTGCGCGTGTCGGCCGATGCCGTCAAGCCGTTCCAGACCACGAACCCCAAGGTGTTCGCGGGCGGTGACATGGTGCGCGGGTCGGACCTGGTGGTCACGGCCGTGTTCGAGGGGCGTGAGGCGGCGAAGGGAATCCTGGGCTACCTGGGACTGGGCTGATCCCGGCTGTCGATAAGGCAGTTCGCGTAGTAGGTTGTGGTTGCCGGCCAGTCCGAGAACACGCCCTTCACGCCCACTCCGCGGGCTAGCGCATCCAGCACCGCGTACAGGTCTGCATCGCCGCGGATCGCGCGGCCTGCGCCTTCGAAGGAATAGTAGAAGTCATCGGCACGGACACCATATCGCAGGTCACTGCGCTCCAGTGACCAAACAATGATGTCGAAACCCGACGCGCGCAGTTCGCGCGCATATCCGGAAGGGAGCAGGCTGCCGGCGTCATCCACGGCAAGCAGGGCGCCGATCGGCGGTGCGATGGTACGCAGGCCCGCCCGGTGCAGGTCGCGCAATTCATCAGGCCGGAGGCGCGGAACAGGTGGCGCCGAGCCCGGATCCACATCATCCAGAAGGATCGCCCGCCGACCGAACTCGGGTTCCTCTTTCAGCCAGTAGCGGATGTCCCGCTCGTCGAAGGACTGGAGCCACACATCGCGCGGATCAACGCCCTCGTCCCGATATGCGTCAACCAGCCTTTGCGCGTACTGCTCCTGTCCGCCGAAGGTGCGCTCGATGCGAGCCGTATCGCCGGACTTCAGCTCCGGCACATGCTTGACGCCCAGTTGCCGGTTCAGGCGGATGCTGTCCCGCAGGGTCATGAGGGTGCCGCGTCCGGCATACAGGTCGGTGCGCCAGGAAGGTGTGCCACCCAGGTACTCCCTGGGCGTGGTCGCCGCCGCATTGCTGGCGTCCATCTTGCCGCGCAGTGAGCGGAACTGGACCAGTGTGAGATCGCTGGCGCAGCACTTCGGCTGGCTGCCAGGCCCCGACCAGGGCGTGCTGCACAGCGCGTTCAGGGGTGTAGTGACGATGTCCGTCGTGGAATGCAGGTCGCATTCGTCGTGCCTGCAGACGAGCTCGCCATCGCGGGTGAAGGTGACATCGCATTCGATGGCGCCCGCGCCCATGCGGGCCGCGGCGGCATAGCCCTCGCGCGTATGCTCGGGAAACATCAGCGGCGCGCCCCGATGCGCAATCGAGAACCCGCTGCGCCTGAAAGGGCCGGTGGCGCAGGCCTGCAGTTCTTCCCGCAGCCGGCCGGCAGGCATGGCGCCCAGTAGAAAATGGGGTCTCTCCCCCAGGTCGACCCGCGGCGTGTGACGATGCCACGGGGTCAGGAAAATCGCGATCGAGGCGGCGACCAGCAATGGCGCCGCCCCGATCGCATAGCGCAGACCCTTCAGAACCGGGCCTTCAGCGAGACGAAGAACTGCCGTGGCGCGCCAAGCAGCAGCGTCTGCGTGCTGCCGGCCGTGTCCGATGCGGTGAAACCGTTCGAATCAATGGTGCTGTAGAAGACCTTGTCGGTCAGGTTGGTGACGTCCGCCTGCAGGGTCAGCTTCTTCAGCGACGTGATGTTGCTGAAGTTGTAGCCGACGCCGGCATTCAGCAGCGTGTACGCCCCGACACCACCATCGTTCAGGTAGGTGTAGTAGCGCTTGCCCGTGTGGTTGACGTCGGCATGGGCGAAGAAGCCTTCCATTTCATAGGTGAGCTCGGACTTCAGGATCACCTTTGGGGGTGTCTGTCACCTGCTTCCGGAAACCGCTACCCGCGTGCTGACGCCGCTGCTGTTGGTCGTGAAATAGTCATCGTCATACTTCGAATCGTTGTACGCCAGCGACGTGAACCAGCTGAATCGCGAGAAGGGGCGCCAGTTGAGCGCAGCCTCGATGCCCTTGGTGCTGACACTGCCCACGTTGGCCAGCACGGCGGGGTTGCCGACGATGCCGGGTCCCTGCGTGATGCCCAGCAGCCGATTCCTGAAGTCCACGTGGTAGGCCGTCATCACGGCCTCGTAGGTGTCGCCACGCAGGCGCACACCGCCTTCGATGTTCACGGCCGTCTCGGGCTGTACGACATCCCGGATGGCGGCGAAGCCGACCGCTGACGTGCTGAACGGGCCGGATGTGCCACTGCTGGCGAAAGTGCGCACGTTCCTGGAGGCGGAAGCGAACATTTCGTTCCGGCCGTTGAAGCTCCAGTTCACGCTCACCTGCGGAAGGAAGGGCTTGTCGGACTTCAGCGTTCCGGTCTTCAGCGCGCCGGTGACGGTCTCGGCCTCGTTCTTCGACCAGACACTGCGCGCACCGACATTCACGCGCACCGCATCGCCGATCGACCAGGTGTCCTGCAGATGCAGAACGCGGGTGGTGGTCTTGAAGTCGTATTCCCACTGCGTCTGCAGTGGATTGCGCTGGAACTTCATGAAGTCGCGCGTGGGCGCCGCGATGTTGGGTTCGGCGTAGAAGCGCCGGGCCTGGGTGAAGTCGTTGTCTTCATACCAGATGCCCCCGTTGAGCTCGTGGTCGCCGAGATTCCAGTTCAGCGAGGTCACGACGCCGGTGCGCTTCAGGTCGTATTCCGTCGTGCGGACCGACAGCGGCGCGCCGCCGGGCGTCGGCACATAGGGCGTGGCCCACAGCCCCTGTCCCTTGTCGCCGTGATGATAGACATTCGCCTTCCAGGTCACCGCCGTGGAGAAGGGGACTTCCGCCGCGATGTAGCCGAGGTGATCCTTGCGCAGGCCAGAGGCGTTCCAGTAGGCGTCGTCGCAGGCGATGGCGTCGTTCTGGCCCGAGGCGTTGCAGGCATTCGCCGCGGCAACAGCCGCGCTCCAGTCGGCATAGTAGTTGTCCCAGTTCGTGCCGCGGCGGGCGACGATGTCCTTCGACAGGTCCTGGTAGTCGGTTTCCGCGCGGTCGGAGTAGTTGTAGAAGGCCGTCAGGCTCGCCTCGCCGACCGGCTGCACGACCTTGAAGTTGTATTCACGCTGCTTCTGCGGTCCATCGCCTTTCCACTTCTGGGTGCGACCGTCCACCACCGCCAGTGACAGGCGCGTGCCTGCGGCGAGTTCGCCCGACTGAAGCTGTCCGAAAGTGCGACGCGTCGAATCGCTGCCGAATGTCTGCTGAATCCGCGCATCGAAGGTGTCGGCCAGGTCCGTCGAGAAGAACTGCACGGCACCGCCGAGGTTGCTGGAGGAGGCCGTGCCCAGGCCTCCGGTTCCCTGCGACAACACCGCGCGACCTACGAGTTCGGTGGGAATGGCGCGGGAGATGTGCAGGCCGTTGTGGTTTCCATAGGTCATGTCGCCCAGCGGCACGTCGTCAAGCGTGAAGCCCAGTCGATTCTGGTTGAAGCCGCGTATCGTGATGCGCGTGGACCACTCGTAGGCGCCGAAAGGATCGGCGGACTGGAAGTTCACTCCCGGGAGTTTCTCGATCGCCTTCAGTGCGCTGATGCCGGCCGGCAGCTGGTCGATCTGCGCGGCGCCGACGGACTGGACCTGGCGGGTTTCCCCGTAGCCCAGCACCACGACCTCATCCAGCGCTTCGTCGGTGGCGTCCTGCGCGCCCGCGGGCTGCGTGGCGACGAGGATCGAGGCGGATGCGGCAAGTGCGATCAGGTGACGAACGGTGGCGTCTACGGGCTTGTGGCGTGAACTCATTTCGATGTCTCCCTTGTGAAATTGCCACGCATGCTGGGATCGATCTGTTGCCGATGTGTTGCGGGAACGTGCCACGTGGATGACAGCGGATCGGTTGCAACCGGAATGAAACGTGCCTCGCGCACGATCGCCACATGAAAACCCTCATCAAGCGTCTGTCATTCATCACCCTGTGGGTGTTCCTTGGTTGCGCCGGCAGTGCTTTCGCCCGCCAACCGCTGCTCATCATCTCGATCGACGGTCTGCCGCCGCGCTATGTGGACCAGGCCGAGGCACGCGGGCTGAAGATTCCCCGCCTGCGAAGCTTTCTATCTGGCGGCGCATTTGCGGAGGGCGTGATAGGCGTGATGCCGACCGTGACCTTCCCGAGCCACACGACGCTGGTGACCGGTGTGTCGCCCGCAGTGCACGGCATCGTGGCAAACACGCCCTTCGATCCGCTGCTGGGGAACGACGATGGCTGGTACTGGTACGCGCAAGACGTGCGGGCGCCGACGCTGTGGGAGGCGGCCTCGAAGGCCGGCCTCTCCACTGCGGCCCTGAACTGGTCCGTGACGGTAGGCGATCGGAACATCGACACGCTGCTGCCGGAGTTCTGGCGGCGCTCGAACGGCGAGGACCTGAAGCTGCTGCGGGCCCTGAGTCGTCCCGAAGGATTGATCGCGTCGATGGAGAAGGCGCTCGGCCCCTACATCGATGGCTATACCGATACGGTCGAGTCGGACCGGATCCGGACCCGTTTCGCGGTGAATGTGCTGCAGGAGAAGAAGCCATACCTGATGGGCGTGCACCTGATCGCGCTGGATGGCACCGAACATCGAGAAGGGCCGGACACGCCGGCCGCATACGCCACGCTCGAGGCGCTGGATGGCATGATCGGTGAGCTGGTGGATGCCGCCACTGCAGCCAGGCCGGATACGGTCATCGCCATTGTGTCGGACCACGGCTTCTTCGCCACGCACACGGTCGTGAACCTGCGTGCGTGGCTGGTGAACCAGGGACTTATCAAGACCAGGGAAGAGGCTGGCAAGACGCAGGTAGTCGACTGGGACGTCCACGCATGGTCCGGTGGCGGTTCCGCGGCCATCTTCATGAAGGACCCGCTGGACCTGAAGCTGCGCCAGCGTGTCCGGGATGGTCTCGTCTTGCTGGCCGCAGACGCGGCCAATGGCATTGCCAGCGTGTTGGACGCGAACCAGGCTGGTGGGATCGGCGCGTTTCCTGGCGCGACATTCGTCGTGGAGTTCGCACCGGGATTCTATTTCGGTGCCGCGCTGGGTGGCCCCCTGCTTTCACCTGCCTCATCGCGTGGCATGCATGGCTATCTGCCAACACATCCGGACATGCATGCGGTGTTCTATGCAAAAGGCCCGGGTGTGCCGGCCGGGAGGAATCTGGGGGTCATCGACATGCGCCAGATTGCACCGACATTCGCAGCGGTTCTGGACGTGGCATTGCCATCGGCCAGCGAGCCCGCGCTGACGTTGTCTGCCCAGAAACCCTGATCGCCCGGGAGAGATATTTCATCAGCGCGCAACATTGCGCGTGTCTGATGCGGCTTCCCCCGAAAAACTCGAATCCACAAGGAAGACCAGATGAACAACTCGTGCGCCACACGCGCCGGCGCCGTCGCCGCCACTGTTGCAATGATCCTGCTGCCCGCCCTGGCGACAGCCGGCCACAGCGCGTTGAATCTGGAGCAGATCGGAACACTCGATACCGGTGGCGCCGAGATCTCCGCCTATGATTCGTTCAGCCGGCGGCTGTTCGTGACGAATGCGGCTGGATACTCCGTCGCCATCGTCGATGCGTCGAATCCCGCGCAACTGGTGCGGGTGGGCACCATCGACGTTTCCGCGCTCGGGTCCCCGAACAGCGTGGCGGCCCATCGCGGCATCATTGCGGTGGCCATCGAGGATGCAGTCAAGACTGCGCCCGGCAAGATCGCGTTCTATCGTCCCGACGGCACGCTGATCTGGACCGTGACGGTAGGCGCGCTGCCCGACATGATCACGTTCACGCCGGACGGTCGTCACCTGCTGGTGGCCAACGAGGGTGAGCCCGTTGCCTACGGCGCGGGCCAGGTGGATCCGGAAGGGTCCGTCAGCATCATCAAGCTCCCGCGATGGGAGCGCGGCCGCTGGAATGGCGCGCCCACGGTGCGCTCGGTGGATTTCACCCGCTACAACGGACAGGAGGCGGCGCTGCGCGCGCGTGGCATCCGCATCTACGGACCTGGCGCATCGGCAGCCCAGGACTTCGAGCCCGAGTACATCACGGTGTCCGACGATTCGCGCCTGGCGTGGGTGACGCTGCAGGAGAACAACGCGGTCGCGAAGATCGACATCGAGAATGGCCGCATCATCGAGCTGCTGCCGCTGGGCTACAAGGATTACTCGCGCCGGCCCGCCGTTTCGACCTCGTTCGAATGGTCGCCGGAGTACCTGCCGTCCATCGGCACCACGCCCGCTGGCCAGGAACTGAAGCTGGGCGGATTCTCGGGGCTTGCGTTCGAAGGCGTCACGGACGATGGCGAACTGAAGTTCATCGCCACGACGGATCGCGGGCCCAATGGCGAACCCGATGCAACCGGCCTGCGGCCTTTCCTGCTGCCGGCATTCACGCCGCGCCTGGTGCGCTTCACGCTGGATCCCGCCAGCGGCCGGCTGCGCCTGCGGCAGCAGATCCTGCTGCGGGATACCGACGGCAGGCTGCTCACGGGCCTGCCCAACACGGCGGTGAGCGGCGGCACTGCCAGCACGCCACACAATGACGAGATCGGCGTGGACCTCGGCGGCAATGTGCTGCAGCGGGATCCGCGGGGCGGTGACTTCGAAGGCATCGCCGTGGCCGAAGACGGCACGTTCTGGATGCCGGACGAGTATCGGCCGGCCCTCTATCATTTCGATGTGCGGGGCGTGCTGCTGCAGCGGTACATTCCGATGGGCGCGCATGCGGCGGCCGGTCTGCCGGTGCCTGCGCCGGGTGTGGCCGGGCAGCTCGGCACCGAGGCCCTGCCTGCGGTGCTGGGCCAGCGGCGACAGAACCGCGGCATGGAAGGCATCGCGCTGCGCGATGGCAAGGTCTATGGCTTCGTGCAGAGCCCGGCGCGCAATCCGGCCACTCTCGCCAACAGCGCGCTCAACGCCATGCGCAACATCCGCGTGGTGGAACTCGACCCGGCTACGCTCGCCACGCGGCAGTTCCTCTACATCATGGACAACCCGGTCAGCACGGGCGCAACGGACACGCGCGCCGACAAGGTCGGCGATGCCGTGGCCACGCCGGAAGGTTTCCTGGTTGTGGAACGCGACGATGATTCGCTGTCGGGCAGTGATCTGTCGGTGATCACGAAGAAGATCTACGCGTTCTCGCTCGCGGGGGCCAGCGACATCAGTGGCATGGACGGCACGTTTGATGTGGGCGGCGGCGTGCTGAAGTCGCTGGACCAGATGACGGCGGCGGAACTGGCCCTGGTCGGCGTGAAGCCGATCGTCAAGACGCTCGAAGTGGACCTGGCGGCGGCAGGGTACGCCGATGTGCAGAAGGTCGAGGGGCTGGCCCTGCTCGATGATGGCCGGCTGGCGGTGGTGAACGACAACGATTTCCAGGTGGCGCAGATCACCATCGACAAGGCCACGGGAACCTTCACGCCCAACGCGGGCTATGCGCCCGAAAACACGGTGCTGGCGCTGATCGACCGCCCGGGCCTCGATGCTTCGGACAAGGACAAGCGCATCAATATACGTCCGTGGCCGGTGCAGGGCATGTATGAGCCCGATGCCATCGGCAGCTACAGGGTGCGGGACCGCAGCTATTTCGTGACCGCCAACGAGGGCGATGCCCGCGACTGGCCCGGTTACGGCGAAGAGGCGCGCATCAAGGACGTCACGCTGGATCCGGGTGTCTTCCCGGATCGCGACACGCTGCGCAAGGACGAGAACATCGGCCGGCTGAACATTTCGAAGGCCCAGGGCGACGTGGACGGCGATGGTGATTTCGACGCGCTGTATACGCTGGGTGGCCGTTCGTTCACGATCTGGGACGAGGATGGCGCGCTCGTCTTCGACAGCGGATCGATGCTCGAGCGCATCACGAGCCTGGCGGTTCCGGCGCGGTTCAACGCTGGCCATGATGACGCCGCCTTCGACAACCGGTCGGACAACAAGGGACCGGAGCCCGAGGGCCTGGCCATCGGGCAGGTGGGAGGCAGCACCTACCTGTTCGTGGGCATGGAGCGCATCGGCGGCGTCGCGGCCTTCGACATCAGCGAGCCGCGCTCGCCGGTGTTCATGGACTACGTTAACAACCGCGACTTCGGCACGCCGGAAAACGGCGACCTGGGTCCGGAGGGGCTGTTGTTCATCCCGGCCCACGAAAGCCCCAGCCGAAGGCCCCTGCTGGTGGTGACCAGCGAGATCAGCGGCACCGTGACCACGTATGCGCTGGACAACGACAAGCCCTGGCACCGTCCGCACCGCCGCTGGGGGCGTCGCTGATCCTACGCCGGCGGGCCATCGGCCGGCCCGCCGCGATAGAATCCCGATCCGCCGCATTCAGGCGGCGGATCGGGAGAGACGAGGGTGGCGACTGAATCATTCGTGAAAACGCCGGGCTGGCTCGACTGGTACGCCAATCCGACCAAGCCCCGGTTCAAGCTGCCCCCGGGCGCGGTGGACGCGCACTGCCATGTGTTCGGTCCCGGTGCCGAGTTCCCGTTCGCGCCCGAGCGCAAGTACACGCCCTGCGATGCCAGCAAGGCGCAGCTGTTCGCGCTGCGCGACCACCTGGGCTTCGAGCGCAATGTGGTCGTGCAGGCCACCTGCCATGGCGCCGACAACCGCGCGATGGTCGATGCGTGCCTGAATTCCGGCGGCAAGGCGCGCGGCGTGGCCACGGTGCGCCGCACGATCACCGACACCGAGCTTGAGCATCTGCACGCCGCCGGTGTGCGCGGCGTGCGCTTCAACTTCGTGAAGCGCTTGGTCGATTTCACCCCCAAAGATGAGCTGATGGAGATTGCTGCGCGCATCTCGAAGCTGGGCTGGCATGTGGTGATCTACTTCGAGGCCGTGGACCTGCCCGAGCTGTGGGATTTCTTCACGGCGCTGCCCACGACGGTGGTGGTGGACCACATGGGCCGTCCCAATGTCGACAAGCCCCTCGACGGGCCTGAATTCTCGCTGTTCCTGAAGTTCATGCGCGAGCACCAGAACGTGTGGAGCAAGGTGAGCTGCCCGGAGCGGTTGTCGAAGGCGGGCCCCTCGGCGCTGAATGGCGAGCGCAACGCCTATCGCGACGTGGTGCCTTTTGCACGCCGCGTGGTCGAGGAGTTTCCGGACCGCGTGCTGTGGGGCACGGACTGGCCGCACCCGAACCTGAAGGACCACATGCCCGACGACGGCCTGCTGGTGGATTTCATTCCGCACATCGCCGTGACCGCCGAGCTGCAGCGCAAGTTGCTGGTGGACAATCCCCTCCGGCTGTATTGGCCAGAGCTGGCGTGAGGCGCGTGGCGGCCTATTCGGCCGCCGCCAGGTCGAGGTAGTACTGCCGCTGCGAAGGGTAGTACTCGTCGAACTTGCGAAACGGCCGGCCGTCGCGCGAGTCCACGAGCAGATCAAGGTAGAACTCCCACCCGGGCCCGAAGTCCCCCGCCATGCCGCGATCCGCCAGGTGGTGGACGAATGTCAGCGTGGTGATGCCGCGGCTCTCCTCGAGCGTGATCTCGTAGGACACGCCGTACGGGCCGGTGCTGGAGATCGCAAGATGCCGCGGCGCTTCGCAGCGCTCGACCAGCGCGGTGGATTCCGGCGCGCCTTCTTCCTGGATCATCGTGTACGCGATCTCATTGCCTGGGCCCGGCTTGTCGACCCAGCGCCAGGGCCCGAACCAGCGCGCAGTACTTTCGGAATCGGTGAGGCTCTTCCACACATCCGCAATCGGAGCGCGAAAGGTGCGGACCAGGTGCAGGTCATTGCCAGCGAGTCGGCCGGTCGGTGTGGGTGCGTTCATGCTGTCGCCTTCTTCCGGGTTTCTGAGGGGGTTGCGCGCGCGGCCCTGCTGCGCCGGCGCGTGCGATGAACCTCTGTTTCGAGCGACATGAAACGCCGCTCCCATGCCGCCTGTTCGGCCTCGCGCGAGATGCGCAGTTCCGCGACCATTGCTTCGATCCTTTCGAGCGGCGCCGGCTCGAGGCGGTACAGCCGTTCACGGCCCAGCGTCTTTTCGCGCACCAGGCCTGCTTCACGCAGCACGCGCAGGTGGCGGCTGACGGCCGGCCGGCTGACGGCAAAAGCGCCGGCGATGGCGCCGGCGGGCAGCGGCGCATCGCGGACCATCCGCAGGATCTCCCGCCGGATCGGGTCTGCAAGCGCCTGGATGATTGGATTCCACGATTTATATGTAACGAGTCGGTTACGCGAAGTCAAGATCGTGCATTCGCCGCCTTCGAGGGGCGCAACACGCTGTTGGGGAAAGGGGATGGGCTAGACTTGGTGCAAGGCAAGACTGAGGGGCTCGATATGCGCGGCAATCCTGGTGGGGCAATTCTTTCGGTTATCGTAGTCATCGCAGCAACCTGTGCCGCAGGCGCGATGGCTGCGCAGTCGCCGGCGAGGTCAGTGGGCCGCGATGCACCTCTGGCAGTCGACCCCCGCGTGGCCGCGACTGCGATGCCTGACCCCACCTCGTCGGAGCAGGTCGCCGAGTACATCCGCGCCACGCAGTTTCGCGTCGTGGGTCCGCAGCGCCTGCGGTTGCGGCCGTTCGGCGTGGCGCCCGGCCCGCGCGATGCGGCCATGCCTCTGCTGGGAGGCGCCTGGAACGGCGAAGTGCCCAAGGGCATCACGCCGCTGAAGGTCGACGTCTTCACCTCGAAGGATTTCTACCAGGACAAGGACCTGTGGAAGGATCCGCGCTATTTCCGCTGCAACAGCCCCGCGGCCATCGAGGCGCAGCGTGGCACCAGCGGCGGGGCGTTGATGAACAACAACGACCCGAAGTCCGCGCCCTGGGGTTACTGCGATCGGGACCTGCCGCGCGCCGCGCTGGTGAGTCCGTACACGTTCAAGACCGCGCAGGAACACTACGAAGCACTGATGGCGGAGACAAAGTCCCGTGGCGGTCCGAAGCAGCACACCTATGCCACGGTGCCCGGCGACTGGAACGGCCGCTACGGCGTGGGTTTCCGCAATGGCGACTGGTACGCGAGCATGGAGTACACCCAGGTACCCACCATCCTTTCGCTGCTCACGCCCGAGTACCAGCAGCGCATGGTGCAGCAGATCTACCACGAGGTGGTCAACGCGGCTTCGCAGTGGCCCTCGCAGTACTGCTGGCCCGAAGGGTTCATGCGCCGGTTCGATCCCGTGGCCACGCAGGCGCAGATCAACCCGCATTTTTTCGTCGTCACCCCGAAGCTGGTGACCATCACCACCGGCGTGGCGCGCAACTTCACCACCAACATCAACATCGGCCGGCAGTTCCGCATGGATGGCGCGGTGCCACGCCTGGGCGCCGATGTGCCGCGCTGGTACGGCGAGACCGTCGGCTTCTGGGATGAGGATGCGCTCGTCACCTGGACCGCCAACATCCAGGGCTGGACGGTGCACGGCAAGTTCGAGTTCTCGAGCAAGATGCAGGCCGTGGAGATCTACTCGCCCGAGCGCGATGCGGCGGGCAAGATCACCGCGATGAAGCACGAGTCGATCTTCTACGACCCCGAGGCGCTGGTGGAGCCGATCCGCATCGTGCGCGTGATGAACCGCATGGGCGACCTGGATGAGGGCGCTCCCTACACGTTCATCGAGTGCGTGCCGAATCTCTTCCCGGTGAAGGGGCGTTCCACGCATGTGTCGCCGGGCGACGTGGTTTCGTTCGAGTGCCGGACATCTACGGGCGGCCGTGGGCGAAGAACTGGGAAAAGTATTTCGAGCAGGGAATGAAGCGCCCCGACAACAGCGAAGCGCTGTTCGACTTCGGCGCCAAGTAGCCGGCGCCAAGTAGCGCGCTATCCGTCGCGGTGCAGACCGGCCGCGACGAAGGCCTGGTGCAGCATCCGCGGGTCATCGGGCTCGCCAGCGCCGCTGGCGAGCTGCGCTGGGTTGTAGCCGGAGCGGATGCGCAGCACGTTGACCTGCAGGTCATCCACGCTGAAATCGATGCGCCAGTCCTGCACGGCCAGCGTGAGGCCCCCGTCCCGGCCGCGCTTGATGCGCCGGTAGGGATGCGGCTGAGGGCCCAGCATCAGCGTGTTCACGATGCGCTCGCGCAGCGCCAGCGGCGAACGCCCCGCGATCCAGGCCAGCTGCGAATCAGCCTCCTCGCTGAAACCCACGTTGAAATGCCGGCCGGGATCGGCGGCGCCCGGCGCCAGCCAGCCACTGCCCGAATCGGGAAAGGCGTCGGTGTAGGGCACGTAGGGTTTTATGTCCAGGATGGGCGTGCCGTCGAGCAGGTCGACGTCCAGCACGTGCAGCAGCAGCCCCTCGATGCGGGCCAGCCGCAGCACCGAAAGTCCCAGCGGATTTGGCCGGTGCGGCGAACGCGTGGAGAGCACGCCCTTGCGGCCGTCCGTGCTGCGCGGCGGCAGCACCTTGGGCCGCCAGCCTGTGTTGCGGTCGAACCAGAAGATGACCCAGATGCGCTCCCAGCCGGCCAGGTCTTCCAGCGCATGCTCGAGGTTTCGGCCGGCGAACAGCTCGATGATGCCGCTGGCGCCGGTGGCGGCGGCGGGCTGCCGGGGCGCTTCGACCTTGTTGGCGAACGAGGTGCGAATCTGCCCGATGGGGTGTAGCGTCAGCGTCTGGTCGGTCATGGATGCGAAGACGAGCATGGCGCAATTCACGCTGAGCGTCGATGGTGAGGCACGGCAGGTAGAGGCGCAGCCCGAAACGCCGCTGCTGTATGTGCTGCGCGGCCAGCTCGGGCTCAAGGGCCCCAAATTCGGCTGCGGATTCGCCCAGTGCGGCGCCTGCACCGTGATCGTGAACGGCGCCGCCGCGCGCTCGTGCATGCTGCCGGTGTCGGCCGTGCAGGACCAGCCCATCCGCACGCTCGACGGCCTGGTCAAGGACGGCAAGCCGCACCTGGTGCAGCTGGCCTTCATCGAGGAAGAGGCCGCGCAGTGCGGCTACTGCACCAATGCCTGGGTGATGAACGTGGTGGCGCTGCTCGAACGCAATTCCGCGCCCACGAAGGACCAGATCCGCCAGGAGCTGGCGGGCCTGAAATGCCGCTGCGGCATGCACATGGCCATCCTGCGCGCGGTGCTTCGCGCCGCCGCACAGATGCGCAAGACCGCCGGAGCCACCACCACGGGGCAGGCATGAGCGCCGCGCCGGACACGCTGGATCGGCGCCAATTCCTGCAGGGCTCGGGTCTGCTGCTGGTGGCAGCCGGCGGCGCAACGCTGCTGCGTCTTCCCGAAGCCCAGGCGCAGCAGGCCGGCACGATCGCTGCCGCCGTGCGCGACATCGCGCCGGAACAGCTCGATACCTGGATCACCATCGACACGGCAGGGCGGGTCACCGCCTTCTTCGGCAAGATGGACATGGGGCAGGGCGTCGACACCGCCGTTGCACAGATCGTCGCCGATGAGCTGGATGTGGCCGTCGATCGCGTCAGCGTGGTGATGGGCGACACTCACCTCACGCCCAATCAGGGTGGCGCCAGTGGTTCCAGTGCCTGCCGGCAGCGAGTGTCCGCTGGTGCCGCTGCCGGCCGCACCATCACCTATGGCGAACTCATCGCCGATGGCTTCCGCACGCCGCTGCAGTGGAACCGTCAGTTCGGCAACGGACTTGCGGTGCGCGGCGCCGCGCCGGTGAAGCAGGTGGCCGACTACCAGGTGGTCGGCAAGCCCGTGGCGCGCAAGGACATCGCCGGCAAGGTGCTGGCTACCACCGAATACTGCGTGCACGTGAGCCTGCCGGGCATGCTCCATGCCCGCGTGGTCCGCCCGCCCGTGGCCGGATCGGTGCCGGCTGTCGTGGATGAGCTCCATCGCCGGCATCGCCGGAGCGCAGGTGGTGCGGGATGGCGACTTCCTGGCGGTGGTGGCGCCCGATGAATGGGCGGCCATCCGTGCCTCGCGCGAGCTGCAGGTGCGCTGGAGCGAAGTGACGCCGCCATTTCCGCCCGACTCGGCGCTGTTCGACCACATCCGCAAGGCGCCTGTGGTGGCCGACAACGCCGTGGCGAACTTCGGCGCGCGGCAGGACTATGATCCCGCGCCGGTGCTGGCGGCGATTGCCGCCGCGCCACGCCGCGTGGAAGCCGAGTACGAGGTGGCCTTCCAGTCGCATGCGCGCATGGCGCCCTCCATCGGCGTGGCCGACGTGGGCAGCGACAGCGCCGTGATCTACGCCGACGTGCAGAAGCCGCACGACACGCGCAACGGCATCGCCAAGCTGCTGGGCCTGCCGGCGCAGAACGTGCGCGTGATCTGGAAGCCGGGCGCCGGCTCCTATGGCCGCAGCGACGCGGACGAGTCGGCCTACGAGGCCGCGCTGCTGTCGCAGCGGCTGGGCAAGCCGGTGCGCGTGCAGTGGATGCGGCACGAGGGTCATGGCTGGGATCCGAAAGCGCCCGCCGCGGTGCTGACCTGCAAGGCAGGCATCGGCGCCGATGGCGGCATCTCGGGCTGGTATTTCCGCGCGCGCGGATTCTCCGGCTGGGATGTGTACTTCAATGCCGCCGATCCCAAGGACACGCTGGTGGGACAGCTCACCGACTGGCCCAAGGGCGACCTGCACAATTTCGGCGTGACCGGCGAATCCTACGAGTTCCCGAACAGCGTGAAGTTCTGGGAGACCATCCCCCCATTGCTGAATCGCGCCTCTCCGCTGCGCACCGCGCACATGCGCGCGCCGCAGGAGCTGCAGCTGCATTTCGCGCACGAGAGCTTCATCGACGAGGTGGCGGTTGCCTCGGGCGTCGATCCGGTGGCGCTGCGCCTGAAGCACCTGAAGGATCCGCGCGAGCGCGCCGTGATCGAGGCCGTGGCGAAGGCCTGCGACTGGCAGCCGCGGGGGCAGGGCGCTGCGGGCCGGAGCAGCGGCAGGCGTGGCGCGAACCGCGCCAGAGGCAACCGGTCGGGTGTGCTCACCGGCCGCGGCATCAGCCTTAACAGCGGCTTCGGCGGCTACGTGGCCACGGTGGCCGAAGTGGAAGTGGATCCGCGCTCAGGCCGCATCTGGGCGCGGCGCTTCTGGGTGGCCAATGACTGCGGCATCGTGCTGAACCCGCGCAGCCTGCGCACGACGCTGGAAGGCAACATCGTGCAGGGCATCTCGCGCAGCCTCTTCGAGCAGGTGCGCTTCGATGCGCGCAATGTCACCAGCGTCGACTGGGCCGGATATCCCATCCTCGAGATGCCCGATGCGCCCGAGTCGATCGAGATCGTGATGGTGAACCGGCCGGACCAGCCTGCCGGCGGCGCCGGCGAGCCCGCGCATGTCACCGTGCCCGCGGCGATCGCCAATGCATTTTTCGATGCCACTGGCGTAAGGCTGCGGCGCATGCCGATGACGGCGGAGAACGTGCGGCAGGCGCTGCGCGGCGCCTGATCGGCTGCCTATTTGCCGCGCGGCAGACGCTGCAGGCTGTCGCGTATCTCGATGGGCAGGTCCTGGCGCTTGAGGATCTGCTCGACCAGTTGGCGTGCCTCGGTCCTGCGGCCCGCCCGCTGCGCCGCGTCCAGGCTTCCCATCAGCGAGTGGCGGCCGCGAACGACACGTCGAGTTCGCGATCTGTCATCCACCAGCCAGCGGACGAAGTTGCGCTGGCCCGGAGTGCCCCACGAGCTCCCGGGCTTTCGGATTGATCTCGGTCAACCGGTACCGGCCCGGGAAGGTTGATGGCGTTGATGCTGACGCGCAGCGGTCCGCGTTGGTGTCGGCGCGACCCCGGACGTAGAGTCACCCTGGATGAGAACTGACGGAGCGGCCGCTGGCCGCCTGCAGGTGGCGGCCGCGAACTCACCTTGTCGAGGGCAAGATGCAAGCCGGCCCCGGGGGGGATCAAGCGAATTCGCGCGCTGCGCATGTTCCCGGGCCACTGGGCGGGGGCGCCAGGGCCGCTCAGGCGGGGCGCTGGCTAGGGCAAGGACGCCGCGCGTGATGTAGCGTGACTTTCAGCCATGCCGGTCTCCACGGTGGCTTCACCGGAGTTGGCCTGAACTCGCGCAGGAAACTAGCGGACGCCGCTTCTTCCGGGCGGGGTGAACGGTGTGCGTGTCCTTGTCGAAGATGGCGCTCGATTCGGTGAGGAAGTCCGCAAGCTTCATCGTTCCGATCTGGTTCAGCGTGAACAGGTGCGACCCTGGTGAATGAGAACGCCCGCCCTCCGAGACCACGCGCGCCGCTCCTGGTCCACGCTCATCAGCCAGTGCGTGGCCTCGTGATGGATGGTGCGTTCCAGTTCCTCGTTGTCGGAGTCACGGGCCATGCCGACCACGCTCCATGTGGCGCGGCGCGCGAACTGCCCAGCGATGGGCGCTACCTGTCCATTCGGGCGCAGCAGCTTGTAGGGGGTGTAGTCCTTGTCGCGCCTGAACAGCACGACGGTCAGCGGGGGCAGGGCGCCGATGTTGATGTTCAGCGCGCTCGACGTGGAGAGGATGAACTGGTCGAAGTGGAGCATTCCGTTCAGACGCATGCGAACCTCACGCGAAACAACAGCGCTAGCGTGTCGCCAGGGTGCGAGTGGCCTGCCGGAACAGGTCCACCGCGGGCTGAGCGGCGGGGCGCTGCGCGCGCGGGCCGATCAGCAGTATGCGGGAGGTGCTGGGCAACGGCGGTCCGATCTTCACGATGCGCCCATCGGCCAGGCCGCTGGCCGCGAAATGATCGAACAGCACGGCCACGCCACGGCCCTCCAGGCACATGTTGGCGATCACGTCCGGGAACTGGGAGCGCGCGATGATGTTGGACGGCTCGATGCCTTCGTCCTTCAGCATGCGCCACATGAAGCGCGTGGGCTTGAACTCGTCCGGCGGCATGATCCAGGGCAGCTCGGCGATCTTCGCGCCCTGCCGTGCGGCCCGGCGCGCCAGGGCGGGCGATGCGTAGATCGAAACGCCCACGGTATTGATGACTTCGGCTTCCAGCCGCTCGTCATTCACGAAGTCGCCGGTGAACACGGCCAGGTCCACTTCGCCGCCGAGCACCATCGGCACGGCGCCGCGCGTGGGGTGCAGCGGCACGAAATCCAGCACGATGTTCGGGTAGGCCTCGCAGAAGGCCGGCAGCTTGGGGCGGATGTATGCATCCAGCATCAGCGGTCCTGCGGTCACGGCAAGACGGATGGCGCGCGGGCCGCGCGTGAGCTGGCTCTGCTGGGCCATTTCCTGCCGACCCAGAACCAGTTCCTTCGCCTTTTCCAGGAACACCTGGCCCTGCTCCGACAGCACCGGGGGCGAACCCCGCCGGCGTTCGAACAGGCTGTGACCCAGGTGCCCCTCGAGCGCGCGGATCTGGTTGCTGATCGAGGGCTGGCTGACGCCCAGCCGGTCGGCCGTGCGACGGAAATTGCAGTCCGCCGCGGCCGACACGAAGATCTCCAGCTGCCGGAAGGTGATCGACACGCGCGCTACTTGCGGGGGAAATACCCAACCTGGTTGCCGCGGAACTGGCCTATCCAGATCTCGTTGCCCACTTCCACGCCGACGGTTATGCCCTGCATGGTTTCCTTCGGCCCCGCGTCGCGCACCATTTTCACGTCGAGCGTGTCGGGATTCACGCGCACCACCGACCAGCCATCGAGCGAAGCCGGGCCGCCCTTGCGCGCCACGAACTTCTGCCCGCCGATGAGCAGGCTCTTGCCGTCGGCCGACCAGCGCAGGTTGTCCCCGGCGAAGCCCAGCGGCACGGTCTTCTTCGACAGCTTGTCGCCGTTCCATTCGAAGCGCACCAGCTCGCGCGTGCCCCAGGCCGCCATGTGGATGACGCGACCCTCGTGCGATACGGCGATGCCATTGGCGCCGGACACCTGCGTGCCGGGCATTTCGGTGACCTTGCCGCCGGGCGTCCAGCGCAGGATGCCGCCGGTGACCTGGCTGGCGAACACCGCATCGATGCCTCCCTGGCTCGGGCGATAGAACAGCGAGGTGACGAAGCCGCCATCGGGCATGGGCGCCACGGAATTCGCGTAGACATCCTGCGGCAGCGGCACGCAGCCGATCCACTGGACCTGCGGCTTGCTGCCCGCCTGGATGACGGCGAAGTACTCGATGGCTTCGCGGCCGTGGTTCACGACCAGCAGCTCCTGCCGTCCGCCGCCCGCATTGCGCAGCACGATGCCGTGCGCGGAGAACTTCTGCGCTTCGGGTTCAGCGGCGCAATCGGGGAAACGCTTCGCATCGCGCGCGCCGGCGGGCCCGCCAGCGGGATACAGGTTTTCCCAGCGCCGCGCGGCGGTGTCGATGAGGCGCAGGTGCCCGCCCTTGCCACCTTCGGCCATGCCACTGCCGATCAGCCATTTCGTCTGGCCGACGCGGTCCAGGTCTTCCACCGCTTCCGGTCCGCAGATCAACTGCAGGTCGCCTGAAGGCGCGCAGCCTTCCGCCGCCGTCGCCCATGAACCGCCAGCACTGGCCAACGCAAGGACCAGCAAGCCTGCCATTGTGCGCATGGAATCCCCCGAGATTAGTTGGAATAGCCGATCAATGATCGGGCCGAAGTATAACCACGCCGTGATATCTGGAATCAATGGCAAGCCCCGCGCGCGTGCGCGAAGATGTGCGCGTGAAAAGCGATAACCATCCGCGCCTCGAGCGCTGCGATCTCGAGCAGTGCGAAGGCCGCTGCTGCTACGACGGCGTCTACCTACTGCCGAAGGAAGAGCAATTCCTGCGCGAACTGGTGGCCCGAGTGCCGGCGCTGGAAGCGGCGGTGCCGAAGGAGTTCATCGTCGATGGCTACTGGAGCGGCGCGTTCTTCGGGCGCAAGACCGCAACGCGTCCCCATGATTACCGCAGCCTCGACTATCCGGCGCATTTCAGCCGCACGCGCTGCGTGTTCGCGGATGCGAAGGGCTACTGCGAGCTGGAGAAGCTGGCGCGCACGAACGGCATGCATCCGTGGTCGTTCAAGCCCACCACGTGCTGGATGTTCCCGCTGCAGGACGACGACGGTGAGCCCGCGGCGCCGGTCGCTGGCGCGGAGGATGATCCGTACCACACGACGGAATATCCGGGTTATGCGACCTGCGTGCCTTGCGGCAGTCATCACGCGAAGGGGCAGCCCTGGCGCGAAGCGCTGCGCGAGGAGATCGACTACCTGGCTGCTGCAACGCAGATGCCGCTGCTGGGCTCTCCCGGACACACAGTGGATGAACTGCTGGCGCAGATCGAGCAGGCGAAAAAAAACCCCGCCTGAGGGCGGGGTTGTTCAGTTCGAGCGCTGTCCCTAGATCAATCAACAAGACGAGTATTCACTCGTATTGGACATCAAAAGTTTCTCCGGCTGACGTCCGGGACCTGCTGTGGAGCAAGTCCAACCGACCTCGCGGTCCGGGCGCCAATTCGCCCGTCGTTCGTCGCGACCACCTGCAAATGAGGTTGTCGCATACCGTGCCCACCTCGATCGCCTGGGTTTCTTATGTGTCTTCGATCCAACAAAGGATCGAAATCTGAAGAATTCCAGCAGGTTGATTGCTGCGTAATACGCCACTACCAACCTCGGATGCGAGTCTAGCGCGATTTCTGTTGCAATTGTGCATGTCTTCGCGATGCGACATATTCCTGCCTGCGCAGGAACCTAGAACGCGTTGTACCCGGTGAGTTCGCGGCCCACGGCAAGCTGATGGATGGTTTCGGTGCCCTCGTAGGTCACCACGCTTTCCAGGTTCAGCATGTGGCGGATCGGGCCATGCTCGGCGCTGATGCCCGCGCCACCCAGCATGTCGCGACAGTCGCGCGCCACATCCAGCGCCATGCGGCAGTTGTTCCACTTCACCATGGACACCTGTGCCGGCGTCATCGCGCCGCGATCCTTGAGCTGCGCCAGCTGCAGCGCCATAAGCTGCGCGCCGCTGATGCGCCGGCTCATGTCGGCAAGGCGGATCTGGATGGCCTGGTTCTCGGCCAGCCTGCGTCCGAACAGTTCGCGTGAAGCCGTGTATTCCAGCAGTTCGGCGAGGCAGGCCTGCGCCGCGCCGATCACGCCCCAGCAGATGCCGTAGCGCGCCTGGGTCAGGCACGAAAGCGGACCCTTAAGGCCGACGATGCCGGGCAGCACGTTCGCGGCCGGGATGCGCACATCATCGAAGAAAAGCGAGGAGGTCACCGAGGCGCGCAGGCTGAACTTGTTGCCGATCTCGCGCGCCTCGAAGCCCTTCATGCCGCGCTCCACCAGGAAGCCGCGGATGCCGTCATCGGTCTGCGCCCAGACCACGGCCAGGTGCGCCAGCGATCCATTGGTGATCCACATCTTCGAGCCGGAAAGGACCCAGTCGGCGCCCTGGCGGCGCGCATGCGTGCGGATGTTGGCGGGATCAGAGCCGCCCTGCGATTCGGTGAGGCCGAAGCAGCCGATGACTTCCCCGCGCGCCATCGCCGGCAGCCAGCGCTGCTTCTGCTCCTCGCTGCCGTAGCGATGCAGCGGGAACATGCACAGCGAGGTCTGCACCGACGAAAAACTGCGCAGCGCGCTGTCGCCGCGCTCCAGTTCCTGCGAGATCAGCCCATAGCCGATCGAGCCCAGGCCCGCGCAGCCATAGCCCTCGAGCGGCGCGCCGAAAAGCCCAAGCGATGCCATGTGCGGCACCAGTTCGCCGGGGAAGCGATGCTGCTCGAAGCATTCGCGGATGATGGGCAGGACTTTCTCGTCCACCAGCCGCGCCACGCTGTCGCGCACGGCGATGTCTTCGGGCGCGAAGTGCGCCGAGACATCGAGGAAATCGGCAGGGGAGGCGCGCATGGGGCTCATGCGCGCGGATTCTACGCCACGGCCCGAAGGGCCTGCTCGTACGCTTACGCGGCGAGGCTAAAGCCCGGTTCGCCGCTTACGCGGCGAGCCTAAAGGCCGGTTCGCCGCTTACGCGGCGAGCCTAAAGGCCGGTTCGCCGCTTACGCGGCGAGCGCGGTCTTGACCCGCTTCATCGCGGCGGATTCGATCTGGCGCACGCGCTCGGCGGATACGCCGTACTCGTCGGCCAGTTCGTGCAGCGTGGCCTTCTCTTCGGCCATCCACCGGCGACGCAGGATGTCGCGGCTGCGCGGATCGAGCTTCTCGACCGCCTGCATCAGGCGCTGGTGCACATCCGCATCCCACTCGGAGGATTCGGCCTGCTCGGCCGGGTCGGCGTCGGGGGCGGGCAGGTACATCGACGGGCCATAGCCGCCGTCTTCATCATCGGATTCAGGTGCGGGATCGAAGGACATGTCGCGCGCCGCCAGGCGCTGCTCCATCTCCGTGACCTCGGCCGGGGTCACGCCCAGGTCTGCGGCCACCGCGCGGGTTTCTTCCTGCGTGAGCCAGGTCAGGTTCTTCTTCATGCGGCGCAGGTTGAAGAACAGCTTGCGCTGCGCCTTGGTGGTGGCGATCTTCACCAGGCGCCAGTTGCGCAGCACGTAGTCGTGGATCTCGGCGCGGATCCAGTGCACGGCGAAGGACACCAGCCGCACATTCATGTCGGGATTGAAGCGCTTCACGGCCTTCATCAGGCCGACATTGCCTTCCTGCACGAGGTCCGCCAACGGCAGGCCGTAGCCCGAATAGGAGCGCGCGATGTGCAGCACGAAGCGCAGGTGCGAGAGCACCAGCGTGCGGGCGGCGGTCAGGTCGTTCTGGTCGTGCAGGCGGCGCGCGAGCTCGGCCTCCTCATCACGGGTGAGAACCGGGATGCGGCTGACGCGCTCGGCATAGGCCTCGAAACTGCCCAGCGGACCAGCCAGCAGGGCGTCATTTCGGCAAACCAGCGAAGAAGCACTCATGAGCAACTACCTCCAGTTCCCATCGATGTTAGCACTCCTGTACTTCGAGTGCTAAACCTCGGTCTGGTTCCCGGAAAGTAGAACTATTTATGCTTCTAAATCAATAACTTGATTAAGATCGCGGTTCGATGCGAGCCAGGTGACGGGCCGCCGCCAGCCAGGCCCCCAGTACGCCAAGCAGGGCGCCGACACCCAGCAGGATTCCCAGCTCCCGCCAGCCGGGCGCCAGCAGCCGGAAGCTGCTGCCATAGCTCTGCGCCAGTCGCGCCACCGGCGCATCGAGCAGCTGCAGCGCCGTCCAGGCCAGCAGCGCCGCCAGCAGCGCGCCAGCCACGCCGTAGAGCAGGCCCGTATAGAGGAACGGTCGCCGCACGAAGGCGTTGCTGCCGCCGACCAGCTTGGTGACCTCGATCTCCGCGCGGCGGCTGTAGATCTCCAGCCGGATCGTGTTGCCCACCACGGCCAGCACGCCCACCCCCAGCAGCGCCGAGGCGCCCAGCACCAGCCGCCGCAGCAGGTCGAGGATGGCGTTGAGGCGCTTCACCCAGTCGCTGTCGATCTGCACCAGTTCCACCTCGGGCCAGGCGGCGATATAGCGGCGCAGTGATTCCATGTGCGCCGGGTCGGCGGCGTCAGTCTTCGGCCGCACATCGAGCGCATGCGGCAGCGGATTGCCTTCGAGCACGTCGAGCGCGGCGCCAAAGCCGCTCTGCTCGCGAAACTGTTTCAGCGCTTCGTCGGCCGCGATGAATTCCACGCGCGCGATGCCGCTGCGCTGCCGCAGGCTCGCCGCCAGCTGCCGCGCCTTTTCAATGGGCACGTCGCGTTTGAAATACACGGATACATCCACGGCGTTGGCGAACTCACCGGTGGAACTGCGCACGCTGTGGATGCCCAGCGCCAGAGCCGTGGGCAGCGTCAGCGCGATGGCGATCACCAGCACCGTGAAGGCGGTGGACACGGGCGCGCGCGCCAGGCGACCGGCGGCGAACAGCGCGGACTGCACATGGCGCAGCAGCCAGCCGCTCATCGTTCGGCCTCCATCGAGGGCACGACGAGCTTCTCCGTGGCCGGATCCTGCACCTTGCCGTCGGCGACGATGATCTCGCGCAGGCCCGAGGCCTTCACCAGGTCGATGTCGTGCGTGGCGATCACCACGGTGACGCCCACCTCGTTGAAACGCCGGAACAGGCCCATCACTTCCATGGACAGCGCCGGGTCGAGGTTGCCGGTGGGTTCATCGGCGATCAGCAGCTTGGGTTTCACCACCACGGCGCGCGCGATGCCCACGCGCTGCTGTTCGCCCACGGAAAGCTCCAGCGGCAGCGCCTGCGCGCGATCGAGCAGCCCGACCTGGTCGAGCGCCGCGCGCACGCGCTTGTCGATGTCTTTCAGCGGCGCATGCGCTGCGTGCAGCGGCAGCGCCACGTTGTCGAAGATGCTGCGCTCGGTGAGCAGGCGGTGATCCTGGAACACCACGCCCAGCTGGCGGCGGAAGGCCGGAATGCGCCGCGAGGCCAGTGCCGCCGTGTTGCAGCCGTTGACCATGACCAGGCCGCGCGTGGGTCTTTCGAGCAGCGCGATGAGCTTCAGCACCGTGCTCTTGCCCGCGCCGGAGCGGCCGGTGAGGAACACCATCTCACCTTCACGGATCTCGAACGTGGCGCCGCTCAGGGCCTCGCGGCCGTTGGGATATCGCTTGCTGGCGCGGTCGAAGCGGATCATGTGCGCCTACTTTACCCCGCCGCCCGCGAGCGGGGGACCCGTGCCCAGCAGCGCGTCGACGAAGGCCTCGGCGCTGAATTCCCCGAAGTCCCCGGCTTGCTCGCCGATGCCGATGAAGCGGATGGGCAGCTGCATGGCCCGCGCGATGGCCACCACCACGCCGCCGCGCGCGGTGCCGTCGAGCTTGGTCAGCACCAGGCCCGTCACGCCCACGGCCGCATGGAACTCCTTCGCCTGGGCCAGCGCGTTCTGGCCCTGGTTGGCGTCGAGCACCAGCAGTACTTCGTCGGGCGCGCCGGGGTCCACGCGCTGGATGACGCGCCGGATTTTCTTCAGCTCGTCCATCAGGTGGGTCTGGCCGTGCAGTCGGCCGGCCGTGTCGGCGATCAGCACATCCACGCCGCGGGCCTGCGCCGCGCGCACCGCATCGAACACCACGGCGCCGGGGTCGGCGCCGCCGGCCTGCTGCACGATTTCCGCGCCGCTGCGCTCGGCCCAGATGTCCAGCTGCTCGGCGGCGGCCGCGCGGAAGGTGTCGCCTGCGGCCAGCATCACCCTGCGGCCTTCGCCGGTGAGGCGCTGCGCCAGCTTGCCGATGCTGGTGGTCTTGCCCGACCCGTTCACGCCCACGACCATGATCACGTAGGGCCGCCGGCTGCGGTCGATGACCAGCGGCTTCGCACAGGGTTCGAGGATGGCGAGCAACTGGCGCCGCAGCGCCGCCATCAGCGCGTCGACATCGGCCAGTTCCCGGCGCGCCACGCTGGCGCGCAGCTGCTCCAGGATCTCCTGGGTTGCCGTCACGCCCACATCGGCGCCGATCAGCCGCGCTTCGAGATCATCCAGCAGCTCGGCATCGATCTTGCGGCCGCGGAACAGTCCCGCAAGATCGCCCGTGAGGCGAGTGGCGGACCGCGACAGGCGTTCGCGCAGGCGACCGAAGAACGAGGTGGATTCGGAAGGAGCGGTCATGCTTGGGAAACTGGCCGGAGCAGGGGCGCGCATTGTAATCGGCTTGCCAGCCGGTAGGCTTGGGCTCATGCAACGCTCCGCCGGACAGGTGCGCATCATCGGTGGCCGGCTTCGGGGCCGGCGCATTGCCGTGCCCGTCGTGCCCGGGCTGCGCCCCACGCCCGATCGCGTGCGCGAGACGCTGTTCAACTGGCTGTCGCCATACATTGCCGGTGCCCGGGTGCTCGACCTGTTCGCCGGCACCGGCGTCCTGGGGATCGAGGCCGCCTCGCGCGGCGCGGCCGCGGTGACGCTGGTGGAATCGCAGCGCGCCGCCCAGGCCGCACTGCGCGACACCCTGCAGAAGCTTGCCCTGCCCGAGGTGACGCTGGTCACGGGCGATGCGCTGGCCTTCCTGGCATCCGGTGCCGGCCCGTACGACGTGATCTTCCTCGATCCGCCGTTTGCGGCAGCCCTGCAGGCCCCGGCGCTTGCCGCCATCGAGCGCCATGGCCGCCTTGCGCCCGGTGGCTTCTGCTACGTGGAGCAGCCGCGCGGGTCGCCCGCGCCCGTCCTGCCCGCCGGCTGGATCGCTCACCGATCGGGGCAGGCCGGCGAGGTCGGTTATCATCTGCTGCATGTACCGCAGCGCGATCTACCCAGGCACGTTTGACCCGATCACGAACGGCCACAAGGACCTGGTCCGCCGCGCGGCGGGCATCTTTGAGCATGTGCTGGTGGCCGTGGCCGGCAATCCGGGCAAGACGCCCATGTTCACGCTCGACGAGCGCGTGGACCTGGCGCGCCGCGTCCTGGCCGACATTCCAAACGTGGAAGTCACCGGCTACGGCGGCCTGACGGTGGAGCTGATGCAGCAGCGCGACATCAAGGTGGTCGTGCGCGGGCTGCGCGCCGTGTCGGACTTCGAGTTCGAGTTCCAGCTGGCGAACATGCAGCGCCATCTGCTGCGCGACATCGAAACCGTGTTCCTCACGCCGCAGGAACAGTTCACGTTCATTTCCTCCACGCTGATCCGCGAGATCGCCACCTACGGCGGCGACGCGTCGGAATTCGTCCACCCGGTGGTGGCGGCGGAGCTGCGCAAGAAGAAGCGCGCGCCATGATGCGCCGTGCATGGCTGCAAGGGCTGCTGCTGCTCGTTGCCGTTGTCGCCAGCGGCGCGGAGAAGGCGCCGGGCAAGGGCGCTGTCGCCAGCGCGCATCCGCTGGCCACGCAGGCGGGCGAGGAAATCCTGCGCCAGGGCGGCAATGCCTTCGACGCCGCGGTGGCGGTGAGCGCAGCGCTGATGGTGGTCGAGCCCAGCGGCTCGGGTTTCCTCGGCGGTGGCATGTACCTGCTGCACCGGGCGAAGGATGGCCGCAATGTCGTCATCGACGCGCGTGAAGTTGCGCCGCTGAAGGCCTCGCGCGACATGTTCCTCGATGCGGCCGGCAATCCGGTGCGCGGCGCCTCGACCAACACCGCGCTCGCCGCAGGCATTCCCGGTGAACCGGCGGGTCTCGCGCTGATGCAGTCGCGCTATGGCCGCCTGAAGCTCTCGCAGACGCTGCAGCCGGCCATCCGCCTGGCGCGCGATGGCTTCGACATGTATCCGCGGCTCAATGCCGGCATCGCCTTCAAGCGCGGGCAGATCACGAAATCCGCCGAGGGCACGGCGGTGTGGTTCCGCGACGGACAGGTGCTGCCCGTGGGCGCGCGCGTGGTGCAGCCGCAGCTGGCGGGCACGCTCGAAACCATCGCGAAGGAAGGCTTTTCGGCCGTGTACACCGGCAGCCTCGCGCCGCGGCTGGTCGATGCCGTGCAGAAGATGGGCGGCATCTGGACGCTGGAAGACCTGAAAGCCTACAAGGCCATCGAGCGCGAGCCGCTGGTGGGCCACTACCGTGGCGCCACGATCATCGGCGCGCCGCCGCCCACTTCGGGTGGCGTGGCGCTGATCGAGGCGCTGAACATCCTGTCGGGCTACGACCTGGCGCAGGTCGACGCGGTGACGCGCAAGCACCTGATCGTCGAGGCCATGCGGCGCATGCAGCGCGACCGCGCGGTTTACCTCGGCGATCCAGCCTTCGTCAGCATGCCGGTGAAGATGCTCACCGATCCGGATTACGCGGCGGGTCTGCGCACGTCGATGCGGCTTGACCGCGCCACGCCCAGCGCCACGCTGGCTTCGGCCCCCGAGGCGCACACCGGCGGCGCCAACACCACGCATTTTCCATCCTCGACAAGGATGGCAATCGCGTCGCCGGCACCATCACGCTCAATGCCGGTTTCGGTTCCGGCCTCGTGGTCGACGGCACGGGAATGCTGCTCAACAACCAGATGGATGATTTTTCCGTCAAACCGGGTGTGCCCAACATCTACGGCCTGATCGGCGCCAGCGCCAACGCCATCGCGCCGGGCAAGCGCATGCTGTCGTCCATCACGCCCACCTTCGTCGAAGGTCCGCGCGGATTCATGATCGTGGGCAGTCCCGGTGGCAGCCTGATCACGGGCATGGTGCTGCTGGCCACGCTCGACTGGATGGATGGCAGGACCGCGCAGCAGATCGTGGCGGCGCCGCGCATCCATCACCAGTACCAGCCGGACGTGCTCGCCTTCGAAACCGCCGCGCTCACCCCGGAAGAAAAGGCCGAGCTTGTGCGCCGCGGGCACGAGCTGCGCGAGCGCGAGACCTGGGGCAACCTGCAGGTCATCACGTACGATGCCGCGACGAAATCCGTCAGCGCGGCATCGGATCCCCGAGGTGTCGGCACCGCCGGACTCTACTGACGGTGTCGACATAAGAGGGGGGGGCGAGGAATCCATGACCAACGTCGCGGCGCCGTTCCATCCCACGCATACGACCGGCAGCTGGGAAGACTTCGAGAAGCGCGTGGGTGGCGCCGCGCCCGCGCTGGCGCTCTTCGCGCTGGGCTGCGCCCCGCTGCTGTGGCTGGACCGGATGCTGCAGGAGCCGGATGGCTCGCCCATCCTGCTCATGCCCTCTGCCGGGCTGCTGTTCATCGCGCTGTGGATGTCCCGGCCATCGCGCTGGCCGGCGCTGGTCGTGGTCCACATGCTCGTCGCGCTGGCGGTGGGTTCGGCGCTGTCGATGCCGCACACGGTGCGGGAGATCCTGCTCGCCATCGTGCCGGTGCCGGTCTGCGGAATCTTCGCGGCAGTGACCACGATGCTGCTGATCCGCGTGCCGATCCAGCTGGCCATCTGGCAGGTGCCGTTGGCCATCATCGGTGGGGCGCTGGGCGGCCTTGCCGGATCGCTTGTCGCCCTGCTGCTGCGACTGGGAACGGGGCCCACGGGCCCCAGCTACACTTTCGACCTGTTGAGCGGTTGGGCGAGCCTGGGCCTGGGTGCCGTGACGATGGGCGCCGTGACGCTGATGTGGCTGCTGAAGATCCGCGTGGGCATCCCGGAACTGCTGCTGCGCTCGAGGCGCGAGCTTGCGGGGGTGATTGTGTGGGTGCTGGCGGCTGGCGTGATTGGCGTGATTTTCCTGCGCGAGCCGCACCACCCGATCATCATGCCCATCATCGCTGGACCGGCACTGGTGTTCGGCTGCTTCCGTCTGCCGCCGCGCTGGGCGCTGTCGGTGTCGGCGCTGTTCATCCTGGAGTACGCCTTCATCACGACGCATCGGATGGGTACCTACACCATTGCCGATCCGAACGTGCGCTCCAGCCTGCAGCAGCTCCTCATCGGCATCTTCGCCACCGTGCCCTTCATGCTGTCCATCGGCGTCACGCAGCTGCGCATCATCGTGACCCGCCAGGCCGAACTGAACGCGCGGCTGGTCAGCGACCAGGAACGGCTGCGCAGCTACGCGCGCCAGCTCGCGGCTGCGGAGGAAAAGGCCCGGCGCGCCACGGCGGTGGATCTGCACGATGGCATCGGCCAGACGCTGGCGGGCATGCTGATGATCGTCGAAGTCGCGCGCCAGCAGTCCGCGCCCACGGCACAGAAGCTGCTCGATGACCTGCGGCTGCGGCTGCGCGAGATCCAGGACCTCACGCGCCGGATGATTTCCGACATGAGCCCGCCGGGTTTGTATGACCTCGGGCTTGAGGCCGCGCTGCAGTGGCTGGCGGCCCACATGCGCACCGAGGCGGATTTGTCGGTGGACATCGACTGCCGGTTTGACGAGCGACGCCTGCGGCTCGACACCCGCGTGCTCGTGTTCAAGATCGTGCGCGAGCTGCTGCGCAACGTGGTGAAGCATGCTGGCGTCACCCGCGCGCAGGTCAACGTCGAGGAGGATGGCGACTGGCTGGGGATCATCGTCAGCGATGAGGGCCGCGGTTTCGAGTGGCAGATGGAAATGTTCGGCGAGCGCAGCGGTCGCTTCGGGCTGTGGAGTGTTGCCGATCGCGTCCGCGACGTCGGTGGCACCTTCGAGGTCTACACGGCCATAGGCAGCGGCGCCCGGTTCGTGCTGAAGCTGCCGCTGATCCTTGCGCCGGGGCTGTCCGATACGGTCCCGTTGCGGATGCAGGGATAAGAAGCATTTGCAGTGGATGGCGAGGGAACGAATTTTCCCGTCGTCGGCCTTATCATTGCAGCGATGGCGGTGGGAAACATGTTGCAGCGAACGGGTCTCTTCATTTCGATTCTCCTGGCAGGCGCCCTGACGGCGCATGCGGCCGGCGATGCCGGCGCATCCATGGCCGATGCAGTGCTGCGCGCGGCATACGAAGGCGATGCGGCGCGAGTGGCGCAGCTCGTCAAGGCCGGCGCGCCGGTCGGACAGGCCAACATGTTCGGCGCCACCCCAATGGGCGAGGCCGCGCGTCGTGGCGACGCGGCCGTGCTCAAGGTGCTGCTCGAGGCCGGCGCCGATGCCGAATCCCCCAATGCCGAGGGGCAGACCGCGCTGATGAGCGTGGCGCGCACCGGCAACGTCGAGGCCGCGAAGCTGCTGCTCAGGCACGGCGCGAAAATCGACGCGCGGGAGCAGTGGGGAGGCCAGACAGCCCTCATGTGGGCGGCCGCGCAGAACCAGCCCGCCATGATCCGATTCCTGACCTCCCGGGGCGCCGAAGTCGATGCGCATTCCACGGTGCGCGACTGGCCGCGGCGCATGACCGCCGAGGAGCGTCCCAAGGACCTGAACCGCGGCGGCCTCACCGGGCTGATGTTCGCGGCGCGGGAGGGCAGGGTCGAAGCCGTGCGCGCGCTGCTCGACGCCGGCGCCGACGTGAACTACGCCGATCCGGACGGCAGCACGCCGCTGCTGGTGGCGCTGATGAACGGCCACTGGGATGTGGCGAAGCTGCTGATCGAGTCCGGCGCCGATGTGAACACCTGGGACTGGTGGGGACAGACCGCGCTATTCCTGGCCGTGGACATGAACACGCTGCCCACGGGCGCGCGCGTCGAGCTGCCGACCATGGACATGGCCACGGGCCACGACATCATCAACCTGCTCATCGCGAAGGGCGCCAACGTGAATGCGCAGCTGAAGCTGCGCCCGCCGTATCGCAATGTGCCGCAGGATCGACTTGCCGATCCGGCCATCGACAACGGCGCGACGCCGCTGCTGCGCGCCGCCAAGGCCGCCGACCTTCCCGCCATGAAGGCGCTGCTGGCGGCCGGCGCGCTGGTGGACCTGCCCAATGCCTATGGCCACACGCCGCTCATCGTGGCTGCCGGCGCCACTCGTGGCCGTGCCGCGCCGACGCGCGGCGGCAACTACTCCGAGGAGCAGGCCATCGAGGCGGTGAAGCTGCTGCTGGCCCACGGCGCAAACGTCAACGCGTCGGCCTACACGTTGCCGGGCGCCCCGCGGGGAGAAGCGCTGCGCTGCACCGGCTATGTCGTGATCCCGGACTGCTACAAGGGCGAGTCGGCGCTGCATGGCGCGGCGCTGCATGGCTGGATTGCGCTGGCAGAAGTGCTCAAGCAGGCCGGCGCCAAACTCGATCCGCCGGACGCCGACGGCAAGACGCCGCTCGACTACGCGATGGGCCGCTACCGACTGGGCTTCCTCGAGAACCAGCCGGCGCCGCAGCTGAAGGTCGCCGAGGCGCTGCGCGCGCTGGGCATCACGAAGGAAGCTCCCGACACCGCGCCGATGCCCCCTGGCGCGCGTCCCATAGTCATCGCCGAAGTGCCAGTGCTGCCGTACTGAGTTAGCATCGACGCAGCGCGCCGCCGCTCATACCACGGCGGCGCTTCCGAGGGGGGCCATGAGACTGATTCTTCCGCCCGGCATGAAAGCCGCAGCTTTCGATCGCGCACGCCAGGCGCTGCGGCGCGTGGTCGGAGCGCAGTGGGTCCTCGACACCGACGAAGACCGCGAGACCTACATCGATCCCTATGCCGTCGGCACCGGCGCCGCGCACGCGCCATCGGGCGCCGTGGCGCCGGCCAGCGTCGAGGAGCTGCAGGCCGTGCTGCGCGTGGCCAATGAATTCAGGCTGCCGCTGTGGCCGATCTCCCGCGGCAAGAACCTGGGCTATGGCGGCGCTTCGCCGCGCATGCCGGGCACGATGGTGCTCGATCTGGGTCGCCTGAACCGCATCCTCGAGGTGGACGAGAAGCTCGGCTACTGCGTCGTGGAGCCGGGCGTCGGCTTCTTCGAGCTGCACGAGCACCTGACGAAGAACCGCATCGCGATGGAAGTCGGCATCCCCGGCAATGGCTGGGGCAGCGTGCTGGGCAACGCGCTGGAGCGCGGTTTCAGCTTCCGCGGCGACCACAGCGAGAGCATCTGCGGCCTCGAGGTGGTGCTGCCAGGCGGCGAGCTGATGCGCACCGGCATGGGCGCCATGAAGAACGGCGTCACCTGGGCCACCGCGCGCCATGGCTTCGGGCCGTCGTGGGACCAGGCCTTCGTGCAGTCGAACTTCGGCGTGGTCACGAAGATGGGCCTGTGGCTGCATCCCACGCCCGAGGAGGTGATCACGCTGCGCGTGGCGCTCGACCAGCCCGATGACATCGGCTGGTACATGGACGCGCTGGCGCCGCTGCGCCTGCGCGGCGTGGTGAACGGCAACGTGCAGCTCACCACCTACATGATGACGGTGATCGACAGCACGCAGCGCGCGGACTGGTACCAGGGGCGCGACTCGCTGCCCGACAGCGTGATCGCGCGCATCCGCGCGGAGCGCGGCCTGGGCTGGTGGAACGGCACGGTGCGCGTGGCCGGCTACGCCGACGTGAACGAGGGCAACCTGAAGCGCGTGCAGGCAGCGCTGTCGAAGCACTCCGGCAGGGAATATCCCTTTACCCGCACGCTCAGCGCGCAGACGCCATCCCGGGGTCCCACCGTGGGTCCGCTGAAGGTGGCCAACTGGTATGGCGGCCGCGGCGGACACATGAGTTTCTCGCCCGTGGTGCCGGCTGTGGGCAGCGCGGTGGTGGCGCAGTTCCAGCGCACCCGCGCGCGCTACATCGAGCACGGCATCGACTACAGCTCCACCTGGTACCTGAACGGCCGCACGGTGACCAACATCAACCTGCTGCTGACCAACATGGACGATGCCGATCTCACCGCGCGCGGCGACAGGCTGTTCCATGCGCTGGTGAAGGATGCGGCGGCGGCCGGCTACGGCGAGTACCGCACGCATCTTTCCTACATGGACGAAGTGGCCGATACGTTCTCGTACAACGATCACGCGCTGCGCCGTTTCAACGAGCGCGTGAAGGATGCGATCGATCCGAATGGCATTCTCGCGCCGGGCCGCAATGGCATCTGGCCCGCCGCGTGGCGCAAGGAACGGGGGAAAGTCTGATGCGCGCAATGAACCTGGTCGCGGTCGCGGCCGTCCTGATGTCGGGGCTCTCCACGGCCGCGGCCGCCGCAGAGCCCGATGGCAAGGCGCTGTACGCGCGCCGCTGCGGCATCTGTCATTTCGCGGATGGTGGCGGCACGTGGATGCTTGAGCGGCGGCTTGGCAAGTCGCAGGCGCTGCTCGAGTCCCGTGCCGATCTGCAGGCGCCCTACATCCGCCTCATCGCCCGCCGTGGACTCAACGGCATGCCGCGCTTCACGCGCGTGGAGCTGCCCGACTCGGATCTCGAGATCATCGCGGCCTATCTCACGCGCTCCGGGCCGCGGCCATGAACCGCCGGCAGCTGCTGCTGCGCGGCGCGTTGCTGGCGGCGCTGGCGCCCGTGGTGCGAGCGTCCGGCGTGGAATCGGTCGACGCTGCCGGTGAGGGTTCTTCCGCGCCAGTTCTGGCCGTGCACGATCCAGCCTATCGCCGCTCACGCGAATTCGCCGCGGCGCTGCAGGAGCGTGGCGCGCGCGTGATAGCGCTCGAGCCGGATGTGCTGGCCGCCTGGCACCAGGTCCTGCGCGCGGCCTGCGCGCAGTCTCCCGCCGCGCGCATCACGGGCCTGACCACGCGCAGCGATTTCATGGTGCTCAGCAGCCTCGCGCGCTCTGCAGGGCTTTCTCCGCTGGCCACTCGCGATGCGGATGCCAGCGGCGAGCTCGGCGGCGTGCGCCGCCGTGCCACGCTGATCGCCTGGGTGCTGGCGACGCGGAATCAGGCGGCCTGATGGAGCGCGTGCTGCCACCCGGGATGTCGGCAGCGGCCTTCGACAAGGGTCTTGTCGCGTTGCGCGGGGTAGTGGGCGCCGAATGGGTGCTCGACTCCGACGAAGACCGCGACACCTACCTCGACCCCTACGCCACGGGCAACGCCAAAGCGCACGCGCCCTCGGCCGCGGTGGCGCCCGCGAACCTTGAACAGGTGCAGGCGGTGATGCGCGTGGCCAATGCGCACCGGTTGCCGCTGTGGCCCATCTCGCGCGGCAAGAACTTCGGCTATGGCGGCGCGGCGCCGCGCCTGCCCGGCTCGCTGGTACTCGACCTGGGCCGGCTGAACCGCGTCCTCGAAGTGAACGAGAAACTCGGCTACTGCGTCATCGAGCCCGGCGTCACCTTCTACGACCTGCACGAGCACCTGACCCGGGCCGGCATCGCGCTGGAGTTCGGCGTCCCCAATTTCGGCTGGGGCAGTCCGGTGGGCAATGCGCTGGATCGCGGTTTCAGCTTCCGTGGCGACCACAGCAGCAGCATCTGCGGAATGGAAGTGGTGCTGCCCGACGGCAGCGTGCTGCGCACCGGCAATGGCGCGATGCCCGGCAGCGCCATCTGGGCCACGGCGCGCCACGGATTTGGTCCCTCGTGGGACCAGGCCTTCGTGCAGGCCAATTACGGCGTGGTAACCAAGATGGGCCTGTGGCTGCACCCTGTGCCGGAGCAGGTGATCAGCGTGCAGGTGGCGCTGGATGCGCAGGATGACCTGGGCTGGTTCGTCGACGAGGTCTCGCCGCTGCTGATGCGCGGCGTGCTCGGCGGCAACATCGCCATCAGCACCGCCACCAACTCGGTGATCGACAGCTCGCAGCGCCAGGAGTGGTACACGGGCCCGGGCGCACTGCCCGACAGCGTCGTGACGCGCATGATGGCCGAGCGCGGCATGGGCTGGTGGAACGGCACGGTGCGCATCTCGGGCCATGAGGATTCGAACCAGGCCAACCTCAATCGACTGCTGTCGGCGATGGGTCGCCATACGCGGCGTGAATTCCAGGTATCGCGCGCCAGTGGCGCCTCGCAGGCGGCGCGCGGTCCCGTGGTCACCCGCCTGAAGGTGCTCAACTGGTTTGGCGGCCGCGGCGGCCATGTGGGCTTTTCGCCGGTGATGCCGGCCAGCGGCGCGGCCGTGCTGGGCCAGTTCCGGCGCACCAAGGCGCGCTACGACGAACACGGCATCGACTACAACGGCACGTTCTATCTCAACGGCCGCTCCGTCACCAACGTCAACCTGATGCTCATCAACCTCGACGACGCCGACCACAGCGCTCGCACGCAGCGGCTGTTCGACGTGCTGGTGTCCGACGCCTCGGCGCAGGGCTACGCGGAGTACCGCACGCACCTGGACTACATGGATGCGGTGGCTGCTTCGTTCGATTTCAACGACCACGCGCTGCGCCGCTTCAACGAGCGCGTGAAGGATGCGATCGATCCCAACGGCATCCTGGCGCCGGGCCGCAATGGCATCTGGCCCTCTGCCTGGCGCAATCAGCGCGGATCGGAATAATCGAGCTTGTCGACCAGGCTGAGCGAGCGCAGCTTGCGCTCTTCTTCCTGCATGAGCTGCAGGTTGTGATCGATCTGCTCCACCGTCTGGCCGCTGACCGGGTCATTTGCTCCGGGCCGGCGAATGATGCGGGGCGTGATGATCACCACCGTCTCGGTATTGTTCGTGTTGACGGCGCTGCTCGAGAACAGGCGGCCGATGCCCGGCAGATTGCCCAGGATCGGCACCGCGGTGCGGTCGCTGCTGCTGGTGTTCTTCATCAGTCCGCCGATGAACACCGACTGGCCGTCCTCGCACATGAGTTCCGTCGTCACTTCCGTGCTCTTCTTTTCCGGGATGCCGGCAATCAGCGTGGTGGAGCTGACTTCCGGGTGCACCCGCAGATGCACGCGGCCCTGTTCATCCACTGAGGGCGTCACTCTCAGGATCACGCCGGACTCCAGGAACTGGATGCTCTCCGTGGTGACCTGGTTGATGGTCGTGGTCACCCGGTAGCCGGTGCTCTTGCCGATCACGGCCTTGGCTTCCTGATTCTCCATGGCCAGCAGCTTCGGCGTCGAAAGCGTGCGTACGCGATTGCGCGTGCTGCGGGCTTCGAGGAACAGCTCGAGATTGCGGTTGGCGAGGCTGAAGAAGAATCCCGGATCGGAAGGTCCGCCGGTCACGCTGCCACTGGCCAGGCCGTTGGTTCCGTAGACGCCGTTTGCGCCGTTCGACGACCCGAACACCTTGTTCCAGTCGACGCCGTAGGCCTCGCCGTCATCCAGCGTGACTTCCAGCACCTTGGCTTCGATCAGCACCTGCCGTGGCTCGGCGTCCAGTTCGCGGAGCAATTGCGAGGTGCGCTCGAGAAATTCGGCGGTGTCTTCCACCACGATCATGCGTCGATCGTTCAGTGGCGTGACCTTGCCGTAGCGCGAAAGGTACTTGGCCAGAATCTCCGCAACCTGGGCAGGGTCCGAGTACTGCACCTTGAAGGTCCGCAACTGGGTCAGTCCGCCAGGCTGGTCCAGCCCGGCTTCCTTTCTCTCGACGATGATGTAGTCACCGCGGCGAAGCTCCACCGCATATCCGGCGGCCTCCGCTACGCGGTAGATGGCCTGCTTCACCGTGACGTTGTACAGATTGACGGAGACCACGCCCGTGACGCCCTTGCCCAGGATGATGTTGACGCGATCCTTTCGCGACAGCACATCGAAAACTTCCTGGATGGGTGAGTCCCGGAAATTGAAGGTCACCCGGGTGGGCGGCGCAGATTTCGGGGCATTGAGCTCAGCGGCAGACAGCGGCAGCATGCCGGCAATCACCAGCAGCGCCGCAAGCAGGTGGCGGATGATCCGGTTCATTGCTCGCCCCGGTTCTTCGAGGGAACGGGACTCGGTGCGGCCATGGTCAGCACGTAGGGCTGCCCGTCCTTTTCCACAACGACTTCGCTGTCCCTGACCGACAGCAGGCGCAGACCGTCAACCAGCTCGCCGAGCTTCAGGATGCGGCCGTCGATCGTCGCCAGCGAACTTCGGCCCGCCACCATCACAGCGGTAAGCCGGGGATTCCACTCGGTCGGGGGGCTGCTCGCGGGGCTGTCCGGCGGGGCGGCGGTCAGGGCCGACAGCGTCGGCCGGGCGAAAACGTCATGCCGCAGCGGCTCCGCGGCACCCGCCGGTATCGACAGCAGGGTGCCTGCCAGAAACAGCGATGCGTGCGGCCAGTCAGAAGCCATGGGTTCCCTCCAGCAGCTTTATCGGCCGATACAGCGCAATGTTGAATGTCAGGAATACCTTTCCGCCTTCGCCCGCGGCCTTCATGTCGAAATCTGTGATGGTGGCACTGCCGCCCAGCGTCTGTTCGAAGTCGAGCATCCAGCGGCACAGCTGCAGGTAGTTGCCATTGCCGATGACGCCAAACGACACCTCTTCGAACACCGACACCTGCCGGCGGGGTCCCGGGGTCATGCTGGTGAGGAAGATGCCGTAGCGCGAAGCGGACCGATCGAGCGCCCCCATCAGGGTTGCCACCATTTCATCATCCGATGCGGCCATCTTCAGCTGGCCGCTGAGCCTGGTCTTCAGCAGCTTCAGCTCGCCCACCACCTTCTCCAGCTCTCCGCTCTGGTCGGCCGCGGGCTGCAGCGACGATTCCAGCATCGAGTGCGTCGCGTGCACGCGCCGGTATTCTGCGAACGGCTTGCGCAGCGCCAGCATCCAACCCTCGGCCGCGACCAGCAGCAGCAACATCAGCATGATGGCGGTGAGCAATCGGGAATCCAGAGAACCGATCAGCTCTTTCAGTCGCGCGTTCATGGCTGCTCCCTGCCGCGCAGCCGCAGCGCCAGTCTGAAATCGATGATCTGCACGCTGGTGTACTTGCGCGCCGATGTGTCGATGAGCCGCAGATCGGCCACTGCGGGCTGCGCTCCCAGACGCTCCATGAAGGTCGCCAGATCCGTGTGGCTGGCAGCGTGACCCACGATCTGTGCGTCATGGAGCACATTCACGGTGTCGACGCCTGACGGGTCGTCCGCGGCGCCTGCCGCCTCGCCCGCAGCGGCATTCGCGCCCGCGCCGGTGGTGTCGCTTCGCTGAAAATGGATGTTGTCGAGCCAGATGTGCTCCTGGTAGGCGTCATCCAGTGATCGCAGGAACCGATCCACCAGGTCATTGCCCTGCAGCAGGTCCAGCGTCGCCAGCTGTTGCTGCGTGACCATGCGCTGCTCGCGCAGGGACTGGGTTTGCGCCTGGGTCTGCGAGATCGCCTGCTGACGCTGCTCCAGGTTCACCACCTGCGCCTTCTCGCGCCAGATGAGATATCCCAGTGTTGCCCGGGCTGCCCCAACCAGGCCCACAAGCAGCACCAGCGCCCAGATGCAGCGGCTCAGGTTGCGACGCAGGGTCAGGCCCCGGCGAAATTCGCTGGGCACCAGGTCCATGTCATTCATTTTCGGGTACTCCGCGCAGGGCGAGTCCGGCAGCCAGCGCCATGCCCGCAGTCGTGCCCAGCGCTTCGTCATGGCGCCGCCCGGTGGGCGGTGCAAAGTCCACGGCCGGATTCAGGATGTGTACCGGCACCTTCAGAATCTGCTGCAGGCTCTCGACCACGATCGGGTAGCGCGCCACCGGCCCGGCAAGAAACAGCGCATCGATGGATTTTCCGCGCGTGCGCGACGCCATGTAGACCAGCGTCTTGCTGATTTCCTGATGAAGGAGATTCAGGTCAGGCTTGATGACTTCCTCGACGATGCCGCGACCTTCCGCCTTCGACGCGGAAGCCTCCTCGTCGCGGCATAGGATGCGCAGCGACAGCTCGCGTGGCATGTCCAGCACGGTCTTCAGGCGTTCGAAAAGCCTGGATTCACCAAAGCCAATCACGCGGTCCAGCACCGTTCGCCGGCCCCAGATCACCGTCAGGTAGCTCGATTCCGCGCCGAAGTTGATCAGCAACGCGTTGGGCATGGCCGGAAAGCCGGGGAAATGACGCGCGCTGGTGTGCTTCACGCAGCGCGTCAGGGCAGCCGGGCCGATATCCAGCGCAGCGACCTTCAGTCCCGCATCGCTCAGCAGATGCAGGTACGCCATTACCTGGGTTCGGGGTGCCAGCGCCACCAGGGCCTCGCGCTCGGCGGTGTCGCCTTCGTCCCTCCTGAGCGGCATGTAATCCACGACCATCTCATCCAGTTCGTCCTGCAGCCGTCCCCGCAACTCCACAGCGACGGCCTGGTCGTCGGTCTGCCCGTCGGCAAGCACATAAGACAAAGAAAGAATCTTGACCTGATCGGCTGGCAGGCATGACACCACGGTCTTGCCGCGAAATGGTTCGGAAGCAAAGGCCTGGCGCAGCAGTGCCCTGAGTCCCGCCGGATCACCCAGCAGCTGCTCGCGCGCCTCCGGCAGCGCGATGGACGACATGGCGCGCAGGCATGCAGGCGCGCCGCCGTTCATCTGCACCAGATCCAGGCGGTCCGGGCCCAGGTACAGCCCGATGGGTGGCGCCGGCCCGAGCGCAGGCGATACCCAGGGCAGGCGCCTGATCAGGCTGGAGAAGAGTGCAGACATCAGTACGTCACAACGAGCTGCGGCGTCTTGCTGCTGCTTTCCCGACTGCTGATGCTGAGCTGGTCAGCGCCTTCGGACCAGATCACCAGCCCGTTGTTGGGGCGAATGCCATCCACCCATTCCTGCACCAGTGCAGTCAGGTCGAACGTGATCCAGCCCTTTGTGAAGCCTGCATCGAGCGGAGAGGCGGACGTGGCTTCATCGGCTGCCGTGGCCAGCGGGGTGGCGATGCCCGGGTCGAACTTGTAGTGATTGCCAAAGTAGGTTCCCGTGGTCGTATCGCCGCCCATGACGTGGATCCTGTCGCCCACGACGCCGGCCGCGGGCTCGTTCACCGCCAATGGATAGTTGAGCAGGCTGCTGTGGGAGTTGTTGACGGTGTCGTAGGCAGTCACCGATTTCACGGTTGCGGACCCCTGGAATCCGCTGATCAGATAGATCCGGTTGCCCAACGCGGCCGAGGCCATCGAGTCCGTCGCGACGGGCAGTGGTGCCGTGGCGGTCCAGGCATTGGTGGCGGGGTCATAGACTTCGGTGTTGGCGATGCCAGTGCTGCCTGTATAGCCGCCCAGCGCATGCACCTTGCCGCCGACGCCCTGCGCGGCGAACCACATGCGCGCGGTCAGCATCGCCGCTCTCGCCGTCCACTTTTTCGTGGCGGGGTCGTATTCCTCGTTGGTTTTCACCGCGGCGGTGTTGGTGGTGCCGCCCAGTGCGTAGATCTTGCCGCCGATCGCAACTGCCGACAGGTTCGCCCTGCCCGTGAGCAGGTTTGCCGTGTTCACCCAGGAATTGGTGGCCGGGTCGTATATCTCGGTCTTGTGCTGCACGGACCCGTTTGTGCCGCCCATGACATAGATCTTGCCGTCCAACACGGCCGCCGCTGCCTCGGCGCGCCGGGTGGGCATCGCGGCCCGGGTGGCCCAGCTGTTGGTGGCCGGGTTGTACTCCTCCACCGTGTTCAGATATCCGGAGCCGTTGATACCGCCGATCACATAGACCTTGTTGTTGACGACCGCCACCGAGTGCCCTGTCCTGGCGGTGGGCATGGACGCCATCGCCGTCCAGGACTGCTGCGTATTGGGCGGATGCACGGTGGTCCAGCTGGTGCAGTTGGTGCTGTAGTTCCAGCTGGTGCCGGGCGTTGCGGTGGGGCAGCTCTTGTTCGTGTTCGAGCCGGCACCCTCGACCCAGGCCTCGGGGATGGCGTTGGCCCAGATCGACTTGCTCTTCGCCGTGGCATTGGCGACGGCGCCGACATACAGGCGCAGCACGGCGCTCTTGATGACCGCCCCCGCAGGCACCGACTGCACATCAAAGCGGATCGGGATCCGGTTTTCGCGGGTTGGCGTGAAGTAGACCTTGAGGGTGGTCGCGGCGCCATTGTTGGCTGTCGCCGCGCCGCTGTCGTTGAAGCTGTCGGCCGTGGCATTAAGCGTAACCGTGCCGCCCGGCGTGTCCTCCGGTCCCGTGGTGCCACAGGGCAGCAGGTAGCTGAAGGTGATTCTTGGGCGTTCCGTCGCAGCGGAGCCGTCACTGCTGGTGAACTGGAAGGCAATCAATTCGCCCGTAGACTTGATCAGGATTCCATGATTAGGGTAACGCCCCTCCAGCCAGGCAGTCGTGACCTGCGTGGCATCGAGGTTCGCCAGCCGGGGCCTCCGGCTATCGCGACTTTGCATTGAGCCTGGACGGATGGATGTCTCCACCGGGCGTCCAGCCGTGCTGCCGTCATGGGTGTTCCCCGTGGCTCCGTCCGGAGGGCTGGTGGCGCCGCTGCCCTCATTCCAGGCGCTGTGCATCCGGTAGAAATTTAACCCACCGAGAAATCCAGCTGAAGCACGCAATCCCAACGTGGCTGTGAGAGGACGACTGCCGGGTGGGAAGGCGGACAGGTCGAACTTCAACAACAGGCTCTGCTGGTCCTTCTTGAGGCTGAGTGTTCCAGTGGATCCAAAATTCGCCTCGGTCGCGGAATCGATGTACGTGTCCAGACCCGCAGCCGCATCCGGCTGCAGCGTGTAGGTCTTGGGCGTGGCCTGGTACGCGTACACATTGCTGCGGGTGAGCGTGACAGAGGTGCCATTGAACGAGCCGGTGGAAACCAGTCCCGTGGTGTTGCCTCCCGCCGAGGTGGCATAGGCTGAATAGCTGGCGCCTCCAAAGCTGCTGTTCACCACCGGCGTGCCCGCCAACGGAACCCGCCGGCGCAGCTCCTGGCCTGCACCGCGGGCGTTCACCGCCTGCAGGCCCGCCTCGGCTGCGAAGCGCGCGCGGTCCGCATCCAGCTGGTTCGAAACCATCACGGCATTGATGCCGTTGTCCCGATTGAGCGTGAATGCCACCGCCGCGATCAGGCCCATGGCCAGCATGACGGGGAGCAGCGTGAAGCCGCGCAGGCGGGAAGGGGCGTTAATCACAGCGTGCCACCACCCAGCCGGACGCTGGCAGAAAGCGCCACGGCGGCCGCGCCTCTGGCCAGTGCCAGGCTGACCACCGCGATGGGTCTATCCACCGCCCCGGCCCCGGTCGGGGCATCGGCGGAAAACGCTGAAACGTTGCCGGCAATGACCGTCGCGCCTGCGCAGGCCGTATCGGTGGTGGTAGTTTCGATCAGCTGACTGCTGCCGTTCAGGCAGTACATGACGCAGGCGGCAGCACTGCATCCGGTCGGCGCAAACCAGTCGCCGGTCGTGTTGGCGGCAGGGGCGTTCAGCGGCTTCGGCGTCACCTGGCGTGCCCGGTCACTGATGCGTTCCAGTGCGAAGCGTCCCTGGTAGGTCAGCTCGTTGATGTCACGGCCCTGGGTCTGGGCATCCGCGCCCAGCTTGACCAGCCCGTTGATGGCGCCGAGCACCATGGCGCCGATGATCATGCCAATCAGCAGCTCGATGAGGGTGACACCGCGTTGGCGCGCCGCAATCGTCATGGCTACCACCACCGCCCGACCAGCGTGGACATCCCATTGGCGGCGCCTTCCGACTCGTAGTAGGCATTCACATACAGCAGCCCGGTATCGTTGCCGGTCAGCGCATTGGTCGCGACGTCGTAGCGGTACAGAACGACCACCAGGCGATCCGGCGTGCCGACGGGGTCGGACCTGGCTGCGCTCAGCGAAGTGGTGGTGTTGCCTCCCGACAGATACGTTTCCGCATACAGGTCACCGAAAGGCATGGCCAGCACCTCCTCCAGTCGGCTGCGAAGTGCGAAGTGCCTGTTGGCCACGGTGTTGCCGCTGCCCAGGATGCCGGTGCCCAGCGCCTGCAAGGCAGGCGTCAGCAGGACTGACAGCAGCAGTACCGACAGCAGCACCTCGACGTAGGCAAATGCCTGTTGTCGACGCCCAGTGGTGATGAGGCGACGTGGCATGGCGCTATGGCACGCTGACCATGCCGGTCGCGCTGTCGATGGCGATCGTCGCACCCTGCGAGCCAAAGGCCAGCTGGATGCCGCTGCCGGCCTGCAGTGCCCCCTGGCTGCTGCCTGCGCCGTCAAACCCGCGCATCTGGGTCAGTCCGGGGCCGATCAGCAACTGGGGGCGCGGCTGCCCACCGGCCATGAACCGTGGCGTCAGCGTGACGCCCTGGGAATACGGATTGGCGGCGACGTCGAGCACCGCGGCGCGCTTGGTCAGGGGATCATTGATGGCTGACGTGCCGGCAACGGGCGGCACCTGGGCGTTGATGTTCGAGTAGTACAGCTTCAACTGGCCAGTCGTGCTTTTGACGTCCACCAACACATAGCCGCCGGTGCGCCTGGCTTCGCTCATCGCGAAGCGCAGCAGGTTTGCTGTCTCCCTGGGCGGCAACGGTCAGCTTCGGGGGTCATTGCCCGACAGCAGGGGTACGGCCACGGCCGAGACGATGGCCAGGATGCACACGGCAACCAGCATCTCCAGCAGCGTAAAGCCGGTCGCGACAGGATTCTTCATGGCGCCACCGGCGTACTGGAGCTCGCCTGCTCAATGCGTTGAGTAGGCGGCTCCCTTGCTGTCGACGGCATTGCTGTTCATGACGATCTGGCCGGTCTTCACGTCATACGCCCAGCCGCCGGTCGCGGCCGAGGGGGCGAGCGGCGTGCCCGCGGTCGCCACCGCAATGGCGGCGCTGTTGCTGATCGGCTCGGCCGGCACGCCCTTGCGCAGGTACGGTCCGAGAAGCGTCGTCGGATCCGCGCCGCTGCAGGTGGTGCCCGACGCGCTGCTGTACTTGGTGAGCTGGTCTATGACCGCCTGCGCGGTATTGATGGCGCCGGTGCCGGCCGTGCCCACGGTGCAGGTGGCGCCGGTGGCCGCAACCGCGCCCGGGTACTTGCCGTTGTGCTGCACGCGGTAGAGGTCGATGGCCGCGCGCATCGAATGCACGTTGGCGTCCAGGGCCGACTCCTGGGCATCCACGGTGGCGCTGGAGAACTGCGGGATGACGATCGCCGCGAGAATGGCCAGGATGATGACGACGATAAGCAGCTCGACCAGCGTGAACCCGCGGGGTCTGGACTGTGCGGCAATTCTCATGTTTGATCCTTGGGGAAAATGACTGCTCCAGGGGCCTTTACGGCTGTGGCGGAGCAACCTTTACCCGTATCCCACCCATCCGTGATCCAGCTCTCACTAGTGGATGGCGCGGGACAGCTTGAAGATCGGCAGGATCAGCGACACCACGATCAGCCCGACCACGATGCCCATGACGATCAGCATGATGGGTTCGATGGCCTTCGACATGGCGGTGATGCGGCGGGTCAGTTCCCGTTCGTAGAATTCCGCAACCCGTGTCATCACCATGCCGAGGTTGCCCGTCTGTTCGCCCGTGGTGATCATCTGCTGCACCAGCGGCGGCACCAGCTCGGATCGGTTGAAGCCCACGGCAATCCCGCGGCCCTCGTTCACGTGCTGCTTCAGGTCCTCGAGGAAGCCGGCAAAGAACACGTTGCGCACCACGCCCTGGCTTGCCTTCAGCGCCACCGTGATGGGCACGCCGCTGCTCAGCGACAGCCCCAGCACGCTCAGCGTCTGGCTCAGGTAGATCTGCGTGTAGATGTCGCGTATCACCGGCAGGCGCATCTTGGCCCGATCCAGCGCGAGCCTGCCGCGGACGCTGCTGATCCAGCGATGCGCTGCCCACGTGCACGCGCCGCAGCCGACGCCGAGCACCAGCCAGTGGTTGCGCAGCAGGCCTGACATCGCCATCAGGAAAAGCGTGGTCGCGGGCAGCTGATCGCGGATCGAGGCGAACAGCGCCTCGAACTTCGGAAAGATGAAGACCAGCACGAATCCCACCACCAGCACCGAGAAGCCGATCAGGAACAGCGGATAGGACAGCGCAGCCTTGATGTTGCTGCTCAGCTGGCTGTTCTTCTCATCCATCTTGTGCAGCTGCGCCAGCACCTGCGGCAGGAAGCCGCCTTCCTCGGCGGCTCCCACGAGGCTCACGTACGTGCTGGAGAACATTTCCGGGTGCTTGCCCAGCGCGAAGGAGAAGCTCTTGCCTTCGCTCACGGTGTCGGCAATCGATTCGATGATGCTGGCCAGCAGCGGCGACTCCGGCTGATGCTGCATGGCCTTCAGGGCCTCGAACAGGCTTACGCCCGTCTCCAGCAGCAGCACCAGGCGCTCGGTGAACGTGATGCGCTGCTGCAGCGTGATCCGGGGTGCGCGGAAGCGGATCTCCATGTTCCACGTCGGCGCGCGGGAAGCCCTGGGGGCAGCCGGGGCCGGCGATCGGGTTGCGGGTATTTCAAGGGGCATGGGGCCTGGAACCTCGCATCACTCGGCGTGGATGACGCGGTAGATTTCCTCCACCGTGGTCTTGCCTTCGAGCACGCGCCTGAGTCCGTCATCGAAGAGCGTGGCGTACTTCTCCCTCTTCATGAACGACGTGAGTTCCTCCTTGTTCGGCGCCTTCGCCATCAGGCGTTGCAGGGCGTCGCTGGATTCGATGATCTCGTGGATGCCCAGGCGCCCGCGGTACCCGGAGTCATAGCACGACGAACAGCCACGACCCTTGCTGATCAGCGTGCCCGCTGGCCACTGGAAGCGCTCCAGCAGTTCGGTCGGCGCCAGGAACGTCTGCTTGCAGTCCGCGCAGATTCCCCGCACCAGGCGCTGCGCGATGACACCGGCCAGCGCACTCGACAGCAGATAGGGTTCGACGCCCATGTCCATCATGCGAGACAGTGCGCCCACCGCGTCGTTGGTGTGCAGCGTCGACAGCACCAGGTGGCCGGTGAGCGACGCCTGCACGGCGATTTCCGCCGTATCGCGATCGCGGATTTCGCCCACCATGATGATGTCCGGATCCTGCCGCAGCACATGCTTGAGCATGCGCACGAAGGTCAGCCCGATCGCCTCATTGACCTGGTTCTGGTTGATGATGTCGAGCTGGTATTCGACCGGATCCTCGATCGTGACGATGTTCTTCTCGACGCTTTTCAGGTGGTTGACCGAGGCATAGAGGGTGGTGGTCTTGCCGCTGCCGGTGGGGCCGGTGACCAGCATCAGCCCGTAGCTGCGGGCCAGCAGCTTCTTCAGCAGCGCCAGGTTCGGCTCGCTCATGCCGAGCTTCTCGACATCGAGGATGGAGTGGCTCTTGTCGAGCACGCGCAGCACGACCTTTTCCCCATAGATTCCGGGCAGCGAGCTGAATCGCAGGTCGACATTGCGTCCCTGCGTGGTCACCTGCATGCGGCCGTCCTGCGGCAGCCTGCGTTCGGCGATGTCCAGGTTGGCCATGACCTTCAATCGCGAGACGATGGCCGGATGCATGTCGGCGCGTGTCGACAGCGCCTCGTACAGCAGGCCATCGATCCGGAACCGCACCAGCGAGCGGCTGCGCCCGCTCTCGATGTGGATGTCGCTGACCCCGTCCCGCACGGCGCGCTGTATCAGGCCATTGACCAAGTTGATGACCGGGCTGCCGCCCGCCATCTGGTCGATCTGCGCGTAGTCGGATTCCTGTCGCTCCACCAGCGCAATGTCGGTGGCGGCGTAGTCGACCAGTTCGGGGTCGAATCCATTGCCGCTGTAGGCGTCGATCTGATGCTTGAGGATGTCTTCGCGGGCGGCGAGCACCAGGCGCAGCTTCAGTCCCGTCAGCTCCCGCACCTCGTCCTGGACCGGGATGGACTGCGGATCGCTGGTGGCCAGCGTGAGCGTGTCGTGCACCTTGAACAGCGGCAGCACCTCCAGGCGCCGCGCCACTTCCCGCGGCAGGGTTGCCGCGGCCGCAGCTTCATACAGGCCGGCGCGCAGGCGCAGGTGCGGCAGCCCGAACTGCCGACCCAGGGCGGCCAGCAGGTCGGCATCGGTGATCGTGCCATTCTCGACCAGCAGCCTGCCCATCCGCTTCCCGCTGCGCGATTGCAGCTGCGCGGCGGCGTCGATCTGCTCCACAGTGGCGACACCCATGTCGAGCAGGATCTCGCCGAACTTGCGCGGCGGCAGCGGGGCAGGGTCCTCGCCAATGGAAATCAGGTCACCCGGGTCGGCGCTGCGCATCGAGTCCGCATCGCCAAGACCCACGACGGTCAGGATGTCGCGCACCAGCGCGGAAGGATTCATCAGCTTCAGCCAGCCGCCGCCATAGGACAGATTGACGTTGGCCTCCTGGATGATCTCCAGCGCCCGGCCGTCAACCAGTGATACCTGCTCCAGATCGAGGATCACCTGCAGCTGGTTCGAGGCGATGCATTGCGCGAGAGACTCCTGCAGGGCCTCGCTTGCCGCGCCCGCCGTCAAGGCCCCCGCGGGTGCGAGGTAGGTCATCGAGCCTATCTGGCTGAAGGCGACCTGGGCACTCATGGCGTCAGGCGGCGTCCCGCCGGATCTGGAAGCGCTTCAGCCATTCCGGCTCCGCCGCCGCGATGTTCTGGAAAACCTCCACGATCGCCGGATCAAGCTGCGACCCTGCGACGCGCGCGATTTCCTTCATGGCCACTTCGTGGCTGCGCCCGGCGCGATAGGCCCGCGAGCTGGTGATGGAGTCATAGGTGTCGGCGACGGCGATGATGCGCCCGTGCAGCGGAATGTTGTTGCCCTTCAGGCCATGCGGATAACCCTTGCCGTCATACATTTCCTGGTGATGGCGCGCGCCGAGCACGGCCTTCTCCAGGTGCTTCACGTGGCGAAGGATCTCGTAGCTGCGCTCCGGATGGACCATGATGAACGTGTACTCATCCTTGCTGAGCCGGGACGGCTTGCACAGCACGGCATCCGGAATGCCGATCTTGCCCACATCGTGCAGCAACGAGCCCCAGTGCAGGTCCTCGAGTTCGTCCTCCGGCAGCCCCATGGCCCTGCCGATCTCCATGGACAGGTGATGGACGCGATCGCTGTGGCCGCGTGTATAGGGGTCCTTGGCTTCCACGGCCTCGATGAGGGTCATGGCCAGCTGCTGGTTGAATTCGCGCATGCCCTCGAGCAGCAGATGCATGTTGCTCAGGCTCGAAAGCTGGTTGGCCAGGATCTCGGTCAGGTTCCGGTCGCTGTTGCTGAAGTCCTTCTTGTGCATGTGGTTGATCAGCACGACGATCGAATCGACCCTGCCGTCCACATGCATGGGGCAGGCCAGGATCTTGTAGGGCATGTCCGTGAAGATGTAGGCCCGGCGCGGATCGGCTGCCTCGTTGATGACCAGCGAATCCCGCGATGCCTGGATGAACCGGAACAGGTCACCACGCATCTCCACCAGCACCAGGTCCAGGTTGTGGATCTCCTTGCTGAGGTTGGTCGCGTACTGGCAGATGTCCTTCGACGGCCGCACGAAGGCGACCACATCGGCGTTCAGGTGCTCGGCCGCGGAGTGCAGCAGGTCGTGAAAGACCCCGTCGTGCTTGCGGGTCTGCGCCTGCACGTGCCGATCGACGGAATAGACCAGATGCAGTTCCTCGTAGCGTGAGCCGAGTTCCTCGGTCATGCTCCGCAGCTCGGATTTCTGCCGGTACTCGTCGGCGATGCCGATCGACAGGTCGTCGAAAGCCTCCACCAGGTGATCGAGGCTGGGCGGGGCGGACTTGTCATCCAGCGAGTCGACCAGGATCGCCGACCAGCCCATCTGTCCCACGCCAGTCATCACCAGCGGTTTGTACAGCACCATCTGGCTGTCGCCCCAGGCAATGCGATGCACGCCTTCCGCCGCATCTCCTGTCGCGGCGATGGTCCGGCCGATCTCGGCGGCCTGCGCGCGACCCTCGCCCCAGACAACATCGCCCTGTTTGCCCAAGACCATGAAGCAGGTGGGATGACCGGCCGCGCGGTCCAGCCAGCGCTGGTAGCGCGCGAAGTCCATCAGGCAGAGGATTTCATTGCTCATGGGGTTGCGCCCGCGACGACCCCGGAACCCAGGTGCTTCTCCAGCCTCGAAAGTACCGATCGCATGCTCACCGGTTTTTCGAGGAATTCGAGCAACGGAATCGCCGCCGTCCATTCGCGCTCCTCGCGATCGGTCCTGGAAGTCATCACCAGGATGGGGAAGGTGCGTGCGGGCAGCGCCTGACCGATGGCCAGGCACAGCTCGCGACCGGTCATCAGCGGCATCTGGATATCGGTGATCAGCGCATCCGGCGCCTGCCGGGTGACGGCCTCAAGGCCGGCCTTGCCGTTGTTGGCGGTCTCGATCGCGTAGCCGGCCCGCTCCAGGTGCATCTTCAGCACCAGTGTGATGTGCGCTTCATCGTCGACTATCAGGATGCGTTTCATACGGCCTCGGACATTTCAAGCGTGACCGGCTGGGCTTTGAGCGTCACCGTGAATTCGGTTCCCTTGCCGAGCTCACTGGCCACGCTGATCGTGCCCTGGTGAAGCTCGATGATCTGTTTGGCCAGGTACAGGCCAAGGCCGTGCCCGGTGCGCGAAGCCGCCGCATCGCTGGATGATCGATAGTACTTGTCGAAGATCCGCCGGCAGTCCTCCGCCGAGATGCCGATGCCCTGGTCGCGCACCTTGATCTGGATCTGTCCGTCGTCCAGCGTGCCGACGCTGACGACAATCCGGCCGCCGGGGTTGCTGTACTTGATCGCGTTGCTCAGCAGGTTGTCGACCGCAATGCGGAACAGGTATTTGTCCAGCCTCACGGAGCCGATGTCGGGCGGAATGGACAGCTCCAGTTCAATGGACTTGCCGAGCGCGCTGTTGTGCAGGCTCTGGAAGGCATCCTGGATCAGGTCATGCAGCCGCACTCGGGCCCGTTCTGGCTTCAGTGACCCGCCTTCCATCTTGCTGATGTTCAGCAGATTGTTGATCAGCGTTGCCATGCGCTCGGTTTCAGAGCGAATGACATTGACGGCATTGACCTGCTCGGCTTCCGAAAGTGTTGATCGATGCAGCAGCAGTTCGCTGTAGCCCAGCAGCGCATTCAGCGGGGTCTTCAGCTCGTGCGCCACATGGGAGACGAAGTCCGATCCGGCCAGCCTCGCCTTGTGTTCGATGCTGATGTCGCGGAACACGAACATCATGCCGGACAGATTCGTCCGGTCGCGCGGCGCAAACAGCGGTATTGCGGCGATCCGGATCCGGCGCTCCGGGTCACCGTCCGGTGCATAGTCGAGTATGGCGTTGCGTCCGGCGACTGACGCCTGCTTGTGGCGCAGCAGGAAGTTCATCACGTCCCGGTTCTCGCACCACTCCTGCACGGACTTGCCGACCAGTTCTTCGCGGCGGCGATCCAGCAGCTGTTCCAGCTTCTGGTTTGCAAAGGTCGCGGTGCCCGTGTCGTCGAGCACCACAATGGCATCCGGAAGGCTGTTCAGCGCGTACTCGGACTTCTCGTGCTTGTAGGACGTCAGCCTGGCCGCCGTCTGTGATTCGGCCTTTTCCTGCGCCAGGCCATCCACCCTGGCCTGCACCACCCGCAGGAAACCGTCGAAGCGTCGCATCAGACCATCGTTGCCGCCGGCGGCATCGACGCCGTGCAGTTCCGCGCCGTAGGAGCGCGACACGGCGTTCAGTTTCTCGCCGAGCTGGGTGAGCGGCTCGATCTCGCGCCGCAGCAGAAGGTAGGCCAGGGTGGTCAGCAGGAAGATGGGCAGCGCCATCAACCCCATCAGCGACAGCTGGGGACTGGCAAAGGGCCTGTAGGCCTCGAAGTAACCCGCACGGACAAACCCTGTCAGCTGTCCGTCGCGCATGACCGGCGCGAAGAACTCCCTGATCGCAAGGCGATCCCCGGGCGAGGCGAGCGTGTGCTCGCCAAACCAGGCAAAAGCCTCCGTCGGCATCGTCGCGGCCGGCACGATGCTGCCCGGCGACACCAGTTCCCTGAGCTTCCTGCCAGAGGTGTCGACCACGACGAGATAGGCGAGGTTGTCATCGTTCTGGAGCGTGGCCAGGCTGCGCAGCAACGGCTCCCTGTCGAGGCCGGCGATCGCCGCTGATGCGTCGCTGGCGGATTCCATGCCGGACACGGCGCGGGTGAGGGCGGTGCCGCTCACGCGAATATTCTGCCGGTGGACCTGCAGTCCATTGCGGTAGACCAGCGCACCTACCACCGCGATGGCCAGCAGCGAGGCAGCGATCAGCACCAGGCCGAGACGGTCCTTCTTCATTTGTCGCTGCCATGCCTTCAACGCTGGCTCGGTGGTGCCAGTTCCCACCGTATTAGCGGCCTCGCGGCGCGATTCTTGAAGGTTGGAGCGGCCTTTCGAGCAGCCACTACCCGGGTGCGCGGCCGGCCGCGTCCGCCAGATGGAGCTGGTTCACACTTTGCGCAAGTGCGGGCTACTTGGCTTTGGCGGCCTTGCGGCGCGCCGGTTTGGCACGCTTGGCCTTCGCCTTTGCCTTTTTCGGGGGCGCAGGGCGAGGCGGCTCGATCTCGATGCGCGGCGCGCGGCCGGTGCGCCTGGGCAGCAGGCCCTGCTGGTGAAGATCCACCGCGCGCCACATGTACCAGCAGGCGGCCGAGCGATAGGGTTTCCAGCGCTCGCCGTAGGCGTGCAGAGCCTTCGGTCGCGGCATTCCCTTCAGGCCGTAGGCCAGCCGGAAGCCGTTGCGCACGCCGTAGTCATCCACCGGCATCACGTCCGGCCGTCCGAAGTGGAACATCAGCAGCATCTGCACCGTCCAGCGGCCGATGCCGCGCACGGCCACGCAGCGCTCGATGATGGCCTCGTCGTCGAGTTGCCGAAGCACTTCGTCGGGCGGCAGTCGCCCATCGATGACATGCGCCGCGAGGTCTTTCAGCGCGGCGATCTTGGCGAATGAAAAGCCCACGGCGCGCAGCGATTCGGGCGTTGCCGCGATGAGCTGGGCGGGCGTTGGAAACGCGCCGTCGTGCAGCGCCACCAGGCGCTCCAGGATCTTGCGGGCCACCACCCCGGAGAGCTGCTGGCTGGCGATGGAACGGGCCAGCGCCTCGAAGGCCGAGCCATCGGGACGATCGCCCAGCGAATATTGATCCGTAATTGCAACAATAGAGGCAACTACTGGATCTTTTGGTTTGAAATGCCGCAGTAATCGGGCCTTCATTTCTGGCAGCTCCCGCACCAGTACGTGGCGCGCTGCCCCTGCACCCGGTGCTTCACCGGCTCTCCGCACTTGCGGCAGGGCTCGCCCCTGCGCTCGTACACAAACAGCTTCTGCTTGAAGTACCCCGGCTCGCCGCCCGCGCCCACGTAGTCTCGCAGCGTGGTGCCGCCATGGCGGATGGCCATCGACAGCACCGCGCGGATGGCCTTCACCAGCGCGCCGCATTCCTCGCGGGTCAGCGACTTCGCCGCGCGCCCCGGGCGGATGCCGGCGCGGAACAGCGCCTCGCTGGCGTAGATGTTCCCCACGCCCACCACGACCTGGCTGTTCATGATCAGGATTTTCACCGCCACGCGGCGACGGCGCGTTTTGCTGAACAGGTAGTCGGCGTCGAACTCCGGCTCCAGTGGCTCCGGGCCCAGCTTCGCCAGCAGCGGATGCGCCAGCGGGTCGCCCTCGCCATGGTGCAGGCTGCCGAAGCGGCGCGGATCGTTGAAGCGCAGCGTCCAGCGCGAATCCAGCTCCACGTCGAAGTGGTCGTGCGTCTCGCGCGCGGTGGAATCCGGCAGGATGCGCAGGCTGCCCGACATGCCCAGGTGCACCAGCAGCCAGCCCTGTGTCAGGTCGATCAGGATGTACTTGGCGCGGCGGCGCACGCCCAGCACCTGCTGGCCGCGCGTCCAGTCGGCAAGTCTGGCATCGACGCGCCAGCGCAGCCGCGGCTCATGCACGCGAACGCGCTCAATGCGCCGCCCCTGCAGGTGCGGAGCGATGCCGCGCGCCGTGGTCTCTACTTCGGGAAGTTCAGGCATGGGGGTTCAAGCATGCCAGAAAGCAAAAAACCCGCCGAGGCGGCGGGTTCTTCGCGGACTAGCAAACGCCCTGGAGAAAGGCCGCTTACTTGATCTTCGTTTCCTTGTACGTGACGTGCTTGCGCACGACCGGATCGTACTTCTTGAGCTCGATCTTCTCCGGATGAAGACGCTTGTTCTTCATCGTCACGTAGAAATGGCCCGTGTCGGCCGAGGAGAGCAGCTTCACTTTCTCGCGCATGGTGCCTCCTTACTGCTTCTGGGCGGTGGCGTTCATCTTCGCCAGCACGCTTTCGATGCCGTTCTTCTCGATGGTGCGCATCGCGTTGGCGCTCAGGCGCAGCTTCACCCAGCGCTTCTCGTCTTCGAGCCAGAAACGCTGCACATGCAGGTTCGGCAGGAAACGGCGCTTCTTTCTGTTGTTGGCATGCGAAACGCGGTTACCCACCGTCGGTCGCTTACCCGTGACTTCACACACGCGGGACATGGCTCGATCCTCGTCAAATCCTTGCGGAAGGCGCTTCAGGCCCAAGGGGGGCAGAGCGCCGAAAGGGCGTGCTTTATACCAGTCGGGCCGGTCGCGGGGCAAGGACGAAGGGCGTTGGCCATGACTTCAGCCTCGAATGGATGCTGCGTCGCAGCATAATGTAAGCCGTCAGGTAACCGTCTGTAGCCCCAGGTGGGCGCTGAAGGGCTCGAAATCGCGGTCGGAATGCAGCAGCTGCAGGTCATCCTGGATGCAGCGGGTGGCGATAAGTGCGTCGATGGTGCCGCGGACTGTGTGGCCCCGCGAACGCAGGAGACGGCAGTTGCGCGCGGCCTGCAGTGCGACCTGTTCCCCGCCGATCGAGATGCATTGCACCCTGGACAGCCGTTCGCGAGTGCGATGGAAGTCCAGCTCACGTGTGACGCCTCGCAGCACCTCGGCAAGGATCAGGTCACCGATCAGCAAAGGTTCCTTGCCGAGCAGCTCATCCAGCCGCTTCGTTTGGGGCGTGGATATGTCGCGCAGATGGTCGATCCACACGCTCGAATCCACCAGTATCACTCGGCGTTCCGCATCTTCCGCAGGTCGCCCTCCCAGTGAACCGTGCCACGCAGTTCGCGGATCCGCTCCTGTCCAGACAGCTGCACCAGTCGCTGCAGGCCCAGCTCTACCACGGCGCGCTTGGTCTTGAGCCCTGTCGCGCGCAGTGCGGCCTTCATCAGTTTGTCGTCGATCACGATGTTCGTGCGCATGGCAGGCACCTGAATGTGTATGACTTTGATGGATAGTGTGCATCATATCAAAGCAGCCCACGCTCGGCGAAGGACGTGCAGCGGTTGTCTCCTACGATCAGGTGATCGAGAACGCGGATGTCGACCAGGGCCAGTGCGTCCTTCAACCGGTGCGTGATGAGCTCATCGGCCTGGCTGGGCTCCGCCACGCCCGAAGGATGGTTGTGCGCGAGGATCACCGCGGCGGCATTGCGGTACAGCGCCTGCCGCACCACTTCGCGCGGATGCACGCTGGCCCCATCGATGGTGCCGCGGAACAGTTCGTCGAACGCGATGAGCCGGTGGCGGTTGTCGAGGAACAGGCAGCAGAACACCTCGAACGGGCGGTCGCGCAGTTCGGCCACCAGGAAGGCGCGCGTGGCCGCGGGAGACTCCAGCGGGGGGCCGGCCGCGGCCTCCTGGCGGTAGTGGCGGCGGGTGAGCTCCAGCGCCGCCTGCAGCCGACCGTAGCGGCGTGGCCCGAGGCCGGGGGTGGCCCGGCAACGCTCCCGTTCTGCAGTCATCAGGCCCCGCAGCGAGCCGAATTCCCGGATCAGGCGGCCGCCCAGGTCGACGGCGCTGATGCCGCGGCAGCCGCCGCCCAGCAGCACGGCCAGCAGCTCCGCGTCGCTGAGCCGGCCAGGGCCCTCGGCCAGCAGTTTCTGCGTGCAAATGCGATCCATGTCGCACAGTTTCGACACCAGGCGACGGAATCGCGATAAGCAAATCGCCTGCGGACAATGGAAAACAGCGCTGGCGCGCTGATAATCGACACCATGAGCAAGCGCATCCTGCTGGGTGTCACGGGCGGCATCGCGGCCTACAAGAGCCCCGACATCGTCCGGCGACTCATCGAACGCGGCGCCGAGGTGCAGGTCGTGATGACCGCCGGCGCGCGCGAGTTCGTGCAGCCGCTCACCTTCCAGGCGGTGTCCGGCCGCGAGGTGCGCAGCGACCTGTGGGATGAGACCGCCGAGCGCGCGATGAGCCACATTGAACTGGCGCGCTGGGCCGACCTGGTGCTGGTGGCCCCGGCCACCGCGGATTTTCTCGCGCATCTCACGCACGGCATGGCCGACAACCTGCTGTCCACGATCTGCCTGGCCACTTCGGCGCCCATCGCCGTGGCGCCGGCGATGAACCGGCTCATGTGGTCGAACCCCGCCACGCAGGCCAACATCGCCACGCTGCGCGTGCGCGGCGTGCAGGTGTTTGGACCTGACAGCGGCAGTCAGGCCTGCGGCGAGACCGGCGAGGGCCGGATGATGGAGCCGGCCGACATCGCAGCCAGTGCCTTCGCGGTGCTGCCTGCAGAAGGACCGCTGCAGGGTCGCAAGGTGCTCATCACCGCCGGCCCCACGCGCGAGCGCATCGATCCGGTACGCTTCATCAGCAATCGCAGTTCGGGAAAGATGGGCTATGCGGTGGCGCAGGCCGCGCGCGATCGCGGCGCCGAGGTCATCCTCGTCAGTGGCCCCGTCAATCTGCAGGCGCCACCCGGCGTGCGCCGCGTCAGCGTTGAAAGCGCCGCGCAGATGCTGGATGCGGTGATGTCGGAAATCGCCGGCACCGACATCTTCATCGGCACCGCGGCGGTGGCCGACTACCGGCCGTCCTCTCCCGCCGACTGCAAGATCAAGAAGGTCAGCGACAAGCTCGACCTGTGCATGGAGCGCACGGTGGACATCCTGGCCACGGTGTCGCAGCGTGCGGATCGTCCCTTCACCGTGGGCTTCGCCGCCGAGACCAACGACATGGAACAGCACGCGCTGTCGAAGCTCACGCGCAAGAACCTCGACCTGATCGCCGCCAACGAAGTGGGCGATGCCAAGGTGTTCGAGGCCGACGACAACGCGCTGACGCTGTTCTGGCCCAATGGCGGCAAGCTGTCGCTGGGCGCGGGCGCCAAGACCGAGCTGGCGGTGAAGCTGGTGGATTTCATCGCTGCGCGCTTCAACGAACGCGCGGCCCGGCCGAAGATCGCCGTCGTCCGCTAGCGCCATCCACCTTCCCGGTCCGCTACACTCCGGCGGATGCAGCAACTGAAAGTCCGCGTGCTCGACGCGCGCCTCGGCAGCACCTGGCCGCTGCCCACCTATGCCACCACGGGCTCTGCCGGCCTCGACCTGCGCGCCGTGATCGATGCGCCCATCGACCTTGCGCCGGGGGGCGCCACGCTCATTCCCACTGGCATGGCCATCCACATCGGCGACCCGGGCTACGCCGCGGTCATCCTTCCGCGCTCGGGCCTCGGCCACAAGCACGGCATCGTGCTCGGCAACCTCGTGGGGCTGATCGATTCGGATTACCAGGGGCCGTTGATGGTCTCGTGCTGGAACCGCGGCAGCGCCAGCTTCACCATCCAGCCGGGCGAGCGCATCGCGCAGCTCATCGTCGTGCCGGTGGCGCAGGTGGAGCTGACCGTGGTGGAAGACTTTGCGGCCTCCGCGCGCGGCGCGGGAGGTTTCGGGCATTCCGGGCGCAGCTAGCCGTTCGATCCGCTTCGCGATCAAAGGGGGGTAATCATGAAACGTGGTGTACCGGCCAGCATGCTGGCCATGGCGATGCTGATGCTCGCCACCGCCGGCGCGCGCGCCCAGTCGCCGGAGCCAAAGCCCGCCTTCACGGGCCAGACCGACGCGCCATTGCCTGCAAAGGCATCGCCGCCGCTGAAGGTGGAAAGGCTGGCCACGGGCCTCACCGGCGCCTGGTCGATGGCGTTCCTGCCCGAGGGCGGCATCCTCATCACGCAGAGCATGGGCCTGATGCGCATCCTGCGCCCGGATGGCGTGCTGCTGCCGCCGCTGCGCGGCCTGCCCGAGGTGAAGCAGGTCGGCGCGCAGGGGCTGCACGATGTGCTGCTCGATCCGGACTTCGCGTCGAATCGCACGCTGTACTTCGCCTACTTCGCGCCCGAAGCGGGCGAACCCGGCGGCACCTGGCCACTCGAGTATCTCTACGACCGCGTGTTCGTGGCGCCGCTGGCCGTGCGCCGCACGATGAAGATCGGCATCGAGCGCGTGGCGCGCGCCCGGCTCAGCGCCGACGGCGGCAGGCTCGAGAACGTGCGCACCATCGCGACGGGCGCCGAGCGGCGACTGGCGCTGGGCAGGGACAACACGCTGCTGGTCACCGGCGTCGACCGCTTCTGGCGCTACACGTCGGATCTTGATGGCGTGGAGCAGGATTTCACCGCCGAGCCCGACGTGCGACGCAATTTCGCGGGCCGCGTGCTGCGCGTGAATCGCGACGGTTCTATTCCCGCCGACAATCCCTGGCTGTCGCGCGCCACCGTGGATGCGCAGACCTTCGCGCACGGCCTGCGCGATCCGGAAGGCGCCGCGATCCATCCGGAAACCGGCGAACTGTGGACGGTGGAGCACGGCCCGCAGGGCGGTGATGAACTGAACATCATCCGCGCGGGCAGGGACTACGGCTGGCCCGATGTCAGCTACGGCCGCCAGTACGATGCGCGCCGGACCGACGGCCGCAAGAACGTGCCGGTGGGCAACGGCCGCACGTCGATGCCCGGCGTCGAGGAGCCGCGCTACTACTGGGTGCCGTCGATCGCCCCGTCGGGCCTCGCGTTCTACACCGGAAATCTTTTTCCCGAATGGAAGGGCAACCTGTTCGTCGGCGCGATGGCGGGGCAGGCGCTGGTGCGGCTGGTGCTGGATGGCGAACGCGTGGTGGCCGAAGAACGCCTGCTCACCGACCTGAAGCAGCGCATCCGCGAGGTGCGCCAGGGGCCCGACGGCGCGCTTTACATCTTCGCCGCCGATACGCTGCTGCGTATCACTCCCAGGTAGGGTTCAGGGACCGTTCAGGGCTGCGGCGTAGGCTGTAGCCCATGAACACGAAACTCCTTTCCCGCGCCGTCCTGGCTGTGCTGGCCGGCGCCGCGTTGTCGGCCTGCGTCACTGCCCCGGAATCCCGGCCGTCCGCGGCGCAGGCATCCCCCGTGCCGGCGGTGCAGCCCACGAAGGTGTATTTCTATCCGCTGCAGGGCCAGAGCGAGGCCCAGCAGGATCGCGACCAGTACGAGTGCTTCAACTGGGCCGTGCGCCAGACGGGCTTCGATCCCAGTCGTCATGCCGTCCCGGTCGAGCAGCGCGCGGCCGTGGTGCCGGCCCGCTCGCCCGGCCAGGCCATCGGTGCCGCGGCCGCGGTTGGCGCGGTGATCGGCGCCATCGCGGCCCGCCCCGGCAACACCGCCGAAGGCGCGGTGGTCGGTGCCATGGCAGGCACCGTGCTGGGCTCTGCCGCCGCGGCTGCCGAGCAGTCCGATGCCGAGCGCGTCTCGCGCTATCGCGAACGGCGCGTGGATCGCCGCTTTGACCAGCAGGCCGGTGAATTCCGCCGCGCCACATCCGCGTGCCTCGAAGGCCGCGGCTATTCGGTGAAGTGAGGTTGGCCATGAACACGAAATTCCGCACCCGTACGGTTCTCGCCGCTGCGATTGGCGCGCTGCTGCTGACCAGCAGCGTGCTGGCCGGTGATGGCGGCGCCATTGGCGAGGCCATCCGCGAGGCGAAGTCCGGCCGCGACAAGGGCGAAGGCAATGCCGCGCCGCCGAAGCAGTCCGCGCCGCGACAGTCCGCGCCGCGCCAGGCGGCGCCACGCGCCGATCGCGGCGCTTCCCGGGGTGACCGCGCCGATCGCGGTGCCCGCGGCAACATCGGCAACATTGGCGAAGGCCGCTCCTCGCCGCGCTACTCGCGCCAGCTGCCGCCGGCGAACAGCGCCGCGCCTTCGCAGCAGGCGCCGTCCGGCACGGTGGTGCAGCGTCGTGGTGACCGTGGCGTCATCGGCAGCACCGTCGAGCGCAATTTCGAGCGCGGCAGCGGCGGCAATGGCGGCAGCTACCAGGGCAATCGTCGTCCGCCGCGCTATGTGTCTAACCTGCCGGGCGGCTATCGCCAGTACCACTGGAACGGCCGGCCGTACTACAACCACGGCGGCCACTGGTATCGCCCGTATGGCAATCGCTACGTTGTGGTGGGCGCGCCCTATGGCCTGTTCGTGAACTACCTGCCGGGGTTCTACAGCACCTTCTGGTTCGGCAACACGCGCTACTACTACGCCGACGACACGTACTACCTGTACGAGCCCACGCGCCGCGGCTACGTGGTAACGCGCTCGCCCTATGACGACGACCAGGACGACGAGGAGTATTCGCAGGAACTGGACGAAGACCTGTTCGTCTATCCGGCCAAGGGCCAGAGCGAGCAGCAGCAGGCCGATGACCGCTACGAGTGCCATCGCTGGGCCGCTGACCAGACGAACTACGATCCGGTGGATGCGGACTACGACGCCGACCAGCGCGCCGACTACCTGCGCGCGATGACGGCCTGCCTCACCGGCCGGGGCTACAGCGTCAGGTGATCAACCAGGATTTTCGGAGCTGACAATCCGTGAACGTGCGGCCGGTCGGGCCAGGGAAGGAAGCCCTAGCGCCCGGCCGGTCGCGTCGTCAGTTCCTTGTAGCGCGCGATGTCCTCGTTGAACTGCGCGCGCAGCTCGGCCTTCTCTTTCTCGCGCTTCCTCAGCCCCTCGCGCAGCTGATCGCGCTCCTTGACGGTGCGCACGACCTGCTCGGCGAGCTGGTCCGGCACGCGCCGCGCGTTCGGCGCGGTGGAGTAGGGCAGGAAACCCCGCAGTCGCTGCTCCAGATCCTTCAGGCGCTGCTGGTTGGATTCGATCGAACCGCGGGCGATCTCCATCTGGCCATCGATCAGCGCGATCCGCTCGTCGCGCAGCTGCTCGATGTCGGAGGCCTTCGTGTAGGTGGTCAGCAGGAAGGAGTCGTGCTGGCGCCGGCGCGCTTCCGCGGCCGCCTTCTTCTGGGCGACATCGGCCTCTTCGGCCGAGAGCTGGCGCGGCAACTGCCGCAGCTCCACGCCCTGGGCGTTGAGCTCGGAGCGTTCCTGCCTGGCGTACTCCGGCGGCACGGTGTCGCCATAGTGGGTGACGCCGTGCTCATCGACCCACTTGTACGACTTGGTGCCCTTGCTCGGCGTGTTCTGCGTGCCCTGCGTCTTCTGCGCGCCCAAGAGCACGGGGCTCAGGGCGAGGCTGATTGCCAGGGCAAGCAGGGCCGGACGATGGTTCATCCGCGCATCCTTACCCGGAAGGCCAGGGGATTGCAAAACCCACGGGTCCGGGATGCGTCCAACCTCACACCCTGGAGCTGCCGTAGCGGCCGCGATAGGCCTCCATGGCGCCCAGCGCGTCGGCGGGCAATCCGTTGCCGCCCTGGCGGATGGCCTCGATCAGGTCGGCCAGCGTCAGGATGCTGATGCACGGGATGCCGTACAGCCGCTGCACTTCCTGCACGGCCGATTCGGCGAGGTCGTTGCCCGCGGCATCGCGGCCACGCTCCTGGCGGTCGAGCGCCAGCGCCACGCCGCCGGGCGTTGCGCCCGCGGCGCGGATGATCTCGATGGATTCGCGGATGGCCGTGCCCGCGGTGATGACGTCATCGATGATCAGGACGCGGCCGGCCAGTGGCCGGCCGACGATGCTGCCGCCCTCGCCATGGGACTTGGCTTCCTTGCGGTTGTACGCGAAGGGCAGGTTGTGTCCATGCAGCGAATGCAGCGAGGCGGCGGTGGCGGCCGCCAGGGGAATGCCCTTGTACGCCGGACCAAACAGCATGTCGAACCCGAGCCCCGACGCCATGATGGCCGCGGCGTAGCAGCGGCCCAGCACCGCGAGCGAGGCGCCATCGTCGAAGGCGCCGGCATTGAAGAAGTAGGGGCTTACCCGCCCCGACTTGAGCGTGAACTCGCCGAACCGCAGCGCGTTGCGCGCCAGTGCGAGCTGGATGAACTGCTGCTGATATTCGTGCATGGCTTCCCGTGCCGCTATGATGCGTTGCGTGCGCATCATAACGGACCCCGAGTCTTGAGCGACCCCACTCCGCAAACCGCGAAGCCGCGAATCCGGGATGTGCTGCGCCAGCCGCGCATGCTGGCGATACTGCTGCTGGGCGGCGCATCGGGCCTGCCCAATCCGCTCTCCGAAGCCACGATGCAGGCCTGGCTCACCGACCTTGGCATCAGCAACACCCGCATCGGGCTGCTGATGTACGTGGCGCTGCCCTACCTGCTCAAGCCACTGTGGGCGCCGCTGCTCGACCGCTATTCGCTGCCGTGGCTCGGGCGCCGGCGCGGCTGGATCCTCACGTTCCAGCTGCTGCTGGCCGCGTCGATCGCCTCACTGGCCACCTTCAGCGGCGAGCACCAGCTCACCGGCATCGCGCTGGCGCTGCTGGTGCTGGTGTTCCTGTCCGCTTCGCAGGATGTGGTCATCGACGCGTATCGCACCGATGTGGCGCGACCGGCCGAGCGGGGACTGGCCGCGGCGGCAACCAACCTCGGCTATCGCGCGCTGTCGTATGGCTCGCTGTCGGTGGCGCTGATCGTGGCCGACCACGCGGGCTGGCGCGCGGCATTCCTGACGCTGGCCGGCGCCATGGCGCTCACCTCGCTCGCCACGCTCTGGGCGCCCGAGCCCGACGATCCGCGCGGCCGGCAACTGCCGTCGCTGGCCGACTCGGTGCTGATTCCGCTGCGCGAGCTGTTCGGCGCGCCGGGCGCGATCGCGCTGGTGCTGCTGATCATCTGCTACAAGATCGGCGACGCCTTCGCGCTGAAGTTCTTCACCGCGTTCATGATGCACACGGGCTTCACCAAGACCGAGATCGGCCTGGTGGTGAAGGCGGTGCTCACCACCGGTTCGATCATCGGCGCGATGCTGGGTGGCCTGTGGATGATCCGGCTCGGCCTGCGCCGCGCGATGCTGATGTTCGCCATCGTGCAGGCGGTGACCAACCTGGGATACCTGCTGCTGGCGTCGGTGGGCAAGAGCTATGCGGTGATGGTGGGCGCGGTGGCGCTCGACGCGCTGGCCAGCGGCATGGGCAACATCGCCTCCGTGGCGCTGATGATGGCGCTGTGCGACAAGCGCTTCAGCGCCTTCCAGTACGCCGTGCTGTCGATGGTGGCGCTGCTGCCGCGCTACACGCTGGGCGGACCTGCCGGCTGGCTGGCCGACAATGGCGGCTGGAGCGTCTACTACTGGACCAGTTTCGCGCTGGCCCTGCCGGGCATCGCGCTGGTGCTGCTGATGCGGCGGCGCATCGACACGCTCGACGCCTCGCAGAACGAAGTCCGCGCATGACCGGCACTGTCAGCGCGGGCACCGAACTGTTGCGCCTTGCGGACCTGCCCGATGGCGCCACGCGTGAGTTCATCCTCGGCAGTGGCGACTGGCCTCCCAGCGGCTTCGTGGTGCGCCTGGGCGATGAAATTCATGCCTGGTTCAACCGCTGCCCGCATGCGCTGCGGCCGCTGAACGCCATGCCCGATCGCTTCCTGACGCCCGGTGGCGGGCTGATCCAGTGCGCGGCGCATGGGGCGCAGTTCGAGAAGGCCACCGGGCTTTGCATCGCCGGCCCCTGCCTGGACGAATCGCTGCGGCGCATTGCCGTGCGCGTGGTGAATGGCGCCATCCTGCTCGACGAGGACCTGGATCTGGCGAAACTGGAGCGCTGGCCGCGATAAGATCGGCCCATTGCCCGGTGCCGGGCCGAAGGGGGAATGATGCGATCGACCATCTCCTGCATGCTGCTGTGCGCGCTGGCCACGGCATCCTTTGCGCATCATTCTGGCGCGATGTTCGACCAGGCGAAGACGGTCACGCTCGCCGGCACCGTCAAGGAATACCAGTTCACGCATCCGCACGTGTGGATCGAACTGATGGTGCCCGATGCGAAGGGCAAGCCCGTGCAGTGGAGCATCGAGGGTGAAGGCCCGCAGATCATGGCGCGCATCGGCCTGAAGCCCAAGGCGCTGAAGGTTGGTGACAAGGTCACGCTCAAGGCGCATCCGCTGCGCGATGGCCGCCCGGGCGGCAGCTTCATCACGCTGACGCTGGCCGATGGCCAGGTGATCGGTGCACCGCGGCGGCCAGTGCCGGCGCCGGCGGCCAAATGAAGACGCGAACCCACGTGCTGCTGCTGTCTTCGGTGATGGCGCTGGCTGCGATGGCTGCTGATGCGCCGCCCGTGCAGGCGGTAAGCCTGGCCGCCGCGCTGGGCGATGAATGGAAGAAACTGCCCGACTGGCGTGGCGTGTGGTTCCTCGAAGGTCCGCTGGTGTTCGGCGGCGCCGAGAACACGATGGTGCCGCCGGATGCCAGGTCGCAGCCCCGCGTGATCCGCGGCGTGGAGTTCGAGCAGGGCGTGCCCGCGGGCGCCTACATGATGCGCATTCCCTACAAGCCCGAGTTCCAGCAGCAGTACGAGGCGACGGTGGCGAAAGCCAAAGCCGCCGGTCGCGCCGAAGACCCGGTCGAGAACTGCTGGTTGCCGCACGGCATGCCGCGCCTGGCTGGCGCCGGACCCGGCGCGGTGGAGTTTCACCTCACGCCCAAGCGCACCTGGATCATCTGGGATGCCATGAACCAGACGCGGCGCATCGCCACCGATGGCAGCACGCATCCGCAAGACGAGGAATGGCCGCGCGTGATGGGCCATTCGGTGGGCCGCTGGGAAGGCCAGACGCTGGTGGTGGATACGGTGTGGATGAAACCCGGCATCTTCGATCGCACCGGCGCGCCGTACAGCGACCAGCTGCGCCTGACCGAGCGCTACACGCGCACGACGGCGGACACGATCACGCTGGAAATGACGGCTGAGGATCCGGTGATGTTCACGGCGCCGTGGAAGGTCACGCGCCGCTACAAGCGTTCCACCGCGCCGCAGGAAAGCGTGCGCGGCACGTATTGCGACTTCGGGGACATGCAGCCCATCAAGGTGAAGCCATGAAGGCGCTTGCCGCACTCGCGCTCGTGATGCTCAGTGCCTGCGGATCGCGCGACGAGGCGCCGGCCTCGGCGCCCGCGGCGCTGGGCACGCTGGGTGATGCCTGGGGTGAAAAGCTCGCGCAGCTTCCGGACTGGACCGGTGCCTGGGCGGTGATCGGCTGCTGCACCTTTCCGGGCAAGGAATTCGCGGTCGACACCAAGAACCCATCCGCCGGCGAGGGTGGCTTCACCTATGGCGAGCTGCCCGGCTCGTATTTCACCGGCGCTCCCTACAAGCCCGAATACCAGAAGATCTACGACGCGCGCGTCGCGCTTGCGCGCGAGCAGTACAAGGTCTACGACCCGATGGGCAGCTGCATCGTGCCGCATGGCATGCCGCGCATCCTGGGCGGCGGGCCGGGTCCCACGGAGTTCCTGATCACTCCGGAGCAGACCATCATCATCTGGGACTACATGAACGAGATGCGCCGCATCTACACCGATGGGCGGCCGCATCCGCCCGCGGCGGCCTATCCACCCACGGTGATGGGTCACTCCATCGGCCGCTGGGAAGGCGACACGCTGGTGGTCGACACGCGCCACATGAAGGCCGGCATCTACGACCGGTCGGGCGCGCCGCACAGCCAGGAGTTGCACCTGACCGAGCGCATCCGGCGCATCGAGGGCAACCAGATCGAGTTCGACATCACGCTCGATGATCCGGTGATGTTCACGCAGCCCTGGAAATTGAAGCGCCTGTACCGCTTCAGCGGCTATCGCACGATGGAAGGCTCGTACTGCGAGACCAATCGCAATCCCGTGTCGGAAAATGGCCAGACGGCCGTGCTGGGCAGCGAAATTCCCTAGCGCGGGCGCGCGTTTTCAGTCGAACAGGTCGAGGTCCTGCAGCGCATCGGCGCGCACGCCGCGGATTTCGTCCATCGTCGAGGAGACCACGCCGAAATCCGGCGTGTCTTCCTGCTCGGAACCCACGCGCAGGTCTTCGGGCGGGTCGGACGTGGCCAGCGAGCCGGCGCGGCAGCGCGTGTACCAGTCGTCGATGTCGATTTCCTCCAGGTCGCCGCTGGCGTGCTGGATCTCGACGATGTCGTCGCGCTCGTCGATGGCCACGACCTCGAACAGTTGTCCGTGGCTGCGGTACCAGTCGCCGACAACCGGCTCGATGCAATGGGGTGTCGCCATGAGCTGGACCCTCCGCACGTTGCGCGCTGAGCACTCGTCTTCACTGGTATCCTGCGCCTGCCGGCCGGCACCCACAAGCGAAGAATTCTTGCGCAAAGCACCATGCTCGATCTCGATCACCTGCTGAAATTCTTCGTGACGTTCCTCGTGATCGTGGAGCCCATCGGTGTGATTCCCATCTTCATTGCCATGACAGAAGGTGTGGAGGAAAAGGAACGCCGACGCATGGCGCGCAAGGGCGTGTTCATCGCGGGCATCATCTTCCTGCTGTTCGCCATCGGCGGCGGCGCGTTCCTGCGCACGCTGGGCATCAGCCTCGACGCCTTCCGAATCTTCGGCGGCCTGCTGCTGTTCCTGATCGCGCTCGAAATGGTGTTCGGCAAACCCTCGGGTTCCCGCACCACCGATCCGGAACAGGAAGAGGGCATGCGGCGCGAAGACATCTCCGTGTTCCCGCTGGCCTTCCCGTTCATCGCCGGTCCCGGTTCGCTGGCCACCATCCTGCTCGCCTTTGGCCCGGCGCAGAACGATCTGGTGATGTTCGGCGGGCTGCTGGTGTGCGTGGCGCTGGCGCTGGTGTGCTCGCTGGGCACGCTGTACCTGGCCACGCCCATCATGAAGCTGATGGGCGTGACCGGCGCCAATGTGGTGAACCGCGTGTTCGGCGTGGTGCTGGGGGCGCTGGCCGTGCAGTACGTGATCGATGGCGTGAGGCAGAGCCTGCTGCCGGCCACCGCCTGAGCGCGGCCTTCAGGCCGTCTCGCTGTCCATTGCCGATTTCAGCGCCAGCAGCGCCGCGCCGGGGGGCGTGGCGGAATTCGCGGCCAGGAAATTCTCCAGCAGCTGCCGGGCCGCGCGCCTGCGGCCGGTGTGCTGCGCATAGCGGATGAGCTGCAGCGCTTCGGCCTCCGTGGCTGGCGCGAACTGTGCTGCCGCGGCGAGGCCCGCCTCCACCAGCGCGAACGCCAGCGCCGGCTGCTTCATCTCGAGCAGCACGGGAATCAACCCGCGCAGCATGCGCGGATACTCGCGCGGCTCGGACCACCGGCGGCCGGCCTCGATGATGGCGTGCAGGTCGCCCTTCAGGTGCTCCGGCTGGCTCTCGCGCAGCCAGCGCGCCGCGTTGCCGGCCGCACGGGCCGATTCACGCACGCGCAGGTCCTTGTAGAGCTCGTCGACGAAGCGCTGGCGTTCCGCCTGGCGCCCGGATTCGGCGCGCTCGGCGACGCGCTCGGGACTCTGGCGCGGTTCGAATCCCAGTTCGAGCCGGCGCAGGTACAGCGCGCCGCCCAGGCCCGCGTAGGCCAGCAGCACCAGCATTTCCATTGACGCCACGACGATGAAGCGTGAGTCGGTGCGCTGCGCGATCAGCAGGCCAACCATCGCGCAACCCAGCACGAACGCCACGACCAGCGGATAGAACACGCCCATGCCCCGCATCACGCGCGCGATCTCACCCGGATGCAGCGCGTGCAGCGCATGGCCGGTCATCGCGCTGGCGCCCAGCGAGGCGGGAAACAGGATGGCGGCGCCGATCAACACGGGAATGCGCGGCCAGGAAGGATTGAGATAGAGCATCACCGCAATGGCCACGGCCAGCGTCGGGTGCACCCATGCGCGCGCGTCCAGGAAGGCGGTGGCCATCTCGACCGACGCGGTCTGCGCCTCGCGCACCCCATTGGCCGCGTCATCGATGATGTGCAGGGCGTACTGCGTGAGCCACACCAGCAGCATCCAGATCGCCGCCAGCGACACCACGAGCCGGATCAGGTCGCCGCCGGTGAAGAAGCTGAGCAGCGCGGATGTCAGCACCACGAAGATCAGGCTCTGGAGCTGGAAGGGCATGGCCAGGCAGCGCAGCAGGTCGCGCAGGTCGTGGCGTGTGTCCTGGATCACCATTTGTGTCCTCCCGACGGGATTCAAGTAACTGATAAAGTCAGTAACAGCAGATCTTCCGAAGCCGCTATTGAGCGGTTTGCGACCCAGTCGTCATGAAAAGTCCCTTGAAATCTGGGAATATGATTCCCATATAGCTGTCTCAGCAATAGTCTCCTAGGCAATTGTAGAGACGGCAGCTAATTTCAACTCAAGGAGATACTCCATGTCCGACGTCGCCCTTACCTTCACGATCTTCCACACCCTGTCCGCGGTCGCCATCCTGGGCCTGATGGTCTTTGGCGTGATCTCCTCGATGCAGCGCCGGGACTGATCAGACCTTTTCGAAGCACAGGTCGTGCACCGCATGACCGAGCCGCTCTCCGCGCCGTTCGAAGCGAGTGAGGATGCGGCCCGGGTTGCGGGGCACGAAACGGCGGTCAGGGGCGCGATTGCGCAGTCCGGCCGCCGCATTGAGCACCTCGAGCATGACCTCGGCATAGGGCTCCCAGTCGGTAGCCAGCTGCAGCGTGCCACCACGCCGCAGGCGCGAGACAACCAGCGCCGCGAAATCCGGACTCACCAGGCGCCGCTTGTGATGGCGCTTCTTGTGCCAGGGGTCCGGGAACAGCACCAGTATCGAATGCAGTGACTCGGCGGGGATCTGCTGCTGCAGCACCTCCACGGCATCGTGCTGGATCACCTTCAGGTTCGAGAGCCCCTCGGCGCCCGCGTTTCGCAGCAGGTGCCCGACGCCGGGCGGATGCACTTCCACGCCGATGAAGTCGCGCTCCGGCGCGGAGGCCGCCAGCGCCAGCAGGTTGTCGCCATTGCCGAAGCCGATTTCAAGGGTGCAGGGCGCCTCGCGGCCGAACAGCCCGGCGAGGTCGAGCGGCTGCGCCTCGAATGGCACGCCATAGCGCGGCCACAGCTCCTCGAGCGCGCGCTGCTGCGAGTCGGTCAGGCGGCCGCCGCGCACCACAAAGCTCTTGATGGGCCGGCGCACCGGCGTGGATTGCCCCGTCATCGGCTCTCCAGGTCGCTCCAGCGCGCGAACGCGATTTCGATGCGGGCCTCGAGATCCGACAGCGACTTCAGCCGCGCGGCCACCTCGGTGTGCTCGCGCGAATAGAACTTCGGGTCGGCGATCTCGCCCTGCAGCGCCGCGCGCTCGGTTTCCATCGACTCGAGCTGGGCGGGCAGCGCATCGAGCTCACGCTGGTCCTTGAAGGAAAGCCGGCGTTTGGCCGGCGCCGCGGCAGCGCCAGCGGCGGGGCGCGCGGCGGCCGCGTTGCGTGAAGCCACGCGGGCCGCTTCGCGCGCGTCGCGCCAGCGCGCCCAGTCGCTGTAGCCGCCGACGAAATCCTGCACGCGGCCGTCGCCTTCCAGCACCAGCAGGCTCGTGACCACGCGGTCGATGAAGGCGCGATCGTGGCTGACCAGCAGCAGCGTGCCGGAGAAATTGCCCACCATCTCCTGCAGCAGCTCCAGCGTGTCGATGTCCAGGTCGTTGGTGGGCTCGTCGAGCACCAGCAGGTTCGCCGGCTGCGCGAACAGCCTCGCCAGCAGCAGGCGGTTGCGCTCGCCGCCGGACAGCGCGCGCGCGGGCGTCAGCAGCTGCTCGGGCCGGAAGAGGAAATCCTGCAGGTAGCCGCTGACATGGCGGTTCTCGCCATTGACCATCACGAAGTCGCTGCGCGCGTTGATGTTGTGCGTCACGGGCGCATCGAGGTCGAGCTGCGCACGCTGCTGGTCGTAGTAGGCCACTTCCAGCCGCGCGCCGCGGCGCACGCGGCCCTCGGAAGCCTCGATCTCGCCCAGCAGCAGCTTCAGCAGCGTGCTCTTGCCCGCGCCGTTGGGCCCGACGATGCCGATGCGCTCGCCGCGCAGGATGCGGGTGGTGAGTCCCGAGAAGATCCGCTTGCTGCCATAGGACACGCCGGCATCCTCGGCCTCGAACACCAGCTGGGCGGAGCTGGAGGCCTCCTGCACCGCCAACCGCGCCTCGCCCGGCCGGTCGAGGCGTCCGCGCCGCTCAACGCGCATCGCCTCGAGCGCGCGCACGCGGCCTTCATTGCGGGTGCGCCGCGCCTCGACGCCCTTGCGGATCCACACCTCTTCCTGTGCCAGGCGCTTGTCGAACAGCTCGCGCTCGCGCACCTCGTTGGCCAGCTGCGCGGCTTTCTTCTCGGCATAGGCGTCGTAGTTGCCCGGCCAGCTCGACAGCGCGCCGCGGTCCAGGTCGATGATGCGCGTGGCGATGCGGTTCACGAAGGCGCGGTCGTGGCTGACGAACAGCAGCGCGCCGCGGAATTCCAGCAGCCGCTGCTCCAGCCATTCGATGGTGGTGATGTCCAGGTGGTTGGTGGGCTCGTCGAGCAGCAGCAGCTCCGGGTCCATCACCAGCGCGCGCGCCAGCAGCGTGCGCCGGCGCCAGCCGCCCGACAGGTCTTCATAGCGAAGCTCGCCGTCGAGCCCGAGCTGCGACAGCACGATGTCGGTGCGGGTCGGGATCTCCCAGCTCTCGAGGCCGAGGCCGTGAAGCCCCGCCTCGACCACCTGGCGAACCGTGGCCTCGGCAACCTCCGCGATGTCCTGCTCCATCACCGCCACGCGGGCTCCCGGCCGCAGCCACACGCCGCCGGAATCAGGCAGAAGTTGTCGGCAGGCCAGCCGCAAAGTTGAGCTCTTTCCTTCGCCGTTGCGACCCACCACACAAACCCGCTCGCCGGGCTCCACCAGCAGCGAGGCGTGCAGCAGCAGGGGCCTTGATCCGAAGGCCAGGGACACGTCATCGAGGCGCAGTACGGGAGGCATGGTGCCCGGCCTCAACCGTGACGTCGTACCGTCAAGGCACACGGTGCCCTGCCGATAATCTGTCTGGTAGGGACACGCGCAAGCCCTGAGGTCGGACTAGTGTTTGCAATCATCGGTACAGTGGTCATGCTGGGCTCGGTGCTCGGCGGCTTCATGATGGGTGGCAGCAGCCTGCTGCTGCTGTGGCATCCCCTCGAGGTGGTCGTGATCTGCGGCGCCGCGCTGGGTGCCTTCATCATCAGCAATCCGCTCAAGGTCATCAAGGCCTCTTTCGCCGGCGCCCTGGGGCTGCTCAAGGGCCCTCGCTACGGCAAGGCGGAGTATGTCCAGCTGCTGAAGCTCGTGTACGACATCCTGGTGATGGCCCGCAAGGAAGGCGTGCTGGCCATCGAGCGGCACATCGAGGATCCGTCGAAGAGCGACATCTTCAAGAAATACCCGGTCATCCTCGCCGACCATCACATGATGGAGTTCATCACCGACTGCCTGCGCCTGATCTCGGGCGGCAACCTGGATCCGCACGAGCTGGAGAGCCTGCTCGAGTACGAACTCGACACGCACCACAAGGAGACGGCCGAGCCCGCGCATGCCGTGCAGAAGGTGGCCGACGCGCTGCCGGGCTTCGGCATCGTGGCCGCCGTGCTCGGCATCGTCAGCACCATGGCCTCGATCGACGGCGCGAGCACCTCCGAGATCGGCCACAAGGTGGGCGCCGCGCTCGTGGGCACCTTCCTCGGCATCCTGGTGGCCTATGGCATGGTCGGCCCCATCTCGACGGCCATGGAGCACAAGGCGCACGAGGAATCCAAGGCCTTCGAGGTGGTGAAGATGGCGCTGGTGGCCAGCGTGCGCGGCTATCCGCCGCCGGTGGCCGTGGAGTTCGCGCGCAAGCTGCTGTTCAGCAGCGTGCGACCGAACTTCAAGGACCTGGAACAGGAACTTCGCGGCAAGAAGCCCGCTGGTTGAGGTAAGTCCTCATGGCGGACGAAAGCAAACGCCCGATCATCATCGTCAAGAAGAAGATCACCGCGGGCGGCCATCATGGCGGCGCGTGGAAGGTCGCCTATGCCGACTTCGTGACCGCGATGATGGCCTTCTTCATGGTGATGTGGCTCGTCGCCTCGGTGTCGAAGGAACAGCGCGCGGCGATGTTCGAGTATTTCAAGAACCCCAGCATGGAGCAGGGCCAGAGCGTCAAGGCCGCGCCCGGCCAGGCCGGGCCCGGTGGCGCCAGCACGTCGGTCATCGACCTGGGTGGCGGCATGGACGCGCCGCCGACCATGAACACGCCGGACCAGGGCATGTCGGAGACACCCGCGAACATCACCGAGGACGAGGCCCGCAAGGTGGCGCGCGAGGCCGAGAAGCAGCAGCTGACCACGCTGATGGACGAGCTGAAGGAGGCCATCGACAAGAGCGTGGCGATGGAGCCCTTCAAGGACCAGTTGCTGCTCGACATCACGCCCGAGGGCCTGCGCATCCAGATCGTGGACAAGCAGAACCGGCCGATGTTCGACCTGGGCAAGTCGCAGCTCAAGGACTACACCGCGCAGATCCTGAAAGAGGTGGCCAAGTACCTGAACACAGTGCCCAACCGCATCAGCCTCTCGGGCCACACCGACAGCAATGCGTTTGGCGTGACGCGCAACTATTCCAACTGGGAGCTGTCGGCCGATCGCGCCAACGCCGCGCGGCGCGCGCTGCTCGAGGGCGGCCTGGAGCAGGCGAAGATCGCGCGCGTGGTGGGGCTGGCCTCGTCGGTGCTGTTCGACCGGCAGAATCCCTACAACCCGATCAACCGCCGCATCAGCATCATCGTGATGACCAAGAGCGCCGAGGCCACGGCGCTGTCCACGGATGCCCCGGACGTGGAGGTGGCGCGCGAAGCCATCGAATCCGGTCAGGTGGACAACGCCGTGGTGCCCCCCGCCGAGGGCGCTGCGCCGGTGGCCGGCGGGGCGCCTGCAGGAGCGCCGGCAGTGGCAGCGGCGCCGGTAGCGGCCGTGCCGGCAACGCCGAAGGACGCGCTGGCAGCCGAGAAGGCCGCGGAAAGGGCGGCTGTGCGCCCGGCCACCACCTCGCCCCGGCGCGTGGCGGCGGCGGCCGAGGCGGTGGCAGCGGCGGCGGGCGCTCCGGCCGCGCATTGATCCGCGCCTGACGCGGCCGTTGCCACGGGGCGCGCTACACTGGCGCCCATGAACGGCATCGGACCCGCATCGCTTTTCATTCTTGTCTCGAACATCGGCCTGTCGCTGGCGGGCCTGTTCCTCGCGCCCCAGATCATCGAGCGCTGCCTGTTCCGGCCGGTGGAGTTCGCGCGCGGCCTGCGCCGGGCAACGCTGGTCACCAGCGGCTTCGTGCACGCCGACCTGCCGCACCTGCTGTTCAACATGCTCACGTTCTGGTTCTTCGGGCCGCCGCTGGAGCGGCGCATCGGCACGCCGATGTTCGTGCTGCTCTATGCCGCCGGGCTGCTGGTGAGCCAGTACGGCTCGTACCGCAAGCAGCGGCACAATCCGCAGTACGCCACGCTGGGCGCCTCGGGGGCCATCTCGGCCGTGCTGTTCGCCAACATCGTCTACTGGCCGACGAACACGCTGATCCTGATGTTCCTGCCCATTCCCATTCCGGCGCCGCTGTTCGGCATCGCCTACCTGGCCTATACATGGTGGTCGGCCCGGCAGAGCCGGGACCGCATCAACCACGACGCGCATCTGGGAGGCGCGCTGGCGGGCCTCGCGTTCGTGGCGCTGTTCGACCCGCAGGCCTATGTGCGTGCCTGGGCGCTGGTGGCGGGCTGAAGCGTTATAATCGGAATCATGCGCTCCACCTGGCGTCATCTGCTGCGTCGACAACACGGCCTCCCGGTCGCGCTGTGGCTGCTGCTGCTGCTCACGGCCAATGCGCTGCAGGTGGTCTCGGCGACGCACTGGCACAGCACCGCCATCGAATCCGCCGCCGGTTCCGCCTCCTCGCCGCACCTGCCGCTGCCCGATGGCATCGACCATGACGGTTGCCTGCTGTGTCAGGTTGCCGCCCATGCGGGCACGGGCGCACCGCCGCCAGCGCCATGGGCGCTGTTCACCGTTGTCGAATCCCAAGCCGCTTCACTGCTGGTCAGTCATCCCGCAGCGCTGCAGCCCCGTCCCTCGCATGCCTGGCAGGGTCGCGCACCGCCTCTGGTCTGAAACGCCGCTGACTCATATCGCGTCCGGTCGACCGGCCCGCGATCGCGTTTCATTTCCGTGAGGAATCATCCGTGTACCGAAATTCCGTTGCGCGCGCCGTGTGCGCCGCCTGCATTGGCTTCACTTCGCTTTCCACCATTGCCGCCGATGCGGCATCAACCGAGCACGCCGAGGAGCTGGAGATGGTGGTGGTCACCGCTTCACCGATCGGCGATCCCGACAAACTGGCCACCATCGCGGGCAGCGTCGACCGTGCGCAGCTGCTGCGCAGCGGCTCGGCCACGCTGGCCGACAGCCTGTCGCAGGTGGCCGGTGTCACCAGCAGCGGCTTTGCCGCCGGCGCGGGCCGGCCTGTCATCCGCGGCATGGACGCCAATCGCGTGCGCGTGCTGGAAGACGGCATCGGCAGCTTCGATGTGTCCGACGTGGGGCCTGACCATGGCGTGCCCATCGATCCCTTTACCGCCGAGCGCATCGAGGTGGTGCGCGGCGCCGCCACGCTGCGCTACGGCAGCCAGGCCATCGGCGGTGTGGTCAACGCCATCAGCCAGCGCGTGCCCTCGCGATTGCCCGACGCCGTGTTCGGAGCAGAACTGGTTGGCGGCTACAACACTGGCGCCGAGGGTCGCGATTTTGCCGGGCAGGCCAACGCGCGCGCGGGCCGCATGGCCTGGCATGCCGATGCGTTCACGCGCCACGCCGGCGACTACGACACGCCGGAGGGCGAGCAGGCGAACTCATGGCTGCGCGCCAAGGGCGGTGCGCTGGGTGGCTCGTGGATCGGCGAGGACGATCGCCTCGGGCTGGGCGTGATCCGGCACGAATCGAAATACGGCATCCCCGGCGAGGACGCCTACATCGACATGCACCAGACCAAGCTGATGCTGCGCTCTTCGTTCGGCCTGGATGCCGGCGCCTGGCGCGCGCTCACCGTGGATGGTGGTTGGGCGGACTATGCGCACAGCGAGCGCGATGACACCGGCGCGGCGCTGTCCACCTTCAAGGACCGTGAGTGGGACGCGCGCGCCGAGGCCGTGGCCGGGCGTTGGGGAGCGCTCTCGGAATCCGCGCTCGGCGTGCAGTTCCAGCAGCGCGATTTCTCCGCACTGGGCGAAGGGCAGGAATACCTGCTGCCCACCACCACGAAAAGCCAGGCGGTGTTCGGCTTTGCCGAGGCGCCGCTGGGTGAAACCCTGCGCCTGCAGTTCGGCGCCCGGGTGGAGCGGGTGCAGGTGGACGGCACCGCGCCCGACGATACGGATGTGTCCCGCAAGTTCACGCCCACCAGCGCCTCCGCCGGGCTCGTGTCCGACCTGAGCGACGAATGGCGGCTCGGCCTGTCGCTGTCGACGGCGGCGCGTGCGCCGGCGCAGACCGAGCTGTTCGCGCGCGGGCCGCACGAGGGGCCGCTCACCTACGAGACCGGCGATCCCACGCTGCGCACCGAACGGGCGAACTCCATCGAGGCCTCGCTGCGCTGGCGCGGCGGGCGCGTGCATGCCGACGGCGCGGTCTGGGCCACTCGGTTCAGCAACTACATCTACGGCGATCTGACCGGGCTCACCTGCGACGAGGACGGCAACTGCGCGGTGGGCAATGGCGAGGACCTGAAAGAGATGTTCTTCACGCAGGGCGATGCGCGCTTCGTGGGCGCCGAGGCCCATGCCGAGATCGAGCTGCTGCAGAACGCCATGGGAGACCTGCACCTGAACCTGCTGGCCGATGTGGTGCGCGCGAAGCTGGCCAATGGCGCCGGCGATGTGCCGCGCATTCCGCCGTACCACGTGGGCGCGGGCCTTTCGTGGCATGGCGAGCGGGTCGATGCCAGCGTGTTCGTGAAGTACGCCGGTCGCCAGTCGCGCATTGCCGCTGCCGAAACGCCTACCGGCGCCTTCACCAACGTGGATGCGCAGCTGGCGCTGCGGCCGTGGGCCGACAAGCCCCACGTGGAGTTCGCGCTCGTGGGCCGCAACCTCACCGATTCCGCGCAGCGAAATGCAGTGGCGCTGAACAAGGACGAGGTGATGCTGCCGGGCCGCGACATCCGGCTGATGATCCGGGCGAAACTCGACTGACCGATAGTCGCGGGGGGCCGGCGTCACACGCCGGTCCCTCTGGCGACGAATATTTTGTACTCTCGGTGCCCTGGGACAAACGAGGCACTGGGGGCACCATGACGAACAGGCACCGCCTGGGATATTCAACAGCGCGCACATCGGTGCTGCGCCTCGCGCTGGCCGCCATCGTGGGCGCCACGCTGCTGACGGCCTGCATGCAGAAGGGCGGTGGTGGCGCTGCCGCGGTGGCCTCGCAGCGGCCCAATATCCTGTACATCCTCGCCGATGACCTGGGGTACGCCGACATCGGCGTCTTCGGCGGCGAGATCCCCACTCCGAACCTCGACGAGCTGGCCCGCAGGGGCCTGCTGCTCACGGACTTCTATTCCGGCATGACCTGCTCGCCCACGCGGGTGATGCTGATGTCGGGCACCGACAACCACCTGGCCGGGATGGGCGTGATGGGCGCGCCCACGCGCGCGGACCAGAAGGGCAAGCCGGGCTACGAGGGCTACCTGAACTTCCGCGTGGCCTCGCTGGCAGATCTCATGACCGATGCGGGCTACAACACCTACATGGTGGGCAAGTGGCACCTGGGCGATACCGTCGAGACCGGTCCGCATGCGCGCGGCTTCCGACGCGTGTTCGCCTCGTTTGATGGCGCCGCGCACCTGGGCGGCTGGGACTGGCGCGGGCCCGAGCCTTCGAAGTACTGGGACAACAGCAATGTCGTGACGGTGGGCGACGACTGGTACACCACGCGCGACTACACGAAGAAGATGCTGGGCTATATCGAGCAGGATCGCGCGGACGGCAAGCCCTTCTTTGCCTACATGGCATACACCGCGCCGCACTGGCCGTTGCAGGCGCCCAAGGAATCGATCGCGAAGTTCAAGGGCTGGTACGACGATGGCTACGAGGCGCTGTATGCGAAGCGCTTCGCGCGGCAGAAGGCGCTGGGACTGGTTCCGAAGGACGCCGCGCCCATCGACAATGCCCGCTTCAACCCACGCTGGAACTCGCTGACGGCGGAGCAGAAGGCGATCGAGTCCCGCCGGATGGAAATCTATGCCGCCATGGTGAGCGACCTGGACACCTACGTGGGCGAGGTCATCACCTACCTGAAGAAGACGGGCCAGTTCGACAACACATTCATCATGTTCATGTCGGACAACGGCGCCGAGTCGGGACGACGCGACCTGCAGGCGCCCATCCGTGACCAGATCGGCAAGGCGTACGACCACAGCCTCGAGAGCCTGGGCAGCGCTCGCTCCTACGTGATGTATGGTCCCAACTGGGCGAGCGCGAGCGCCACGCCGTTCAACCGGCACAAGTTCACCGGCTTCGAGGGCGGCATCCGCGTGCCTGCTTTCGTGCATTTCCCGAAGAAGGTGAACCCGGGCCGGAGCAGCGATGCGGTGGGCACGGTGATGGATCTGCTGCCCACATTCCTCGCGCTGGCCGGCGCGGAGCATCCCGGCGACAGCTATCGCGGCAGGCCGGTGCTGCGGCCGCAGGGCGTGTCGCTGCTGCCGGTGATCTACGGGCAGGCGCAGTCCGCGCACCCGCAGGACGAAATCCTGGGCTGGGAGCTCTTCGGGCATCGCAGCGTCCGCCAGGGCGACTGGAAGCTGGTGTGGGATGCCGCGCCTCCTCCCGCGCAGCGCAAGTGGGCGCTGTTCGACGTCGGTGGCGATTTCCAGGAACTGCGCGACCTGTCGAACAGCAATCCGCAGCAGGTCTCCAAGCTGCAGGCCGCATGGGACACCTACGCGCAGCGCAATGGCGTGGTCTTCTGACGCGGCCTCGATGAAGTTGCGGAACGCCGCCGTGCTCGTGGCGCTTGCGGTGGCGGCGGGCGCGGGCGCCGCGTGGTTGACGGGCGTGGTCACCGCGCCGCTGCAGGCCTCGTTGCCCGCCCGGCAATGCGGGCCCGCGATGACGGACGCCGCGCATCCCGGCATGGTGTGGGTGCAGGGCGGCAGTTTCCGTTTCGGCGCGGACGCCGCGTTTCCCGAGGAAGGTCCGTCTTCCACGGCGACGGTGGAAGGTTTCTGGATGGACCAGACCGAAGTCACCAACGCGCAGTTCGCCGAATTCGTCGCCGCGACGGGTTATCGCACGCTGGCAGAGCGGGGCGTTCGCACGGGCGCCGATCCAGTCTCGAAGGTGATCGCCGGCAGCGCCGTGTTCCAGCCGCGAGGCGATGCCGAAGCCCTGCGATCGAACGTGAACTGGTGGCAGTTCATGCCGGGCGCGAACTGGCGCCATCCGGAGGGGCCGGGTTCCTCCATCGAAGGCCGCGACCAGCATCCCGTGGTGCATGTGGCCTTCGAGGACGCCGAGGCCTACGCGAAATGGAAAGGCCACGCATTGCCCACCGAAGAGCAGTTCGAGTACGCCGCGCAGGGCGGCGGCAGGAAGAACGCCGCAGGCGCCTGGGCGGCCAATACATGGCAGGGCCAGTTTCCCTCGCACAACACTGCCGTCGACGGCTACGCCAACACCGCGCCCGTGGCGTGCTTCGATGCCAATCCGCACGGCCTGCACGACGTGATCGGCAATGTCTGGGAATGGACGCGCAGCCCGTATTTCGACCGGCACGATTCCACCGCCGCCACGACCCATCCGCAGGGCTTCGACCCCACGCAGCCCGACGAGCGCGATGTGGCCGTGCTGAAGGGCGGCTCCTACCTGTGCTCGCCCGACTACTGCATGCGCTACCGGCCCGAGGCCCGCATCGGCCAGAGCCGCGGGCTGGGCACGGCGCATATCGGATTCAGGACCATCGCGTTACGCTAGCGCCGTGAACCTGCTGCTGCGCCTGTGCTGGTTGCTGATCGTCAGCCGCTTTCGCGCGGCGGTGCCGCCGCTTGGCCCATGCCGGACGCCGTTTCGCGTGTGGCCCACCGACCTCGACCTGCTCTGGCACGTCAACAACGGCGTCTATTTTTCGATCATGGACCTGGCGCGAATCGACCTGATGATCCGCGCCGGCATGTCCGGGCGCATCCGCGCCAATGGCTGGTATCCGGTCGTGGTCGCCGAGACGATCCAGTTCCGCCGTTCGCTGAATCCCTTCCAGCGCTTCGAGATCCAGACGCGCGTGCTGGGGTGGGATGACAAGGGGCTGGTGCTGGAGCAGCAGTTCTTCCGGGGAGAAGAGTCCGTGGCGCATGCGCTGGTGCGCGCGCGGTTTCTTTCGCGCCGCGGCGGCACGGTGCCGCCCGCGGAACTCGTCGCGCTGTTCGGATTGCCGCCGGAATCCCCCGCCATGGGTGACTACGCCGCGCAGTGGAATGCGGCGCAGGGCGAGTGGCGGGGCGCAAGGACGGCCGAGCGCGCCGTTCTATAGAGTCAGCGAGAAGAACAGCGTGTCCCGCCCCGGGAAGTCGTAACGCATCGGCAACTCGCCTCGGTCAATCTGCAAGAACCCTGCGGCACGGTAGAAAGCGTGCGACCTTGTTGCGGCCGATGGCGTGTCGAGCACGATCCGCCTGATGCCCGCCGCGTTTGCGAAGGCCAGGAATGCCTTGTACAGGTCCTTCGATACCCCTGCCTGCCTGCCGCGGTAAGGCTCGGAAACGAAGAACTTCTTCATCACGCCCAGATCCTGCCGGAGGCGAAGCAGGCCGATGGTGCCGACGATCTGGCCCGTCGGCGTCACGGCAACCAGGAAGGTACCGCCGTCGTTGAGATAGCTGGCCTGGATATCCTCCAGATCCCGCTGACTGCAGACGGACAGTCCCAGATGGAACTCGTCGTTCTGGATGCCCAGCACCAGGGCAACGATTCCGGGGGCATCCGCTGGCTGGAAGGGTCGGACTTCGACGGGGGATTGCATTGAAAGGAAATTGGAGCGGGTGATGGGAATCGAACCCACGTTAGTAGCTTGGGAAGCTACAGTTCTACCATTGAACTACACCCGCCTCCCGGGGGCATAAAGCCTACCGCGCCCGATGTGCTCGGCGCAAACGGATGCGCCGGGCATCATGCCCTGGCGTCGTGATCTTCCTTCCGGGCCGCCGACCACACCTTGTGGGCGGCGTCGGCGTTCATGATGGCGATCGCAACGCCGACGATGAGGTCGGGCCAGCCGGTGGGCCAGGCGAAGGTCGCGACCGCCGCCAGGATCACGGCCACGTTGGCCAGCGCATCATTGCGCGCGGATAGAAAGGCCGCGCGGGTGAGGCTGCCGCTGCGGTTGCGAAAGCGTGTCAGCACCAGCGCGCAGGTCACGTTCACCGCCAGCGCGCCAAGTCCGGTGACCGACAGCAGCAGCGGCTCGGGGGCAACGGGTGAGGCCAGCTTCTGCCAGGCCATCCAGGCCGTGGCGATGCCGGGCACCAGCAGCAGCATCGCCAGTGCCATGCCCACCTGCGCGCGGCGGCGCGCCGACCAGGCCAGGGCCACGAAGATCAGCAGGTTGACGGCGGCGTCCTCGAGGAAATCGACGCTGTCGGCGAACAACGCAACCGAGCCGATATGCCGGGCCACGCCGAACTCCACGAAGAAGTAGGCGATGTTCGCCAGGCCCACGAAGGCCACGGCGCGGCGCAAATCGCGGTTGTGCATGCGCTATCCTAATGCCATGGCACGCAAGATCACCCCAGTCCAGAAGCCCCTTTTACAGGTAAAGGGAAAAACGGCCTTCGTCACCGGCGGCTCCAGCGGCATTGGCCTCGGCATCGCCAGGGTGCTGTCGGATGCCGGCATGAAGGTGGTGTTCACGTACCGCAGCGAAAAGCACCGCGATGCGGCGCTGGCCTCATTCCCGAAGGGCAATCCCGGCGTGCATGCGGTGCAGCTCGATGTCGCCGATCGCGAAGGCATGGTGCGCGCCGCCGACGAGGCCGAACGCGTGTTCGGGCCGACGCACCTGCTGGTGAACAATGCGGGCGTGGGGCTTCCCGCGCTGCTGAGCACCGTGTCGTGGCAGGACTGGGACTGGGCGCTGGATGTGAACATCAACGGCGTGTTCAACGGGGTGCGCACTTTCCTGCCGCGAATGCTCGCGCATGGCGAGGGCGCGCACATCATGGCCACCTCATCCACCGCTGGCATCGTCGCCGGGTCGCTGGGCGTGTATGCCACCACCAAATTCGCCGTGGTCGGCATGATGGAATCGCTGCGCACGGAGATGTCGGGTCGCAACATCGGCGTGTCGGTGTACTGCCCGGGACTGGTGCGCACCGAGATCTTCGATGCCGAGCGCAATCGCCCCGCCTCGCATGGCGCGGTGGCGCAAAAGCCCGCCGGGCCGCCACCCCTGCTGCCGGGCGCGAAGCCCGTCGACCTGATGGGCGTGGCGATGGATCCGATGGAAGCCGGGCGCCAGGTGCTGGCCGGAATCCGGCGCAACGACCTCTACATCCTCTCGCACCCTGAATGGGCGGACGTGGCGCGCGAGCGATTCCGGCTGATGATGGCCTCGTTCTCCGAGAAGCCAGCGCCGGCAGGGCGGCGCGAGGCTACCCAGGCCATCATCCCCGACATCTATGCCGCGGACCTCGCCAAGCGGAAGAAGCCTGCGGCGAAGACGAGCAAGGCGCGCAAGAGGGCGCCAAAGAAAAGCGCGCCGCAGCGTCGTGCGCGCCGCTAGGAGTCCTCGCCCGCGCTAATCCTCGCCGAGTTCGCGGCGCAGCTTCTCGAGGAAGCCCAGCCGCCTGCGGTGCACGCGCGCGTTGATGAACATGCCGATGGCATAGGCGGGCGCGCCGATCCAGCCCGCGATGATCATTTCCGGGGCCTGCAGCAGTTGCTGCCACTCCACGCCCAGCAGCCGCTGGCGCCAGGCCAGCGAGCCGATCAGGCCCGCGACGTAGAACACCACGCCGATTGGCGCCGCGAAGATCACCGACCGGCAGCGATGGATGGATAGATCGATGTAGGCGGCGATGGATTCATCGCGCGGGCGCCAGGTGCCGCGAGAGAGCACCAGCGCCACGAGCCACACCAGCACCGCGAAGCAGGTGACGAAGACCACCGACACCCAGGTATTGGGTTCATCGCTGCGCATTGCCCGCAGCAGCGTGAAACCCAGCACCGCGAGCGTGCCGAGGGCCACGACCACCAGGGTTCGCACGTTGTTGCGTGAATCCGCGGCAACCCGCGCGCGCAGCGCGGCAACGTCGGTGGCTGGAGCGGACTGCGTCTGCCATCGCTGCCGCAGGTTGTCCAGTTCGGGTATCGCATTCATGGGCCTTCTCCCATCAGTTTGCGCAAGGACGCGCGCGCCCTGTTCAGGCGCACGCCGACGTTGCTTTCTGATATGCCGAGCACTTCGGCGATCTCGTGGTATTCCATGTCTTCCAGCGCCAGCACGATCACCTGGCGCTGGATCACCGGCAGCCGGCGCACCGCGTCGGTGAGCCGGGCCGAGTCCTGCTGCTGGCTCAGCGCCTGGTCCACCGGGCGGGATTCGTCCGCCGGGTCGAGCTCTAGGGCCTGCAGCGAATCCATGCTGCGGCGGCGCGCAATATGGTTGATGCAGCGGTTGTGCGCTATGCGGAACAGGAAGGTGCGCTCGGAGCACTCGCCCCGGAAGCGGGGCAGCGCCTGCCACAGCGCCAGCGCAATCTCCTGCAGCAGGTCGTCCCGTTCGCCCGTGTTGCCGGCATAACTGCCGGCCAGGCGCCCCAGGGCCGGCAGGTTCGCGTTCAGCAGTGCAAGGAAGCGCTGTTCGCGGACGGTATCGGTCATGGAAATCGATAGTCCGCCAAGCGGGCTTCTTCTTACAATGCCCAGGGCCTGTAATAAAAACGCGGATCGACCGGACTATCCGCCACAGAGGGCCCCAGGGGGCCAAGGGGTAGCGATGGGTAATCTGAGCCTGGCCTCCGCGATGCTGTTCGAGCCTCGCAAGGCCTTCCTGGAGATCGATGCCAAGCCGCGCTGGGGGTTTCCTCTGCTCGTGGTCATTCTCACCACCGTGGCCATCGCCCTCTGGTACCGCTCGGTGGTGGACCTGGAATGGGTCACGGACCGGGCGATCCGCTCGAGCAGTTTCACCGCGAACTTCTCCGAGGCCCAGATCGAGGAAGCGGTGAAGCGCTCCACCAGCAATCCAACGCTGGGCATGGTCACCACCGCGCTCGGAACGCCCATCGCCGTCGTGATCATGGGCCTGATCAGCGCGCTGTACCTGCTGCTGGCCGGCAAGATCACCGGCGTGAAGCGCAGCTTCGGGCAGTGGTTCTCCTTCACGTGGTGGGTTTCGCTGCCGGCAACGCTGCTGTCGCTGCTGGCGGCCGCGTTCGTGCTGCTGACCGCCACCACGGCCCAGATCGACCAGGCTGACCTGAAGCCGTTGTCGCTCAACGCGCTGTTGTTCCAGAAGACCTTCGACCAGTCCGGCTACACGCTGCTCAGCAACATCGATCTGATACAGATGTTCAGCCTGTACCTGTCGGTGGTGGGTGTGCGCACCTGGTCGGGCCGCTCCTGGCTGTTCAGTTCCGTCTTCGCACTGCTGCCATACGCTCTGGTCTATGGCATCTGGGCATTCATTTCGCTGAGGTAGACATGTCCAAGGGCGGCAAGATCATCATCGTGGCGGCCATCGTGCTGGCGCTGGCGGGCGCGGTGGCGCTGAAGAAAATGCGCGGCGGCGACGTAAAGGAAGTGGAAATCCAGACCGTCGCCACGCATGTCATCACGCCCACCATCCTGGCCTCCGGCAGCCTCACCTACCAGACGGAGATCCGCATGGTTTCCGAGGTGATGGGGCGCGTGAAGTCGCTGTACGTGAAGGAGGGCGACCTGGTGAAGCAGGGCGATGTGCTGCTGCGCCTTGATCCGGCCACCACCCAGGCGCAGGTCGATGCGCTGGAGGCGGGCCTGCGGCAGTCGAAGCTCGCCATCGACCGCCAGCGCGTGGCCTCCGACACGCTCGAGACGAAGTGGAAGCGCTACCAGCAGCTGCGCCAGTCCGGCGTCGTCGACGCCAACACCTACGACGACATCCGCTCGCAGAACGAGCAGTCGAAGGTCGAGCTCAACAGTTCCATGCAGATGGCGCTGCAGACCGAGGCGCAGCTCAAGCAGGCGCGCGAGCAGTTGGCCAAGACCGTGCTGCAGGCGCCGATTTCCGGCCGCGTCACGCAGCTCACCATCAAGGTTGGCGAAACCGCGGTGCCCAGCGTCACCAGCATCGCCGGCTCCGACCTGCTCACCATCGCCGACACCTCCAATCTCTATGCCGAAGTGAACGTCAACGAAACCGACGTGGCGCGCGTGGTGCCTGGGCAGACCGCCAAGATCGTCCCGGCCGCGTTCTCCGAGCAGTCCTGGGAAGGCACGGTGGAAACCGTGGCGGTCTCGCCGCGGCAGATCGCAGGCCAGGGCAAGAGCTATCCGGTGAAGATCCGCCTCAAGCCCAGCGCCACGCTGCAGTTCCACACGGGCATGAGCTGCCGGGCCGAGATCGCCACGCGCGGCACCAGCGCCGATGCGGTGGTGGCCGTGCCGGTCCAGGCCGTGAAATACGAGGAATCCACGGATCGCGACGCGCCGGCCAAGTCCAGCCTGTTTGTCGTGAAGGATGGCCGGGTCAAGCAGCGCACCGTCGAGACCGACATCGCCGACGACATGTACATCTCCGTCCAGAAGGGGCTGGCCGCCGGAGAACAGATCGTGGTGGGGCCGGCGCGCGTGCTGCGCTTCATGCGCGACGGCGAGCGCGTCAAGCCCGCGCCGGTCGTGGAGGAAGCCCCCGTCACGGTCAAGTCCCCTTGATCGAGCTGATCGGCATCTCGAAGCGATACATGCTCGGCGGGGTCGAATACCCGGCGCTGAGCGATGTGTCGCTGTCCATCAAGCGCAATGATTTTCTTGCGCTCACGGGCGCTTCCGGCTCGGGCAAGTCCACGATGATGAACATCATCGGCTGCCTCGACTCACCCACCGAAGGGCGCTACACGCTCGATGGCGAGGAAGTGGCGGGCCTCGATGAAGACCAGCTTGCATCGGTGCGCAACCGCAAGATCGGCTTCGTCTTCCAGAATTTCTACCTCATGCCACGCATGACGGCGCTCGACAATGTGGCGCAGCCCCTGATCTACCGTGGTATCGGTTTTGCGAAGTGGTGCGCACACGCCGAGGTGGCGCTGTAGCGCGTGGGGTTGGGAGACCGCATGCGCCATCGCCCGAATGAAATGTCCGGCGGCCAGCGGCAGCGCGTGGCCGTGGCCCGCGCGCTGGTCGGGCATCCGGAGCTGCTGCTGGCCGATGAGCCCACCGGCAACCTCGACAGCCGCACCGCGCGGGAAATCATGGACCTGTTTTCCCAGTTGCATGCCGAAGGGCAGACGGTGGTGGTCGTGACCCACGATCCGGGCATTGCCGCCTGCTGCAGGCGCCTGGTGCGCCTGCACGACGGGCGCATCGCGGAGGACCGCAATGTCTGACGCTTCGCAGCCACTGCTGGAGGATGCCGGCGCCTCGCGCCGCCTGCTGTACGCGATCCAGGAATGCGTGCGTTCGGCGCTGTCGGCCATACAGCAACACAGGCTGCGCAGCTTCCTGACCATGCTGGGCATCATCATTGGCGTGGCCTCCGTGATCTGCGTCATCGCCATGGTGCAGGGCATGTCCAGCCGCATCTCGCAGCTGTTCGAGGGTCTGGGTTCCAGCGCGCTGACACTGCAGGCCGACACGTCGTTCGAGGACCGGCTGCGCGGCAAGGTCAACCGGCTGCGCCTCACCGACCTGGATGAACTGCGTTACCGGGTCGACGGCATTTCGCACATCACGCCCGCGGTGCCCGTATCCGCAGGGCAGGTGACGTGGGGGTCGCAGAGCGCCGGTGGCCAGGTTTTCGGCACTACCGAAAGCCTGCAGGAAGTGCAGCACATGTTTCCGCGCACCGGGCGGTTCATCACGCGCAGCGACGACGACAGCCGGCGCCGGGTGGTGGTGTTGGGCGACAAGATCCGCAAGGACCTGAAGATGCCCGAGAACCCGGAAGGTGAGTTCGTGCAGCTGGGCCGCGAGTGGTTCAAGGTGATCGGCGTGATGGAGCCGCGTGGCGAGGTGCTCGGGCAGAACCTGGACATGTTCATGCTGATGCCCTACCAGACGGCGCTGGCATTCAACAGCGCGGAGGCGCAGCCCAACATCCAGATCACCTTCACGGTCGATGACCCTGACCTTGTCGACAACGTGAAGCAGCGCGTGACCGCGCTCATCCGCCGCGCGCATGGCCTGAAGCAGGACGAGCCCAACGACTTCCAGGTGCAGGCGTCGGATTCCATCGCCAAGACCTTCGCGCAGATCACCAGCATGATCACGCTGGTGGTGGGCGGCATCGTCGGCATCTCGCTGCTGGTGGGCGGCATCGGCATCATGAACATCATGCTGGTGTCGGTCACCGAGCGGACGCGCGAGATCGGCATCGCCAAGGCGCTGGGGGCGCCGCGCCGGTTCATCCTGCTGCAGTTCCTGATCGAGGCCATGGTGCTGGCGGTGATCGGCGGCCTGATCGGCATGGTCTTCGGGTTCGCGCTGGCCTATGGCATAGCGGCTCTGATCCCCAATTTCCCGGCCCCGTCGGTGCCCTGGTGGGCCGTGGTGGGTTCGGCGCTGTTCTCGATGCTGATCGGCATGGTTTTCGGCATCCTGCCGGCCAGCAAGGCAGCCAATCTGGCGCCGATAGACGCCCTGCGCTACGAATAGTTCAGTTCGCGTTCAGCCCGCGCACCCCGTGGCGGCGATCCCGGCCGCGCAAGCTTCCCGGGGCGGGCGGGCTGTGCTGTAATTCCGCGCCCTACGATCCGCGGAAAATCCATGCCGTTTCCTTCCTGTCTGCGACGCCTCGCCGCCGCTCTGGTGCCGTGCCTGCTGGCCTGCGGCGCAACCAGCGAAGCCATGGCCCGCACCGAGGACGCGAACCTGATCGGGTTCGTGGCGCTGGCCACCACCACCGTCACCGACGCGCCCAGCGGCATCCGCGGCAACATGATCCGCGGCACCGACGGCAACTTCTATGTCGTCTCCTCGACCGGTGGCACCGGCCGCGGCGTGATCGCGCGCATCGCGCCCGATGGCACGCTCTCCGTGGTGCATGCGATGGCCACCAACGAGGAGGGCTACAGCCCCTTCAGCGGCGTCATCCAGGGCAGCGACGGCAACCTCTACGGCACGACATACCTCGGCGGCGCCGAGGGCGGCGGCGTGGTCTACAAGGTCGCGCTCGATGGCACCTACACCGTGCTGCGCAACCTGGGCCAGGACAAGACCGATGCGGTGCTGCCCTATGGCGGACTGCTGCAGGCGCCGGATGGCTATCTCTACGGCACCACGCTGCGCGGCGGCGCCAATGACCGCGGCACGGTGTTCCGGCTCTCGACCACGGGCAGCGAGTTTTCGATCCTGCACAGCTTCAACGGCCAGGACGGCGAGAATCCCGAAGGCGCGCTGATCGTCGGCGCCGACGGCAACCTGTACGGCACCACGCTGCAGGGCGGCAGCAGCAGTCGCGGCACCGTGTTCAGGATCACCACCAGCGGCACGCTGACCAGCGTGTATTCCTTCCCGTCGCTGGGCGCGTTCAACACGCAGGGGCAGGCCATCAACGCGACGGGCGCCAATCCGCGCGCCGGGCTGCTGCTGGCTGCCGACGGCAATTTCTACGGCACGGCCTACCAGGGCGGCCCGGCTGGAAACGGCACCGTGTTCCGCATGACGCCCGCAGGTGATGTGACCGTGGTGCATTCGTTCACCGGTCCTTCGTTTGGCGGCGCGTTGCCGCTGTCGGACGTGACCCAGGATGCGGCCGGCAATCTTTACGGCACGACGGAGTTCGGTGGTTACCTGAACCAGGGCACCGCCTGGCGCATCAGTCCGTCGGGTCAGTTCAGCCTGCTGCACTCGTTCAGCGGATCGCTGCTCGATGGCTACAAGCCCTATGCGAGCCTGCTGCCGTTCGACAACATGCTCTATGGCGTGTCGTTCACCGATACGACGGCAGGCATCGGCGCGATCTTCAAGCTCGACCAGGGCACGGGCGGCGTGCTGCCGGTGGAATTTTCAGTGTCGACGACAGCTATTGCCTTCGGCGGCACGGCGACGCTGACCTGGTCATCGCCCACGGCAGCCAGTTGCACCACGGGTGGCGCATGGATCGACACCGTCGGCACATCCGGCACGCTTTCCGTGACGCCCACATCGGTCGGAATCTATAATTACACGCTGACCTGCACCGATGGTGCCGGTGTGCTGCGCACGGCCAGTGCCGGGTTGCAGGTGAATGCGCCGGCCCTACAGCCCGTCGATGCAGGCGGCAGCGGTGGTGGTGGCGCGCTGTCGATTCCGGTGCTGCTGTTGCTCGGCGCACTGCGCTTACGAAGAAAATCCCAGGGAGTCCGCTGAACCATGTCCGTCATCAACGCCACCAGCGAGCAGATCCGCGCGCTGCTGCAGAACGCCTCGATCGAAATGACCTGCAAGGACACCGAGTTCCTTGCCGAGGCCACCACGCTGGTGCCGCTGGGCACCGACATCTTCATCGCACTGTTCCCGAACCAGACCTGGGATGACCTGACCGCCGCCGCGAAAGCCGTGCAGGAAGCCGGCTTCAACGCCGTGCCGCACGTGCCCTGCCGCCGCATCAAGGACGCCGCAGAAGTGGCCGAGATCGCGCGCAAGCTCACGCAGGTGGCCGGCGCGAAGAAGATGCTGCTGATCGCCGGCGACATGCCCAAGCCCGAGGGCGCCTTCGATTCCACCATCGGCGTGCTCGAAACCGGGCACCTGGCGAAGGCCGGCATCAAGACCTTCTACATGGCCGGCCATCCCGAGGGTCATCCGCACATGACCGCGGACCAGCAGCGCCAGTTCGAGGCGCGCAAGGTCGCCCTCTCGAAGGAGCAGGGCTTCGAACTGAAATTCACCACGCAGGTGTGCTTCGAATCCGAGCCCATCATCGGCTGGGAAAAGATCATGCGCGCCAACGGCATCACCAACACCATCCGCCCGGGCCTGGGTGGCCCCGCCAGCATCAAGACGCTGCTGCGCTACGCCAAGATCTGCGGCGCCGGCGCCTCGATCCGCGCGCTGACCAGCGGCAAGGCCAGCCTGATCGCCGGCCTGCTGAAGGACAGCGGCCCCGAGGAAGTGGTGACGCAGCTTGCTGCCGCGAAGGGCAGTGGCCAGTCGAACTTCGAGTCGGTGCATCTGTTTGCGTTCGGCGGCTTCCTGAAGACCACCAAGTGGGTTTCGGCGGTGCAGAACGGGCGGTTCTCGCTGAACACGAAAGACGGGGACTTCGAAGTCCAGCTGTAACGCGCAGGTTGCCGGCCGGGAGGCGCGGCCGCGGCGCGAGGGATTTCGCGCGCCGCGGACAGACGGCGCTGGGAATCACCAGCCTGCTGAACAACTCAGTTGCGCCGTAACTTGCGCGCGAAATCCCTCGCACCACGTCCACGCCTCCCGACCTGCGTCGTGCACGCGAAGGCATTCGCGCGCCCGCACCGGACTACGTGAGTTCTTTGGTGACTACTTCGCAGGCCGTGAAGCAGTAATCGCCTGCATCACGGCGTTGCCAAAGTCATTCTGCAGCGCTGCGCTCGACTGCTGCGTTGCCAGCACGGCCACGATGCCTTCGCGCGGGTCGTGCCAGGCCATGGTGCCGAACGCGCCGTACCAGCCTGCGCTGCCCGCCGAGCGGCGCCACACGGCCCTGGTCTCATCGAGCGTGATGGCGACGCCGAGGCCGAAGCCCATGCCGTCTTCGTTGCCGCGCATGCCGTGGAACAGGTCGGCCACGTGGTTGGCGCGCATCAGTTCCACCGTGCGCGGCGATAGGATGCGCACGCCGTCGAGCTGGCCGCCGTTCAGCAGCATCTGTTCGAAGCGCGCGTAGTCGCGCGCGGTGCTGATGAGTCCAGTGGCCCCGGAAAAATAGACGTTGCTTAGGAAGGTGGGTGGTGGCTGCGAGGGCTCCCACTTGCCATCCGGTGTGCGCCGGTACATGGAGGGCAGGCGCGATGACTTGCCAGCCGGCACGGTGAAGTCCGTGTCGCGCATGTCCAGTGGCGCGAACAGACGCTCCTTCAGGAACACATCGAACGGCTTTCCCGAGGCTATCTCTACGATGCGCCCCAGGGTCTCGAATCCGGCAGCCACGCTGTAGGACCAGCGCGTGCCGGGCTGGAAATCCAGGGCTGCCTTCGCCTGCTTCGGAATGAAGTCGGCCAGCCTGTCGGCGGGCTGGCGCTGGATGTCGCCGGAATGGAGGGAGCCCAGACCGCCGCTTCCCAATCCGGATGTGTGCGTGAGCAGGTCGCGCACGGTGATCTCGCGCGTCGCCGGCATGTAATCGGCTTCGGGCCTGGGGCCGGTCAGCGTCGCTCCCGGCGGCAGCGGCACGAATGCGGGAACGCCGGTCCTGGAAACCGCCACGCGCGCGCCGCGGAATTCCGGGATGAAGCGCGAGACCGGATCGGAAAGGCGCACCAGTCCTTCATCCACCAGCGAGAGGATGGCCACCGCCGTGATGGGCTTGGATTCCGAGGCGAGCCGGAACATCGCATCAGCGCGCATCGGGGTCTGCGCATTGGGATCGAGGTTGCCGTAGGTGCCCTGCTGCACCACCTTGCCGTCGCGGATCACCAGCGTGACGGCGCCGACGATCTGCCCGCCGGTCACATAGCGCTGCACCAGCGAATCGATGCGGGCCAGGCGCTCCGTTGACATGCCAACCGACTCAGGTTTCGCCGCCGGTAGCTCGCGCGCGGAAAGCGCGCACGGAGCGGAAGCCAGAATCACGAACAGCGGCAGAAGATTTCGGCGCGACATGAAGCATCCCTTTTTGGTGCTTGAGCTTAGCGCACACTCGCACTCTGTCGCCTATTGCCAACACAAAATGTGCGGCGCACCATAGCCCCGCTGATCGATGGCGATGCCGGGCACGCCGGTCGGAAGAAGGATCTACCGAGGGAAGCCCAGCGATGATTCAGGCAGAATCCGCAGAGAAGAAGTCTGCTCCAACCGGCACTGATGCCAGCGGTGTTTTTCGACCGGTGCTTACACTCGTTGAAAAAGGAATCGAGACCGCCCTGAACCTGGTCGGGGTCGGCGTAGGGGAGCACCTGCTTCCCGAAAACCAGGTCATCTGTTCGGATGGCATCTACCAGCTGGTGGGCGTGGATCCGGCGGTGGGTCGACTGCAGCCGGAATTCTGGCGCAGTCGCGTTCACCCGGATGACGTGGCCGCCCAGGACCTGGCGTTCCAGGATTTCCTGCAGGGCAGCGATGCCGCCTACGAAGAGATCTACCGCGTCCGCCACGAGGCCGGCCACTACATCACCGTGCTGGCCCGCGCGCGCTGGGTGGCCCGCAATGACGGCAGCGGTGGCCGCTGCTCGCTCGGCTTCGTAGTCGACGTCACCGCGCACAACGAGGACAACGACCGGATGCGCGCGCGCGAAGAGCGCTACCGCATGTCGCTGTCGGCGCTGCATGGCCTCGTCTATGACCTGGACCTGCGCACGCACAAGGTGGAGCGCCACGGGCTGCAGCGGGTATTCGGCTACGAGAAGATGGACGATACCGATGATTTCGGTGGCTGGATGACCATCGTGCATCCGGAGGATCGCGAGCACGTGATGCGGACCGTGCTGGCATATCGCGAGCGGGCCTCGAACTACGAACTGAGCTACCGGATGCGTCACAAGGACGGCCGGTGGCGACATGTGCGTCACGTGGGCACGTATCACCTCGGTCCCGATGGTCGACCCATCCGCGCTCTGGGCGTGATCGAAGACGTGACCGAAGCCCAGGAGCAGCGCCAGCAGCTGCAGGTGCAGGCCGCCATCATCGAGCGCATGAGCGAAGGGGTGATGCTGCTCAACCGCGACGGCACCATCCTCTTTGCCAACCCGGCTTTCGAGAAGCTGTTTGGCTACGGACGCGGCGAGCTCAATGGTCGCAATTCCCACATGCTCAGCTTCCGCAGCAGCGAGAACTTCGAAGGCCTGCTGCGCACGGTGTTCGAGGGCACCACCGACGACCGCACCTCCATCATCGACCTGGAGGGCCGCCGCCGCGATGGCAGCATGTGCCCGATCCAGGGGTACTTCTCCTCCATGACGCTGGGCGAGACGCGGTGCGTGCTGACGGTGGCAATCGATGTGTCCGAGCGCAAGCAGCTGGAGCGCGAGGTGATGCAGGTGGCCACGCGCGTCCAGCAGCGCATAGGAGGCGACCTGCACGATGGCCTGGGCCAGCAGCTGGCGGGTATCGCGATGATGCTGCAGGGGCTGGGGCAGCGCGTGGCGCGGACCGAGAATTCTGTGTTGAGCGCCGAGGTGGATGAAATCGTCAGCCTGGTGAACGACGCCATCCGCAGCACGCGTTCGCTGGCCCGGGGTCTCTCGCCCGTGCGAGCCTCGCGCGAGGGCCTGCTGGAGGGTTTCGAGGAGCTGCTCAACCAGGTGCTGGAGCGCTATCGCATCCGCGTGCACATGGAGCTGAGCCTGCCCGACGAAATGTTGCTGGACGAGAACACGGCAACCAACCTGTACCGGATCGCGCAGGAAGGCGTGCTGAATGCCGCGCGGCACGCCGCGGCTACCCAGATCCACCTGCGATTGCGGGTCGCCGGCCCGGATGTGGAACTGCTGGTCATCGATGACGGCAAGGGCTTCGATCCGCTGCAGTTCGCCCGCGGCGGCATGGGGCTGCGCATCATGCGCTTCCGTGCGCAGCTCATTGGGGGTTATCTTTCGGTGGAGTCGCGGCCTGGCGCTGGAACCACGCTGCGCTGCCGGTGTCCCGTCAAGGTCAGCAAAGAGGCCGCATGATTCCCGCAGGCGTGTCCACGGCCCCCCGGCGAGTGCTGATCGTCGATGACCATCCCGTCGTGCGGCAGGGCATCAAGCTGATGATCGAGGCCGAGCCTGACCTCACCATCTGCGGCGAGGCGCAGACCGAGCAGCAGGCGCGCAAGCTGGTGCGGGAGCTGCGACCCGACGCGCTGCTGGTGGACCTGTCGCTCTCCGAGGGCGATGGCTTCAACGTGGTGCGCGACGTCCACGCGCATTTTCCCGAGATCCGCGTGCTGGTGCTGTCGATGCACGACGAGGCCATCTATGCCGAGCGCCTGCTGGCCGAGGGGGCTTCGGGCTACATCATGAAGCAGGCGGCCACGGACCAGCTGGTCACGGCGCTGCGCACCGTGCTGCGCGGCGAGCGGTTCGTCAGCGATACGCTCAAGCGCAGCCTGGAGACGCGGCGCGAGGTGGAGGGCGCCCCGAGCTCGCGGCTGTCGTCCCGCGAGCTGCAGGTGATCAGCCTCATCGGCCAGGGACTGGGCACGCGCGAGATCGCCGACAACCTCTCGCTGTCGGTGAAGACAGTGGAAACGCACCGCCTGACGATCAAGCGCAAGCTGGCGCTGGATACCAACGCGCAGCTGGTACAGTACGCCATCAAATGGCACGGCACGCCCGCCGGCTGATTCTCTGGACAACAGGAGTGCTGCTGTCGCTGGCGCTGCTGGCGATGTTGGGCATCGCCGTGCTGGTCTGGGGAGTCAATCCGGACATCTTCCGCGGACGCATCGAACGGGCCGCCACCCAGGCGCTGGGTCGGCCCGTGGTGCTTGCCGGCGCGCTGCGCTGGCAGCCAGGCCTGAACTTCCGGATCGAAAGCGCCGATGGCCGCATCGCCAATGCCGAAGGCTTCGGCAGCAGTTCGCTGGCCAGTTGGCGCGCGCTGCGGCTGGGCGTGCAGCTGAAGCCGCTGCTGGGCCGGCGGCTCGTCATCGATCACCTGGAGCTGGACGGGCTGCAACTGTCGCTTGCCCGCAATGCCCGCGGCGCCAACTGGACGCTGCCTTCCCCGAACACGCCGCCGGATGAGGGGCTGGCGCTGGCGCTGGGCAGCGTCGCGCTTCGCGACAGTGCGGTGAGCTTCACGGACGAGTCCAGCGGCAGCGCGTGGTCGGCCACCGCGCTGCATCTGGACATCGATCTGCCCCCGCAACTCGACGCGCCGCAGCTGCGCTTTTCGGGGCTGTCGTTGCAGGCCCGGGTGAACGGCGCGCCGCTCGAGCCATCGGGAGTGGCGCTGCAGGTCAGCGTGCCGCGGCTCGATGTTGATCGCGCAGGCAGCCGCCTGGTAGCGCCCGAGTGGCAGGTGAAGTGGAATGACGCGACCTTCAGTGGCGCGCTCGATGCCACGGTTGGCGGCACTCCCGCCGCCGAAGGCAGTCTGCGCGTGCAGGCGCCTTCGCTGCGCCGCCTGCTGCAGTCGCTTTCCATCACGGCACCCGGCACCAGTGATGCCAGCGTGCTGGGCGCGCTGGAGGCCGGCGCGCACTTTGTCGTGGGCGAGCACTCTGCGGCCCTCACGCAGCTCGACATGCAGCTCGACTCGACCCGTGTCACCGGTGGCCTGACGCTGCCCGCGCTGTCACCGCTGTCGGTGCGCTTCGACCTGGCCGCCGACGAGGTGGACATCGATCGCTACCTTGCGCCGGCGGATGAGCCGGGGACGCCGCTGGAACTGCCGCTGGCGCAATTACGTGCGCTGGATGCGCAGGGCGTGCTGAAGATTCGCCACGCCCGGCTCGCGGGCGCGGCGGCGCGGGAGATGCGAATCGATGTCGACTGATCCCGCGCCGATCGCGCCGGCACTGCTGGCCTGGCATGACATCGCCGGGCGCCACGACCTGCCGTGGCAACGCGAGCGCACGCCGTACCGAGTGTGGGTTTCCGAGGTGATGCTGCAGCAGACGCAGGTGACCACGGTCATCGGTTATTTCGAACGCTTCACGCAGCGATTTCCCGAGGTGCGCGCGCTGGCCGATGCGCCGGTGGATGCGGTGCTGCACCTGTGGACCGGGCTGGGTTACTACGCGCGCGCGCGCAACCTGCACCGCGCCGCGCAGCAGGTGCGCGATGCGCACGGCGGCGTGTTTCCGGAGGATTTCGAATCGGTGGCGGCGCTGCCCGGCATTGGCCGCTCCACCGCCGGAGCGATACTGGCGCTGTCTCGTGACCAGCCGCATCCCATCCTCGATGGTAATGTGCGGCGCGTGCTCTCGCGTCTGTTCGCCGTGCCGGGTCGGACCGCAGAGCGCGCCTTCGAGGATGAGCTCTGGCGCCTGTCGGCGCTGCTCACGCCGCAACAACACGTGGCGCAGTACACGCAGGCCGTGATGGACCTGGGCGCCACGCTGTGCACGCGTCGCAACCCGCGCTGCGCGGAGTGTCCGTTCGCGGGGCGCTGCGCGGCGCGCGCTGCCGGAAGCCAGCATGAGTATCCGGCACCCCGCAAGCCGCTGCAGCGCACCCAGCGGCAGGTGTGGATGCTGCTGGCCCGGCGCGAGGACGGCAGCATCCGCCTGCAGCAGCGACCCGCCTCCGGCATCTGGGGCGGGCTGTGGGCGCCACCCGAGTTCGCCTCATTCGCCGCGCTGCTCGAATCCCTGGTCCCGGCCGAGGCCGCGGCGGCGCGCAGCGGTGAGCCCGTGCCGCATGCCTTCACGCACTTCGATCTGCTGATCCATCCGGTATGGGTGGGCGCGGCTGCCGTGCCCGCGGGCGTCGCCGATGCCGCGGACGGGCTGTGGTATAACGCGGCGCGGCCGGCCCAGGTGGGTCTGCCGGCTCCGATCGTCCAGTTGCTGCAGGATCCGCCATGACCCGCAATGTCCACTGCGTGCTGCTCAAGCGCGAAGCCCCTGGGCTTGATCGCCCCCCGTACCCGGGCGAACTGGGCCAGCGAATCTTCAACGAAGTGTCGCGCGAGGCCTGGGCGGCCTGGGTGCGCCACCAGACCATGCTCATCAACGAATACCGGCTGACCCCGGTAGATCCGAAGGCCCGCAAGTTCCTGGAAGAGGAGATGGGCAAGTATTTCTTCGGGTCCGGGTCCGAAAAACCCAAGGAATTTCAGGCTCCCGGAGCCTGATTTGCAGTCCTGCCTTGACGGTGGGAAGCCACCCCCGGTCTAATACGCGCCCCTTTCGAGCCTCCTAAGCCCAGGTAGCTCAGTTGGTAGAGCAGCGGATTGAAAATCCGCGTGTCGTTGGTTCGATTCCGACCCTGGCCACCATCTTTTCAATGACTTGCGTTGCGGCCCTTCGCCCCGAAAGGGCATTCGCAACCGAATCGCAACCAGCGCGTTCCCGGCGCCGAAATTCCGCCAGCACCAGCGCCTCGTCGGAGCTCTCCGAACGGGCGAAGGCATGGGCGTAGACCTTGTAGGTGATGCCGGGGTCGGAGTGCCCCAGCCGCTTCGCCACCCGCACAGCGTCCACACCCGCCGCGATCAGGTGCGAGGCGTAGGTGTGGCGGGCGTCGTGAATGCGGATGCGGCGCAGCCCGGCGCGGCTGAGGGAGGGGTGCCAGACGCGAGACCGGAAGTTGCGCTCGTCGATGGGGAACAGAAAGTCTCCGGGCGTCGCCAGCCGGTGCGCCTTCAGGGCGGAGATCAACTCCGGCGACAGTGGTATCCACCGGACGCCGGCTTGCGTCTTCGGCTGCGACAGGTCGCCGTTCTCCTCGCGCTGGCGACGGATCAGGATGCGGCTGGAAGCCCAGTCCAAGTCGCTCCACATGGCGCCGCGCGCTTCGCCGATGCGCACGCCAGTGTCGTACAGGAAGCGGATCACACAGCGGTCCTTGGCGTCGGCGGCGGCGATGTGTAGCTCGATCTCGTGCGGCGTGAGGATGGCCCTTCACGCCCCATGCGGCGAGGACGCCGCTGATGAAGCCGGTCTCGAACTCGTTGAGTTCGGTCTCTTCGACGGTGTAGTTGTCGTCGGATGGGGCCATGCCCCGTTTATACCGCAGCCTTCAAGAGCGGTGTCTTTTGCGCTTCGGCAAGAACGCACTGCCATCCGCCGCATCCGAACCCCGACCAACATCAGCGAAGGCGGACCACCGTTGAAAGGCGCCGCGGGGGCCAAGATGAAATCCTCGGCGCGAGCCGCGAGGTCGTCGAGCTTCCGCGCGCGCGCCGCCTTCTGCTGGGCAGCTTCAATAAACAGATGCACCTGCGTCGATCGAGCGATTCCCTCCGCTCGCTTACGGTCTTCGGCTGCGGCGAGCCGGTACAGCGCGGCCAACTCTCGAAGGTCGGTGGAGGTGAGGCGGAGGCGCATAGGACGAAAAAACTGTATGTATGTACAGTATCGTGCATGGTAGTCGTCGGTATGCTCCTCAATCTTCGGCTTGTTCCAGCCGCTCGAAGTACATCGAAGCTCCGTCGCGGCGATATAGCTTGGAAATCAAATACCAGACATTGGCCGTGACCGCAAACATAATGCCCCCGATCGAGCCCATTCACGATTTACGTGCGCTCGCGAAGCGATTCACACTAGGTTCACTAGAATAGGGTTACCCTTTAAGGGTAGAAGAGATTGGGTCAGAAGCGCACTCCAGAGCATCTTCTGTCGGACCTTCTGGCCGAGTTCTCTAGTGTCGCCGACATGAATGTCCAGCGTAGGGCCAGCGATGACATTAGGAGATTAGGAATGTCACGCGCTGATGCACTCATCGTATTGCGAGGTCTTTCGAGTCAACAATTTGATCAATCGATTTCCTATGACGAGGACCCTGCTCGTTGGTACGACGTGTACAAGCCAGTTTGGAAGGGGACCGAGTTGTATGTGAAGTTTTGTCGCTATGACGGAAGTTTTTTGTTGTGCTCTTTCCATGAGAGCTTCTAGTGAAGCCTCGCGTGAGTCAGGAGAGATACTTTGAGCGGTAAATGGGACAACAAGACCTGTCCTAGCTGCAGGAATGGAACCCTGCATGATGGCGTCAAGGAAATAGTCGTCGACCAGCGAGGCTATATTCATCGCGATTCGGAGCATGGCGCTTACTGCGACAGCTGCGATGAGGGAATTACGTATTACGACGAGGCGCTAGAGCAGCGCATCGAGAAATTTCGCGCGGACGCACTCGGTATGGAGGCGCGGGAAATTGCTGCCATTCGCGCAAGGCTTGAGTTGACTCAAGCGCAGGCCGCGAAGATCACGGGTGGGGGACACAATGCCCTATCTCGATATGAGACTGGTGAGGCGCAACCTGTCCTTGGAGTGTTGCATCTGCTTCGCCTGCTGGCGAGATATCCCGCGTTGATGGATGAAATGAGCACGCCGTTCTCGGCCGAGAGTCAGGGTGTACGTCTGATACAGATCACCAGTGCTTCTGCCCAAACTAGCCTTCCGATGGTCGATGAGAACTGCAAGATCTTTCTCGGCCAAACAGCGCAATTCGTTATGAATGGGAATGTCTCATTGCGAGGGCAGACTGTTCCTTACTCGATGGTGTCCTTGTCCGGTAGTGCGTCAAATGCGACAGCACTAACCGGAACACTTGTTGATGCCTCTGCCGAAGCTCCAAACCGCCGTAGTTCAATGGTGCATCAATGAGCGAAGTGGATGCGGGACCGCGGCTGCGTTCCTTTATCGTTTGTGACGACGTTCGTCCGGAGCTGTTGGGGAAGTTTCAATTGCTCGGGTGGTTCCCCGGGGGCGGAATCACAATCCACAAGAACAGTGCCATTGAGGGTGCCTGGGAGCCTGTCTTGCAGACTCTGGCCATCGTATTTGTTCTTGAGGGAGGGAATGGAAGTTACCCCGCAGGATTTGCGCTTGAGTCTCCAAGCGGCGTTCCGATTGCGACGATTAACATGCCCTCAATCTCGCTCTTACCTGATGGGGTTAGCACGGTTATCTGCAAAGGTGGACCCATCAAAATTCCGGAGTTCGGGCGTTACGTTGCTCGGCTAAAGTTCGGAACTTGGGAGTTCGCAGGAGAAATCGAGCTTAAATTAGGCGAGCCGGTGAAAGACCCATTCAAGGGTTCGGCGCAGCCTTAGTTGAACTGGCAACGAGTTGAGTAAGCGAAGAGCGCCTCTTCCGGCGCGTCGGCAGCGTGAAGCAGAACCGGCTGCCAGCGTCCGGCGTCGACTCGGCCCATATGCGGCCGCCATGCCGCTGCACGATGCGATGCGCGATGGCAAGCCCGACGCCCGTACCGGGAAATCGCGGGCGCTGTGCAGCCGACGGAACACGGCGAACAGCTTGTCGGCATAGCGCATGTCGAAACCCACGCCGTTGTCGGCCACTGTGTAAATGGCCTCGGCACCCTCAATCGAACCCGAGATGACGATGCGCGGCGCATCCCGAAGCGCGCTGTACTTGAGCGCGTTGCCGATGAGGTTGCTCCAGACGCTCCGGATCACGACCGAGTCGGCCATGGCCGCGGGCAGTGGTTCGATGTCGATCTGTGGCGTGGGGCGAGGCGCTGAGCCGTTGTGAGCCTGCAGCGCGTCCTCAAGGCAAGCCTCCACGATGGGTTGCATGTCGAGCCGCTGCGCCTGCAGGGGCTGCCGGCTGGCGCGAGCAAAGGCGAGCAGACCTACTACCATCTCATCCATGCTGCGGCTGCCGTCGCGGATGATGCCAACCAGGCGCTGGCCTTCCTCACCCAGTTGATCGCTGTACTCTTCCTGCAGTCGCTGCGCGAAATCTTTCACGAACAGCAGAGGCGCGCGCAGATCGTGGGATACCGAATAGGAAAAGGCCTCAAGGTCCTGGTAAGCGGCGGCCAGGTCGACGGCATGCCGGCGCTCCTGGGCGAGCAGCATGGCGTTCTCGCGCCGCAAACGCTGCAGGTCCAGCGCGCGCACGATGACGGGCAGCATGGCATTCAGCCGGAAGGGTTTGAGGATGTAGTCGAGCGCGCCGACCTGCATGGCCTGCACCGCGGTATCGATGGTGCCATTGCCGGTCATGATGACGGCGCCCAGTTCCGGATCGACCTGCCGTGCAGCGACAACCAGCTCGATGCCGTCCATGTGCGGCATCATCAGGTCGGTCAGCAGCAGATCGTGCTGGCCGGCCTTCAGTCCAGCTAGTGCCAGCAGCGGCGAGGAGAATCCTTCGGTGACATAGCCCTCGAAACTGAGCGTCTCGCACAGTGCCCGTAGCTGTGCGACCTCGTCATCCACTATCAGCAACCGGCCGTGCGGCGCGCTGCCCGCGTCTCGGGGACTGGATTCGTGTCGAGCCATGGAAAAGTGCCTGTTGCGGCATCTGCCCCTTGAGCGCCATGACCATATCACGGGCTGACGGAATGAGGCGCGAGCGCCGCATGATGTCTCGACAACCGCCCTATTGGTGCAACACTGTCTTCCCTCCCATTCCAAATAGGGTCGTAGCGATCCACCTCAGGCCTGTGCGGAAAAAAAGGAAGATTCCAGTGCTGGATAGGTGTCGATCAAAGTACATAGACGGCGGCAACGCCGTGCCGAAAGGTTGACGACCGGCTTGCCTGCCGTATTGGCCCGTATACGCATCATCGAAGGCCTCGCGGTCGATGCCGAGCGCGACCCGATCCAGGCGCTCGGGTAGTGCCTGCCCGGATTCGATGGCATGCGCGCGTTGCAGGTCGCGCAAATGCTCGCACAGGGTAACGGGCCAATGCTGCTGTCTCCGGCCTCGACGGCACCCGCATCGCCAGCGCCTTGACCATAAGGGCGGTCGGGGCGCGATGCCGTTCACGGTTCGTTCATCCTCGATGAACTAGGATTCAATCGTGCCGATACGTTCCCCCGAGCACTGACCGGTGCGGTGCTCGCCCGCCCTCAAGGGTCTGCCCGTTTTCCAAGGCAGGTAAGCGGTTCCCGGTCGAAAGAAAGCCCCACACCTTTGTTGTGGGGCTTTCGCTTTTTCGGGGGAGGCTGCGGTACCCTTTGCCCATGTCAGAGCCCCGCCTGCAGGCCATCCGCCCCGCGCCACTGCCGCCCCAGGGCGACGCTGCGCTCATCGCCGTGGATCGCTCCCTGGGCGAGCTGCGACGCGGAAGGGGCATCGCCGTGCGTGATGCCAAGGGCTGGCGCCTGGTGGTGCCGCTGGAAACCGCGGATGCCTCCCTCATCGATTACATATTGCGCCAGCCTGGCGCCGAGCTGGTGGTGACCGGCGCGCGCGCCGCGGCGCTCAAGGTGCCCTGCGAGGCCGATGAGGTGCTGCTGCTCACGCTGCCCCCGGGCCTTGCAACCGATCAGGTGCGTGAACTGGGGCACCACTGGGATGCCGATGGCTGGCGCAGCGCGCTGGGCGGTGCCGTGCCGCTGGCCACCTGCGCTGATGCGGTGTGCCTTGCCGCCGTGCAGCTTGCCAAGAGCGCGCAGCTGCTGCCCGCATTGCTCGTCGCGCCGCTGCAGATCGGTGCGGTGCCGGCCAATGTGCTCGCGGTCGACATCGCGGACGTGGAACGCCATGCGCAGCCGCGCGAGGACGACCTGCTGCGCATCAGCGAGGCGCGTGTGCCGCTGCGCGAAGGCGAAGACAGCCGCCTGGTGCTGTTCCGCGACCGCCGCGATGCCAGCGAACATGTGGCCGTGATCGTGGGCAGGCCCGATCCAGCCGGCGTGGTTCCAGTGCGCGCGCATTCCTCGTGCTTCACCGGCGACCTGCTGGGCAGCCTGCGCTGCGATTGCGGGGAACAGCTGCAGACCGCGGTCAAGCGGCTGCACGAGGCCGGCGGTGGCGTGCTGCTCTACCTGGCGCAGGAAGGGCGCGGCATCGGCCTTGCCAACAAGCTGCGCGCCTACCAGCTGCAGGACGACGGCCTCGACACGCTGGATGCCGACCGGCACCTGGGGTTCAGCGCCGACGAGCGCAGCTACGCCATTGCGGCAGCCATGCTGCGCCAGCTGGGATTCACGCGCATCCGCCTGCTGACCAACAGTCCGCACAAGCTGCGCGAGCTGCGCGCGCGCGGCATCGACGTGCAGGAAATGGAATCCCTGGTGGCCGCGCCCAACGTGCACAACGAGCGCTACATCCGCACCAAGCGCGATCGCGCCGGGCATATCATTCCGGGCGACGAACCCTGAAGAACGCGCTCAGGCGCCTTCCAGTTCCTCGCTGATCTCCAGCCACTCGGTTTCCACTTCGCCGGTTTCCTGCGCCACCCGCGCGCGCTCGGCGGTCAGTTCGAGCTGGCGCTTGCGTTCGGCGGCGCCGTAGAGGGCCGGATCAGACAGCTGCTCATCCAGTTCCTTCGCCCGCTGCGCCAGCTCTCCCATGCGCTTTTCCACGCGCGCCAGGCGCGAGCGCAGCGCGGAAGGGTTGCGCCGCGCGGCCGGGGGTTTCGCGGCCGGTCGCGGTTCGGCCGCCTTTGCGGGTTTCGCCGCAGCGGCAGCAGGTGCGCTTGCAGCGGCGCCGCTGCGCGCCAGCCAGCGCGCATAGTCGTCAAGGTCGCCATCGAATTCCTCCACGCGGCCGCCATCCACCAGCAGGAAGCGGTCGGTCACCGAGGAGAGCAGGTGCCGGTCATGCGACACCATCACCACCGCGCCCGTGTATTCCTGCAGCGCCATCGCCAGTGCCTGGCGCATTTCAAGGTCAAGGTGGTTGGTGGGTTCATCGAGCAGCAGCAGGTTGGGGCGGCGCCAGGCCACCAGCGCCAGCGCGAGACGGGCTTTCTCGCCGCCCGAGAAGGGGCCCACCGGTTCGAACACGCGATCACCGCGGAAACCGAAGCTGCCGAGGTAATCGCGTTGCTCCTGATCGCCAGGACGCTGGCCCAGCGAGGCCGCCAGGCGCTGCACATGCAGCAGCGCCGAGGCATCGGCATCCAGTTGCTCGAGCTGGTGCTGCGCGAAATAGCCCAGCGTCAGGTCGCGCGCGTCATCGCGCGTGCCGCCACGGCCGGGCAGTTCCTGCGCCAGCAGCTTGATCAGCGTCGACTTGCCCGCGCCGTTGCGGCCGAGCAGCGAGATGCGATCGCCGGGATAGATCGTGAGGCTCACGCCCGAGATCAGCACGCGATCGCCGTAGCCCGCCGACTGGGCCTGCAGCGCCATCAGCGGCCGCGGCAGCTTCAGTGGTTCGGCGAAGCTGAACTCGAAGGGCGAGTCCACATGGGCGGGCGCGATGCGCTGCATGCGCTCCAGCGCCTTGATGCGGCTCTGCGCCTGGCGCGCCTTGGTGGCGCTGGCGCGAAAGCGCGCTACGAAGGCCTCCATGTGCGCGATCTCGCGCTGCTGCTTGGCGAACAGCGTCGACTGCTGCGCCAGCTGCATCGCGCGCGTGGTCTCGAAGTCGGAATAGTTGCCGCTGTACACGGCGGCCTTGCCCTGCTCGATGTTGACGATGCGGTTCACCACGCGATCCAGGAACTCCCGGTCATGGGCGATCAGCAGCAGCGTGCCGGGGTAGGCCCTGAGCCAACCTTCCAGCCAGACGATGGCGTCAAGGTCCAGGTGATTGGTGGGCTCGTCGAGCAGCAGCAGCTCCGAGCGGCACATCAGCGCGCGCGCCACGTTCAGCCGCACGCGCCAGCCGCCCGAGAAATCGCGCACCGCGCGGGTTTCGTCGGCCGGGGAGAACCCCAGGCCGTGCATCAGCGTGCCGGCGCGGGCCTTGGCGTCATAGCCGCCGATCGAAGCGTACTGGGTGTAGAGGTTCGCAAGCTTCGTGCCGTCGCTGTCGCCGGCCTCGGCTTCGGCGATGCGCGCCTCGAGCGCGCGCAGCTCGGCATCGCCATCGAGCACGAACTCGATGGCCTGGCGGTCGCTGGCCTCCAGTTCCTGGGACACATGCGCCACCGCCAGGTTCGACGGCATCTCGAAATGGCCGGCGTCCGGCTGCAGTTCGCCGCGCACCAGCGCCAGCAGGCTGGACTTGCCGCTGCCGTTTTCGCCCGTGATGCCGACCTTCTCGCCGCGAAACAGGCTGAAGTCGGCCTCCGCGAACAGAATCCGCGGGCCGCGCCTGAGGGTGACGGCATCGAACTTCAGCATGCGAAGGGCCAAACCGGTTGGGCCGGGCAGGTTAGGCAAGCCATGCCACCGGCGCAAGCGGCGCGTAGAATGCGGGGCATCATGAAGAACACCATGCTGATGCTGGCCCTGCTGCTGTCGCCACTGGCGCGCGCGGATATCCTCGCGAGCGAGGGCTGGTCGCGCGCCACGCCGCCGGGCACCACCACGGCGGTGGGCTACCTGGTGGTCACCAACACCAGCGGCGAGTCACGCAGCCTGATGCGCATCGTCTCGCCGGTCAGCGATCGGGTGATGATCCATCGCAGCAGCATCGACCACAATGGCGTGGCCCGCATGTGGCCGGTGGGCCAACTGGAGTTGAAGCCGGGTGAGGCCTTCCGGTTCGACCCCAACGGCTTCCATGTGATGTTCCTGGGCATCAAGGCGCCTTTCGTCACGGGCGCCAAGGTGCCGCTGTCGCTGCTGTTCGAAGATGAAAAAGAAGTGACGGTGATGCTGGAAGTCAGGCCGCTGGTGCCCGACGTACCGGCGGCGCATCGCCCGCACTGAGCCCGATCAGCGGAACGAAGGATCCAGCTTGCGCAGCGCGTCGGCGACATTCGTTTCGCCGGTGCTCTCGAGGTCTTCCTTCGAGTAGCTGCGGTACGGTCCGCGCGCCGCCTTCTTGCAGTCCTCGGGCTTCGCCAGCTTCATGTGAGAGCCGGGTACGTGCGTGCACTTGGCCGGTTCCGGGGCTTTCTTCGGTGCTTCCTCGGCAACGCCGATGTCACAGACCAGCAGCAGGCCGGCGATGCCGGCGAAGAGTCGGGAGCGGTAGTTCATGGTGCTCACCTCGCGAAGTGGGCCCATCCTAACCCCCGGCGCGCTTGGCGTCGTACCCCAGCTTCACCAGTTCTGCCACCAGCCGGTCCCGGTGCTCGCCCTGTATCTCGATGCGGCCGTCGCGCGCAGCTCCGCCGGCCCCGCAGGCGCGCTTGAGGTCCTTGGCCAGCGCCTCCAGCGCCTCGGCGCCCAGCGGCAGTCCGGTGACCACCGTCACCCCTTTGCCGCCCCGGCCAGCCACCTCGCGTCCCACGCGCACCCTGGCCGGCCCAGGAGGCCCGGCGGGTTTCGCTGCCGGCTGCTTGACCGGCCTGGACATGACGACGCCGCGAAAGGTGTGTGTGGGCTTCATATACTGGCGTGACGGGTGATGAGGAAAACAATAATGCTTGATCAATGGCTGGGTCGCGACCGGATCATTGCCGGCGCCAATTTCAACCGCTGGCTGATCCCGCCCGCCGCGCTCGCCATCCACCTGTGCATCGGCATGGCCTATGGCTTCAGCGTGTTCTGGTTGCCGCTGTCGCGTTCGCTGGGGGTAACCGCACCCATCGCCTGTGCGCCCGACACGTCGGTCTGGACGTACCTTTTTACCACCACCTGCGACTGGCCGCAGCCCATGCTGGGCTGGACGTACACGCTGTTCTTCGTGCTGCTGGGTTCTGCGGCCGCGCTGTTCGGACACTGGCTGGAAACCGCAGGTCCACGCAAGGCAGGCGTGGTCTCGGCGCTGTGCTGGTCGGGCGGCCTGCTGCTGGGCGCGCTCGGCGTGCACCTGCATCAGTTGTGGCTGCTGTGGCTGGGCTGCGGCGTGATCGGTGGCTTCGGCCTTGGCCTGGGCTACATATCGCCCGTATCCACGCTCATCAAGTGGTTTCCGGATCGGCGCGGCATGGCCACGGGCCTTGCCATCATGGGTTTCGGCGGCGGCGCGATGATCGGTTCGCCGCTGGCGGACCGGTTGATGCAGCACTTCGCCACGCCCACCTCGGTGGGTGTGGCGCCCACACTGGTGACGCTGGCGCTGCTCTACCTGGTCGCCATGCTGCTCGGTGCATTCGGGTATCGGGTTCCGCCCACGGGCTGGGCGCCGGCCGGGTGGACCGCACCGCCACCCGCAGCAACTAGGGAACCTCTGCACAGGTACCCATTGTTGACCGATACTGCGTGCAGCGAACAGTAACGGCAGGGAAGTGATGAAGCAGACGACGTTTGCATCGCTGGCCTGGAACGGCAAGGGCAAGGGCAAGATTACGCGGCGCGAACGCTTCCTGGCCGAGATGGATGCGGTGATCCCTGGGCAAGGCTTGCTGCCTTGATCGAGCCGTACTACCCGAAGGCTGGCAACGGCACCCAGCCGATGCCCCTGGAGCGGATGCTGCGCATCTACTTCATGCAGAACTGGTTCAACCTGTCGGATCCGGCCGCCGAAGACTCGCTCTACGACTCCGAGTCGATGCGCCGCTTTGCGGGCATCGAGCTGGCCGAGGATACGGTGCCGGATGAGACCACGATCCTGCGCCCGGCACCTGCTGGGCAGCCAAGTTGACCGAGCAGATCTTTGCCGAGGTGCGAGGACTGCTGGAGCAGAAGCGCCTGCTGCTCAAGTCCGGAACGATCGTGGATGCGACCATCATTGCCGCTCCGCCCTCGACCAAGAACGCCGACGGCAAGCGTGACCCGGAGATGCACCAGACGAAGAAGGGTAAAGACTGGCACTTCGGGATGAAGGCGCATATCGGGACGGACCGGCGCGGCATCGTCACAGCCTGAGCACCACGGCTGCCAACGTGCATGACAGCACCCAGATGCACAAGCTGCTGCGTGGCGATGAGCGGGAGGTGTTCGGCGACCAGGCCTACTGGAACGAGTCGCACCGGCACAGTGCGCTGGAGCAAGGCATCCGCTACCGGATCAACCGCCGCTCGCCCGCAGGGCGCTGAGCCCGTACCAGCGCTGGATCAACCGCCGGCGCTCCGGCTGGGGCGCGTTGAGCAGCGTGTTCCATGGTCAAGCGGCCGGGGTTCAGCAAGGCTGCGTTATCGGGGACTGGCGAAGAACACCGCGCGGCTGTTCACGGCCTTGGCGCTGGCCAACCTGATCTGCTCAGACGACGGTTGCTTACTCCCAGGGACGCGGCCGGTGAGAGCGGCAGAACGCAGACCATGTCCGCGATAGGCGGGCTCGCCCCGATCGCGTTCGCCCTGAGCCTGCGCATCGGATCTGCCAATCCCAGCTGGTTTCCGCTGGGCGCCGCGCAGAGGCCTGCCCGGTGTTCTACCTCGTTGCATCGTGGGCGTGGATCCCGGGATGATAGGCCCCGCAGTTCTGCTGCTGTGCCGACGCTGCGCCTGAACGGCGCGGGAACGGGATCGCCGGTTAGGCAAGGCACCGTGACGCTTGAGGAAGCGATCTGACGGCGACGCGAGGGCTGCTGGCGCGTTCGCGACGGCGCGTTGTCGCGTTCGGCGACTCACGCGTCGCGCAGCTGGCCACGATCGGCGCGGCCTTCGCCGCATGGGTGCCTGCCGGCGCTGTGCAACATCTTCGGCGCACAGCTGGCGTTCATCTCCGATTCGCCATCGGGTTTCGCGCCGAAGGTTCATTTCCGGCTGGGTGTGCTTCGGTCGCGGCGCGGCTGTACATCCGGCGCGCGCCTGACGGTGGCGCCATGAATGGCTGGTGGCCGTTCGTCGGATCTTCTGCATCATCCTGCACGATGCATGGCGGACGGCATCGCGACCATCCGGCCACCTGCGGGCCTGTTCGGCACCCAGGCATGTGGGCGCCATCCATGGACGGGACTTCACCGCCTGAGTCGGTGGCCGGGAACTGACACTGCCGCTGGGCCCGGTAAAATGACATTTGATCGCGGCACAGAAGCTGCGGCAGCGCCTGGGTCATGGCGCGGACCGAGGAACATCTGAATGACTGATCGCGATGCGGATCCTGAAAGCACTCTTGAAGAGCCTGGGCCTCTGCCGGATTCAGGGCCCCCTGCGGCGCGCGTTCTCCGCAATCGGCACTTCATCAGCGCTGCGGAGCCTGCTGCTCGCAGTCGCGGCTGCGCAGGCGCAATGCAGGTGGCGCTGCTGGCCGCGGCGACGGCCTGCGACCACCTCCGCCGTCCATTCGCTGACAGCAGCGGATCGACGCTCGATCGCGACACTGGCCTGTCTTGCCGCCAATATGGCAGTCGCATTGCCCTGTATGGCGGGATCTGGACATGGCCTGCTGACCATGGCGCCGCCGCTGTTCGCGACTCATCGCGCTAGACCAGGCGCTGGATCTTCTGCTTGCGCCAGAACAGCCGGTAATACGAAGACTGCAGCACCAGCATCGCGATGAAGGTGATCGGGTAGGCCATCCACACGCCGTTGATGCCGAAGCCCAGGCGCTGGCTCAGCAGCCATGCCGCGGGAATCTCCACCAGCAGGATGGCGCCGATGGACAGCATCACCGGCACCATCACGGTGCCGCTGGATCGCATCACGCCCGAGACCACGGCCGAGCAGCCGAACACCAGCGCGCTCCACAGCACGATGTACAGCAGGTCGAGCGCGATGCGCGTGGCCTCCGGGCTCTGCGTGAACAGGCCCACCAGCGGCCGCGCGAACAGGTAGCAGATGGCCAGCAGTGTGCCGGTGAAGGCGAGGTTGATGAAGATGCCCGAGCGCGTGATGGCGCCCAGCTTCTCCGGGTGCCCGGCGCCGATGGCCTGCGCGCCGAGGATGGACGCTGCGATGGCGATGGACATGGCGGGGAACTGCACATAGCCCAGCACCTGGTTGCCCACGCCGTAGGCGGCCGTGGCATCGGAGCCGAAATCATTTACCAGCCGCAGCAGCACGATTTCCGCCAGCGACATGACCACCATCTGCATTGCCGTGGGAATGCCGATGCGCAGCACTGATTTCAGGATGGCGCCGTCGATGCGCATGTGCTTCATGAGTTCGCGGTTCGGCGCCAGCGCATGGCCCTTGATGCGCATGTAGAAGCCGAGCCACACCAGCGTGACCAGGAACGAGGCGACGAAGCCCACCGCAGCGCTGGCCACGCCCAATCGCGGCAGTCCCATCCAGCCGTTGATCAGCGCGGGCGTCACGACAAGGCCCACGATGGTGGAGACGACCAGCGCGAACAACGGCGTGAGGGTATCGCCCACGCCGCGCATGATCGAGGTGAGCAGCAGGAAGGCGAAGAACCCGGGCATCGCGAACAGGCAGATGCGCGAGTAGTGCGTAGCCTCGGCCATGATGTCCGCCGGCGTGTGCAGCTTCTCGAGCATCAGGTGCGCGAAGCTGCCACCGAACAGCGCGACGATCACGCCCCCGAGCAGGCCCACGGTGAGCGTGGTGCCCGCCACCGCGCGGACGCGCTCGGGCTGCCGGGCGCCCCAGGCCTGGCCGATGAGCACCGAGGAGCCTGATCCCAGGCCCATCACGAAGGACATCAGGAAGAACATCACCGGGAAGAACGACGAGGCGGCTGCCAGCGCCTGCACGCCGATCATCTGGCCCAGGTAGATGTTATTGATGGTGCCGGACAACGATTGCAGGACATTCGCCAGCATCATCGGCACCAGGAACATCAAAAAGACCTTCCAGGTGGGGGTGTCTGGATTGAATGCTGGGCGCATGCGCATTGCTCCTGGGGCGCGGTATGATGCCAGTTCGCACTGCCACCGGTGGCCCCAAAGCGGGGCTCTAGACAATTCGATGCGCGAAGCCGCGGTCATCCTCGGCCTGATCATCCTGAACGGGTTGTTTGCCTCTGCCGAGCTGGCACTGGTTTCGGCGCGCCGGGCGAGACTCAAGGCACTGGCAGACGATGGCCATCGGGGCGCCCGTGCGGCCCTGGCGCTGCTCGATGACCCCACCCGGCTGCTGTCCTCGGTGCAGGTCGGCATCACGCTGGTGGGCATCCTGACGGGCGTATACAGCGGCGCGGCCTATTCGGCAGGACTGGCTGCATGGACCACCGGGATGTATCCGGAGGCTGCCCCGTACGCCCAGGAAATCGCCTATGCCGCCATCGTGGTGGTGATGACTTATTTCTCCATCGTGCTGGGCGAGCTGGTGCCCAAGCGCCTGGCCATGGTCTACGCGGATCGATGGGCCACGGTGGTGGCCATTCCGATGCAGTTTCTGTCCAAGATCGGCGCGCCCGTGGTGTGGCTGCTGCAGCGATCCACCAACGCGCTGCTGCGCATCCTGCCCAAGGGCGGCGTCAGCCAGTCAGAAGTCACCGACGATGACGTGCGGGCGCTCGCCACCGAGGGCATGCAGACCGGCGCGCTGCACCGGCACGAGGCCGAGATGATCGACTCGGTGCTGCGCCTCGCGGACCGCAGCATCGGCGCCATCATGGTTCCCCGCGGCGACATACTCTGGCTCGACGTGAACGAGCCCGTGGCCACGCTGTGGGACGAAGCCCGTCGCAGTGGCCATGCGCGCTTCCTGCTCTGCCGCGGCGAACTCGAGCAGCTCATCGGCGTGATCTCGCTGGCGAACCTGGGCGAAGCCCTGCGTCGCGGCGCAATCGAACCGGAACTGGACGTGCAGCAGCCGCTGCATGTGCCGGAGAGCATATCCATCTTCAAGCTGCTCGAGACCTTCCGCCGCTCCAGCGTGCACCTGGGCGTGGTCACCAATGAATACGGCGGCATCGAGGGGCTGGTGACTCCCGCCGACATCCTGAAGGCGATCGCCGGCGATCTGCCCGAGATGGGCAGTCGCGATTCCGCCGGCGCGCAGCAGCGCGAGGACGGCAGCTGGCTGATCGACGGGCACCTGCCCATCCACGAGGCCGAGCGCGTGCTGTCGCGCCGCGATCTGTCGCGTGGCGAGAACTACAACACCATGGCCGGCTTCGTGCTCTGGCACCTGGGCCGCATGCCGGTGCCCGGCGAAAAACTTGCCTGGCGCGACCTGTCCATCGAAGTGGTGGACATGGATGGCCTGGTCATCGACAAGCTGCTGGTCCAGCCGCGCGCTGCCCAGGGCCTGCGGTCGGGCGAACCCGCAAGAACCTGAGAAGCATTCGCGTCGCCATCGGGCAGACGCGGGCATTGCACGATCTGTGGCGATGCTCGACAAAAAAACACTGAAGAAATCGCAGTGCCGGCCACTGTGATCCAGCGCACATTTGCCGCGAGCGGCATCAAACATTTGCCGCGAGCGGCATCAATGATGTTGGCGGTTGCGGCACAACCGTTGCCTCGCCGCTGGAATCCGCTCTTGCGTCTGACACTGTCTTTCAAGGTCCTGGGCATCGTGGGCGCCGTGATGCTCGCCTATGCCGTGGGCAACTACACGCTGCAGCGGCACTTCGTGCTGCAGGAATTCCACAAGCTCGAAGCCGAGACCGCGCAGCGCGATCACGAGCGCGCCGACGAGGCCGTGGAGCGAGAGCTGGAAGCCGTGGGAACCATGGCGTCGGACTGGGGCAACTGGAACGAGATCCACGAGTACATGCAGTCGCGCGATCCGGCGCTGCCTGAGCGGGACTTCTCGGTTTCGGCGATGGACGGGCTTGGTGCGGACTATGTCGCGCTGGTGGATACCGGCGGGCAGATCATCTGGACGCGTAGCCTGCATCCGGATACCCGCACCCCGATCGGGCAGCCGCCGGTGGATCGGACCGTGCTCGTGTCGTGGGCTGAAGCGATGCGCGCCGGCGAGCCGCGCAGTGGCATGATCCGCAGCGAGCGCGGTGCGATGATGATCGCGGTTGCGCCCGTGCTGAACGGCGAGGGCGGCGGCCCGGTGCGCGGCTCGCTGGTGCTGGGTCGCTACATCACGCCCAAGGTGGCCGCCGAGCTGGCCCACCGCACCAAGCTCGACCTGAGTTTCAGCCTGCTGCCGGAAGGCGCCGCGATGCCCGTCGGGCCGGATTCCGCGGTGCTCGAGACACCCGATACGCTGGAACTGGCGCATACGTTTACCGATCTTGCCGGCGCCCCGCTGCTGCAGCAGACGGTGCGCGTACCGCGCGATCTGATCGCCCGCGGCAAGGATACCGTGAAGCTCGCCGCCGTCTCGATTCTGCTGGCCGCGCTGGTTTCGCTGCTGGTGCTGGTGGGGCTGCTGCGCAGGCTGGTGCTGCAGCCGCTGAAGCTGCTGTCGGACCATGTGCAGCACATCGGCAGCACCTCAGACCTCGGCAAGCGGTTGCGCCTGCGTTCCCATGACGAGATCGGCCAGCTCGGCGCGGGCATCGATTCCATGGTCGGCCAGCTGCAGGATGCCCGCAGTCGACTGGTCGAGCGTTCCTATGAAGCCGGCGCCGCCGAGATGGTGCGCGGCACTCTGCACAACGTGGGCAATGCGCTCACGCCCATGTCGGTGCACAGCGCGAACATCGCCGCCGCGCTGAAGGCGGCGCCGTTGCCGGATATCGATCTGGCACTGCAGGAAATCGGCAGGTCGGAAGACGATCCCCTCCGGTGCGCCGAACTTCGCCGTTTCGCAAGCCTGGCGGTGGGTGAAGCCACGACCCACCTGGGCGAGGCGGCGCGCTGCGCGCAGGACCTGCAGCGCAGTGTCGACAGCCTGCAGGACCTGCTGCGACTGCAGATGGGCGCAAGCCGCCAGGACCAGGTGACCGATCGGGCCAGCATCGCGACGATGCTGGATGAAACCACGCAGCTGTGCCCGCCGGACCGCATCCAGCGCATCCGCATCGCGGTTGATCCGGCGCTGCGCGCGCTGCAGCCGGAGCGCCTGCCGGTGATGCTGCTGAAGCAGGTGTTCCAGAACCTGATCATCAACGCGGCCGAGGCGCTGCCCGCCGGCGAGAGCGGCGTGATCCTGGTGGATGGCAGTCGCATCGAGGATTCCCGCGGCGCGTGGCTGCAGCTCGCCTTCACCGACAACGGCTCCGGCATCGCCCCCGAGGCGCTCGGGCGCGTGTTCGAGAAGGGATTCTCCACCAAGAGCGCCAAGCGCAATTCCGGCATTGGACTGCACTGGTGCGCCAATGCCATGGCCTCGATCGGCGGGTCCATCGAGGTGTCGAGCAAGGGCCTCGGGCACGGGGCGACCTTTACATTGCGCGTGCCCATTGAATTCGCGAAGGAGCAGGCTGCATGAGTGCGCTGGCGCAGGAAAACAGACCGGTCGCGGAGACCGAGTCCCTTCACGTGCTGGTCGTCGATGACGAGGCAGCCGTGCGCGAGGCCTATCGCGATACGCTCGTGACCCGGGCGCCCTCGGGCGCTGCCACCGAAATGGCCAATCTGCGCGCGCAGCTCTTTGGCGCGAAGACGGGCGCCCGCGCGCTGCCGGGTCTCGGAAAGCCGGTGGCGCCGGCGGCCTCGCCCGAGCCGCGCTTCGAGCCGCAGTTTGCCGCCAACGCGCGCGAAGCCGTGGATCTAGTCGCCGCGAACCTGGCCCGCGGCGTGCGCTTCTCGACCATCTTCCTCGACATGCGCATGCCGCCGGGCGAGAACGGTCTCTGGGCGGCCGAGCATATCCGCCACCTGGATCCCGAGGTGGACATCGTCATCTGCTCCGCCTATTCCGATGTGGAGCCGGCGACGGTGATCGAGCGCGTGCCACCGGCGGACCGGCTGTTCTTCCTGCAGAAGCCGTTTCATCCGCACGAGGTGCGGCAGCTGGCGCGCGCGCTGGGCGCCAAGCGCAGCGCGCAGGCCCATGTGCACAACCTCGCTTATTTCGATCCGCTGACTGGCCTGGCCAATCGCGCCAATTTCCGCGAAGCGGTAGGCAAGGACTTGCGGCGCGAACCGCTGCCCGATGGTGGCGCGGCCGTTCTGTTCATCGACCTGGACCACTTCAAGCGCATCAACGACACGCTGGGGCACCGTGCCGGCGATGGACTGCTGCGCGAGGTGGCCTTCAGGCTCAACAGCGCCGTGCGCAGCACCGATACCGTCGTGCTGGCTTCCCCGGGGCATCATGACAACAGCATGCTTGCCCGCCAGGGGGGCGATGAATTCATCGTGTACCTGTCTGATGTCACGACTGCCGCAGAAGCGCGAGTCGTGGCCCGCCGCATGCTCGAACGCCTGACGCGGCCGGTGGAGGTTGATGGTCATGAGCTGCTGGTGGGTGCATCCATCGGCATCGCGCTGTGGCCGGAGCACGGCGCCACCATCGACGAGCTGCTGAAGCACGCCGACATCGCCATGTACTGCGCGAAGCGCGACCGCGGCGATCGCATCGTCGTGTATGACCGCGCCATGTCGGAGGCCACCAACCGGCGCCTGGCCATCGAGTCGGGCCTGCGCCAGGCGATTCCCGGCGGGGCGCTGACGGTTTCCTACCAGCCCATCGTCGAGCAGATGGGGCAGGGCATCTGCAGCATGGAGGCGCTGGTGCGCTGGATCTGCCCGGGCATCGGCAACATCGCGCCCGTGGAGTTCCTGCCCGTGGCCGAGGAATCCGGGCTGATGTGGGACATCGGTGAATTCGTGTTGCGCCGGGCGTGCCGCGATGCCATGCATTGGCTCAAGGAAGAACTGCCGCTGGCGCGCGTGGCCGTGAACGTGGCGCCTTCGCAGCTGCTGCGGCCAGAATTCCCCGCGCTGGTGGCCGAGGTGCTGCACGAGTCGGGGCTGCCGCCGCATCACCTGGAGATCGAGATCACCGAGGATGCGCTGTCGGGCGACGAGGCTGGCGCCGAACGCGCCGTGCGCGAGCTCAAGGCGCTGGGCGTGCTGATCGCCATCGATGATTTCGGCGCGGGCTACTCGAGCCTGGGCCGCCTGAAGAACATGGCGGTGGACCGGCTGAAGATCGACCGCCAGTTCATCTCGCAGATCGCGAACAACGGTCGCGATGCGGCGCTGTCGCGCGCCATCATCGACATGGCGACCGCGCTGGGCATGCACGTCACCGCCGAAGGCGTGGAGTATGCCGAGCAGATCCAGAAGCTGCAGCCGCGCAACCGCGTTGAGGTGCAGGGCTTCCTGTTCAGCAAACCCCTGCCCGAGAACGATGCGGCGGCATTCCTGCGCCGGCTGCACGAGAACACCGCCGTGCAGCGCATGAATACCGCAATCCGCGAAAAGGGTTAGCCGGGCGCCATCGAGTGCTGGCTGACCGAAACGGCTTTCACCAGCACCCAGATCTCGCGGCCCGGCACGAGCTTCAGTTCACGCGTGGCCGCGGTCGTCACGCGCGACAGCACGCGATGGCCGTCGATGTCGATTTCCACCAGGTCGGCCGGGCCCTCCGACAGCACCGAGACCACGCGACCGCGAAGCTGATTGCGCACGGAGAGCCCCTGAGGCTCGGTCGTTGCCAGGATCAGGTCGCGCGCCAGCAGTTGCAGCCGCACGCTCTGTCCCATCACCAGTCCTTCGGCCGCCACGCGCACGCTGCTGGTCGGGCCCACATCCACTGTTGCCAGGTCCTCGCCATCCACGCGCGCCACGCGCCCCTGGATGACGGCGCCCACGGCCTCGGGTCCGACGATCGCACGCAGCGCGGGATGCAGGCTCACCGCACCCACTTCACCGGCCGCGGCCACGCGTCCCTCATCCATCACCACCAGGTGCGTGGCCAGGCGCAGCACCTCGTCGAACTGATGGCTGACATAGACCATCGGCAGCGCGAAGTGGTCGCGCAGCCGCTCGAGGAAGGGCAGCACTTCATCGCGGCGCGACTGGTCGAGCGAAGCCAACGGCTCGTCGAGCAGCAGCAGGCGCGGTTCGGCCAGCAGCGCGCGCCCGAGCGCGACGCGCTGGCGTTCACCGCCGGACAGCGCGGTCGGTCGCCGCTGCAGCAGCGCGGCAAGCCCCAGCAGCGACACCACGTCGTCGAACAGTCCGGCGCGGGGAGCGCGCGGCGCGCCATACAGCAGGTTGCCGCGGACGCTGTAATGCGGGAACAGCCGCGCCTCCTGGAACACATAACCGATGCGCCGGCGCTCGGCCGCCACGCGGATGCCGCTGGAGCTGTCGAGCCAGCATTCCCCGTCGAGCGCGATGCGGCCCGCGCCATTGCCGATGAGGCCGGCGACCAGGTTCACCAGCGTGCTCTTGCCGCAGCCGGACCTGCCGAACAGCGCGATGACGCCGGGTGTGGGCGCGTCGAATCGCGCCTCCAGTCGAAAGCCTCGGCGCTGCAGGCTGACGTCGATCTGCAGCATCAGCGTCCCAGCCAGCGACGCAGGGCCCGCGACAACGCTTCAGCCACCAGCAGGCCGCCGAAACCCAGCAGCAGCGACATGCCGGCCAGCCGCGCCGCGAGCCCCTCGCCATCGGGCGACTGCAGCGCCGTGTAGAGGGCCAGCGGCAGCGTGCGGGTTTCACCGGGAATATTGGAAACGAAGGTGATGACGGCGCCGAATTCACCGAGGCCCGCGGCAAACGCGGTGACGCTTCCCGCCAGCACGCCGGGCAGCATCAGCGGCAGCGTGATGGTGGCAAAACGCCGCCAGGGGCCGGCGCCCAGCGTGCGCGCCGCGTCTTCAAGGCCCCGGTCCACGCTTTCCAGAGATATGCGGATGGCGCGCACCATCAGCGGGAAAGACATCACCGCGGTGGCCACCGCGGCGCCCAGCGTGGTGAAGACCAGTTGCACGCCGAAGGTCCGGTTGAGCCAGCCGCCGAGCGGGCCTCGCGTTCCCAGCAGCACCAGCAGCAGGTAGCCCACCACCACCGGTGGCAGCACCAGCGGCAGGTGCACGGCCGCATCCACCAGCATGCGTCCCGGAAAGCGGCGACGGGTCAGCAGCCAGGCCAGGAATACTGCCGGCAGCAGGCTTATCAGCACGCTTCGCCCCGCCACCGCGAGGCTCAGGCGCAGCGCGGCGATTTCCGCTTCTCCCAGGGGCCACATGCCTGCGAGGATAAACTTTGCTCGGCGTCATTGCTGCGGCAGCGGCAGTGGCGATAATTCCAGCCATGAATGACGCTTCCACCCCCGGCCTTCCGGGCACCCGCCCCCTGGTCACCATCCAGTCCCACATCCTGCAGCAGCAGGCCCGTTACCCGGAGGCCACCGGGGATTTCTCGTGGATCCTGTCGGCCATCTCCATCTCCGCCAAGATGATCTCGGCGCAGGTGCGGCGCGCGCGGCTCGAGGATGTGCTGGGGCATGTGGGCAGCCAGAACGTGCAGGGCGAAACACAGCAGAAGCTGGATGTGATCGCCAACGACATCCTGATGCGCAACCTCGCCGGCCGGCAGGGCGTGGCCGTGGTGGCCTCGGAAGAGAACGAACAGCCGGTCATCCTGCACGACCAGAACGATGGCGAGACGCGCTACTGCGTGATGTTCGATCCGCTCGATGGATCATCGAACCTCGACATCGCCGGCGGCGTGGGCACCATTTTCAGCATCCTGCGCAAGGATCGCCGTTCCACGAACATCGCCGATTCGCTGCTGCAACCGGGCACGCGGCAGGTGGCTGCGGGCTATGTGCTGTATGGATCTTCCACGGTGATGGCGCTGACCATCGGCAACGGCGTGGACCTGTTCGTGCTCGATCCCTCGATCGGCGCGTTCATCCGGGTGGGCGAGAGCCTGAGGATTCCGCCGAAGCAGAAATGCTATTCGCTGAACGAGGGCAATCGCCTGACGCTGCCCGAGGGCTACCAGCGCTACCTGCACTGGGCGCAGGACAGCGGCTACTCCAGCCGCTACGTGGGCGCTATGGTGGCCGACGTGCACCGCATCCTGATCCAGGGCGGCGTGTTCCTGTATCCGCCGACGAAGAAGGCGCCCAAGGGCAAGCTGCGACTGATGTACGAGGCCAACCCCATGGCCATGCTGGTCGAGCAGGCCGGCGGCAAGGCGCTGGTCGCGCCGGGCGAGCGCATCCTCGATGTGAAGCCCACCGAGGTCCATCAGCGCACTACGGTGGTGCTCGGCAGTGCCGATGAAGTGGACCAGGTGATGTCCCACCTGTGATGGGATCGCGCATTCATCCTTAAGAATCAAGAAGTTGACATTGAATGCACTGGCGGGGGCGGGTCGGATGGAGTATTCTTAGTGAGAGTCATTCTCATTAGTATGTTGCCGTGAACGCATTGCCCGAACAATTCGCATCGACGACTCCCGCCGTTTCGCTGGCCAGCCTGCGCGCGGGCGCGCGCGGCGTGGTGCAGGGCGTGATCGACGACGATTCCACACTGGGCGAGGAAACCGGCGCCACCATCGTGATGCGCCTGATCGAGATCGGCTTCGTGCCCGGCGAGCGCTTCGAGATCATCGCCGAGTCGCGGCCCAGCGGTGATCCGCTGGCCGTGCGCATCGGCGGCACCTGCTTCGCGCTGCGCAGGCGCGAGGCCGCCGCCGTGCTGGTCAGCGTGACGCCATGAACGCCGTCGCGGCCACGCACGCCGCGCCACTGCGCGTGGCGCTGGTGGGCGTGCCCAATTGCGGCAAGACGGCGCTGTTCAACCGCCTGACCGGCAGCCGCCAGCGCGTGGCCAACTACGCCGGCGTCACCGTCGAGCGCAAGGAAGGTTTCTGCCACGACGCCAGCAGCGGCCGCCACTACCGCGTGCTCGACCTGCCCGGCAGCTACAGCCTGGGCGCCACCACGCTCGATGAGGCCATCACGCGCGATGCGGTGCTCGGCCGGCTGGCGGGCGAGGAGCTGCCCGAAGTCCTCATCAATGTCGTCGATGCCACCAACCTGCGTCTCGGCCTGCGGCTGTCGCTCGAGCTGATGAAGCTGGGCCGGCCGATGATTGTCGCGCTGAACATGAGCGACATCGCGCGCAAGCGCGGCATGAACGTCGATCCCGAGAAGCTGGCCGTCGAACTTGGTTGCCCGGTGGTGGAGACGGTTGCCGTGCAGCCTGGCGGCGAGCACCAGCTGCTGGCCGCGCTGGCGCATGCGAAGGCCGGCGATGCCACGCGGTTCACCGAGTGGAAATCTCCGCCGCGCGCCGAGGTCGAGGACACGCAGCGCCAGGTGCGCCGCATCCTCGATGGCATCGGCTACCGCGAGCCGCTGCGCGGTCGCGCGCTCGCGCGCCTGGATGCGGTGGTGATGCATCCGGTTGCAGGCCCCGTGCTGCTGGCGGTGCTGCTGTTCCTGATGTTCCAGGCCGTGTTCAGCTGGGCCGCGCTGCCGATGGAATGGATCGACGGCGGCGTGGGCGCGCTGGGCGGGCTGGTCCAGGATTCCCTGGCAGCCGGCCCGCTGCGCAGCCTGCTGGTCGACGGCGTCATCGCCGGCGTCGGCAGCGTGCTGGTGTTCCTGCCGCAGATCCTGATCCTGTTCTTCTTCATCCTGCTGCTCGAAGACAGCGGCTACCTGCCGCGCGCGGCCTTCCTGCTCGACCGGCTGATGGGCCGCGTGGGCCTGTCGGGGCGCGCCTTCATTCCGCTGCTGTCGTCGTTCGCCTGCGCCATTCCCGGCATCATGGCGGCGCGCACCATCCCCAATGTGCGCGACCGGCTCGCCACCATCCTGCTGGCGCCGCTGATGACCTGCTCGGCGCGCCTGCCGGTGTACGCGCTGCTGATCGGCGCCTTCATTCCGGCAAGCAAGGTGGGCGTGTTCAACCTGCAGGGGCTGGTGCTCTTCGGGTTGTATGCCTTGGGGGTGGCCGCCGCGCTGCTGGTGGCGCTGGTGATGAAGTTCCTGACCATGAAATCCAGCTACCACCCGCTGCTGATGGAACTGCCCGAGTACCGCTGGCCGAACCTGCGCAACCTGCTGATGGGCCTGTGGGAGCGCACCAAGATATTCCTGAGCCGCGTCGGCACCATCATCCTCGCGCTGATGATCGTGCTGTGGTTCCTCAGCACCTATCCCGCGCCGCCGCCCGGCGCCACGGGTCCGGCCATCGAATACAGCTTCGCCGGCATGCTGGGGCACGCGCTGCAGGTGGTCTTCGCGCCCATCGGCTTCAACTGGCAGATATCCATCGCGCTGGTGCCGGGCCTGGCCGCGCGTGAGGTTGCCGTGGGCGCACTCGGCACCGTCTATGCACTGTCTGCCACCGCCGAGAACATGGATGCCGCGCTGTCGCCGCTGCTGGCCGCCAGCTGGAGCCTGCCCACCGCGCTGTCGCTGCTGGCGTGGTTCGTGTTCGCGCCGCAGTGCCTGTCGACGCTCGCCACGGTGAAGCGTGAGACCAATTCCTGGCGCTATCCGCTCATCATGATGGGCTATCTCTTTGCCATGGCCTACGCGGCCTCCTTCCTCACGTACCACATCGCCCGCGCGGTGCTGGGAGGCTGACAATGCACTGGCAGAGCCTTGTTGTTGCGCTCATCGTGGCCCTGGCAGTGCTGTTTGCGCTGTGGCGCCTGCCCGGCTCGGCCACGCGACTGCGTTATGTGGGCTGGATGAAACGGCTTTCCGGGGGGCATGGGCCGCTGGCGCGGCTCGCCCTGCGGCTCGAGGCCCGGACAACGCGCGGCCAATCGGCCTGTTCCGGCTGCAGCGCGTCGGCGGACCATCGCCGCCCGTAAGGCGTTATCCTCGCCTTCATGAGACACCACGCCACCGCCAGTGCGGCTGTCGCCGCGCTGCTCGCCGTTTCCTCGCAGGCCTTCGCTGCCGAAGGCACCCGCCGCTGTTTCGAGATCTACGACGATCCTCAGCGCCTGGCCTGCTACGACTCGCTGTTCGGCAAGCCCGTGCGCCCCGGCGCGGCGCAGCTTCCGGCACCCGCGGTGGTCACCGCGGACCCGACGCCACCGGCGGCCGCACCCCGGGTCGCTGCGCCGCCGCCGGCGAAGGCTCCGGCACCAGCACCCGCCCCGGCCCAGCCCGTCACCGGCCGCATCACGGCGGTCAGCCGGCTTGCCAACGACCGCTTTGCCATCACGCTCGACAACGGGCAGGTGTGGACGCAGCTGGAGCGGGACCTCAGCGCGGAAGTGAGCGCCGGCGACACCGTGCAGATCAGGCCGGCGATGCTGGGTTCATGGATGCTGGAAACCCGAGGCGGCGTGAAGACGCGCGTGCGGCTCGCGCGCTAGAGGCGGGGCGTAACCCGGGCCTGCGTGCCCGGCAGCGGCGGAATCGTGGCGCTGCGTTTCTTCCAGGCAATGAAAAAGGGCGGTTCCTTGCGGAACCGCCCTTTGTGCTTTTCAGCCTTGCGGCCTTGAAGCTTGCGGCTTAGAAGTTCGCCTTCGCGCCGATGCGGAAGTAACGGCCCAGGATGTTCGGGCCGGCCCACGCCGGGTTGAAGTTGAACAGGTTGTAGGCGGCCGCGTGATCGAACGGAGCCTTCAGGTCCAGGAAGTTCAGCACGTCGCCGTAGATCGTGACCTTGTCATTCAGCTTGTGCCGAATGGTCAGGTCAGCGTTCCAGGTCGGGGCCGAGCCGCACTGCACCGGGCTGCCATCCACGTACGAGGCCGTCGAGGAAGCGATCGCGGCATTGCCCGCGCAATCGCCCCGCACGCCGCCGAAGTCCACCGACGCGGTGTCATACACACCCGTGTAGTAGGTGGTGATCGTCGCCGTGGTGTCGCCGTACTCGAACGTGTTCTGCAGCGAGGCACGCCACTTCGGCGCACCCGAGCAGGACGTGATGTTGCAGGGGCTCAGGGTGCCCGCGTACTTCAGCACGTCACCACCGTCGGTGATCAGGTTGTACTTGGTGAGGTACGACACTTCCATGGTGTTGCGCATCTTCCAGCCCGCACCGAGCCCCAGCGCCCAGTTGGCGCCGAAGTCGATGCCGCTGACGATCTGCTTGTCCTGGTTCGTGTACGAGGTCTCGATGAAGCCCAGCAGTGGCAGCGCGTTCGGGAACGCGACGTCCGGTGTGCCCGCCACCGCGTTGAAGCCGGGAATGTTCACCACGCCGCCATTGGCGTAGTAAGCCGCTTCCACGGCCGACGTGTCGGTCACGCCCGTGATCAGGCCCTTCACCTTGATGTGCCAGTAATCGAGCGTGAAGCTCAGGTCTTCCATCGGCTCGACCACGATGCCCGCCGTGTACGAGGTGGACTTCTCCGGATCCAGGCCGGGGTTGCCCGTCTGCGTCAGGCCCAGGCTGTACGACTGGGTGGCGTAGGCATTGTTGCCGTGCGCCGCGCAGAAGGCCGCGTACGTCGTGCAGTTCACCACGCGCGACACGAAGCCGGTGGTCGGCAGACCGAAGGCCTCATTGAAGCTGGGAATGCGGAAGCCCTTCGACCAGGTGCCGCGCACCGCCAGCATGTCCACCGGCTTGAACTTGAAGCCGAGCTTCGGCGAGAAGTTGTCCTGGCCCGTGGAGTACTTGTCGTACCGGCCCGAACCGGAGAACTCCAGGTTCTGCAGCACCGGGGCGCTGACTTCGAAGAACCCGGACTTCACGTTGCGGCTGCCCGCCGTGCCCACCGCGTTGATCGAGAAGTAACGCTGAGCGGGCGCCGACGAGTTGGCAGGATTGCCGCTCGGCGCGTTGATCGACTCCTCGCGGTACGAGGCGCCAATGGCCGCCTGCAGCGGGCCGCCTGCCAGGTCCATCAGATCCTTGGCGAGCGAACCCTGCAGCTGCCAGAGTTTCGACACCGAAACCTCGGTGGCCTGGGGCCCGATGTAGTCCCAGACATCCTGGCCATTCGCGTACGGATCCGAGAAGTTGAACGTGCCGCGGGCCGCCACGTCGAACAGGCGCTGCGGGATGTAGTAGTTGTTGTTGTCGCGCGTCAGGTTCACTTCCGAAGCCGTGAAGTTGGCCTGGTAGCGGATGCCGTCGGAGAACTGGCCGTCGATGCCCAGCACGCCGCGCGTCGACTTCGAGTTCGTCTCGACCTCACGACCGTAAGGCGAACGGAAGAGCACCTGGGCGCGCTGGCCTGCAGCCGCGAACGGGTTGTAGGGGTTCAGCGAGCCGTTGGTGGCGTCGCAACCCGTGCCCACGGCGTTCGCCGTGCCGTTGCCCGTGGAGCACACGTACACCGGCAGCACCATGTTGAAGGTCGTGCCGCCCGGCTGCGGCGTCGTGCCGTTGAAGCCCAGCGGGGTGAACGCGGCGGCGGTGTTCGTGCTGAACCACTGCGCCATCGCATACACCTGCGCGTTGTCGCCCACGTTGGCCGTGAAGCGGCTCGAGAGGCCCATGCGCTCGATTTCCGGCTGCAGCATGATGTAGGCGTTGTGGAAGTCCACCTCGCAGATGTTCAGCGGCGAGGTGCCCGACTGACCAGCCGTGATCGTGGTCGTGGGCCACTCGCGGCAACCCGCAGCCGGGTTCAGGTACTGGAACCGACCGGTGCCGGCAACGCCTGTGGCCGTGGTGATCGGACGCAGCAGCGTCACGCCCGGGACCGAGATCAGGCCGTTGAACGAACCGTCCTCGGCGGTCACGCCGTTCCAGTTGCCGTTGGACATGCAGCTGCCGGAGGGGCCGCAGATGCCCTGCAGGTTCTGCGTGTTGTACGGGAAGCCGCGGTCGCGGGCGAACAGTTCGCCCTGCTTCTGGTATTCACCGCTCACATAGAAGTTGTAACCGTCGGAGCCCAGGTCGCCCATGCCCCAGGTCAGCGAGACGCGCGTTTCGTCGGCATCGCCACGCTGGCTGACGCCATACGAGCCGTCGGCAATGAAGCCCTGGATCTGCTTCTTGGTGATGACGTTGACCACGCCCGCGATGGCGTCGGCGCCATAGGTGGACGAGGCGCCGTCACGCAGCACTTCCACGCGGTCGATGATCGCGCTCGGGATGCTCGAGAGGTCGACGAAGTTGCGCTGGCCGTCGTCGGCGAGCGGATACGGCGCCATGCGCAGGCCGTCGGAGATCGACAGCGTCGACTGCACCGTGAGGCCGCGCAGCGCGGGCGCCGTGGCGCCGGAGGCGAAGTTGAAGCCGGTGTTCCAGCCCTTCGTGATCGTGCCGGCGTTGTTCGCCGTCAGGCGCTGCACCGCTTCGGCAACGGTGTTGATGCCGCGCTCTTCGAGGGTCTCGGAGCTGAGCACCGTGACGGGCGAGGGCGACTCGGCGTCGGTGCGGCGCAGGATCGAGCCCGTGACCACGACCTCTTCGAGTTCCGAATCGGCCGCAGGCGCTGCGGCAAACGATGCGGGGCTTTGGGTTGCAGCGACGGCGGCAGCCGCGGCCAGCAGTGCACGCCGCACCGAAAGGCGCACGACGCGACGGTTATCACACTCAGCTTGCAGTTTCATTGACGGATTACTCCGGAGCGATTTGTTGTTGGGCAATGAGCAGTACTTATGCGTTCCGCCTATTGGCTGATACGCAAGTGAACAGATGATATACGGCCCCTTCAGCCGGGGGGAATAGCTGTGGCGCAAATACAACGGGTCAAATCGTGAACTTGGACAAACCTAAGTGCGTGATTTCCTAGGGTGATTTGACATCTGCACCAACCTGCCCTCCGGGGCATGGGGAAGTTGTAACAGTGTGTTGCATTGGTGCAACGCGATTCATTCTAGTGCGACAAGAAAAAGGGCCCGGCGTGATCACCACGCCGGGCCCTTAGGCATCAATCGCTTGATGCGGATCGATGTCGTGTTACTTCACGTCAGTGCGTCTTAGGACCACGCGCCGATTCTGTGCACGACCGTCGGCGGTCGCGTTGTCCGACACCGGCTGCGTCTCGCCGAAGCCCTTCGACTCCAGCCGCGCCGCCGCGACGCCCTTGTCCAGCAGGTACTGGCGGACTGCATCCGCGCGGCGCTGCGAGAGCTTCAGGTTGTAGTCGTCGTTGCCCACGCTGTCCGTGTGGCCTTCGATGACGCCAGTGGCCGAAGTCACGGCCGTGGTCATGAACGACACCACGCGATCCAGATCCGGATACGACTCCGGCTTGATGTTCGCCGAGTTGGTGTCGAAGAACACTTCCAGGCGCACCGTGAGGCTGCAGCCCACGCTGTCCACGCGATCCCCGGCGGGGGTGGTGGGGCAGCGGTCGGCCGCGTTCACCACGCCGTCCTTGTCGTCATCCGCGGGCGGCGGCGGCGGGGGCGGCGGGGGCGGCGGAGGAGGGGGCGGGGGCGGGGGCGGCGGAGCCGCTGCGGCCGGAGGAGGCGGTGGCGGCGCAATCGCTGCCGCTGCCGGGGCGCCACCGAAGGCCAGCTGCAGGCCAAGGCCCGCGAACAGGTCGGAATACGGGCGATCGATCGACTTGCGCATGCCGACCTGGAACTTGGCCTGCAGCTTGCTGCTGTTGTAGCGGGCGAAGTCGACCGTTGCGCCCAGGGCCGCCTTCACGGCGACTTCCTTGTCGGCCTGGCCGGGCTTGAAGGCATCGACCACGCCTGCACCCAGCGTGAAGAAGGGCGAGAACTTCTGGTCGCGGCTGAAAACGCGCGTCGCGTCGAGCGTGGCGCCCTTGATCTCGTGGTCGCCGGCGGCGTGCCAGATGTCGTTGTTGGACTGGAAGAGGTTGACTCCCAAATCCCACTTCTCGCTCAGCGCCTTGCCGAAATCGGCATAGAAGCCGACCGAATCCTCGAGCCGGCGATCCGCATCGGGGCTGTGCCACAGCGCGCCGCCGCCCAGGGTCCACTGACCCACATCCGTGCCCGCCTGCGCAGTCGCAGCGGTTCCCAGCAGCGCCGCAGCCACCGCCAGCTTCAGAACATTCCCTTTCACGCTTTTCCCCTTATTTCGCCGGATGGGCGAACGATGGGGCGGATGCTACCGGTCCAGTCTCGGGTGCAGCAAGCGATCACCCACCTGCAGCCCGCGGCGCCGGGCTTCCCCGCCGAGGATTTCCAGCACGCCGGCCACGGCCACGCCGGAATCGATGATGTCCTCGGTCTGGGGCACGGCGCGCTCGTGGATGCGCAGGATCCTTCCCCTGGTATCGAAGAACACCATGTCGAGGGGGATGAAGGTGTTCTTCATCCACATGCTCATGGGCCTGGTCTGCGGCAGCAGAAACAGCATGCCGTGGTCCGCGGGCAGTTGCCGCACCCACATCAGGCCCTGCTGGTGCTGGTCAGGCGTTTCGGCCAGCCAGATCGTGAACTGGTCGCGGCCCGCGCTGCGCTGGATGACCAGCGTGTCGCGCGCGAAGCCTCGCAGCTGTCCCGGCTGGAATGCCGATGCGGGCGGACTCTGCGCGCAGGCGGGCGACAGCGCGACGAAGAACAGCGCCAGCAGCGCCAGCGCGCGATTCATGGCGCCTCTCCCACGGCCACGCGGCCGGTGAATTCGAAGGTGGGCATCAGCACCCGCGCGTCGCCCGCCAGCTCCGCGGCCGGCTCGGTGCAGTAGCCGCGCACGTGCACCCGTTCGAAGCGGCCGCCGTCTGCGGGCAGGGGCACCCGTTCCAGCGTCTCGACCGCGCAGCGATCGTTGCCGCGCGTGGCGAACATGTGCCCCTCGCCCTCGAGGATCAGGGTGACATTGGTGGGCAGCGCCTGCGCCGTGCCAGCGGCTTGATCCTTGTAGTCGATGCCGAAGATGAAGCGCAGCTGCCGTGGCGCGGCATCGCCGGCGCCTGATGCCGGCAGCGGTCCAGCCAGTGTCACGCGCAGGCCCTTGCCATCGGGACGCGCGCCGCCCTCGCAGAGCATCGCTTCGTTTGACCAGGCCAGGTCGGCTTCGAGCGCGCCACGCAGCCGCGCCTGCAGAAAGCCGCCGCCGCCTGCAATGCAGCCGGAGGGCGTGGGCGCGGCAGTGGCCGGGTCTGTTGCGGCGTCGTCGTGGCTGTCGGATGCACAGGCTGTCACGGTGATGAGCGCAAGGAGGCACAGGGACTTCTGCATGCGGCGATTTTAGGGGCGGTCGCTCCAAAGTGTGCGTGGATTCATCGGCCGGCGGGCACCACCCGGTAGACTTGCGCCATGCAACTCGTCGAAATCTCGCCGGTCCTGCCGGCTGCGCTCTCCCGCCTGCCGGAACTTGCCGGCAATCTCTCCTACAGCTGGCACCGACCCACGCGCGCCCTTTTCGAGGACCTGGATCAGGTGCTGTGGCGCCAGACCCAGTCCAATCCGCGGCTGATGCTGCGCTGTGTGAGCCAGGCCACGCTCGATGCCGCGGCCCGCGACCCGGATTACCTGCGCCGCTACGCCGAAGTGCTGAACGACTATGACCGCTACCAGTCGCAGGCCGCCGCCAACACGGGCGCTCCATTGGTGGCGTATTTCTGCGCCGAGTACGGTTTTCACGAGAGCTTTCCCATCTATTCAGGCGGTCTGGGCATCCTGGCAGGAGACCACTGCAAGGCGGCCAGCGACGAGCAGCTGAATTTCGTGGCGGTGGGCCTGCTGTACCGGCAGGGCTACTTCACGCAGTCGGTGGACAGCGATGGCGCACAGCACGCCGGCTACCGCGATGCCGACCCGCGCGACCTGCCGGTGGAGCCGGTGCGCAATGCGGCCGGTGAGTGGCTGCAGGTATGCGTGCCCGTCGCAGGGCGCGAGGTGCTGGCCCGGCTTTGGTGCGCGCAGGTAGGGCATGTGTCCGTGTACCTGCTCGACACCAACGTGGCGTCGAATTCCGAATCCGACCGCGACATCACCTTCCGCCTGTATGGCGGCGATGAATCCCACCGCATAAAGCAGGAAATGGTGCTGGGCATCGGCGGCGTGCGGGCGCTGCGCCTGCTGGGGCTCACGCCTTCGGTCTGGCACATGAACGAAGGCCATGCCGCGTTCCTTTCGATCGAACTCCTGCGCGAGCAGCTCGCGGCGGGACTGTCGTTCGAGGCTGGCATGGAGGCGGTGGCCGCGCAGGGCGTGTTCACCACGCATACGCCCGTGGCCGCCGGCCACGATGCGTTCTCCGATCACCTGTTCGCCGAGCATTTCGGCGGCATCGCCGATTCCATCGGCGTCGGCCTCGAGCGGCTGCTGGCGCTGGGGCGCGCGCCCGGCCATGACGGTCGCTTCAACATGACGCGGCTCGCGCTCAATGCCTCGCGCCGCATGAACGGCGTCAGCCGCATCCACGGCGCGGTGTCGTCGCGGCTGTGCGCCGATCACTGGCCGGAAATCCCGGCCGCCGAGAATCCGCTCGGCTACGTGACCAACGGCATCCACGTGCCCACCTTCCTGTCCACGCAGTGGGCCAGCTTCCTCGACGAGCGCCTGCCCGGCTGGCGCGACCGGCTCTGCGAGACCGACCTGTGGAAGGCCGTGGACGAACTGCCCGAGGCGCCGTTCTGGGCGGTGGCGCAGGATGTGAAATCGCGGATGATCGCCGGCGTGCGTGTGCGCCTGGAACGCGAGTTCCGTCGCAAGCGCCTGGGCCCCATGCAGTACGAGCACATCACGCGCCACCTGGATCCGGCCAACCCCAATGTGCTGACCATCGGCTTTGCGCGGCGCTTCGCCACCTACAAGCGCGCGGCGCTGATCCTGCGCGATCGTGATCGCCTGCTGCGCATCATTTCCAACGCCGATCGCCCGGTCATCTTCCTGTTCGCCGGCAAGGCGCATCCGGCCGACCGCCCGGGGCAGGAAGTGCTGCGCGAGATCAAGCGCACGATGCTCACGCCCGAGTTCGCCGGCCGCGTGGTGTTCCTCGAGGACTACGACATCCAGCTCGCGCGCTGGCTGGTGACGGGCGTCGACGTGTGGCTGAACAATCCGATCGCGCCACTGGAGGCCAGTGGCACCTCGGGCATCAAGGCCGCGGTCAATGGCCGGCTGAATCTCTCCATTCTCGATGGCTGGTGGGCCGAGGCCTTCGATGGCAGCAATGGCTGGGGCCTGCAGGGCGCGGACGCGATGGACGAAGGCCGTCGCGACCAGCTCGACTCCGAGGCCATCCTCGATGTCATCGAGGAACAGGTTGTGCCGATGTACTACGCACGCAATTCCGCCGGCCTCGCGCCGGAATGGGTGCGCCGCTGCCGCCACGCCATGGCCACGGTGATCCCGCATTTCAACATGCGGCGCACCGTGCGCGACTACGCGCGCGGCATGTATCTTCCCGCCGCCGCGCATGGCCGCTCGCTGCTTGAAAACAGCGGCGCCGGCGCGCTGGAGCTCGCGCGCTGGAAGGAGCTGGTGCGCCAGCGCTGGAACGGCGTTCGAATCCTCGCGGTGAACGAAGAGCCGCGCGGCGCCGATCCGGTCTCGCCGCTGAAGCTGCGCGCGAAGGTGCAGCTGGGTGGGCTCTCGCCGCGCGACCTGCGGGTGGAGTTCAAGGCGCGGCGTCTGCTGCCCGAGGCGCGCTTCGATGCCGCGCCGTTGTGCTCCTTTGGCCACGGCACGCCGCCCGGGCAATGGCGCGCTCACTTCGAGCCGGTGGGTCCCGTGGATGCCGATGGCAGCATCGTGTACGAGGTGGCCGCTGTGCCGCCGGGCACGGGCCAGTACCAGCTCGAGGTGCGCGCGTATCCGTGGCACCCGCTGCTGGGGCATCCGCTCGAAATGGGGTTGATGAAGACCTTCTAGCGGCCTGCGGTGCGCGTCATTCCTCGCGCGCCAGCAGTTGACCGGCCAGCGGTGGCAGGTCGAGCACGATCGAGTAGGGCTGCTGGTGCCACGCGCCAGGCGTGGCATCGGCAAAGGCGCTGCCCAGGTTGGCGCCGCCGTAATGGCCCGAATCCGAATTGAGCAGCACGCGGTAGCGGCCCGGCGCGGGCACGCCGATGCGGTACTGGCGCCTGGGCTCCGGCGTGAAATTCAGCACGATCACCACCGCGCGGCCATCGCCGCGGCGCAGGTACGTGAGCACCGACTGCTCGCGGTCATTGCAGTCGATCCACTGGAAGCCCTCGGGCTCGAAGTCGTGCCGGTGCAGCGCCGGATGCTCGCGGTAAAGCCGGTTGAGGTCGGCCACCAGGTGCTGCATGCCGCGGTGCTCGGCGTGCTCCAGCAGGAACCAGGGCAGCGCCACGTGGAAATCCCATTCCCAGGGATGCGCGAACTCCCCGCCCATGAACAGCAGCTTCTTGCCCGGCAGCGTCCACATGTAGGCGTACAGCAGCCGCAGGTTCGCCAGCTGCTGCCAGCGATCGCCGGGCATGCGGCCCAGCAGCGAGCGCTTCAGGTGCACCACCTCGTCGTGCGAGAGCGGCAGGATGAAGTTCTCGGTGTACGCGTACATCATCCCGAAGGTCAGTTCATTGTGGTGGAACCTGCGGTGCACGGGATCGCGCTTGAAGTAATCGAGCGTGTCGTGCATCCAGCCCATGTTCCACTTCATCGAGAAGCCCAGGCCGCCGGCATCGGTCGGGCGGCTCACCATCGGCCAGTCGGTGGATTCCTCGGCCATCGTGATCGTGCCGGGCGTGCGCGAATGCGTGACGGCGTTCAGCGTGCGCAGGAACTCCACCGCCTCCAGGTTCTCGCGGCCGCCATGCCGGTTCGGGACGAAGTTCGTGCCGCGCGCGAAGTCCAGGTAGAGCATCGAGGCCACCGCATCCACGCGCAGGCCGTCGAAGTGGTATTCCTCCAGCCAGTAGCAGGCGCTGGCCAGCAGGAAGCTCTTCACCTCGTGGCGCTCGTAATTGAAGATGTACGTGCCCCAGTCCTGGTGCTCGCCCTTGCGCGGATCCTCATATTCATACAGCGCCGTGCCGTCGAAACGGGCAAGTCCGTGCGCGTCGCGCGGAAAATGCGCCGGCACCCAGTCGAGCAGCACGCCGATGCCGGCCTGGTGGCAGCAGTCGATGAAGTACTTCAGGTCATCGGGCGGGCCGAAGCGGCTGGTGGGCGCGAAGTAGCCGGTGGTCTGGTAGCCCCAGGAATCATCCAGCGGATGCTCCGACACGGGCAGCAGCTCGATGTGCGTGAAGCCCATGCGCTGCACGTAGGGAATCAGCTGCGCAGCCATTTCCCGGTAGCCGAGGAAGCCGCCCCCCTCGTGGCGCTGCCAGGAGCCCGGATGCACCTCGTAGATGGACGCCGGCGAATGCAGCCAGTCGTGCGTCGGGCGCGCGGTCATCCAGGCGCCGTCCTGCCAGGTGTAGCTGGCCGGATCGGTGACGATCGAGGCCGTCGCCGGCCGCATTTCCATCGCGCGCGCGTACGGATCGGTCTTCAGCAGCAGCGCGCCGCCGTGGCGGCTGGCGATCTCGAACTTGTAGATCTCGCCCACCGCAAGGCCGGGCAGGAACAGTTCCCACACGCCACTGCCGCCCAGCACGCGCATGGGCAGTCGGCGGCCATCCCAGTCGCAGAAGGGTCCCACCACGCTCACGCGCTCGGCATTGGGCGCCCAGACGGCAAAGCGCACGCCGTCGATGCCGTCGATGCGCGCCGGATGGGCGCCGAGCATGCGCCAGGCTTCCACGTGGCCGCCGGAGGCGAGCATGGCCAGGTCCGCCGGGCTCAGCGTGGGGGCAAAGCTGTAGGGGTCGATGAAGGCGTGGCGATTGCCCGCTGAATCAATACGCACCAGGCGGGGATGGGGCTCCACGCCCGCCGGGCATTGCAGTTCGAAGAAGTCGGTCTGGCCGACCCTGGGCAGCGCGCGCCCGTCCGCCAGTTCCACCGCGGCAGTGGCCGGAAGGTAGGCGGTAACAACCGTGCCCCCGGCCCGGGGGTGCGAACCGAGCACCGCATGCGGGTCATGGTGACGCCCGGCGGCAATGCGAACCTGTTCGGATGAGAGAGCCTGCGTGATGGGCCTTCCTTTTGCGTGCGGCTTATCAGACGGGCGTGTGCCCTGATGTGGTAAATATAGTCGCATGGTTCGACTGTCGCGCACCTCATCAGGGCGATATGTGAGCCGCCTCACCGGCGGCACTCTGGCAATGATCATGGCGGGCGGCCGCGGCGAGCGGCTGCGCGGCCTCACCGAGCATCGCTGCAAGCCCGCCACGCCCTTCGGCGGCAAGTTCCGCATCGTCGACTTCGTGCTGTCGAACTGCGTGAACTCCGGCATCCGCCAGATCAGCGTGCTGACGCAGTACAAGGCGCAGTCGCTGATCCAGCACGTGCAGCGCGGCTGGAACTTCCTGCGCGGCGAGTTCGGCGAATTCATCGACGTCATCCCCGCGCAGCAGCAGGTGGGCAAGCACTGGTACCGGGGCACGGCCGACTGCGTGTACCAGAACCTCGACTACGTGCGCCAGCATCACCCGCAGCATGTGCTGGTGCTGGCGGGCGACCACATCTACAAGATGGACTACGGTCCGATGATCGCCTACCACGTCGAAAAGGGCGCCGACATCACCGTGGGCGTGGTCGAGGTGCCGGTGCCCGACGCGCGCGAGTTCGGCGTGCTGTCGGTCACCGAATGGAACCGCGTCACCAAGTTCGCCGAGAAGCCGGCCAATCCCGAGCCCATGCCCGGCAATCCCAACGTGGCGCTGGCCTCGATGGGCATCTACATCTTCAACGCGCAGCTCATCGAGCAGCTGCTGGTCGAGGATGCCGCCGACGAAACCTCGGCGCACGATTTCGGCAAGAACATCATCCCGAAGTCCATCGAGAAGCTGCAGGTCTTCGCCTATCCGTTCCGCAACGTGCGCACGCGCGCGCAGAACTACTGGCGCGACGTGGGCACGGTCGATGCCTTCTACGAGGCCAACCTCGAGCTGGTGCATGTCTCGCCCGAACTGAACGTGTACGACGAGGAATGGCCCATCTGGACCTACCAGGTGCAGCAGCCGCCCGCCAAGTTCGTGCTCGATGACGAGGGCCGCTGCGGCATGGCCATCAATTCGCTGGTGGCCGGTGGCAGCATCATTTCCGGCGCCGTGGTGCGCAACTCGCTGCTGTTCTCCGCGGTGCGCGTCGACGAGCGCTCGCAGGTCGAGCGCTCGGTGGTCATGCCCGGCGTGCACATCGGCAGGGGCTGCGTCATCCGCAACGCCATCATCGACGAGCACTGCGACATCCCCGACGGCACGCAGATCGGCGTCAACCTCGCCCTCGACCGGGAACGCTTCGACGTGACGCCGCGCGGAGTCGTGCTGGTCACGCCCGAGGCGCTGCTCGCGTCGACGATCGCCAAAGGATGACCGACCCGCGACTGCCAGTCGTCCTGCTCTGGCACATGCACCAGCCCCCGTACCGCGATGCGCTGTCCGGCCGGTACGTGCTGCCCTGGACATACCTGCACGCCATCAAGGACTACACCGACATGGCCGCGCATCTCGAAGAGGTGCCGGGCGCGAAGGCGGTGGTCAATTTCACGCCGGTGCTGATCGAGCAGATCGAGGACCTGACCGCCGCCGTGCGCAACTGCCTCGTGGATGGCGCGCCGCTGCCCGACGCGCTGCTGGCCACGCTGGGTCCCGCGCCGCTGCCGCTTGATCCGGCGGCGCGGCTCGCGCTGCTGCGTGCCTGCCAGCGCGGTGATCGCGAGAACCTGATCCGCCGCCACGCGCCCTTCGAGGAGCTGGTGCAGCTGGCGCAGTCGTTCGATTCCACCGAGCGCATCGTCTATGCCTCGGACCAGTACCTGTTCGACCTGTGTGTCTGGTATCACCTGGCCTGGATGGGCGAGGCCGTGCGCCGCGAGGACGAACGCGTGGTGGCGCTGGCGGCGAAGGCACGCGGCTTCGATGAGGCGGATCGGCTGCTGCTGCTGGGCCTCATCGGTGAACTGCTGGCCGGCGTGCTGCCGCGCTTTCGCAAGCTGGCCGAGCAGGGGCGCTGCGAACTGGCGGTTTCGCCCTACAGCCATCCCATCCTGCCGCTGCTGTTCGATTTCGCCGCGGCACGCGCCAGCGAACCCCATGCGCCGCGGCCGCACCACGCAAGCTATCCCGGCGGCGCAGAGCGTGTCCGCTGGCATCTGGACCGGGCGCGCCAGGAGTTCGAGCGCGTGTTCGGTTTCGCGCCTCGAGGCTGCTGGCCGTCGGAGGGCGCCATCAGCGACGCCGCCGTGAAGGCCATCGAGTCGGCAGGGTTCGACTGGCTTGCCACCAGCGTCAGCGTGCTCAGGCCGTCGCTGCACGCATCCGGCATCGATGTGCCGGAAGACGGCACTGAAGCCGAGCGCCTGCTGAACCGCGGCTTCGCGCAGCCGGGCAGTGACCTGGAATGCTATTTCCGCCATGACGGCGTGTCCGACCTGGTCGGCTTCAGTTATTCGCGCTGGCATGGCGACGATGCGGCGGCGAACTTCGCGCAGGAACTGTCCGGGCTTGCCGCGCGCACCGCCGGCGAGCCGGGCCGCGTGCTGCTGGTCGCGCTCGATGGCGAGAACGCCTGGGAGTACTACCCCTTCAACGGCTGGTACTTCCTGCGGGCGATGTACGCCGCGCTCGCATCGCATCCGGAGATCCGCCTTGCCACGTTGTCCGAAGTGGTCGACGAGCATCGGCAGGCCGGCATTGCGCCCGCGCCGCTCAAGCAGGTGCGCGCCGGCAGCTGGGTCTACGGCACGCTGTCCACATGGATGGGTGACCCGGACAAGAACGCCGGCTGGGATCTGCTGTGCGATGCCAAGCGCGCCTTCGACGTCGCCATCGCCTCGGGCAGGCTCGAGCCCGCCGCGCGCGCGCGCGCCGAGCAGCAGCTGGCGGCCTGCGAGGCCTCCGACTGGTTCTGGTGGTTCGGTGACTACAACCCGGCCGGCGCCGTGCGTGATTTCGACGAGCTGTTCCGCCACCAGCTCGCCAGCCTCTATCGATCGCTGGGTGCCCAGCCGCCGGCCGCGCTCGAGCATCGCATCAGCATCGGTCGCGGCGCGCCCGAAAGCGGCGGCGTGATGCGCCGCTCATGAGCGACGTGGCCGCGCCGGTGCTGTCGCGGCGGCGCAGTGGGGTGCTGCTGCCGGCATCGGCATTGCGCCACGATCACCGCGGCGCGCTGGGCGACGGCGCGCTGCGTTTCATCGACTGGCTGGCCGATGCCGGCTTCACCGTGTGGCAGCTGTTGCCGCTGGTGCCCACCGACGAGAGCGGCTCGCCTTACTGGGCCCGCTCCGACCGCGCCGGCAACATCGCGCTCACCGACGCCCTCGCGCCTGATCCGGGAAGCGAGGATGACTTTGCCGCCTTCCGCGCCGCCAGCAGTGGCTGGCTGGATGACTACACGCTGTTCGAGGCGCTGAGCGCCGAGCAGGGCGGCGCGCCGTGGTGGAACTGGCCCGAGCCGCTCAGGCGCCGCGATCCGCAGGCGCTCATCGCCGCGCGGCAGCGCCTCGCGCCGCAGCTTTCGCATCTGGCACGCGCGCAGTGGCGCTTCGATGAGCAGTGGCGCGCGCTGCGCCGCCATGCCGCGGCGCGCGGCGTGAAGATCTTCGGCGACCTGCCCATCTACGTGGCGCCTGATTCCGTCTCCACCTGGACTTCACCCGGTGATTTCCAGCTCGATGCCAGCGGCCGCGCCGTGGCGGTGTCCGGCGTGCCGCCGGATTACTTCGCCGAGGATGGCCAGCTCTGGGGCAATCCGCTGTACGACTGGGACGCGCAGCGGCGCGATGGATTCGGCTTCTGGATGCGGCGCCTGGCGCTGCAGGCCGACCGCTTCGACCTGCTGCGCATCGATCATTTCCGCGCGCTCGAGGCCTACTGGTCCGTTGCCGCCGGCGCCAGCTCGGCGCGTGGCGGGCAATGGCTGCCGGCGCCGGGCGGCGAGATGCTGGCGCGCGCGCGCGCGTTGCTGCCGCAGCTGGAACTGGTGGCCGAGGACCTGGGCGTGATCACGCCGGCGGTCAACGCGCTGCGCCGGCAGTTCGGCCTGCCCGGCATGCGCGTGCTGCAGTTCGCCTTCGACGGCAATGCGGCCAACCTGCACCTGCCGCATGCGCATTCGGCCGACTGCGTGGTCTACACCGGCACGCACGACAACGACACCACGGTAGGCTGGTACGCGTCGCTCGATGAGCGCGCCCGCGACCACGTCCGCCGCTACTTCGGCCGCCCCGACCACGAGGTGGTCGATGCGCTGCTGCGCGCCGGGCTGTCTTCGGTGGGCGTCCTGGCAGTGTTGCCAATGCAGGACATCTTGCAACTGGGCAGCGGGGCGCGCCTGAATAGGCCCGGCACCACGACGGGGAACTGGGCCTGGCGGCTGCCAGGGGCATCGCTCACGCCCGATCTTGCGGCGCGGTACCGCGACCTCAACCAGCTTTACGACCGGAGTTGATCCATGAAGGCAATGCGCGTGCTCACCGCCCTTGTGCTGCTGGCGGGGCTCGCCGGCTGCGCCTATGCGCGCCTGGAGAAGCCCACGCTGCAGGTGGTGGATGTGCAGATGCTGAAGGGTGACCTGCTGCAGCAGCAGCTGAAACTGCGCATGCGGGTGCAGAATCCCAACGACCGCGAGCTGCCGGTGGCCGGCATCACCTACGAGCTGGCTGTCGCGGGCGAAGCCTTCGCGCATGGTGAATCGGAGCGCAATTTCATCGTGCCGGCGCTGGGCTCGGCCGAATTCGACGTCAACGTCACTGCCAACGCCGCCACCGCGCTGCTGAAAATACTGGCCGGTGGCCGCAAGCTCGAGACGGTGGATTACCGGCTGACCGGCAAGGTCGCGCTGTCGTCGGGGATGCTGCGCTCGATCCCGTTCGACCAGAAGGGCGTCGTCAACCTGCGCTGACCGAAGGCAGGCCTGCCAGCATGCGCTCGTACAGCGCCACGTAGGATTCGACCTGCGTCTGCCAGGAATAGTCCTGGGCCATCGCGTTCTGCACCAGGCGCCGCCACAGCGTTTTCTGCGAGTACCACGACAGCGCGGTCTCCACGCCCCAGGTCACGCCGCCCACGTCGTAGTCGTTGAACACCACGCCGGTGCCGCGGCGCGTGAGCGGGTCGAAGTGCTGCACCGAATCGGCAAGGCCGCCGGTGCGGCGCACGATGGGCACCGTGCCGTAGCGCAGGCTGTACATCTGGTTCAGTCCGCAGGGCTCGTACTGCGAGGGCATCAGGAACATGTCGCTGGCGGCCTCGATCCAGTGCGCATGCTCCTCGCTGTAGCCGGCCCGGAAATGCACGCGCGTGGGGTGCAGGTGCGCGAGCTCCCGGAAGAACTGCTCGTAGCGCGGCTCGCCGCTGCCCAGCACGGCGCAGCAGAACTCATGGCGCCGCAGCAGGTCCGGCAGCGCCGACATCACCAGGTCGAAGCCCTTCTGCGAGGCCAGGCGACTGACCATTCCCAGCAGCGGCAGGCGACTGCGCGCGCCGGTGGCGAGGTTCATGCGCTGCAGGAAATCCTGCTTCAGTTCGTCCTTGGTGCCCAGCTGGCTCGCGTTGAAGTGCAGCGGCAGGAAGCGGTCCTGGCGCGGATCCCACTCCTCGTAGTCCACGCCGTTCAGGATGCCGGTGAGCGATCCGGCGCGTCGCGCCAGCAGGTCCTGCAGGCCGTAGCCATAGGCCGGGGTCTGGATCTCCATCGCATAGGTGGGGCTGACGGTGCTCACGTGGTCCGCATGCGCGATGCCTTCGCGAAGCGGGTTGATCCTGCCGGCCGCCAGTTCGCCGGCGTCCAGCAGGGGCACGGCGTCGCCCAGGCCGGTGTCCGCGCGAAAACCGGCATCGAACACGCCCTGGTAGGCGATGTTGTGGATCGACATGAGGCTGCGCGTGCCCTGGAACAGCTTGTCCCAGGCATAGACCGTGCGCAGCAGCAGCGGGCCCATTCCCGTGTGCCAGTCATTGCAGTGAAGTATCTGCGGCGAGAAACCCATGTGCTGGCAGCTCACCAGCGCCGCATGCGTCAGCAGCAGGAAGCGCAGGTGCTCATCCGGCGCGTTGCCGTAGATGGCGGCGCGATCGAACAGCGCCGGTGCATCGATGAGATAGATCATCGCCTGGCTGCCGGGCAGCCTTGCCGTCAGCACGCTGAAGCGCAGCGTGTGCGCTCCGAGCTGCAGCGGAATGTCGCGCAGGAATCCCACCGGAAACAGCTGCAGCGCGCGCCGGTCGACCTGCCGGTACAGCGGCATGAATACGCGCACATCGTGGCCTGCCGCATGCAGGTATTTTCCCAGCGCGCCCGCGACGTCCGCGAGGCCCCCGGTCTTGGCCAGGGGGGCGACTTCTGAGGCGATGAAACACACGCGCAGCGGCATCGGGCAAGTGTAGCGGTATCATCGCCGGATGCAGCGGATGCTCGTCACGGTCGCCGTCATCGCACTGGTGCTCTCGTCGCTGGCGGTGGGCGCACTCGCGGCGCATTGGCCGTTCTGGCATCGGGCATGGCAGTGGCAATCGGCAGCCGGACAATGGCCGGCGCAGTTGTCGGGCCCGACACAGGTGCTGAGTCCGTCAGCCACGCCGCTGCCGCTGCGTCTGGTGGCTGATTCCCGGCTGGCGCCGCGCGCCGGTGATGCGCCGACGCAGCTGCTGCTGGTCGGCGATGCCAGTGGCTGGGCCGCATACTGGAGCGCGCCGTCGGCTGATGTGCATGCACCCATCGACGGGCGTGGATTGTCCACCGCGCTGCTCGCGCCGCTGTTCGGCGCATTGCAGCACACGATGGCGCGCGCCGTGCTCGACGAACCGGTGCGCATGCTCCTCGATGAATGGCGCGAGGATGCGCGCGGCGAGATCACGCCACGCCAGCTGCTCTGGGAAATGAGCGGGCTCGCCGAAGGTGAGTTCGTGCCCTTCAATCCCTTCAGCTGGCGGGCACAGCTGGCCTCGGGGCCGGACTTCTCGCGCGCAGCGCTGCACGCGCCGCTCGCCTGGCCGCCGGGGTCGCATTTCGAACCCTCGCCCGCGAACGCCCAGGTGCTGTCGCTGGTGGCCGGTGCGCTGGATGGCGAAGATTTTGCCACCGCGCTGCAGCGCAACCTCTGGGGTCGGATGGCCGGGCAGGAAGCGCTGGCGTTGCTGGATCACCCTCGCGGCAGCATCGCGGCGCACTGCTGCATGAGGGCCGCGCCGCTGGACTGGCTGCGACTGGGTTTGCTGATAGCGAACGATGGCGTCATCGGCCGCGAGCGACTGCTGCCCGAGGGGCATGTCGCACTGATGACAGTGGCTTCGCCCGTGCATCCGGCCTATGGCCTGGGATATTCCCTGGCCGGCACGCAGGCGGCGCCGGTGCTGCTGGCAGTCACCCCGGGTCGCCGCCTCGCCATCTCGCCGCGGGAACGGCGGGCGGTGCTTTGGGTGGGGGAGGGGCATGCCCCCGAGTGGCTCGATGAGCTGCTTTTGCCCGGGATATTTGGTACTCCCGACAATTCATCCGGCGGATAGTTCCAAATCATTTTTAATGCCCGTGCGCGGAGCCCGATGCAATAATCGGTGCGATATGGCCGACACGCGTTCCATCGTTACTGGTGCAAGCATTGCCCTCGCGCTTCTGTGCGCGGGCTGGGCGGTTTACGAGTCCAAGCACCAGGCTGCGCCGGGTGGATTCGCCGGCGCGCAGCAGGGGCGTCCCGCCGCGGGCGGCGCGCCGGCTGCGGGTGGTCGCCCGGGTGCAGCGGGCGGTGGCGGCGATGCGATCCCGGTGCTCACGGCCACTGCCGAAAACCGGCAGATCAACGTGGGACTCGAGGCCATCGGCACGGCCAATGCCAACGAATCGGTCAGCGTCACCTCGAAGACCAGCAACCTCGTCACCGCAATCAGTTTCAACGACGGCCAGAACGTGCAGGCCGGCCAGGTGCTGGTGGAGCTCGACCGCGCGCAGACCGAAGCCGCGCTCGCCGCAGCCAGCGCCGCCTTCGCCGAAAGCCAGAGCCAGTTCAATCGCAGCCGTGAGCTGTTCAACACGCAGGCGCTGTCCAAGTCGCAGTACGAGCAGCTCGAAGCGACGATGAAATCCAACCAGGCACGCGTCGATGCCGCCAAGGCGAGCCTGGCCGACACCTACATCCGCGCGCCGTTTGCCGGCCGCGTGGGACTGCGCCGCGTCAGCCTCGGCACCCTGATCAGCCCGGGCACCGTCATCACCACGCTCGACGACACCAGTTCCATCAAGGTGGACTTCGCCGTGCCCGAGATGAACCTGGGCGAACTGCGTTCCGGCCAGGCCGTCATCGCGCGCAGCAGCGCGTATCCCGGCCGCAACTTCGCCGGCCGCGTGGCGAGCGTCGACAGCCGCGTCGATCCGGGTTCGCGCGCAGTCACCGTCCGCGCGCTGGTGCCCAATCGCGATGGCGCCCTGAAGCCGGGCATGTTCCTCACGGTCGACCTGTCCAAGGAGCGCCGCTTGGCGCTGATGGTTCCCGAACAGGCGCTGGTGCCCGAGCAGGCGCGGCAGTTCATCTACGTGGTGCAGGGGCCCAAGGTTGCCAAGCGCGAGGTCAAGCTCGGCCGGCGCGAACCCGGGTTCGTGGAGATCACCGAGGGCCTGCGCGCCGGTGACCATGTGGTCATCGAAGGCACGCTGAAGCTGCGCGAAGGCTCGCTGGTGCGCGAGCTGGGCGTCCCCGCCACGGCCGCCGGCGCCGCGCCGCCGTCATGAGCATCTCGGAGCTGTCGATCCGGCGCCCGGTGTTCGCCACCGTGCTGGCGCTGTTGCTGCTCATCATCGGCGTGATGTCGGCGCTGCGCCTTTCAATCCGGGAATATCCGGACATCTCGCAGCCGGTCGTCAGCATCAACGTCAACTACCGCGGCGCCAACGCGGCGGTCATCGAGACCCGCGTCACGCAGGTGATCGAGAACGAGGTGGCCGGCCTCGAGGGCGTGGACAAGCTCACCTCGCAGAGCCGCGACGAGCGCGCGTCGATCAACGTGCAGTTCAACGCGGATCGCGACATGGACGCGGCCGCGAACGACGTGCGTGACCGCGTCACGCGCATCATGGCGCGCCTGCCCGATGAGGCCGATCCGCCGCAGATACAGAAAGTGGACAGTGGCTCCGACGCCGTCCTGATCGCCATTCTTTCCAGCACCCGGCGCAATTCGCTGGAACTCACCGATTACGCGGATCGCTACCTCGTCGATCGCCTCGGCAGTGTGCCGGGCGTTGCCACTGTGTCCATGAATGGCGCCCGCCGCTATGCCATGCGCGTCTGGCTGGATCGAACGGCCATGGCGGCTCGACAGATCGCGGTCACCGACCTCGAGGCGGCGCTGCGCAGCGAGAACATCGAATTGCCCGCCGGCCGCATCGAGTCGCAGCAGCGGGAGTTCTCGCTGCGCACCGACACCTCGCTGCGCACCGAGGAGGATTTCCGCAGCCTGGTGGTGGGGCGCGGGCCCGACGGCTACCTGGTGCGGCTGGGAGATGTCGCCACCGTGCAGCTGGCCGCCGAGAACCAGCGCAGCGGCGCGGCCACCAACGACGGCCCCGCGCTGTTGATGCCGGTGCAGGCGCTGTCCACGGCCAACGTCCTCGAAGTGTCGGAGTCGATCAAGCGGGAAATCGACCTCATCAAGAAGACGCTGCCCGAGGACATCAAGATCGAGGTGAACATCGACAACTCGGTGTTCATCCGCGAATCGATGAAGAAGGTCGTGGTCGCGCTGGCCGAGACCATGTCCATCGTGCTGGTGGTCATCTTCCTGTTCCTGGGCAGCATGCGCGCCACGCTGATCCCGGCGGTCACCATCCCCGTGTCCATTTTCGCCGCCGCGCTGGTGATGGCCATCTTCGGCTACTCGATCAACACGCTGACGCTGCTGGGCGCGGTGCTGGCCATCGGCCTCGTGGTCGACGATGCCATCGTGGTGCTCGAGAACATCGTCCGGCGCATCGAACACAAGGAACCGCCGCTGCTGGCCGCCATCAACGGCAGCCGCGAGATCGGCTTTGCGGTCATCGCCACCACCATGGTGCTGGTGGCCGTGTTCCTGCCGATCTCCTACCTGCAGGGCAACGTCGGCCGGCTGTTCAGCGAGTTCGGCGTATCGGTGGCCGCGGCCGTGGTGTTCTCGGCCATCATCGCGCTGACGCTCACGCCGATGATGACCTCCAAGCTGTTCGCCAACGGCATCCATCGCGGGCGCTTTGCCTCCGCGATCGATCGGGCGTTCAAGCAGCTCACGCAGTCCTACATGAACGCGCTGCACTGGGGCCTGGCCGGGCGCAGGCCCGTGCTGCTGCTGTCCTGCGCCGGCGTCGCCGCGGCGCTGGCCATCTCGCTGCTCGTGTTCGGCATGCCCTGGAATGGCATGCGGCTGCCGCAGGAACTGGCGCCGCAGGAAGACCGTGGCCGCGTGCAGGTGTTCATCCAGGCGCCGGAAGGCGCGAGTCTCGACTACACCTCGCGCCAGATCGCGCAGGTGGCCGAGATTGCTTACGACGAAGTGCGGCGTGGCAATGCGCCGCGCGTCATTTCCCGCACCGGCAATTTCAACAGCCAGGCCGCAGTGGACAACGGCATGGTGATGCTGCCGCTGAACAACTGGGGCGATCGCCCCGACAGCGCGGCGCAGATCGTCGCGCGGCTGCGCGCCAAGACGCAGGACATCCCCGGCGCCCGCGTGGTGCCGCGTACGCCCGGTGGACTCGGCGGCAACGGCAAGCCGGTGGCCATCGTGCTGCAGGGGCCGGAATACCAGGCCGTGGCGCAGCTGGCCGACCAGGTCATGCAGAAGGCACAGGAAAACCCCGGCCTCGCCAACCTCGAGATGGACTACCAGGAGCGCCAGCCGCAACTGCGCGTGGCCATCGACCGCAACAAGGCGGCGGACCTGGGCGTGTCGCTCAACAACGTGGGCCGCGCGCTCGAGACCATGCTCGGCTCGCGCGTGGTCACCACGTTCCTGATGGGCGGCGACGAATACAACGTGGTGCTGCAGGCCCGCGACGAGCAGCGCGCCTCGGTCAACGACCTGTCCAACATCTACGTGCGCTCGGACCGCACGCGCGAGCTGGTGCCGCTGGCCAGCGTGGTCAGCACCCAGGAGACTGGGGCGGCCTCCGAGCTGCGACGCTTCAACCGCATGCGCTCGGTCACCGTCACCGCCAACCTCAATGCCGGCTACTCGCTGGGCGAGGCGCTCGACTACATGGAGACCACCGTGCGCGACCTGCAGGGCAATGTGCCGGTGCAGATCGACTTCGACGGCGAGTCGCGCGAGCTGAAGCGATCGGCGGGCGGGCTGTTCATCACGTTCGGCTTCGCCATCCTCATCGTGTACCTGGTGCTGGCGGCGCAGTTCGAGAGCTTCGTGCATCCGCTGGTGATCCTGGCGGCCGTGCCGATGGCGCTCACCGGCGCGCTGTTCGGCCTGTGGCTGTTTGGGTCGTCCATCAACATCTTCAGCCAGATCGGCGCGATCATGCTGGTGGGCATCGCCAGCAAGAACGGCATCCTGATCGTGGAGTTCGCGAACCAGCTGCGGGATCGCGGACGCCAGTTCGTCGAGGCCACCATCGAGGCCGCTGGCGCCCGCCTGCGACCGGTGCTGATGACCACGCTGGCCACGGCCGTGGGCGCGGTGCCGCTGATGATCGCCAGCGGCGCGGGTGCCGAGAGCCGCCAGTCCATCGGCGCCACGGTGTTCTTTGGTTCGGTGTTCGCGGTGGCGCTCACGCTGATCGTCGTGCCGGCACTTTATGTACTGATCGCGCGCAATACGCGCTCCCCGCAGTACCTTTCCCGGATTATCGACAAACTGCGGGGCAGCCAGACCACCCAGGTCCCCGAGGAAGGCGACCCGGCGCCGCAGGCATCCCCCCTGGGCTGACCTCGCCCGGCTAGAATCGGGAACCCGGATCCCTGGGATCCCCGGACCCCCGATTCATGGCCATTACGCCCTACAAGCAGCTCGAAACAGAGTGGCAGCGCCTGCATGCCTTCAGCGGCGCGCTGTCGCTGTTGCGCTGGGACGCCGCGGTGATGATGCCGCGTGGCAGCTCCGACGTGCGCGGCGAACAGCTGGCGGCCATCGAAACCGAACAGCACGCGCTGCTCACCTCGCCGAAGGTCAGCCGCTTGCTCGAGCGTGCGAAGGCCGGCGCCGGCGAACTGGACGAATGGCAGCAGGCGAACCTGCGCGAGATGAGCCGGCAGCGCGACCATGCCATCGCCACGCCCGTGTCCCTGATCACGCGCCTCGCCCATGCCACGTCGCTGGCCGAGGTGCGCTGGGCCGAGGCCCGCGAGAAGCAGGATTTCGCCATCTTCGCGCCGCACCTCGAAGAGGTGCTGCACCTGGTGCGCGACCGCGCGGCGCTGCTGGGGCAGGCGCTCGGGCTCGCCCCATACGACGCGCTGATCGATGGTTTCACGCCCGGCCTGCGCAGCGCCGAGATCGACACGGTGTTCCGCGCCTACTCGCGGCGCCTGCCCGCGCTGATCCGCGAGGTGATCGAACGTCAGGCGGCCCGCCCGCCGTTGCCCATCGCCGGCCGCTTCGCCGCGGGCAAGCAGCGCGCGATGATCGTCGAGGTGATGAAGGCGTTCGGCTTTCCCTTCGATCGGGGCCGGCTCGACGAAAGCGACCATCCCTTCACCGAGGGCGTGGCCGGCGACATCCGCGTGACCACCAAGCTCGATGCCACGGATCCGTTCAAGGGGCTGCTGGCGGCGCTGCACGAGACCGGCCACGCGCTGTACGACCTGGGCGTGCCGCGCGAGTGGCGCACGCAGCCGGTGGGCAAGGAGCGCGGCATGGCGCTCGAGGAAAGCCAGTCGCTGCTGATCGAGATGATCGTCTGCCGCAGCCGCCCCTTCCTGCACTACCTGAAGCCCCTGCTGGAAAAGCACTTCTCGGTCAGCGGGCCGGAATGGGAAGTGGACAACCTCTACCACGTGCTCACGCAGGTGCGGCGCGGGCACATCCGCGTGGACGCCGACGAGGTCACCTACCCGCTGCATGTGGTGCTGCGCTATGGCATCGAGCGGGATCTGCTCGAAGGGCGCCTCGCGGTGCGCGACCTGCCCGAGGCGTGGAACAATGGCATGCTGGAGCGCCTGGAAGTGAAGCCCGCCAACGCCGCCGAAGGCTGCCTGCAGGACATCCACTGGGCTCACGGTTCATTCGGCTATTTCCCGTCCTACGCCATGGGCGCCGCCATCGCGGCCCAGCTTCATGAAAGCCTGCGCTCGCGCACGCCCGACCTCGACGAGCACCTGGCGCGCGGCGATTTCAGCGTGGTCACGCGCTGGCTTGCCGAGCATGTGCATGCCGAGGGCGCGCGGCTGACGCCGCCCGAACTCATGAAGAAGGCCACGGGCAAGGCGCTCTCGGCAGCGGCGGCGCTGCGCTACCTGGAGGGCAAGTACCTCGAGGACGCCCGATGAACGCGGTGGTCACCGCGCCGCTGCCGATGTCCTCGACCAAGCGCAAGCTGGCGGCCCACCTGCGTGGCCTCGTGGGCAAGGCCATCGAGGACTACGGCATGATCGCGGAGGGCGACCGCGTGATGGTGTGCCTGTCCGGTGGCAAGGATTCCTACACGCTGCTCGACATGCTGCTGTCGCTGCAGCGCGCGGCGCCGGTGAACTTCTCGCTGATCGCCGTGAACCTGGACCAGAAGCAGCCGGATTTCCCGGCGCACGTACTGCCGGAATACCTGAAGTCGCTGGGCGTGGACTACCACGTCATCGAGCAGGACACCTACAGCGTGGTGAAGCGGCTCATCCCCGAGGGGCGCACGATGTGCAGCCTGTGCTCGCGCATGCGACGCGGCGCGCTGTACCGGTACGCGGCCGAGAATGGCATCACCAAGGTGGCCCTCGGTCATCATCGCGATGACATCGTCGAGACGCTGTTCCTCAACCTGTTCTTCGGCGGCAAGCTCAAGGCCATGGCCCCGAAGCTGCGTTCCGAGGACGGGCAGCACGTGGTCATCCGGCCGCTGGCCTATGTTCCCGAGCGCGATATCGCACGCTATGCCGCCGCGCGCGAGTTTCCGATCATTCCCTGCAACCTGTGCGGCTCGCAGGAAAACCTGCAGCGCGCGGCGGTGAAGAAGATGCTGGCCGACTGGGAGCGTGATTTCCCGGGTCGCACGGAATCGCTGATGACCGCGTTGCGCAACGTGGAGCCGGCGCACCTGGCCGATACACGGCTGTTCGATTTCGCGGGCTTGTGAAGCCGCCCATTCCCAACAGCTACTGGGTGGAGCCGGGCCTGATCCTGGCCGGCGAGCACCCCGACGCCGGCAGCGAGGCGGCGACCCGCGCGCGTATCGAGGCGCTGCTCGGCGCGGGCGTGAGGGGCTTCATCAATCTGACCGAGCCCGGCGAGCTGCCCGACTACAGCGGCCTGCTTCCCGATGGCGTGCAGTGCCATGGGTTTCCCCTGCCGGATCATTCCGTGCCGGACACCGCGCAGCAGATGCACGAGGTGCAGGACGCGCTGCAGAGGCTGCTTGACGCTGGCCTGACCGTCTACGTGCATTGCCGTGCCGGCATCGGTCGCACCGGCATCACCATCGGCTGCTACCTGCGCGAGCAGGGCCAGGCGCCGGAGGCGGCGCTGTCCGAGCTCAACCGGTTGTGGCAGCAGAACGCGCGCGCCGCACGCTGGCCCAGCATTCCGGAAACGCCCGAGCAGGAGCGATTCATCCTGGAGTGGCTGCCGCGGTCGCGCGAGGCGCCACCCGCGCTGGAGCGCTTTCGCGGCTGCCTGATGGGACTCGCCATCGCCGACGTCTGCGCCACGGCTCCTCGGGGGGCGGGCCCTTCAGCGTGGTCCGACGACACGGCCCTGGCGCTGTGCGCCACCGAGAGCCTTCTGGCGCGCGGCCGGTTCGACGGCCGCGACCAGCTCGACCGGATCCGCGACTGGTCGCGCGATCCGGTGGCCGCGGGCGCAGCCGCGGATGCTTCGCTGCGTCCGGCGGTGCGCGATGTGCTGGCCCGGGCCATGTGGAACAAGGCGCAGCTGCTGGGATCCCACGACCCCAGCCAGATGGATGCCTCGCCGCTGTCGCGCTGCGCCGCCGCCGCGCTGTTCACGGCGGGGGCGGGTGGTGGTGGCGCAGGCGCCCTGGGCGCGGACCTTGCCCGGTTGACGCACCAGGCCCCCTTGCCCGTGGACGCCTGCCGGGTGCTGTCCGAGATGATCGCTGCGGCCCTCCGCGGCCAGCCCCGTTCGGCCGTGATGACCGCCGCGCTGGTGCCCGGTGGGCTGCCGCTGAGGGACGAACTGCGCCTGATGGCCGAGGACTGGAACGGCCTGCAGGTGGGTCGCCGCCGGCCACCCCCGGGGATCCTGGGGGCGCTGGACCGTGCCGCCCGCTGCTTCGCCCGCAGCCGCGGCTTCGCCGACGGGCTGGAGAGGGCCCTGGCCACGGCCCGGGTGGAGCAGGACGCAGTGGCGGCCAGTTACGGGGCCCTGGCGGGGGCCTGGTATGGCGAATCAGCCCTTCCTGCCGACCTCAAGGCCCGGGTCGCGGGCCTGCCACGGCTGGCGAGCCTGGCAGGGCGGCTGGTCCAGCGACCGGATGCGGCGGGCGGTCGGCTGGCTTAGAGTGCGTCGATGCCTGCTTCCTCCTCGCGCCCGACCCGCAAGCCCGCGCTGGCCTGGACGCGCCTGTCCGACGAGGAACTGCTGAACCTGCGCTTCTGCGACCTGAAGCTCACGCTGGCCGGCAGCAGCCTGGAACGCCGCCTGAATCGCATCAACGACGAACTCGAGCGCCGCGGCATCCGTTTCCGGCCGCACATGTGGCTGGCCGAGGAATGGTTCTCGCCCGATGGCGTGCCCGGCATCGCCGTGCCGTTCTATCTCGCGCATCCCCGGCTGCGGCGCCTGGAACGCCGCCTGATGAAGGAAGTGGAGGGCGGCAACAGCAACTGGCTGATGCGCATCCTGCGCCACGAGGCCGGCCATGCCATCGACACCGCCTACCGGCTGCGCCGTCGCGCGCGCTGGCGCGAAGTCTTCGGCCCGGCCTCGCTGCCGTATCCGCAGCGCTACCGCGCGCGCACCCGCAGCCGCCGCTATGTGCAGCATCTGGGCGACTGGTATGCGCAGAGCCATCCCACCGAGGATTTCGCCGAAACCTTCGCCGTATGGCTGAAGCCCAATTCGGACTGGCGTCGCACCTATGCGAGCTGGCCGGCGTGGGAAAAACTCTCGTTCGTCGATGAAGTGATGCACGAGGTTTCCGACAAGACTGCTCCCGTGCGCACGCGCGTGCAGATCGAACCCTTGCGCGAAAACCAGCGCACGCTCGCCGAGCACTACCGCGAACGCCTGGCGCGCCAGCACAGCTGGCGCAGTGAGGCGGCCGACAACCTGCTGCTGCGCGTGTTTGCGCGGCGCCCCTCGCGCCGCGGAGCGCTGCGCGCCGCGCAGTACCTGCGTGGCAACCGCAAGTCGCTGCTGGCCGCCGTGCACCGCGACACCGGGGTGGAAACCTATACACTGCACCAGCTGCTGCGCATCGCCATCGATCGCGCGGACTACCTGGACCTGCACCTGCGGGGTTCACAGCGCACCGCCGGCCCGCACGCGCGCTGGTTGTTGGGCGGTTTGGTCCGTATATTCGGCGAGCAGGAGCGGCCACAGCTGAATCTATGAAGCGATCTTCGGTCCTGGTGGTGTTGCATCCAAGCCTCATGCCACCGGACACCCTCGAAGGGCAGGACCCCAAGGCCATCGCCGAATGGCGCACCGAGTACGACGTGATCCAGACGCTCAGGGCCAATGGCCATGAGGTGCGGGCGCTGGGCGTGCTCGACAGCACCACCGAGCTGCGCAGCACCATCGCCGACTGGCAGCCCGATGTGGTGTTCAACCTGCTGGAGGAATTCGACGGCATCGTCAGCTATGACCAGCACGTCATCGCCTTCCTCGAGATGCTGCGCCAGCCCTACACGGGCTGCAATCCGCGCGGCCTGCTGCTGTCGCGGGACAAGGCGCTGTGCAAGCAGGTGTTCGCGTTCCACCGCATACCCTCGCCGCAGTTCCAGGTGTTCCCCCGGGGCCTGCGGGTGAAGCTGCCGCGCAAGCTGCGTTTCCCGCTGTTCGTGAAGTCCAGCACCGACGATGCCTCGCTGGGCATCGCGCAGGCCTCGGTGGTCGAGGATCCGGCCCGCCTGAAGGAGCGCATCGAGTTCGTGCTCGAACAGCACAAGTCCGACGTGCTGGTCGAGGAATACATCGAGGGCCGCGAACTTTACGTGGGCATGATGGGCAACCAGCGGCTGACGCGCTTTCCCGTGTGGGAGCTGAACTTCGGCAGCATGGCCAGCAGCGGCAGCGCCATCGCCACGCGCAAGGCGAAATGGGACCTGAAATACCGGGCCAAATACGGCATCGACAGCCAGCCAGCCACCGACCTGCCGCCGGGCACCGAGGCCCGGCTCGACCGGCTGTGCCGGCGCATCTACCGCGCGCTCGGCCTCACAGGCTACGCGCGCATGGATTTCCGGATGCGCGCCGACGGCAGCCTGTATGCGCTCGAGGCCAACGCCAATCCGCACCTGGCGCAGGAAGAAGACTTCGCGCGCTCGGCGGCCGCCGCCGGCCGCAGTTATGGGGATCTGCTCGATTCCATCGTCAAGCTGGGGCTCACGTACCCGGCACAATGGCGGGTGATGTATGGCTCCTGATTCCACGACCTTCCGCTGGACCCGTCGTGCCGCGCTGGGGCTGGCCGCGCTGGCGCTGGCGGCCACCGTGTTCGCCAAGCCGAAGAAGGAAGAAGTCTTCCTGGCGCAGCTTGCCGCCATGCTCGCCGGCAGCTACGACAACATCGCGCAGGCCAGGGGCGATGCGGGCCATCCAGGCGTGCGGCTGATGATCGTGCCGGTGAAGGCGCCGCTGGTGGGCGACAACGTGTTCTACGTGCAGGAGATGGCCGCCGATGACCTGCGCCGCGTGTTCTCGCAGAAGCTCTGGGTGCTCAACCCGATACCCAAGCGCGAGCAGTCCATGCTGACGCAGCTTGATCTGAAGGAGCCCGTGCGCTGGCGCGACGGCCAGAACAACCGCGACCTGTTCCGCAGCATGCTGATGCAGGACCTGCTCGCCCGGCCGGGCTGCGACCTGCTCTGGCAGCGCGACGGCGAGGGCTTCAAGGCGGCATTGCAGGCCAATGCATGCCGCACTTCGTCCCGAGCGACCGGTGAAACGCTGAAATCGGATCTGCGCATGCAGCTCACGGCCGATGGCCTCAATGTGTTCGAGCAGCAGCGCGACGCGGCGGGCCAGCTGGTCGGCGATGATCTGCCCGATCCGTGGTTCCGCTACGCGCGCCGGGGGGACGCTCCCTGGTGATGGGCGGAATATTCTTCCGCCACGTACTGCGCGACATATCCGTCTCGACCGCCGCCGTGGCGGTCGTGCTGCTGGTGGTGCTGGTCACCTACCAGCTCGCCTTCATCCTGGGACGGGCCGCCGACGGGCAGATTTCATCCGACATCGTGCTGCCGCTGGTCGGGCTGTCGATGCGCGGCAACCTGGTCATCATCCTGCCGTTCGCCGTGCTGCTGGGCACGACGCTGGGGCTCGGGCGCCTGTATCACGACAACGAGATCACGGCCTCGCAGGCCTGCGGCGGCGGGGAACCCGCCCGCTCTATGTGGCCGCGGGCGTGGTTACTCTGCTGGCCGCGATGCTCGCGGCGTGGATCGGATTCGTCGATGGTCCGGGCGCGGCGGGCAGGCTGGCGCAGATGCGCACCGAGGCGCTGCGCACCGCGATGTCGCGGGGGCTCGCGCCGGGACAGTTCCGCGCGCTGGGCTCGGGCGTCACGCTGAATTTCCGATCGAGCGATCCGGATGGCACGCTGCGCGAGGTGTTCGTCGAGCGCGACCTCGCGCCGGCCGCCGACGGGCGCGAGCGCCTGCAGGTGGTGCTGGCCAGCAGCGCGCGTTATTCACTGGCAGTTGAAGGCGGCTACTACCTCATCGAACTGGCCGATGGCGAGAGCCACGAGGGCACGCCGGGCTCGGGCGACTGGCGCGTGACGCGTTTCCAGCGGCAGACGCTGCGCATCCCGCAGCCCGAGGCCAGCCTGCCCGGGCGGCCGCGCGTCGATGCGCTGACGGTCGGGCAGCTGCGCGCGTCGACGGATCCGCGGTTCAACGCCGAACTGCACTGGCGCGTGTCGTGGGTGCTGATCACGGTGGTGCTGGGGCTGGTCGCCGTGCCGTTGTCGCGGCTGCGTCCGCGCCAGGGGCGCCATGCGCGCGTGGTGTGGGCCGTGCTGTTGTTCGCCGTGTACGCAGGCCTGCTCAGTGCCGGCCGCACGCTGCTCGAGCGCGGCGAAACGCCTCGATCGATGGGGCTGTGGTGGGTGCATGCGGCGGCACTGCTGCTGGCGGCCGGAGTGCTGCTGCTGCCACGCGCGGGAGATGCGCTGGCCCGTCAGCGAAACAGGTAGAGGCGCAGGACGTCCTTCAGCGCCGCGGCTTCGGCGGCTCGGCGGCCTTGGCCTCTTCTTCCTTCAGTATCCGCGTCTGCTGCGTGGTCTTGATCCACTCGGACAGCTTGCGCAGGTCCACGCGCGGCTTGTGCATGCGCGCCGTGTCGCCCGGACTGCCGCTGATGGAATAAGGATCGTAGGCGCCGCCGCCCATCGCGGGCCTCGAGCGCCTGATGGCGCCGGGACCGTCATCGACGATCTCCAGGCGCTCGGGCATGCTGCGCTCCTGCTCTTCCTCGTCAGGCACGTACAGCGAGAACTTGTCGGGCGTCGGTTTCGACATAGATGCATTATCGGTCCGGGCAATTGGCCGAAACCGTGTACTGCATCACGCCTTAAGGTGCTTTCAGGGTCATGCCTAGCCGTGATGCGGCCCGCATCAGCCCGACGATGGTCTTCGAATCCAGGATGGCGCCGTTCATGGCCCGTTCCAGCGCCTCGGGAAGCGCGACCCAGTGCGCTTCGAGCACTTCATGCGGCTCGTGATGCGCCGGCACCACGCGCAGCTGGCGGGCCAGAAACAGGTGGATGCGCTCGTCGAACACGCCGGGCGAACTCCACATGAAGCCCAGGTCCTGCCAGTCCGCTGCCTCGCGCCCGGCTTCCTCGACCAGCTCACGCCGGGCCGTCAGCGCAGCAGGTTCGCCGGGTTCCAGCCTGCCGGCCGGCAGTTCCCAAACCCACCCACCGTCCACATTGGCTATAGTCTGATCTTATGTCGAGTCCGGCACTTCACCTCGAATCCCTCAATAACTCGCAGCGCAAGGCCGCGGGCTTCGGCGAGCCCGTGCCCGACCAGCCGCTGCGCGCAGGTCCCCTGCTCATCATCGCCGGGGCGGGCACCGGCAAGACCAACACGCTCGCGCACCGCGTGGCGCACCTGGTCATCAATGGCGTGGATCCCTCGCGCATCATGCTGCTCACCTTCACGCGGCGGGCGGCGATCGAGATGCGCCGGCGCACCATCGAGATCCTGCGCAAGGCGCTGGATGACACGCTGGGCGGCAAGTCGCAGGCCATCGCGCAGAAGCTCACCTGGACGGGCACCTTCCATTCGCTGGGCAACCGCCTGCTGCGTCACTACGCGCCGCAGCTCGGCCTCGATCCCCAGTTCACGGTGATCGACCGCAGCGATTCGGCCGACCTGCTCGACCAGCTGCGCACCGAGCAGGGGCTGGCTGGCAAGGAGCAGCGCTTTCCGCGCAAGGACACCTGCCTTGCGATCTATTCGCATCGCGTCAACACGCAGAAGCCGCTGGCCGACACGCTGCAGTCGCAGTTTCCCTGGTGCCAGCAGTGGGAGCAGGACCTCACCAAGCTGTATCGCGCCTACGTGGAGCGCAAGCAGAAGCTGGGCCTGCTCGATTACGATGACCTGCTGCTGTACTGGCAGGTGCTGGTCTCGGAGCCGAAGCTCGCCAAGCACGTCGGTTCGCACTGGGACCACATCCTGGTGGATGAATACCAGGACACCAACGCGCTGCAGGCGCGCATCCTCGATGCGATGAAGCCCGATGGCGCGGGGCTGACCGTCGTGGGCGATGACGCCCAGGCCATCTATTCCTTCCGCGCCGCCGCCGTCGAGAACATCCTCGGCTTCGCGCAGCGCTACACGCCCAATGCGGAAGTCGTGCCGCTGGGCCAGAACTACCGGTCGACGCAGTCGGTGCTCGATGCCTCCAATGCACTGATGGCAGAGGCTCCGCGCCAGTACCGCAAGCACCTGCTGGCCGTTCGCGGCCCAGGCACGCTGCCGCGTTACGTGAGCGTCGATGACCTGGAATCCCAGGCCGAATACGTGGCGCAGCAGATCCTGCAGCGGCGCGAGGCCGGCACGGCGCTGCGCCGGCAGGCCGTGCTGTTCCGCACGTCAAGCCACAGCGACCTGCTCGAGGTGGAACTCGCCCGCCGCAAGATCCCCTTCGTGAAATATGGCGGCCTGAAGTTCCTCGAGGCCGCGCATGTGAAGGACATGATCGCCGTGCTGCGCTGGGCCGACAATCCGCGCAACACGCTGGCCGCATTCCGCGCGCTGCAGCTGCTGCCGGGCATGGGCCCGGTCAATGCGCGCTTGACGCTCGATGCGCTGGCCGAGGCCGGCGGATCCATCAAGGCGATGCGCGGCATCAAGGTCAATTCGCAGAGCGAGCGGGACTACGGCCGCCTGGCCGAGCTGATGGAAAAGCTCGGCGAGCCCGGCAGGCCCTGGCCCGGCCAGCTGCGCCTGGTGCGCGAGTGGTACCAGCCGCACCTGGAGCGCATCTTCGAGCATTTCCACACGCGCATCGGCGACCTGGACCAGCTCGAGCAGCTCTCGCAGCAGTTTCCGTCGCGCGAACGCTTCCTCACCGAGCTCACGCTCGACCCGCCGAATGCGGCCGGCGATCTTTCAGGCAAGGCGCACCAGGATGAAGACTACCTGGTGCTCTCCACCATCCACTCGGCCAAGGGCATGGAGTGGGACACCGTCTACGTGCTGAACGTCGTCGATGGCAGCTTCCCCAACGAGTTCGCCACCGGCAAGCAGGAGATGATCGACGAGGAGCGGCGCCTGCTCTACGTGGCCATGACCCGCGCCCGCAACGAACTGGTGCTGCTGCAGCCGCTGAAGTTCCCGCTCACGCAGCAGTCATCGCGCGGCGATGCGCATGTCTACGGGGGCCGCAGCCGCTTCATCAGCGAAAAAGTGCTCAAGTGCTTCGAGCAGTCCGGCTACACGGGCTCGCATGTCAACGATTCGCGCCTGAAGCGGTCCGACGAACCCATCAGCATCGACGCCACGGGCAAGCTCAAGGACATGTGGTAGGCATGTAGAGGCGGGCGGCAGGCCGCTCCGCGCTACGGTTCCAGGTACGCGTACCCGTTCAGCTCGTTCTCGTAGAAGCGCTTGATGGACTGGCTTTCGGCCACGGTCATGCGTCCGTCGCGCACCGCGCGCTCGCAGTCCCGGGCCAGGGCGGGGTAGAGCTCCGCCACGTCGTACTCCATGTACTCCAGCACCTTGTTGGCCGTGTCGCCCTTGACGATCTCCTCGATCCACCAGCCGCCGCCATCGTGCAGCCTTATGTGCACCACGTGGGTGTCGCCGAACAGGTTGTGCAGGTCGCCCAGCGTCTCCTGGTAGGCGCCCACCAGGAAGGCCGCCAGGAAATAGTCCTCGCCTTCGCGCAGCGGGTGCAGCTCCAGCGTGCGCTTCACATCGCGCAGACTGACGAAGCGGTCGATCTTGCCATCCGAGTCGCAGGTGATGTCCGCGAGCACGGCCTTGCGCGTGGGCTGTTCGGTCAGGCGGTGGATGGGCGTGATCGGAAACAACTGGTCGATGGCCCAGCTGTCGGGCAATGACTGGAACACCGAGAAATTGCAGAAGTAGGTGTCCGACAGCACGCCCTCCAGGTCTGCCAACTCCTCGGGCACCTCGTCGAGCTTGCGCGCGGCATCGCGCACCTTGGTGCAGGTGGCCCAGTACAGGCGTTCCGCGAGCCCGCGGTGCTCCAGCGACAGCAGGCCGAGCTTGAACATCTGCAGCGCCTCGTCGCGCGCCGTGGTCGCGTCGTGGAAGCATTCCACCAGCCGGCGCGGGGCCACCGAGCGCCACGCATCGGCCAGGTCCTTCACCGGCTGCGGCAGGTCGCGCAGGCTGGCCTTCTCCACATCGGTCTTGGCGACGTCGAAGCCATCGAGCGCCGAGCGGCCCAGCACGTTGAAGACCAGCACGCTGTGGTGCGCGGCGATGGCGCGGCCCGACTCGCTGACGATCATCGGGTGTTCCACGCCGCGCGCGTTGCAGACGCTGGCGATGCGGTAGACCACGTCGTTGGCGTACTCGGCCAGCGTGTAGTTCATCGACGAGGGGAAATTCGTGCCGCTGCCGTCGTAGTCGATGCCGAGGCCCCCGCCCACGTCGATGTATTTCAGGCCCGCGCCCAGCTTCACCAGCTCCGCATACACATGCGCCAGCTCGTTGATGGCTTCCTTCACGCGGCGGATGTCCTGCAGCTGGCTGCCGGGGTGGCAGTGCACCAGTTGCAGGCAGTCGAGCATGTCCTTCTCGCGCAGCACTGACAGCAGCTCGAGGATCTCCGTGACGAACAGGCCGAACTTCGAGCGATCGCCCGCCGATTCGCGCCAGCGGCCCGAGCCTTCGCTGGCCAGCTTCACGCGCACGCCGATGCGCGGCCGAACGCCGTAGGTCTCGGCGTGCCGGAGGATCAGCGCCAGTTCCGAGAAGTTCTCGACCACCGGGATGATGGTGCGGCCCAGCTTGGTGGCGAGGATCACCGCCTCGATGTAGCTGGAATCCTTGAAGCCGTTGCAGACGATCAGGCGGTCGGGCGAATCCTCGGTCATCGCCATGACCGCCAGCAGTTCGGGCTTCGAGCCCACTTCCAGGCCGAAGCCGTAGGCCTTGCCGTAGCGATAGACCTCTTCGACCACCAGGCGCTGCTGGTTCACCTTGATGGGGAACACGGCCGCGTAGCGGTTGCGGTACTCGTTCTCCGCGATGGCCTGCGCGAAGGCGTCGTGCAGGCGCTTCAGCCGGTCGGCGAGGATGTCGGAAAAGCGGATGACCACGGGCGCCGTAAGGTCGCGCTCCGAGAGGCCCTGCACCACCTCGTGCAGGTCGATCTCGCGCTCGGGCGTGGTGTCGGGTCGCACCACCAGGTGTCCGGCCGGGTTCACGCCGAAGTAGCCCTTGCCCCATGCCGGTATCTGGTAGAGGTCGAGCGAGTCTTCGAGGCTCCAGTTGCCGGGAGCGCCCGCGGCGCGTTGGGTGGTCGATTTCACGGACACATCAGGCTCCTGTGGCGACCGGGCGACCCGGATCGGCAATCCATTCACTGTAGCTGCCGGCATAGAGCCGCGCGTGTGGGTAGCCTGCCAGTTCCAGCGCGAGCAGATTGTGACAAGCCGTCACGCCGGAGCCGCACATGGCCACCAGCGGCCGTTCGCGCGCGAGCAGCAGTTCCTTTTCCCAGCGCCGCGTCAGTTCGTCGGTCGGCAGGAATCTCTGGTCCGCGCCGAGATTTCCCGTGAAGGGGTGGTTGATGGCGCCGGGCACATGCCCCGCCACGGGATCCACGGTTTCGTTCTGCCCGGCGAAGCGGTCCGCGCCGCGCGCGTCCACCAGCGTGATGAGGCCCGCGGCCAGTTGCGCCTGGACCTCGGCGCTGGTCACCGCACCCGCGAAATCCCGGACCGGTACCCGTGTCGCCGCGAAGGACGCCGTGGCGGCATCCACGGTGCCGCCGGCCGCGAGCCACGCCGGCAGACCGCCGTTGAGCACCTGCACGGCGCCGTGGCCCACCGCGCGCAGCATCCACCACAGGCGTGCCGCCCAGGCGCCGGGGCCGTGGTCATAGGCGATCACGCGCGTGTCCGACCCGATCCCGAAGCGGCCCAGCGTGGCCGCGAAAGCGGCGGGCGAGGGCAGTGGGTGTCGTCCGGTGCCGGGCCCGATGGGAGCCGAAAGATCCCGGTCCAGCGACGCGAAGAGCGCCCCCGGGATGTGCCCCTGCGCATACGCGGCCTCGCCCCACTGCGGACGCGCCAACTCGTGGCGGCAATCCACGATGCGCAGGTCGCGCTCCTGCGCCAACCGCAGCAATTCGCCTGCCTCTATCAGCGGCGTCAATCCGGTGCCTTCTGCCATGTGCGCATCATCGCCGCTACAATTCCGTCCGGCAATCAAGACGAGGAATGCGGTGATCGACGTCTACTGGTCCGCGAACAGCCCGTTCTGCTGGCGCGTGCTGCTGACGCTGGAGCTCAAGGGGCTGGCGTGGCGCAGCTTTTCCATGCAGACAGACCTGCAGGCGCACAAGGCGCCGCAAATGCTGGCCATGAATCCGCGCGGCCGGCTGCCGGTGGTGAAGGATGGCGACTACGTGGTGTTCGAGTCGCTGGCGGTGCTTTACTACCTCGATCGCAAATATCCGACGCCGCCCATTTTCGGTCAGTCGGCCGAGGAAGGTGGCGTGATCATGCGCGTCATCAACGAATTCCAGGCCTATACCGAGGAAGGCCTGATGCGCATCGTGCGCGAGTTGCAGACCGCGACCCCAAGGCTGGGCGAGGCGCTCACCCGCGCCATGTACACCGTGGCCAGCGAGGCGCGCACCGTCGAGGGCCGGCTCGGCAAGGGCGAGTGGATTGTCGGTGATTCGGTCTCGGCCGCTGACCTCGCCATCTACCCTTGCATCCGCCTGCTGCATCGGGCCTTAATGCGCCCCGAGGCGCAGGAACTGTCAGCGCGTTTCCTGCCCGTGGAAGTGCATTATCCTCAGACGGCCCGCTGGCTGCGGCGCGTCGAGTCGCTGTTCAAACCGTCCTTTGTCGAGAGCATGGATCCGAAATGAGTCACAAGGTAATCGTCGAGTTTCCCGGCCGCCTGGTCATGGTGGGCTTCGGCAGCATCGGCCAGGGCGTGCTGCCGCTCATCCTGCGTCACATCGGCATCCGTCCCGACCGCGTCGTCATCGTCACCGCCGAGGAAGCCGGTCGCGACGAGGCCGAGAAATTCGGCGTGCGTTTCATCAAGGAACCGCTGGTGCGCGAGAACTATCGCCGCGTGCTGGAGAACCTGCTGGGTCGCGGCGATTTCCTCATCAATCTTTCCGTCGACGTTTCCAGCATCGCGCTGGTCAAGTTCTGCTGGGAACGCGGCGCGATGTACATCGACACCTGCATCGAGCCCTGGGCGGGCGGCTACACCGATCCGGCCACGCCGCCGGGCAAGCGCACCAACTACGCGCTGCGCGAGGACGCGCTCCAGCTTCGCACCGACCTCACGGCGAAGAATCCCACCGCCATCCTCACCCATGGCGCCAACCCCGGCCTGGTGTCGCACTTCGTGAAGGAAGCGCTGCTCACGCTGAAGCGCGACATCGGCGTCGAGAAAGACAAGCCCGAGCCGGCCACGCGCGCCGAGTGGGCGGAGCTGGCGCACGCGCTGAACGTCAAGGTCATGCACGTGGCCGAGCGCGACACTCAGGTTTCGCCACGGGTCAAGGAAGTGGGCGAATTCGTCAACACCTGGTCGGTGGATGGTTTTGTTTCCGAGGGCTGCCAGCCGGCGGAACTCGGCTGGGGCACACACGAGCGCAATTTCCCGCGCGATGCCAAGCGCCACGAGTTCGGCAACGGCGCGGCCATCTACCTGGGGCAGCCCGGCGCGGCCACGCGCGTGCGCACCTGGACGCCCAATGCGGGCCCCATCCACGGTTTCCTCATCACTCACAGCGAAGCCATTTCGCTGGCCGACTACTACACCGTGCGCAAGCACGGCGAAGTGCAGTACCGCCCCACGGCCCACTACGCCTACCACCCCAGCGACTCGGCGGTGATGTCGATCCACGAACTGGCCGGCCGCAACTGGCAGATGCAGCCGCGCAAGCGCATCCTGATGGACGAGATCACTTCGGGCATGGACGAACTCGGCGTGATGCTGGCCGGCCACAAGAAGAACGCCTACTGGTACGGCTCGCAGCTCACCATCGAAGAGGCCCGCGCGCTGGCGCCGCACAACAACGCCACCAGCCTGCAGGTCACCGTGTCGGTGCTGGCCGGCATCGTCTGGGCCATGGAGCATCCCGATCGCGGGCTGCTCGAGCCCGATGAGCTAGACCACCACCGCATCCTCGAGATCTGCAAACCCTATCTCGGCCGGATGCACGGCGAATACACCGACTGGTCGCCGCTGTCTGACCGCGAACGGCTGTTCCCGGAAGATCTCGACTTCAGCGATCCCTGGCAGTTCAAGAACGTCCGGGTCATCTGATCAGGAAATTTGCTTCGGGCCGCGTGGGCGCGCTGGCGGATTTTGCCGCGCTTCGGACAGCCGGCGCAGAGCCGCCGGAACTCGCGCGGCGAGATCCTTCCGCACACCCACGCTGCGCATAGCCATCGTCCTGAAGAGCGCGCTCTTCATCTTCGAATGCGGGCAATCGATGTCCGGGCGTGGGCGGGGTTTTGGAGGGGAACCTGGAAGCAAGTTCCGGCCGTCTTCGGCCGGCTGTTCGAAGCGCGCAGGTTCCCCTCCAAAACCCCGCCCGCGCCCAGGTAACGCCTACTCGTATTCGATCCCGACGATCGTGTATCTCTTCTCAACGCCCGCAATGAGAAGTGCGACTTGTGCGTCGAGAGCCTTCCCCATGAGGGCCTTGGCCAGCGGCGCATCCATGCTGATGAACCCCGCCTCGCGGTCAAACTCATCCGGCCCCACGATGCGGTGCCGCGCCACGTTGCCGTCGTCGTCCTCCACTTCCACCCATGCGCCGAAGAACACGCGCCTGCGGTCGGTGGGAGGCTGCTCCACAACGGTCATGCCGTCGAGGCGGCTGCGCAGGAAGCGCACGCGCGAGTCGATCTCGCGCAGGCGCTTCTTGCCGTAGGTGTATTCGGCGTTCTCGGAGCGGTCGCCCTGCGCGGCGGCGGCGCTGACCGCGGCGGTCACTTGCGGCCTCTCCACGCGCCAGAGCTGGTCCAGTTCGGCGCGCAGCCGGGCGTGCCCGGCAGGCGTGATGTACTTCGATCCGGGGCGCGTGGGCGGGCGGTAGCGGCTCATGGGCGAATCCCGGAATCGCCGTATCTGTGCGCACAAGCACAGCCGCAGGCGCGGGCCGCGTCTAGGCTGGATCCGGAGATCACGAACACATGGCCACCCGCTACTACGCTCATTTCGTCGCCGATACCCAGGAGTCCCGGGATTCAGGGGAATACAGCGGCGTGGTCGAACTGGACGCGCCGCTGCGTCCGCAGCGGGAGTTGCGGGATCTCAGAACGCTGCTCGCCCGCAATTTCCACCTGGCCGCCGAGGATATCAGGATCCTCAACTGGGCCACGCTGCACTGACGCCCGCCACCCCTGCGCGCCGCCACGCCCCATGACACAATGGGGCTTGAAGGGCGCCTTCGCGCCCGCATATCGCGCAACGGGTCTCCAAGGAGTTGTCATGCGTGCACTGAAAGTTGCCCTGCTGGGCGCGGCCCTGCTGCTTTCCGGATGTGGTTACAACACGCTGCAGACGCAGGATGAAGCCGTGACGGCCGCCTGGTCCGAGGTGCTGAGCCAGTACCAGCGGCGCGCCGATCTCATCCCCAACCTGGTGGCCACAGTGAAAGGTTACGCCGCGCAGGAAGAAAAAGTGCTCGTAGGCGTCACCGAGGCGCGCGCCAAGGTGGGCACCATCCAGCTCACGCCCGAGCTGCTGGGTGACGAGGCGGCGCTGCGCAAGTTCCAGGAGGCGCAGGGCACGCTGACGCAGGCGCTGAAGAGCCTCATCGCCGTGTCGGAGAACTATCCCGACCTCAAGTCCGACCAGAATTTCCGCCAGCTGGCCGACAACCTCGAAGGCACGGAAAACCGCATCACCGTGGCCCGCAACCGCTACATCGAAGCGGTACAGGCCTACAACGGCACGGTGCGCTCCTTCCCCAGCAACCTCACCGCCAAGATGTTCAGCCACAAGGTGAAGGCGAACTTCAGCGTGGAGAACGAGGCGGCCATCAGGACGGCGCCGACGGTGGATTTCGGTGCTGCTCCGGCCGCCACGCCAGCCCCTGCGCCCGCGCCCGCGCCCGCGCAGTAGCTCGCCGGGATGACGGCGCGGGCGCTGCTGCTGCTGTTGGTGGGGTGGGGCGCGGCCCTGCCTGCGCTGGCGCAGTCGCTGCAACCCATACCCGCGCTCGAATCCCGCGTCACCGATCTCACCGGCACGCTCACGGCAGGCCAGCAGTCCGAGCTTGAGCAGAAGCTGGCCGCCTTCGAGCAGCGCAAGGGCTCGCAGCTGGCCGTGCTGATCGTGCCAACCACCCAGCCCGAGGCCATCGAGCAGTATTCCATCCGCGTGGTCGAGGCCTGGAAGCTGGGTCGCGCCAAGCCCGATGACGGCGCGCTGCTGCTGGTGGCGCTGCAGGATCGCGCCATGCGCATCGAGGTGGGCTATGGCCTCGAGGGCGCGCTCACCGATTCGGTTTCCGGTCGCATCATCCGCGACACCATCACGCCGCAGTTCAGGCAGGGCAGCATCTTCGGCGGCGTGAATGCCGGCGTCGACCAGATCATCCGCGTGCTGGAAGGCGAGGCGCTGCCGCCACCGGATCGCAGCTGGCGCGGACCAGGCGACAGACTTCCCGCGCTGCTTCCCTTGCTGTTCGTCGGCGTGCTCGGGATCGGTGCGGTGCTGCGCGCGATATTCGGCCGCGCGCTTGGCGCCATGGCTACCGGCGGCGCCACGGGACTCCTGGTCTGGCTGATCTCCAAGGTGCTGGGTTTCGCCATCGGCGCCGGTGTCATCGCGCTCGTCATCAGCCTGCTCGCCGGCATCGGCGGCGTGGGTCGCGGGATTGGTCGAGGCGGGCCGCCCTGGGGCGGCTGGGGCGGCGGCGGCTTTGGTGGAGGTGGCGGCTTCGGAGGCGGTGGCGGTTTCCGCGGCGGCGGCGGCGGCTTCGGCGGTGGCGGCGCCTCGGGGAGATGGTGATGCTGCGCCGCGTCCTCAGGCACCTGTTCACGCCGCAGTGGGTGGCGCGGCGCCACTATCCGCCGGCCCTGATGGAGGAGATCCAGCGCCGCATTGCCGAAGTCGAGCGCCGGCATCCGGGCGAGCTGCGCTTCGTCGTGGAGCACGCGCTGGAGCCGGACGCGCTGCTCTGCCGCCTGACTCCACGCGAGCGCGCGCTGGAGGTTTTCGGCCAGCTGCGCGTGTGGGATACCGAGCACAACAACGGCGTGCTGGTGTATGTGCTGCATGCCGAGCATGCGGTGGAGATCGTCGCCGACCGCGGCCTTGCCCGTCAGGTCGAGCAGGCCGAGTGGGATGTCCTCTGTCGTCAGGTGGAGACGCATTTTCGCGCCGGCAGATTCCGGGAGGGAGCCCTTGCCGCGCTGGATGGTGCGGCGCGACTGCTGGAACAGCACCTTCCGCCGCGCAAGGCCGGGCGCAACGAACTGCCCGATCAACCCCTGTTGCTGTAGAAACCCCTTCCCGATGCCATAATTGGCGCATGAAGACCATCCGACCGCTGATTGCCGCTGGCCTGATGTCCGCCCTGGCCGCCTGTTCACTGCTTTCCCCGCCCATCAGGGAAGAGCAGGCACCCGCGGCCGCGCCGGTTCCCGTCGAGCCGCCCAAGCCGCAGTACGCGCCGCCCATCGGCACGCACCGATTCGAAATCGATGCCGCCCACGACGACGTGGTGGGCCAGGTGCAGGTCACGATCTCCTCGAAGGAAGACACGCTGCCGGACATCGCCCGGCGCTTCAACCTGGGCTACGAAGAGATTGTGCGCGCCAATCCTGGCGTCGATCCCTGGCTGCCGGGCGCGGGCAAGGAAATCGTGCTGCCCACGCAGTTCGTGCTGCCCAATTCCGTGCGCCAGGGCATCGTGATCAACATCGCCGCGATGCGGCTGTTCTACTTCCCGCCGACGAAGCCCGGCGAGAAGCAGGTGGTCTACACGCATCCCATCGGCATCGGCAGGGTGGGCTGGCAGACGCCGGAGGGCGCCACCAAGGTTGTCTCGAAGCAGAAGGATCCGGTGTGGATTCCGCCGGCTTCCGTGCGCAAGGAGCACAAGGAGAACGGCGAGATCCTTCCGGCCCGCGTGCCTGCGGGACCAGACAACCCCCTCGGCAAGTACAAGTTCACACTGGGCTGGCCCAGCTATCTCATCCACGGCACCAACAAGCCCTACGGCGTGGGCCTGCGTTCCAGCCACGGCTGCATCCGCCTGTATCCGGAAGACGTGGAGAAAATCTTCGCGATGGTGAACCCGGGCACAGGGGTCACCGTGGTGAACCAGCCCTTCGTGTTCGGCTGGCATGATGGCGAGCTGTACCTGCAGGGCTTCGACGTGCTCGAGGACGACAAGCGCGACTGGTCCAAGTCGCAGCCGAAGCTGCTGTCCAAGACGCTGAGCAAGCGCATCCAGACCGAGCTTGCCAATCGCAAGGCCACCGTCGACTGGCAGCGTGTCGCGCAGATCACGAAGGATCCGCGCGGCCTGGTGCTGTCCGTTTCCACCCCGGAGCGCAGCGAGGATGTGGTGATCGCCGCCGCGCCGCGAGTCGAGAACCGGATTCCCCAGGGAGCCAACTGGGATGGCGCCGATGATCCGGCGCTGCAGGCGCAGAGCGACGTCAAGGTGATGGTCCAGGAGCAGCAGCAGGCACCGCGCAGTTAGCGTATATTTGTCGCATCATGGCGACCCTGACCGAATGGCTGAAGCTCATGCTGGCCGAAATCGAGCGCAAGCGGGATGAAGCAGCCCGCGCGGCAGCCGAGCAGCAGGCCCGCCAGGCACACAAATCCAACACCAGTCCGGCGGGGTAGCTGAAGCGGTGACCGAACAGCGGGTTTCCGGGCCGGATGGCGTCGGAGCCGTGCCTCTGGCCACGCGTAGCGAAGCTTTCTCCTACGCCGATGCGCGCGATGCGCAGGCGGCAACCGCCCGTATCGACTCCGCTCCCAACGGCATCGTGGCCTTTGTAGGCCGCTGCCAGAAGGGCCCCATCAACGAGCCCATCGCCATCCACAGTCTCGCCGACTACCAGCGGGTGTTCGGTGGCCTGTGGGAGCACTCCACGCTGTCCTTCGCGATGGAGCAGTTCTTCGAGCAGGGCGGCGCCCATGCGCTCGTGGTGCGCGTGGTCAGTGAGGGGCGCGCACCCACCATCGACCTTCCGGCCGGCGAGGAGCGCCTGGTGCTGGCGGGACTGTGTCCCGGGCGCAACGAGTTCCTGCGCGCCTCGGTCGATCATGATGGCATCAGCACGCAGGACGAAGACCTGTTCAACCTTGTCGTGCAGCGCGTGCGCAGGCGCGGTTCCGAACTGGTGGAAACCCAGGAGATCTTCCGCCGTGTTTCCGTCCTCGGAGGGTCCGCGCGCGATATCACCCGATTCCTTTCGGCGTCGAAGCTGGTGCGCGTTGCCGGACCCCTGCCGGCGCGGCGCCCTGACATCACCCACGGCCCCGATCCCCGGGCCCTGATCGGCTACGTGGAGTGCAACAACGACGGCGAGGATGGCGACGTGCTGTCCGACTACGACCTGATCGGCTCGCAACAGCGCCGCAGCGGCATCTTCGCGCTGGAAGACGGGCCGCGTTTCAATTTCCTGTGCATCCCTGCGCCGGAGCGCAATCGCGATCTCGGGATGAGCGTGCTGGTGGTCGGCGCGCGCTTCTGCCGTCGCCACCACGCGCTGCTGCTGGTGGATCCGCCGCTGGCATGGGACAGCACCCAGGTGGCCCTCGGTGCCGCGCGCAGCTGGCCCTTCCACAGCATGGATGCGTTGATGTTCTTCCCGCGCATCACGGCGCTGAACCGGCTGAGCGGCGAACAGGAATCCTTCGCGCCTTCCGCGGCTGCCGTGGCGCTGGTCGTCCGCGACGACGCGAACCGCGCCCACCTGTGGAAGGAGGCCGAGGAGCCTGCCCTGCTGCGCCCGGGTGCCCAGCCCGCGCTGTGGGTGGATCGCCTGCAGCGCCAACAGCTCGCGCAGCTGGGTGTCAACGCACTGCGTTCCACGCGCCGGCCGACGCGGCATGAAGTGGAGCTATGCACGCTGGCCGGCGAAGCCGCGGCGAGCGCCGATGCGCGCTGGCTGGGCACGCGCCGCCTGCAGCTGGAACTGTGCGCCAGCATCGAGCGCGGCACGCGCTGGGTGAGCATCGAGGGCAACACGCCGCGCACGCGCGAACGCGCCGCCCGGCAGGTGGAGGACTACCTGCGCGAACAGGCCGAGGCTGGCGCCTTCGCCGGCGCCGAGCGCAACCGACACTATTTCGTGCTGTGCGACGAGCGGCTCAATGGCCCGGCCGAACAGACCCACGGCGTGTTCCGGCTGCTGTTCGGATACCAGTCGGTGCATGCCGCGTCGCCGCTGACCTGGCTGGTGGAGCACCGCCCGGCGTCGAGCAGCACCCGTTCCGTGAGCCTCAACCAGCTCGCGGCCCTCGAGCTGAGCTAGGATCAGGATCATGTCCGAGATCACCGGTCACGTCGTGTTTTCCCATGGGCTCGAGGGCAGCCCCTTCGGTACCAAGATCCGCGCGCTGTACGAAATCGCGGAAGGCGAGGGGTTCGAGGTGGCTGCGGTCGACTACCGCGGCATCACCGATCCCGAAGAGCGCGTGCAGATGCTGTCTGATTTCTGCCGTGACTTCTCCGGCCACCTGGTGCTCGCGGGCTCGAGCCTGGGCGGCTATGTGTCGCTGGCCGCGGCGCCAACGCTGCATGCCCGGGGCGTGTTCCTGATGGCGCCGGCGCTCTACATGCCGGGCATCCCGCCGCTGAAGCGCGGCCTGCCGGACTGTCCCATCGCGCTCGTGCATGGCTGGCGCGACGAGGTCATTCCCTGCGAGCAGAGCATGCGCTTTGCGCGCGAGAACCACCTCGCGCTGCATCTGGTGGAGTCCGACCACCAGATGCACAGCGCCATTCCGTTCCTGCGCTACCTGTTCCAGTACTTCCTCGTCGAATCCCGCCGCGCGCAATTCGTGGCCTGAGGGCCGGGCGACCCGATGGATCGATTCACCGGCAGGTTGTTGTTGCCCTGGCTTCGCTTCACGGTGCGGCCGCAGGACGTCTCCGGGCAGCTCAAGGACGCAGGCTCGCGCATCTGCTACGTGATGGGTCGCGACAGTTCGCTGGACGGCATGCTGCTGCAGCGTGCCTGCGCCCGTGTCGGCCTGCCCAGGCCCGGCAAGCGGTTGCTGCCCCCGGATGTGCCGCAGCGGCAGCGCTCGCTGCTGGCGCTGTCGCGCAAGGTGGGATTCTGGAACCGGCGCCTGGACCGGCGTACGCCGCCGGGACTGCGCGACCTGCTGGCGGAATTGCGCCGCGATCCGGCCTTCGACGTGATGCTGGTGCCAGTGGCCGTCTATTGGGGGCGCGCCCCGCAGCGCGAGCAGGTCTCCTGGTTCAGGCTGCTGCTGTCCGAGGACTGGGCGCTGGCCAGTGGCTTCCGGCGCGCGCTGGCCGTGCTGTTCAACGGCCGCAACACCGTCGTGGAATTCGGCGCGCCGGTGTCTATGCGTTCGCTGCTGGCCGATGGCGGGGCCGCGAATCCCGCCCGCCGCGTGATCCGCAGCATGACGGCGCAGCTGGCTGCGTCGCGCGCCGCCTACGTGGGGCCAGATCTTTCCCACCGCCGCACGCTGCTCACCGAGGTGCTGCGCGCCCGCCAGGTCAGGAACATGGTCCGGCAGGAGGCCCGCGAGAAGAACCTGCCGCTGCGCCAGGTGATGCAGCAGGCGCGGGAAATGTTCGAGGAGATCGCGGCCGACTATTCGCACAACCTGGTGCGCTTTTCCGAGCGCTTCCTGCGGCGGCTGTGGAACCGCATCTACGACGGCCTCGAGGTGGCGCACTCCGAAACGCTCACCGCGATAGCTGCCGGCAACGAACTGGTCTATGTGCCCTGCCACCGCAGCACCATGGACGACCTGCTGGTGCCCTATGCCGTCTACACGCGCGGCTTCGCCGTGCCGCACATCGCGGCGGGCATCAACCTGAACCTGCCGATCGTGGGTCCGATCCTGCGCAAGGGAGGGGCCTTCTTCCTGCGCCGCAGCTTCCGCGGCAGTCCGCTGTACACGGCGGTGTTCATGAACTACCTGGGCGCCATCATGGCGCGCGGCCATCCCATCCAGTACTTCGTCGAAGGCGGTCGCAGCCGCTCCGGGCGATCGCTGTCGCCCAAGACCGGCATGCTGTCGATGACGCTGCGCAGCTACATCCGCCAGCCGGTGCGGCCGGTGATGTTCGTGCCGGTGTACCTGGGATACGAGCGCATCATGGAAGTGGACAGCTACATGGGCGAGCTGTCCGGCAAGCCGAAGGAAAAGGAATCGCTGTGGGGATTCCTGCGCTCTCTCAAGCGGCTGCGCGAGAACTTCGGCCATGTGCACGTGAACATCGGCGAGCCGATCGCGCTCGTGCCCCTGCTCGATGAGCACCAGCCACAGTGGCGCGAGAAGCTCGGGCAGGATGGCCGGGGCGCCACCGTCAGCGCGGCGGTCGATGTGCTGGCGCAGCGCATCATGCGCAACATCAACGCCGCCGCCGCCGTCACGCCGGTGAACCTGCTGGCGCTGGTGCTGCTGGCCACGCAGCGCCAGGTGATGCTGGAAGCGGACCTGCGGCGCCAGCTTGCCGCCTGCCTCACGCTGCTGCGCGAAGCGCCGTATTCCGACCGGGTCACGCTGCCGCGCGAGGATGCCGCCGGCATCATCGAGGCGGGCTTCAAGGCCCAGATCCTTCACCGCCCGGATGCGGACACCATCGGTCTTGCGCCGCGGCACGCCGCCGCCATGCCCTACTACCGCAACAACATCCTGCATGTGTTCGCGCTGCCGTCGCTGCTGGCCTGCTGTTTCCTGTCGAGTCCGCGCCTGTCGCTGGCCGACCTGCAGCGCCTGGCCTGGCGCATCTATCCGTATATCTGCTCGGAACTGTTCCTGCGCTGGGACGAGTCGGAACTCGAGGCGGTGGTGATGCAGAACCTGCGCGCGCTGCGGGCGGCAGGACTGCTCTCCAGCACCGCGGACGAGGGGCAGTGGAGCGCGGCGCCGGCCGCGTCCGCCGAAGCCGTGCAGTTGTCGGTGCTGGCGCGGCCCACGCTGCAGACCATCGAGCGCTACTACCTCGCCATCGCGCTGCTGCTGCGTGCAGGTTCCGGCGCGCTGACGCAGTCGGAGCTCGAGAAGCGCTGCCAGCAGATGGCCCAGCGCATGATCACGCTGCATGGGTTCTTCTCGCCGGAGTTCTTCGATCGCACGCTGTTCGAGGGGTTCCTGACGCTGCTGCGACGGCGCGGCGTCATTCGCGCCGATGGCGAGGGCAGGCTGGTATTCGACGACGTGCTGGCGCGCATCGCCGACGATGCCGAGCTGGTGCTGTCAGAGCAGCTGCGCCACAGCATCCTGCAGGTCGTTCACGGCTGAAGCGGGCAGGGCAAGGCCCAGTCGCGTGCGGCGCCAGAGGATGTCCTGCGCGCTGCGCGCCCACTCGTGCCGCACCAGGTAGCGCATCTCCGCTTCGGTAAGGTCCGCGCCGAAGTGGCGCCCAAGGTCTTTCATCTCGCGCGCCCCGCCCAGCACGGCCGCAATCCGCGTGCCGTGGGCCTGCGCCAGTCGCTCCACCAGCGTCGCGGGAAGGCCTGGCCACCGCTCGCGGCTGCGGGCGATGAACCGCGGCATGTCTGCGCCCGGAACATCGCCACCGGGCAGCGGTTCCGTAGCGGTCCACGATTGCCATTCCATTCCCAGCGCGGGCGCCAGCAGTTCCAGCGCGTGCTCTGCCAGGCGCCGATAGGTCGTGATCTTGCCGCCGTAGACAGACAGCACCGGCGCGCCCGAGTCCGCCCGCTGCAGCTCAAGGTGATAGTCGCGTGACACCTTCTGCGCCGCGGCTTCGCCGCTGTCGTACAGCGGTCGCACGCCCGAGTAGCTGCCGCGGATGTCGTCCACGCCGGCTGGATGGCGCAGGAAGCGGTTGATGCAGGAGATCAGGTAATCCCGCTCGGCTTCCGAGATGACGGGCCGCGACGGGTCACCTTCATAGGGCACATCGGTCGTGCCCACCAGCGTGTAGTGCTGCTGGTAGGGAATCATGAAGACCACGCGGCGGTCGGGACTTTGCAGCAGGTAGGCGTGATCGCCTTCATACAACCTGCGCAGGATCAGATGGCTGCCCTGCACCAGCCGCAGCCGGTGGGCTGCCTGCACCCCCGCGTTGCCCAGCAGTTCATTCACCCAGGCGCCGGCGGCATTGACCAGCACCCGCGAACGGACAACGCGTTCCGCGCCCGTGACCTGGTCGCGGCAATGGATTTCCCAGCGACCGTCCAGGTCGCGCGCGCCGGTCACCGCGGTGCGCGTCAGCACCGTGGCGCCGCGTTCGGCAGCATCCAGCGCGTTGAGCACCACCAGTCGACTGTCATCCACCCAGCAGTCCGCGTACTCGAATCCGTCCCGCATCGAGGGCTTCAGCGGCGCGCCCAGCGGTGAATCCGCCAGCGCGACGGCATCGGACGCGGCAAGCCTCTCCCGCGCGCCGACGTGGTCATAGACGAACAATCCCAATCGCAGCAGCCAGCGCGGCCGCAGCCCATCGACATACGGCAGCACGAAACGCATGGGCCGGATGATGTGCGGCGCGATGGCCAGCAGCCGCTCGCGCTCTGCCAGCGCCTCGCGCACCAGCCGCAGCTCGCCCTGTTCCAGGTAACGCAGGCCGCCGTGGATCAGCTTGGTGCTGGCGGAGGAGGTGTGCGCGGCGAGGTCATGCTGCTCGATCAGGCAGACGCGAAGGTCGCGGCCCGCGGCATCGCGCGCGATGCCCGCGCCGTTGATGCCGCCCCGACGACAACCAGGTCGAATTCAGTCGTCGCCACGCACCTTGCCGCGCAGTTTCTTGGCCTGGCCGGCGCGCACCTTGCCGGTCAGCCGGCGCTCGCGCGAGGCACGCGTGGGCTTGGTGGCGCGCCGTGGCACCGGCGCCTTCATGGCTGTCTCGATCAGCGCCGTCAGGCGTTCCCACGCGTCGCGGCGATTGCCTTCCTGCGTGCGGTGGTTGCGCGCCACGATGATGATTTCATCACCATCGGTGAGGCGGCGGCCGGCGAGCTTGCGCAGGCGCTGCGCGGAAGCCTCATCCAGCCCCGGGCAGTCGGCGAGGCGAAACCGCAGCTGCGCCGCGGTGGCCACCTTGTTCACGTTCTGTCCGCCGGGCCCGGCCGAGCGGATGAAGGTGACGTGCGTGGCGCCGGTCAGGTCCGGCAGCTTCACGGTCCGCCGCCGCGCAGCTGCACCATGCGCACGTCGTGCTGTGCCACCGGGATGGTGATGCCGCGCTCGCGGAACGCCCGCCAGATCGACCGGTTCACGTCCGAGCGCACGTTGTTCACGCCTTCCTGCGGATCGGCGATCCAGAACCGCAGCTCCAGCTCGATGCCGGAATCCCCGAAATGCATCAGCCTCGACACCGGGCCGGGTTCGCGCAGCACGCGCGGATTGCAGTGCGCGGCTTCCACCAGCACGGCCATGGCCACTTCCGGATCATCGTGGTAGCTGATGCGCACCGGCAACTTCAGGCGCACGCGCGGATCGGAGTAGCTCCAGTTGATCACCGGGTTGGTGATGAGCTGCTGGTTGGGCACCAGCGTTTCCACGCCGTCGCGGTCGCGCACCACCACGTAGCGGCCGCGCAGTTCCTGCACCCAGCCGAAGTTCTCGGTGCTGGTGCCCGTGACCCCGGTGAAGCTGATGACGTCGCCGGGCTTGATGGATTTGTCCATCAGCAGCACGAAGCCGCTGACGAAATTACTGGCGATGGCCTGCAGGCCGAAGCCCAGGCCAATGCCCACGGCGCCCGTGAGCACCGTCAGCGCGGTGAGGTCGACGCCCGCGGCATTGATGCCGATCAGCACGCCGAGTCCGAGCAGGAAGAAGTAGGTGAACTTGCTGATGCCCACGCGCGTGGACAGCGCGAGACCGGTGATCTTCATGACCCGTGATTCGACGGCGCGGGACACCAGGCTCGCCACGACGATGAACAGCGTCACCACCACCAGTCCCTTGATCAGGGACCAGAGCGTGAACTGCTTCTTGCCGGGGATGAGGTCGATGGCATCGAGGCTTGATTCGATGAAATCGAACCAGCCCAGCAGCGCGAAACCCAGCACGACCCACAGCGCCAGCGACAGACGTGATTCCCAGCGCGCGATCCAGCTGCGCGGGCCCATTGCCAGCGCCAGCAGGTAAACCCCCAGGCGCACGCCCAGCAGCACGGCGGCAAGCTGTATGCCGGTGTCGATGATGTCGGGGCGATCGCCGCCCAGGGCGAGCAGGCCGCGCGCCACGAGCAGCACCACCAGCGCCACCAGCGCCGTGCTGGTGGCGCCCAGGCCGCGCAGCACGCGGGCCAGCAGGCCTTGCGTGCCGGTCAGCGCCGAGCGGGCGAGCGCTGCGCGAATGAAGTGCGCGGCCACCACGCCGGTGACGGCGGCTAGCACGATGACCAGCAGCTGGGTGAGGTTGGCCGCGGAGAGCAGCTGCTCGATGATTTCCTTCACGTCGGTCAGGCGTTCAGGTCCGGAATCGCCTGGCTTTCCAGCTTCGCGATCTGGTCCTTGAGCATGAGCTTGCGCTTCTTCAGGCGACGCATCTGCACTTCATCGGTATGGATGTCCATCGCCAGACGGGAGATGACCTGGTCCAGGTCGCGATGCTCTATGCGAAGCTGCCGCAATTTCTCGATATTGCGGAACAGCTCGCGGTTGACGTTGTCTTCGCTGTCTTCCGACATGCCGTCACTCGTGGCCGGTCACCCGCAGCCGCGGCAGCAGCGGTTCGACTCCTTCGGCTAGCTTAGCGAAGCGGCCCAGCGGGCGCCATGGCTGGCCAGGCTCGTGGAAGTCGGAACCCGCCGAACCGGCTAGCTGATGCTCCCGCGCCAGCGAGGCCAGTCGCGCCGCATCGTTCGGCGACAGCGCGGGCAGGCTGGTTTCCAGCGCCGCTCCACCACTGTCGCGAAATTCAGCGCACAGGTTGCGAAGCGCGCCACCCGATAGCCGGTACCGGTGCGGGTGCGCCAGCACGGCCTGGCCGCCGGCGGCGCGAATCGCCGCGATGGCCTCCGCCAGCGGGGGCCATTCCTGCGCCACATAGCCCTGGCAGCCGCGTCCCCAGGTAGCGGTCGAAGGCATCCTGCACCGACTCGGCCAGCCCCGCCTGAGCCAGGGCGCGCGCCACATGGGTGCGAGTGGGAACCGGATGCGACTCGAGCTCCAGCAGCGCGGAGTCCGCATCGGCAAGCTTCTTGTAGCGCAGCAGCTTCACGCGGATGGCCGCGACCCGCGCGCGACGCAGCGCCACGATGGCGGCCAGGTGCGCCTGCAGCGCGGGGGACTGCGGATCCACATCCAGGCCCACGACATGCAGCTCCTGGCCGCGCCAGCCGGCCGTGACTTCAACGCCGGTCACGAAGCCGATGCCCGCCGCGGCGCAGGCCGCGCGCGCCTCTTTCAGGCCCGCGGTGGTGTCGTGGTCGGTCAGCGCCAGCACCCGCACATTGCGCACGGCCGCGCGCGCCACCAGTTCGGCTGGGGCCAGCGTGCCGTCGGAATGCAGGCTGTGCGTGTGCAGGTCGATGAGGGTTTCCATCTGCCGCGTATCATACGGACCCATGCATCCCCTGCGTCTTCCCGATCACATCCGGACGCTGCTGCTCGACCTCGACGGCACGCTGCTCGACCTGGCCTTCGACACTCATTTCTGGCTGGAAGTGGTGCCGGAGTACTACGGCCGCGAGCGGGGCCTGACAGCCGAGCGGGCGCTGCGCGAGCAGATCCAGCCGCGCCTGCGCGCGGCCGAGGGCACCCTCAACTGGTACTGCCTCGACTACTGGTCAAGGATGCTCGAGCTGGACCTCTCGGCCATCAAGTCCAGGCACGACGAGCGCATCGCCTGGCTGCCCGGGGCGCAGGAATTCCTGGCGAGGCAGCGCGCCGCCGGCCGCCGGCTGGTGCTGGCCACCAACTCGCATCCCGAAACGCTGCGTATCAAGGACGAGAAAGTGGCCGTGCGAGCGCACCTGGATGCGATGTTCAGCTCGCACCAGTTCGGCGCCCCCAAGGAACACGCGGAATTCTGGCTGCGGCTCGCCGCCGTCGAGCCTTTCGATCCGGCGCACACGGCCTTCATCGACGACAACCCGAAGGTGCTGCAGGCCGCGCGCGCCGCGGGCATCGCCTGCGTCATCGCGGTGACGAATCCGGACTCCAGCCGCCCGCCACGCGCGCCGCCAGAGGGCTTCGCGCACGTGGCCGCGGTGGCGGACATTCTCTAGGAGCGGGTTACTACCCGCGGCCGTGCGGCTTGCCGCGTCGCGGACCGCCGCCGCCACCACGGGGAGGAGCGCCACGGCCCCCCGGACTACGGCCACCACCTCCGCGAGGAGGCCCACCGCGGCCGCCACCACCGCCGCTGCCATGGCGGGGAGCGAAGTCCTCGCGCGGCTTGTGGCGGGGAAATACCACGTCGGTGGCCATCAGCTCAGGTGCGATGGTGCCGCGTGGAATCGTGTGCCCGATGTACTTCTCGATGTCGGGCAGGCACTGCGCGTAGTCCTCGCAGCCGAAGCTGATCGCGTCGCCCTCGGCGCCCGCGCGCGCGGTGCGGCCGATGCGATGCACGTAGTCGGCGCAGTCCTGCGGCAGGTCGAAGTTGAACACATGGCTCACGTCGGCGATGTGCAGGCCGCGCGAAGCCACGTCCGTGGCGATCAGCACGGCCAGGGCGCCGCTGTGGAAGTCCTTCATGTACTTCAGGCGCTTGTTCTGCGGCACGTCACCGGAGAGAGCCTGCGCATTGATGTGGTTGGCGCGCAGCACCTCTTCCAGGCGGTCGGCCTGGCGGCGCGTGTTCACGAACACCATGGTCCGCTCGGCCTTGAAATCGCGCAGCAGGCCGATCAGCAGCGGAATCTTCTCTTCCATCGCGGGGAAGTAGATGAGCTGCCGCACCTTGTCGGCGGTGATCTTGTCCGGCTCGATGCGGATCAGCTCGGGGTTGTTCATGTGCTCGTAGGCGAGCTCCAGCACGCGCTGCGACAGCGTCGCCGAGAACAGCATCGACTGGCGATCGGCCGGCGCGGGCATCTTGCGCAGCATGAAGCGGATGTCGGCGATGAAGCCCAGGTCGAACATGCGGTCGGCTTCGTCGAGCACGCAGACCTGCACATGGCGCAGGTCGAACACATGCTGCTTGTAGTAGTCGATGATCCGGCCCGGCGTGCCGATCAGCACGTCGCAGCCCTGCTCGAACTGGCGCCGCTGCTTTTCGTAGTCCACGCCACCGAACACGCAGGCGAGCTTCAGTCCCGTGTGCCTGCCCAACACCTGCGCGTCGTTGTGGATCTGCACGGCCAGCTCGCGCGTGGGCGCGATGACGATGCCGCGGATGGCGGCACCCGGCCGCGCCTCGCGCGGCACATGCGTGAGCAGCGTCTGGAACATCGACACCAGGAATGCGGCGGTCTTGCCCGTGCCGGTCTGCGCCTGACCGGCGATATCGCGGCCCGTCAACGCCAGCGGCAGCGTCTGCGCCTGGATGGGCGTGCAGCGCTGGAAACCGGCATCGCGAATGCCCTGCGCCACGGTGGGCTGCAGGTCGAAGCCGGAAAATAAGGGTCCGTCCGGCGCGACCTCGGCTTTGGCGGCGCGCGGTGGCGGGATGGAAGCTACTGGCTGCGGGGCTTCCTCTTGTAGTGCTTCGGGGGCCGATATAGCCGTACCGAATAACCTATTCCAGATCTTTCTGAACATACCCTCTCGATGGAACCGGACTTGCAAATCCCCCAAGGACCGGCTAAAAAAGCAAATATACACGGCGCTCTTCTGGCGCCCTGGAACCAATCCTCAAACATCTAGTCTAACCGTTCGACCCTACCCGTGGCGCGGGTTTTCTCAATCCCGCCCCAAGCGCAGCGGCGCGAAATCAACCCAATCCCCTCTAGATCCCCCGCGATCCCGCAACAACGCCATCCCTCCCTACTGGAGTCTCAATCCGTGAGCAATCCACTGATCGTCCATACTTCGGACGCCACGTTCGAAAATGACGTACTGAAAGCCGCCGAGCCCGTGCTGCTCGATTTCTGGGCCGAATGGTGCGGTCCCTGCAAGATGATCGCCCCCATCCTCGATGAGGCGGCGAAAGAGTTCCAGGGCCGGCTGAAGATCGCCAAGCTCAACATCGACGAGAACCCGCAGACGCCGCCGCGTTTCGGCATCCGGGGCATCCCCACGTTGATCCTCTTCAAGAACGGCAAGGTCGAGGCGCAGAAAGTCGGCGCACTCTCCAAGTCGCAGCTCATCGCCTTCCTGGACAGCAACCTGTCCAAGGCACCGACCGCGGCCGGCAGCCTGTGAGGGGCTATCTGGGCGGGCCGGGCGGCGGTCAGGGTCGCCGGCAGGGCGGTGGTGGCGGCGGCAAGCATCGTCGCGACGGCAACCGGGGTGGCGGCGGCGGCGGTGGTGGCGGCAATGCCAACGGCAATGTCGGCCGGCATGATGAGATCTACGATCCAGAGCCGTTCGATCCTTCCGCTGACGGTGAAATAGTCAGCAAGGCCGAGCTCGAGCAGGCCCGTCGCACGATGAGCCTGAACGAGCTGAAGGCCAAGCCCATCAATGCGCTGGTCAAGGTGGCCGATTCGATGGGGCTGGAAAGCCTCGCCCGCTCCCGCAAGCAGGACATCATCTTCAACATCCTGAAGCACTACGGCAGGAATGGCGAAGCGGTCTACGGAGAAGGCGTCATCGAGATCCTGCAGGATGGCTTCGGCTTCCTGCGCTCGGCCGATTCCAGCTACCTGGCCGGCCCGGACGACATCTACATTTCCCCGAGCCAGGTGCGGCGCTTCAACCTGCGCACCGGCGACTCCATCTCGGGCCTCATCCGTCCGCCCAAGGATGGCGAGCGCTACTTCGCGCTGCTGAAGATCGGCGAGATCAATTTCGATTCTCCGGAGAGCGCCCGCAACAAGGTGCTGTTCGAGAACCTGACGCCGCTGCATCCGACGCGGCGGCTGAAGCTGCAGCGTGGCAACGGCAGCACCGAGGATCTCACGGCGCGCACCATCGACCTGGTCGCACCCATCGGCATGGGCCAGCGCGGCCTCATTGTTTCGCCGCCGAAGGCCGGCAAGACGATGCTGCTGCAGAACATCGCCACCTCCATCACGGCGAACCATCCCGAGGTCTACCTCATCGTGCTGCTCATCGACGAGCGGCCCGAGGAAGTCACCGAGATGCAGCGCACCGTGAAGGGCGAGGTCGTGTCCTCGACCTTCGACGAACCGGCCGCGCGCCACGTGCAGGTCGCCGAAATGGTGATCGAGAAGGCCAAGCGCCTGGTCGAGCACAAGAAGGACGTGGTCATCCTGCTCGACTCCATCACGCGACTGGCCCGCGCCTACAACACCGTGGTGCCCAGCTCCGGCAAGGTGCTCACCGGTGGCGTCGACGCCAACGCGCTGCAGCGGCCGAAGCGCTTCTTCGGCGCCGCGCGCAACATCGAAGAGGGCGGCTCGCTCACCATCATCGCCACAGCGCTCGTCGACACCGGCTCGAAGATGGACGACGTGATCTTCGAGGAGTTCAAGGGCACGGGTAACAGCGAAATCCACCTGGACCGCCGCATCGCCGAGAAGCGCACCTTCCCGGCCGTGAACATCAACCGTTCCGGCACGCGCAAGGAAGAGCTCATCACCGACCAGAACGAACTGGCCAAGATGTGGATCCTGCGCAAGCTGCTGCATCCGATGGATGAGCTCGCGGCCATCGAGTTCCTGCTCGACCGCATGAAGGACACGAAGACGAACACCGAGTTCTTCGAAGCGATGAAGCGGTAGGCGGCGCATGTCCGGGCGTGCGCGGTTGATCCGGCTGGTGCGCGGGCTCGCGCTGGCGTTCTGTGCGACTGCCGCGTGCGCGCAGACGGCGCCCCCGGGAGGCAACGACCCGGCCGCGCTGCGTGCGGAGGTCGAGCACCTGCGCAGCATCGCCCAGGGCCAGAGCCTGGCCATGATGCAGGTGGCCTACAACTTCAACATGCTCTGGTTCGCGGGCCGCGCAAGGAACTGGCCGCTGGCGCAGTTCTACTACGGGGATGCCCGGGGAAGGCTGCGCCTGGCGCTGCGCATCCAGCCCGTTCGCAAGGTCTCAGGCGGCGACCTGCCGCTGCAGCCACTGCTGGAGGGGCTTGAGAAGGGCGCCTGGGCGAAGCTGGGCGAGGCCCTTGCGGCCAGGGACGTCAGGCAGTTCGAGGCGGCCTACAGGGCCACGCTGGTGGCCTGCGAGGGATGCCATGCCGCGGCAGAAAAACCCTACCTGCGGCTGAAGGTGCCCAAGGTGCCTGCCGAACCCCTGGTCGATTTCGCCGCCCACTGATTGCCTGCTGGCGCCGCGCGGACCTGCGTCACGTTCGGACCCCGTTCACAGTCGCTCAAGCGCGACGTTGGCACCGGTGGGGTGCCTCTGGGATCATCCTTCAATGAAGCGCAATTACCCCATGTTCGTTGGCGTGGTCCTGCTGGCCTCGCCCCTGCTGTCGGGCGCGGCGCAGTCCAGCCCTGCCAGTGAAGGCGAGGCGCCGGCACAGCGCGAACTGCTGCAGCCGCCGAAGATGCGCGTTGCCAGTCCCATCACCGATCGCCTGGCGGTGAACATCCGCTTCTTCATGCCCAGCATCGCCACGGATGTGCGCTATGACGCCTCGGATGGCACGCCAGGCACGCCGCTGACGGGCGAGGGCACGCTGGGCCTGGAAGACCAGCTGAAGCAGGGCGCCATCGACCTGCAGTTCCGCATGGTTGATCGCCACCGCATCCGCGCGCAGTTCTACAAGCAGACGCGCGGCGGCGACGTGGTGCTGAACCAGCAGGTGCGCTTCGGCGACGATGTGTACATCGTCAATGACCGCGTGGTCTCGAAGATGGACCTGCGCAAGCTGGATCTCGCCTACACCTACTCGTTCCTGCGGCGCGAGAAGATCGAGCTGTCGGCGGGGCTTGGCATCCACCTGCTGCAGGCCCAGGGAACTCTCGACGCGCCGGCGCGTTTCGTCAGCGAGAACCTTGATGTGGCCGGACCGTTCGCCACGCTGGCCTTCGATGGCACCTGGCGCTTCACGAAGCGATTCTCGCTGAATGCGCAGGTCAACTACCTGAAGGGCCATGTGGACACCGTGCGCGGTTCCTACAAGGCCTGGAACGCCGATGTGCAGTTCCGCCTGCGTCCTAACTTCACGCTGGGCGCGGGCTATTCAGCCACGCGCTTCTACCTCGACAGCAGCGAACCCGGCGATGCGGGCCTTTTCCGCTTCGACTACAAGGGGCCGCAGGCCTTCATCCGCGTCAGCCTCTAGTCTCCGACGCTCAGGGGCGCACGTAGGCGCGCACCAGGCGATCCCAGATCCGCTCGAGCTGCGGGCCTTCGAATCCGGCGCTGGCCAGCAGCGGCAGCGCCTGCGCCTCTTCCAGCTTCTTGTGCCGGCACAGCAGCACGACGGCGCCCGCCAGCCGGCCAAAGCGCAGCGCGCGCGCCAGCGGCGTCACCTCCAGCGAGGGCGCGGCGGCGGACTGGGCCTCGAGGGCTTCCTGCGTGCGATCCGACAGCCCCCAGCTCGCCGCGATCCGGCGCGCGGTGACGGCGCCCTGCGTGGCCAGCGCATGCGCGATCAGCGCCGAGGAGCTGGCATCCGGCTGGCGCGCGGTGACGTCGCGCATCACGCGATAGACGGCGACGTCGCCCAGTCCATGCATCAGCCCGAGCAGATGGGCCGTGAACGGATCGCACTCCTGCACGCGGGCGGCCCAGGCTTCGGCGGCGCTGGCGCTGCAGATCGAATGCTCCCAGGTCACTTCGCCAAAGCGCCCCGACGCGCCGGAATCGCCGCCAGCCAGCGGCTTGACCAGCGCGGCGGAAATCAGTGAGCGCAGGCCCTGCGTGCCCAGCATGGCCGCGGCACGCTCGATGCTCTCGATCGGGCTGCCGCTGACGCGATACAGCGCGCTGTTGGCCGTGCGCAGCAGGTCGCCGGTGAGCTGCGGATCCTGCGAGATGATCCGCGACAGCGCCTTGAGCGATGCGTCCTCGTCGCTGACCGCCTCGAGCAGCTGCGGCAGCAGCGACGGCCGGCGCGGCGTGTAGCGGGTTTCGTTGCCGATCAGCGCCAGCTCCTGGCTTGCGCCGAGCAGCAGCCGCGTGGCGGCGGAATCCAGCGATGCGCCAGCGGCGAGCGTCGCATCGTCCAGCGCCAGCGCCACTACCTGCTGCAGTGGCGATGCGGGCGAGGTCTCGCGTGGGGCTGATGGAGCTGCCGGAGTCGGCGCGACAGCGGGCGCGGCGGCGGGCGCCTTGGCCGCTGCGCGCGGCGCCGCTGGTTCCGCGGGGCGGCGACCAGAGCGCGTGAGTATCCATGCGAGCACTCCGACCGCCACGGCGGCTGCCCCTGCCCACAACATTGCTGTTCCACTCATTCGACTGATTCTCCGCGCAGCGCCTGTCGTATCTGATCCAGTGTCTTGCGGCGCAGCGCAATGCCATCCACCGGCTCACTGGTTTCGCACAGTCGGGTGAGCTGCGCGAGTACCTGCTGCACAGTTTCCGTGGCGGCGGCGGAGCGCGCCTGGGTCAGCGCCACCGTGGCCAGCGCGAGCAGTTCATGCAGCGTGCGCAGCCGGCCGTAGGTCTCGAACATGCGGGTGGCCTGTGCCGCCGAGGCGCGCCAGTCCTCGCCGCTGAACAGCGCGGTGGCGCGCTGTCCGGCGCCGAAGCAGTCGAAGCTCGCGCAGCCGGAAAATCCCTGTGCCACCAGTGCCGGATGAATGCCGCAGCGGTTGTCCGCCTGCAGGTGCCGGCAGGGTTCCGAGGCCGGCTTGTCATAGCCGAATCCCTGTTCGGCATCGAAGGCCGGCGCCACGCAGCACAGCGCCGCGCAGCGCGCGCAGTCAGGGCGCAGCAGGGCCGGCAGCAATGAAGTCATGCGGCAGGCCTGCGAGCCGGATCATGGAGTGGCCAGCATCTTCGTCCCGGTGGGGCCCACGCCAGCCTCCTGGTACACCACCTCGCCATCCTTCGCCCAGAGATGGTGAGGCACATTGGCCGGCGCCACGTAAACCGCGCCGGCGGGCACTGCCGTCATGTGCATGTCGTCCGTGGTGGCGCCGAAGCCCACATACAGAGTGCCAGACAGCACGGTTGAATAGCGCGTGTCGGGATGGGTGTGCACCGGCACGCGACCGCCGGCCTTCAGCCTTACCCGGATGGCATAGGTGCCGGGCTGGCTTTCGGAGCCGAGCACGTAGGCCGTCTTCAGGTCGGGAATCGCGGGCGGTGTTGTGAACGTGAGCCGATCCGGCAGCACCACGATGGGAGCAGGGGCTTCGGCGGCCGTCGAGGCCAGCGCGAGCATCAGCAGCAGCAACCCGTGTTTGGCGTTCATGGCGCGAATGATACATGCGCCGGCGCCGGATCAGATCATGCCGGCGCGCTTGGCGGCGTGATAGCGGTTTACCAGGTCGATGCCCAGCTGCTGCGGTTCCGCATCGACCATCAGCCCATCGCGCGCGGCCAGGCGCAGGAACGCATCGCGGCGGGACTGCGCGTGCAGGTGCGCGCTGGCCACATCCAGCGCATTCGCGGCGGAGGACAGCGGCGTTGCCAGCAGTTCGCCCACGATGCGCTCGCGCAGGCTCGCGACCAGCACCAGGTGCCTCTGGCGCAGCATCGACAGGGCCGTCTGCAGCTCGGCGCTGTCTTCATCGCGGAAATTGGTGATGACCACGACCAGCGCGCGCTTCTGCCGGCGCAGCATGAAATCGCGGGCCGCCGCCACGTAGTCGGTGTGGGTGGTGGTGGGCTGCTGGTCGTACAGCGCGGACATCAGCTGCCCCAGCACGTGCAGGCCCTTGCGCGGCGGAACCGCGCGCCGGTTCTCAGGCGCAACGCCGAAGGTGCCGACGCCCACCGCATCGCCCTGGCCCAGCGCCACGTAGGCCAGCAGCAGCACGGCATTGAGCACGTCATCGAAATGCGTGGTCGCGGCCGCGCCGGTGCGGTCATCGGCGCGCATGCGTCGGCCGCAGTCGAGCAGCACCTGCACGCACTGGTTGCGTTCGTCCTGGTACTGGCGGACCACGGGCCGCGAGTTGCGCAGCGTTGCCTTCCAGTCGATGTGCCGGACCGGGTCGCCCGGCAGGTACTCGGCCAGTTGCTTGAAGTCGGTGCCTTCGCCGCGCTGGCGGAACGCCTTGACGCCGATCTCCTGCAGGCGGCGATCACCCGCCAGCCACGCATAGCGCGCGATCTGCCCGAAATCCGGATACACGCGCAGCTGCTGGGCGGCGCCGAGGCTCGTCTGCAGCTCGCAGGTGCCCAGTCGGGAACGCACCCTTACATGGGCGGGCCCGAACTGCACATCGCCGCGCAGGCCAGGGCGTGCCTCGTAGGAGGTTGCCGTGGCGTAGCCTCCTCGCAGCCGCAGGTCGATGGGCATGCCGCGCACCTCGATCGAATCAGAGGTCTGGTCGAGCAGCCGGCAACGCCAGTCCGCCTCGCCGTGCACGTGCAGCGCGAGTTCCACCTCGCGGCGGCTGCCGATGGCCATGGCCGGCGGCAGCTGGCGTTCCAGGCGCGGCGTTGCGGCCTGCCACAGTCGCCGCGAATACAGGAAGTCCGACGCGCTGACGGTGGCCAGCAGCAGCATCCAGATCGATGCCGCCCAGCCTGTAGCGCGCACGCCTGCGCCCAGCAGCAGCGCGACCAGCGCCAGCGCTGCGCCAGCCCCGATGAGCAGCAGCAGCGGCAGCCCCGGCAGGTACCTGATGCGGGTCATGGATCAGATTCGCGGCGCAGCCACGCTGTCCAGCACGCCGGTCAGCAGATCGTCGACATTGCGGCCTTCCAGGATCGAGTCGGGCGACAGCGCCACGCGATGGCGCAGGGCCGGCAATGCCACGCGCCGCACATCGTCGGGAGTGACGAAGCCACGACCGTCCAGCAGCGCCGCCGCGCGCGCGCCCCGCACCAGTGCCAGCGCGCCGCGCGTGCCGGCGCCCAGCGAAATGCCGGGCCATTCACGCGTGGCGCGTCCGATGCGCACGGCGTAGTCCACCACCGCGTCATCGACCCGCTGCCGCGAGGCCAGCGTCTGCAGGTTGAGCACGGTGCGCTCGTTGATCAGCGCCTGCACGCCGGCCAGTGGCAGTTCGTCGCCGGCCTGGTTCAGCGTGGCGCGGCGGATCACATCGGCCTCTTCCGCGGCGCTCGGGTAGCTCATCTCGATCTTGAACAGGAAGCGATCGAGCTGTGCCTCCGGCAGCGGATAGGTGCCTTCGGTCTCCACCGGATTCTGGGTGGCCAGCACCATGAAGGGCCGCGCCAGCGGCATCGACTGGCCTTCGAGCGTGACCTGGTACTCCTGCATGACTTCCAGCAGCGCACTCTGCGTCTTGGCTGGCGCGCGGTTGATCTCGTCGGCGAGCAGCAGATGCGTGAACACCGGACCGCGGGTCACGCGGATCTCGCGCGTTGCCGCATCGAGCGTGGCGTAGCCCACGATGTCGGAGGGCATCAGGTCGGGCGTGAACTGTATGCGCGAGTGATTCAGCGCCATCGTGCGCGACAGCGCCCGCACCAGCAGTGTCTTGCCGAGTCCGGGCACGCCCTCGAGCAGCACGTGGCCCGAAGCGGCCAGCGCGATCAGCACCTGGTCGATGACCGCCGTCTGGCCCACCACGGCCTGTCCGATGGCCTCGCGCAGTTTCTGCAGCAGTTCGGCGGCCCGGGCCGTGTGGTCGGTTTCAGGTTGCATGCGAGGGACTCCGTTTGAACGAAAGGATGGCGCGCCGCGCGGATTCCAGCAGCGCAATGGAAGACAGCAGTTCGCGGCCGGCGCCCGAGCCGGGATCGAGGGCCGCCCCCAGCTGCGCCTCGCCGATGCGCGCGGCGGCAGCCATGGCCCGGACCCTGTCCGCTTCCACCATGGCGTGAAAGCCGGGGATTCGCGCGCTGGCGGTTTCCAGCAGCGCGCGTCGGGTGGCGCGGTGCAGTGCCGTGCCACCGCCGAACCGCAGCGCGAACTGCCCGGTTCCCCGGATCTGTTCAGCCAGCGAGCGGCGCGCCGGGGTAGCGGTGCCGACAATCGATCCGAATCGCACCCCATTGCGCCACAGCGCCAGCAGCAGCCAGGCGGCGGCGAGCCCAACCACCGGCGCGCCGTACATCCAGATGAGCGCGAGCAGCGAGGGATGCTCCGATTCGGTGAGGAAATGCACGCGATCCGCGCCGCGCAGCTGCGCGGCGGCCACCAGGATGCCGGGATGGTCACCCTTCAGGAATCGCTCGTCGGTGAAGGGGTAGCCGCGAATCACCGTGACGCTGCCCTTGCCGACGGCCATGCGCGCCGCATTGAGCCCATGGCGGCCGCGCAGGCCCCAGCTGACCTGCCGCTGCGAGGTGAGAACGTCCCGCTCATCCGAGTTGCACATGAAATACCGGCTGTCCACCAGCTCGTCGCGCAGCGGCGATTCCCCGACCTGGCGCAGCTCAATGCAGGGATCGGCCTCCGGGGTTTCTCCCGTGCGCGCGGCTTCTTCCTCGAGGGCCTTGTCTTCCTCGGCAGTGGTTTCGATGTATTCGTACTGCACGGCGCTCCAGCGCTGGAACTCCTCGCCGCTGAGCCGAAGCGACTCGTCCACCACCAGCCTGCCTCCGGCCTCCACCCAGCGCTCGATCTGCTGGCGCCGGGCGGCGGACAGATCCCACCCCCAGCGATTGAGCACGATCACATCGCGCGGATCGCGCGTGTCCAGCAGCGTGTCGGTCTGCGGGCTTGCGCCCAGCCTGCGCACGAACAGCTGCGCGGCATGGAACGGATTGCGGGCCGCTTCGCCCTGCAGCGGCATGCTCACTGTCTCGGTAACCCAGTAGGTGTTGGAGGCGATCCACCAGCCGCCGGCCGCGAGCAGCAGCAACACGAAGCCAGTCACGATCCGGCCGCGGTTCATGCCCGGGCTCCGGGCGCCAGCCGTGCATCGAACTGGCCGCACAGTTCATGCACTGTGGCGGTGGGTGGTTGCAGCCCGCCATAGATCGCGCGCTGCCATGTCTCGATGAGCTGGCCGGTGAACAGCGCGGAGGGGCCCGCCAGCTGCAGGCGCGCCAGTGCCAGGCATTCGCCTTCCGTGCTGGATTCGCGCACGGGCACCTGGTGCGCATGCGCCAGTCGCGACAGCAGGCCTCGATACAGAAGCGACAGCGCGGCACGATGCTCGCCGCCATCCCACAGCGCGCGCGCCGCGGCGCCGATATCCGCCGGCAGGGCTTCGGGGCGGATGTCGAGCCCGCGCACATGCGTGGGCGCCTGGAAGGCCGACCCTGCTGCTGCCGGTCCGCGTTCACGTACCACTCGCAGGATGAACACCACCAGCATCGCCGCGAGGATTCCGGCCAGGATCCACACCACCGCCCGGCCCGCGCTGCCCATGAAGCCGAACAGGCCGCGCACCCACCGCACCCAGGCGGGCTCGTCCTGGCTCTTGTCCGCGTCCTTCTGTTCGCGCGATTTCCACTTGAGCAGGCGCACGGACTTTTCGTTCGACAGCGACGGATCCGTGCGCATGAGGTCTTCGGCCTGGCTCACCTGCGCCATGCTGGGCTGCGCGCCGGACTCGACCGGCAGTTCGGCGCGCGCCGCGGATACCAGCGCGACGGCCATCGCCAGCAGCAGCCCGCGGCGCAGGCGGTCAGCCCTGGAACGCACGGCGCAATTCCTGTTCGATGTCCCAGGCCTCGAGTTCAGAGCGACGCGTGAGATAGAGCGTGAACCCGGCGGCCACGTAGAACGGTTCGAGGAACAGCACCACCAGCCCGTAGCACAGTGGCGCGGCGATATCCCAGATGCCCGCTTCCCCCGCCATGCTCTGCCACAGTTGGGCCGTATCGTTCTCGGTGGGTGCCAGCCAGAACACCAGCGATATGACGCCGACGATCAGCAATGTCTCGACCACGCCGAAGGCGAAGCTCACCATGGCCGCGGGTCCCCGGTACTCACCGCGCACCACGCGCAGGCGCTGGCCTCGCGGACCCATCGGCAGACCTTCGAGCTGGTACACCGGCTGCGTGAAAGAGCGCCACGGCGAGAGCCGGCGCCAGGTGAGCGTGGACAGCAGCTGGCGCCACCACACCGATCGCTGCGCCTGCCACAGGTCGAGCGGCTTCGTGCGCTGGCCAAAGGCGGCGCGCGACAGCACGAACAGGCTCGTGCGGTCGATCCAGGGCTTGGCAAGGAAGATGAGCGGCGCCGGCAGCCAGCTCGCGATCGGCACCGCGGCGATGCACAGCGCGATCACCGGCAGCGTAACGAGCGCATGGCAGGCGTAGATCTGGCGCCAGTGGCGCTGGCACATGCGCACGCCGAGGTCCGCGGCTTCGAAGGCGCCGCGGGGCCGCATCTTCAGGTCGAGGGCGTCAATCCGCACGACGCCCCTGCCAGATGAAATACGACAGCACTCCCGCCCAGCAGGCCGCGGCCACGCTGTAGCGGACCACGCCGGGCAGCCACGTGGCCGACGACCAGAAGCCCTCGATGGCCGCTGCGATCAGCAGCATCAGCGCGAACCCGTAGACCATTGGCGCGACTTCCACGGCCGCCTTCACCAGGCTCGCGCGGCGCGTAAGTCGCCGCGGCGCGAGCAGCCCGTTGCCGAGGCGCAGCCCGGCGGCGCCCGAAAGCACGATGGCGGTCAGTTCGAAGGATGCGTGGGTGACGACGAACGAATAGAACGTGTCCCCGAGTCCGCGTTCGGTGAGGTAGCCCGCCACGGCGCCGGCCTGGGCGCCATTGAAGACCAGGTAGAAGATGCTGCCCAGTCCCAGGAACAGGCCTCCCGCGAAGCACTGGAAGGAAACGCCGACGTTGTTGCGGATGTAGTAGCCGAACATGGCCCAGTCGCTGTTCACGTCGCGGCGCCGGCCCAGGGATTCCCCATCGCCCGAGTACATCTGTTCGAACATGTCGGCCGTGTTCGCATCCATCACCGACAGAACCAGGTCGGGCCGCTGGTGGATGAGCACGCCGAGCACCAGCGTGGGCACCAGGAACAGCAGCGAGGCCGCAAGCACGTAGTAGCGGTGCTGCCGTACAGTGCGCGGAAATCCGCGCGCGATGAATTCGCGGAAAGCCGCTGCTCCGAACTGCCGGCGCTGGTAGATCAGCTGGTGGGCGTCGCCGGTGACGCGCTCCAGGCGTTCGACCAGGTAGGGCGGATAGGCGCGCTGCCGGGCAAGCGCCAGTTGTTCACACGCGCGGCGATACAGGATGGCCAGCTGTTCGCCCTGCACCGCGGGGGCGCGGGCTGCGCCACGCCGGCCCCTGGCCAGGCACTGCTGGACCATGTCTTCCAGGCGCTTCCAGTCCGCTTCGTAGAGTGATTCAAACTGCAGTGGCGTCATTTGCGCTGGCCCATGAGCCACCGTGCCACGCCGAGCACGCGGCGCGTGACGACAGCTCCGGAGTCGCCGGGCTGCCCGACGACGGGGGCCGCCAGCGCGGCCAGCTCATCCAGGCGTTCGCCTGTCATGCGCGATGCGCGCGACGCCAGCGCGACGATGGCGGCCTGCTCCGTAAGGCCGATGCCAATCGCCGGGGCGACGGCTTCGACTTCCGGCAGCGAGGCCCTGGCAACGGCGCGCGGGCGATGCACCACCATCGTGCCTGCCACCAGGTCTCCCAGCCGCTTGAAGTCCTTCCGGAGCAGCATGCTGATGATGCCGAACCCGTACATCAGCGGCAGGAAATCCGCGACCCGCAGCAGATTGCGCGTCAGCGAGGCCGCCGGCGTGACCGGCAGTCCGCTGTCCATCACGACTCGCAGTCCCATCGCGCTCTTGCCCGGCGTCGCGCCGGCGCGGCCGAGTTCGAACGCCACTGGATACAGCCACTCGAGCACGAACAGGCTGATGATCCAGACGGCCGTGCCGATGCCGCCCATCAGTGCCGAGATCTGGGCGGCGGCCACGATGACCGCGATCCGGATCGCCCAGTCCAGCAGGAAGGCGAAGAAGCGGGCCGGCAGCCCCGCCGGCCGCAGTTCGAGCGAAATACCCTCGGGAGTCTCGGCCTCGATCAGCGTGTCGAGTGCGCCTCGACGCAAGCGCTCAGGCCTTCACGACGATGGTGCCCGCGATCTGGTCGTGCAGGCACTGGCGGGACTCGCGGAAGATCAGCAGCGAGTCGACCAGCGACAGGATCATGCCCGCGATGGGAATCATCGACAGCAGCACCACGATCACGTTGCGCAGCCAGAAGATGCGACCCAGCGAAGCGCGCGAACCGTCGGTGCGCACGACCTTGATGCCCAGGATCTTCTTGCCGAGTGTCTGCCCGTTCTTGTGCACCAGGTAGGCGGTGACGCCACCCCAGATCAGCAGGCCCGCCAGGCCGAACAGCGCTCCGGGGCCGGTGAGCAGGGCCATGTAGAAGGCCATGGTGTCGGTCATGGGCGGCATGGCGGCGCCGGACATGCCGAAGCCGATTCCAAGCGGCACGTAGATCAGGATCGAGGCCATGATGCCGTCGAGGATGACAGCGCCCAGCCGGGCACCCCGGCCGCCGGGTTCGTTCTGCGCATCTGGCGAGCCGATATCGCGCACGGGCGCCGTGGGCGGCGCATAGGGGTTCGTCGTGTTCATGGCCTTCTCCCTGGTAGCTGTACACTGCAGCTTCGGCAAAAGTGTGCCAGAAGAATCGGTACCGCGGGGGGACGCATGCAGACCACGACAAAATTGGCGCTGAATCCGGGCTGGGCGGCGTTCCTGTGCGCGGCCTTCACCCTCGCAGGTTGCGGGAGCCAGAAGCCGGCCACTGCCGCCGCGTCCCCCGAAACCGCACCGGCCGGTCCCCGCCTATACATCCTCGACTGCGGCACGATCGCGCCGATGGACCCGGCGCTCTTCAGTCTGAAGAAGGAAGAAGTGAAGGGTGACGGCAGTTTCGTGTCGCCGTGCTACCTGATCGTGCATCCGAAGGGCACGCTGGTCTGGGATGTGGGGCAGGTGCCGGATGCGAAGATCCGGGACGATGGCACCGAGGCCGTGGAGCAGGACATCCTCAAGGCCACCCGGCGACTCGGCACGCAGCTTGCGGCGCTGGGTCACCCCATCGAGGGCATCACGCATGTGGCGATGTCGCACTACCACACGGATCACACGGCCAATGCCAATGCATTTGCGAAGGCCACATGGATCGTTCAGCAGGCCGAGTACGACCTGATGTTCAAGGATGCCGAGGTGGGTATCCGCACGCCCGACACCTATCGCGACCTGCGCGACGCGAAGCGCATCACGCTGAACAACGCGGACCACGATGTCTTCGGCGATGGCACCGTGGTCGTTATGGCCGCCCCGGGGCACACCCCCGGTCACCAGATGCTGTTCGTGAAGCTCGCCCGCACCGGGCCGGTGCTGCTGGAGGGCGATCTGTACCATTTCCCCGAGGAAAGAACCCTGGATCGCGTGCCCACCTTCGATTTCGATGCGGCGATGACCCGTGCCACGCGCGTGAAGGTGGAGCAGTTCCTCAAGGACAGCGGCGCCCAGATGTGGATCCAGCACGACCCCCCGACCTACGCGGGGCTGAAGAAGGCGCCGGAGTTCTACGACTGAAGGTGCCGATGTTCCCCGGCCAGGGCTACGGCTATGGCTGCGGAAATGCCGATGAGTGGTGGTTGACGATCAACCACTGGCCACCGCGCTTCTCGTAGACGAAGCTGAAGCGCGCGGGCGACTGCACCGGCTTGCCGTCCTGCTGCGCCGTGCGCGTGTAGAAGCCGGTGTTGATGGCGACCCGGCCGAACACCTGCACGCGGTGATCGCCCATCGAGATCACCGAATCGCCCAGCGAGGCAAGGCCCTTGAAATACTCCTGCACCAGTGCCGGCCTGTCGCGCAGAACCGGCGAAGACGTGCCGAAGAACACCGCATCGGCGGCGTACAGCGCGACGATGTCCACGCTGCTCTTGCGGTTGAAGGCGTCGATCCAGCGCGCGGTGGCGGCTTCCACGTCCGACTTGTCGTCGGCGCTCGCGGCCAGCGGCACGGCGCCGATCAGCAGGGCGAGGACGGCAATCCATTTTTTCATGTGAGGTTTCCCAGGTTCTTGCTGAGGAATCGCGTCGGGCCGGAATCGCCATACTTCACGTCGCGAAAGCCGAAGCGTTCATAGAGGCCGCGCGCGGGATGGTTGTCATCCTGCACTTCCAGCGTCAGCTTGCAGCAACCGGCCTGGCGGGCATGCGACTCGGCGGCTGAAAGCAGCGCGCGGCCCACGCCGCCACCGCGCCGGCCCGGCACCACGGCCAGGTCGTGGATGTTCAGCAGCGGCCGTGCCTGGAAGGTGGAGAATCCCAGGAAACCCACGCACAGCCCGACGGCCTGGCCGGCATCCCATGCCAGCCAGATGCGTGTGGTGGGATGCGACTTCAGGCCCGGGATGAGCCGGTCCCTGACCTGCGCGGACAGCGGCTCGCTGCCGCCGCGCGGATCCGAGGCGTATGAGTCGAGCACGGCACGACAGCGGCCGCGTCGGCCGCCGAATTGAGGTCCGACAGTCGGATTTCTACAGGCATCGGGCAAGTGTAGCGGCCAGCGCGCGAAACGCCGGCTCTTCGAGGCGCGTCACCCTCATCTGGCTCACGTCGGTGGTGTAGATGGGCGAGCCCCAGCGCGGGTCGGAGCGGTAGCGCGGCACCAGGTGCCAGTGCAGGTGGGGCGCCACGTTGCCCAGCGAGCAGTAGTTCATCCGATCAGGCTGCACTGCGGCGACGATGGCCCGCGCCGCTCGGCGCAGGTCGCCCATCATTGCGTCGTGCTCCTCTGCCGCAAGGTATTCCAGGCCCTCCACGTGGCGCCGGTCGAACACCAGCTGGCAGTGACCGCGGTAGGTCTGGTTGCGGTCCAGATACAGCGTGGAGGCGCTCAGGGCGGCCACCTTCAGCCAGTTCGGGGAATCCTCCGGCCGGGGCGCGCACAGCGGGCAGGCGGGTTCGGGCTCACTCATGGCAGCAAGCATGCCTTATCCGCTACGCTTGCGGGCGTGCCGATGTGGCCATCCGGATGGGGGCGCCTATGAACCGTCGCGACATTCTCGCCGCAGCTGCAGCCGCAGCTGCAACCGGCTTCGGCATACGCACCGCAGGCGCTGCGGGCAATGTGCCCGTGCTGGGTCTGATCCTTCCGCCCGCCAAACGTGAAGTGCCTGAAGAAGGCATCGCCATGTACGGCAGCCAGCTGCGCTTCGTGGTCACGGGCCTTGGCATCGAACGCATGACGCCCGACAGTTTCGATGCCGCGCAGCAACGCATTCCCGCCGCGGCGAAACTGCTGGCCGAGGCTGGCGCCCAGGCCATACAACTCAGCGGCACATCGCTCACGTTCTACAAGGGCGAGGCCTACAACCGCGAACTGCGCGCCAGGGTCACCGAGGCTTCGGGGCTGCCCTCGACCACCATGAGCAACGGCGTCATCGATGGCCTGAAGGCCGTGGGCGCGCGCCGGGTGGCGGTCGCCACCGCCTACAACGAAACCGTCAACGATCGCCTGCGCGCATTCCTCGTGGAGCATGGACTCGAGCCGCTGGTCATCACCGGCATGGGCCTGGAAGCCATGACCGATGTCGACAAGGTGACGCAGCGGCAGCTGGAGGATTTCGTCGCGGGCGTGCATGCATCGGCATCGAAGGCCGATTCACTGCTGGTGTCGTGCGGCGGCCTGCGCACGCTGGAGCTGATCGCGCCGCTGGAAAAAGCGCACCGGCGTGCCGGTGATCTCCAGCATGCCGCATGGCCTGTGGGCCGGCGCGCGGCTGGTGGGGCTTTCCGGCGCGGCGCCCGGCTACGGCCGGCTGCTGTCCAGGCCGTAGGCCAGCAGCACATTGCCGGGCGCGCCGCCGATTCGCGGATAGCCCGAGTTGATGTAGAGCATGCCGTCGACCACGACGGCGCCGGCTCCATCCAGCGAGCCTCCCTGTGCTTCCACGCCGTTCAGCGTGGCGTATCGCTGCTGCGTGTCCACATCCCACAGCAGGCGGCCATCTTCGGTCGAGAAGGCGCGCAGGTGTCCGTCCATCGAGCCGGAAATGACCGCGCCGGGGATGGCAGTGACCGCGCCGGGCTGCGCGGGGCTGCAGCCCTCGCGCGGCGGCGAGCAGGGCGTGCTGGGCGCGAACCACGCCTTCGCGCCGGTGAGCACGTCGAGCGCGGTGAGTCCGCCACCCTTCACCGGATCGAAGCTGGCGTTGCCGACCTGCGGCGAGCCCAGGTCGCCGCCATTACGCACGCCATCGGCAACTGCCGCATAGACGCGGGCGCCATCGCTGGCCATGCCCCACTGCACGCCGCCCGAGATGCCGCCTACGCCCACCCGGGTCTGCCACAGGACCCGGCCCCTGTCGGCCGGATCGAGTCCCCAGACCACGCCGGACTTCTGGCCCGCGACGAGGATCTGCCGTCCATCCGGCGCGCGCACCAGCAGCACCGGCGCGCCGAAGTCGAAATCCGCGCCGCAGTTCTTGTCGCCACCGCGCGCGCACTGTGCATTGAAGACATCGTTCGGCCACACCTGCTGCGACCACGCGATTCGACCGGTCTTCATCTCAAGAGCGATCACCGCATCGCTCAGGCCCGTTGCCGGATGCGTGTAGTCGTTGCCTGTGCCCGCATAGATGAGGCCGCGCGCCGCGTCGATCGCCGGCGCGCCCCACACGCCCACGCCGGACGGGCCATAGCGTTTCGTGCCCGACTCCGTGACATGGGTCTGCTTCGGCTCGGGCGCCAGCCAGGTCTTCCACGCCACCTTGCCATCGCGCACCCTGAGTGCCGACACGCTGCCGCGGAAAGTGCAGCAGGGATAGGCCGGATCCACCGCGCGGGATTCTTCCCATGACGCCGCAGGCACGAACGCCAACCCGTCGTGCACGGCGATCGCGCCCGTCAGGCGCGTGGCCTCGTGCGTCTCGACGCGGGTCTTCCATGCCTGCCGGCCGGTCCTGGCATCCAGCGCGTACACGCCGCCGATCTGGTCGGTGAACAGCAGCAGCGTGCGACCACGATCCTGCGTCACCGTCGGCGGAGTGCGGACGGGGCCAGCGGCCTGGTAGCTCCAGTGGATGCAGCCCGTGCGCGCATCCAGGGCCTGCACGGCGCCGCCGGCGCTGCCGACGAACAGCGTGCCCTTGAGCACCGTGGGCGCGGCGAACGCGATGACGTCGCCGGCGAATCCGAAGCTCCACTTGAGCTTCAGGTTGCCGATGCTGGATGAATCAATGCCCGCATCCGCTGCGGCCTGCACGCGCATGTTGTCCGCGGCCGGTCCCCAGCCCGTCCACTTTGCCTTCGACTGCGAGGACATGATGCGGTGGTCTGGTCCGCACAGCGCGCTGGCTGGTGGCGCGACTTCCTCGCGGCCCTTGCCGAGGAATACCGCCACGGCCTCGCGTTCGTCGCGCCGCATCGGATAGGCCACGCTCATCATCAGCCCGAAATCCATCGTGCGCATGATTCGCTGGGGCGAAAGACGCGTCAGCGCATCGCGCGACGGAATGCGCGCCGTGGTCTGGTCGTGGCAGGCCGCGCAGAATCGCGCGTACGTCTGGGCGCCATCGGGACGCTGCCCGGAAGCTTCGGCGCCGCTGGCTGCTGCAACAGGCAGAACGGCAATGGCCAGCGCCAACGCCGGCATTCCCAACGCAGTCTTCATCCGCTGAATCAAAGCCATCGACAGCATCCCCCGTGATTGCAAGGGCAAGGATACGCGCATCAAACCGCGTCGAGGAAATCCGCAATGGCCGTGAGCGTCGCGGGATCCCGCAGCGGGCCGCTGTGCCCCAGTCCGTGCGTCGTGATGAGACTTGCATCCGGCAGGCGTCGCGCCAGTTGCGCGCTGTGGTCGAAGGGCACGACATCGTCCGCTGCGTCATGCACGAGCAGCACCGGCAGGTGCAGTTGGGCGTCGCCGGGCAGCGCCATGAACTCTTCCGGCAGTCCGCCGAATCGCTGCCGGAAGATGCGCAGGCCATGCTCGCGCGTGGCGCCGTCGATGCCGAACAGTTGCTCGAAGGATTCCACCAGGAACGGCGCGCCCGAGGGCGTGCTGATCAGCACCACGCGCGCCAAATCGGCGGGAGGCGGGCGCCGCGAATCACCCAGGCGCATCGCGATGGCCAGTGAACCCATCGAATGTCCGACCAGCGCCTGCACGGGACCCAGCTGTTCGATCACGGCATCCAGCGCGCCGATGAACTGCGGCAGGCTTGAGGTGCTGCCATGGGATTCACCATGACCCGGCGCATCGGGGGCCAGCACGCGCCAGCCGCGGTCGGTGAGGGCGCGTACCATCGTCGTGAAGCGCGCCGCATGCGAGCCCCAGCCATGCAGGATCAGCGCGGTGCGCGGGCCCTCGCCCCATTCGTACACATGGATCGGATCGCCGTTCGCGCAGCGCAGGAAGTGATGCCGCGCGCGGTACATTTCGGCTTCATCGGCGGGATTGAGCTTGCGCCGCACCGGCGTCAGGAACAGCCGCAGCGCCACGCGCGCGGCAAGCCGCGGGCTCAGCCATTGCAGGAACGCCAGCAGGCCGCGCACCAGGCGCATGCGTCGGCCCGAGACATGCGGAAGCCGGCGGGCGGGCGTGTTCACGCCCGCCGCGCCGCGCGAGGGGGAAAGCTAGCGGCGTTCCTCACGCGCGATGGCGCGGTAGCCGATGTCGCGGCGCGACTGCGCGCCCTCGAACGCGACCGCATCGACGATGGCATAGGCCTCGCGCTGCGCCGCGCGCACCGTGGCGCCGAGGCCGACCGCGCAGAACACGCGGCCACCGGATGTGACCACCTTGCCATCGCGATTGGCCGTGCCGGCATGGAAGAGCTTGCCTGGCAGCGCGCCCACCTGGTCGAGCCCGGTGACCACATCGCCCTTGCGCACTTCGTCGGGATAGCCGTGCGCCGCGATGACCACGCCCAGCGCGGCGCGCGGATCCCATTCGGCCTTCACGGTGTCGAGGCGACCAGCCAGCGCGGCCTCGCACAGCACGGTGAGATCGGACTTCAGGCGCGCGAGCACGGGTTGGGTCTCGGGATCCCCGAAGCGCACGTTGTACTCGATGACCTTGGGCGCGCCCTTCGCATCGATCATCAGGCCCGCGTACAGGAAGCCGGTGAACGGCATGCCGTCGGCGGCAAGACCGCGCACCGTTGGATCGATCACTTCGCACATGATGCGCTCGTGCACGGCTGGGGTGACCACCGGCGCCGGTGAATACGCCCCCATGCCGCCGGTGTTCGGACCCTCGTCGGCGTCGCGCAGGCGCTTGTGGTCCTGGCTGCTGGCCATCGGCACCACATGCGTGCCATCGCACATCACGATGAAGCTGGCTTCCTCGCCGTCGAGGAATTCCTCGATGACGATCTCGTCGCCGGCGGCGCCGAAGCGACCCTGCAGCATGGATTCAGCCGCATCCACGGCCTCCGCCGCGGTCTGCGCGATGATCACGCCCTTGCCCGCGGCAAGTCCCGAGGCCTTCACCACGACGGGCGTCGGCTGTGCCGCAAGCCACGCCCGATCGAAGTTATCGCGGGTGAATTTGCGATAGCCGGCCGTGGGGATGCCGTGGCGGATCAGGAATTCCTTGGTGAAGGCCTTGGAGCCTTCCAGCTGCGCCGGGGCCTTGCGCGGGCCGAAGCAGGGCAGGCCGCGCATCGCGAAGTGATCGACGATGCCCGCAACCAGCGGCACCTCCGGCCCCACGATGGTCAGGCTTACGCCTTCGCCGGCCGCAAGGTCGGCCAGCTTCTCGATGTCTTCGGCGCCCACCGGCACGTTGCGTACTTTCGGTTCGCGCGCGGTGCCGGCATTGCCCGGCGCCACCAGCACTTCGGTCACGCGCGCCGACTGCGCGCATTTCCAGGCCAGCGCATGCTCGCGGCCACCGCCCCCGATGATGAGGACCTTGTAGGTTTTGCTGTCCAATTCAGTGCCGGAAATGCCGCATGCCCGTGAACAGCATGGCAAGTCCAGCCTCGTCCGCAGCGGCGATCACTTCGTCGTCACGCTTGGAGCCGCCGGGCTGGATGACGGCGGTGACGCCCTGGCGGGCCGCCACCTCCACGCCATCGCGGAACGGAAAGAATGCATCGGAGGCCATGACCGCGCCCCGCACCGAAAGGCCTGCATCCTCGGCCTTGATCGCGCCGATGCGACTGGAGTACACGCGGCTCATCTGCCCCGCGCCCACGCCCACAGTCGCTTCGTCGCGGGCAAAGACGATCGCATTGGATTTCACGTAGTGGCACACGGCCCACGCAAAGGCGAGGTCGCGCTGCTCCTGCGCGCTGGGCTGGCGGCGGGTGACACAGGTGAGCTCGGCCACGTCGACCCTGCCGATGTCCCGGTCCTGCACCAGTACGCCGCCGCCCACGCTGCGCATTTCGCGCTCGGGCTGCGCGGATCGAAGCTCGCCGGTGAGCAGCACGCGCACGGCGGGCTTGTCGGCCAGCGCCTCGGCGGCGCCCGGCAGCAGCGAAGGCGCCACGATCACCTCGACGAACTGCTGGCCCAGGATGTTCCGGGTGGTGGCCACATCCAGCGGACGGTTGAAGGCGATGATGCCGCCGAACGCCGACGTGGGGTCGGTGCGATAGGCAAGTTCATAGGCCGTGCCGATATCCGCCGCCACGGCAACGCCGCAGGGGTTGGCGTGCTTGACGATGACGCAGGCCGCGCGATCGAACTGCCGCACGCATTCGAGCGCGGTGTCGGCATCGGCGATGTTGTTGAACGACAGTTCCTTGCCCTGCGCGAAGCGCGCGCCGGCGATGCTGTCGGGCGCTGCCCGGGGGCCGCGGTAGAACGCCGCGGCCTGGTGCGGGTTCTCGCCGTAGCGCAGCATGGCGATGCGCGTTAGCCCAACCGGCAGCTCGGCGGGAAACGCGTCGCCCTCGGCGGCATGCTGGCGCGCGAGGTAGTCGGCCACCAGCGAGTCGTAGCAGGCGGTGTGCGCGAAGGCCTTGGCCGCAAGGCGGGCACGGAAGGCAAAGCGCGTGCCGCCGCCATGCTCCAGCATCTCGTCGAGCAGGTCCGCGTAATCGCCCGGATCCACCACCACGGTGACATCCGCATGGTTCTTGGCTGCGCCGCGCAGCATCGCGGGCCCGCCCACGTCGATGTTCTCGATCGCGTCGCCGTAGGTGACATCCGGCTTCGCGATCGTCGCCGCGAAGGGGTACAGGTTCACGACGAGCAGATCGATGGGCGCGATGCCCTCGCGCGCCATCACGGCTTCATCCACGCCACGGCGCCCCAGCAGCCCGCCGTGGATCTTCGGGTGCAGCGTCTTCACGCGGCCATCCATGATCTCGGGGAAGCCGGTGACGGAAGACACTTCGCTGACGGGAATGCCGGCCGCCGCCAGCGCTTTGGCCGTGCCACCGGTGGAGATCAGCTCCACGCCCCGCGCGACCAGCGCGCGCGCAAGCTCGGTCAGCCCGGTCTTGTCGGAAACAGAAAGCAGCGCTCGCCGGATCGGCAGATCCATGGGTTGGTGCGACCTCGCCGTCAGGCGGACAGTCCGAATTCGCGCAGCTTCTTGCGCAGCGTGCCGCGGGTGATGCCCAGGATCACCGCCGCCTGGCTCTGGTTGCCGCTGGCGTAGTCGAGCACGGTGCGGAACAGGGGCTCTTCCACCTCGCGCAGCACCATGTCGTACAGGCGGGCGGGGCGATGACCGTTGAGGCTGGCGAGGTAGTCGGAGAGCGCGCGCTCGGCGTGGTTGCGCAGCGGCAGCTCAGGCGTGCCGGTGGTGCTGGGCTTGCGCGTGACGGATGTCTTGGCGCCCTTCTGACTCGTTGCCCGCATTCGCTCGCTCCTGCCCCGGAATCTTGTTCTCGTTATCCGCCCACTCGCCAAAGCAAGCCGCCGCGGTGGCGAACTGCACCGACGAGGATTCCGCGGCCATCAGTCGCGGCCGGAAGCCTTGTGTGTCGGTGTGTTGCTGGCAGTACCAGCCGAGGTGCTTGCGTGCTATCCGTACGCCGGCCGCTTCTCCGTGGAAAGCGTACAGCGCCGTGATGTGTTCAAGGATGATATCTCTGATCTCGGTGCGCAAGGGTGACGCGGTATTTTTCCCCGTTTCCAGAAATGAATTGACATCACGAAAGATCCATGGCGAGCCGTGGGCCGCGCGACCGATCATTACCGCGTCCGCGCGCGTGAAATCCAGCACGGAACGGGCCTTCGCCGCACTGTCAACATCTCCGTTGGCGATCACTGGAATTCCCGCTTCCGCGCAGATGGCGCGAATCGTTTCGTATTCCGCTTCACCTTCGTAGAAGTCCGCGCGCGTGCGTCCGTGCACCGCGATGGCGCGGATTCCGGATTGTGCTGCGATGCGTGATATCTGCAGGCCATTCACATGCGCCCGATCGATGCCCGTGCGGATCTTGACGGTGACGGGAACATCCACTGCCCGCGCAACGTTCTCCAGGATGCGCCCGACCAGTGGCTCGTCACCCAGCAGCGCGGAGCCGCACAGCCTGCCGTACACCTTCTTGGCCGGGCAGCCCATGTTGATGTCGATGATCTGCGCGCCCAGGTCCACATTGGCGCGCGCCGCGTCGGCCAGCAGCGCCGGATCGTTGCCTGCCAGCTGCACCACGCGCGGTTCCGGTTCGCCCTCGTGGTTCATCCGCTGCCGCGTCTTGGTGGTATGCCACAACCGCTGGTCGGCGGTGATCATCTCCGACGCCGCAAGTCCCGCGCCGAAGCGGCGGCACAGGATGCGGAACGGGCGATCCGTGACGCCGGCCATGGGCGCCAGCACCGTGCGCGCCTCGATGCGCCACGGTCCGATGGAAAAGCTCATGGGTCGGTGCTGCAGTGAAGCTCGCCGGCGGCGTCCGGCAGGCAGGCGTCGAGCTCGAAGCCCACCGCCTGGCGGTTCGGATCATCCAGCGTCAGTTCCGCGTCCAGCCGCTGGTCGGCGCCAATGCGCGAGGGCGCGGCGCCGCGCAGGTAGTCCTGCGGTGCGATGGCCGTGGTCGACAGGGCATTGCCGAAGCGATCCTGCAGCGTCACCCGGATCATCGGCGGTGGCTGGCTGCTCGTGGCCCGGTTCTGCACGGTGGCGCGCAGCACGATCTTCGCGGCATTGCCGGGCAGCGCCTCGCCGCCAAGCTGCCTCAGGTCATAGGCCTTGAGATCCCACCTGGGCTCGAGCTGCGCGCCAAACAGCGCATAGACCGTTCGCAGCGGGCGTTCCAGCCAGGCGTGGGATACCAGCCCCTGACGATGGTGGTGAACCATCTGTCCCAGCAGCAGCACCAGCAATGCCGCCGCACCGGCAGTCCATGCCCAGTGCAGCCGGGGCGCATTGCCCACGGCCTCGTCGGCGTCCAGCTCGGGCTCGGGCTCTGGTTCTGGCTCGGATTCCATGACCACCTCTTCGGTGGGCAGGTCGCGGGCCTGGAGTTCCTCGGCCGCGGCAAGCTCCGCGCACATGCGCCAGCTCGTCTTCATCGATCTGGTGCGCGATATGCCGGATCTGCGCATCGACCTCGGTCTCGTCGACGTGTTCCTCGGTCTGCAGGTAGGTGTCGCCCTCGAGCACGATGGTCTCGAAGGTGCCCGTGGCCATGGTCTCTTCGACCTCGACCTGCTCGCTGGTCTGCGGGCGGACGGACGTGACCCTGGACCATTCGTCGGGCGCATTGAACTCGGGGTCTGGCTCCGACAGATCCACCTGCAGCGGGGCATCTGGCGGCGTCTCGGGCAGTTCTTGCTGCGGCACGGAAGATTCCGGCTCCGGCTCCGGCTCTGGTTCCGCTTCCGGCTGAGGTTCGTCCACCGTCTCGGTGACGGTGGCCAGGGACTCCGCCAGGATCGCGTCGTCCGTGTGTTCCAGTGCCGGCACCGTGGTGGTGCCCGTGGCCGAAAGCCCGTCCTGGAGCTCCCGCTCCGCGTCTTCCCCCAGCGACAGCAGCGCATTGAACACGCGGTCGCAGCGGCCGCAGCGCACATAGCCCTGGCCCACGCGCAGGTCCACGGCGGTGACCGCCAGGTGCAGCTTTGCAGTTGGGGCAGGTGGTGAACATGCTCATGCGTCGGTGCCTTGCAGCGTGCCCGACAGCGCGCTCCACCCGTCGCGCTCGGCGAACACCGCAAGGTCCATCCAGTTGGCGAAGCCCGCGCGAACCTCATGCGCCTGCTGCTTCAGGATGCCGGCCAGCACCAGCTGGCCGCCGGGGCGCAGCAGGCCGCACAGCTGCGGCGCCAGTTCCACCAGCGTGCCCGCGAGGATATTGGCCAGCACGACATCCACTGGCGCGCGCAGCGAGGCTGCCGTCTCGTGAACCGCGATGATGTGCTGCACGCCATTCACCTGCGCATTGTCGCGCGTGGCGATCAGGGCCTGCGGGTCGATGTCGAAGGCCTGGGCCGAGCTTGCGCCGAGTTTCGCGGCCGCGATGGCCAGCACGCCGGAACCGCAGCCGTAGTCGATGACTTCGGCTGCCGGAGGCAGGCGTGAATCCAGCCAGGTCAGGCACAGCGCGGTGGAAGGATGTGTGCCGGTGCCGAATGCGAGGCCAGGGTCAAGCGATACACAGACGCTGCCGGGTTCCTCGGGCGGTTGCTCGTGCGATGGCACGATCCACAGCCTTCGCCCGAAGCGCATCGAGTGGAAATCCTTCAGCCACTCACGTTCCCAAACCCGGTCGGCCACGCGCTCGACGCTGATGCGTTCGGCGGGCAGGTTCAGCGCGCGGGCCAGCACGATGATGGATTCGGGACCTGCCGTCTCGGCCGGGAACAGCGCTTGCAGCACGGTCTGCGGCCAGAGCCGCACTTCGCCCGGCGCGGGCTCGAGGATGGCATCGTCCACCGCGTCGGTGAGCGTCACCGACAGCGCGCCGGCGTCGAACAGCGCGGCCTCGGCGGCCTCCACGCGAGCCTCGACCTGATCGAGTCCCTTCAGGTCGACGCGCAGCGAGAGGTATCCGGTCATTGCAAACGCGGGATCGGGCTACTTCAGCCCCAGCCGGCGCTCCAGGTAGTGGATGTCCAGGCCGCCCTCGCGGAATGCTGCATGGCTCAGGATTTCCTGGTGCAGGGCCTTGTTGGTCTTGATGCCCTCGACCACCAGCTCGCCCAGCGCGTTTTTCATGCGCGCGATGGCCGTATCCCGGTCCTCGCCATGGGCGATGAGCTTGCCCACCATCGAATCGTAGTTCGGCGGCACGGTGTAGCCCGAGTACACATGGCTGTCGACGCGGATGCCGGGGCCGCCCGGCGCGTGCCATAGCTTCACCAGGCCCGGCGAGGGCATGAAGGTCTTGGCGTCCTCGGCATTGATGCGGCATTCGATCGCATGCCCGCGGAACTGGATGTCCTTCTGCGCGAAGGGCAGCTTCTCGCCGGCGGCGACCAGCAGCTGCGCCTTCACCAGGTCGATGCCGGTGACCAGCTCGGTCACCGGGTGCTCGACCTGGATGCGCGTGTTCATCTCGATGAAGTAGAACTCGCCGTCCTGGTAGAGGAACTCCAGCGTGCCGGCGCTGCGATAGCCCACCGCGCGGCAGGCCTCCACCACGCGCTCGCCCATCTTCTCGCGGATCTTGTCCGAGAGGCCCGGCGCGGGCGCCTCCTCGATGACCTTCTGGTGGCGGCGCTGCATCGAGCAGTCGCGCTCACCCAGGTGCACCACGTTGCCGTGGTTGTCGGCAATCACCTGGAATTCGATGTGCCGCGGCTTCTCCAGGAATTTCTCCATGTAGACCTGCGGATTGCCGAAGGCCGCGCCCGCTTCCTGCTGCGTCACGTTGATGGAGTTGATCAGCGCGGCCTCGGAATGCACCACGCGCATGCCGCGGCCGCCGCCGCCGCCCGAGGCCTTGATGATCACCGGGTAGCCGATCTGCGCGCGATGCGCCGGTTCTCGTCGTCGTCCTGGCCCAGCGGTCCGCCGGAGCCGGGCACGCAGGGCACGCCGGCCTTCTTCATCACGTTGATGGCCGACACCTTGTCGCCCATCAGCCGGATGGTCTCGGCCTTCGGGCCGATGAAGACGAAGCCGCTCTTCTCCACGCGTTCGGCGAAGTCGGCGTTCTCGGAAAGGAAGCCGTAGCCGGGGTGGATGGCCACGGAATCCGTGACCTCCGCCGCGCTGATGATGGCCGGCATGTTCAGGTAGCTGAGCGGCGAGGGCGGCGGGCCGATGCAGACGGTTTCATCCGCAAGCAGCACGTGCTTCAGGTTGCTGTCGGCCGTGGAATGCACGGCCACGGTCTTGATGCCGAGCTCGCGGCAGGCGCGCAGGATGCGCAGCGCGATTTCGCCGCGGTTGGCGATGACGATCTTGTCGAGCATGGGAAGCCGCGCTTACTCGATCACGAACAGCGGCTGGCCGAATTCCACCGGGTCGCCGTTCTTCACCATGATGGCCGTGACGCGTCCGGCGCGGTCGCTCTCGATCTGGTTCATCATCTTCATCGCCTCGATGATGCACAGCACCTGGCCTTCCTTCACTTCATCGCCGATCTCGACGAAGGGTTTGGCGGTGGGCGAGGCGGCGGCGTAGTAGGTGCCCACCATCGGCGCCGGCACGATGTTCTCGTCATCCTTGCGGCGCGCGTGGGATGCAGGGCGCGGCCGCTGCGGCGGCCCGCAGCAGCAGGGCAGGCGGCGGCCACGGGGGCGGCGCCGCGTAGTACTGCGGCGCGGGCGCGCCGGTCGGCATGCGGCTGATGCGCACGGCCTCCTCGCCTTCCTTGATTTCGATCTCCGCGATGTCGGATTCCTCCAGCAGCTCGATCAGCTTCTTGACCTTGCGAATATCCATGGAAACTCCTGCGAAAACCTCGAAAGTGGAACGGGCCCGGCCTTCAGCGCGGGGCGGTGCCGGCAAGACGCACTGCGGCCGCGCGCAGCGCGAGTTCGTAGCCCAGCGGCCCCAGGCCGACGATCCAGCCCACGGCGATGTCCGAAAAATAGGAATGCCGGCGGAATGCTGCCCGCGCATGCACATTGGAAAGATGTACTTCGATGAACGGGAGCCCCACGCCGAGAATGGCGTCCCGCAGCGAGATGCTGGTGTGCGTGAAGGCGCCGGGATTCAGGATCATGAAGTCGATGCCCTGGGGCTTGGCCTTCTGCACGGCCTCCACCAGTTCGTGTTCGGCATTGCTCTGGCTGGCGACCAGTTCATGGCCCAGTTCCCCTGCGAGCACGGTGCAGCGGGAAACGATGGCGTCCAGGGTGTCCGCGCCGTAAAGTCCGGGTTCACGGGTTCCCAGCAGATTCAGGTTGGGCCCGTTCAGCAGCAGCAGCCGCGCCATTGGAATAGTCGTAATCGCCCGCGGGCGCTCCACAATCAACTTGGGCGCAATTTAACCTTAACTGGCGTCAGTTTGCTGCCAATTTCGGGGATTTGGCTGTAGTCCCTCGGTGATCTTCGCCCGTGCGGTGGGCAGATCGAGCTGGCCCGCGTCGACCGCCAGCACGGTGTCCAGCATCAGGTCGATGTCTTCCTGGTGCAGTTCCCCGACTTTCAGGGCGACCAGTCGCTGCCGGCTGTCGGCAAACACGGTGAAGGGGAAGTTCGGCTGCATGCCAAAGGCCTGCACCGCCGCCAGGCCATCTTCCTCGCCGATCAGCAGCGGGTAGGAGATGGGCGTCTGCTGGGCATAGGCCAGCACGTCATCGCGGAAGTCCACGGCGATGCCGATGATCTCCACCTTCTGTTTCGCCCGTTCCGCATGCACCTTGTTCAGCAGCGGAATCTCGCGCCGGCAGGGGCCGCACCACGTGGCCCAGAAGTTCACCATCACGGGCTGTCCGGCCCAGTCGGACAGCTTGCGCTTGCTGCCGTCGCGATCCATCAGTTCGATGGCGGGCATGACTTCGGGAACCTTGGCCTCGGCGGCGCCGGTCGACGGGGCTGCGTCTGCCCCCGAGGCGGCGGGCTCGGTGATATCCGCAGTCACTGCGGGTGCAGGATCGTCGCCCTGCAGTTTGCGCTGAGCGAAGAAGCCTGTTGCTGCCGCGATGGCGATGGCCACCGCCATGATCACGCCTTTCTTCATGGCGCTATCGTACGCGAAACGCCCGCGCCGCAAGGGCGCGGCCCTTATTGCAGTGCGCGCGCCACCAGCGGCGCGAATTCGGCCGGCTTCATGAAGCCCACCACGCGGAACTCGCGCCGTTCCACGCCATCCCTGCCGTAGAACATGATGCTGGGCGGACCCACGATGCCGAAGTGCTTCTGCAACGCCTTGTCCACGTCATCGTTTGCCGTCACATCCGCCTGCAACCACACGGTGCTGGCCAGCGCGTTGCGCACCTCGGCGGTGGGGAAGGTGTACTTCTCCATCTCCTTGCACGACACGCACCAGTCCGCATAGAAATCGAGCATCACGGTCTTGCCGGCCGCATTCGCGGTGGCTATCTGCGCGTTCAGGTCTTCCAGCGACTTGATGCGCTGGAAAGGCAGTTGCACGTGTTCCTCGGCCCGGGCCTGCAGCGGCTGCAGCGGATCGGTGGATCCCTGCGTGAAACCCACGCCCAGTAGTACCGCATACACCACGGCAACCACGGCGAGCACGCGCGCGACGCCGCGCCCCGCGGGGCTCTTGAGCTGCGCCATCTCGAGCACTAGCGCGAGCGACAGCAGCGGAATCATCCACAGCAGCAGCGCGGAGTGTTCGGGGACCACGCGCGAGACCATCCACACCGCCACCGCCAGCATCAGCGCGCCGAACACCTGCTTGACGGTGTCCATCCATGCGCCGGCGCGCGGCAGCAACTGCCCGGCCGAAGCGCCCACCACCAGCAGTGGCACGCCCATGCCCATGGCCATCGAGAACAGCGCAACTCCGCCTCGCACCATCTGGCCGGACTGGCCGATCACCGACAGCGCGGCCACCAGCGCCGGACCCACGCAGGTGGTGACGATCAGCGCCGACAGTGCGCCCATTGCCACCACGCCGGCGTAGCTGCCCGGCTTCTGCTGGTTGCTCATCTCGGACAGGCGCGTCTGAATGAACGAGGGCATCTGCACGGTGAAGAACCCGAACATGGATGCCGCCATTGCAACAAACAGCGCCGCGAACAGCAGGATGATCCAGGTCTGCTGGAACAATGTCTGGGCCTGCTGGCCCGCAGCCGCCACGGCCACGCCCGCCGCCGTGTAGGTGGCGGCCATGCCCAGCACATAGGCCAGCGAGAGCATGAAGGCGCGGGTGCGGGTGACGCTGGCGCCACCGGCGGTGATCAGGCCGGCGACGATCGGCACCATGGGCAGCACGCACGGCGTGAACGACAGCAGCAGGCCCGCCAGGAAGAAGGCGCCCACCATCAGGAAAACATTGCCGCTGCGGATCAGGTTCGCCAGGCGATCCTGTTCCGAGACATAGGCTTCGCCCCCGCCCGAAACACTGCCGGCGACGCCCGCCAGCGTGCTGACGGCGGTGGCTTCCGGCATGGCGATCTGGAAGGTCTTGGTCTGCGGCGCGTAGCACAGGCCCGCATCCGCACAGCCCTGGTAGCTGACCTTCAGCGGCAGCGTGAAGGCCTCCTTCGAGCTGCGCGACACGGGCAGGCGCGCCACCACATCGTGGTGATACACCTCCTGCTTGCCGAAATACTCGTCTTCCTTGGTCTCGCCCGTGGGCAGGTCAGGCGCGCCCAGCGCGACCGGCTGGCCGGCTTCCACCGCAAACTTCATCTTGCCGCGATAGAGGTAGTAGCCCTCCAGCACCACGAAGTTGATCTCGATGCGGTCGGCCGCCGTGGCCTCGGCGCTGACCTTGAAGGCCACATCCACATCGACGAAGTCGTCCGAGGGGGTCGACAGGCCCGTGATCTGCGAGACATCAGCTGCCTGGGCAGTGAGAATCGCGCCCCCAAACAGGGCAAGTATCAGGACAAGAAGGGTCGGGCGGGCCTGGCGGGGCATGAGATCTCCGGGGCGGGGGCCGAATCGGGCGGATTGTACAGAGGGGGCCGTCCTAAAGACGTCGACTGGCCTTGAATCCTCAGGTTCCGTCGTTATCATACCTGCCCGTTAGCAGCCGACCCATGAGAGTGCTAACAGCTCTTCGGGTCCGGCTGCACAAACCGGTTTTCAAACCTCTAGTTACACAGCATCAAGGAGTGGCAAGCATGAAGATTCGCCCCCTCCACGACCGCATCATCGTGAAGCGGCTCGAGGAAGAACGCACGTCGGCCGGCGGGATCATCATCCCTGACAGCGCGACCGAGAAGCCCATCCAGGGCAAGGTCATCGCCGTGGGCAATGGAAAGATCCTGGAAGACGGATCGGTCCGCAAGCTCGACGTAAAGGTCGGCGACAAGATCCTGTTCGGCAAGTACGGCGGAACGGAAGTGAAGGTCGACGGCGACGAACTCCTGGTCATGCGTGAAGAAGACGTCATGGCCGTCATCGAGGGCAAATAATCATGGCTGCTAAAGACGTACGTTTCGGTGACGACGCCCGCGTGAAGATGTTCCGCGGCGTCAACATCCTGGCCAATGCCGTCAAGGCGACGCTGGGTCCCAAGGGCCGCAATGCCGTGCTCGAGAAGAGCTTCGGCGCGCCGACGATCACCAAGGACGGTGTCTCGGTCGCCAAGGAGATCGAGCTCAAGGACAAGTTCGAGAACATGGGCGCGCAGCTGGTGAAGGAAGTCGCTTCCAACACCTCTGACGAAGCCGGCGACGGCACCACCACCGCCACCGTGCTGGCCCAGGCCATCATCCGCGAAGGCCTCAAGGCCGTCTCCTCGGGCCGCAACCCGATGGACGTGAAGCGCGGCATCGACAAGGCCGTGATCGCGGCCACCGAAGAGCTGAAGAAGATCAGCAAGCCCTGCAAGGACAGCAAGGCCATCGCGCAGGTCGGCACGATCTCCGCGAACTCCGACGAGTCGATCGGCAAGCGCATTGCCGAGGCGATGGACAAGGTCGGCAAGGAAGGCGTGATCACCGTCGAGGAAGGCTCGGCGCTGACCGACGAGCTGGAAGTGGTCGAGGGCATGCAGTTCGACCGCGGCTACCTCTCGCCGTACTTCATCAACAACCAGCAGACGCAGGTGGTTGATCTCGAGAAGCCGCTGGTGCTGCTGACCGAGAAGAAGATCTCGAACATCCGCGAGATGCTGCCGCTGCTGGAAGGCGTGGCCAAGGCCGGCCGTCCGCTGCTGATCATCGCCGAAGACGTCGAGGGCGAGGCCCTGGCGACGCTGGTGGTGAACAACATCCGCGGCATCCTGAAGGTTGCTGCCGTCAAGGCGCCCGGCTTCGGTGATCGCCGCAAGGCCATGCTGCAGGACATCGCCGTCCTCACCGGTGGCACCGTGATCTCGGAAGAAGTGGGCCTGTCGCTCGAGAAGGCGACCGTGAACGATCTGGGCACTGCCAAGAAGATCGTGATCGAGAAGGAAAACACGACGATCATCGACGGCGCCGGCAAGGGTGCGGACATCAAGGGTCGCATCGAGTCGATCCGCCAGCAGGTGGAAGAAGCCACCAGCGACTACGACAAGGAAAAGCTGCAGGAGCGCGTTGCCAAGCTCTCCGGTGGCGTGGCCGTGATCAAGGTCGGCGCTGCGACGGAAGTCGAGATGAAGGAAAAGAAGGCCCGCGTCGAAGACGCGCTGCACGCCACGCGTGCCGCCGTTGAAGAAGGCGTGGTCCCCGGCGGTGGCGTTGCGCTGATCCGCGCGCTGAAGGCGCTGAAGGACCTGGAAGGCGCCAACGAAGACCAGACCGTGGGCATCCGCCTGCTGGCCCGGGCCATCGAAGAGCCGCTGCGCCAGATCGTCGAGAACGCCGGCGAAGACGCCGCTGTCGTCCTGAACGCCGTCAAGGCGGGCAAGGGCGCCTACGGCTACAACGCCGCGAACGGCGAGTATGGCGACATGCTCGAGGCCGGCATCCTGGACCCGACCAAGGTCACGCGTCTTGCGCTGCAGAACGCCGCCTCGGTGGCGGGCCTGCTGCTGACGACGGAAGTGATGATTGCCGATGCACCGAAGGATGAGCCGGAACACGGCCATGGCGGCGGTGGCGGCGGCATGGGCGGCATGGGCGACATGGGCATGTAAGGCACCGCCTTACCTGATCCCGGTCTGATCAGAAGGGCCCCGGCAGAAATGCCGGGGCCCTTCTGTTTGTGATTGAATCTAGTCGTTCAGAAGCATGAGAAATTCTGAACTAATTGTTTTTAGAAGCATTAAATTCTTATAATCATTGCAATTATCTAGTCATTTTTATTGTCACTCCGGTATGATCCTTCCATGAGAGTCCCGGCAAGATTCCCTGCTCAGGCGCCTGGGGCGGGTACCGCATCAGCCACTGACTGGGAGGCCACCGGACAATCCAGGCTTCCGTCGCGCGCGCCTAGAAGCCTGATCGCCCAGCATCTGGTCGGATGGGGTCACGCGCGGTGCTCGCACGCTGCTGCGGCCTGTCGAAGGGATAGGCGCCCACTGGCCTTTGCGACGCATCGGTGCCGACGGCAGCATCGAAGAGCTGGGAACCCTTTTCGCCCTGGCAGCCGGCGAATTCCATTTCGAAGCGCGTCCCCCATTTGCGTGGGGCGGGCTATCCACGGGCCTGCCGTACTTCCTGCAGGACCAGAGACCCGCCGGGTTTCTCGGTCGGGCCGTGCCACAGCGCTTTCCCGAGCTGGGGTTGCCACAGCGCGTCATGGACTGGAATGACGATCACTATCTGCGTTATCTCACCCAGCGCGGCACCGACACGGTGGGCGACCTCATCCTGGGCGATGTGGCGCTGGACGGACTGCTGGCCCAGCAGCAACGGCGCGATTCCGTGGCGATCGGCGATCGAAGCGAAACCTACCCCCGTCTGGCGCGCGATGTCCTTGCTGGTCATCTTCCCGGATCATCCGCCCACGGCGAGCATCCGAAATTCGTGACGATGCTGGAAGGTCACGCCGCTCCCCGGCCGGTGATCGTGAAGTTCTCTCCGCCTGCTGCCACGGCCGTGGGCCAGCGATGGTCCGATCTGCTCGTGGCCGAACACCTGGCGCATCAGGTTCTGCACGAGGCGGGAATAGCTGCAGTGCAATCGCGCATCGAGCAATTCGATGACCAGACCTTCCTGGAAATGGATCGATTCGATCGCGTGGGCCGCGAAGGGCGGATGGGCATTACCTCGCTGCTGGCCATCGACACGCACCTGTACGGAAAGCTCGACAACTGGATAGCCGCCTGCGGTCGCCTGCTGGGCGATGGTCGCATCGATCCGACTTCGTTCGACAACGCGCGCCTCGCGGCCACTTTTGGCGCGCTGATCGCCAACCCCGACCGGCATTTCGGCAATCTCGCCTTTAACGACCGGTACGACGGCAGGTTCGTGCTTTCCCCTATCTACGACATGCTCCCGATGCTGTTCGCGCCGGAGCACGACCAGGTGCTGCCACGGGAATTCGTGCCGCCGCACCCCACAGCCGACACCCTGGGGCCTATGCCCAGGCCCGGGCGCTCGCGGAAGCCTACTGGAAGCGCTGCGCCGCGGATAAACGCATCAGCGAAGGGTTTCGCGCGCTGTGCGCGTCCTGTGGAGGGATGCTCTACGCGCTGCCGCGCACTGGTGCATTCGGAAGTGGGGTCGTGAAATCGCGCTGAACCCCGCGCCGGGCACAATCCCTACGCCGCGCCTATTGCTGCCAACAGCTGCTCGCGCACGTTGCGGCCGGCTTCATCTGCTTTCTGGACCATCCGGTAGAGGCCTCTGCCTTTGCTGCTCTTTGCCCACAGTTCCCCAACCATGCGCTTCTCGGTTTCCTGATCACTGCTGTATCGATCGCCGCCCTTGTACTCGATAACGAACAGGCGGCCGTCGCGGAGTTTCGCCACGAAATCCGGGTAGGTGCGCTGCCTCGATGTGGGCATCCAGAACTGGGTCGGGTGCACGAGGTTGCGTACCCAGAACTCGACTTCATCCAGCAGGTCGATGCTCTGGCGCATTCGAATTCTTCGGTGATGCGGCCACCCGGCGTCTTCCAGTCGAGATCACCCGGCACCGGGTAGAAGTGCTTCCTGAACCGGTAGCTGCCTTCGTAGTACCGCCGGGCGGGGTATCGCGCCAGGTCCGGGGGGTAGGTGAAACTCACGTCAGGATCGTCGATCGCGCCGATCATTTCCGGATCGGAGCCGAACAGCACCTGCTGGAATCCTTCCCGGTGTGCCTGCGCGAGCCAGCTGCATCTGCTCGATGAGCTTCCTGCGCAGCACGAACTGGCCCCGCAGCAACTGCGCCAGCGAGAAGCCGCGATCCTCGGTGAGGCAGCTGATGGCGCGCCGCAGCCATTCGCGCATCACGGGTTGCCTGACAGACGGATCGCGCACGCCCTGATCCAGCCACCCGACAAGATCCGCCTCGGTACGATCCCGCGCGAAGCCGGGCAGGTAGGTGACCCCATCGTCCTGCACCTGACGGTAGTGGACCTGTTGTCCGTCCAGGTCGACCTCGAAGGTCATGCTTTCTTCGCTGAAGCGGAAACTGGAAAGATCCGGGGGGCGCGCAAGCAGGTCCCAGGTGAACCCGTCGGGCACTGCGCCCTGGTCCAGCAGCTCAAGCTCGCCCTGTTCCACGCGGCAGAGGCGCGGCACACTGAAATTCGCGCTTTGCTCACTCGGCGCCTTCGCGGCAAGGACCGCGTTCTGGTGCATTCTCAGCCGCGAAGCCGCGTCATCGCGCTCGCGAGTTGGCACGGCTGTGATGATCGCTTCTGCGGTCTGCGGGTCGATCACGTCGCTGATTTCGATGATTCCACCCCGACCCTCCGGCGCGGGCGTGAACACCACGCGCTGCCGGTCGCGTTCAGGCACTTCATCGAGCTGTGGATGCCTTGAAACCGTGATGCGAGTGGTGGGCGGCGCCGGCGTGCCCGGGCTTCCGCCCTGCAGCCCAAGAGTCTCCTGCGGATCCGGGCGAACGGCCAGGTCGGCTTCCATCGGATTGAACCCGATGTCGATCAGTGAGCGGGTCAGTTCCCCCGCCGCGCGGCCGAATGCATCCGAAACGACATGCGCATAGGCCCTGTTCAATGCATCCTGTCGTCGCCGAACGGCATAGGGCATGCGCAGCACCCGACCCAGCAACTGCTGCACGTCGCGATCGCTTCTGACCTGAGCGACGGAGCAGAAAACGTAGGCCAGGGAGCAGTCCCAGCCTTCCTTGAGCGCCTGCTTCGTGATGATGATTTCGATCGGGCAATCCTTTGCGAACAGATCCACCCCTTCCAGTTCGCGCTGTTCTCCGGTGGCAATCGCAATCGACGTTTCCGCAACGCCATCTGTCTCCAGCAGATGGTGCTTCACGGCTTCCACAGTTGCCGTGCCGCGGGAGCTCTCCGCCTGGATCAGCAGGATGGGGCGGATGTAGTCCGGCTCGTTCCGGGCGATGACGGCCAGTGACTTGCGTCGCGCCACGGCACTGCTGACTGCAGAGGGCCACTCTCCGCCATGCTCCTTCAACACGACGGGAAACTTGATCATGTTTTCGGCCTTCAGTTCGAAGGCGGATACGCTGACCAGGACATTGGGCTGGAAAGGTCCGGCGTCGCGGTGAGCTCCACCACGGCGCGAGGCCCCAGGCGCTCATAGACCGTGGACAGCGGCGTTGTGGCGTTGTGCGCCTCATCCATGATGACCAGCGGACCGTGCAGCTTGAGCAGGTTGGCAAAAAGAGGTCAGGGCCCTGCCATCCGCCCCCTTTCGAGGTAGTTCAGGTCCCGGATGCTGCCCGCGAAATGCGGCTCCATATCTTCGTGGTGTTCGTAGACTTTGCGGCCTTCCTGATTTTCCACCCGCAGCGCGGCCACCGTGGCAATGATCACGCAAAGTTTCGTGGCGACGTCTGCCGGGCGGATGTGCGTGAAGTCGGCAATGTCGAAAATGGCGACCTGGCCAGCAAATGCATCATCCATTTCCTGCCGGTAGCTATGCCGGGGATCACGGAATGCATCCAGGGTCTGGTCTTTGATCTGCGTTGTCGGCACCAGCCACAACACCAGCGGGAACTCGCGGTCCAGCAGAGTTCGGCCGGCAGCCTGAATGATGTGCGCACCCATCACGGTCTTGCCGCCGCCCGTAGGGATGCGCAGGCAGACGTACGGCACCTCTGGAAGTCCTGGCATGGGCTTGTATGCAACACTGAGCCCGTGATCCGCTGTCCTCGCGAAGGCGTAGGCGGCCCTCCCGATCCGGGCGGCATCGAAGAAGCGCTCCAGGCTGGTCAGGGCCCGGCGCTGATAGTCTTTCAGAGCCAATGCCATGTCAGCGCGCCCCTATTTCGTAGGGAATCTGGCGGAAGGTGATGTCGGCTTCGCGTAGCTGTTCGGCGGAGAGGGTGCAGGCTTCGCTGTAGATCACCTTCGGGCCGTTGAACTTAGGCAGCGAACGCAGGAGGCGGCGCGTCAGTAGACCTTTCCCGGGACCGACTGTCGTCTCGGGTATGCCGCCGAACAACAGGTAGTAGCCAATGCCTGCATGCTCACCCAGAAACGCCTGTTCACCTGCTCCGCCAGATCGGGCGACTCCGGTTTCCGCGTGCCAGATGTGCGCCGCAAGGTGCGAGCTCACGCCTTCTCGGACATGGCCACCTTCGTCGAAAACGGAATGTCCGAGCCTGAAGAAGCGGAAACCGCCGCCATTTTTCCAACCGGCAGTTTCGAGATGCCGCCTGGCGCCGTCCACGACCTTCTCTAGGCGAGGCTTGCAGAGCGTACGGGCATGATCTCCGGCCTCTATGCCAATCCATCTTCGGCGCATTTTGTGAGCGACCGCTGCCGTAGTGCCGGAACCGAGGAAGCTATCGAGTACCAAGTCGCCTTCCCCGGTGGAAATCTGAAGCGCTCGATAGATGAGCCGCTCTGGCTTCGGGGTGTCGAATGCCTTCCTGCCGTCGAAGAGAGCCTTCAATTCCGCACTGGCCTGCCTCGTGCTGCCTGCGAAGTCGTACGGCCACCATGTCTTGTTGACTACACCATCCTTTGCTTCCGACAGGAATTTCTTTTCCGAAGGGAATTCTGCGCTACCATCTTTTCCCCACCATATTCGATTGTCGGCCATTAGCTCCTTGAGCTTTCCGGGTGGTCGGCGCCAGCTACCCTTTGGGTGGCAACCTTCGGCCCGCTAGGTTTGGAGTTCGTAGTAGTCCTGTCGCGATGTTCAGCCCGCGTGAGCGGTGCAGCTAACCAGTCGCCTCTTGGGTCGTTGTCTGGATTGGAGTAGTACCCGCGTTGCTTTTCGTCACGCTCAAGCAATTGGGGTGCGAACGCTGTTGATTTGCGATAGACGAAGACATGATTGTGAGTCTGCGCGATTCCGGTCGCATTGTTCCCGGGAGTGTCTTTCGATTGCCAAACGACGTTGGCTAAGAAATTCTTGCGAGAAAAGACCTCATCGGCGATCACCCTAAAGTAGTGCGCCTCGTTGTCATCGAGGGTCACCCATAGCGACCCGTCTTCTGACAGCAGCTCACGCAGCAGCTCCAGCCGCGGATACATCATCGACAGCCATTGCGAATGCTCCAGGTTGTCGTCGTAGTGCTCGAACGCGCTGCGCGTGTTGTACGGCGGGTCGATGAAGATGCATTTCACCTGCCCCGCGTAGTAGGGCAGCAGCGACTTCAGCGCATCGAGGTTGTCACCCTCGATCAGCATGTTGGGGGAATCGGCGTCGCCGTACGAAAGCTCGGGCACCGGCTCCAGCAGCCGGTAGGGCGTCTGTGCCGCCCGGGTCAGGTCTGCATCACGGTTGAACCAGGAAAGGAGCGGCACTTTGTAATGAAAGCAAAACTTTCACATAAGTGAAAGCAGAACTTTCCATCTGAAAGCGGCACTTGCCTACCGTCACAGACCATGGAAGAGGAGAAAGCCGCCTTTGCCCGCCGTCTACGGGCAGCCTTGCAGGACGCGGGCGTCGAGGCGAGTGCCGCGGTGGTGGAGAAGCGCTTCAACTCCCGGTATTCGGGTACACCAGTCACGGTGCAGGCGATATCGGGCTGGTTGACCGGTCGATACATGCCCAAGCTGGACAAGCTCAGGGTGCTGGCGGAAATTGCGCGGGTCGACCCACAGGTACTTCAGTTCGGTGGAGGCGGGCGCATCGCGGAGGGCAGGGCGGACTGGTTGCCGGCCACCCTGAGCGCCCGGGACAAACGGGTCATCGATGCCTATCTGAACCTGACCCCGAAGCGGCGGGAACTGGTCGGCGAGCTGGTCACCTCGCTTCTAGACTCCGGCAGATAGACCTCGCGACATATTCCACTAGCCCAGTCTATCAGGGCACCTCCCGGTCGACCCTGTCACCAGGGCGACGGCGGCGGCATCGACCGGGTTAGACTGCCCTCGTATGGGGCAGTCGGTGACTACAGACCTGCTTGGCCAAAAGGCACTGCTGCCCAACGGGCTTCCGTGGGACGAGCAGGACGCCTCCGCGCGCCAGGCCACGCTCACCCGCATCCTGATCCGTATCTCTCGCGAGGCCCTGCAGGGAGCGAGCCTGGATTCGCTGATGCAGGGCATCTGCGATTGCCTGGTGGCGGAGCTGCCGGTGGCCATCGTCAGCGTGCTGCTGCTGGACGACGACAACAGCCATTTCGTGCACGAGGTCTGCGCCGGAGAATTCACGCAGTCACCGCTCGCTGTGGCCGGCAAATGGCCGGTCACGGTGGGCGCAGCCGGTCGCTGCGTGCAGTTGGGACGGCCGCACCTGATCCGCGACACGGCGACCGACCCGGACTACGTGCCCGGCAATGCGACCGCCCGTTCCGAGTTCCTGGTGCCGATCCGGCACGGCCGGCGCCTGCATGGCGTGCTCAACCTGGAGTGCGCGCGCACCGACTTCTTCGATTCCGAATCCTGCGCGGTGTTCGAGGCGGTTGCCGACCTCGTGGCCGGCGCCATTCACTTCGCGCGCATTGCCGATGAACTCACGGAAGCCAACCGCAGGCTCGAACAACTGTCGATGCGCGATGCATTGACCGGCATCGCCAACCGCCGTCAGTTCGATGCGCGCCTGGCGCAGGCCTGGGCGCGCCAGGCGCGTGAAGGCGCGCCGCTGGCGCTGCTGCTGGCCGATGTCGACTTCTTCAAGGCGCTCAACGATTCCGCCGGGCATCTGCGGGGCGATGAGTGTCTGCGCCGGCTGGCGCGGATCTGCGAGCGTTTCGCCGTGAACGAGCACGACCTGGTCGCGCGCTATGGCGGCGAGGAATTCGTGCTGCTGTTGCCCGCGCGGACACCCGAAGGGGCGATCGCGCAGGCCGAGGCGCTGCGGCGCGCGGTGGCGGAGGAGGCGCTGCCGCATCCGGCTTCAGCGCTGGCAAAGCATGTGACCGTCAGCGTGGGCGTCGCGGCGCTGGTGCCGGCCGCGGATGCCTCGCCCGAACAGCTGGTGGCTGCCGCCGATCGGGCGTTGTACGACGCCAAGAGCGGCGGCCGCGACCGAGTCGCCTGGCGTGACTCGGCCTGATCTGCGCGGTCAGCCGACGGCGACCGCGGGAAGCGCTGTGTCGAGGTCGAAGGTCGGAATGAGATCGTGCGCGCGTGAACCCACGGCGCTGGCCTGGATGATGGGCGATTGCGATGCCATGGCAGATCGATGCGCGATCCACCCGACAAGCGGCTGCCACTGGTCGGTGTCTTCACGCACCAGGCGTGGCTTCATGTCGAACAGGCCGGTGCCCGCCTCCGAGGCGCGCACGTAGTTCTGCGAGTCGCGCAGCGTCGTGACCACGGGAATGTCCAGCGACTCCAGGAACCGCATCAGCGAGCGGTACATGATGGTGTGCCGTTTCACTCGATTGGCGACCACGGCAAGGCGCCGCTGCTCGCGCTTCACCTTGGCGATCAGCAGCAGGTCGCCGATGCATTTCGTGGCCGCGTGGATATCGATGTCCGAGGGCAGCACCGGCACGATGATGGCCGCGGCGTCGCGGGTCAGGTCGGGAAGGTCCTGCGGCGCGAAGGCGGCCGGGGTGTCGACGATCAGGCGTTCGCAGTCGGTTGGCACTCGCATCGCGAAGGAGCGCGTGACGCGCAGGTTGCGCTCGTAGCCGGCTATGCCGTGGACGGGCGCGAGGTCCCGTGGGCGCTTGCTGAGCCAGCGCGAGCTGGAGCCCTGCGCATCCATGTCCATCAGCGCCGGCTTCAGTCCCCGCGACGCGAAGTAGGCCGCCAGGTTGGTGGCGATGGTGGTTTTGCCGGAGCCGCCCTTCGGATTCAGTACGACGATTTTCTGGGGCATATGGGGGTTTCTTCCGTGAAGCTGGGTCGACGGTAGCAGCGATGCCGGGGATTCCTTGTGATGGACTTCACGGCTCGCTTGACGATATGTCACCAGAACGCGTCCGCCACGAGTTTGATCGACAGCACGAACAGTGCGGCGTGGATCAACACGAAGTACGCCCGTTCCGGAATGATCCGCACCAGCCAGACCCCGATGAACGTGCCAGCGACCGCGATGGGCATCAGCAGCAACGAAACCCTGAGATTCGCCAGGTCGAGCTGGCCCAGTTGCCAGTAGGGCAGCAGCTTCACCAGGTTGATCACGGCAAACGTGATGGTGGTGGTGCCGGCAAAAACGCCCTTGGTCAGTCGCTGCGGCAGAACGTACACCTGGTACGGTGGTCCGCCCGAATGCGAGACGAAGCTGGTGAACCCGGCTATGGCGCCCCAGAACACGCCGCGGGGAATATCCGCGGCCCTGGGTGACGGCGGATGATGCCGCACGCGCCATGCATTCAGGCAGAACGCGATGCCGATCACGCCGATGAGCAGGCCAACCATGCGATCCGACACCACGGCGGCCGACAGCCAGCCGATGCCGATGCCGGCGATCGCCGCGGGAATCAGGATCATCAGGTTTCGCCGATCGAATTCGCGGCGATACGCATAGAGACCGAACCAGTCGCTCACCACGAAGATAGGCAGCAGCAGCGCGGCGGCCTTGACCGGCGACATCACCATGGCCAGCAGCGGCGTGCCGAGCGCGCCGGCCATCGTCAGGCCGCCCTTCGACAGCCCCACCAGCAATGCCGCAAGGCCGGCAACCAGGAAGAAGGCGACGCTGTGCTCGGTCATGTTTGAAAGGGCATTGTAGTACAGTGGCGCCCACGCACGGAGGTAGCCATATGAGTGTTCCCGGAGTCATCCGCCTGGCAGCCATCACCGCCCTCGCGCTCAGTCCCGCTCTGCAGGCCCAGCAGGCCGCGCCAACACCCTTTCAGCAGCGCGTGCAGGCTGCGATGCAGGGTTCGATCCGCACGCCCGAAGAGCGCGCCCGCGACGTCAATCGCCTGCCGGTCGAAATCCTGTCGTTCTTCCGCATGCGCGAGGACATGCGCGTCATCGAGGTGTTGCCGGCTGGAGGCTGGTTCACCAAGATCCTGGCGCCGGTGCTCAGCGAGAAGGGCAAGCTCTACGTAACCCATCCGCCCGGGTTCTATGCCGACGCGTTCCAGCGCGTGAAGGTCCTGCCGGGACTCGAGAAGGTCGAGGAAGTCGGCTGGGGCGCCACCGGTGGTGGCAGCGGTGGTCCGTTCGGTCCCTCGGGCAAGTGGGCGGTGGCCCCGGTAGACCTGGTAGTCACGTTCCGCAACTACCACAACTTCTCGCCAGCCGATCGCGCGACAGTCAACAAGTCGACGTTCGATGCGCTGAAGTCCGGTGGCTACTACGGCATCGTCGATCACACGCGTCGTCACAATGAACCCGGCACGCGCGAGAACGGCCGCCGCGTCGATCCGGTGCTCGTCATCAAGGAAGTGCAGGACGCGGGCTTCGTGCTGGTCGACTTCAGCAACCTGTACTACCGGCCGAACGATGCGCTGGCGCTCGAGGTTGGCAACCCAGCAGTGAACGACCGCACCGACCGCGTCGCGCTGCTGTTCCGCAAACCCTAGCGTTGCGGGGCAGCTTCTTCCGCCGGGCATGACGCAGGTTCCTCAGCCCTTGCCGCCAGCGCGGCTGCTGGCCTTCGGGCTGGTGAACCTGCCGCTGTCGATGCTCATGTCGCCCACGGCGGCCGTGCTGCCCAACTTCTACCTGGAGTACAGCGCGGTCACGCTGGCAGGCCTTGCCACGGCAACGCTGGTGGCGCGCGTGTTCGACGGGCTGACCGATCCGCTCATCGGCTTTCTGTCCGATCGCTCTGGACGGCGCAAGCCCTGGATGATCGCCGGCGCATTGCTGGTGGCCGCGGCGGCATGGTTCCTCTACAACCCCTCGCGCGATTCCGGCATCGCGCACCTGCTGGCCTCGTACCTGGTGATCACGCTCGGCTGGACGCTGGTCGAGATTCCGCACACGGCCATGGCGGCCGAGCTGTCGGGTGATTACCACCAGCGTTCAAGGATCGCGCTGTGGCGGCAGATGCTGGGTTTCGTGGGCGGCGTGATGTTCATGGCTTCGCCGATGCTGCTGGGCGATGCCGGCACCCGCTTCACGCCGCAGGTCATGCAGGCGATCGCCCTGTTCATCATGGTGGCGCTGCCGCTCGCGGTGCTGCTGCTGTGCCGAGCCGTGCCGGAGCCAGGTCGCCGCGTACAGTCGCGACCCATCCGTATGGCCGACCTGTACCGCGCCATCGGCGAGACGCCGCCGCTGCGCTATTTCCTGCTCACGCAAGTGCTGTTCGGATTGGCCACGGGGGCCGTCTCCAGCCTGTTCGTTATCTATGCCAGCCGCTACCTGGGGCTTGCGGACAAGGTGCCGCACATCGCGCTGCCGATGACTCTGGCCATGGCGTTGGGCATGCCGGTGTGGCTGCGGGTGATGAAACGCATGGAAAAACATCGCGCGTGGAGTATCGCGGCCGCGGGCATGATCGCCGCGTTGCTGGCCGTTCTCGCACTGGATCCAGGCCCGGGCGCGTTGCGGCCGATGATCGCGATCATGGCGGTGTTCGGCTTCTTTCTCGGCTGCTCGTCGATCGCGCTGCCGTCACTGCTTGCAGATGTGGTGGACTACGACGTGTGGCGCAACCGGCAGGACCGGGCGGCCATCCTGTTTTCATTCCAGGCTGTCGTGACCAAGCTCAACCAGGGCGTGGGCGGCGCGATCGCACTGGCGATGCCGCTGTGGTTCGGATTCGATGAGCACTCGCCCGCAGGCGGTTCCGGCGCGGTCGGGCTGAAGATCGCCTTCATCGCGTGGCCGTGCATGCTGCTGGTTCCGATGCTGTGGCTGGCGTGGCGCTACCCGCTGGGGCAGCGGGCCCACCGCATCATTGCTCAGCGACTGACGGGCCGCGCGTAGACCTCGATCCAGTCCACGCGCGAGGAGCCCACGAGGCCACCTGAGCCATGACCGCTGCCGGCGGCCAGATCCGTCCAGCCGATCTCATCCACCTTCGACAGGTCGGGCTTTTCTACCCAGGGACCATCATTCATGAACCGGATGTCGAGTCGGCGCCAGCGGATATCCTGCACGGTCACTTCGGTCTCGCGCCAGTCGGTGCTGCCGCCCTCGTAGTGATCGCTGACGAGCATCGTGCCGTCGGCCAGCTTCACGATGAGCCTGAGCTGGTGGAAGCCGGTCTGCTTGGTGCGCCAGCGGATCTTCGCAAGCCCGGTCAGGTCGGCAAAGGAATTCTTGTGCCGCAGTGTGAACCCGCAAAGCTGCGTGCACGAGCCAAGCCACACGTATGAGGGGTCATCCTTCGGCGATGCATGGTGGCTCTTGGCAACCCCATCCTTGCCGGGGCCGTAGAGTGCGAACGCCAGATCCTTGTTGGCGATGCTCGCCATCGTGATCGGGGTTTCTTCGGGCTCGTTGTTGAAGTCTTCGCGCAGCAGCAGTGGTGGGCGATGATCTTCGGGCACGAAGCGCGCCACGGGCGCGGCGCCGGGTGAAGGCGCCTGGGCCAGCGAGTGCGTGGGGGTCGCGAGGGCTGCCAGCAGGACCAGCGGCAATGCGTTGCGGGTCATGGCGGAATCCTCGATGAGTGGCCGGATCAGGGTGTATCCGTGCGCAGGATGTCGTGCGACCCGTTGGAGGCGGCCTGCTTGAAGAAGTCGTCGTTGTTCGCGGCCATCTTCACCATCTGGTCGCGGGTGTAGCAGGCCTCGACAACGCGCGCGCGCGAGCCGGTCGGGTTGCGCTTCTGGCAGTAGAGCTCCTCGCCCTTGCGGATCACCAGCGCGAAACCCGGGAACTCCGGTCGGGCGGTCGATGCGGCATTGCCCGTCGAAGCCGGGGCAGGCTGGGTTTGAGCAGAGGCCGGGGTCTGGGAGGGCGCGGTGGTCGCGCAGGATGCCAGGCCCAGGTTGATCGCCAGCAGTCCAGAAACGATTCCAGCCGAGATCAGTCTCTTCATGTGAATGCTCCCCCGTTTGCACCGCATTCTAGGGAGGCATTCGCGGTCCTGTACAGCCGGGGGCGGCTACCCCTTCTTGCCGCCCTTGCGGTGGGGCTTGGGCCTGTTGCGCGGCCCGCCATCGGCATCCAGCGCGAGTGCCTGCCCGCGGATGCGCACCTTCGACAGGCGTTCTATGACGGCCGTGGGGAGCATCGCCGGCAGGCGCACCAGTGAATAAGTGGCGCGCACATCGACGCCGTTGATCTGCTGGCCGGACAGCCTCGCTTCGTTGGCGATGGCGCCCACGATGTTGCCGGGCGTGGCGCCATGGCGCTGTCCCACTTCCAGCCGCCACGTGATCTGCTTGCCGTCATCTTCGAACGTGTAGCCGTTCTCCGCGACGGGGGGCAGGTCCGCGGCGGGTTCGACCTCGCGACGCGGCTTGCGGGGCGCTTCATCGCGATCGCGTGCATGGCTCTCGGCGGACGGCGCGTAGCCCTGTGCGGGCGCCTTCGATTGCACCGGCGCCATGCCTCCGACCAGCGACGCGATCGCGGCGGCGATGCTGAGCAGGTCGGCGCCCGTTTCCAGCGCCACTTCCTGCACTGCCTTGCGATGGAAATCCGCCGGGCCCGCGGCCAGTGCCTCGCCGATGCGCGCCTTGAACTTGGCAAGGCGCTTGATGTTCACGTCATCGACGGTGGGCAGAGAGAGCGGCTCGATGGTCTGCCGGGTGGCCCGTTCGATCAGCCGCAGCAGATTGCGCTCGCGCGGGGCGACGAACAGGATCGCCTCGCCGCTGCGGCCGGCGCGCCCCGTGCGGCCAATGCGATGTATGTACGACTCGGTGTCGTAGGGCACATCGAAGTTCACCACGTGGGTGATCCGCTCCACGTCCAGTCCGCGCGCCGCGACATCGGTGGCCACGAGGATGTCGAACTTGCCGGCTTTCAGCTGCGCCACGGTCTTCTCGCGCATCGACTGCTGGATGTCCCCGTTCAGGGCCACGGCCGAAAAGCCCCGCGCCTGCAGCCGCTCGGCCAGATCCACCGTCGACTGCTTGGTGCGCACGAACACCAGCATGGCGTCGAATTCCGCCGCCTCGACGATGCGCGTCAGCGCGTCGAGCTTGTGCAGCCCGCTGACCATCCAGTACGACTGCTTGATGTTCGCCGCCGTGCCGGACTTGCCCTTGATCACCACTTCGCGCGGATTGCGCAGATGCGTCTGCGCGATGCGGCGGATGTTCGGCGCCATCGTCGCCGAGAACAGCGCCACCTGCTTTTCCTTCGGCGTCTGCGAGAGGATCGCCTCCATCGCGTCGGCAAAGCCCATGGCCAGCATCTCGTCGGCTTCATCCAGCACCACGGTGCGGATGCCGTCCAGCTGCAGCGTGCCGCGCTCCAGGTGGTCCATGATGCGTCCCGGCGTGCCGACGATCACCTGCGGGCCGCGCTTCAGCGCGCTGAGCTGTGGCACGTAACTCTGGCCGCCGTAGATCGGCAGCACATGGAAGGCCTGCTGGCCCGCAGCATATTTCTGGAAGGCCTCGGCCACCTGGATGGCCAGCTCCCGCGTGGGCACCAGCACCAGCGCCTGGGGCACGCGATCCTTCAGGTTAAGTCGCGAAAGGATGGGCAGCGCGAAGGCGGCAGTCTTGCCAGTGCCCGTCTGGGCCTGGCCCAGGATGTCCACGCCCTCCAGCATCGCCGGGATGGTGGCGGCCTGGATGGGCGAGGCGGATTCATATCCCACGCTCTTGACCGCGCGTACGACGGCCTCGGAAAGGCCCAGCTCGGAGAACGGGACTGCAATGGTGTCTGGCATGGGGAGCTTGGGGTGAACGGCGGGGTGCGAGAGTGTAGTGCCTGCGGGCCGGAATGCACTGCTTTTCGGGACTCCCAAGCGCTTTTCCCATAGACTGCGCGGCCCGATTTGAGCCCCCTTGAGTCCATGCTTTCCACGACCAACCTGACGATCCAGTTCGGCGCGAAACCGCTCTTCGAGCAGGTTTCTGTCAAGTTCACCGATGGCAACCGCTACGGGCTCATCGGCGCCAACGGCTGCGGCAAGTCCACGCTGATGAAGATCCTGGGCGGTGACCTTGAGCCCAGCGCGGGCGAGGTGGCGCTGCAGGCGGGCCTGCGCATGGGCAAGCTGAACCAGAACCAGTTCGGCTATGAAGACCAGCGCGTGCTGGACGTGGTGATGCAGGGCCACCAGGAGATGTGGAAGGCGCTGACCGAGCGCGATCGCATCTACGCCGATCCCAACGCCAGCGACGACGACTACATGCGCGCGGCGGAGCTGGAGGGCAAGTACGCCGAGTACGGTGGCTACGAGGCCGAGGCGCGCGCGAGCGCGATCCTGGTGGACGCGGGTCTCGACGAGCCGCTCCACAACGGCCCCATGCGCGAAGTGCCGCCGGGACTCAAGCTGCGCGTGCTGCTGGCGCAGGCGCTGTTCTCGCGGCCCGACGTGCTGCTGCTCGACGAGCCCACCAACAACCTCGACATCAACTCGATCCGCTGGCTCGAAGGCGTGCTCAACGACTACGAAGCCACGATGATCATCATCAGCCACGATCGTCACTTCCTGAACCAGGTCTGCACGCACATCGCGGACCTGGATTTCCAGCAGCTGAAGATCTATCCCGGCAACTACGACGATTTCATGCTCGCCTCGGTGCAGGCGCGCCAGCGCGTGGAAGCCTCCAACGCCAAGGCGCGCGACCAGATCTCCGACCTGCAGGAGTTCGTGCGCCGCTTCTCGGCCAACGCGTCGAAGGCCAGGCAGGCCACCTCGCGGCGCAAGCAGCTGGAGAAGATCAAGATCGAGGAGATCAAGCCTTCCTCGCGCCAGAATCCGTACATCCGCTTCGAGCAGGCGAAGAAGCTGTATCGCTCCGCGGTGACAGTGGAGAAGATCGCATTCAGCTATCCCGGCACGGACGTGAAGGTGCTGCGCGACGTGAGCTTCACCGTTGAAGGCGGCGAGCGCATCGCCATCATCGGCCCCAACGGCATCGGCAAGACCACGCTGATGCGCTGCCTCGCCGGTGAGCTCAAGCCCGAGAAGGGGCGCATCAACTGGGTGGAAAACGCCGAGCCCGGCTACATGCCGCAGGATCCGCAGGCCGAGTTCACCGAGAAAACCGACCTCTTCCACTGGATTTCGGCCTTCACGGGCAAGGCGGATGACGAGCAGATCGTGCGCGCCACGCTCGGCCGCCTGCTGTTCTCGGGGGACCAGACCAAGAAATCGGTGAAGGTGCTGTCCGGCGGCGAGAAGGGCCGGATGATCTATGGCAAGCTCATGCTCACGCGGCCGAACGTGATGCTGTTGGACGAGCCCACCAACCACATGGACATGGAAACCATCGAGTCACTGCAGATCGGCCTGGAGAAGTATCCGGGCACGCTGATCTTCGTGTCCCACGACCGCGAGTTCGTCAGCGCACTGGCCACGCGCATCATCGAGATGAAGCCCGATGGCACCATCGCCGACTACAACGGCAGCTACGAGGAATACCTGCGCGCGCAGGGCATCGCGGGCTAGGCCACTTGAAGAAACTCAAGCACGAAGCCGAGTTGTTCAAGGCGGCGCTGCTGGCAGGCGTGGCCTACGCCGAAGGGCGCAAGGCCGTCGAGTTCGAAGCCACCGACTCGGCCAGCACCCAGGCGCTCTATGTCTACCGCCTGCTGGTGCATGACAAGCTCATCGCCCCCATGCCCGAGGAGCAGGTGAGCGAGAAATCCATCCGGCACCGGCTGGCCACCTGGCACGCCGCGCACCTGCCCAAGGGTCATCCGCTGCTGGAAAAGTAGCCGCAGATCGACTTGGCTTCGAGGTACTCCTCGATGCCGAAGACGCCGAACTCGCGCCCGTTGCCTGAATGCTTGTACCCGCCGAAGGGCGCGGAGAAGTCGTGCTTGGCGCCGTTCAGTCGGACCTGGCCGGTGCGCAGTCGCCGCGCGACCTTGCGGGCGCGCTCGATGTCCTTCGAGACGACGAAACCGGAAAGGCCATACTGGGAATCGTTGGCGATGCGGATGGCGTCGGCCTCGTCCGCGTAGGGGATGATCACGAGCACGGGGCCGAAGATCTCTTCCTGCGCGATCGCCATGTCGGCGCGGACATTCGCGAAGATCGTGGGCCGGGCGAAGTGGCCGGTCGTGACGCCTTCGGGTTTGCCGGGCCCGCCAGCGACCAGCGTTGCGCCTTCCTCGATGCCCTTGCGGATGTAACCCTGCACGCGATCGAACTGGGCCTTGCTGACCAGCGGCCCCACCTTGATGCCGTCCTTGAGCGGATCGCCGACGGTCGTGGCCTCTGCAGAGGCCTTTGCCAGCCGCACGGCCTCTTCATGCAGGTGCCGTGGCACCAGCATGCGCGTGGGCGCGGCGCAGGCCTGGCCGGAATTCATGAAGCAGGCCTGCACGCCGGCGGGCACGAAGGTGGCCAGGTCCGCATCGTCGAGCAGGATGTTGGCCGACTTGCCGCCCAGTTCCTGGGCCACGCGCTTCACCGTGGTGGCCGCATTGCGGGCCACGTCGATGCCGGCGCGGGTGGAACCGGTGAACGACACCATGTCGACGTCCCTGTGGGCGCTGAGCGCGGCGCCCACGGTCGGGCCATCGCCATTGACCAGGTTGAATACCCCCGGCGGCACGCCGGCGGCATCCATCACCTCGGCGAAGATCAGCGCGTTCAGCGGCGCGATTTCGCTGGGCTTCAGCACCATGGTGCAGCCCGCGGCGAGCGCGGCAGCCACCTTGCAGCCAATCTGGTACAGCGGCCAGTTCCAGGGCGTGATCAGCGCGCAGACGCCCACGGGTTCGCGCCGCACGAGCGTGGTGCCGAACGGGCGCTCGAAGGCGTACGTCTTCAGCGCCTCGATGGCTTGCGTGAAATGCACGGCGCACAGCGGCACCTGCGCATCGCGCGCCAGCCAGGCCGGCGCGCCCATTTCCGCCGTGACAGCTGCGGCCAGGTCGGGTGCGCGGCGGTTGAACTCGGCCACGATGCGCTCGAGCAGCGCGATGCGTTCTGCGACCGTGGTCTGCGAGAACGATTCGAAAGCCGCGCGGGCTGCCGCCACAGCGCGATCCACATCGACCTGGCTGCCGAGACTGATCCGGGCGATTACCTGCTCGGTGGCCGGGTTCTCGACTGCGTGGGGGTTGGGAGTGGCAGGCGGCGTCCACTTGCCGTTGATGTAGAAAAGTGTCGTGTCAGTCATGCCGCCAAAGATACGTGATTTCCGGCCACTGGCCAGTCTATTGCGTGGCGCCACCGCAGGCCGCTGCCGGTGTTCCCGCATCCGCGGGCCGGCTTTCGATCTGTCGCCGAGTATCCAGCACTTCTGTTCGCATTCTTTCCGCCAGGGCCGTGGTGTCGATCTGCTCGATCTGCCGGCGCGCTTCGGCAACGCACCCGGCCTCTAGCAGCGCCACGGCCAGGTTGTTGCGCGCAGCCACCTGCGTGGCATCCAGGCGCAGCGCAACCCGGTAATCCTCAATGGCGCGGGGGAGCGCGCCGCTGCGGTAGCTGGCAGTGCCGCGGCCGATCCAGGCGACAGGGTCTTCCGGCCACTGGCGCGCAGCAGCATCGAAGCTGCGCCAGGCGTCCTGGGCCGATGCCACGCCTTCGAACGCGGCGGCGGATTCCAGGTAGCGTCGATTGTCCGGCGCGGTGGGCAGTTCACCGGGCTGCAGTACCACCAGCGCCCAGCGGCCGCCGTTGTCCCAGGCGCGCATGAAGTTCCGCGCGGAGAGCACCTGCCGTCGTGTCTTGCCGGAACGCAGGATCAGGCGATCCTTGTTGCCGTCGTGGCCCACCACCACGGCATAGTGCCAGCGCGGCCAGAAGGGCAGGCCGTAGTTGTGCAGCACCAGCACGGGTCGGCCGGCATCGAGCTCCGCGACGATGGCCGCGAGTTCCGGCGCTATCCGATAGGAAAGCCGCGCATAGGCCCGCGGCGCCGCCTGCATCTCGATCTGCAGGCTGCCGCGGCGGCCGGGAAGGTAGACGCGCTTTTCCAGTTCCTCTGGCGTCACTGCAACGCGCGAGGCGCCCAGCATCGTAGCCAGCGCGGCCGGGCCGCATTCGTATCGGGCCTGGGGAAAGAAGGGCGTGGCATCGAGCTCTACGGCTCGGGAGGAGGGTTCCAGCAGCGGCCCGCGCGTGGCGCAGCCGCCGAGCAGCAACACGCAGGCGGCCAGCAGGACGCTGGCCGCCTGGCGTGGGGCAATCACCGCGCCGGAACCTTCTTGAACACGTCGATCACGCCGACGAGTTCGAGCACCAGCAGCACGAGGAACACCGCGCCGAGCAGCACGAGCACATCACCGCCGGCCGGCGCGTTCTTCATCTGCTCGGCCATGTCGCGCAGTTCGCTGTCGCTCAGCGTGGCCAGGCGCGCATCCACGCTGGCCGCATCGACGCCCATTTCCTGCATCTGGGCCTGGACATCCGCGCGCTGCAGCTGGCCGCGGATCGAAGCCAGGTCGGCATCTCTTTCCGCGCTGACGATAGCGCCAGTCGAGACGATGCCCGCCTGCGCAGCGCTCATCACGCCGAAATTGAACACGGCTGCCGTGAGCACGGTTACCAGGGTGGTGCGCCACTTTGATGGGGTCATGAATTGCATCTCCAGGGGAAATCCGGCGAATCCGGGATGCGGCTATGGTACGCGGCTAGCGCGAAAAGGTCAGTCCCGCCAATGCCGCCTCGACCAGGGCTTCCAGGCCCTCGTCGGCCCGAAAACCTGCGGCGATGGCGCGGGAAGCATGCAGCGGCGGCACCCGGCCGAACTGTGCCTCGATCAGCGGGTCGGGCTCCCAAGTCACCCGCGACGCGTGGGTGCCTGCGGCGCGGGCCACGGCATTCACCAGTTCGCCAACGCGCACCACCTGCGCCGGCAGGTTCATCGCGCCGGTGGCATCGCCTTGCAATGCATGCACCAGGTTCTGCGCAATGCACTCCACCGACTGCAATGCAGTGGTGGCGCCGGGCGAGACGGGCAGTGTGATGGGTTCATCCGCTGCCAGCGCGTGGAACAGGTCGCTGAGGAATGCCGACCGCAGCGCGGTCGATGCTCGGGGCCGCGCCACGACGCCGGGCAGGCGCAGCGAGAGCGCGTTGATGGCGCCACGACGCGTCTGGGTGTCGAGCCAGATTTCCATCATCGCCTTGTGCGCCCCATAGAGCAGGGTGGGGGCCAGAGGTGTCGCGTCATCGATGCGCTCCGGCAACGGGTCGCCGTAGACGGCGATGCTGCTCGAGAACACGAAGCGCGGGCGATGGCCCTGCGCGGTGGCTTTATCCACGAGCAACCGCGCCGCGTCCATGTTCACGTGCCAGGCGCGGTTCGGTTCGCGCTCGGCGGCACCGCCTGGCCAGGTGGCCAGGTGCAGCACCGCATCGACGGGCTGCGCAAAGCAGCGCGAAAGCGTTGCGCTGTCTGCCAGATCGCCGTGCACATCGACGCCCGGTGCAGACACGGCATCCACGCCGATCACCTGCGCCGAATCGCGCAGCCGCGCGACCACGGCGCGCCCGACGAAGCCGGCAGCCCCTGTAACCAGGACTCTCAACGGCTGTCCTGTTCGCGCGCGAGCAGCGCCTTCAGCCGCCGTCGCACCCGCAGCCCACCGGCGTCGACGCCCAGCGAGATGGGCTTGGCGTCCCAGAAATCCGTGCCCTCCAGGTTCTCGTACGCAGCCTGGATGATGGGCTTGTCTTCCTCGTCGAACGCCTGCTGGAACAGCGTGCGCAGCATGCCGTCCAATTCCTTCGAATCGAGCTCGTACCGCCTGGCGCTGGCCCAGAAATAGTGCGTGGTGTCCGCCGTTGCGGGCGTGAGGATATGCGCCTGATCCACGGCGATGCCTTCCTCGCGCGGACGGCCCTTCGGCGTCGAGCCGACCTGCAGCGCCATCGATGCCGGTGCATCCCAGCGCATATCGAGCCAGTGATCGCAGCGCATGTCCGGCGGATAGATGCCGCGCGTGTGGCTGGGCGCCGCCACGTCCGGCATCCACCAGTCGGAGTGGATGGCCGCTCCTTCCTCGCGGACGCGGTGCGTGCCGGCGAAGATCACGCCATTGCCCGCGAAGCTGCCGCGGTGAACGAACTCGATGTGACTCAGGTCCATCAGGTTGTCGATGCCATATTCATAGGGCGCGCGCAGCAGCGTATAGCCGCGTACAGCGTGGACCTGCGACGATTCGGCCACGGGCGAGAAGTCGGGAATGAGAGCGGGATCGGCTGTTCCGGTCGTGCCGCCCCAGAGCCACAGGATGTCATGGCGTTCCACCACCGCCCAGCTGTCGACCTGCGCCTGGTGCGGAATGGCGTCGGCGTAGGGATTGCGAACGCAGCGGCCCGAGCCGTCGAACCTCAGTCCGTGGTACGCGCACACGATGGCGTCCCCATCGCGCGTGCCGCGGCTGAGCGGGGCGAAGCGATGGGGGCAGCGATCGGCCAGTGCCTGTGCGGCACCGTCCTTTCGGCGAAACAGCACGATCTGCCGGTCGAAGACCCGGCGCGACAAGAGTTGGTCGGTCAGCTCCTCGCTCCAGGCGGCCATGTACCAGGCATTGCGGATGAAGCGTGACACGTGCTGCAACCTCCCTCGTGTGAAAGACCCGGATTGCGGGCTAGCTGCGCTCTACGGCGAGCGCGATGCCCTGGCCACCGCCCACGCACAGCGTAGCCAGGCCCCGCGCGACCTTGCGGCGGCCCATCTCGTGCAGCAGCGTCACCAGGATGCGGGCGCCGGAGGCGCCGATCGGATGACCCAGCGCGATGGCGCCGCCATTCACGTTGACCCGTGCCGGGTCGAGTTCGAGCTGGCGGAGCACGGTCAGCGCCTGCACGGCGAAGGCTTCGTTGGCTTCCACCAGATCGAGCGAGTCCTTTGTCCACCCCGCCTTCTGCAGGCAGTGTCGCGAGGCGGGCACCGGTCCTTCTCCCATGTAGGCCGGGTCCACCCCGGCGCTCGCGGATGCGGCGACACGGCCGAGCACGGGGAGGTTGTGCTTGCGCACGGCGGCCTCACTGGCGAGCAGTAACGCGGCGGCGCCATCGTTGAGCGTCGACGAATTGCCCGCTGTCACGGAGCCCGACTTGTCGAATGCCGCGCGCAGGCCGGTGAGCGATGCTAGCTGCACGTCGCGCCGCGGTTGTTCGTCGATCAGGAAGGGCTGGGTTTGGCCGCCTTTCACCGGCAGATCCACCGGTGTTATCTCGGCCTCGAACCGTCCGGCATCCTGCGCGGCGATGGCGCGCTGCTGCGACTGCAGCGCGTACGCGTCCTGGTCGTCGCGGCCGATGCCGTGGCGACGGGCCAGGTTCTCGGCGGTGATGCCCATGTGGCAGTCCCCGAAGGCATCCCACAGTCCATCGCTGATCATCGTGTCCACCAGCGTGGCATGGCCCATGCGCAGTCCGGCACGCGCCTTGGGCAGGCAGTAGGGGGCGAGGGACATGCTCTCCATGCCGCCGGCCAGCACCAGCTGCGCCTCGCCAAGCCGGATGGCCTGCGCGCCCAGCTGCACGGATTCCAGCCCGGAACCGCAAACCATGTTCACCGTGGTGGCCGGCACTTCCACGGGCAGGCCCGCGCGCAGCGCAGCCTGGCGCGCGGTGTTCTGGCCCGCGCCGGCCGTGAGCACATGACCTAGCACCACGCGGTCGATATCCTGCGGCTGCAGGGCCGTTCCCGCCAGCACGGCGCGGATCACCGTGGCGCCCAGGTCTGCGGCGGCGATGTTGCCGAGTGCGCCCTGGAACTTGCCGATGGCGGTGCGGCGCGCCGCAACGATGAATACTTCGCTCACGCCTGCATCTCCGGCGCATCCTCCCCCGCGATGAGCCTGCCCGCCGTGCGTGCGCGGATCTCCGCCACGCTGACGCCGGGCGCCCGCTCGCGCAGGATGAAGGCGCCGTCCTCGATCTCGAACCACCCGAGGTCCGTGATCACGCGGCGCACGCAGGCGCGGCCGGTGAGTGGCAGAGAACAGCGGGGCAGCAGCTTGGATTCTCCATCCTTCGATGCGTGGGTCATCATCACGATGATATTGCTGGCGCCTGCCACCAGGTCCATTGCGCCGCCCATGCCCTTGACCAGCTTGCCGGGGATCATCCACGAGGCGATGCTGCCTTCCACGTCGACCTCGAACGCGCCGAGCACCGTAAGGTCCACGTGTCCGCCGCGGATCATCGCGAACGATTCGCTTGAGGAAAAGATGCTGGCGCCGGGCAGTGCCGTCACGGTCTGCTTGCCTGCGTTGATCAGGTCCGCGTCCACTTCATCGGCGCGCGGGAAAGGGCCCATGCCCAGCAGCCCGTTCTCCGACTGCATCATCACGTCCATGCCTTCAGGCACGTGGTTGGCCACCAGCGTGGGGATGCCGATGCCGAGGTTCACGTAGTAGCCGTCGCGCAGCTCGCGGGCGACGCGGCGGGCCATCTGTTCACGGGAGAGCGCCATGGGATTACTCGCGGACGGTCAGTTTTTCGATGCGCTTGGTGAACGTGCCTGCGATCAGACGGTTCACGTAGATGCCGGGCGTGTGGATGTGGTTCGGGTCCAGCTGGCCCGGCGGCACAATTTCTTCCACCTCGGCCACGGTGATGCGACCGGCCGTGGCCACTTCCGGATTGAAGTTCCGTGCCGTGTTCCGGTAGATGAGATTGCCGAACCAGTCGGCCTTCCATGCCTTAACCAGCGCGAAGTCGGCCTTCAGCGATCGTTCCAGTACATAGTCGCGGCCGTCGAAGCGCGCAGTGGGTTTGCCCTCGGCGACGCTGGTGCCGAAGCCTGTCGCGGTATAGAAGGCCGGGATTCCGGCGCCACCGGCGCGCAGCTTTTCTGCCAGCGTGCCCTGCGGAGTCAGTTCCACTTCCACTTCGCCGGCCAGCATCTGCCGCTCGAACTCGGCGTTCTCGCCCACATAGGAGGCGATGATCCGTCTGATCTGCCGGCTCTTGAGCAGCAGGCCCAGCCCGAAGTCATCCACGCCGCAGTTGTTGGAGATGACGGTGAGGTTGCACCTACCCAGTCTTGCAGCTTCAGTGATCAGGTTTTCAGGAATGCCGCACAGGCCGAATCCGCCCACGGCAAATGTCATGCCGTCTTCCAGTCCTGCCATCGCCTGCTCGTAGCTGGCGACGCGCTTGTCGAAACCACTCATGGATGTCATCAGGCCTCGTCGATGATGGCGACGGCGCGCGTCCAGCCCGCAGAGGCGCCGCGTATCTTGTGGGGAAAACAGCTGACCGTGAATCCGTGCGGTGGCAGCGCCTCGAGGTTGTGCAGTTTCTCGAGGTGGCAATAACCGATGTCGCGCCCGGCCTTGTGGCCTTCCCAGATCAGCGAGTAGTCGCCAGTCTCGGCCACCTTCTTCGCGGTGTGGCTGAAAGGCGCATCCCAGCTCCACGCGTCGGTGCCGGTGACGCGCACGCCGCGCGTGGTGAGATACATCGTGGCTTCGTAGCCCATGCCGCAGCCCACGTTGATGAAGTCCGGCCGCCCCAGGGCCTTGCCCGCCGCGGTGTTGACCAGCACGATGTCCAGCGGCTGCAGCACATGCCCGATGCGATGCAGTTCGGCCTCAATCTCCGCGGCCGTCACCACGTGTCCGTCCGGAAGGTGGCGGAAATCCAGCTTCACCCCCGGCCTGAAACACCAGTCGAGCGGCACTTCGTCAATGGTCATGGCCTGCTTGCCGCCATCCTGCGTGGGGTGGAAGTGCCAGGGGGCGTCGAGGTGCGTGCCATTGTGGGTGGACAGTGTGATGGTTTCCGCCGCGGCGAAACCCTCGCCGCCCGGCATGTTGTCCAGCGTCAGCCCCGGGAAGAAATGCGCGGCCTCCGGCATCGTCTCGCGGTGACCCTGGTACTCGATCTTCGGGCGCATGAAGGGCGGATCGCTCACCACCTCGTTGCACAAGGTGATGGACAGGTCGATGAATGTTCTTGGCATGGTTTCAGTCCGTTGCTGCGCGGAACTCCACGGGCAGGGATGCCAGGGCGTGCAGCGTGTTGTTGATGCGGCGGCGCGGTTCACCCATGAGGTTAATGGAGTTGACACGCGGAATCATGGCCCGCAGTAGCACTTCCATTTCCAGCCGGGCCACCATCTGTCCGAGGCATTGGTGGATGCCGAAACCGAACCCGACATGACCGCTCGACTGGCGTCCAACGTCGAATTGATCCGCATTTTCCCAGCGGCGGGGGTCGCGGTTGGCTGCCGCCAGGAACAGCAGCACCTTTGCGTTGGCTGGAAGGGTGACGCCCGCCACGCAGGTCTCCCGGCCGGTCGTGCGGAAGAACGTCTGTACCGTGCTGTCCCAGCGCAGTCCTTCCTCGATGGCCCGCTTCAGCAGGGCCGGCTCCTGGCGCAGGCGTTGCCACTGCCCTGGATGCATGGCGAACGCATGGATGAGGTTGGCGATGCCGTTGACCGTCGTGTCCACGCCTGCCGAAAGGAACGAGCGCACCAGGCGCTCGGCTTCCCCCGCGGTGCACTCACCCCGATCCGCCGCTTCGTAGACCTGCATGCCCCAGCCACCCGGCAACAGCTGGTCACGCCGACACGCTTCGGCAACCCATGCCATCGCCGGGCCGGCATCCGCCATGCCGCGTTCAAACACGGCGTTGCGGGGGCCAAACGCATTGAAGACCGCTGTCGCATAGGGAATCAGGTGCTCGCGTCCCGCACTTCGCAGTCCGATGAGATCGGGAAAGACGGCGAGGGGGAATGCGGCGCCCAGGTCTTCCACGCCGTCGAATCGCCCCCGCGCCACCAGTCGCGCGATCATGTCATCGGCCACCGCCTGCCATCGTGCCGCCACTTCACGCAGCGCGCCCAGTGAAACAATGCGGTTCATCAGCGAGCGCGTCCGATCGTGCAGGGGCGGATCGGTTTCCAGCAGCAGGGAGGGCGGGCGCCAGGGCTCTTCCTGCTGGAAGTCGGCCAGCCCCACGCCGCGACTGGAGACAAAGGTCTGCCAGTCCCTCAGCGCAGCCTGCACCTCGGCATGTCGCGCCATGCCATAGCAGCCAATCGGCGCAAGCAACACCACGGGTCCTGCTTCCCGGAGCGCCTCGTGGTGGGCATAGGGGGCCGCGAGGAACTCCTCGGCGAACGGGTCCAGGTCGAGACTGACGGCGCTCAAGATCGGTTGCCGGCCCGCTATGCCGTGTGGCCGCCCAGAGTCTCGGCAAACCAGTCGGCGATACAATCACGCCCGTAGGACATGTTGTCTGCGCCCACATGCTCCACGCCACCCTCTCGTTCGGTGAATATCTTCAGCTCGCGCTTCGGACTGTTCACCAGCTGGTCGTAACTCTGGTGCGCATAGTCCACGCTGATCTGCCGGTCCTTCGCGCCATGCGTCACGAGGAAGGGCACGCGGATGCGTTCCATCACGCCGTTCAGGTGCATGTCCTTCGACTTCTCGAGGAAGTCCTCCATGGAGCTGGCGCCGAACACCCAGTACACATGTGCCCAGTAGTGCGGAACGGGGTTCTCGCCTTCGCGGCGTATCCGCTTCTGCTGCACCTCGGCCCAGTTGTGGTTCGCGCCCCAGACGGCGCCGCTGGCGAAGCGGGGCTCGAAGGCCACCGCGCGCGGCGCGAAGTGGCCGCCGAGCGAGATGCCGGTCATGCCGATGCGCTTCGGATCGACGCCCGGCTGCTGTTCCAGCCAGTCCACGGCTTTCGAGGCCCAGCGTTCGATGTAGGGCGTGGCTGGCAGGCCCTGCAGGCGCAGTGTCTCGCCGGTGCCCGGCTGGTCCACGCATAGCGTCGAGATGCCCCGGCGCGCCAGGGCCTGCCCCAAGCGTGACCAGTAGAGCAGTTCCTTGCAGCTGTCGAGGCCATTGCAATACACCACGACGGGTTTGCGGCCTTCGCCCGGGGCTTCGGTGTACAGCGCGGGCATCATGCCTTTTTCCAGCGGAATCTCCACCCGCCGCACGTTCTCGCGGGCCAGGCGCGTGGCGTCTTCGAAGCAGCCGCGCGCCAGCGCGTAGGTCTTCTCCCGACCCGGATGACCGTGGCCCTGCATGCGTTCCGCGGTCATCAGGTACAGTGCCGCTCGCTGCAGTTTGGTGGCCGCGGAGAAATCGCGACCCTTCTGGCGGTCTTCATCGGCCAGCGAGATCAGCGTTTCTGCCTTCTTCATCCACTCGGCCAGGAATTCCTTGGTGCCGGCATCCTCGCCCTTGGCTGCCTTCTCGCGCAGCGGCGCGCACATGTCGATGATGTCGCCGATCTGCCCGCCGCTCTCGATCGCGATCGACAGCGACAGGTTCCAGACATAGTTCGGAAAGTACTCGAATAGTGCCATGGCTCAGACCGGTGCCATCTGGAACAGGCCCGGATCAGGCTTCGGGTGCGGCATGGTGTGGGGGCCACCCACTCCCGACTGCCACTGGTCCATCACCTGCGGTTCGGGCACATGCACCTTGGCCTGCCAGGTGGCGTCGTCCACTTCCTCGAGTTCTGCGGTGTATTCCACGGCGAAACGGTTGGGCGTGACGAAATAGCTGAAGGTGTTGTCGCCCGCCGTGTGGCGGCCCGGGCCCCAGGTGATGTCGACGCCGGATTTCTTCAGCCGGCCGATGCCACGCATCATGCCGTCCACGCCCATCATGTCGTAGGCCACGTGGTTGAGGCAGGGTGGGCCGGGCAGCACCGCCATGCGGTGATGCGCGGAATTGCAGCGCAGGAAGGCCATGAAATCACCCAGCCAGTCCGACACCTTGAAGCCCAGCACCTCGGTCATGAACTTGACCGCCGCCTTGTGGTCCGGCGAGTGCAGCACGATGTGGCTGATCTTCACCGGCACGCCTTCCCAGCGCGCGATTTCGCGCCTGGCGCCACGTGCCACATCGCTCGAGACCTCGAACGTCAGGCCGTCGGGCGAGAAGAAGCGGAAGCCGTAACCACCGCCGGGCGAGGTGAGCGCGCGCGGGTCATGAATGATCTTCGCGCCCGCAGCCTTCACTTTTGCAGCCAGCGCATCCACGTCGGTGCGCGAAGCGGCGGCCAGCGCAATGACGTCGATGCGGTTGCTGTCGTCCTGCCGCAAGCGCACCACGTGATGCTCGTCATGGCCCTGGGTGGCGAGCCAGGTCAGTCCGTCGGTGCTCGGCACCTGCACCAGACCCCATTTCTCCAGGTAGAAGGCCTTCTCGGCTTCCAGGTCCTTCACGCCATAACCCACGTAGCGGATCTCGTTCACTCTGCTCATGACAGTTCCTTGATTCGAAATTTCTTTAGAGCGGCTGCGCGATGCGCTCGAACATCGCCTTGGTGGCGACCGCCTGTTCGACGCGCGGGCCGGTGCCCAGCTGGCTGCGGCAGATGGCTACGGAGGAATCCACGATGAACTTGCAGCGATCGAAGCGCCGCTGCTGGTAGCCCTGCAGAGCTGCCTCGATGGAGGGTTTCGTGGCCAGTTCCTCGGCGATCACGATGCTGTCCTCGACGGCCATGCCGGCGCCCTGGCCCAGGTGGGGCGTGGTGGCATGCGCGGCGTCTCCCAGCAGCACCACGCGGCCCTTGTGCCAGGGGCCGTCCAGGAACAGCCATTCCAGCGGGCGGTAGACCACGCCGCCGTTGTCGGTGATCTGCTCGCGCAGCGCGGCGATGTCCGGCGGCACCACGGTGAGCTTGCTGCGCATCGCCGCGGCGAGCTCACTCTTCTCGTAACGGGGGTTCCCGGGCTCGGGCGTGGTGACATACATGTACATCAGCGAGTCGGAGAGGGGCACCAGGCCGTAGCCGATCGGTCCCTCGTAGGCGCGCAGGCAGGTGACTTCCGGTGGCTTCACGAAGTTGTAGCGCCACACGGCCTGCCCGATGAACTGCGGCTTCGGGGCCTCGGGGAACACCATGCCGCGCGTCTGCGAGTTGTAGCCGTCCGCTCCTATCACCAGGTCGTAGCGGCTTGACTGACCATCGGAGAAGCGCGCATCCACGCCCTGGCCATCGTCATTCAGCGCCTCCGCGGTGACGCCCAGGCGGATGTCGGCGCCGGCGCCCTTCGCGCGGTTGCCCAGCACCCGATGCAGCGCCGGCCTGCCGATGCCCAGATTGGAGGGTGCGCCATCGACCAGGCGCGGCGTGGGTATTTTCGCGATGCACTGGCCGGTGGGCAGGTACACCTCCACCGCGTCGAAGCCAAAGCCCGCCGCCATATAGTCATTGAGGATGCCCAGTTGCTTCGCGGCGCGCACCACGTTGGCCTGCTGGATGATGCCGACGCCATAGACCGTCCAGGTCGGATCCTTTTCAATGACCGTGACCCGATGGCCGTCGCGGCCCAGCGCGATGGCTGCCGTCAGTCCGCCGATGCCACCCCCGATCACGAGCACGTTAAGTTTCTTCAAGATTTTCCCCACCCCATCGCTTTGGTACCGCCATTCCACCAGGCGGGTTGGCAGGGATACCACACGCATCCCTGCCCCGTACAAGTGGAAAATCCGATTGGCAACGATAGCCCCGACCGATCAGTCCTGTGCGGACTCCCGCAGGCGCGCGATCAGCCAACCCAGGCTGGCGTCGGAGATCCTGCCGCGGTGGAACTGGATCATCTCGCGCATGACCGGGAATTCGAAGGGTAGCGCCTGCCACGCCAACGGCAGTCGCTGGGCCAGCGTGCGAGCCAGGCGCGCATGCATCACGGTGACGCGCGGCGTGCCGATCAGCAGTTCTGGCACCTGAAGAAACGAGGACGCCACGGTTTCTACCCGACGGTCCATTCCCAGGGCCTGCAGGCTTGATTCGGCAAACGAATGCCGCGTGCCGGTGCCGATACCGACGGCAATGTGTCCGGCTGCCCGGAACTGATCCACCGTCAGGGGCTGCCGGATGATCGGATTCTCGGACCAAGCCGCAACGACATGCTGTTCTTCGAACAGCAGTTCCGCGGGATGTTCCCGCAGGCAGTGTTCCTGGGGCATCAGCAGTATGTCGATCTCGCCCTGTTCGAAAAGGTCCAGGGCCTGCTGCGAGGGCGGCTGCAGGTTCAGTCGCACCCTGGGTGCCTGCCGCTGCAGCAACGGCATCAGGCGCGGAAAGATCACCGTAGACAGGTAATCGGAGATGCACAGGTGGAACCAGCGGTCGGAAGTCGCCGGGTCGAACTGCCGTGCCTGGATGATCATGCGATCCACGCTGGTCAGCAGCTCGGCAAGCACCGGGTTGCAGCTGCAGCGCCTGCGGGGTGGGAATCATCCGTTTTCCCTGGGGTTCCAGCAGCGGATCGTTGAAGTAATCCCGCAGGCGCGCCAGCGCGGCACTGACCGAGGGCTGGCTCAGGTGCAGTCGCTCGGCGGCGCGCGAAACGCTGCGCTCCTCGATCAGGACGTCGAGAGTGACGAGCAGGTTGAGGTCCAGTCCCTTGAAGCGCATGTCCGACCTATCGGCAAAAACTCTCGATCACGATCCAAAGAAGCGATTTCCATTGGAGATTGATTCCCACTTCTAATCACCAGACTACAAGTTCCCGGGGGAAACATGCACCTGCCAAATTTCAGGCCCGCCAGTACGGGCGTTCTGGCGTTGACCATCCATTCGCTGGTTCTGGGGCAGGAGGCCGCGCAGCCTCAGGAAGGGCTGGAAGAAGTGGTCGTCACGGCGCAGCGGCGCGAGGAGAACCTGCAGAAGGCCGCCCTGGCGGTCTCGGCGGTCTCTGGCGACACGCTTGCGACGCAGAGCATTACCCAGGCAACCGACCTGACGCGACTCATTCCGTCGATCCAGATCGCGCCTGCCGCGGCCTTCACGCAGATCTACCTTCGGGGCGTCGGCACTTTCGGCGCCAACGCCTTTGCCGAGCAGGGCGTCGCCTTCAATCTCGATGGCGTCTATCTGTCGCGCCCCGCCGCGCCTGCGGCGCTCTTCTACGACCTGGAGCGCATCGAGGTGCTGAAGGGTCCGCAGGGAACGCTCTATGGGCGCAATGCATCGGGTGGCGCTGTGAATCTGGTGACCGCCAAGCCGCGCTTCGGCGAGCGCAGTGGCTTCCTGACTGCCGAATATGGCGATTACGATGCCATCAAGGCCTCCGGCGCCATCAACCTGCCTGCGGGTGAGCGTTCCGCGTTCCGCTTCTCGGGTCAGTACGTCGATCGCGACGGCTACTACAGCGATGGCTACGACGACGAACAGTCGCATGCGCTGCGCGGCCAGTACCGTTTCGATTCCGATCGCGTTGATCTTTCAGTCATGGCCGATTTCGGGCGGGTGGATGGCAAGGGCCCCGGCGGCACCATCATGCCATTGCTCGACGGCAAGAATCGGCTGGGTCCCAGCGATCCGGCCGTCATCGCGGCCTATCGGGCCCGTACGCCCACGGCGCCGGTGCCGCAGATCACCGCGCGCAACGATGGCTACCAGTTCAACAGCTACTACGGCGCCATGGCGCAGCTGGACATCGACCTGGGATTGACCACGCTCACGCTGCTGCCGGCATGGCGCAAGACCGACCTGGACTTCGTCAGCTATGCCTCCAGCTTCCTGATCGACGTCACCGAGAAGTCGAAGCAGTCGTCGCTGGAAGCCCGTCTGGCAAGCCAGACCGACAAGCTCAAGTGGGTGCTGGGGGCCTACTGGTTCGACGAGAGCGTCGTGGCTGACCAGGCCTTCCGCCAGGCCAGCAATGGAACTGACATCGACTCCGAGCTCGACACAAAGAGCTTCGCGGTATTCGGCGAGGCCACGCTATCGCTGTCGGATCGCTGGCGAGCCACCGGCGGCGTGCGCTACACGGATGACAACAAGACGCAGGACACGGAGGCCCATACGCTGCCCTTCGTGGGGTTTGTTCCGCCCGGGCCGCCGAACTTCACGCCGATCATTCTCGACATTCCCACGTTCGCCACCAGCGACGTGGATTTCAAGGAGACCACCTGGAAGCTGGGCCTCGAGTTCGATGCGGGTCCTCGCTCGCTGATGTATGCATCGGTGGCAACCGGATTCAAGTCGGGCATCCTCTACTCCGCGCTCGGCCAGAACTACTCCGAACCGGAGAAGCTGACGGCGTTCACGCTCGGTTCCAAGAACCGGTTCCGTGACAACACCGTGCAGCTGAACATCGAGGCCTTCTACTGGGATTACAAGGACCAGCAGATCTCGCACCTGGGTCCGGTTCAGGTGGCGACCACGCCGGGCGGTCCGGTCTTCGGCCCCGTGTTCCTCACGGAAAACGCCGGCGCGGCGACCATCTCCGGTGTCGAAGCCGAGCTGCTCTGGCAGCCCGTGCCACAGGGGCTGGTGTCACTTAACCTGCAGGTGCTGGACACGAAATATGATGAGCTTCGCTACCAGGCCTACTCCACCACCGGCGCGCCGCCGCTGCTCGGTTGCCAGATCTCGCCCACCACATTGACGGGCGCCTCCGCCGCCGCGCGCATTTTCGACGTGGACTGCTCCGGCAAGTCGTTGGTCAATGCGCCGAAGTTCGCGCTCAACGCGGGCTATGAACATCACTTCGAGCTGGGTGGTGGTGGTCGGGTCACCGTGGGCGCCGACACGCGGATCGAATCGGCGCGCTACCTGTCGATCGACTTCCTCGGGCAGGGGCGGCAGGACAGCTACATGATGTCCAACGCCCGCGTGACCTGGGAACCGGCAGACACCAACCTCGCCCTTACCGCGTTCGTCAACAACGTGGAGAACGAGCTGGTGTTTTCCAACTCGCTGCAGAGTCCGGCCAAGGCGGGAACCGTGTACAACCAGCTGCGTCCGCCGCGTACCTGGGGCGTGCGGGCAACCTACCGGTTCTGACTCCATGAACCCGAGCTCCAGAGTGCGCGTGATTTGCGGGATGGTCGCCATGCTGGCAGGAGCGGCCGCGCCTGCCGCAGAGCCGTTGGCCTGCCAGGCGCTGACCTGGACCACGCTGGGTACGGCCGGCGGGCCGATTCCGACGGCGGATCGGTCCGAGCCTGCCAACCTGCTGAACGCAGGCGGACGACTGGTCCTCGTCGATACCGGTGATGGCACGGTCAATCAGCTGGCCAGACTCGGGCACATGATCGGCGCCGTCCGCGACGTCTTCATCAGCCACCATCACCTGGATCACACCGGCGGACTCGCGGCGGTGATCGGTCTGCGCTGGATGAACCAGTTTCCCGGCCTGATCACGATCCATGGTCCGCCCGGCACGCGCGAAATGGTGGATGGCATCGTGGCATCGATGCAGCCACAGGCCCGCGTGGGCTTCGGATTGGGGGCGGCCGATCGGCCCCCGGCCGACTCGGTCCGGGTGGTGGAACTCAGGGGCGGGGACTCCGTCACCGTGGGCGATATCCAGGTCACTGCCGCAGCCAACTCGCATTTCGATCACGACGGCCCGCAGCCGGTGTCGCCACCGCAGTCGCTGAGTTTCCGTTTCGATTTTGGCGGCCGCAGCATCACTTATACCGGTGATACCGGTCCCAGTGATGAGGTGGCAAAACTGGCCCGACGCACCGACCTGCTGGTCAGCGAAGTGATGGATCTGGATCGGCTTTACGCGGAACTGCAGCAGCGCCGGCGCGACGCCAGTCCCGAGACGCTCCGTGATCTTCGCCGGCACCTGGCAACGCATCACCTGACCGGTGATGACGTTGGCCGGCTGGCTGCCAAGGCTGGAGCGGGGCGCGTGCTGCTGACGCACTTCGCCATACCCTCCGGCCCGTTGGCGGAATCGGCAGCGGCCTTGAGCAAGGGTGTCGCCGGTCATTTCGGCGGTCCCGTTGCACTGGCGCGGGATCTGTCCGTGCACGAGGTGCCGTGCCGTTGACCGGGTGCGACCGGCAGCATGCTGTCGGCCGTGTGCGCCGAGCCGCTGGGAGTGGCGTCTCGCACGCCGTATGATCGTGAAAACTGCGGCGCCTTCGTAACGCCCGCGCAGCAGGTTGCCACGGCGCATCGTGGCGCGCTGGGTTCCGGAATTAGAATGACCGACACGATCTTCGCCAACGTCAGAGTGTTCGATGGGTCTGGCGATCGCGCCTTTCCGGGTGAAGTGCGCGTCAGTGGCAATCGTATCGCCGCCGTGTCGGCGCCGGGTCAGCGCCTGCAGCGGGATGGCGCCCGGGTACTGGATGGTCGTGGCGGTACGCTGATGCCCGGCATGGTCGAAGCGCACGCTCACCTGACCTGGCCATCCTCGGTCGAACGCGTGATCAACTCTATGCATCTGCCGCTGGAACAGCATGTGCTGGTCACGGCCCAGAATGCGCGGATCACGCTCGATCACGGGTTTACCAGCGCGTATTCCGCCGGCTCCCTGGGGGAGCGGATCGAACCTGCACTGCGTGACATGATCAATGCCGGGTTTCTCCCGGGCCCGAGGCTGCGCGCCTCGGCGCTGGAAAAAGGCGCCGAGGGCGTGATGGGCGTGCCGGAAGGACACGACCCGACGCATGATCGGAGCATCGAGGGGCTTGTCGCCTACGTGAAGGCGAAGAAGGCCGAAGGCTGCGACACGATCAAGTTCCTCATGTCGAGCGACGAGGGGTTCGCTCCCGGTGGGTCGCAGGTGCTGATGTATTCGGAAGAAGAAGCGCAGGCCATAGGCAGGGCCGCGCGCGATGCCGGCATATGGCTGGCATGCCATGCGCAGGCGGCTGAAGCCGTCAAGCGCGCGGTTCGCGCGGGATTCCGGCTGATCTTCCACTGCACCTACGCCGACGATGAGGCGCTCGACCTGCTCGAAGCGCATCGCGATGAGATTTTCGTCGCGCCGGCACCCGGACTGCTCTACGCGCGCGTGCACGAGGCGCAGGCTTTTGGCATCGGTCAGCGCGAAGCAGAGCGCCTGGGCGCCGTGTCGGGCCTGGCGTTGATGCAGAAGGTGTATCCCGAGATGCGCCGGCGCGGCATCCGCGTGCTGCCGGGCGGCGACTACGGCTTTCCGTACAATCCCATTGGCCGCAACGCGCGCGACCTGCACCTGTTCGTGGAGCTGCTGGGCTACACGTCCACCGAGGCCCTGGTGGCGGCGACGAAGTTGGGGGGCGAGCTGATGAACATGCAGGTGGGCCAGATCCGGGCCGGCTGGCTGGCCGACCTGCTGCTGGTCGATGGGGATCCCATCGCCGATGTACGCATTCTGCAAGACAAGGAGCGCATGCCTGTGGTGATGAAGGACGGCAGATTCCACCGGAACCGGGCGGCCCCGGCCCAGGAGACCCTGCAATGAGACTGGCCACGCTGAAGGATGGATCGCCCGACGGGCGGCTGGTCTGTGTCTCACCGGATGGTGCTCGTTGTGCGCCGGCTCCCGTAAAAACACTGCAGGCAGCGCTGGAGGACTGGTCCAGCTTGGTGCCCGCGCTCGCTGCGGTGAATGCCTTTCCCGATCTCCTGCCGACGGACCGGCTTGCCGCGCCGCTGCCCCGCGCATGGCAATGGCTCGATGGTTCCGCGTTCCCCAGCCATGGCGCGCTGATGTCGAAGGTGTTCAAGAAGGAGGAAGACTCGCGCGATCGTCCGCTGATGTATCAGGGACTGTCTGATCGATTCCTTGGGCCGCGCGATGATGTGCCCGTGCCGGATGAATCCCTTGGCATCGACTTCGAAGGGGAGTTCGGCGTGATCAGCGATGCGGTACCCATGGGTACGTCGGCCACCGACGCGCTGAAGCACATCCGCCTGCTCGTGCAGATCAACGACTGGTCGTTGCGCACGCTGGCCCCGGTCGAGATGAAGACGGGTTTCGGCTGGATTCAGGCCAAGCCGGCCTGTTCGATGGCGCCGTTCGCGGTGACGCCCGATGAAATCGGGGGCGCCTGGGGCGAAGGCCGGGTCGGCCTGGATCTGCTCGTGGACTGGAACGGCAGTCGTTTTGGCGCTGCCAATGGCGGACCGATGGCGTTCGGTTTCCATGAGTTGGTGGCGCATGCGGCGCGGACACGGCACCTGGTAGCCGGCACCATAATCGGGTCGGGAACGGTGTCGAACGAGAACTTTCGGCAGGTGGGCTCCTCGTGCATTGCCGAGCGGCGCGGCATTGAACTGGTGGACGATGGCGAGGCCCGCACGGCATACATGCGGTTCGGCGATACCGTACGCATGCGGGCAGTGACCAGTGACGGCCGGGAACCATTCGGTGCAATCGACCAGAAGGTCGTCAGATATGCATGACGCAGAAAAACTGCAGCCCGTCCAGAGGGTGGTCACGGGGCATGACGGGGCCGGGCGTGCAGTGCTCCGGAGCGAGGACTGGGCATCCCCGGAACCCAAGGCCGCGGGAGTCGCGGATTTCCTGCTGCTGTGGACTACGGCAACGGTGCCCGTCGACAACAACGACGAAACCGAAGGCCGCGAGCGTGCAGCGGGACTGACGCTGCACGGAGGATCAGTCATCCGGGTGGTCGACATGCTGCCCGGTGGGCAGTCGCCCATGCACCGCTCGAACAGCATCGACTACGGCATCGTGCTGACCAACGAGATCGAGCTGGAGCTCGACAGCGGCGAGAAGCGCACCGTGAAGGCCGGTGGCGTCATCGTGCAGCGGGGCACCAACCACCTGTGGCGCAATCGCACGAGCCAGACTACGCGGATCGTGTTCGTGCTGATCGAGGCTGCGGCCTATCGGCACAATGGCGAGCCACTGCCCGAGGTTATGGGATGAGGGCGCCTTGCGGCACCCAGGTTGTCAATCGCGAAGGGAAGTCCAGCGCGAAGCATCGCGCGCGCTGGTAAGAGCGGCCGCTACGAAGGCCAGGCCTCGTAAACCATCCTCCACGCCGGGATAGCTTCGCAGCGGCATTTCGCCTCGCGCAACCCGACGTACATCGGCGGCGAAGCTTCGATACAGTGTGGCGAAGGCCTCGAGATACCCCTCTGGGTGCCCGGCTGGTGTGCGTGTGGCGGCCAGCGCCTCAGCCGAAACAAAACCCTTGCCGGTGCGTCGCACCTGCACCGCACCACCCGCCGGCTTGAACAGCAGCGTGTTGGGTTCCAACTGGTGCCACTCGAGTGCGCCCCGAGTGCCGTACACGCGGATTCCGAGGTCATTCTCTTCGCCACAGCAGACCTGAGAGCAGACCATCGTGCCCTTGGCGCCACCCGAGAACCTCAGCAACAGATTTGCATCGTCGTCGAGGCGTCGACCTGGAACGAAGTGCGTGACGTCGGCGCTCAGCGATTGCACGGTTTGTCCCGTTATGAACTCGGCCAGGTGATGCGCGTGAGTACCGATGTCGCCCAGGGCGCCTCCTGAGCCTGCGAGGGCCGGGTCAGTGCGCCATGACGACTGCTTCTGGCCGGTCTGTTCGAGCGCATCCATCAACCAGTCCTGCAGGTACTCCACGTGGACCTTGCGCAGGGTGCCCAAGGTGCCGTTGGCCACCAGCGCGCGCGCCTCGAGCACGGCCGGATAGCCTGAGTACGTGTGCGCCAGGCCGAACAGGCGGCCGCTGTCGGCCACCAGTCGCGCGAATTCACACCCTTCGTCCAGCGACAGGGCCAGGGGCTTGTCGCACATCACATGGATGCCGGATTCGAGGAAGGCGCGTGCCACGGGCAGATGAAGGTGATTGGGCGTGGCGATGATCACGAAATCGATGCCATCTGGCAGACGGGCTTCCGTGCGTGCCATCTCTTCGAAGGATGCGTAGCTGCGCGCAAGGCGCCAGTCGGCCGCGCTGGCTGCGGCCGTGGCCGGATCCGACGAAAGCGCCCCGGCGACCACCAGCGAGTCACCGTCGAGTTCGGCCGCGATGCGATGTACTGCACCAATGAATGCGCCGCGACCGCCGCCGACGATGCCGACGCGCAGTCGGCGCTGATCGATGGGACGGGTCATGAACGGTACGCCTCCCTGCCGACGCCCTGGACGGGTATTCCCTGGGACGGCAGCACTTCGTGCTGCAGGGCGTACATGGCGGCGGCAGCGGCATCGATGGCGCGCGTGAACGCGAGAGATCCCTTCAAAATCGGAGCGAGCAGGGCGGGATCCTGGATCCGGGCGCGCGGGTACTCGTGCTCCACCACCAGCCATGTCTTCGCCGGATCGAGGTCGAGCAGTTCGCGCGCCGCGAGCTGGTGATCCAGCCAGTCGACACTGCGGTTCTGCAGGTAGGCGAGCGGATCGTGGCGCGCCGTGCCCGGCAGCTCGTGTTCGCACAGCACCACCTGCTTCTTCCAGGCGTTGCCATGATCGGCGGGCGAGGGTGAGGGAGCACCATCTTTCCAGTCGCCGCGCTGCATCGTCTGTCCCCCGTATCCCCAGGCGGATATGCCCCGCGCGTCAGCCACCTGGCCCTTCACATGGAATCCGGAAATGAGGAAGTTGTACCCCTCGTCCTTCAGGTACTGGAAAACCGAGCGCGTGTCCTGGCCCATCAGGATGGCGTGCGACGGATCGTAGTGGATGCGGAACTGATCGCCCACGCCATGCTTTTCGCAGATGCGGTGCAGTGCGATCCACGGCCCCGGAGCGTATGCGATGTTGTTGTGCCAGCGGTCCGTAACCACCCAGCCCGGCATCGGGCACTGCTCCACCCGGTAGGTGAGGCCCCGCGCCTTGGCCTCCTCGAGCAGGGGGATGAACTCCTCCTCGAAGAGGTCCAGGTTCTGGTCCATCTCGAGCTCGGCATTGCGACCCACGAATCCGCAAACCGCATCAACGCCAAGCAGCGCGGCGGTGTCGAATACGCGCAGCATGAATTCATGCTTGCGTTGCCGGGCATCGGGATCCGCCACCAGCATGTTGTCGAAGTAGGCGATGTCGGAAAGGGCCACGCCCGTGGCGTCGATGGCTGCGAGAACCCGGCGGGCGCGGTTGCGGTCGAAGGGCGCGCGCAGGTCGAGGTGATTGGCCACGGGATCGAGCAGGGCCTCGGCAGGCACATCCGCCTGGCTGGGATGCAGGGCTGCGGACAGCTGGATGGCGGGACAGTCCAGCTCGCGCGCAAACTGCAGCCACTCTTCTATGGCGAGATCAGGGTCGGCGTCCCGCCGGGCACGCGGTGTCAGTTCCTGAAGCGCTGCTGTCAGCAGACTCAGGCGCATGGGTTTGGGCTCGAACGCGCGCACGGTCATGGTTCCCACCTGTATTCCGGAGTCGTCAGAATATCCTTTCCTGCCCATGCTCGGATGCGCCTTATCATTGGCCCACCCACTGCTTCGCTCCGGCCATGAAACCGACCAACGAACTGCATGCCCTTCATGGCAAAGGACTCATCCGGCTGCTCGCCATCCTCATGGTGGCGCTCAACCTGCGTGGCGCCATAACCTGCGTCGGCCCCCTGCTCAAGGACATTCAGGCGCACTTCGGGCTCAACGGCACCGCGGCAGGCCTGCTGACTTCCCTGCCGCTCTTTGCCTTTGGATTCCTTTCGCCATATGCGGCGCCGCTCGCGCGCCGGCTGGGCATGGAGCAGGCCGTGTTCCTCGCGATGCTGCTGCTGCTCGCCGGAATGGGCGTGAGATACATGGACGGCACTGCCTGGCTGTACCTGGGTACGGCGCTCATCGGCTGCGGCATTGCCTTCAACAATGTGCTGCTCCCGGGGTTGCTGCGCAGGGACTTTCCCGCACAGCTGGCGCTGGTGACTGCACTGTTCACGATGGTGATGGTCACCTGCGGTGGCCTGGGTTCGGGAATCGCCATTCCCCTGGCTGATATGGGCGATTGGCGGCTGTCCCTGCTTTCCTGGGTGATTCCCGCGGTGGTGGCGCTCGCGCTGTGGCTGCCTCAGCTCAAGGGGCACAGCGAGCCCTCACGCGCCACTCCCCACTCCTCGCTCTGGAACCGCGCACTGGCATGGCAGGTCAGCCTGTTCATGGCCTGCCAGGCCACGGCGTTCTACGTGATGATCGCCTGGTTTCCCAGCATGATGCGCGATCTCATCGGCATCAGCGCGGCGAGGTCCGGTGTCATCCTGTTCATCTACCAGATCTTCGTGCTCGCCTCGGTAATGGTCACGCCGGTCTTAATTCATCGAATGAAGGACCAGCGCATCATCGCCGTGGTGCTGAGCGGCCTGATCCTCGCCGGGTACCTCGGGTTGTACTTCGACCCTGGTCACGCGCTGCCCTGGATGATCGTGATGGGATCGGGTTCCGGCGGCGCGCTGGTGCTGTCGATAACGCTGTTCAGCCTGCGAGTTGAAACCGCCGGTCAGAGCGTGGCGTTGTCGGGCATGGCGCAGGCTGTCGGGTACTCCGTCGCGGCCGTGACGCCGATACTCATCGGCTACATTCACGACCAGACCCACCAGTGGACCGCCGCGCTGTTGCTGATGATCTGCCTGGCCCTGGTGCAGCTGGTGGTCGGCCTGCTGGCCGGGCGACCGCTGAAGATCCGCGCGATATGAACGGGATCCTGGTCGCCATCGAGCACTGGCCGCCGTCCATCTGGGCGCGCGAGGATGAGTACGCCTATTTTCTGGCGTTGATATTCCACGCCTGGGGCATGGCGCTGCTGGTCGGTGGCGGCGTGGTCATCGCGCTGCGCGCGCTGTGTGGCGGTGCGGCCGGTTCGATGGTGGGCTTTCGCGGACTGCTGCCCGTGATGTGGTGCGGCGCGGCGCTGGCCGTGCTTTCCGGATTCGTGCTGCTGGTCGCATATCCCGCAAAGGCCCTGACCAACCCGATCTTCGCCATCAAGTTCGGCTGCCTGGTCTGCGCAACGCTGCTCTTGCGCAGGCTGTTGCGTGAAGGCGCTGCACCCGCGCGCAGCGTGGCGGCACTGTGTCTTCTGCTGTGGCTGTCCGGCGTAGCCGCCGGCAAGCTGCTGCTGCATACCTACACCGTGCTCACGGTGTCATGATGACCACCCAATGGGGCTGGCCCATCGCGGAGTGCTTCCACTTCATCGGTTTGTGCCTGCTGTTCGGCACGGTGGGGTTCTTCGACCTGCGCATGCTCGGCGTGGCGCGCGCAGTGCCCCTGCGTTCGCTGCATCGCCTGATCCCGTTCGGAATTGCGGGATTCGCAATCTGTGCGATTACCGGCACCCTGTTCGTGATGACGACGCCGGATCAGTACCTGCACAACCCGGCGTTCCTGACCAAGCTGCTGCTCATGCTGGTGGCGGGGCTGAACATGCTGCTGTTCTATCTGGTTGCCGCGCGGAGCGTGTGGCTGGCGGCCGCGGATGGGGTTCCCCGCTGCCCGCGCGCCTCTTCGGGCTCGTGTCGTTGCTGTGCTGGTTGGGCGTGATGACCTGTGGTCGCGTCATCACCGCATTCCGGCCGCCCGCGTTCTACTGGTGTCCGTGGTGCTGAGGGTTCTCAGCGCGCCGCGGCGCCCGGACGCGTGACCCTTTTCAGCTGCCGCTTGAGCGATGCCACCTGGTTCCTCAGGTCGGTGCACTCGGTGCTGGAATCCCGCCAGCGCTTGGCCATGTAGAGGATCGCGGCGCCGAGGATGAGCATGACGGCGATCTTCATGGCTCAGCGGCGGCGATTCTTGGCAGGCGGCGGAGGCGGCGGCGGCCGGGCGAAATCCACCACATAGGCATCGCCGTCGAAGGTGGCAACCTTGCCCGGCAGATCCGGGCGAACATGGATGCGGCCGGCGGTTTTTTCAGTCGCGACCGTCTCGATGACCAGCCGCACTTCCGTGCCAGCCGACAGCGCGTCGGTCAGCTGGGTGCGCAGCTTCGATACCAGCGCGATCGCGGCCGTCTCGGTCGACAGTTGTGCCGTGTAGCGCAGCACGCCCACGCTGGGGCGGGTGAATCCACCGGAGCGGCAGACCAGCACCAGGCTGCCGTCTTCGGCCATGCCGGAAAGGGGGCGTCGCCTGCCGGCTGCATCCGCGCCGAAGCTGGAGAACGCGCGTTCCATCGAAACACTGTCGATCATGACGGGGAGTACCTGCGATGGGGAAGGAACGTGGCATGAGGCCACGCATGCATTCGCAGGGTGAGGAACGGCAGAACGAGCCGGGCGAACTGCGGGGAGTCTACTCCTTTTCCCTGGTAGCCCCCGCAGTATCGGATCAGGCGCCGCGGCGCCTACTTCGGCGCCAGCCGATAGAGCCCTCCCGACGCCGTGTCCTCGAGGAGCCACAGCGCGCCATCCGGCGCCTGGGCCACATCGCGCGCCCGGAAACCGACCACCCAGCGTTCAGCCGGCCTGGCCGCGGCCCCTTCGACGATGATGCGATTCAGCGTGCCGCTGCCCATGCCGCTGACGAACGCCGAGCCCTTCCACTGCGGAAAGAGGTTGCCGCTGTAGAACATGAGATTGCCGGGAGCGATGACCGGGTTCCAGTAGATCACCGGCTTGGCGAGGTCGGCCCGGCTGTCGGGGCTGGCGATCGCCACGCCGTCGTAGTTCGCGCCATACACGACCAAGGGCCAGCCGTAGTTCTTGCCCGGTTCGATGAGATTGAGCTCATCGCCACCGCGCGGGCCGTGCTCGACTTCCCACAGCTTTCCATCGGGCGCGAAGGCGAGGCCATAAGGCGTGCGATGGCCCGAGCTCCAGGTTTCGGACGGAGTGAGGTTGGGGCCGGTGAAGGTATAGGTGCGAACCGCCTTGGCGGTCTTGGCGCCTTCACTGTTGCGCGGGGGATCGATCACCTCGACGGTGGCGGCGCCGGTCTTGCCGGCCATCGGGTTGCCCGGCGCGGGTTTGCCGTCGAGCGTCAGTCGCAGGATCTTGCCCGCGGGCTGGTTCGGGTCCTGCGCCGGCGTGAAGCGCTGACGTTCCCCGGCGGTGAGATACAACAGCTTTTTGTCGGGCGAGAACGCGACCGCTGCGCCCACCTGGCCACCCTTGCCCTTGATGGGATCGCGCCAGATTACCTTCAGGCCGGAGAGGGCGGGTGTGGCCTTGCTGGTGTCGAGCGTCGCGAGCGCCAGGGCCAGGCTCGACGTCGTGGGGTCGTCGCCGGGCTCCGAGTAAGTGATATAGACGCCTCGATCCTTGTCGAAGGTCGGCGATGCATAGATGCCGAGCAGGCCGTTCTGTCCGCCGAACTGCACCGCGGGCACGCCGGAAACCGGGGTCTTCTGGCCCTGCTGCGTGGCGAGGAACACCTTGCCGCCCTTCTCGGTAATGAGCATTCGACCATCGGGCAGGAACGCGATGCGCCACGGCAGGTTGAACTCCGCCACCTTCGTGACGGTGAAGGGCTTCTCAGCCGTGGGCGCCAGGGTGCCGGCGTTGAACTGGGCCAGTGCCGGGGTGGCGAGCACAGCCAGTAACCAGGTTCGCTTCATGTCCTTCTCCTGTCCGGTTTTCCTGCAAGCGGGCAGTATATAGCCCGTGGGGCCTGTATATTTCGCAGCACCTTTGGAGGAGTGCCGTGACCGATACGTTCCCTGACCGACTGAGCGTCGATCCCTCGAGCAAATACCATGACGGGAAGCTGCTGGAGCGAAACATCGGCATCCGCTTCAACGGCGCCGAGCGGACCAATGTCGAGGAGTACTGCATCTCCGAGGGCTGGATCCGCGTGGCCATCGGCAAGACGGTGGACCGTCACGGCCGGCCGCTGACCGTGCAGTTCAAGGGCAAGGTCGAGCCCTTCTTCAAGGGTGATCCTGCCCGCCGTTTTCTTTCCGCTGGAGCGGGCGGAAAACCTGCACGACGGCTATCTGAAGACCTTCGTGGCCGGCGGCGAGGACGTGGTGCTGATGCAGCAGGGGGGCGTTCCGGCAATCCTTGAAGGGATCTGTCCGCACGCCGGACATCCGTTCTCCCATTCGCGCATCGTTGGATCGGATATCCGCTGCGACATGCACGGCTACCGTTTCGATCTGCGAACTGGCGCCTGCACGTTCTACACGGAGGGGCCTATTCGCGGCCTGCGGGTGTTCCCGCATGAGATACGGGACGGCTTCATTGGCGTAGTGCTGTAGCCAGGCAGGCTGCGCGCCTCGCCTAGTGAATAGGCCGGGGAAGTTCGTTGGGCTGGAAGAACAGCGGCTGGCCATTGGCCAGTTTCAGTGTGCGGCCCACGGCGCGGTTCCTGCCGTCCCGCGCCCTGTAGCCGGTTACCTGAACATCGGTGCCGACCGGGAGGCTGTTGCGCGTGAATCCCTTTCGGAAAAGCTGGTTGGGACTCCCGCCCTCGATCATCCAAGTCTCCTTCGTGCCGTTAGCCGCGATGACTTCCAGGTGTATCCAGGAATGCGGATTGATCAGTTCAACCTTGAGTACCTTGCCCTGGAATTCCACGGGCCTGTCGATATCGAACTCCGCCGCGAAACTGTGATGGGCCGTCGCCTGCAATGAGCCCAGCGCCAGGCATGTCGCCAGCAGCGCTACGCGCCAGCGCATCCGGCGGGTTGCGATGATCATGGCTTGCTGCTCCTCAATCGCTCTTCTTCGCGCACGCCGCGCAGTGTGTTCGGCAGGCCGTAGTTGCCTTCGTGGCAGGCGTATTCAAACACCGGGCCGTCGACGATTTCCATCGGAAATTCACCGCCCCAGCTTTCATCCCACAGGCTCGGGTCGGTCACCATGAACTCGTAGCGGATCGACTTCGGCCCGGTGGGCGTGATCTTTTCGATGACGCGGCCTTCGGGGCCCATGGGTACGCTGGAGCCGCGCGGATTGACCTTGTCGGAGATGCCCGTGGTTTCCACCACCAGCGTCTGGCCTTCCCAGCGACCCCATGAATTGCCCTGCCAGCGACTGAGTCCGCCGAAGTCGGGGCGGCTCTTCGCCAGCGGAATGACGCGTGCGTCGTGGACCATCTCCGTCATCAGCACGACGTAACCGCGCGTCTGCATGATCTGCACCTGGGTGTTGTAGCCCACGGGGCGCAGTGGCGGGCCTTCATGCGTCCACAACAGGCATCGCTCCTGCAGTGGCCGGTTCTGCGCGCTGTCGAACGCCTGCGCCTGTTGCGCCGCGCGCGCCGAGTCGCTGCGGCGCTTTGCGTCGGCTCGCAGGGGTGGCATGCGGCCATTGGCGGGCTGCGTGAGCAGGGATGTGCGCGGATTGGCCACCATCAGGCTCTGGTCCGGATCCAGCCCGAAGTCCGAGGTCTGGTAGTGCACATCGGTGACCACCGTCGTGAGTTCCACCACCGCGGGCGCATGGCGGCGCTTCTCGTATTCCTCTGCCGTGTAGATGGCCTTTGTTCCCAGTTCGACCGGGCGCTCGAAGGGCACGTTCGTGTTGTTCGTGTACACGCCCTGGATCAGAGGATCTCCCCACGACGTGCGAGCCGCCTTGTAAGGTGCCCCGGCCGCATTCACGGCTCCGCCGGCGAGAATCGCGATGACGGCTGTGGCCAAGGCACGACGCGCGGTGATGTTTGCCCCGTTCACTTTGCCTCCGGTTTGCGCAGTTCGCCGTACATCAGTTCCTCGGCGAACTCGACGCAGCGAAAATCCATCAGGCGCACTCCCGTTTCCACGCGTCGGTACAGCGGCATGCTCAGTACCCAGGGCTTCGAGAACACGGCGGGATCCTCTATCGTAGCCTCGTAGCGGATATGGTCCGCGTCGATCAGGGTGTATCGCTCGGTCACGCGGCGCGTTTCCGATGCGAAGTTGCCGCTGCGGTCCAGCCAGTTGGCGTTGAGACCGGTCACTTCCACCACCAGCGTGTCCGCCTCCCAGCGCCCGCTCGACCAACCCATCCATGAGTCCACCGGAGCATCGCCCTGGTTGTTCATGGAAATGGTGCGAACGGCGCCCGCGAACTGGTAGACGATCATGATGTCCGAGTCGGACTGCACGATCTGGAATGGGTGTGGGAGGTACGTGGCCCTGGGGACTCCCGGCATGAAGCACTTGGCTTCAGGATCCTCGGTGCGTCGGGTCTCCCGGTTCCTGTCACGCCGGGCCAATGCGGCGGGAAGGTAAGGAATCGTTCCACCGGTAACCACGCCGATGCCGGGCGACACGGCGCCGATGGCGCCGAGGGTCTCGGTTGCACCCTGCGTGGCTACGTGCGGCTCCAGGTTCCAGTTGGCCTCGTTCAGCGTCTGCCAGATGCCCGCCATATCCGGCCTGCCGGCCGGCGTCCTGGGGATGGATGATTTCTGCGCCCAGGCGCAGGGCGCGATCAGCACCAGCACCAACGCGCCAGCCAGAGTGCTGCTGGTCAAGCGCGAACCGTCCACGGCCATGGTTCCTGCCCCCTGCGAATTCAATTGCACCGATTATGCGTCCGGGCGGCTAGAAGCAGGTAGCACCTGTGCCGTCAGTTATCATCCGGCGCATGAAACCACTGCGTCTCGCAGGATGGATCCTGCTCGTGCCCTCGCTGCTGGCAGCGGCAGACAGCATCCGGCCGGCCCCTGCGTTCTCGGCCGCCGAACTGGCGACACCGGCGGCAGAGGGCTGGCTCACCAATGGCGGAACGCTGAGCAACCAGCGCTATTCGCCACTCACGCAGATAAATCGCCAGAACGTGAAGGGCCTCAAGGCCCTGTGGCATGTGCGGTTGGGGTCGGGCACGGAATTGCGCCACAACAACCAGGCGCAGCCGCTGGTCCACGACGGCGTGGTCTACATCTCGACCGGGCAGAACGACGTCTTCGCCATATCCGTGGACACTGGCAATGTGCTGTGGGAATACCGCAGCGGCCTGAAGGATGGCGATGCGTTCGTCTGCTGCCTGTGGGCCAATCGTGGCGTGGGTCTGGGCGACGGCAAGGTGTTCATCGGACGCCTGGATTCCGTGCTCGTGGCGCTGGACCAGAAGACCGGCAAGGTCGCCTGGGAAACCCGGACCGGCGATCCGAAGCAGGGTTACAGCCTCACGGCGGCGCCGCTCTACTACAACGGCATGGTCATCATCGGCACCGCAGGGGGTGACCTGGGCATTCGCGGCTGGCTCCGCTCATTCGATGCGAAGACGGGCCGCGAAGTCTGGCGGTTCAACACGGTCCCTGGTCCGGGCGAATTCGGTCACGACACATGGCCCGCAGGCAGTTCTGCCTGGCAGTGGGGTGGAGCGCCCGTGTGGAGCACGCCCGCCGTGGATCCCGAGCTGGGCCTGATCTATTTCTCCACTGGCAATCCAGGCCCAAGCCTCGGAGGCGCGGCGCGCGCCGGTGACAATCTCTTCACGGCGTCCATCGTGGCGCTGGATGTCGCGACCGGCAGATACCGCTGGCACTTCCAGGAAGTGCACCATGACATCTGGGACTACGACGCGCCAAACCCCATCATCCTTTTCGAGGCGAAGTACAAAGGCAGGGTTCGCAAGGGACTGGCCCAGGCCGGCAAGACAGGCTGGGTCTACATCCTCGATCGCACGAACGGCAAGCCGCTGCTCGGCATTAAGGAGACGCCGGTCATGCAGGAGCCGCGGCAGGCCACTTCCCCGACGCAGCCCATTCCCGTGGGCGACGCGCTGGTGGCGCAGTCCATCGCCATCGCACCCGAAGATCACGAAGTGGTGAATGAGGGCCGCATCTTTACGCCCTTCGCGGAGAAGGCGCGCATCTTCGCGCCACTGGCGGCTGTCAACTGGCCGCCGAGCGCCTTCGATCCGCGTACGCAGTGGATGTACATCTGCGCCAGCGAAGGGGCCAATGGCGCGCGCATGGATGCCACGCAGTTCTCACCACCCACGTTCACCAAGTCCTTCCGAGGTGGTGACTACGCCGGCGCGGGCACGCAGACCAGCGGCATCTACTCGGCGCTCGATCTCACGACCAATCGCATCGTCTGGCAGAAGCGCTTCAATGATGGCTGCCGCAGCGGTTCGCTGGTGACGGCCGGAGGCCTGGTATTCCTCGGGCGAAATGACGGGCGGGTCACCGCGCTCGATTCGGCCAATGGCGATCGGTTGTGGCAGTTCCAGACCGAGGCGGCCGTGAACTCCGCGGTTTCCACCTTCATGCACAAGGGGCAGCAGATGCTGGTCACCTATGCCGGTGGCGGCTTCGTCAGCGCGAAGAAGGGTGATGGCGTCTGGCTCTTCAGCCTGGAAGGGACGATGGAAGAGCTTCCGTCGGGCCGTCCCGCTGCGGTGGCGGCGCCTGTGCCGCTTGCGCAGGGGCCGGCACCCGCTGCGGGGCGGATGGCGGATGTTTCCAGTGGAGAGCGTCTCTACAAGGCCACATGCGTGTACTGCCATGGGGATCATGGCCAGGGCGGCGAGGGTGGCGGCAAGGCGATCTCAGGGACGCTCGGTGTCGATGGCGTCCTCGGCGTGCTGGCCGCCGGTCGCGACAAGATGCCTGCGTTCGCAGCGGCCATGACGCCGGAACAGTTGCTGGACGTGGCCGCCTACGTCCACCAGAAGCTGCTCATCCCGCGATAGCGGTGCCAGGCGCCGGCGGGCCCGGGGCCAGCGTCCATCTGCGCGGCATCACGCTACTGCCTGCCGTCGCGGCTCCAGTACTGATAGGGCGACATGCCCTCGGCCAGCAACGTGGTATCGAAGAACACGATGTGCCGCGGCGTGATGCGCTGGATGTCGAAGCGCCGGACTGCGCGTTCCTCGGATATGCGAACCAGCTCGTATTTCTTCAGGATGGGCATGAACCGGGCATCCTTTGAAGTGATGACTTCCGAGGTGCCGTCGATCTGGATGCTGAACCACTGGCGTGCGCCACCTTCGGCCACGGTCCAGCCATCGGCGCGCACAGCGCTGATATTGGGGTTGCGCTTCAGATGAGTGAGTTTCTCGGTGCCTTTCTCGGACACCGCATAGAAAACCCTTTCGTCCTTGTCGAGCACGAAATCGATCGTGGTGTTCGTGGGACGACCGCGGTGCACGGTTGCCATCGAGAATCGTTCGCGCCCGGGCAGGGCCTTCACCACGCGCTCCCAGATCTTGTCCTGGGTCAGGTGCGCGTAGTTGTTCCAGTACTGCCGGCTGGCCGTGGAGATGACGTCCGTGCCGAAAGTGACGGTGTGGCATTCCGAGCAGGTCCAACCCGGCGGAAAGCGGGGATGATCAGCGCTTCGCACCTGCTTCGGCGTGATGGCTGGGCCAGGCACCACCCGTCCGTCCTGCGCGATTTGTCGCGATGCCGCAGGCGGTTCGGCCGCGGCGGCGATGCAGCTGGCCAGCGCCAGAATGGCGAGAAGGCCCGGGGAAAACTGGCGCGACATGAGTATTCCTGGCAGATCAGGCTCCGATGGCCAGCCAGTTTACATCCACTCGCCATACGCGGGTGTGAAGCCAGGTGCCGAGCACGATATCAAAGCCCTCCGGCGACACATTCTCGACGCGGGAGGCGACGCGCGCCGAATCCTGGTTGGAAACGTCGAAGCCCGCGATGCCTAGGTGAACCAGCGGCGTGCTGGTGAACGCTCGCTCGAAGGCAACGCGGCTGCGGAACGATCGTTCAGGCGATCCGTGCGGCGCGTCGTCGAGAGTCCAACCTTCATTCAGGTAACCCAGTGTCTGGGATCCGGCAAGGAAATTCAGCGGAGTAATGGTCATGCTCATCGAGTGCGACATCCAGTCTTCCGGGTGGGGAAGAAGAGGATGCCGCACGCGACGCCGCCTCGCCATTGAATCGCGCAGCACCTGCAGTGGTTTGCAGTCGCACCTATCCTTCTGTCAGTCCGCGATGGCCTGGTACACCAGGGTCTCGAACTGCGCCGCCATGCCGGGGCCGTCGGGCGCTCCCATCTTCTGGATCATGAAGACCGCCACGAGATCCTCGGAGCGATCGACGAAGAAATGCGTGCCCGCGGCACCCGACCAGCCGAATGTTCCCGCCGAGGTGAGATTGCCGGCCTGGGCCGGATTGGTGACCACGCGCACGCCAAGGCCATAACCTTCGCCCCGCGCGGTGCCGCCGCCGGCTGCACCACGCGCTACGCCTTCGGGCAGATGGTTCGAATCCATGAGGTCTACCGTCTTGCGCGACAGCAGTCGAACTCCGTCGAGCTCGCCGGAGTTCACCAGCAGCTGCGCGAAGCGACCATAGTCGGCCGCCGTGGCGGAGATGCTGAATCCGCCGAGTACCCTGGTGGCCGCTCCCGGTGCGTCCAGCGCGCCCGTGGGCGTGAGTTTGCCTTCGGGGTTCACCCCGTAGATGACGGCGAACCGGTCCTTGGCTGAATCGGGACGCCCGAAAAACATGTGTTCGAGCTTCAGCGGCTGGAAGATGCGCGTGCGGACAAATTCATCGAAGGGCACGCCGGCCAAGACCTCGACCAGCCGCGCCTGCACATCATGCGACACGGAGTAGATCCACTGCGTGCCGGGTTCGTAGGCCAGCGGCAGCGTGCCCAGGCGCTGGGTGAGATCCGCCAGCGTGCCACCCAGCACGCTGGCCTCGCGATAGGCCTTGTCGATGCCGCGCGTGCCTGCGGGCCCGTAGAGGAATCCGGCGGTATGCCGGAACACATCTTCAACAGTGGGTTGTCGGGCTGGATCCTTCAGGATCATGCGGCCGCCCGCGCCATCGCCGGCGTAGACCTTCAGGTTTGCCAGTTCCGGCAGATACTTCGCGATGGGGTCGGAAAGCTGGAAGCGACCCTCCTCGTACAGCATCAGCAGTGCGACGCTGGTGACGGGCTTGGTCATCGAATACACGTAGAAGTATGAATCCATCGACATCGGGCGCTTCGCCTCGATATCGGCGAGGCCGTAGGCATCCTCGTGCACCACCTGCCCATGCCGCGAGATCCAGGTGACCACTCCGGCGATCTTTCCGTCGTCCACGAGCCGGTGGAAGTGATCGTCGAGGCGATTCAGTCGTTCTGTCGACATGCCGGCGATCTGCGCATGAGCAGTCGATTCCGGATCGACCCTCTGCTGGCACGCAGCAAGGCTTGCGACAGCCACCGCGCCAAGTGCAAGCACGTTGCGGACCCAGACGCCGCGGGCATTAATTTCAAGCATGCTTCCCCCAGGTTTTCCAGCTGCGACAGCGTTGAACTGATAGAAAGACGATTATGCATACGTCAGCGCCCGTGTATCCATCGCACGAGTACCCCCGCTGGGAGAACCTGGAGCAGCGGCTGGGTGGTCCGGTCCGGGCGCTGGTGCTGTTTGCCGTGCTCTACCTCCCGCTGCTGTGGCTGGATTACGCGCTGCGCGAAACACCTGCCTCCGCTGCAGTCCTGCGGCCTTCCATCGGTCTGCTGCTGGTCTCGGTGTGGTTGTCCGGTTCCAGCCGCTGGCCGGCACTGCTCGCGGTGCACACGGTCACGGCGTTGCTGGCCGGCTACTGGCTGGTGGAGCCGTTTGGGCCCAGCGCCATGTGCCTTGCGGTGCTGCCGGGCGCGGTTTCGGCCGGCGTGGCAGCAGCAGCCTTCCGGCTGCTGCTGCGCAGGCCGCTGGAAGTGCACGCAGGCCAGGTTCCGATTGCGCTGATCGGGGTGATAGTCGGGGCGCTGTGCGGCGCCGCCACTGCCACTGGTATCGCGCTGGGCGGACAGCTCGACCTGGCAATGTGGCTGCGTGCGTTGGCCGACAGTTCCGCCGAGCATGCGCTGGGAGCGCTGACAACGGGACCGATCGCGCTGACCTGGCTGCTGCACCTGCGATTCCGCATTCCCGAACTCGAGCTTCGATCAAGGCGCGAACTGGCATGGCTTGCCCTGTGGGTCATTGTTCCGGTGCTATTGGGATGGTTGTTCCTGCGCGGACCGAGCAGCTCACTGCTTCCTGTTCCCCTGCTGGCAGCGCCCGCCCTGATCCTGGCCAGCCTGCGGTTGCCGCCGCGATGGGCGGTGCTCCTGGCGGCGCTGTTCGTGCTGCCTTTCTCGCTGCTGGCCGTGTCGCGGGAGGCGCCGTATTCCGTGGCCGACCCGGCCGTGCGCATCGGACTGCAGCAGATGCTGGCCGGCATCTTCGTCGTGGTGCCGTTTATTCTGTCGGTGGGCATCGCGCAGTTGCGCATGACCCTGTCTTCGCTGGCCCGCAGCGAGCATCGCTATCGCAGCTTCGTGCATCTGAGCCGGGAAATGGTCTGGCGGCTTGAAGTGGAGCCACCCATGCCGCTGGATATTCCCAGGCAGCAGCAGCTGCGGTGGCTTCGCGCCCATGCCCGAGTGGCCGAGAGCAGCCTCGCGCATGGCCGGCATGGCGGCCCGGATCAAGACGATTCCCTGCGTGACTGGTGGAGTCATGCGCCGTGGGGCGCGGAATTCGAGCGTCGCCTGGAAACTGCCGCGGACGGCGGATTCGATATCGAGGAACTGAAATTCACGGCTTTGCACCAGGGGCGTCAGCACACGTATGTAGCGTCGATGCAGGCGGTCGTGGAGGTTGCGCATGTCTGGCGCTTCTGGGGTGTGGCCCGCGACGTTACCGAACTGGTCGACCTGAATGAGAGGCTGCTGGTGAACCAGGAGCGACTGCAGGCCTATGCGCGCAGGGTGTCGGAGGCGGAGGAGAAGGCGCGCCGCGCAACGGCGATCGACCTGCATGATGGCATCGGACAGACGCTGGTCGGGATGCAGATGATGGTGGACGTGGCCCGTCAGCACCCACCTGCGACGATGCAGCCGCTGCTGGGAGAGCTTGCCCTGCGGCTGCGCGAAGTGCAGGAAAACACCCGGCGGATGATCACCGACCTGAGTCCGCCGGGACTGTACGACCTCGGACTGGTGGCGGGCCTGGAGTGGCTGCGCCTGCAGCATGGCGAGCAAGATGGCCTGCGGGTCGATCTGCAGTGCGATGTCGACGAGGCCATCATCCCGGTGGCTACCCGTGTGCTGGTGTTCCGGATCGTGCGGGAACTGCTGCGCAACGTGGTCCGGCACGCCGGCGTCACCCAGGCCCGTGTCGAAGTGCATGCCGACGGGCGCGCGCTGCGAGTGTCGGTCAGTGACGAGGGGCGCGGATTCGACAGCCGGCTGCGAGGATTCACCGACGGCAGCAGCGGCTTTGGATTGTGGAGCATCGCCGAGCGCGTCAGGGAGCAGGGCGCTCGCCTCGAAGTTCGCGCCGAAGTCGGGCGCGGCGCCCGGTTCGAGTTCGAGATACCGCTGCAGGCTGCGTGATCTACCTGGACTTCAGCGCCTCTTCAACCACACTGCGATCAATGAACTTCGCCAGCTCTGCCCGGCTGCGCGGCGCGCGATTGGCCGTCCTGGCAAGCCACTGTTCCTCCACTTCCAGCACATCCAGCATGTCCGGAATGATATGCACCGGAAACTCGGTCTCCGGCCACCCCCGTCCGATCTGCTCGACACTGAAGCCGATCACGCTGGAAATGCCCGGCAGATAGGGCGCGGGGTTCTTCTTCAACGCCTCGCTGGCATCGGCGACCGCGCGCACGAAAGCAACGATGGCGCGTCGCTTGGCGGGATCAGCCAGGTCGCGCGCGCGCGCGTTGAGGTTGAAGGCTTCGCGATAAACGCTGCGATCCTGCAGCATGACGGCATCTGAGCCCAGCAGATCCATCGCCATCGCGGGCTCCGGCTCGAATGTGGCCATGACGTCGGCTTCGCCGCGGGCCAGTGCCTCCGCCATGCGGAACTTGCTCGCGACAGGCGCCGGCTGGCCCGCCGGAGCCTGGACGGGAGGCAGGCTCACCAGCGTGACATCTTCTTCCTTCAATCCTGCACTGCGCAGCATCGCCACGAGGTAGTACTGCGCCGATGTCTGGCGTGGCACCAGCACGCGCTTGCCCTTCAGGTCTGAAAGCCTGCTGATGCCTGATGAGCGCCTTGCGACCAGCCGATAGAAGCTCTCTGAAACGGTCATGATGATGCGCAGGTCAGGATTGGTTACCGATTCGCGCAGCAGCTGGGTTTCCGCATTGGTCGCCAGGTCCGCCGCACCGGAAGTGATGCTGACGACTCCTCCGGCGGGAACTTCAAGCTTGACCGGATAGAAGTGGCTGGCGGCCACCAGCACGGGTGACAGTTCGATCCACCTCGCGCCGGCGACGCGGATGGGCGCCAGCGGCGTTTCGTCCGCCGGCAACGCCGGAGATGCTGCGCAACCCTGCAGCAGCAGCGCGGCACAGGCCAGGAACGCCGCCGCAACGGCGTTGCTGCCGCGCATCCCGGTCACTCCCAGCCCGTGGGGGAGTTCAGCGGTGCCGTGAAGCCCATGGCTTCGATTTCATGGATCAGGCCGTCAGCCCCCACCTTGTAGATATGCGCCGCGGGCAGGTCGAATGGCGCGAACGGCATGTTCTGCTTGTTGCGCTCGATCAGCGTGCCGTCCATCGCCTTGACCTGGTAGGGCAGGTTGGTCATGGGATGCCGGAAATGCGAGAGACCCATCACGAGGCCGGTCTGGGGATCCGCCGCAAACACGCGACGGTTCTCGATCCTGTCGATGTACTGGAATGTATTGGTGGTCAGTTGCTGGCGGCAGTCGCGCGCCACCTTCGGCTGCGCCGCGGCGCCCGGAATGGCGGGGGCCGTGGAGGGCTGGCTGCTGGCCGTGATCATGCCGTTCTCATGGCGCTCGCAGTCGGCCGCGAAGGGCGACAGCTCTCCATTGTTGTCATCGAGCGCGTCGTAGTACGAGAGTCCGATCTTGACCAGCTCGTCATGCGATTTGCGCTGCGCGGCGGGAATCTCGGTGAAGATGCCGGGACGCGGTGACTGCAGGTTCACCATTTGCGGTTCACGCACGCCGGAGAGCAGGTGCTCGGCCTGGGTAATCTTGCCCTTTGCGTCGAGCTGCAGGCGGATGGCGATGATGGCCGGTTGCTCGACCGGGGGGTTCTTCTGTGCGAACTCGGCGCGTTGTTCCGGGGAAGAACCCTGCGGAGCCTGCGCCGGCCCCATCCAGGTCACCATGGCCAGGTATCCCACCGACTGGTTGATCTCGTCGGGCACATGGATGGCAAAGGTGGAGGGGCCCTTCACGATGCTCTGCCACAGGCCTTCGCCCGGTTTCATCTTCGTCACGTTCTCGACGTAGGCGATTCCCTCGGCGAGGGGCGCCTTCGAGACGTCGTGGGCGACCAGCGCGGCGAAATAGGTGTCGGCGACGCCGATGAGGCATTGGCGGTCACAGGTGGTGGCTGCCGTGGCGGCCGGACCTGTGGCATCGGGAGTCCGGTTGCAGGCGGCCAGTGTCATGAGACCCAGTGCGGCGCTCGCAGCCGCGACGAGCCGGGTTGAAGTCGAGGCAATCATGGCGTCCCCTTACTTGCTGAAATCGAAGATGGAGTCTTCCGCCGGGCGCTGCATTCCCTTTTCGAAATGCTCTTCCCATATCTGTGCCCAGGGTCGGCCGTACATGTCGGGCAACTCGTACTCGAAACGCGCACCCGGTGATTTTGGTGTGGCGATGCCCTTGATCGGGAAGATGTGCGGGACACATTCCATGTAGACCAGTGGATCGTTCTCGTTCAGCCGGCCCTTGCGCTTCCAGGTCTGGACGATGCGCACGGGTTCCACCAGCGCCTCGTCATCGTAGAGCACGGTCTCGTGCTTGATGCCGATGAGTTTGCCGGCCTTGTCCTTGAGCGGCGTATAGATTTCGACGCTCTGCAGGTGGCTGCTGAATTCGGCCCCGCCATGATTGAGCCAGCCCTGGATATTGGAGGTCCAGGAGATCAACGCCTCGCCGTCCCAGTGGCCGATGGATTCCCCGAACCACTGCGGCACCGCCGGCCCCAGGCGCGCAACGCCATCGGATTCGATGAACTGGCTGCCGATGTGGATCTGGGTCACCAGCGTCTTGGCGGAGTTGCGGATGTCCAGCACCAGGTCCGGCGAGACCACCAGGTTGATGCGGTTGCCACCGTACTGCGCGAAACGGCGCATGAATCCATCCGGCCAGCAGTACTGCCCCGGCCATTGCGGCGCGTTGTTGGCCGAGTAGTGATACATCTGCTGCACGAACCGCTTCTGGTACTCGGGAGTCAGTAGCGACAGATAGGTGGGAATCTGCAGCGAGGCGCCGTAGTACCAGGTGGAGGTCTTGGTTTTGTCGCGATCGTACTGGCCGCTCCAGTCGGGCAACTCGGCCGGGCCGGGTCTAAGCGTTGACCCGCGCTGCCTGGCTTCCTGCAGCAGGGCCTTGTAGTGCTCGGCGGCCGTCTTGAATGGATAGGGGCTGACGATGTGGTTGCGCGGGTAGTCGCGATCACAGAAACCCCAGGCTGCGGTTCGCGGCGGATCATCGCCGATGAGCGGCACCTCGTAGGCGCCCCAGATCTGCTCGAGGCCCACGGGCGAGTTGCAGCGGTAGTAGCGGGGATCCGACCACAGCTCGCGATCCTGGTAGAAATCCTTCGAGCTGAAGATGTCGTGGGGCAGCGGCTGCACGCCCTTCGGTATGGCGCCGTCACGCGCCGCGAAGATCGGGGGGTGTTCGGGTGGAACGCCCGCGCCAGCCCACATTCCCTTGCCCTCGGAGCCGACGATGGCCGGGGCGGGCGGCGGGTCGGCGGCGCCTCGCCCGATGCTGGCCGTGGGCGGTGGAGGCGTGCAGGCGCCGAGCGTGGCAACGGCGACAAGCGCGCGCAGAATATGCCGTATCGTGTTGGCGCCCCCCATGGCTTGAATCTAACCCCTGGCCGCGCCCAGTGGAATACTTTCGTCAGTCTCTTGCCCAGGAGGAATGATGTCGAGATTCACAGGATCTGCCCGGATGGTTATGGCTTCTCTGGTGCTGATGGTCGGCGCCGGAGTGACCGCGAACGCGCTGGCAGCCGGGAAGCTCTCGGCCATGGATTACATCGAGATCCAGCAGCTCGTGAACCGGCTGAATTTCGCGCTGGACTACTGCGGCAATGGTGGGCGCGATTTCGCTGCGCTGTTCACCGAGGACGGTGAGTACGTGGTCGATGACGGGGGCCAGCTGCGCTCCTTCCGTGGACCTGAGCAGCTGGCGGGACTGGCCGGAGGCCCGGATTGCGCCGTCACGCGAACAGCTCCCCGGATGCATCTCTCGCATCTGGCCGAAAGCCTGGTCATCGAACCCTCGGGCAAGGGCGCCAGAGGCACTTCATACGCCATCTATCCAGGACGCAAGGGCAAGGCCTTCCAGGCGGATGTGGCGGGGCAGGTGGGCCTGTATCACGACGAGTTCGTGCGCACGGCGAAAGGCTGGCGACTGAAACTCCGCCGCCACGAGGTTTCGCCGGAAGCCCCGGCTGCGAACTAGCGCTCGCGCGGATACTCCACCAACGAAAAAGGGGCCGTGACCCTTGCGGATCACGGCCCCTCGGTTTCGCTACCGGCGTTACAGCGTGAGCTGCACCGACATGTAGTAGCGGCGTCCCAGCACGTCGTAGTACTGCGGGTTTGTCAGGCCAGCGGCGGCCGTCGAGCCCGGGTTGACTCCCACGCGCGGCGGATCGCGGCCCGTCACGTTGTCGATGCCGCCCCGCAGCTGGATCTTGTCATTGATCGCATAGCTGCCAAATGCATCGAGCGTGCCGTAAGCGCCCACGGGTCGGACCGTCGTGGCCTTGTTGGTGGCATAGGCCGCATCCTTGATCCCCGGAAGGAATCGATGCCGAACACCGGCGCTCCAGGCGCCCTGCGAGTAATTCAGGGTGGTCAGGATGCGGTAGTCGTACTGTCCGCCCGTGCGGAACGTGCCCGTGCTGTCGATGAAGGCATCCGCCGGGCTCACCTGGTCCCGGTAGTAGTCGAGGAAGTTGACCACCGTGTTGACGTTCATCCGGCCCGCCAGCAGCGGGAAGGCCCAGTTGAACTGCACGTCGATGCCCGAAGTCTGGATGCCGCCCAGGTTTGAATAGGGCGTATCGACCGTGGCGCGATAGCCATCCGAGTCACGCGTGATGAGCCTGCAGAAGTTGTTGTTGACGTCATACGACGGATTGCTGCCATCCACGTTGAAACACTTCTGGTACACGCTCAAAGGATTGGTCGGAGCGATGGCGTCCTTGATGTCCACCTTGTACCAGTCGATGGCGAGCGTTGCGTTTCCGAAGATCCCGTCAAATGGAGACCGGAACACCACGCCCGCGGTCCAGGTCTTCGCCTCTTCGTTGCGCAGCGCCGCGTTGCCGGTGATGTTGGCCAGCTCGAGCTGGAAGGGAGCATTCGGGAACGGTCCCACGATGTTGTTCGGGAACAGAGGCAGCGTGTGCCAGGGCGACTGGTTGACGTCACCGCGTGAGCGGTTGATGAGCGCGCTGCACAGCGCAATGACCTGGGCCCGATTCGTCGTGTTGTTCGGGGTGTTGCCCCAGGGGTTGAGGGTGTTCGCCAGGCACGGATCGGCGCCGGGAAACCCGACGACGCTGGTGGTGGCGCCCGTGAACAGTTCGGCTACGTTCGGCGCGCGGTTGGCGAGCTGGTAGCCGCCACGAATGCGCACTGAATCAACCACCGTCCAGTCGACCAGGCCCTTGTAGGTCCAGATCTTGCCCGCGGTGTTGTAGTCGGACCAGCGCGCGCCGAGTTCGAGGTTCAGGCGCTGGACGGCGGGAAGGTCCTTGAACACCGGCACCAGCACCTCGCCGTACAGCTCCTTCACGGTGGTCCTGCCCTGGGTCTTGCTGGTGGGGAACAGACCGATGGGATAGTTGGTGGAGGCACGGGTCAGCTGATCGTCCGGCCGCCACCGATACGTGTTCTCGCGCCAGCTCGCGCCCCAGGCGGATCCGATGGCGCCGGCAGGCAGCTCGAACAGATCGCCGGTCACGTTCATTTCCGCGATGTTCTGCTTGGTCTCGGTAAGGTGCTTCATGTTGCCGGAGATGGCATTGATGCAGTCATCCGACGGCGTGAAATACGTGACGATCGGCAGGCCGGTGGTGCACTTGAGCTCGAAGAACAGCGGCGGGCCAGAGCCTACCGTGAGGTTCCTGCCGAAATTCGGAGCAGCCGCCACCCTTTGGTAGTTCTGCAGGCCTGGAAACCCGTTCATCTCGGTCAGCAGCGAGGTCTTGCCGTGCGAGATATACGCCTCGTAGTTCCAGTCGGTATCGAGGATGTCACCCTTGATGCCTGTCAGCACCTGGTAGGTGTCGGTGTTGTTCTGCGTGGAACGCGGACCGGCGAAGTCCATGGTGCGGGCCACGGTGTAGTTCGCGGTGGGATTCGGTCGCGACGCCAGCAGCGTTGCCAGCTGCGGGGGCAGGGCGCGGCCGTCAACCGGAATGGATACGGCCCACTGCGAAGTGGCCGGCGCGTAGTTGAGGATGGTGTCCACCGTCATGCTGGACACATTGGCCTGCAGGAAGACGCTGGTCTTCTCGGTCAGGTCGTAGTGCGCATTGCCGAAGATCGAGTAGCGCGTCAGCGGCGTCGTGATGATGCTGTTCAGGTTGTTCGCGGTGACGATGCCCGGGCCTGTCGTGCCCGTTCCCTGTCGCTTGAACTGGTCATCGAGCGGGCCGGTGTAGCCCCTGCCGGGATTGGCCGGTGAATTCAGGAACAGCGTGCCGTCCGGATTCACGAAGACGCCTTCACCGGCACCCGCCGTTCCGAGGCCAATGGCCCCATAGCCGGTGACCGGATTTGGCCGGTTGTTGGCTGCAAACTGGATGTTGCTGAAAGGAATGCCTTCGCCGCCCGGCGTGTTCGCATCGCGCCAGCCTTCCACATAGAACTTGCGGTCGCCGGCCATGAGCGCCTGGCGTTCCGTCCACGACAGGCCGATCATCGCATTGCCCTTGCCGTCGCCGAAGTTGCCACCCAGCAGCGCGCTGATCGTGCTTTCGCGACCGCCACCTTCCTCGGTGAAGCTGGTCTGCGCATTGAGGCTCAGGCCCTGGAAATTGCGCTTCATCTTGAAGTTGGTCACGCCGCCCATGGCATCTGCGCCATAGGTGGCCGATGCGCCACCGCTGATGATCTCGACGCTTTCGATGGCCGCGGAGGGAATCGAATTGATGTCCACCACCAGCGACGCATTGGCGGGCTGGGGCCGGCGCCCGTCGATCAGCACCAGGTTGCGGTTGGCGCCGAGGCCGCGCAGGTTCAACGTGACGATGCCGGGGTTGTTGAAGGCGCTGGGCTGCACGTCGGCCGAGCTGAACATGGTCTGGGAGGGCACGAACTGCGGTAGTTGGTTCAGGGCCTTTTCGACGGCTACGCTGCCCGTCTGCTCGAAGATCTCGCTGCCCACGGTGACCACCGGGCTGGGAGATTCAAAATCGCGGCGCACGATGCGCGAGCCGGTGACCGTCACTTCATCCAGGCTGTCGGCGGCCTCTTCGGCGGCGAATGTCGCTGCCGGCATGGCAACGCTGCCAAGAATCGCGGCCACTGCCGCGCCAACCGACATGTACTGGCGTGATTTCTGCTTCATGTTTGTCCCCTGGATTGACTGCCTGTGAGAAAGAACAACCGCACGCTTCGAGCAACGTGAGAGCCTTCATCGGGGTGACGAACATTGTTGCCACGGCAGTATCGCCGCATGGCCTGATCAATTCGAACCCCCATTCGTCCGCATCTTTCTCGGAAGCTGGCGGACCGCTGGATGACAGCACAGGATTAGATGAAGGGATCAACCTCGCCGAGTTCGCCGGTGCGGATGTGCACCTGGACGAGGCGAAGTGGCTGAACGAAAGCCTCCGGGTCATAGAAGATGACCTCGTGCTCGATGCCCGCGAGTTGCCCGCCGGGGTCGCGACGCGGCCTGAAGATCTCGACGGTCTGCAGGTTTCGCGAGAACTCGAACACGCCATGCGTGATCCAGGGAATCACGTTCGAGGTCCAGGTGATCAGCGTGTCGCGGTCCCAGAACGCCACGCTCTCGCCAAACCATCGTGGCACATCCGCGCCCAGGCGCGGCACATCACCCCTCATGTCGAAGGATCGCCCCACGTTGAAATGACGGATGAAATTCTCGGCGCTGCTTGCCATCAGCTGCAGCCGTTCCGGTGTCGTCACGAAATCCATGGCCAGGTGGGCCTGGCGCGAGAACACGCGCATGAAGCCATCCGGCCAGCAGAACTGCGCCGGCCACAGCGGCGCATTGTTCACCGACTGGTGGTAGTGCATCTGCACCGTGCGTCGCTGGTATTCGGGTGTCAGCAGCGAAAGGATGGTGGAGGTCTGGTTGAACGAGACGAAGAACCACTGCGGGGGTTCGGCGAGCCATGCGGCGGGTTCGTAGCTCTTGCCTTCGCGAGCGGTGATGAACTTCAGCGAGATCGCGCGACTGTAGCGGCCGTTCCAGTCAGGCGGCGGGTTCGCGCGGGTGTAGAGGGTGGGGCCGCCGCGGCTGCGCGTTTCCGCCAGCAGTGCCTCGAAATGGACCTGCGCGGACCCGAAGGGGTAAGGCGAGACGATGGCAGCGCGAGGGTAGTCGGTTTCGCAATGACCCCAGGAAGCGCTTTGCGGAGGCGATGAGCCGATCAGGAGGCGCGAAGTCATCGCGTCCGCGCCCCACATCGCCTGCAGCGTGGAAGGGCTGTTGCAGCGGAAGTAGCGAGGATCGGACCAGTATCTCTCGTCCTGGTAGAAATCCTTGCTGGTGAACAGGTCGACCGGCAGCGCGCTGATGCCGACGGGTGGCGATTCCCACGAGGCCTGCTGGCCTTCTCCTTCCATGCCGCCACTCACCGGCAGCGCGCCCGATACGGCCACCGGCCAACCGCGACCGATGCTCGGGTCTGCGGGCGCTTCGCCGGCTGACCCGAGCTGATGCGTGCAGGCCAGCGCTGCAAGCATCAGACGCAGGCCCCGCATGGCGATTATTGCGTGAGGACGCTGTTGTACCGACCGCCGCTGCCATCGACCTGGGTGTTGTCGACGGGAGAGTCGCGCATGCGCTTGAGGTAGTCCTCGGTGCCATTGCGCTGGGCCTCCATCTGCGCCTTGGTGAGGCAGATGTCGCGGGTGTTCGTGCGCGAGCCGGTGATGGCTTCGCGCTTGCAGTAGTACTCCTCGCCTTTCTGCACCACCAGCTGGAAGCCGTAGGGCACATCCGCCAATGTCTTGCTGTCGCCGGCGGTGACGGCGGGAGGGGCGGGAGTGGCCACTGTTCCCGATGATGCCGCGGTACCGCCGGTGGATGCGCAGGCGGCAAGCTGCAGGGCGGCGGCGAAAGCAGGAACAACCAGCATTGTCGCGATCTTCATGAGGTCCCCCGAATCAGGAATGCAGCAATCATACGCCGCCGCGGATGCGCGGTGTCGCTTCACGACGATGACATATCACGGCATGGGCGGGGCGCGGCGAGCCTCGGGCGCTGGCTGCTAGACTTGCCGGATGTCCCTCCACAAGCATAGATCCCGCTTCATAACCGATGGACTGGCGCGCGCCCCGCAGCGCGCCTTCCTGCGCGCCACCGGCCTTGATGAGCGGGATTTCGACCGGTCTTTCGTTGGGATCGTCACCACGGCCGGCGAGAACACTCCCTGTTCGATGTCGCTGGCGCCACAGGCGGACCAGGCACGCCTCGGGGTTGCCGCAGGCGGGGGCGTGCCCGTCTGCTTCAACACGATTTCGGTATCCGATGGCACATCCATGAACCATGGCGGCATGCGGATGAGCCTGCTGTCGCGGGAGCTTATCGCCGACAGCGTGGAGCTGGCGGTGCGCGCGCATGGCTATGACGCACTGATCGGCTTTGGCGGCTGCGACAAGACGCTGCCCGCGCTGATGATGGCGATGGTTCGCCTGAACCTGCCTTCGGTCTTCCTGTATGGCGGAGCGATGCTGCCGGGGCGCGACATCGCTGGTCGCGATGCGTCCATCCTGCAGGTCATCGAAGGCGTGGGCCGGGTGCAGACCGGCGAGCTGTCCGAAGGCGACCTTGCGCGCCTGGAACGCAGTTGCACGCCCACGGTGGGATCCTGCGCCGGTCAGTTCACCGCCAACACCATGGCCATGGTCGGCGAGGCACTGGGGCTTTCCCCGCTGGGGTCCGCGATGGTTCCCGCGGTTTACAGCCTGCGGCTTGCGCTGGCGCGTCGCATGGGCGAAGCGGTGATGACGGCGCTGGACCGCGGGGGGCCTCTGCCGCGCGAGCTGGTCACGCGCAAGAGCCTCGAGAACGCCTGCGCGGCGGTCGCGGCCACGGGGGGATCCACCAACGCGGCGCTGCACATCCCCGCCATCGCGCACGAAGCGGGCGTCCGCTTCACGATGGACGATGTGTCTTCTGTCTTCGAACGCACGCCGCTGATCGCCAGTCTCGCTCCCGGTGGCAAGTATCTGGCGCGGGATCTTCACCATGCCGGGGGCGTGCCGGCCGTGCTGAAGTGCCTGCTCGAGGGTGGCCTTATCCACGGCGATACGCTCACGCTCGATGGAGCAAGGCTCGCCGATGCCCTGCGGCAGGCGCCAGCTCCGGATGGTGAGCTGCTGCGCGACTGCGCGCAGCCCTTCAGCAACCACGGTGGTGTGCAGGTGCTGCGCGGCAATCTTGCCCCGCAGGGCGCGTTGCTGAAGACCGCGGGCCTGAAGTCATTGCAATTTGCAGGTCCCGCGCGGGTTTTCGAGAACGAGGAAGACTGCATGGCGGCCGTCAGCGCCCGGGCCTACCGCGAAGGCGAGGTGCTGGTGATCCGCAATGAAGGGCCGCGCGGAGGCCCGGGAATGCGCGAGATGCTCAGCGTCACCGCGGCTCTCTACGGCCAGGGCATGGGAGAGAAGGTCGCCCTGCTCACTGATGGCCGGTTCTCCGGTGCCACGCGCGGACTGTGCATCGGGTATGTCGGTCCCGAGGCCGCGGCTGGTGGCGCGATCGCGCTGCTGCGCGATGGTGACGTCATCCGGATCGATGCGACGACGGGCCTGCTGGCCGTTGATCTGCCGGATGTCGAACTGGCGACGCGGCGCGCGGCGTGGAAGCCCGCGCAGCGGCCTGGCCTTGCCGGCGTACTCGAAAAATACGAGCGGCTCGTTGGTCCCGCCTGCGAGGGCGCAGTCACTCATTCGGGCGCGGTGGAGTGGCCGTACGAATGAACCCGGGCGTCTTCGTCGCGTTTCGGCTGCCGCCGGAGCTGGAAGGCCTGCGCGCGGCGCCCTATGCGCTGCACCTCGGCGAGGGTGCTCTGCCCAACATGCCCGACGCTGCGCGCCGCAACGTACGCGCCATCGTCACCAACGGCATCCGCGGCGTCGAACGCGCGCTCATCGAGTATTTCCCACGCCTGGAGCTGATCGCCAGCCTGGGCATCGGCCTTGATGCGCTGGACCTGGCCTGCGCGCGTGAGCGCGGCGTCCGGGTCACGAACACGCCCGGGGTGATAGCCGATGACGTTGCCGATCTTGCCATGGCTATGATCGTGGATCGGCTGCGCGGCGTGCGCGATGCGAACGCATTCGTGCTGCGTGGCGATTGGGCCAAGGGTCCCTATCCGCTGGCGCGATCCGTGACAGGCCGCAGGCTAGGCATCGTGGGCCTCGGTGCCATCGGCACGGCGCTGGCCATGCGCGCGGCGGCCTTCCGGATGCGGGTTGCCTGGCATGGGCCGCGGCCCAAGGCGGACATATCCCTTCCCTATGTCGCGGACCTGGAATCGCTCGCCCGTGACTCGGACGTGCTGGCCATCTGCTGCGCCGGAGGTCCTGCCACGCGGCATCTGGTCAATGCCCGGGTGCTCGACGCGCTGGGCCCGCAGGGTGTGCTGGTGAACGTGGCGCGGGGCTCCATTGTCGACACTGCCGCGCTGATCGAGGCCCTGCGCGGGGGATCGCTGGGCAGCGCGGCGCTTGATGTGGTCGAGGGGCAGCCGCATGTGCCGGAAGACCTGCTCGGATTGGATCGCGTGCTGCTCACGCCGCACCTGGGTACCGCCACGCGAGAGACCCGCGCCCGAATGGGTGACATGGTGCTGGCCAGCCTGGCCGAGCATTTCGCAGGCCGGGACCCTGCGCACCGGGTGGTCTGAATACGCCGGTTTGCCTGGCCACGGCCAAGCAGCCATGATTCCGGCCAGCGCCCCGGACCAGGGGAGCAGGAATTGAAACAACGGAGGGTTCGATGAAACGTTCCATGAGTGTGATTTTCGTGGCTGCCCTTGCCATGCTGGCGGCGCTGCCCGCCGCCGCGCAGATGCGCGCGCTGTCCGATCCGGTGGTCGCGCATCCCGACCCGGAATCCCTGTTCAACAGCAAGGACAAGAAGCTCCACCGCAACAAGCAGGCGGCGCTGCGCATCATGCGCGAGCTCCTGCAGTGCAATCAGTGGGACCGAGCTGGCGAGTGGCTGACCGACAAGTACATCCAGCACAACCCCATGGCCGCCTCGGGCCTTGCGGGTGTGAAGCGCTATTTCATCGAAGTGGCCAAGCGCACGCCCACGCCCACCTGCACCAAGCTCACGAGCCCCGTGGTGGCCGTGCAGGCGGAAGGGGATTTCGTCACGGTGCTGATGGTGCGCGAATACAAGTACGCCGACGACCCCACCAAGAGCTACACCACGACCTGGTTCGACACCTGGCGCTTCGTCGACGGCAAGGCCGATGAGCATTGGGATCCGGCCACGCTGCCTGCGCCGCCGCCGCCGGCCGCTTCCGCGCCGGCCGCCCGGCCGGATTCGGTCCTTGCGGGCACCCTCGAGGATCGCGCCGCGATCGAGAAGCTCATGTGGTCCTATGACCGCGCGCTCGATTCCTACAACCCCGATGCCTACGTGACCAAGTTCACCGCCGATGGCGCGTTTGGCCGCACGGCCGGCCGCGAGGCGCTGCACAAGATGGTGGCGGACCTGCGCAAGGGTCGTGACGATCGCATTGCCAAGGGCGAGAAGGTGCCGGCGATGCGGCACTTCACGATGAACCAGTTCCTGGAGTTCACGAGCCCGACCACCGCGCGCTACCACTACTACCGCCAGACCGTGTTCGGCACGGGCGGCGCGGCCGGTTCGCCCGATGCGCCGCGCGTCGCGGCCTCGGGCAACGGGGTCGACGACCTGGTGAAGGTCAACGGTCAGTGGTTGATCAAGTACCGCAACGTGGCGGCCACGGACGACCTGTAGGTCAGTCGCGGTTCATGGGCGGCATCGCCGGAAACTTCGGCAACGCCGGATCGAAGAAGTCCCACTTCGGCGCGTCCTTCGTGTAGATGACGTTTTCCGGGGTGACGGCGTTGGGATCATCCAGGGATCCGGCCTGGATGATCACCACATCGTCGATGCTCGAGCCGGTGGTGTAGAGGCGGCCGCCGCAACGCTCGCAGAAGTGGCGCACCACGTCCCCGCCCGTGTCGCCCTTGCAGGAGTACATTCGCGGGCTGCCCTGCAGCGACAGTTGCGGGCGCAGCACGCCGATGATGGTCGTGTGTCCGGTGCCGGTGGCCTTCTGGCAGTCCCGGCAGCAGCACTGGCCCACGAACAGGGCAGGTCCCTTCAGTTCATATCGGATATCGCCGCACAGGCAGCCGCCTGTGAGAATGCCGGGCCAGTCCTGCATGGTCGTCCTCCTGGGTCCGCGCGGGACGATACCATTTCCACCCGGACGCGCGAGGCACAGGAGTCGTAATGCGAATCGTGATGACGGAGTTTGCGCGGCCGCGGCTTTTCCCACGGGAGTCGCGGCGCAACACCATCCAGGACATCAGCGCCGCGCAGTTCGAGCGCCACCTGAACGAGCATGCACCGCTGAAGGTGCTGCCGGGCTATGCGCCGTTCTGCACGCTTCACGTTCATCGCAACTGGACGTCAACCCGCTGTCTCACGGTCCCGGTCACCGACGCAAACCGGCACCAGTTGCGCACCGCCTACGAGGCTCGCAACAGCGCCGAGTTGCCGGTGCTGGTGCGGTGGTTTGAAGGCATGGAACCGCCCGTGGCCAGTTATCTGATTCCCATCCTCTACAGCCGCGAGCAGTTGGCGAGCGAGGGTTCGCCCATCGAAGCGGACTTCGGCGTTGTCGGCTGCATGTACACCAGCGAGCCGGAGGAGATTCCCATGGCGCCCATCACGATGATGCGCAATGCGCTGGGCGTGGCGGAGGGTGGTTCCGGCGTGCCGCTGGACCGCCGGGCCTACTCACGCAGCGTGGCGTTCTGGAGCGCCAACGCCAACTGGCGGTGATCCGCGGCATGGGTCGGCGCTAGACTCCCGCAATGCCTATCCATGATTTCCAGTGCCGAGGCTGTTCGAAGCGATTCGAGCTGCTCGTGCTTCCCAATGAAAAGCCAAAGTGCCCGGGCTGCGGTTCCGGCAAGCTCGAGCGGCTGTTTTCAGGCGGCGCCGCGGTAAGCACTTCGCGCACGCGCGCGCGGACGACAGCGGTGGCGCGCAGCAAGGCCGGGGCCGTGAAGAAGGAAAAGGATCATGCGCATGCCGAGTACATGCGCAACCACATCAAGGATCACGGCGGCTAGAAGCGATCCGTTTCCACGCAATGCGGGGAGCGCCACGCAGCGTCATGAACAAAGTGCCGTCGATCTCCATGCCCCCGCAGGCATAGTTCGTGAGCTCACTGCCCGGGCCGGCCAGCAGGTTCGTGACGGCGCCGGAGGACGGATCGATTCGCGCGACAAGCCAGGGCTGCGGGCACGATGCGCCGCAGGCGGCGATGTCGCGCACACGGGCGCGCTGCCCACCTACGATCAGCGAATCATCCGGGGCGCGATGGATGTTGTCCGGGCGGAAGTCCAGCGGCATCGCCCGCGTCGCTCCCAGGACGCGATCAAATACCAGCAGCTGCTGCGAGGCCCAGGCGCTGATGTACAGCGTGCGCTCATCGGTGCTGGTCTCGATGCCATTCGCGCCCGGGATGGCGCCAGTGGGCAGCATCTTCCACCCGCGGTCGGCATGCCATTCCCACACGCCACCGGTGGGTTCGCCCCGGTCCATTCGATTCCATGCGTCCCGGTCATCCGGGTCATGGAAGCTCGACACCAGCATGCCCCCATCGGCAAGCGGCACCACGGCGTTCGCCAGCGTGCCCTTCGGCATCGGCACGCAGCCTGCCCAGGTAAGAACGGGTTCCGGGCGCATCTCCACCTGAAAGAATTCTATGGCGTGGCGATCACCGTGATTGGCGGCCAGCAGCATCGGCGGTCGGCCCTGGCCCGCAGCCCGAATGCCCAGGCCGTCGAGGGACATGCGCCCGGGCTGCAGCGGGCCCGGGCAGATGTCGCGGAATTCCCGCTGCATGCCGAGTCCCTGTCGGGTCGACGGAAACAGCGCTCGCGAACGCTTGCTGCGGCTGTCGATCAGGTACAGATGGGCGGGAGCGCCGATGTTCAGGCCGCTGGCGATCAGCCAGCGCGTGCCGGGAATCCGCGCGAGGTCTTCGCTGGCAACGGGGCCGCAGATCGCCTCGATGCCGTTGTCTGGCGGGCACGCCATCGACAGCGCCGCGGCAAGCGCGAAGGTGGGCAGCAAGCTAGTGCTGCTCCCGCGCGCGCAGCTCGCGATAAGGGCGCCGAGCGAGGGCCAGCAGCACGAACAGTGCCGGCGCTGCGAACCCGATGACGATCGACATGCTGTAGCGGATGTCCTTCGGGTCGTGGAAGACGTGGTCCGTCATGAAGCCCACGATCATGGGTCCGATGGTCAGGCCGACGAGCGTGGTGATCGTGATGTAGATGGCGCTGACCTGTGCGCGGGCGCGGTTCGGCACGATGAGCTGCAGTGCGGTGCCTGCGCAGGCATAGGGCACATTCGCCAGGAAGACGGTCGGCGCCAGCATCATCAGGGCGAGCGGCGCCGTGGGCATCAACGGCGCGAGCGCGCCAAAAAACCCGCAACCCACGAAGCCCGCCATGGCCGCCTTCAGAGGCGCATCCAGCACACCGCGGCTGGCGAGTCGATCGCTGAGCCATCCGCCGAAGTACGCGCCCGCGGTGCCGAACGTGAGCATGATCAGGCCGAAGCCCATTCCCACCTGCGCCGGGTTCCAGCCCCAGGTGCGCTGGAACAGCGCCGGCGTCCAGATGCCGACCGCATATGAGACCACCGGCACCATGGCGAAACCGGCCAGCATCGGTATCAGTGCCTTGCTGCGCGCACGAACGATACCGACCACCTCGCCAGCGGGCAGCGAGCTCGCGCCGCCGGTGCCGCGACGAATCGGCTCGCGATAGAGAAGGAACGCAGGCACCAGCAGCAGGCCCGGCGCGCCGATCAGCAGGAAGGCTGCCTGCCAGGGCGCGAGCGATGCCAGCGGTCCGCCGGCGAGCACCGGTGAAGTGGTGAGCCACTGCAGCAGCGCGCCGCCGCCGATGAAGGCCAGGCCCTGGCCCACCGGCGAGCTCATCAGGAAAGCGCCGACGGGTTTGCCGAGTTTCTCGGGAGGGAACAGGTCGCTCAGCATCGAGAAGCCGGCGGGCGTCAGGCTGGCCTCGCCAACGGCCACGCCGATCCGCGTGAGGAACAGCTGCACATAGGTGCGTGCAAGGCCCGAGGCCATCGCGAACAGGCTCCAGAACGCGAGCGCGATGCCGATGATCAGGCGTCGCTCGTAGCGGTCTGCCAGCCGTCCGATGGGGATGCAGGCGGTGATGTAGAACAGTCCGAAGGCCACGCCCTGCAGCGCGGCGAAGCTCGTGTCGTCGAGGGCGAAGGCTTCCTTGATCGGCCCGACCATCAGGTTGATGACCGTGCGATCCCACTGCGAGACGATGCTGGCAAGCGCCAGCAGCAGCACCGCCAGCCAGCCGCGCGAGGCCGGTGGCCAGGCCGGCGCGGTGTCGTTGCCCCCCGTGTTCATGCGGCTCGCCTAGAGCCGATCGTCGATCGGGGTGCGGACGAAACCGGCGGGAAACTCTTCGACCTTGTTGCCGACGATGGTGTATTCCTTGCGCTGCCCGCCGAATCGAGACTGCAGCTCCATGTAGCTCTGCGGGTCGAACAGCGGTGTTGCGCTCATGCCCTTGATGCCGGTGGCGTCTTCCTTCATGCAGGTGTAGCTCACGCCCTGCTCGGCGAAGTTGCGCTTGCCGTGCTCCAGCATGCCGTCCATCGCGGCCTTCAGCGTGTAGTGCGTGGTGAGGAAATTGAAGCCGAGCGCATAGCATTCCTCGGCGGTGATCTCGGGCACCCCGTTCCACGTGGCCACGTCCGGGTACATCTTCCAGCCCGGCACGCCCTTGGCGACGCGGCGCGCATCCTCGATCTTCGTCAGCTTGACCACGGTGGTCATCTCGGCGCCCAGTTCATGCGCCATGCGCATGCGCTCGATGCCCTCGTCGAGCTGCGTGGCCGGGTCGGCGTTGGTGCGGGCGATCAGGATGCAGTCGGTGCCATCGAGCGCAGCAAGGGCCGCGCGCACCTTCTCGTAGTACTTCTCGCGCGGCAGCAGTTCAGTGCTTTCTTCCATGTCGCCAGCGTCTTCCAGCTGAATGGCCTTCGCGCCGGCCATCACCATGCGACGCGCAGAGCGGTACACCGCGATGGGGCCGCCGAAACCATCTTCGATGTCGGCAGCCAGCGGAATGCCCGAGGTCTGGCTGATGCGGCTGGTGATCCACTCCAGATCCGTGAGATTCGTGAAGCCATAATCGATGACGCCGTTCATCGCGATGGAGACTTCACCACCGCTGAGCATCATCGCGGGGAATCCCACCATCTCGACCGCGCGCGCCGAGGCGCAGTCGTAGACGCAGGGCGCCATCACGCATTGGGTGGATTCGCGCAGCAGTTTGCGCAGGGATTTGGATTTTCTGGCCATGGCGTCCTCGAGGGTTTGCGGTTGCCGCTCGGCTGGCGGCTTTTCCCGGACGATATCAGAACGGCGTGGCGGGCAGCGGCTGGCCATGCAGCCAGGCATCGAGGTTGGCCAGCACCAGGTCGGCCATGTGCTTGCGCGTCTCGTGGGTGGCGCTGGCGACATGCGGCGTCAGCACGGTATTGGGAAGGCTGCGCAGCGCCTCGGGCACATGCGGCTCGTTTTCGTACACGTCCAGTCCGGCGCCCGCCAGCCTGCCCTCGGCCAGGGCTGCCGCAAGCGCAGTCTCATCCACCACAGCGCCGCGCGAAATATTCACGAGGTAGCCCTGCGGGCCCAGCGCCTCAATGACGGTTGCATCCACAAGGTGACGCGTTGCGGCGTTGGCGGGGCAGGCCACGACCAGCACATCGCTGGCGCGCGCCAGTGAATGCACATCCGCGTGATACGGCCAGGCGACGGCCTTTTCCCGCGGACCCGACCAGCACACCGGTCCGAACGGCGTCAGTCGCTGCGCGATCGCATGGCCGATCTGCCCAAGTCCCAGGATGCCGAAGCGCCGGCCGGTAACCTTGCGGGCCAACGGGCGCTCGGCGCGTGGCCACTGGCCGGACCGCACATGGGCGTCACTGGCGGGGATGTCGCGCAGCAGCGCGATGGTAAGCCCCACCGCAAGGTCGGCCACGTCCTCCGCCAGCGTCGCTCGCGCAGCAATGCCTGCCGTGAAATCTCGTCGAGATCGAACCAGCGCACAACCTCGAAGCGCTGCGCGATGCCGGATTCCAGGTATGCCGAGAACGGCGACATCTGCAGGGCGATGGGACGCGCGCTCATGTTCAGATGACCGCCGTGATGCCGCCGTCCACGTACAGCATCTGCCCGTTGACGAAATCCGAGGCGCGGGACGCCAGGAAAACCGCGGCGCCGTGCAGATCCTCGAGCCTGCCCCAGCGACCGGCCGGCGTGCGCTTGCGCAGCCAGGAATCGAACTCGGAATTTTCGACCAGCGCCTTGTTCAGCGGCGTGTCGAAATAGCCGGGGCAGATGGCATTGATCTGCAGTCCGTGGCCGGCCCAGTCCGCGCACATGCCGCGCGTCAGGTTGCGCACCGCACCCTTGGTGGCGGTGTACGGGGCAATGGTCGGTCGCGCCAGTTCGCACTGCACGCTGCCGATGTTGATGATCTTGCCGCGACCGCGCGGGATCATGTGCCGGGCCACCGCGCGCCCCACGAAGAAGACGCTGTCCAGGTTGTGCGCGACGAGGGCGTGCCAGTCCGCGTCGGTAAATTTGTCGAGCGGTCCACGTCGCTGTATGCCGGCGTTGTTGACCAGGATGTCGAGCGGGCCGAAATGGGCCTCGATGGCGTCGACGCCCGCATTGACCTGCGTGGCATCGGTTACGTCGAACGAACTCACGTCCACGCGTGCGCCGGTGGCGCGGATCACCGCGGCGGCTTCATCCAGTGCGGCCTGGGTGCGTCCGTTGATGATCACGTGTGCGCCAGCCGAGGCCAGTGCGGTGGCGATGGCGTGGCCGATGCCGCGCGAGGCGCCGGTGATGAGCGCGCGGCGCCCGGAGAGGTCGAAGGGGTTCACCGGCGAATTCTAGCCATGCCGCAGGGCTTTTGTTACCGTGATCGCGGAGGAGACAGAACAATGCTTGCCGCCGTCTGCCACGGAAAGAAAGACCTGCGCATCGACACACTGGCCGACCGGGCGCTGGTGGCGGGCGAGGTGCGCGTGGCTGTGGCCTATGGCGGCATATGTGGCTCCGACCTGCACTATTACCATCGCGGTGCGGTGGGTGATTTCGCGGTGCGCGAGCCGCTGGTGCTGGGGCACGAGATCTCCGGCCTCGTCATCGAGGCGGGTCCCCAGGTGCGGGGCCTCACTGCAGGCATGAAGGCCGCGCTGGATCCCAGCCGACCCTGCCTTGCGTGCCGATACTGCCGTGCTGGTCGCAGCAACCTGTGCACCGACATGTGGTTCCTCGGCAGCGCCGGTCGCATGCCTCATTCCCAGGGTGGTTTCGCGCAGCACCTGATCCTGCGCCAGGACCAGATCATGCCGGTCGCGCACGATGCCGACCTGCAACTCATCGCGATGGCCGAGCCGCTGTCGGTCGCGCTGCATGCCGTCAACCAGGCTGGCCCGCTGAATGGCCGGCGAGTCATCGTGACGGGGTCTGGTCCCATCGGCCTGCTCACTGCCCGTGCCGCCCGCAATGCGGGCGCGATCGAAGTGGTCTGCACCGACGTCGAGGATGCGCCACTGGCCGTGGCCACCGCCTCCATGGGAGCTACGGGAACCGTCAATGTGCGCAAGGACCCCGAGGGCCTCGCCCGATTCGCGGCCGACGATGCGGCTTTCGATGTGGCCTTCGAGGCTTCCGGTTCGCCCGACGCGCTTGCCTCGCTGTTCAGGGTGTTGCGGCGCGGAGGACGCGTTGTGCAGGTGGGCATGCTGCCGCCCGGAACGGCACCGGTGCCGGTGAACCTGCTGCAATCGCGGGAGTTCGAGTTCATCGGCGCATTCCGGGCCAATGGCGAATTCCGGCTTGCCGTGGAGTTGATCTCGCGTGGCGCGGTGAATGTGGCGCCCATACTCTCCGGCACCTATCCGCTCGCGAGCGCGGTGGATGCGCTGGAACTGGCGGGTGATCGCTCCAGGGTCATCAAGCTGCAGCTCGCCCTCAGCGCCAGCGCCGCCTGATCATGCCGGCCTCGCCCCCACTGCGCCTCGTCGTGATGGGGCCCAGCGGTTGTGGCAAAAGCACCCTCGCGCGGGCCCTGGCCCAGGCGCTCGATTGTCGACTGGTGGAAGGCGATGAGCTGCATCCGCCGGCCAATGTCCGGAAGATGCAGTCGGGTCAGCCACTTGATGACGCGGATCGTGCGCCGTGGCTGGATGCGGTCGCCGCCGCGCTGGCTCGAAACGACTCGACAGGAGTTGTCGCCACCTGCTCGGCGCTCAAGCGTCGCTATCGCGATCAGCTTCGCGCTGCCGGGCACATCACCTTCATCCTTCCATTCAGTCCGCGCGAAGTGTTGGCCGAGCGCCTGGCCAAACGTGCCGGACATTTCATGCCGGCATCCCTGCTTGATTCGCAGTTGGGCGATCTGGAGCCTTTGGCTGAAGATGAAGCCGGATTCGCGATCGACGGCACGGCGAGCGTGGAATCGCAGATTGCCATCATGCTCTCGCGGCTTGGCCGCTGAACGGCGGCCTCCCGAGCCAGGCAGCCTGGACGGGCCATCGCCAGCAGCGATTGTTTGTGTGCGCCCCGGCAGTCGGGTAATCATGGAATCCATGTCCTGGCTGCTCAAGTCCCGCTCTGCACCGATCCTGCTGTGCGTGGCCACCCTGGTGTTCGCACGCGAAACATGGGCCGTGTGCAAGGAACCCTTGCCAGCGGCTGACCTGCGAGCCCTTGATGCACTGGTGATCGCCGACCCGGTTTCAGCCAATCGGCAGGCGCGGGCCGCGTTGGCATCGGCAAGCGATACCTCCCGGCGCGCGCAGCTGCACGCCGTTCTCGCCGACGCCCACAACACCACCGGCGAGGATCTGGCGGCCCTCCGCAATGTGCGTGAAGGACGCGCGCAACTCGAGGCGGCTGGTGTTTTCGATGGGGCCGAGCGCATCGGGCTGCGCCTGACGCTGGTGGAGGCCGATGCGGCCCACAGCAGGGAAGAGATGCTGGCTGCAGTGAATGGACTGGACCAGTGGCGCGAGGTTGCGCGCGCACAGCCCATAGGCCGCGCCTGCCTGCTGCTGGTGCGCAGTCGGGTGCTGAGCCGCCTTGGAATGCATGAGCAGTCAGCGCGTGATGGCCTGGAGGCGCATGCAATCGCCACCGAGTCGGGATCCAGCGATGCAGTCAGCGAAACCCATTTCCAGCTGGCGAACGCGTTTCGCCGCGCGGGCCTCTTCGAGCATGCCATCACGCATGTGGATGCATCCCTGGCCCTGGCCAAGACCCTCGGGCAGGCTGCCGCGCAGTCCAGTGCCGCCTACCTGAAGGGGCAGATTCTTGGAGACTCCGGGCGCACCGCCGAGGCCCACGAACTCATGCTTGAATCGCGGCGCATATCCCAGGAGATCGGCGATGCCAGTTCCATGGGCTTCGCGGATCTGAACCTGTGCGACTTCGATTTGCAGCTTGGCCGGGTGAAGGCTGCGCACCAGAGATGCCGCGATGCGCGCAGCGCACTGGCCGCGGCCGGGCGCGAGGACCAGGTTGCCGTGTCTGGCGAACTGCTGGCTCGCATCGATATGGCGGAAGGGCGCCCTGCCGCGGCGCTGGCCCGGCTTCGCGAAATCCTTCAAGACGGAGGCAAGGTGTTGCCGCCCTATGCGCTGGCCAGTTCGTATCGCGCTCTTGCGGACGCCCACACCAAGCTGGGGCAGCCCATGCAGGCCGCGGCTGCCTTGCAGCGTTTCCTCGAGGTCGAGGAAGCCGACCACAAGAGGCAGCGCAGCCTGGCCGCCGCGTTGACCCTGGCTCAGTTCGAGCGTGTGGCGCAGGAGCGACGCCAGGCTGAACTGAGCCGTGAGTTGCGCGTTCGCGGCGAGCAGGCGCGCGTCGCGTCGCTTTCCCGGCAGCGCGCGTGGACTCTGCTGGCAGGCAGTGTGCTGGTGATCTCACTGCTGCTGGCGCTGTTGGCTGCATCCCGACGCAATGCGCGTGTCCTTGGCCGGCAGGAGGCGCTGCTGCAGGCTGCGTCGGAGCATTCCCCCGATTCCATCGCGCTGCTCACCGTCGACGGTCGGGTCCGGTTCGCCAGCCGTGATCTGTTCGGTCGGCATCAACCGCCCCGGCAACACGAGCTGCTGATGGACACCGTGCCACAGTCACTGCAGGAAGACCTGCGCGAGATCCTGTCCCTGCTGCTCGAGGATGGAGTGGCCGTGGAGCGCGACCTGCGCGTGGAAGCGCCCGAGGAGGAGTCCGGCTGGCGAGACATCGAACTGCGGGCAAGTCCCATCATCCAGGCCAATCGCGTGATCGGGGCCACCGTGCGAACGGCTGATGTCACGGGACGCCGCGCCGTGGAGCGATCGGCCCTGGAGTGGCTGGACCGGCAGCGGGAGAAGGCCGGTGATGGCCTGCATGAAGGCCTGGCGCAGGAGCTGACCGGCGTCTCGATGCGCCTGGGAGGGATGGCCAGCGCGCAGCGCAGTGGCAGGACCGTGGCGCCCGACACCCTCGAGGTGAGCATCGCCCAGCTTTCCGGCGCCATTGCGGTCACGCGCAGTCTCGCCAGTGAGCTGGCGCCGATGGGCGCGGCGCGGGGTTCGCTGCAGGATGCATTGTCTCGACTGGCGGCGGAAGCGAGCCGACGCTCTGGCGCCCGGGCTCGGTTCGCCGGGAGCCGGCAGCCACTGCCGGAGCTGGGGCGCGCGGGCGATCTTCTCTACCGGATCGCGGAACTCGCGTTGCTGGGGCCCGGGGAGCACAGCGGTGCGGGTGAAGTTGCGCTGGAAGTAGAAACCCGGCCGGAAGGCATTCAGCTGGTGATCGAGGCAGGCGGTGGATTCAGTGCAATGGATCCGCATGGCCTGCAACTGATCCGCTACCTGGCCACGCAGCTCGGCGCCTCGACCCATCTCGAGCTGCTGGGTGAGAAGGACTGGCGTTTGCGAGTGGCCGTGCCGCGCAGCGGACTTTCCCGCTGACTGCGCGGCGCAGCCGCGGTCGCTATGGCGTGGGGACGGTCGAAAGCAGCCTGGCCAGCTGTGCATCCACGTCGGCAAAGGTGTAGTTGATGCGCAGTTCCGTGCCGTGCGGGTGATAGACATTGCCGCGGAACACAGGGGCCAGCACCGTGCCGTCATCCGCGACCAGCCAGTAACTGGGCACGCCATAGAACTGCTTTTCGTCGGCGGCGCGGAATGCGCCGAACCAGGGTTTTCTCTCGCCATATCCCGCGCCAGGCTGAATCCTGCCGCCGGGATTCAGCATAAGGCGCAGGCGCAGGTCGAAATGCGGCTGGATGGGCAGGATGCCGGCATCCCTCGCGGCCTGCGTGCTGGCGATGAAACTCGCGCGCGCCTGCCTGAAGTCTTCCGAGTCCTCGGCCGCGTCGAGGAATACGCGGTTCTTCGCGCCGAGCGCGCCAGTGTGATACACGGGTGCGGAAGCGATGGCGACGAAGCCCACTGGTTTGCCCTGGTACTTGCCCACCAGCGTGCGCAGGATGTGCGTGTCCTCGAAGGAATCCTGGCACCACAGCCGGCCCGGCATGTTCGAACCCATGTCGCCGCCACCGAAGATGAACACAACGTTGATGTTGCCGGGCTGCGCCTCGAGCAGGCTGCGCAGGCTGACCTGGCTGCCCTGCGCATTGCTGACGAACACATCCGCGGGGATGACGCTGCCCTCAGCCAGCGACATGGGATTCTGGGCGCCGCAGATGCCACAGGCGAGCAGGGACAGTGAAGCGGCGAGGCGTTGCAGGGTATGCACAGTGGGCTCCGGAGCTCTTCAGCAGTTGGCCGGCCAGGCCGAGGCGTCGATCGTATCCTTGTAGGCGTGCCACGTCGCATGCCCGATCACCGGCATGGTGACCGCAAGGCCAATGAAACCCGTGGCGAAGCCGATGATGACCGCCAGCAGGATCAGGCAGATCCAGACCAGCATCGCCGGCTTGTTCTTCAGCACGGCGTTGGCGCTGGTCAGGGCGGCTGTCACGCCATCGGTGCGGCGATCCAGCAGCATGGGCAGCGAGAAGGCGCTGGCGGCGAACGAGATCAGCGCGAACACCGAACCCACCGCGCTGCCGATGGCGAAATAGCCCGCCAGATCGAGGAATGTCGGGTTGCCCAGTTCAGGATAGAACACGTGGACGCCGGTGCCGGCCCGCATCCACAGCAGGAACACCACCAGCAGCACCAGCGAATAGACCATGGCATCGCCAAGCCTGCAGCGCTCTTCCATGAAGCAGCGCCGCAGCGTGGGCTTCTCGCCGCGCGCCAGCTCCGCGCTGATCGCATAGAAACCCATGGCGAGCACCGGCGCAACGAACACGAATGAGGGCAGCAGCAGCAACACCATCCAGTTGCTTCCATGGCGCCAGGCCAGCGCGGTGATCGCCATGCCGAGCAGGGCGATCACCAGTCCGTACGTCATGCTGGGCAGCGGCGCGGCCTTGAAATCGCTCCAACCCAAAGCAATCCACCGCAGTGGCGCGCTGGCAGGAATGCGCCGGCACGGCGCCACGAACGGCAGGTCCTGCCGTGAAGCCTCGACACTCATGCGTTCCCCCGCACTCGTTTTCGCTAGCCTAGCGCCGCCCGCGTGCGGCGGGGGAAATGAAAACCATTCAGGCGCGAGGGCGCGAGTGCAGTGCGTCCCACCGGGCCAGGGCCGGCTTGGCGTTGAACTGGGCGTCGGCCAGCCCGAGGGAGGCGAACAGTGGCAGGTTTGCCGGAACGGGTGCCGGCACGGAGGCCAGTTCGATATCGGTGAACTGCAGCTGCACGCAGGCCACGGCGCTCACGCTGTCGAGCAGCGTCGCGTGCCGATCGATGTAGCTGGCCTGGGTCTGTGCCGAGGAGTTGAAGCCGGGTACCGGCGCGCTTGCCCAACCGCCTTCGCACACCAGCATCGGCAGGGTCCGCGCACCGCGCAGCCGGCTGTAGTAGTCAGCGGGCAGGTCGGAGGGGCTCGTCCAGGCCAGGTAGGGATAAGAGGACAGACCGACCGCCTGCATGAACGGGAAATCCGTGAAGTCCTGTTCGATGCCAAGGAAGGGGCCCGACTGGTTTCCAAGCCGCCCCCATGCGGTTTCGACCTGCACACTGATGAACCGGCGCGAAGTCGCCCCGGCCGCGGCCAGCGCGGTGTTGGTGTCGTTGGCCACCTGACGCACCGCCTGGTAGACGGACGCTGGCGCTGCTAGCCGGATCAGGTTGGTCTCGGCGGCAAGTCCGAGGTATTCCGGGTTCAGGCGGCGCTGCACGGCCAGCGCCCAGGTGCGGGCCAGTTGCTGTATCGCTGGTTCCGCCAGGCTGCGGCCGGCGGCCACGAGTTGCGGGGCTTCCTGCTCGCGGGCAAGGCCGTTGGTCAGGTCGATCGTGAAGAACAGCGCCAGGTTTTTGCTGCGCAGGTAGTCGACCAGTCCCTGCTTGTCCTGGTCGATGATCGCATCGGCGCTCATGCCCGACAGCAGCTTCGACCAGGGCACGTCGTCGTGAAGCAGCGCGACTTCCGCGCGCGGGCTCCACAGATCGATGCCACGGATGACATCCGGCACGGTGGGGCGGGGCGGATTTGGCGAGAAGCCCAGTCGCCAGGTGCGGGTGGTCGCCGCGGGCGTGAAAGGCGGCGTGGTGCCGCCATCCTCGCCACCGCCGCAGGCGGAAAGCGCCATCGCGCCTCCCGCGCCCGAAAGCAGCGTCAGCGCTGAGCGTCTGGAAAATCCGTTCACAGCAGCGGCGAGGCGTTCATGCCGCCGACCAGTTGCCGCAGTTGCAGTGCCACCGCATGCCGTTCCTCTTCCGTCAGGAACCGGCCCAGTTCGCACTGGCGACCCTGCGATTCGATGATCAGTCGGCTCGGGTGGCGAGGCAGGGCAGCCGCGCGCACCGACACTCGCGCCCAGTGCCGCGTGAACTGCGAGCGGTGGATCCCGCCCCGGTCCCTGCGTTCTATGTGGATGGTGTCGTCGCTCACGTGGATGACCTCGCGGTGGCGTGAGTGTTGCATCGAGGCGCGCAGCGCCAGCACCAGCACGCCAATCTCAAGCCCGGCAAACGGTAGCACGGGCCACATGCCCTGCAATGTGAAGCACAGCGCGATCGCAAGGCATCCGCCCGCAGTCAGCCACAGGAACAGGCGTGCCTGTTCCTGTGTCAGTGAGCCGTTGGGTTGCAGAACCAACTCGCGGCTGCCGTCTGGGAGTCTGGAGGCTGTTGAAGGCATGATGGCTGCGAAGCCTGAAGTTTGACATGGACCCGTCGCGCGGCGAAATTCGCACCATGAAGGACTCACCGCACAACATCACGCGCCGCCATGCCCTGGGCACTATGGTGGCCAGCGCCGCGCTGCCGTGGCTGCCGGGATGCGCCACCAATTCGTCTGGCAACGCGCAGGTCGGTGGGGCCGCACTGCTCGATGAGTTTGCCTGGCGCCTGCTGGCGCACGAGCCCGAGCGGGCCACGGGACTGGGCGTCGATACCGGCGAGCATGCGTCGCTGCGCGGACGGCTCAAGGATGTATCGCCTGCGGGCCTCGCTGACTATGCCGGAACGCTGCGGACGGACCTCGCGCGGGTGCGCGCGCTGGATACCTCCTCGATGGAGGCTTCGCTGCGCTCGAGTTTCGAGGTGGTGGAAAGCGCCCACGCCACGGCGCTCGACGGATTGCGCAGCCCTACGGCGATGTGGCGGTCGGCTCCTGGCGCAACACCCCGTACGTGGTGATCCAGAACGTCGGCGCTACCTTGATGTTCCGCGCTTCCCTCGATGCGGACCAGCCCGTGCGCGATGCCCAGGATGCCGAGGCCTGTCTCGCGCGCATGCAGGCCTATCCGGCCGTGCTTGCAGGGGAGCTGGAGCGCATGCGGCAGGCAGCCTCTCGGGGACTCATTCCTCCGTCGTTCCTGCTCGACAAAGCCGTGGCCCAGATGCAGTCCGCGCTGGCCGATGCGTCCGGCGGCGGCGGCATGGTGGAATCCCTGGTGCGCCGTGCGCGGGAGAACGGCATTGCCGGCAACTGGGAGGCGCGCGCGCGATCCATCGTGACCGGCCCGGTGAGCCGCGCACTGGAAACCCAGTTGGCGGAACTTCAGGCGCAGCGCACGCGCGCTAGTGGCGACCCAGGCATGGGCGAGCGGCCTGAAGGCGAGGCCTGGTACGCCTGGGCGCTGCGTGCCAGCACGACGACCCGCATGTCTCCGGATGAAATCCATCGCATGGGGCTCGAGCAGCTCGAGCAGATCCATGGCCGAATGGATCCCATCCTGAAGAGCCTGGGCTACACGCAGGGCACCGTGGGTGACCGGATGACGGCGCTGGCGGAGGATCCGCGCTTCAGGTTCGCCGAGGGCGATGCCGGCCGGGCCGAGATCATGCGCTTCATCGAGCAGCGCATCGAATGGATCCGCGCGCAGATGCCGCGCGCCTTCAGCACGCTGGTCAATCCAAAGCTCGAGGTGCGCCGCCTGCCGGCGGCAGAGGAGCCAGGCGCTCCCACCGCCTACGGCGGGTCAGGATCCAAGGACGGGCTGATCCCCGGGAAGATGTGGATCAACCTCAGGACCACCGACCTGCATCGCCGCTACGACCTGCCGACGCTGGTGCACCACGAGACCATCCCGGGTCACATCTGGGAGGGCGAGTACTCCAACCGGCAACCGCTGATCCGCTCGATCCTGGCCTTCAATGCCTTCTCCGAGGGCTGGGCGCTGTATGCCGAGCAGCTCGCCGACGAACTCGGCGCGTATGACGAGAACCCCGCGTGGCGCCTGGGCTATCTGCAGAGCCAGGCATTTCGGGCCTGCCGCCTGGTGGTGGATACAGGCCTGCACCGCAAGCGCTGGACACGCGAGCAGTCGATCCGCTTCTTCATGGAGCGCAATGGCAACAAGCGCGAAGAGGTCGAAAGCGAGGTGGACCGCTACTGTTCGTGGCCGGGCCAGGCCTGCGGATACAAGGTGGGCCACAGCGAAATCGTTCGCCAGCGTTCGCGCGCCCAGGCGGCGATGGGCGCGGCATTCGACCTGCGCGAATTCGACACCGCCGTGGTGCAGGGCGGCAATGCGCCGCTGGATGTGCTGGCGCGCAATGTGGATCGCTACATCGCGCGCCGGCGCTAGGCTATTTCGGCACCGGATCCGATGACGGCCAGAAGCGTCCCGTTCCCACGGCCATCGTGCGGAAGAAGGCGTTGATCGAATGTATCTGGCCTCCCCACACCTTGAACGCCTCGAAGGTCACCAGTGAATTGCCTTCGCCGTAGGAGTTCGTGTGGCCAAAATTCATCCACAGCAGCACCACGCCATTTTCCTCGTCAACGGCTGCGACGTTGGCGATGATGCTCGGGTGCACCATGAGGTTCTGCGAATACATGCCGCAGTCCTCGCGACCACAGCCGTCGCCGGCCAGGATGGCGCCGTTCTCGACGCGATAGGTTTCCGGCGCGAACGGCGTGCCGCCATCGATGAAACTGCCGACCCGGAGGCCCTCGGTATAGGTGAGGGCGGTCCTGATCATCGATTCGCGCGACTGGCGCTTGCCGGCTGGGATCGGATCATTCATGCCGCGGATGGGCTTGCCCAGTTCGGTGGGTTTCATGCGTGCGCCGGGTGCCACGCGCTGCACCAGCGTTTCGATGCCGCCGATCCTGCCGTCCTTCACGTGCAGCAGCACGGATACCAGCGCCTGGACTTCGCCCTCCAGGATCACCACATGGCTGGCGGCAACCTGCCTGCGCACGTCCAGGTAGTCCTGCCGGAACGTGCCCTTGCCGGTGGAGGTCTGCCACAGGCCCTCGCCCAGCTTGGCGCTCTTCGAGTCTTCGGTGATCTTCGCTCCAGGTGCCAACGGGAGTCGTGATGGATCGTGTGCAACCACCGCATCGACATACTGCGTGATCAGCCCTGCAAGGCAGGCGCGATCGCAGGAAGGCTGGGCAGCGGATGCCGTGCCGAAGCCGCATGCAAGCGAAGCAAGCAGCGCGCCGATAGCCGCTGTCCGCGAAAGTCCGGTTGATCTGGCCATGAGTCCCCCTGGGAGTTCTTGTGGATGAGTCCAGCCTACACAAAGCCGGGCGATGATTGACAGCAATGCCGATCCGGCGCAAAGAGTAACCATGAGCCGCCCGATACTGCTGGCTGCGCTGGTCTGCCTTTCGCCGGCATTGATGGCTGCGGATGACCTGAAGGTTTCGCAGCTCGAACAGGATGTGCGTGAGCTGCAAAGACAGGTGCAGGCGCTGTCGCGCGAGCTCGATTTGCTGCGCCTGGCGCTCCCGGCCGCTGCGCAGGGCGGCAGTCCGCCGCGGGATGTGGGGCGCGCCGGCGTCGCTCCGGCATGGGTCGACGCCGCGAAGTGGCAACGGATCCGGCCCGGCATGAGCGAACTCGAGGTGATCGCAATCCTGGGCTCCCCCACGTCGATGCGCACGGAAGAGGGGGCTCGCGTGCTGCTCTATGCGCTCGAAATTGGCGCTTCGGGCTTCCTGGTCGGCAGTGTCAGGTTGCGGGAGCGCAGCGTGGAGTCGGTGCAGAATCCCACTCTGCGCTAGTCCCCGGCGGCTATCTTGTCGGGGCGCCCGTTGCGGGCTGTGCCGGGAAATAGGCTGCGACACGCTGGTCCAGCGTGAACTCCATGCCCAGCTTCGGGTATTTCTTCAGCGTGTGCTTCTTCATTTCTTCCGCGCTCTTCGAGCGGGCCACGTTGGCGTCCCAGTCGGCCACGTACTTCTTCATGAAGGTGATCGAGGCCGGGCTGCGCGTGGCGCCCGGGCCTTCATGCCCCGGCACGATGATCTCGGGCTTGAGTGCCAGGATCTGATCCAGGGACTTGAGCCACTCCTCGCGGTTCTTGTCCTTCTGCACGCCGAAGTACACGCGGTCGAACACGATGTCGCCCGTGACCACCGCCTTGAGTTGCGGGATGTGCACGTAGCTGTTGCCCGGGCCGTCGCTGCCTCCGACGGGGCCAGTGACCGGGAACCGGTTGCCTTCCAGTTCCAGGTACGGCGCGGCCAGTTCTTCCACCGGCACGGGCTCGGGCCCCGGGATGTTGCTGCCGTAAGTCGCCACCCAGAACTTCTGGCGATTCGGCCAGCCTGTCTTCATGGCAGCAGCGGTCTGCGGCATCGCCAGGATGCGCGCCTGTGGAAATGCCTGCTTCAGCACCGCCAGCCCGAACATGTGGTCCGGATGCGGGTGCGTGATGTAGATGGTGGCGAGGTTCTTCCTCGACTCCAGGATCTTCGCTGCGAGTTTGTGTGCCTCGCTGAGCGAGAACTGCGCATCGATCAGCAGAATGTCCTTCTCGCCCGAGACGAGCGTCGAGTTGACGTCATAGCCCACGGCGCCGCGTCCCGTGTACACCTCGAGGTGCAGCTTGTCCTGCGCGAATGCACTGGGCGTGAGCACCAGCAAGGCCAGCGCGAGGGCGCGGATACAGGTTCGATGGTTAAACATCAGCTTTCTCCCAACTGGCGGTTTGCGGTCTCATTCAGGTGGCTAGATTCGCACCCCCAGGCGCCAGCCACAGCCCCGTGGCGGAAGTACGGATCCCTCCGGAGCGGTAGCATGCGTGGGGGGCGGCTGTTGCGGAGCGGCAATGCCGGGAATGGATAGACGTGTGGGCGGCTTGGGTAAAGTATCGGTGCATCACGACTACCAGGTGGACTTCCATGACAGTGACTCGGCGCACGATGATGGCAATGATGGCCGCGAGCGGATTGCCGGTGGCGCCCCTTGTCCTGGGACAGAGCGCTGCATTGCTGCCCCTGCGCACTCCCGGGCTCGATCACCTCGACGTGATCGTGCCCGACGTGGAAAAGACCACGCGCTTCTACATGGGTCTGTTCCGGACCACGCTGCACGCCCAGCCCTTCCAGGGGGCGCAGCGCTATTTCGTGCTGCTGGGGCCGTTGCCCGAGAATCGCGCGGTGGGATACCTGGCCATCGGCGCCTCGCGCGGGCGCGGCACCTACATCGGGCATTTCTGCACTTCAGTGGAGGACTGGCGGCGGGACAGCGCGGCCATCTTCGCCGCGATGAAGGAGAAGTTCAGCGCTGCGGGTCTCGGGGAATTCCCGGGCTCCACGGGCGTGGGCGGCATCTTCGAGGATCCGGACGGCATCGAGATCCAGTTCCTGCCCTCGCCGGATACGCTGGTTACCGTCGCCGTGCCTTCCGATCTGGTGCCCGGCGGGCAGGGAATGGTCACGCCGCTGCGCGTTGACCATGCGCTGCTCAACGTCAGCAACCTGAAGCGGGCGGTGGCGTACTACCGGGTGCTCTATGGCAAGGAGAGCAGGCTCTCCGGAAACAGCGCGGTGTTCACATTCCGCAATGGTTCCCGGCTGTTGCTGGAGCAGGCCTCCTATTCCTATGGCAGGGCGCAGACCCGCATTGCCCGCTATGGAATCCGCGTGAACCCGTTTGACCGCGAAGCGGTCGCCAAGGGCATTGCCGCGCTCGGTGGCGCCGTCATTTCAGATGACGGCAAGGCGCTGCGCCTGCGCGATGTGGATGGAATCGAGCTGGACCTGGTCACCGGCGCCTAGCGGCTCACGCGCCTGAATATTCGCAGCGCCAGCCAGCCGAAGAGCGCGAGGCCCGCAATGAAGCCGGCCTTGTAGGCAATGGAGTCCTGCGGCTTTTCCTGCCATTCGGCAGGAAGGCTGCCCTGGCCCACCGTCACCTTGAGCGACAGGGGCTGGATGCCCGTGGCGCGCTCCACCGACACCAGCAGCGGGGCATCGGATGTTCCCGGCGCGGGCAGTCGGCTCACTGCCCGGCCCACAAGCACGCGACCTGCATCCGCGGAATCCATGGATTCCAGGTCGTCGGCTTCGAAAGTGGTGAACATCGCGGTGGCGGGAGTCATCACTCCTTCAAAGGACTGCTCGAGGCCAACCTCTCCCCCGTCCGCCGAAGGCACCGCGGTAAGCTCGTACGCCACCCAGACCTCCTGGTCGGCGGCGAAACCTGGCGGCATTGAAATCGACAGGCGCGAGTTCTGACCGGGCGAAAGCGGTTCGACCAGAGTGGCGCTCGCCAGCGTCCCACCGGCAGCGCTGGCGCAGAACGCGATCGAAAACAGTGCGGCGAATCGCTGCGCGCGACGTGGACTCATCTTTACCCTGACCTGCATGCCTCAGTATCTTGCCGCACGGGACGGCGCGATGCATCCCCATGCGGCGATGGCCGCCGCTACAACAAGCGCCGTGCCCGGCACCGCGTTGCCCAGCCAGCCAACGGGTTCCACCAGCTTCAGCCATATCCCGAATGCGGTCAGCAGCAGCGAAACCGGCAGGATGAGCAGCGATGCCCCCTGGCCCATGTCGCGCAGGCGTCCGTTCAGCAGGATGATGCCGGGAATCAGCAGCACCAGCATGCAGTACAGCGCAGTGCGGCCCGTGACCAGGTGCGCGTAGAACCACACCGCGACCAGCAGCGTGATGAGCGCGGCAATGTAGGCGCCGCGTGCCGTGCGCGCGCCGACCAGCGCATAGACGGAAGCGAAGGTGGGCCGCTCGCGCGATTCACCGAGCGAAAGGGCATGCTTCTCGAGCGCGCCGCGATAGAAGGGCAGGTGCGCCAGCATCAGCAGGCCATTGAGCGCAAATGCCACCACGGCGAGCACTGCCAGCTGCGGGTCGTGGTCGAGCACCACGGACCAGTACAGCGCGCAGGTCGAAACCGGCATCACCACGCACAGCGCCGCCGGCACGAACACGCCCACCAGGATCAGCGCGCCGCCGACCATCTGGATCAGCATGGCCACGCTGAACAGTCCCGAATGCGAGAAGGCCGCCATGAGCTGCGTGGCCAGCGATCCATGTCCGGCCGGGATGTCCCACATCGGATAGACGAAGTGATTTAGCCCGTTGGCGAGCATCCACAGGCCGAACACCACGCGCCCGGCCAGCACCAGCTGCCGGCGCCTGCCTTCCGGCAGCGAACGCAGCGCGAACATCGACCTGTAGCTGCGAATGTAGGCGAGGCACAGCAGCAGGTTGCAGGCCAGCACGGAGTAACCGAAGAGCGCCGCGCGGGAGCCGAATCCCTCCAGCGGTGCATCCCACCAGAAAACACAGAACGATACCGGCAGGCAGATCAACAGCCCGAGTGGCGTCCATGAGCTGCTCAGCACCATCACCCCCGCCACCAGTTCAACGGTCTTGACCAGGTCGAAGATGTTGCTGTCGATGAGCGCGGTGATCAGTTCCTGGCTCAGCGGCTGGTTACCCATGGGCTGCGGAAACAACCGGACGAAGTGATTGACTCCCGCCGGAATCATCCAGGACGCGAAGATCAGTCGCACCAGCCAGACGCCGTACTTCATGGCTTCCCCCGCTCGTTATTCTTGTGCGAAGGAGCATAGGCCGCGCAGTGCCGGAATGTAAGGCCCAGCCTTCCATGGCGTTCTCATCGAAGGTCGTGCTGCTGTGGCCGGCGACCGGCTCAGAACTGGTCGAAGATCTCCTTCACTGCGAGCATCTCTTCCTCACCCAGCTTCTCCAGCGCCAGGTCCACCGGCTCGGGCTTGCCGAACAGGTAACCCTGGCCGCGTATGACGCCCAGCATCTGCAGGCGCCGCGCCACCGCTTCGCTTTCCACGTACTCGGCGACCGTATCGAGCTTGTATTCCCGCGCCAGCTGCAGGATGCCCTTCACGCCGGACTCCGAGCGGTTGTTGGTTAGCAGGTCGCGCACGAAGCTGCCGTCGATCTTGATGCGCGTCACCGGCAGGCTGCGCAGGTAGGCAAGTGAATTCGCGCCGGTGCCGAAATCGTCGATCGCGATGCCGCAGCCCAGTTCGCGCAGGCGCCGCATGGATGCGGCGGCGCGATCCAGGTTCGTCAGCGCCGCCTGCTCGGTGACCTCGAGCATGATGAGGCCGCCGGGAATCTTTGACTCGCGCAGCTTGCCGATGAAGTGTTCGATGAACTCGTTGCTGGCAAGGGATGATCCGGAGACATTGATCGAAACCGAACTGCCCAGGCGTGTCAGCAGACCGCGGTGGGGTGCCAGGGTCTCGAGCGCCGCGTCGGTGACATAGCGATCCAGGTCGGTCAGGAGCTGGAAGCGCTTGGCCGCTTCGATGAACTCGTTGGGCGACCGCAGTTCGCCATTTTCGTCTCGCAGGCGCACCAGCAGTTCAAATCCTGGAGGCGCGCCGCGATCAGCCAGGACCCTTATCGGCTGCGCAAACAGCAGCAGCGCGCCGGTGCGCAGGCCTTCGCGCAGGTCCGCTGCCGCGAGCACCTCGTCATTGCGGCGTATCAGCGTGGAGCTGCCGGCGCTGTAGACCTCGATTCGCGAGCGACCGCGATCCTTGGCCAGTTTCAGCGCCGTGTCCGCATCGATGGCGAAGCGGTCGAAGGGCTTCTTCGTATCGTCTATTTCCACCACGCCCATGGTCAGCGACATCGGCGAGGGGTCATCCGGCAGCCCGGGCTGGATCTTCGCGGCTGCGTTCTGCAGGCGCACGCCGAAGTCCGCAGCCTGGGTCGTGTCCATGTCGGGCAGCACGACGGCGAACTGGTCGCCCATGGTGTGTGCCGCCAGCGCGCCGGCCGGCAGCAGCGGCGGCACCAGCAGGCGCGCCAGCGACATGATGGCGGCGTCGCCAGCGGCCATGCCGTGCATCTGGTTCACGCTCTGCAGCCTGTCGATATCGAGCACCAGCAGGCTGGCGCGTGCGCTCTTTACCCTCGGCAGCGCCGCCTCGAGTCCGCCGCGGTTGAAGAGTCCCGTGCGTCGGTCGAGGTCAACTTCCAGGCGGCGCGCCAGCGCCTGTCCCAGCGTGAGCGCAGCCAGCAGGTGCCAGCCACCGAACGGCGGCGAGGAGAATGGATTGGCGAGCACCAGCCAGGCGTTGTGGCGTGCGCGGCCGACGAACAGCGGCGTCAGCAGCAACCGGCACTGCACTGGCATTTCCTTGCCATGCGTGGACTCGTTGAGGATAAGCGGTCGGCGCAGCTTGCCCGACAGCGGTGAAATGCGAGCCCGAATGCGCGCGATCTCCTGGCGCACGCCCGCATCCAGTTCGTGGTCGTTGCCCCTCACGGCGACGTTGATCTGGCTGCGAGGATCCGACAGCCAGGCCAGTTCGACTCCCAGGCGGCGCGCCACGGCAGAAACAGCCTTGTCGAGCCGCGCGTCATCCCGGAAGTCGATATCCAGTTCGTTTGCGAGCCGCAGCAGCTTCAGGTCCGATTCGCGCACAGCGTCGTTGGCGGCGGCCAGCAGGCCGGCCAGGCTTTCCAGCGCGGGTTTCAGCCGGGCTTCGCATGAACTGGCATCGGTACCGGCAGCCAGCGTCAGTGCGGTGAAGCCGAGATGGCGCCCAGCGGCCGTCCTGAAGGGGAGCACCAGTGAGCCGGACCTCGGTTCAGGAGATGCACCGGGTGGATGAAAGGCGACGTCGATGATCCCTTCGTGAAGACTCTTCAGAAGCGCAATGAATGGGCCTGGATGGGATTCCGGCTGAAGGCTGCTGAACATGGGAACTCTGGACGGCGTCAGCGGATGATATTGTCAGCTGCCGCTCCAGCGGCGTGATGATGTTCTTGGTTCCTTCACCACGGGTAGCGTCGGGATTCCGGCCACGGCGTCAAGAATCCGTGAGTGCCGTCCGCTAGACTGTCGGCCGATCCAGGGCGGGCCGGTGGGGCACCGCCGGTTTGCGGGAAGTTCCAGGCGACGTGAACACACTCCGAGAGGGTGGCATCGGCGGCATTCTCGACCGACTGCCATTGCTGATCTCCTACACCGACGCGCAAGGGCGCCTGCAGTACGCGAACCGCGCGCTGCTGCTGGCGCTGGGCAAGCCTGTCGATACCCCCGTTGGCGTGCCCGCCAGCCAGGTGCTGGGCACCGAGATCTATGCGCGGACGCAGGAACACGTGGCGAGTGCGCTCCGGGGCGAACGCGCCACGTTCCTCGATTCAGCGCTGGTCGACGGGAAGCCCACACACCTGGAACTGACGTTCGTCCCGGAACTCGATCCGACAGGCCGCGTGCAGGGCTACATCGGCGTCGGATATGACCTGACGGATCGCGTGCAGCGCGAAACGACGGTTGCCTCGCGCGAGCAGCAGCTCAGCAGCATCCTGCAGACCATGGCCGAGGGGCTGGTCATCCACGACCGGCAGGGCCGGTTGGTCGAGGCCAATCCGGCGGCCGAACGCCTGCTCAACCTCACTCGCGCCCAGTTGCTCGGGTGGGATACCTTCAGCCCGCACTGGCAGACGGTGCGGGAGGATGGGTCCCCGCTATCCGCGGAGGATCTGCCGGTGATTCGCGCCCTGCGCACGGGCGTGCCTGAACGCGGTCAGATAGTCGGCATCCGTCTCTCCGACTCCCGCGTGCGCTGGATCAGCGTGAATGCCCAGCCGCTCTACAACGGTCAGGATCCAGGTCCATCTGGCGTTGTCGGCACGTTCGTGGATGTGACCGCGCATCGGGAATCGATGCAGCGCATCCGCGAACTGGCGCAACGCGTCGAGAGCGTGCGGGAACAGGAACGGCATGAACTGGCGTTGCTGCTGCACGAAGGGTTGGCCCAGGACCTGTTCTCGGCGCGCCTTGCGCTCGGGAACCTGTTGCGGGACATGCCGTTGGAGCGGCACCCGGCGCTGGAGGAGCTGTCCACCATCATCGATCGCTGCCTCGCGGACACGCGCCAGGTGGCTGGCAGCCTGCGGCCCACCGGGCCGGCTGATCGCCCGATAGGCGAGGTCATCGCCGCGCATGCGCGCTATTTCGAGGGGCTGTCCAAGCTTCGCATCCAGGTTCATTCCCGGATGCGGGTGCCGGTGACCGGCGAAACCACGCGGCTGCTGTTGTTCCGGGCCACGCAGGAAGCGCTCACCAACATCGCGCGCCACGCGCGCGCGCTGAATGCGGAAGTGATCCTCGAGGCTTCACTGCAGCAGGTCGAACTGCGCGTGACGGACGACGGCGTGGGCATGTCGCCCGGCGCGCTCGAGAAAACCGGGTCGCTGGGGCTGCTGGGAATTCGCGAGCGTGCCCGCAGCGTGGGTGGCACGCTTGCTGTCGAGCGCGGTTCCGAGGGTGGTACGACGCTCGTCCTGAGGCTGCCGCTGGCTTAGCGTTTCCCGTGGATCATTTCACCGGTGGCGTCGCGCCGCCAAGCACGGCTCTTGCGGCCGCTGCCTCAAGCGCCGTGATCGTCGCCGCCCGGGATGCCGCCGCGGCCGCCGCCGCACCCTCTCGTCCGCCGGCGCCGCCGCCCGCCGCAGCAGGCGCGGCGCGCGCGATGTCGAGCGCGGTCTTGCCCGCGGCGTCGCGGATCGACGCATCCGCGCCGCGTTCCAGCAGGTGCTTCACGAGGCGATCCTGCCCCTGCTCGGCGGCAGCGAACAGGGCGGTGCGGCCTTCCTGGTCGCGTCCCGCCACGTAGGCCATGAGTTTGGCCGTGTGGGTGCGGCTGTCGGTGATCCGGTAATTGATGTCGGCGCCCGCAGCGAGCAGCAGGTCGATGGTCTTGATCGCGCGAGCCTGCGGATCGGCGGAAGCTCCGCCAGGAGGACCACCACCGCCCGCTCCGCGGCCGGTGCCACTCATGCCGGCGGCCATCATCAGCGGCGTCATCTGGAACACATTGGGCAGGTCCACTTCAGCGCCGTGGGCCAGCAGCGCCTGCATCGATTCGTGGTCGTGACGCGTGGCTGCCACGAACAGCGGGCCAACGCCGCCCCGCAGGTCGTAGTCGGCGAAGCGGCCGCGACCCGCGCCGTAGGGGCGCTTGCGGGTGAGCTGGTGATTGGTGTCGACGCCCAGGTCGAGCAGGCGCTTGATCAGGTCCTGCGCCGTCGCGGTGTTTTCCGCGGCGGGACGCGCGCCGGCAAACTCGTTGCCACCACGTCCGCCACCGAAGCCGCCGCCAGCGCTGAAGGTTTTAACGTCCACCGCCACGTAGATGGGCGTGCGGCCGCTGATATCCCAGGTGTGCGGATTCGCGCCCTTGTCGAGCAGGAACATCGCGATGTCCCAGCGCTTGTTGTCGAGCGCGTTGAGCAGTGGCGTGACGCCGTCGGGGTTGGGTTTGTTGACGTCCGCGCCGGCCTTGACCAGCGACTGCACGCAGGCGAGGCAACCCGAGCGCGTGGCATAGAGCAGGGCGGTGAGGCCGCCGGTCTGCCGCGAGCCGAACTGGGCGCGCGGCTCGGAGGTCATCTGCCGCGCCCAGTCATCGGACTTCGCGCGCAGGTTCACGTTCTTCGCGCCGCGCGCCAGCAGCAGGTCCACGATTTCAGGCTGGTTGCCGCCCGCGGCCCACATCAGCGCATTCTGGCCGCGGAATGTTTCCACGGCATTCACATCCGCGCCGCGCTCCACCAGCAGCTTCGAGATTTCGAGCGAACCCATGCTTACCGCCAGCATCAGCGCGGTCTGGCGGTCGAGATTCGGCGAGTCCACATTGGCGCCCGCATCCAGCAGCATGCGCACGAGCTCCACGTCCTCGATCTTGACGGCTTCGCCCAGCGCCGAGGCGCCGTAGGTGTTGGTGACATCGGCCCTTGCGCCAGCCTTCAGCAGCGCGCGGACGAGGTCCTTGTCCACGTTGAACACTGCCCACATCAGCGCCGTGGATCCATCAGGCGCCCTGGCATTGACGTCGACATCGGGAGAGGTGATCGCCGCGATCACGGAATCGCGCTTGCCCTGGCGGACCAGGTCGCCAAGGGTCAGCGGCGCGCCTGCGGTGAGGCCCGCCGCGGCGAAGCCCAGCAGCATCAGGCCGAAGAAGGCGCGGATCCGGTATCCCCGGACTGGGATGGCTGGCTTAGACAACATTGCCCCCGAAATTCGTGTAGTGGGCCTGCAGGCCCTTGGCGACGTCATAAAGGAACTTGCCGGGATCCTGGAAACGGCGGCTGACTTCGTTCATCACGCCGGCATCCAGCATGTCCTTGGCGCTGCGGCCGTGCGCGGTGAGATCGGCGGTGCGCTCGTAGAGCTTGGTCATCATGTCGCGCTCGGCCTGCAGTTCGGCGCGCGACATCACCGGTCCGTACGCCGGAACCACGCGCGTCTGGTCATTGACCAGTTCCAGCAGGTCGTCCATGGCGTCCACCCGTCCGCCCAGCCAGCCGCCGGCGTACCAGTCGAGGGCGGGATCGCGCAGTGGCGAGACCACGTCGCCCGTGCACAGCACATTGGAGTCGCGGAAGAACACATAGGCGTCGCCGCGCGTGTGCGCCTCGAGCAGGTAACCGAACTCGACGCGCTCGCTGCCGGCCTTGATCTCGCCGCGGCCGCGGAACGTGACCGTGGGAACGGCTTCCTTCGGAGGTGCCTTCACCCAGCGGTCCTCCGCGGGCAGGTAGTAGTCCGCTGCCAGCCACTGCTTCGTGATGGTGTGCGCGTGGATCTCGGTGCCGGATTTCGCGAACTGCGCGTTGCCGCCGGTCTGGTCGGCGTGATAGTGCGTATTGAACAGCGTGCGCACCGGGTTGCCGCCCAGCGCGGACTTCACCGCGCGAGCCATGCCCTGCGCGCCGCTATCCACCAGCATCAGGCCATCGCCCGCGTCGAGCACTGTCACATTGCCGGGCACGCCGGCGATCACGCTGACACGGCCAGCCACAGGTGTCCTTGAGACCGCGCCGGCGCGCGGCGTCGAGGCTCTTGCCGGCGTCTGCTGGCAGCCCGCAAGACCACCCAACAGCGGCAGGGCGCCAAGTCCGGCAAGCCCCAGCGACGAGCGGAGAAATTCTCTGCGATCAGCCATGTTCAGACCTCGGACAGAAGGCCGGTGCTGTTGCCGAAGCTCGGCTGCGGGATGCCGAGTTTCTCGAGCATGGTCAGGTGCAGGTTGGCCAGCGGCGTCTTCTCGGGCAGCACCAGGTTCTTGCCGCCCACGTGCTTGCCATTGGCGCCGCCCACCAGCACTTCTGGCAGCGGGTAGTTGTCGTGCGCATTGCTGTTGCCCATGTTCGAGCCATACAGGAACAGCGACCGATCGAGCACGCTGCCGTCGCCTTCCTTCGCATCGGCGAGCTTCTTGATGAAGCCCGCGAAGCGCTCCATGTGGTAGCGCTGGATGCGCTGCAGCTCGGCGATGCGCTCGCGCTGGTTCGCATGGTGACTGACGGGATGGAAGCCACCCGCCACGCGCAGGTTCGGATAGGGCCGGTCGGTGCCTTCCGCGGCCATCACGAAGGTGGCCACGCGCGTGAGGTCGGCCTGGTAGGCCAGCGCGATCAGGTCGAACATCATCGTCAGCTGCTTGTCGAAATCCTCCAGCTCGCCCACGGGCGCGTCCGGCACCTGCATTCCCGACAGATCGCGCGAGCTTGCCATGCTCACGCGGCGCTCCAGTTCACGCACGGTGTCCAGGTAGTCCGACAGCGCTCGCTGGTCACCGGGGCCCAGGTCCCGCTTCAGGTCGTTGGTGCGCTCGCTGATCATGTCCAGGATGCTGGCATTCTTGCGCAGCAGCGCATCGCGCTCGGCCGCGGTGTCGCCCTCGCCCATGAGCTGGATGAACACCTTGCGCGGGTTGTATTCCATCGGCAGCGGCTTGTTGGGCGCGGCGTAGGAAGTAGTGACGGCATAGAAGCTGCCATTGCCGGCCGCGATCTGCACCGTGGTTTCGGCGGCCAGTTCCAGCGACGGCAGCGCGGTCTGCTGGCCCAGCTTCTGCGCGATGACCTGGTCGAGCGTGGTGGCGAGGCTGGCGCCCTTGGCGGCGGTGTCCGGCCGCACGCACGACAGCCAGGTGGCGGGATTCAGCGTATGCACCGAGCCCTGCGCCACGATGTTTTCGATGTTGTCGAAAGTGGTGACGTATCGCTTGTAGGGATCGAGAGGCGAGAGCGTGGCGCCCAGCTTGTAGTCCGCGCCCTTGCCGGTCGAAGACCAGGTGTCGACTTCCTTGCCGAACACCGTGTTGTTCATGATGGCGCCATGCGGCAGGTAGAAGAACCCGGCACGGGTCCTGAGCTTCGCCGCGGTCTGCGACCACGCGGTACCGGCCGGCACCATCGCATCGAGGAAGGGCAGGCCCAGCGCCACGCTGCCGCCGCGGATGAAGGTGCGTCGGGACAGGTGCTTCTTGGTCAGGAACGTCGCCATTTCTTTTCCCTCAGGGATTCTTCGCCACGGTGGGGCTGGAGTGCGGCTCGCCTTCTTCGGGGCCCTGGTGCCGGAACGCGTCGCTGTTCACGACGCCCAGCACCAGGTCGTTGAAGCGGTAGCGACCGCTTTCCGCTGCCTTGACGATCTGCCGCACCTGCGGCATGTCGAAGTACTCCACCTCGCGGTTCAGCGCATACATCATCAGTCGCCGCGTGACCGTGGTCGGGAGCTGGTCGCCATGACTCTCGATGTAGCGGCGCAATTCCACCGGGCCGTTCATCTTCACGCCACTGGAAAGCACGGTGCTCGCATCGATCGGAGCGCGCGCAGCGGCATCCACCGTGCGCCAGCGGCCCGTGTTGTCGAAATTCTCGAGCGCGAGGCCCGGCGGGTCGATCAGGCCATGGCAGGCGTTGCAGTTGGGGTTCTGGCGATGCAATTCCAGGCGCGCGCGCACGGTGGTGGGCTTCTCGCCATCCTTCACGGCCAGGTCGGTGTTCACATTGGGTGGTGGCGGAGCGGGCGGCGTGCCGATCAGCTTCTCGAGCACCCAGCCGCCGCGCAGCACCGGCGAGGTGCGATCGCCATAGGATGTGCGCAGCAGGAATGCGCCCTTGCCGAGAATGCCGAAGCGGTTCTCGTTGCTGAGCTTCACGCGGCGGAACTGCGGCCCATGCACGCCCGGCACGTCGTATTGCCGCGCCAGCGATTCATTGAGGAAGGTCCAGTCCGCATCCAGCAGCTCCATGACGCTGCGGTTCTCGAGCAGCACGCTGGCCAGGAACAGCCTGATCTCGGTCTCGAAATTGCCACGCATGGCGGCATTGAATCCACCATCGGCGGGGTCGACCTTTTCCAGCTCGTCGAGGTTCAGCCACGCCAGCGCGAAATTCTCCACCAGCGTGTTGGCGCGCGGATCCTTCAGCATGCGCTCGACCTGGGTCTTCATCACGGCCGGGTCCGCCAGCTTTCTGGTCGTGGCCAGGCTGATGAGCTGCTCGTCCGGCCCCGTGTTCCACAGGAAGAACGACAGTCGCGTTGCCAGCTCCAGGTCGCTGAGCAGTCGCGGCTCGTCGGCCCGGGTCGAGGTGTTGATGGCGCGGTACAGGAAGTCGGGGCTGGACAACACGGCGGTGACCAGTTCGGTTACCCCGGAATCGAAGCCTCCAGCCTCCGCGCGCCCTAGATCATAGAACTTCAGCAGCGTCTTCACGTCGGCATCGGTTGCCGGCCGGCGAAACGCCTGCGTGGCCATGTGCCGCGCTATCTTTTCCGCGCACGGCTTTTCTTCGGTCGCGCCCTTCGGCTGGCAGACGAATATCTTCGCCCGGCTGTCGTTCATCGACAGGCCCTGCGGCGAGAAGGGGCCCTCGATCTCGATGGCGGTCTGGATGATGGGCAGCGTGTTCACGCGGCCACCGCCGCCGAACGGACCGCCGAAGCCATTGCCCGTGGCGTCGTTGTTGAGCGCGCGCGAGCGCTCGATGTAGGTCATCACCACTTCGCGCCGGCCGGCCTTCACCTGCGCGGCACTTGCCACCTTCGACAGCAGCACCTTCTTGCCTGCCGGGCCATCACGGTCGGCGATGTCCAGGTATTCCCCGCCGCCGATTTCCTTGCGCACCACTTCGACGCCGTCGATCAGGATGACCAGCGTCGAGGGGTTTTCCGCGCCGCGCGGATACAGGCCCATGTCGAGGAAGTCTTCTTCCGGCACGTTGAAGCGGTACTCGCCATCGGCCGGGAACACGTAGTTGAACGCGATGCCGCCGCGCGCGCTGCCGCCGCGCGTTCCCAGCGGGAACTGCGAGGCATTGGCCTGCATGGCGGGAATCGTCACCTTGGCCATCTTCGGCGTGGGCTCGCCCACGGCCAGCCGCGCCGCGCGGCGCGCCGCCGAGAGGTACTGCTCCATGAACGAGGGCGACACCGCCAGCGCGCCGGCGATGTTGTTGAAGCCTTCCACCTCGATCTCGGTGGGAAGCGTCTGCTTCGGATCGATGTCCACGCCGATCAGCGCCTTGACCGTGCGGGCGAACTCGGTGCGGTTCAGGCGCTGGATGGGAACGTGACCGATGCGGCGCACCTTCGGGTCGCTGTCGATGGTGGTTTCCAGGTACTTCACGAAGGCGTCGACTTCGGACTGGCCCGGCTGGTTCTGGCCCGCGGGTGGCATCAGGCGTCCACGCAGCTTGGTGATGGTCTTTTCCCAGACCTGCGGGTCTTCACCCACATGGCCCACATCCACGGTGTCGAAGGCCAGGCTGCCCGCCCAGTCATCCGCGTTGTGGCACTTGCTGCAGTAGTCGCCCAGCAGGTTGCCGAAGGTCTTTGCCGGATCGGCCGCCTCGGCGCCGATCACCCCACCGGCGCCCAGCCCGGAGAGGACCAGGGTCAGTGCGCCAGAGACCCCATGAAGCGCCTTCCCGAATGATGCTTTGCGTGTGCCCATCTGGCTCAAATCCCCCTCGACCGAGTGCTGCAAGATAGGGGATAGCCCTGGCCCAGTCCATCGCGCCAGCGGCGCCGTCCGGCCTATTCCCCGCACCCGATTGGACAGCGCCGCCAAGCGAAAATTCCGCGCGATTCCAGATTACGTCGCAGGGGCGCCCGTACGGGGCGAAGCGCTTCAGAGCAGAGCTGTCAGGTCCGGCGCGGTCCGGGACAGCGCGTCGCGCGCGGCGGCGGCGTCGCGCAGGAAGGAGAAGTCCTCGAAGTCGAAACCCGGCGCGACGGTGCAGCCGCACAACGCGTAGTCGCCCCGCGGCCTTGCGGCCTGCCACCAGCCCGCGGGAACCGTCAGGGCGGGCTCGCGGCCCACGGCCACGCCGCCAAGCATGCGCCGATCGATGCGGCTGCAGTCCGGCGGCGCGAGCAACAGCTCCAGCGCATCGCCTTCGTACCAGTTCCACACTTCATCTGACTGCACGCGGTGCCAGGCGCTGAAGCCACCGGCTGCCAACAGGAAGTAGATGGTGGTGATGGCGCTGCGCTCGGGTCGGGCGCCGCCGATGACCCGCTGGGGCGAGCGCCAGGTTTCCCGATAGAAGCCGCCTTCGGGATGTGGCGCCAGGCGCAGCGTGGCTATCAGTTCGCGCGCGCGCGGGTGCATTCAGTAGTGCAGCGCCGCGCGCACGGCCATGTCGCTGCAGCGCAAATCGGGAGCAAGACCCAGGTCGACGAGCGCCAGAATCGCCACCGGCGTGTAGCCCGTACTGGCGCACAGCTGCACGGCCGCGGCCATCGTGCCGCCGGTGGCCAGCACGTCGTCCACGACGACCAGGCGCCCCGTGCCGTGCTGCATCTCGAGCGTGGCCGCGCCGTACTCGAGGCTGTAGGAGAGGCTTGCGACCGGCGGGGGCAGCTTTCCCTGCTTGCGGATGGGAATGAATCCCTTGCCGCGTTTCAGCGCCAGCGCGGCGCCCAGGATGAATCCGCGGGACTCGATGCCGGCGACGGCCTCGATGCTGTCCCATTCGGCTTCGGACAGCAGGGCGTCGAGCGCGGTGATCGTGGGCGCAAACCGGGTCCGCAGCAGCGGCATGATGTCGCGGAACAGGATCCCGGGCCGGGGGAAGTCCGGCACGGCTGCAATATGGGATTTCAGTTCGGTCATTCGCACTCGACGGATCGCGCACGCGAATTCTACACTGGGGCCAGAACAGTCCGTGGGGAGTCCAATGAGCCGGCATGCCGACAGGTCCATCATCGTCACCGGCGCCGCGGGTGCGATCGGCTTTGCCACCTGTGAAATCCTGGCGCGGGAAGGCGCCCGGCTCATGATGGTGGACATCAACGCGCCCCGCCTGAACGAGCGGGCAACGCAGTTGCGCGCCAGTGGCGCTCGCGTCGAAACCTGCGCCGCGGACTGCGGCGAGGAAACCGAGGTGCGGCGCTACGCGGCCGAAACCGTGAAGGCTTTCGGGCGCATCGACGGCTTCTTCAACAACGCCGGGGTCGAGGGTGCGCTGGCGCCCACGCACGAATATGACGTCGCCGAGTTCGATCGTCTGATGCGGGTGAACCTGCGTGGCGTGTTCCTGGGCCTGAGGCATGTGCTGCCCGACATGGTGCGCCGCGGTTCGGGTGCGGTGGTGAACATGGCCTCCATTGGCAGCGAGCGGGGGCTTGCGGGCGCCTGCGCCTACAACGCCACCAAGCACGGCGTTGTGGGCCTCACGCGAACGGCCGCCAGTGAAGTGGCGCAGAAGGGCGTGCGCGTGAACTGCGTGATGCCCGGTGTCATCGAAACGCCGCTGCTGCTCGAGGTGATCGAACAGCTGTTTCCCGGCAACGCGCAGCACGGTCTCGAGAAGCTCGGCCAGGTGGCCACGCTCAACCGCTGCGGCAAGCCGGAAGAAGTGGGCAATGTGGTTTCCTTCCTGCTCAGCGACGAGGCCAGCTACGTCAACGGCGCCCAGTGGGAGATCGACGGCGGCGCGCTGGCAACCATCCGCAACGACATCTGACCCTTTCCTTCCCTGCAGTAACATCGGCAGCATGCATATCCGAAGTCTCCCGTTCCTTCTGCTGGCGGCCCTGTCGCCGCTGGCCTCCACTGCCGTGGAACTTCCCGACCTGGTGAAGTCCGGCGAGCATGCCGCCGCCCTCGAGGCCATCGGCTCGGGCGCGAACGTCAATGCGGTGCATCCGGATGGCACCTCGGCGCTGCTTTGGGCGGTGCATCGCATAGACCATGAAGTGGCCGAGGCGCTGCTGGCTCGCGGCGCGAATCCCGATGCCCGCAATTCGCTGGGCACATCGCCGCTGTGCGAGGCCGTGGCCATCGGCGACGAGCGGCTCGTGGGCCTGCTGCTCAAGGCCGGCGCCGATCCGAACCAGGGCAACAACGATGAACAGACGCCGCTGATGATCGCGGCGCGCATCGGATCGTTGCCACTGGCGCAGATGCTGGTGAAGGCTGGCGCCCACGTAAACGAGCGCGAACGGTACCGCGGCCAGACCGCGCTGATGTGGGCGGTTGCCTCGAGCAGCGTCGAGGTGGTGGATTTCCTGATCCGCCAGAAGGCCGATGTGGATGCGCGCGCGACGATCAACGACTGGGGCAACCAGATCACTTCCGAGCCGCGCGCCCAGTACCGTCCCGCAGGGGGGCTTACGCCGCTGCTGTACGCCACCCGATCCGGATGCCTTGAATGCGCAAGGTCGCTGCTGAAGGGCGGCGCAGACATCAACCGCCCGACCCCGGAAGGCGTCACGCCGCTGATGAACGCCATCGACAACAATGGCTACGCGATCGCCGGCCTGCTGCTCGACCAGGGCGCCAATCCGCACATCGCCGACTGGTGGGGGCGCACCGCGCTGTACCTGGCGGCGGACATGCGCACCCGTGGCGTCGCGCGCGGCGCGCCCGCCGAGTTCCGCTCGGCCGAAGGGGCCGCGCCGCGACAGCCGCAATCCGGCGCGCTGCAGTTGGCGCAGCGTCTACTGGCGCTGGGCGTCGATCCGAATACGCAGCTGAACATGCACCGTCCCTTCCGGGGCCGGTTTGCCGACGACCTGCTGACCACGGGCTGCTCGCCGCTGCTGCGCGCCGCGCTCTCGGTGGACCGCGAGATGGTCGACCTGCTGCTGAAAAACGGCGCGCTGCCGGACCTGCCCAATGTGATGGGCGTGACGCCGCTGATGGCCGCGGCCGGCGTGGGAGCGACGCGCGGCGTGGTGGTGGGCATGGGGCCGATCGCCGGTTCCGATCCGGAGGAAAACGCCCTGGCCGTCATCTCGCTGCTGCTCAAGGCTGGCGCCGATGTGAATGCAACCATCACCGATACCAGCAGCCGCACCGCGGTCATAGCGCGCCCCAGTTCCATGACCGATCGCCAGGGACAGACGGCCCTGTATGGGGCCATCGGCCAGAACTGGACGCGTGTTGCCAGGCTGCTCGTCGACAATGGCGCGCGACTCGATGTGAAGGATTCAGCCGGCAAGACGCCGCTGGATGCGCTGGCCGCCAAGGCCGGTGGCCGGGACACGCCCAGCAATGAACAGATGGTGAAGCTCATCCGCTCGCTCGTGGGCGGCTGAAAATCGATATCCGATCCGGAGAATCCATGAAACGCCTGGCACTGATTGTCCTCACGCTGGCGCTGGTGCAGCAGCCGGCATCCGCGCAGCAGCGCGGCGTTGATGCCGAAATCGACGCGCTCACGGCGCGCGTGGAAAAGCTTGAGGGAACGCGCGCCGTCAAGAAACTGCAGCGCGCCTTCGGCTACTACGTGGACCGCGGCCTCTGGGCCGATGCGGCGGACCTGTTCGCCGACGACGGCACCGTCGAGATCGGCATCGATGGCGTGTATGCGGGCAAGGCCCGCATCCGTGAATACCTGCAGCGCCTGCACGGTGGGCAGGACGGCCTGATATATGGCCAGCTCAATGAGTGGATCACGCTGCAGCCCGCGGTTTTCATCGCGGCCGATGGTCGCAGCGCCACGGCGCGCTGGCGCGACCAAGGCATGCTGGGTCAGTACCGCAAGCACGCCGAGTGGCGTGATGGCACCTACGAGAACACCTATGTGCGTGAAGGCGGGGTGTGGAAGATCCGCTCGCTGCATCTGTATGTGAACTTCATTGCGCCGTACGAGAAGGGCTGGGCGCGGCTGAAGCCGGCGGAAGGTCTGGCGCGCAGTGAAGCCTCGAAGGCTTTTCCACCTGATCGCGGACCCACGGTGAGTTACCAGCCGTTCCCCGACCCGCAGGTGCCGCCGTTCCAGGCGCCCAATCCCGTCACCGGCAAGCCCGTCAAAGGAGTCCGCTGATGAACGTCTTCAACGTCATTCCTCGCGGCTGCGGGCTCGTGGTCCTTGGCGCGATGGCGCTGCTAGCCGTCATGCCGGCGCCGGCGCCGGCGCAGGATGCAATGCAGGCCCGCCTGGCCACGTATCGCGAGCGCGTCGCGCGGCTCGAGGATGCCGATGCGGTGGAGAACCTGCAGGCCACCTTCGGCTTCTATTTCGACAAGGGCCTGTGGGAAGACGCCGCCGATCTGTTCGCTAAGGCGGGCAGTTTCGAATACGGACTCAGCGGCGTTTACATCGGCCAGGATCGCATCCGGCGCGCGATGCTGCTGCACGGACCGCAGGGTCTGGCTCGGGGCTACCTGAACAACCACATGATGCTGCAGCCGGTGATCACGGTGGCCCAGGATGGCCGCACGGCCGCAGGTCGCTGGCAGGGGCCGGTGATGCTGTCCGAGCCGGGCGCGAGCGGCATCTGGGGCGTGGGCATCTACGAGAACGAATACGTGAAGGAAGCCGGCGTCTGGAAGATCTCGAGATTCCACTTCTATCCCACGGCCTTCACCGACTATGACCGGGGCTGGGCGCGCTCGATGCTGCCGATGAAGGGGCCCAGCGCCATCTTCCCGCCCGACAAGCCATCCACACGCGTGTATCGGGCGATGCCGGGCAATTACATTCCGCCGTTCAGCTACGCGCATCCGGTGACCGGGCAGCCGCTCACCAGTCTTCCGCAGGCCGCTGACAGCGTGACGGGGCAATAGTCATGAAGCACATCAACCGCATCCGCATCGCGCTGGCCGCGATCACCGTGGCCGCCGGCTTCGTGCCCACCGCCTTCGCGCAGTCCGCTGGCCAGAGGCTCGATGCACTCGATGCGCGCATCACGCGCCTCGAGGACATGAACCAGATCGAGCGCCTGCAGCGCACCTACGGCTACTTCGTCGACAAGAGCCAGTGGACGCCGCTGTCGGAGCTGTTCACCGATGACGCCACGCTCGAGATCGGCGGCAAGGGGCTGTTCCTCGGCAAATCGCGAGTGCTCGAGTACATGCACAGGGCATTCGGACCCGATGGCGCCAAGGAAGGGTCGCTGGCCAACCACATGCAGTTCCAGTCCATTCCGGATATCTCCGCCGATGGCCGGACCGGCTGGATCCGCTCGCGCGCCTATGTAATGAGTGTGGGAGGCTGGGGCCTGCCGCTGTACGAGAACGAATACCGCAAGGAAAACGGCGTCTGGAAGATCAGCCGTCTGTCAGGGCCATTCACGATGTACACGAACTGGGAAGGCTGGGCGAAGAACGCCCTGAACAACACCTGGCCCGACAAGTTCGAACCGCCACCGGATCTGCCGCCCTCCACGGTGTACCTGACGTACCCCGCGTACTACATCATTCCTTTCCACTTTCCGAATCCGGTGACCGGCAGGGCGTTCCGTCCCGATGTCGGGCAGGTGGGCGCCTACGCGGCGCCGCCCGGGACGAAAGCCCAGGCGGATTCGCTGAAGGTGGGTCGGCTGGCCGACGGCACGCAGCCGATCGCCGAGCCGCCGCGCAACTAGGGCTGCAGGAAGCTCGCGACCGGCCTGTTCTCGCAGGCCTGCAGGCGCGAGAGTTCCTCGCGGCCTTCCTTCGCGCTCTTCTTGAAGAGCAGGCGGCGCGCGAGCTGCGCCACCTGGGGACGCGGGCCTGCTCCCGGTTTCCAACTCGCCGCCTGCGAGGCCAGGTCGTTCAGTGTCACGGTCAGGTCCGGGGCGTATCCGGTCAGCAGGTCGCGCAGCGTGCGGGCTTCCGGCACCGTGCCGGCATCGGCCAGCGCGAGCACATCCTGCACTGTCAGGCTCTGGGGCGCCGAAGCCGCATTGGCCTCGAACCACGCATCGGCCAGCGCGTCGACGCTCGTGTACGTGATGTTCCGGACATCGCCTTCCTTGCTGGCGTACCAGTGGGCCTCGGCAAACGAGACCGCGCCGTCGCCATCCGCGTCGACGAGCCTGCGCGCGCCGGGCACGAGCCCACTGAAGAAAATGTGCAGGTAGTCGCGGCTCTGTGCGACCTCGACCGCATCGGCCTGGCAGCCGGTGGCGACGATGTCGGGGCGCGCGCCGAAAAAGCCGCAACTCATCGTGCGGGCCATGACGCCGCCGAAGCAGTTGCCGCTCACCAGCACATCGTCGCCGCCGCCGTGTTCATGCAGATCGCGCAGCGCCGTCGGCGAGAGCGGCAGCGGACTGCCCCACATGCCGGCGCCTTCCGGGCTGCCGTGGCCCACCAGCACCATCAGGTTGCGGCTGCCGGGGCGCGCGCGGATGGACTGGAAGATCCGCGCCGCGGTTTCGGGCGTGAACGGCCTGGCGCCATCGACATTGCGACGCACCAGCTCCAGCTGTCCGTTGCGGACCTCCAGCGCGTTGGCGCCCTGTGGAGCGCCGCTGCCATAGAAGACGTGAAGGTTCTTCGTGTCGAAGGACAGGGACTGCGCCAGCACGCCCCGGATCTCCTCGATGCGCAGCGCGTTGAAGATTTCGTTGTCCGCTGCGCCCGAGGCCGTGGACATCAACATGACATTGGCCTGGCCCAGCGCGGCCTCCAGGGGGCTGGCGGTGGCGAGCAGCGGGCCGGCGCCGCGACGGGCGCCCACGATGGAAGGGTCGAGCGCCAGGCGGTAGAACCAGTTCAGGTTCCAGGTCCGAAGGTACAGCTCGCTGGCGAAGTTCGTGCGCGCCTCGCGCGAGGCCTGCACGTCGTCGCCAGGATTGGGGGTTGTCACCGAGTCCGGAAAGCGCGCCATGCGCAGGTCCGCGGATTCGGCGATGTCGCCGCCGGAGACGACCACGCCGTCGCGCTTGAGCAGCACCTGCGCGTTGCGCGCCTCGGCCTGACGCAGCCAGGCCTTGGCGTCGAACCACGGCAGCGCGGACAGCTCATTCCATTCCTGCGGGGAAAGCGCCGAGGATGCGCGGCGCTCGATGGCTGCCGTTACCCGGCCACCAGCGCCATCCTCGAGCACGGCCTCGCGCAGCTGGGCGCGGCGCTTCAGCAGTTCCTCGACGAACATGCAGCTGGTGCAGCCAGGAGGCTTCAGCAGCACGACACGCCATTCGGCTGCCTGCGCGGCGCCCATGCCCAATGCAAGCAACAGCAGGGTGAGACGGGTTTTCATTCTTCTTGGACTTTGCGGCGGATGTAAGATCCGGGTTCGTACGCGATTTTTAGAATAAGGGCAGGTTCTCGTGGCACGCAAGATGAACACGCGCGCCAGCCAGAACCCGTGCCCCCACCGCGCATTGAAGCCAAAGGAAACCAGATGATCTTTGTATCAGGAGCGAACGGACAGTTCGCAGGCAGCGTGATCGCCACCATTCTTGCTGCGGGCAGGGCGGGCGAGCTCGTCGTGGGGACGCGCAACGTGAACTCTGCATTCGCCCGCGAGCTGGCGGCAAAGGGCGTCAGCGTCCGCGCGGCCGATTTCCGCGAGCCGGCGCAGATGCGGCGCGCGTTCGAGGGCGTCAGCAAGGCGCTGCTCATTCCCACCTACGACACCAACGACGTGCGGCTGCAGCAGAACCTGAATGCGGTGCAGGCGGCGAAGGACGCCGGCGTGGGGCATGTGGTCTATGCCAGCTTCCTGAAGGCGGAGTCCCCGCTCGTGGAGCACAGCCGCCTGGTGCATTTTCCCACCGAGCAGGCCATCCGTGCATCGGGCCTCGGGTTCACGATCCTGCGCCATGCACTGTACGCGGACATTCTCGTCGGCGATCTGGCCGACACGCTGTCCACCGGGTCGCTGCACCGGCCCAGCGGGGACGCGCGCTCGGCCTATATCGCGCGCGCCGACCTGGGCATTTCGGCGGCGCAGATCCTCATGCGCGACGAACCCTCTGGCCTCACCTATACCGAGACCATGGAGCGCACCTACAACGGGGTGGAAGTCGCCAGCCTCATGTCCGAAGTTTTCGGCAAGCCGATCCGCTTCGTGGCCGTGGATCCGACCGACTGGCCGCGCTACATGACCGAGAAATGGGGGGTGCCCCCCGAGATCTCCAAGAGCACGGTAGGCACCATGCAGGCCGTGGCGGCCGGCGTGTTCGACCTCGCCACGCAGGACTACGCGCGCATCACCGGCCAGCCGCCGCGAGACATGCGCGCCTTCCTCGAAGGTGTCCGCGACGCGCGGCGCTGAACGCGTCACGAGCGCCCGCCGGCCGTCCGGCGCGATTCTTTGGTGATAGCATCGGGTGAAACCGAAGGGGGGCAGTCATGAACTCAAGCAGGAATCGCGTGTTCTCGTTCCGGGGCCTGGCGGGCTCGCTGCTGATCGCAACGTTTGCTGTCGGATCCGCCGTGACCGCCGCCGAGGCGCAGAAGCCCAGGCCGCTGACCATGGCCACGCTGCTGGATCGCATCCAGATCGAGGACCTTCTCACTCGCTACTACTACGATCTTTCGAAGGGCAAGGCCCACGAGTTGTCGGAGTATTTCACCGCGGATGCCTACCTTGACGTGGATGGCACCGTGGCCAGGGGGCGCGGCGAGATCGCGAAACTCTACCAGCCTTCCGAAGGCCAGAAGCGCGAGGCCACCGCCCAGCGCCGCCGCGGGCACATGCTGCTCAACAATCCGGTCATCAGCATCGATGGCGACAGCGCCACGGCGGAGGTGATCTGGACGGGGATCATGAACGAGGGCGTGGGCAAGCCGCCCGGCCTGTACGAACAGGGGCGCGAGTACAGCGAGCTACGCAAGGTTCAGGGGCGCTGGCTCATTTCAAAGCGCTGCATCATGTCCGACAGCGGCACGCCGGATCGCTTCGACACGACCTACAAGCCGCGCGAGACCTGCTGAGCGCCTATACTGCGGCGATGAAATTCTATTCGTGGAACGTCAACGGCATCCGTGCCGTGGTGAAGAAGGGCACCTTCCAGAAATTCATCGCCGAGCACCAGCCCGACATCCTCTGCCTGCAGGAAACCAAGGCGGAGCGGGGCCAGGCCGAAGTGGATCTTTCCGGCTATCACGAGTTCTGGAACTCGGCCGAGAAGAAGGGCTATTCCGGCACTGCGATCTTCACGAAGCAGGAGCCGATCAGGGTCACCAACGGATTTCCCGACAGCTTCGCGAAGCGTTTCAGCTTCGCCGACGAACTCAAGCGCGATTCCTGGAACGAGGGTCGCGTGGTCACCGCGGAGTACGGCGCGTTCTTCGCCGTCACCGTCTACACGCCCAACGCCAAGGAAGACCTCTCGCGCGTGAAGTTGCGGCATGAGCACTGGGATCCGGCCTTCCTCCAGTACGTCAAGGAACTGGAGAAAACCAAGCCGGTGATCTTCTGTGGCGACCTGAACGTGGCGCACACCGAGCTGGACCTGGCCAATCCCAAGCCGAATCGTGGCAAGAAGGGATTCACCGACGAGGAGCGCGAGGGATTCCAGAATTTCATCGACGCCGGCTTTGTCGATACCTTCCGCAAATTCACCCAGGGCAATGGCCACTATTCATGGTGGTCGCACTTCGCCAATGCCCGGGCCCGCAACATCGGCTGGAGAATCGACTACGTGCTGGTGTCCGCCTCGATCGCGGACCGCGTGCGCGCGGCGAAGATCCACCCCGATGTCATGGGTTCCGATCATTGCCCGGTCAGCGTCGACATCGACCTCTGACCGGCTTTCGTCCCGCTAGCGATACGCGGCGGGCAGCGGGAACAATCCGTCGTACGGCGGCCAGTTCGGCACGGGCCGGTTCTCAGGCGCGTAGTAGAACGCGGCATGGATGTCCCGGATCTTTCCGTGATCCACATGGAACAGTTCGGTGAAGTGATTGCGGAGCTTGGGGTTCTTCGCCTCGCGCCGGAACACCGCCGAGACCATCACCGCCTGGGCTTCTTCGTCGATCACGAAGAAATCGCGGATCGCGACAATCGCCACCCCGAAGTCCGCCTGCGTGCGGCAATCGGTCTTGCCGTTGTTGCCCAGGTCCATCGCCGGCGTCATGGGCGTGTTGAAGGTGGGAAAACCGTTCTCGTAGCGGGTGCATCCCGGATGGCCCTTGACGAGGTAGCTGTTGTGGCTGGTGATGCCGTCGAAGTAGGAGTTCACCACGGCCTGCAAAGCATCGCGCTGCAGGCGTTCGGACTTCGCCACCACGCGCATCGCCGGCAGCGTGGCGCGCAGCGTGTCGATGTTGAAGGGCGTCTTGCCGGGTTCGCCGGTGAGCCCCGGATCGCTCTTGCGCGAGATGAACCATTCGGCCTCGGTCACCTGGTTCAACTTGACCTTCAGCCGCAGCGCCACCACCGCCTCCTCGTCGCCCAGTTGCACGGTGCCGAAGTAGCCCGCCTGTCCCAGCGATGGATCGAAATACTGCCGCTGGATCGAGCCCAGTCCGGTCATGGACTTCCACAGTCCCTGGCCCTCGGGCACCGCAACGGAGTTTTCGGTCTGGCGGAAGCCGATCCAGAGTCCCGCCGATTCGGGTTTATGGCTCGATACGCCGGCAAGGTAGGTGTCGAGGCGCTTTTTCAGGCAGGCGCGATTGCATTCGGCCGCGCTGGCGGCGGCTGATGCCGCCAGGGCCGAGCACAGGGCAAGGATGGCAACGATGCGTTTCATGGTGTCCCCCCGGGTTGTCCGTTACTTCTTGTTCTTCTGTTGCCGCAGCATGTCCAGATGGTCTTCCCAGTCCGGCTCCGGGCAGGCGTAGTCGAGCATCCGGCCTTCCTTCAGCTGGGTGTAGGTGCGCGTGAGCGTGGGTGGCGAGGTGTAGAACTCCGGATCCTCGATGGTCAACTCCACCTTCATCCGCTTCATTCCGCCTTCCGTGTAGGGCGTGTAGCGCTCGATGACGCGCGCGTTCTCGCCATGCGCCGTGGGCTGGTCGACGCTTTCCTTCATCCCCACGGTTTCAACCACCAGCGTGTTGCCCTGCCAGCTTCCATAGGAAACGCCGCCGCGGCTGGGGAGTATTTCCTTCGGATCGATGCGACGGCCGTCGAGGAACACGCGCCGCACCTCGTTGTGCGTTTCGTAGATGATGGTGAGCTGCTCCGGGCGCTGCACGAACTCCACCGGATATCCGCCACCGAGGAACACGGCCAGCGGCATGCCGTGAGGCACGCAGTGCGCGCCGGGCGTGTCACCGGTGGCATCCACCAGCGCGTGGTATTCGGCAAGCTTCTGCCGTGCCAGCGGCGTGAAGGGGCCGTCTTCTCGAAATCGCCGGGACCATTCAGCGATGCGCCGGCCCGCCCGTCGGTACCCATGGTCCAGATTCCCGTGAGATCCGGCGGCGCGGCAACGGCAAGACAGTTGGCGGAAAGCAGCCACGCAACGGCGGCCATGCGCTGCAGACGGATCATTGGAGTCCCCCGGGAAGTTCGTGCGTGTCGCACCGTGCATGATCCGGCCGGGAAGTGTCAACGCTGGCGCGGCTCAGTCGCTGCAGCGACCCGGCGGAAGCCTCGGCTCCTCGGGACGCGGCGGCCGAGGTCCCGCCGCGACCGCGTCTTCGTTGCGCCGCTTCACCCAGGCGCTGACATCCTTCTGCCACTGCTTCACGCCTTCCTTGTAGGCGAGCAGGCGCGCGCGATCCTCTGGATTGTCGCCGCAGTAGGCCAGTGCAATTTGCACGCCCCCGTATTCGGCGATGGGAGGAGTGACTTCCGCGAGGTTCGGCACGCGGATCTCCATGGCGCTGGCGGAGAGCCAGCGCACCCTGGGCCAGTCATCGCGCGAACGCGGCACCGTCATGGTGAACACGCGCTGCACCTTCGCCGCGCCGTTCTCCGGGTGCAGTTCCACCGTGATGCCGGCTCCGGCGCTGGTGGCCGTGGCGCAGGCCACTTCCTGCACGCTGGCGGTCCACGCGCCATCCGGCGAGCGAGTGGTGATCGAACCGGAGCGTTCGCAGACCGTCTCTTCCGCGCCGAAGGCCTGGGGCGCCAGCAGCGCGAGCAGCAGCAGCGAAAGACGCATCGTCTATTTCTCCATCAGTTCAGTGGCGAACAGCAGCGCCATCGCGCCACCGCGCGGGTCATCGCCCAGGATCGCGGCGCGCTTCAGGTACTGGTCGAGCGAGGTCATGCGAGTGGTGGATTCGCACACGTCGATGAAGGTTCCCGTCGTCGAGGTGCGCGAATTCACGGCCGTCCAGGCCTGCGCGACGGCGCGGCGATAGGCGCGGCCGCGTATCCAGCCCTGGTCCAGGCCACGCTGCAGCGCGAAACCGATCATCGCCGTGGCGGTGAACTCCGGGTAGGCGCCGGGATGATCGATCACGTTGCGCCAGAGTCCATCGCGATTCTGGTGAGGCAGTAGCGCGTCCATCAGCGCGCGGTAGCTCTCCAGCGCATGGCGATATGCCGCGGTGTCGCGGGGCAGTTCGGAAAGGGTCAGCGCCAGGCCCAGCGCGGCGAAGCCATTGCCGCGTCCCCAGGCCGCGTCGGCTGCCGGCTGGTGCCGGTACAGGCCATCAGGCCTGCGATCCAGCCTTTCCATGAAACGCAGGTGGCGATCGGCCATGTCGAAGTAGCGCCGCTCGCCCGTGAGCGCGCCCGCCTGCGCGGCGATGACCGTGCCCATGAACACCGAATCGCTGTATTCCCCGTGGAAGGGCATCGCCTCGAGCATCTGGCCGCGCGCATCGAAGCCCAGGTCCGCCACTCGCCGCACCGCCGCGAGGTACGACGGATCCTTCGAGCGGCGGTACAGGTCCGTGAACACGATGTGGCCGGCCATGATCAGCGCGTTGGGGCGCGCCAGGGGATCTTTCGTTCCATCCACCCAGGGTCGGGCCAGTCGCTGCACGTCATCGAGTTCGCCCAGGCGCGAGCGGGCGATCAGTGCGATGGCTTCGATGTACCACGGCTGGTCGAAGCTGCGGCCGTAACGCTGAGCGAGCTGCGTGGCCAGTTCCCGCGGACTGCGCGCGCGGCGCCGCTCGAGTTCCTGTCGCGCGTCGGAAGGAAGGATCGACTTCGCGACTGGCAGGTCCGCCAGATCTCCGGACCAGGCGCGAGCCGGAATGCGTCCCATGTCCGCGACTTTTCCGGCACCCAGCGCGGCGGCGAGTCCCGCATCGTTGCCCGCGATCAGCACCAGGTCCGGCGCCAGCGCGCCCAGCCAGCGCCACAGCACGTGAGATTCGGGATTGTCGCGGTAGGCCACTCCCGCGGGTGGAAATCGCAGTGCGGCAGAGTCGGGATTGGCCACGGGCACGGCCAGCAGCGTGAAGCCGCGATGCCGCGCGAGCTCGTGCCGCGCCACCGCGGCGCGCACGGCCTGCGAGGAGGCATCGTTGCCGGAGAGTCCTCCCAGCAGCACGACGACCGGCGCCTTGCGCGAGGCGGATTCCACCAGCAGCGCCTCGATGCGCTCGCCACGGGTCGCAAGCCCGATGTCGATGCTCTGCGCGCCCGTGGCGCGGGTCGAGGAAAGGATGGCAAGCGCCAGCGCACCGGCGCAAAGTGCACAGCGGCGCAGCCATGTCGTCCAGGTCTGCATCAGGGAAACACGCATGTGATGATTATCGCCCGCCGCATGGCGGGAACAAGGCGCGATCGGCGTAGTCGAACCTGGGGATGCGGGGAGTGTCAGGATCGTTAAGATGCATATAAGATACCTATTAAGGGTGTGCCGGAGGCGATGAATGAGCAGTAAGGTCTGGGTTGTGGCGGTGGGAATGCTGCTGGCGCTGACCGGCGTCGCGTTCGCGGACACCGATCGGCTGGTCGCAAATGCGATGCGTTACGACCTGGAGTATCCCGGCATCGGTTACTCAGGTCCGGCCCGCGACAACCGCATCTGGCGCTTCCAGCAGAAACTCAACAGTGGCGAGCTGAAGCTGCAGTGGGAACCGCACTTCGGCTACCTGCGCTCGGTGCTCAAGGCGCTGGAGATCGATCCCAGCTCGCAGATCATGGTGTTCTCAAAGACCAGCCTGCAGACCTCGGTGATCAACGAGCAGACGCCGCGCGCCATCTACTTCAACGATGACACCTACGTGGGGTTCGTGCTGAACACCGACCTCATGGAGTTCGCGTCGGTCGATGCGAAGCTGGGCATCGTGTATTTCGGCATGATCAACCGGCAGGATACGCCGCCGCAGATGGAGCGCGATGGCGGCCGCTGCCTGACCTGCCATGACACCTATTCCATGATGGGTGGCGGCGTGCCCCGCGTGATGATCATGTCCGCGCCCGTCGACGATGCCGCCGACACGCGCACCTTCGGCAGCGCCTCGGAGGTGGATGACCGCACGCCGATCGCCGAGCGCTGGGGCGGCTGGTATGTGAGTGGCTGGTACCAGGCCGGCCGGAACTCGCCGCCGGTGACGCATTTCGGCAACCTGCCACTGCGCACGGAAAACCCCGGACCGCAGAGCGATCGCCTGCGGGAACTCATCCCCGGCCGCGACAACCTGGGCAGCGTGTCCGCCTACTACGACACCAGCCTGTACCTGACCGACAAGAGCGATGTGGTCGCGCTGCTGGTTTCCGAGCACCAGACCTTCGTGCAGAACCTGATCACCCGCGTGCTGTACAAGGTGTCCACCATCATGTCGCAGGGCGGCTCGGGTCCCGCGCCCCGCGCCTGGTCGGACATCGAGCCGCGCCGCCAGGCCGCGCTGAAGCAGGTATCCGAGCCGCTGATCCGCGCGCTGTTCTTCGCCGATGCGGTGCCGCTCACGGGCCAGGTGATCACCAGCAGCGGCTACACCGAGCGCTTCGCGCAGCGCGGTCCGAAGGATTCCGAAGGGCGCAGCCTGCGCGACCTGAAGCTGGAAAAGCGCCTGTTCAAGTATCCGCTGAGCTACATGGTGTACACGGAGTCGTTCAACACGCTGCCTTCCTTCGTGCGCGAGTACATCGACGCGCGGATCGTCGAGGTGGTGCTGGGGCGCGACCCGTCGGGCATTGCCGCGAAGCTGGCGCCGGAAGACCGCGCCGCGATCGGCCAGATCCTGGCGGACACGCTGCCGCGATTCGCGGCGCCGCTGGGACTGAAGACCGCAAAGCGCTAAGGAGCAATTGACCGGCGTCATTATCGGTGTCGGGGCTGCTGGTACCATCCCGGCAGGAACCCAGGAGAGACCCATGACCACGCCGTTCCCGAAAACCCCGACGTTCATGACCATCGACGAGCCGTTCCGCTTCGAGGGATCGGTGTTCGATCTGGAGGTCGAGGGGCGGATACCGGATTCTCTCGACGGCACGTTCTACAGAGTGGGCCCGGACCAGGCTTTCCCGCCGATGATGGGCGACGCCAATCCCTTCAATGGTGATGGATTCATGACGGCCTTCCGCATCCAGGGTGGCCACTGCGACATGCAGACCCGGTACGTGATGACGCACCGCCTGAAGGCGGAGCGCGCTGCGCGGCGGGGCCTCTTCGGGCACTACCGCAATCCGTTCACGGACGATCCGATCGTGAAGGGCGTGCAGCGCACGGTCTCCAATACCAACGTGGTGCCCCATGCAGGGCAGATCCTGGCGATGAAGGAAGACGGCCCGCCGTACTCCATCGATCCGGTGACGCTGGAAACGCGCCAGTTGTGGGACTGGAACGGCCAGATGACCGCCACCTCCTTCACGGCGCACCCGAAGATCGATCCGGCCACGGGTGAGTTCTTCGGCTACGCCTATGCGGCCAAGGGCGAAGCCACCGACGACATCGCCATCTACAGCTTCGACAAGCATGGCAAGAAGACCTGGGAGGTGTGGTTCAAGTCGCCATACCCGGGGATGATCCACGAGTGCGCGATCAGCGAGGGCTACATCATCCTGCCGCTGATCCCGCATGTGATGGACATCGAGCGCCTGAAGAAGGGCGGCATCGCGTTCCAGTGGGACGGCTCGCTGGACCAGATCTACATCGTGTGTCCGCGCGGCGGCGAGGCCAAGGACGTGCGCTTTTTCCGCGCGCCCAATGCCTTTCCGGGCCACGTGATCAACGCCTTCGACGAGGGTGGCAAGCTGTACCTGGACCTGCCGGTCGCGCTGGACAACGTTTTCTGGTTCTTCCCCGACCAGCACGGCAAGGTGCCGGCGCCCGGTTCATTCGGCACCGAGGTCACGCGCTGGTGCTTCGACATGAAGGACAGGAACAGCAAGCCGGTGCCGGTGGTGCTGTCGCGCATGGCGGCTGAATTCCCGCACTGCGACGATCGCTACGTGGGGCGCCCCTATCGCTATGGCTTCATGCAGGCCACCGATCCGACCAAGCCCTACAACGCGGAGAAGGCCGGCCCTGTCATGGGCTTCTTCTTCAACACACTGCTGACCATGGACATGCAGACCGGCAAGGCCGATGAGTGGTTCGCCGGCGATACCACCACGACGCAGGAGCCTGTGTTCGCGCCGAAGAGCGCCACTTCGCCCGAGGGCGAGGGCTATGTGATCGGGGTGGTGAACCGCCGAGCCGAGCACCGCAGTGATCTGGTCATTCTCGACGCCATGCGGATGAGCGCGGGGCCGGTGGCCACGATCAAGCTGCCGGTGCGGCTGAAATACGGCATCCATGGCAACTGGGTGCCGACGGTGCCGATGTACTGAAGAGGGCCCGGGTAGCGGGTCGACGTCAATTGGCTTTGTAAAAGCTGCCTAAGCATCTATTATTCCGGCACCGCCCCCGCTCAGGCAGGAGTCCGTGCCATGAGATCTGCATCCACGCTTTCGATGGCCCTGTTCGCCGCTGCGCTTGCGGCGTGCAATGGCGGCGCACAGCAGGGTGGGCCGCCACCGGCGCCTGAAGTCGGCGTGATCACGCTGGCTACGCAGGTTGCCGAGCTGAGCACGGAACTGCCGGGGCGCACGTCGGCCTATCGCATCGCGGAGGTGCGCCCGCAGGTCGATGGAATCATCCGCCGGCGACTGTTCACCGAAGGCGCCGAGGTGCGCGCTGGCCAGCCCCTCTACGAAATCGACCCCGCGCCGTACCAGGCCGCGGTGCGCCGCGCCGAGGCCGCGCTGGCCAGCGCGGAGGCGCAGCTGACCGCCGCGCGACTTCTGTCCGAGCGCTACGAACCGCTGCAGCAGCGCGGCGTCGTCAGCAGGCAGGACAACGACAATGCCGTGGCCGGTCGGCTCGCGGGCGAGGCGGCGGTGGCTGTCGCCCGCGCGAACCTGGAATCCGCGCGCATCGACCTGGGCTACACGCAACTGCGCGCGCCCATTGCCGGGCGCATTGGCCGCTCGCTGGTCACCGAGGGCGCGCTGGTCAAGAAGGCGCAGGATGAACTGCTCGCCACGATCTCGCAGCTGGATCCCATCTACGTGGACGTGACGCAGTCGAGCAGCGATCTGTTGCGACTGCGGCGTGACCTGGAAGCCGGAAGGCTGAAGAGCGCAGGCACCGGCAAGGCGCGCGTGGACCTGGTGCTCGAGGACGGTAGTACCTACCCGACCAGCGGTTCGCTGCAGTTCTCCGAGGTGACCGTGGACCAGGGCACCGGTTCGGTGCTGCTGCGCGCCGAGTTCCCGAACCCCGGTCGCACGCTGCTGCCCGGCATGTTCGTGCGCGCGCGCCTCGCGCTGGGGCGCGACCCGCAGGCGCTGCTGGTTCCGCAGGCCGCGGTGGCGCGCAACGGGCGCGGCGAGCCCATCGTGCTGCTGGTCGATGCCCAGGGCAAGGTCAGCGAGAAGGTGATCCAGGCGGATCGCGCCGTGGGCAATGCATGGCTGGTGACGGCTGGCGTTGCCGCCGGTGATCGCGTGATCGTGGAGGGATTGCAGAAGGCGCGCGCGGGCATGCTGGTGAAGCCAGTGCCGGCAGGCGCCGCCGCCGCCGCCAGCGTGGGGGGCTGAAGCATGCTGCCGCGCTTCTTCATCGACCGGCCGGTGTTCGCGTGGGTGATCGCGCTGGTGCTGATGCTGGCCGGCGGCCTTGCGGTGCTGCGGCTGCCCATCATGCAGTACCCGGCGATCGCGCCACCCCAGGTGGGCATCAGCGCGAGCTATCCGGGGGCGTCGGCGCAGACGGCGCAGGACACCGTGGTGCAGGTCATCGAGCAGCAGATGAACGGCATCGATGGCCTGGACTACATCACGTCGGAGACGAGCGCCGACGGCACGGCCAGCGTGAACCTGGCCTTCAAGCAGGGTACGGATCCCGACATCGCGCAGGTTCAGGTGCAGAACAAGCTGTCGGCTGCCACCTCGCTTCTGCCGGTGGAAGTGCAGCAGCAGGGGCTGCGCGTCACCAAGCCGCAGCGCAATTTCCTCGTGGTGCTCGGATTCCATTCCACCGACGACAGCCTGTCCGGCGACGACATGGCGAACTTCGTCGCCTCCAACGTGCAGGACGCCATCGCGCGCACGCCGGGCGTGGGCGACGTGCAGTTGTTCGGCGCGCAGTTCGCGATGCGCATCTGGCTGGATCCAGCGAAGCTTGCCGCCTACAGGGTGACCACACAGGATGTGCTGGCCGCGATCCGCGCGCAGAACGTGCAGGTTTCCGCGGGCCAGATCGGTGGACGGCCAGCCGTGCCGGGCCAGATGCTCAATGCCACCATCATCGGTCCCACGCGCCTCACGCAGCCGGAGGAGTTCGGCGCCATCCTGCTGCGCGTGAACCGCGACGGTTCGCAACTGCTGCTGCGCGACGTGGCGCGCGTGGCGCTCGATGCGGAGAACTTCGTCCGCGCGGTTCGCTACAACGGCAAACCCGCCACCGCCATGGCGATTCGCCTGGCCATTGGCGCGAACGCGCTCGACACCGTCGATGCGATCAACGCGACCCTGGACCGACTGAAGCCCTTCTTCCCGCCCAGCATCGAGGTGACGTATCCGGTTGATACCTCGCCCTTCATCCGCACCTCGATCAAGGAGGTGGCCAAGACGCTGGTCGAAGCCATCGTGCTCGTGTTCCTGGTGATGTACCTGTTCCTGCAGAATTTCCGGGCGACGCTGATCCCCACGATCGCGGTCCCGGTGGTGATGCTGGGCACCTTTGGCGTGCTGGCCGCTGCCGGCTTCTCGATCAACACGCTGACCATGTTCGGCATGGCGCTCTCGATCGGCCTGCTGGTGGATGACGCCATCGTGGTTGTGGAGAACGTGGAGCGCGTGATGAGCGAGGAGGGGCTCTCGCCGCGCGAGGCCACCCGCAAGTCGATGGACCAGATCACCGGTGCGCTGGTGGGCATCGCGCTGGTGCTGGCGGCAGTGTTCGTGCCAATGGCCTTCTTCGGAGGTTCCACCGGCGTCATCTACCGGCAGTTCTCGATCACCATCGTCTCCGCCATGGTGCTGTCGGTGCTGGTGGCGCTCATCCTGACGCCGGCGCTGTGCGCCACGCTGCTCAAGCCCGTGCCGAAGGGCGGCCACCGTGAGCGCGGCGGTTTCTTCGGCTGGTTCAATCGCGCCTTCGGGCGATCCAGCGCGGCCTACCAGCGCGGACTGCGCGGCGTGCTGCTGCGCAGCCGCCGCTACCTGGTGGTGTATGGCGTGCTGGTGGTGCTGCTGGGTGTGCTGTTCGTGCGCATCCCCACCTCGTTCCTGCCGGACGAGGATCCGGGCTCGATGCTGGGCATCGTGCAGACGCCACCCGGCGCCACGAACGAACGCACCGAGCAGGCGCTTGCGCAGGCGCGGGATTACTTCATGACGCGTGAAAAGGACGTCGTCGATGGCGTGCTCACCGTGGCCGGCTTCAGCTTCGCCGGCGTGGGCCAGAACATGGGGCTGGTGTTCGTGAAGCTCAAGCCGTGGGACGAGCGCACCGGCCGGGGTCAGGATGTGCGTTCGATCGCGCAGCGCGCTGGCGCCTATTTCGCCACCATCCGCGATGCGCAGATATTCCCCGTGGTGCAGCCGGCGGTGTCGGAGCTGGGCAATGCTTCCGGCTTCGACATGATGCTGCAGGATCGCGGCGGCATCGGTCACGATGCGTTGTTGGCGGCGCGCAATCAGCTGCTGGGGATGGCATCGCAGAACAGGCTGCTGGCCGGCGTGCGGCCCAACGGCGTGGAGGATGCGCCGCAGTTCAAGCTCGACATCGATCGTGGCAAGGCGGCGGCCCTCGGTGTGCCGCTGGCGGACATCAACCAGACGCTGTCCACCGCGTGGGGCGCCACCTACGTGAACGATTTCCTCGATCGTGGTCGCGTGAAGCGTGTCTACGTGCAGGGCGAGGCGTTCGCGCGCATGCAGCCGCAGGACCTCGGCAAGTGGCATGTGCGCAATGCCGCCGGCGAGATGGTGCCGTTCTCGGCCTTTGCCACGGGGCACTGGACCCAGGGGGCCCAGAAGCTGGTGCGCTACAACGGCGTGCCGGCGCTGAGCCTGCAGGGCCAGGCCGCGCCGGGCTTCAGCTCGGGCGATGCAATGCGCGCCATGGAAGACCTGGTGAAGAAACTGCCCGCCGGTGTCGGCCTGGAGTGGACGGGCATTTCGTACGAGGAGCGGCTGGCAGGAAGCCAGGCGCCCGCGCTGTATGCCATCTCGGTGGCCGTGGTGTTCCTGTGCCTGGCTGCGCTCTACGAAAGCTGGTCCATTCCGGCAGTGGTGCTGCTGGTGGTGCCGCTGGGCGTGCTGGGCGCGGTGCTCGCCACACTGGCCCGCGGGTTCTGGAACGACGTCTATTTCCAGGTCGGGCTGCTCACCACGATCGGCCTCGCTGCCAAGAGCGCCATCCTGATCGTGGAGTTCGCCAAGGAGAATTTCGACCGCGGCAAGCCGCTGCTCGAATCGGTGATGGAAGCGGCCGCCCAGCGCCTGCGGCCCATCCTGATGACATCCCTGGCCTTCATGTTCGGCGTGCTGCCACTGGCCGTGGCCAGCGGGGCCGGGTCAGGTGCTCAGAATGCCGTGGGCACGGGCGTGATCGGCGGCATGCTCGCCTCGACGTTCCTCGCGATATTCTTCGTGCCGCTGTTCTTCGTGCTCGTGCTGGGCGGCCTGCATATCAGGCCGGCCTGCGAAGATCCGGAGGCGGCGACCCGGTGGGCGCCGGACGGGCCCACCTGATCGCAAGCGTTGCGCCTACTGCGCCACGGTGAGCCCGCGCTTCTCCAGCAGCGGACCGATCTGTGGCTCGTGGCCGGCGAATTCCCTGAACAGTTCCAGCGCATCCCGGCTGCCGCCACGCGACAGCAGGGTCTTGCGGAAATGGTCGCCATTGGCGCGCGTGAGGCCACCATGCGCCTTGAACCAGTCCTGGCTGTTCGCGTCCAGCACTTCGGACCAGATGTAGGAGTAGTAGCCCGCCTGGTACCCGCCCATGATGTGGCTGAAGTAAGTGGTGCGGTAACGCGGCGGCACCGGCGCATAGTCCACGCCATCGGCAGCCAGCGCCGAGGCCTCGAAGGCGAGCACGCCATCGGCAGCGGGCACCTTGTCGGCCGGCAGCTGGTGCCAGCGCTGGTCCAGCATGGCGGCGCCCAGGTACTCGGTGGTGGCGAAACCCTGGTTGAACTTCGCGGCCGCGATCACTTTGTCGAGCAGCTGCTGCGGAATGGGCGCGCCGGTCTGGTAGTGCCTGGCGTAGTTCTTCAGCACGGCCGGCCAGTCGGCCCACATTTCGTTCACCTGTGACGGGAACTCCACGAAGTCGCGCGGCACGCGCGTGCCGCTGAAATACGGGTAGCGCACGTTCGAGAACATGCCGTGCAGCGCATGGCCGAATTCGTGGAAGGCCGTCGTGACTTCATCCCAGGTGAGCAGCGTGGGTTCGCCGGCCGGTGGCTTGGGGATGTTCAGGTGATTGGCGATGACCGGCAGATAGCCTGTCATGCCCGACTGCGACACATACTCGTTCATCCACGCGCCGCCGCGCTTGGATTTGCGCGCGTACATGTCGCTGAGGAAGATCGCCAGCTGCTTGCCATTGGCGTCGAACACGTCGTACACGCGCACGTCCGGATGATAGACAGGCAGATCGGTGCGCCGCTTGAACGTGAGGCCATAGAGCTGGTTGGCGGCGAAGAACACGCCCTTCTCCAGCACGTTGTCCAGTTCCAGGTAGGGCTTGAGCTGGGATTCATCGAAGGCGTACTGCTCGGCACGCACCTTCTCGGTGTAGTAGGACCAGTCCCAGGGCGCGAGCTGGAAGTTGCCGCCATCCTTTTCGATGCGCGCCTGCAGCGCGGCGGCTTCGCGCTTCGCATTGGCCACGGCGGCCGGCGCGAGCTGCCGCAGCATCTTGTTGACCGCATCAGGCGTGCGGGCGGTCTGGTCTTCCAGGCCATAGGTGGCGTAGTTGGGAAAGCCGAGCAGCGCCGCGCGCTCGGCCCGCAGCTTCATGGTGCGCGACACGATCTCGCGGTTGTCCCACTGGCCGCCCTTGGCGCCACGGTGGATCGACGCCTCATGCAGCCGCTGGCGCAGCGGGCGGTGCGTTAGCTGCGATTCCGGCGGCTGGCCCGTGGTGTTCAGCAGCGTGATCACGTACTTGCCGGGCAGGTTGCGCGACTTCGCTTCCTGCGCTGCGGCTTCGATCTGCGCCGGCGTGAATCCATCCAGCTGCTTCACGTCGTCGACAACCACCGCCGAGGCGTTCACCTCGTCGAGCACGTTCTGCGTGAAGCGGCTGCCCAGCGTGGCCAGCTCCGCGTTCATGGTCTTGAGCTTTTCCTTGTCGGCGGCCGACAGCTTCGCGCCGGCGCGGACGAAATCACTGTGGTAGCGCTCGATCAGGCGCACGGCTTCGGCGTCGAGGCCCAGCGCCGCGCGACGGCTGTGCAGAGATTCGATGCGCGCGAACAGCTTGCCGTCCAGAAGGATGGCGTCCGAATGCGCCGAGAATCGCGGCGCGTAGTCGCTGCGCAGCTTGTTGCGCGCATCGTTGGTGTCCGCGCCGACCAGGTTGTAGAACACAGTCTGCGCGCGGTCGAGCACCTGGCCACTGCGCTCCAGCGCCACCATTGTGTTGTCGAACGTGGGTGCAGCCGGGTTGTCGGCGATGGCGCGCACCTCGGCCAGCTGTTCGGCCATGCCGGCATCGAAGGCCGGAGAGAAGTCGGTGTCCCTGATGCGGTCGAACTGCGGATAGTGCAGCGGCAGCGGGCTGACTGCGGCGAATGGGTTGCTGGCGGTGAGTCCGGGCTGCGCGGCGGGGGAGTCGTGTGTCATGGTGAGAAGGGACGCGGCGAGGATAGACGTGACGGCCAGTGGTGCATTGCGATGGTGCATGGTTTGCCCCGGGGGTCGGGTGGGTTCCGGTGAGGGGGAGAAGGTTACCGAACTGCCGGCCTTTGCTGACAGGAATTATCCCGCGTGAAATTGCGTGCCGGTTTGCGTAGGCTTTCTCCCATGACCATCGCCAAGACTGCATTCTGTCTGATCGCCGCCGGAGTGCTGGCCGCTTGCCAGCGATCGGAAGCTCCCCCGACTGCTGCCCCCGCAGCTACCGCGAGCCCTGCAGGGCAGTCGGTGAAGCCCGAGGCCATCCAGTGGTTCAAGGGCGATCTCAACGCCGCGTTCGCAGCCGCCGCGGCGCAGAACAAGCCTGTATTCCTGTACTGGGGCGCGGAATGGTGTCCTCCCTGCCACGACCTGAAGGCGCATGTGTTCTCGCGCACTGATTTCCAGCAGAAGCTGCGCCAGTTCGTGCCGGTCTATCTCGATGGGGATGCCGAAGGTGCGCAGCAGGCTGGCGCCGAATTCAGCGTGATGGGTTATCCGACCGTGGTCGTGCTGCGCGCCGACCGCACGGAAGTGGCGCGGATCGCCGGCGGCATGGACCTGGGTAGCTACGCCGACGTGCTCGACCTGGCACTGGAAGGCGTAAGTCCGCTGCCCGAGTTGCTGCGTTCCCTTCGCGGCGACGCCTCGCTGGCCCTGTCGCAAGCCGACTGCCGGCGCATGGCCTACAACGCCTGGCGGCTGGATCCCCGCGCGGAAGCCGATGCTGCCGCGCTGGTGCAGTCGCTGCAGCTGGCCGAGCAGCGCTGCCCGCGCGATGCAACGGCCGAGCGCGACCGTTTGACGGCAATGGCCGCCTCGCTCGCGGCGTCAGCGGAACTGAAGGACGTGGAAGCCGGCCGCGCTCCCAGCCCGCGCCTGCGTGCGCTGCTGGCGTCCGTGCAGGCGCTGGTTGCCGATCAAGGCCGCAGCATCAGGGTGGTCGATGAGCTCGTTGGCCTGGGGGATGACTTCTTCACCGTCGCAAGGCTCGCCGACTCCGCGCGCAACGCCGAGCTGAAGCGCAACTGGTTCGCGCTGATGGATGCCATGGAGACCGACGCGGCGCAGTCGGATACCGTGAAGCTGATGTCGGCCGCCGGTCGGCTGTACGCGGCGAAGGCGCTGGATCCGAAGGGTGTGATCCCGCCTGAAGTCCTGGCGCGTGGCCGCGGCACGCTCGAAGCCTTCCTCGCGCGCAAGTACGACGCCGATGCGCGCTCGGGCATCGTGAATTCGGCTTCCTGGGTTCTGGAATACCTGGGCGACGATGCGCGCCTGCGCGAACTACTGAAGGGCGAACTTGCCACATCGCGCACGCCCTACTACTACATGGCCGACCTCGCCACGCTCGAGGAGCGTGCCGGCAACAAGCCCGAGGCGATCGAGCTGCTGGCGCGGGCCTACCAGGAGTCGCAGGGGCCCGCCACGCGCTTCCAGTGGGGTGTGCTGTACGTCGAGGGCCTGCTGCGCATGGCGCCTCAGGATGAGCCGCGCATCCGCGCGGCTTCGCTGGCGGTGCTGGGGGAGCTGGCTGGCCCCAACCGCATCCACGCGCGCTCCCGCGGGCGCCTGGAGCGCATGCACAAGTCGCTGGCCGGCTGGTCGAAGGACGCCGGCCACGGCGCCACGCTCACGGCCATCAGCCAGCGCTGGCAGCAGATCTGCGCGGCGCTGCCCGCCACCGACGCCATGCGCGGGGAATGCCCGCGGCTGCTGGCGACGGGCCGTACCTGAACCGGCTAGAATCCCCGTCCAAGAGGCGCCACAGACGCCTCGCCCCCAGCAACTCCAGGAAACCGATCCGATGGGAATCATGGCCAACCTCGTCCCGCGCGAGGGCAAGTTCTTCGAGTATTTCAACCAGCATGCCGACCGCATCGCCGAGGCCAGCCGCGAACTGACGCTACTGCTGTCCGAATACTCCAACGAGCCGGCCCGGGCGGGGCGCGTGGAGCGCATCAACGACCTCGAGCACGAGGCCGATCGCATCACGCACGACACGGCGGCGCTGCTGCAGACCATCTTCGTCACGCCGATGGACCGCGACGACATCCACCGGTTGATCTCGCGCATGGATGACGTGCTCGACCTGATGCAGGACGCCGCCGAATCACTGTCCCTGTATGACGTGCACGAGGTGACCACCTATGCGGTCGAGCTGGCCCTGCTGCTGCAGAACGGCTGCGAGCGGCTGCAGGCCGCCGTGGCGCTGCTCTCCAGCATGAAGAACGCAGCCGAGATCCTGCGCCTGTGCCGCGAGATCGACACCATGGAATCACGGGCCGACCGCGTGATGCGCACCGCCATCTCGACGCTGTTCCGCAGCGAGTCGGACATCCGCCAGCTCATCAAGCTGAAGGCCATCTACGAACTGCTCGAGACCGCCACCGATCGCTGCCAGGACGTGGCTGACGTGATCGAGGGCGTGGTCCTGCAGAACGCCTGATGCACATGGACGCAGCATTCGTGACGCTGGCGCTGCTGGTGGCGCTGGCGCTGGCATTCGACTTCATGAACGGCTTCCATGACGCCGCGAATTCGATCGCCACGGTAGTGTCCACTCGCGTGCTCAAGCCCTACCAGGCGGTGGCCTGGGCGGCGTTCTTCAATTTCGTGGCCATCTGGCTGTTCGAGCCCAAGGTGGCGGCCACCATCGGCAAGGGCATCATCTCGCCGGACTTCGTCGACAACGCGGTGATCTTCGGCGCGCTTATCGGCGCCATCACCTGGAATGTCGTCACCTGGTATTACGGCATTCCCTCCAGTTCGTCGCATGCGCTGATCGGCGGCATGATCGGCGCCGCGATGGCCAAGGCGGGATCCGACCCGCTGGTGGCATCCGGCATCATCAAGACCACCATCTTCATCTTCGTCTCGCCCACGCTGGGCATGCTGATCGGCGGACTGCTGATGCTGGGGATCAGCTGGGGCTGCTACCGCATCGCGCCGGCGAAGCTGGATCGCTGGTTCCGCCGCACGCAGCTGCTCACCAGCGCGCTCTACAGCATCGGGCACGGCAGCAATGACGCGCAGAAGACCATGGGCATCATCTGGCTGCTGCTGATGTCGCATGGCCTTGCCGGCAAGGAGCACCTGCCCGAGTGGGTGATCGTCAGCTGCTATCTGGCCATCGCCATCGGCACGCTGATGGGCGGCTGGCGCATCATCCGCACCATGGGCCAGAAACTCACCAAGCTCTCGCCGGCCAGTGGTTCGGCGGCTTCGGCGGGCGGCGCGGTGACGCTGTTCATCGCCTCCCACGCCGGCATCCCTGTTTCCACCACCCACACCATCACTGGCGCCATCCTGGGCGCGGGTGCCGTGCAGAATCCCTCGAGGGTGCGCTGGGGGCTGGCGACAAACCTCGTCTATGCGTGGCTCCTCACCATTCCCGCATCGGGACTGGTGGCCGCCGCCGCGTGGTGGGTCGGCTCGCACTTCATCCGTTAGCATTCCGCGGCGCTGCCGCCGCGGATCAGCTGCGCGCGATGCGAATCATCGCCTCGAGGCTCTTCTCCACGTCCTCATCGCGGGTGGCCCAGGAGCACACGCTGATGCGCATCGCGGCGCGTCCCTGCCACACCGTGTTGCCGCACCAGCAGGTGCCGTCCTGCTGCAGGGCCGAGATCACGGCCTGGGTGCGTTCTGGCGTGCCGAACGACACCAGCACCTGGTTCAGCACCACGTCATTCAGCACCTGGAAGCCCGCGGTGGAAAGGCCGGCGGCGAAACGCCGTGCATGGCGGCAGCAGCCTTCGATCAGGTCGGCGATGCCACTGCGCCCCAGCGTGGCCAGCACGGCCCACACATCGACGCCGCGCGCCCGGCGTGAAAGCTCGGGCGTGTAATCCCCTGGATTGCGTCGCAGACTCTGCGTTGGCAGGTAGTCGGCAGTGACGGCCATCGCCGCGCGCAGCGCTTCGGCATCGCGCACGAAGGCGATGCCGCTGTCGTAGGGAACGTTCAGCCATTTGTGGCCGTCGGTGGCCCAGGAGTCAGCCAGCTCGCAGCCGGCGGCGAGCTGTTGCCGGTCGCGCGTGGCGCGTGCCCAGAGGCCGAAGGCGCCATCAACATGAACCCAGGCGCCGGCGGCTTTCGCCCGCGGGATGAGGACATCGAAAGGATCGAAGGCGCCGGTGTTCAGGTTGCCAGCCTGCAGCACGAGGAGGGTGGGGCCTGAGATGGCAGGCAGCGCGTCGGCGCGCATGCGTCCCTGCGCGTCCACAGGCATCCGCGTGATGCGACTGCGGCCCAGCCCCAGCACGCCCAGGCCCTTGAGCACGGTGGGATGCACTTCCTCGCCCACCAGCACCGTGATCGGTGGCGCGCCGAACAGGCCATCCGCCTCTACATTCCAGCCGACATCGGCGAGCACCCGGTGTCGTGCCGCGGCCAGCGCGGTCATGTTGGCGACCGTGGCGCCGGTGACGAAGGCGCCGGCGCAGCCGGCAGGAAGACGCAGCACATCCAGCAGCCAGTCGAGCGCGAGCTGCTCGACGCGCGAGACGCCGGGCGTCACGGCATCGAGGCAGGTGTTCTGGTCCCAGGCCGTTGCGAGCCAGTTGGCGGCGACGCTGATGGGCAGCGAGCCGCCGATGACGAAGCCGAAGAACCGGGGACCGGCCATGGCCATGGTGGCGGGTGAGACGATTTCATCGAGCCGCGCCAGCACCTGCGCCGGATCGGCAGGCGCCTCGGGCAGCGCGCCGCCCAGGCCAGACAGCGCTTCGACGGCCTTGGTGGACGGCGCAACCGCGCGATCTGGCAGCGAGGCCAGGTAGCGCTGTGCGCGCGAGGCCGCGTCGGCCAGCAGTGTCTGTTCGGATTCGTTGTCCATCCCTGCCTCCTGTTCCCGCGCTGCTTCGGCAAGTCGGCCGGGTCATATCTTGACCTTGACGACGGCCTGTCCCATCTTCGGTTTCCCAGCCGAGGAGTGAACATGCGTACTGCAGTGTCCCGACTAGCACAATGTCTGCTGCTCGCCAGCGCTACTGTAGCCGGGTTCATGAACGGCGCGCGCGCCGCGGCGCCCGACCTGGCCACGAAGGTGGCGGAGGTCGAGGGCATCAGCGAATACCGACTCGCGAATGGCCTGCGCGTGCTGCTGTTCCCCGACCAGTCCAAGCCCACCATCACCATCAACATGACCTACCTGGTCGGCTCGCGGCATGAGGGTTATGGCGAGACGGGCATGGCGCACCTGCTCGAGCACATGCTGTTCAAGGGCACGAAGAACCGCGAGGACATCGGCAAGGAATTCAACGCGCGTGGCGCTCGCTTCAACGGCACTACCTCGCTTGATCGCACCAACTACTACGAGCTGGTGCAGGCCAGCGACGAGAACCTGGACTGGGCGCTGTCGATGGAAGCCGACCGCATGGTCAATGCGCTGGTGCGCCGCCAGGACCTGGACACCGAGATGACCGTGGTGCGCAACGAGTACGAGAACGGCGAGAACTCCCCCGGCAATGTGCTGATCAAGCGCCTGCAGAGCATGGCCTACGACTGGCACAACTACGGCAATTCCACCATCGGCAACCGCTCGGACATCGAGAACGTCGACATCGCCAACCTGCAGGCCTTCTATCGCATGTACTACCAGCCCGACAATGCGGTGCTGCTGGTGGCGGGCAAGTTCGACCTGCAGAAGACACTGGGTCTGGTGAACCGGTATTTCGGGGTGATCCCGCGGCCCACGCGCGTGCTGCCGAAGTTGTGGACCGTGGAGCCGACGCAGGACGGCGAGCGCAGTCTCATGGTGCGGCGCGTGGGCGACCTCACGCTGATCATGCTGGCGTACAAAATGCCTTCGCCGCTGCACGCCGATGCGCAGGCGCTGAGCTATGCCGCCTTCACGCTGGGCGACACGCCGTCGGGCCGCCTGCACAAATCGCTGGTGCAGACCGGCAAGGCCGCGCAGGTGGGTGCATTGCGCCTGTCGGGCGTCGACGGCTCGCTGCAGGTGATCTTCGCCGCCCTGAAGAAGGGCGATCCGGTGGAGCCGGTGAAGGACGAGATGATCCGTCAGGTCGAGGGACTTGGCGAGTCTCCCCCGACCGCAGAGGAACTGCAGCGGGCGCGCCTGAATTTCGCCAATTCCGCCGAACGGCTGATGAACGATCACGAGAACATCGGCCTGCAGCTGTCGGAGTTCGTGGCGCTGGGTGACTGGCGCACGTTCTTCCTGACGCGCGACCGCACCCAGGAAGTCACGGCAGAGCAGGTGAAGTCCGCTTCGGCAAAATACCTGCGGCGTGACAACCGCACCGCCGGCGTGTTCCTGCCCGAGGAAGCGCCCGCGCGCGCGGAGATTCCCCGCGTGGCCAGCGCCGAGGAGCTGCTGAAGGATTACAAGCCCAAGCAGGCCCTGGCCGAGGCCGAGGTGTTCGACCCCAGCCACGAGAACGTGGAGCAGCGCACGCGCCGGCTTTCGATAGGAACCATGAAGGTTGCGCTGCTGCCGAAGAAGAACCGCGGCGAAACGGTGTTCTTCGCGATGAACCTGCCGGCGGGCGACCTGAAGACCCTTGCCGGCCAGAGCTACGCGGGCCTTCTGACCTCGCAGATGATGACCATGGGCACCAGTCGATACACGCGCGCGCAGCTGCGCGACGAGTTCACGCGGCTGAAGGTTACCGGCGGGGTGAACGGGCAGGGCGCGAACTTCCAGACCACCCGGCCCAACATCGCCGCGGCCATCGCGCTGGCGGCACATGTGGTACGCGAGCCTTCCTTCCCTGCTGATGAGTTCGAGCAGCTCAAGAAGCTGCTGATCACCTCCATCGAGTCGCAGCTCTCCGAGCCCACTGCGCGTGCCGGCGAGGCGCTGGGCCAGCACTTCAATATCTATCCCAAGGGCGATCCGCGCTATTCGCCGACGCTGCAGGAGCAGCTGGATGGCATCAAGGCGGTCACGCTGGATGACGTGAAGCGCTTCTACCGCACCTTCTACGCAGCCAACCGCGCGCAGTTCGCGGTGGTGGGCGACTTCGACGAGTCCGCGGTGACAAAGGCCATCCGCGACGGCTTCGATGGCTGGAACAACAGCACGCCCTGGCAGCGCATCACCCGCGAGCACCGGCAGATCCCGGCGAAGAATGTGGTTGTCGAGACGCCCGACAAGGAAAACGCCTTCCTGCTCGCGCGAGTGAACCTCGACGTGAACCAGAACGACCCGGACTATGCCGCGCTGTTCCTGGCCGACTACATGCTGGGTTCGGGCGCCGGCTTCGATTCGCGGCTCCTGGCGCGCATCCGCGTGAAGGATGGGCTGAGCTACGGCGCCGGCTCACAGCTGCAGGGTCCCCTCTACGACCGCGCGGGCTCCTGGATAGTGCAGGCCATCGCTGCGCCACAGAACGTGGCGAAGGTGGAGGCCGCGATGCGCGAGGAAGTGGACAAGGCTCTGAAGGACGGTTTCACCGACGAGGAAATCGCCAAGGCCAAGTCCGGCTGGCAGCAGCGCTTCGCGCAGGTTCGCACGCAGGATCAGCAGCTGGTGGGCCGCCTGCTGTCGAACCTCGACTCGGGTCGCAGCTTCCTGACCTGGGACAAGCCCTTCGAGCAGCGCGTGCTGGCACTGACGCCCGAGGCCGTTCGGGCGGCGCTGCGCAAGCACGTGGATCCCGCAAAGCTCACGGTAGTGAAGGCCGGAGACTTCGCCAGGGCCTCCAGGGGGCCGTAGGCGCCCCTGCGCGCAGGGTGACGGGTGCAAGGGGGGCTTGCCGGTCCCGACTGGCCGGCGGCGCCCGGCCGGGATTACACTTCCCACGGTCTGATAAACAAACAACAGTGGGGCGGGACGATGAGCTTCAAGACCCGGATGGCGTCGCTCGAGTCTTATGACAAAGGCACGATCGAGGTCAAAGACGACCTCAGGCATTACGCGTTCTCGAACATTTTCGAAGTCTGCAGCAAGTCGAAGCCCTACGAGCGTGTCATGGTGGTATCCAACCTGGAATACGCGGCGGAAGCTGTCCGCGCGGAGGGTGCTTCACCGTGGTACACCGCGCCGCATGACGAGTTTGCCATCGTGCTGGACGGCGAGATCGAGTTCACCTTCTTCCAGCTCACGGATGCCGAGAAGCCCGCGCACAAGGCTGGTGCCGGCCGGTTGAAGGCGGCGCCAGCAGGCAAGCGCATGGGGCGCGTGATCGCGCGCCGCGGCCACGAGGTGCTGCTGCCCAAGGGAGCGGCCTACCAGCTGAAGGCGGCCAAGCCCTCCGTGACGCTGATCCAGACCTCCGCGGGTCCGGAAAGCGTCGAGAAGTGGTCTGAAATCTGCGTGCAGAAGTAAGCGCGCCGCAATCCGCATCAGCGAGGAATCACACATGAACGCTGTACGTATCGAGAATGCCAAGGTCATCGCCTCCGAGCCGGATCCGGTGCTGGGCTATCGCAAGTTCCAGTTCGGCAGTTTCACCTTCGAGCGCGACGCCTATTTCGTCCATGTGCGTTGGCCCAAGGGCACGCACACGATCGAGGTGGACCGCTTCCTGCGCGCGATGGTGCGCGACATCGGCTGGGGATTCTTCTACGGCTGGATCTTCTTCGATGATGTCTTCGGCACGCAGAACCACTACGGCACCGTGGACATCTTCGCGGGCACCTACAGCAAGGGACATCGCGACACCAAGGTCGATTTCCTCGAAACCTTCGACACGATCGATGTTCGCGCCGCCTTCGAGGCGATCTCGATCAACTGGATCAACGAGGGTTACGACCCGCTGCGCGCGCCAATGGAAACAGGATCGCCGCTGGGCGCCAAGACCCGCGAGGCCAAGGGGCCGCTGGTGCGGGGCTTCGAGCCCGCGCGTCGCATGCTGGGGTTGCCCGGCGACGTCAGCCCCCGCTCTGATGCCAGCGGACACCCGATCAACCGCGCGTTCGCGGATGTGACCTACGACAAGCCGGTGATCGAGCCCGAGCCCGGATTCGAAGGGCAGATCCACGCCTTCAACCTGTACGATCACATCGCGCGGGCCGACGTCACCTGGAACCCTTCGTTCACGTCCATTTCGAACGCATGCATCTGCTGCGTGACCAGCGAGGAGCACATGCTCCCGGTCATCCATGGCAATGACCGCAACGAGTGGTTCATCCAGCTTTCCGACGAAATCCACTGGAACATCCAGGACAAGTCCACCGGCAATCCCCGTGGCCGCATCGTGATGAAGTCGGGCGACGTCTGCGCCATGCCGGCCGACATCCGCCACCAGGGCTTCTCGCCGAAGCGCTCGATGCTGATGGTGCTGGAGAACGGCACGCCCGGCCTCGAGCAGCGCTACGCCAAGGGTGAGCTCGAGCCGTTCCCGATCACGGCCAGTCGCTGGAAGTAGCTGCGTAGTTTTCCCGTGTCTTGAACCCGGTGGTGCGCAAGCGCTACCGGGTTTTTTCATCAGGAGTGTCCGTGGACAAACCGAAGTTCCAGACTCAGCTGTTCATCAACAACGAATTCGTCGATGCGCTCGAAGGCGCCACCTTCGACGTCTTCAATCCGTTCGACAACTCGCTGCTGGCGAAGGTGTCCGAGGCCAGGCCCGCTGACATCGATCGCGCGGTGGCCGCGGCGCGCAAGGCCTTTCCGGCCTGGGCCGCCATGTCGCCCTCGGATCGGGGCGTCCTGATCGGCAAGCTGGCCGATGCCATCGAGAAGGACCGGGACAACCTGGCGCTCATCGAGACGCTGGACACGGGCCACCCGATCCGGGACACGCGCAACCTGGACGTGATGCGCACGGTCGCCACCTTCCGCTATTTCGCCGGCATGCCCGACAAGAACGAAGGCACGGTCATTCCGGTCGACACCGGCTTCCTGAACTACGTGACCCGCGTGCCGGTGGGCGTGGTCGGGCAGGTGGTGCCCTGGAACTTCCCGCTGATGTTCACCAGCTGGAAGCTGGGCCCGGCGCTGGCTGCGGGCAACTGTGTCGTGATGAAGCAGGCGGAGCTGACGCCGCTTTCAACGCTGCGCGTGGCGGAGCTGGCGCGCGACGTAGGCTTCCCGCCCGGGGTCATCAACGTGGTGCCGGGATTCGGCCACATCGCGGGCCAGTACCTGGCCGAGCACAAGGGCGTCGACAAGATATCGTTCACCGGCTCCACCGCAACCGGCCGCAAGATCGTGCAGGCCTCCGCGGGCAACCTGAAGCGCGTGCAGCTGGAGCTCGGCGGCAAGGGCGCGAACATCGTGTTCGAGGACGCCGACATCACCAACGCCGTCAACGGATCGGCGTTCGCGATATTCCACAACCAGGGCCAGGCCTGCATCGCAGGCTCCCGGCTGATGCTGCACGAGAAGATCGCCGATCGCTTCCTCGATCACTTCCTGAAGCTGGCGGCGTCGATCCGCCTGGGCGATCCGCTGGATCCGACGACCGAAATGGGGCCGCTGACGTCGCGGCTGCACCAGGAGCGCGTGCTGAATTTCTGCAGGGTGGCGCAGTCCGAAGGCGGCGAGATACTGCTGGGCGGCAAGGCGCCGTCGGCCGCCGCGCTGCAACGCGGCTGCTTCGTGGAGCCCACCGTGGTGCGCGCGAAGCTTGCCGACCGCGTGTGCCAGGAAGAGGTGTTCGGGCCCTTCGTCACGGTGTCCACGTTCAAGGACGACGCGGAAGTCCTGGAGATGGCCAACAACACCGTCTACGGCCTGGGAGGGGGCCTCTGGACCAGCAACCTGCAGCGCGCCCACGTGATGGCGCGGCACATGGAAGCGGGCATGGTCTGGATCAACTGCTACAAGCGGTTTCATCCCGGTTCGCCGTTCGGCGGCGTCAAGGACTCTGGCTACGGCCGCGAGATGGGTCATTTCGCGATGCATGAATACACCGAGCCGAAGTCGGTCTGGGTGAACGTCGACGCGAAGCTGCCGGTGTTCTACCCTCGCTGAATCCGCGGGGAATGCTAAGTGAAGAGGGGTACAAGGTGACGGACAAGGGCATGAACGCGCAGCACCTGGGATTGCTGCACGAAGTGGTGCGTGAAGATGTTCGCGCGGGTCGCTATCACGGGGCCGTCATCAAGGTGGGTCGTGGTGGCCAGACAGTGTTCGAGGCGGCCATTGGCTCGGCCGACGCCGCACAGACGCAGCCGCTGCGGCTGGATTCGGTGTTCAGCATCTTCTCGGTGACCAAGGCCTTCACCAATCTGCTGGTTCTGCGTGCGATCGAGCAGGGGCGCTTCGGGCTGACCACGCCGATCAGCGAGCTGATCCCGGAATTCAGCGGCCATGGCCGCGAGAAAATCCTCATGTGGCACCTGCTGTCGCACCAGGCGGGATTTCCCATCATCTTCGAGGTGAAGCCAGGCTGGTACATCAACGATTTCGCCGAGGTGTCGGCGACCGTCATCGCCGAGGTGAAACCCGTCGATGCGCCCTGCGCGAAGGTGTCGTATTCGCCGCTGGTGAACCACGTGCTGATGGCCGAGGCGCTGCTGCGCACCGATCCCCTGCGGCGCGGCTACCGGCAGCTGGTGCAACAGGAAATTCTCGATCCGCTGCAGATGCGCGACACGGCCGTCGGCCTGCGCGCGGACCTCAAGCCACGCAAGGTGGTTCCCGATTTCCGCGGCAACTATCCCATCGGGCACAAGAGCCGCAACGCGCCGGGTCCCAATGGCGCGTTCGAGGACGAGCAGGCCGAGATGCCCTGGGTGGGCGTGGTCTCCACGGTCCCCGACCTGTTCCGCTTCGCGGATATGTTCCGCGCCGGCGGCTCCTGGAACGGCACGCGGATGATCTCGCCGGCCACCATCGCGCTGGCCGCGCGCAATCACACCGGCGACAAGGTCAATGAGCTCTACGCGGCGCGTGGGCGCGCGGAAGGCCTGGAGCCAGCGCCGGCCTACATCGGCCTCGGGTTCTCGATGCGCGGCGAAGCGCTGTGCCACCACATGTTCGGCACGCTGGCTACGCCGGGCGCGTTCGGCAACTACGGGGCGGGCACTTCGCTGTTCTGGATCGATCCGGTGCGCGACATCACGTTCACCTGTCTTTCCGCGGGAGTGATGGAGCACAACGCCAACATGCGCCGTTTCCAGCGCATCGCCGACATCATCCACGCCGCCGCGCTGTAACGCGCGGCGCGCTGGCCACCCGGGTCAGTTCGCGAAGCGCAACCGCACCGGCAGCCTGATGGGCCCATGTCCGACCGTGGTCATCCACGGCTCGGGTTCCCCGGCGGGCTCGAAGGCGGCCACCTGCTCGACCAGCGCGCCGAACAGCGCCTCGGCCTCGAGCAGCGCCAGCACGCGGCCCACGCAGGCGTGCACGCCATGGCCGAAGCCCAGGCTTCCCAGGTTGTTCCGGCGCACGTCGAACTGCAGCGGATTCTCCCAGCGGCGCGGGTCGCGATTGGCCGCCGCGAACATCAGCCCGCAGCGTTCGCCCTTCGGGATCACGTAGCCGTCGATCTCCAGATCGGTCATCGCGATGCGGCCGGCCATGCGCGAGGGGGAATCCCAGCGCAGGCTCTCCTCGAAGGCGGCCTTGATCAGCGAGGGGTTGGCCCGCACGAGCTGGTACTGCTCGGGGAACTGGCTGAAGGCGCGGATGGCATTGGCCATCGTGAGCACGGTGGTGTCGGCCGCCGCCGAGAGCAGGATACCCACCAGCAGACTCGCCTCCTGTTCCGTGCACTCGCCGCGATCCGCAGCCTCGTACATGGCCATGCCCAGGCTGCCCGCGGCCAGGTTCTCGCGATTGCTGACCTTGCCGGCCCAGTCGATGACCGCGCCACTGGTGTCGCGCATCGCGTCGTGGAAGATCTCGTTCATTGGGCCCATGGTGGCCCAGACCATGTTGCCGAACGCCGAGAGGTGCTCGCGACCGGCCATCGGCAGGCCGAGCAGGTCGGGCAACACCTTGTAGACAAAGGCCTGCGTGATGCTCGCCACCGCGTCGATGGGCTCCCCGGACCGCGCCTTCAGGCTGTCGACCAGCGCGCGCGCATCGAGGCGGAAATTCTCCGCCATGTGGTTCAGCGCCTTCGGCGACAGCGCGTTGGAGATCACGGCCCGCACCCGCGTGTGCTTGGGCGGATCGTCGGTGAGCAGCAGTTCCGGGCGCACCGAGTTCGGATCGTGCCAGGGCCGTGAGGTGGAGGAGAAAGTCTTCCAGTCCTTGAGGCCAGCGGCCACGTTCTCGTAGCGCGCCAGCATGGTGATGTTCTCGCCGGGCAGCCGCACCACGGGCGCGAACTCGCGCAACCGGTCGTCCACGGCGTTGGCGTTGCGAATGGATTCGCGCGAGAAGATGTCGGTATCGAATTCCGGAATCGGCTTGTTCATGTCGCTCCCCTTAGCCCGCGGCGGCGATGCCGCCATCCACATGCAGAATTTCACCATTGATGAACGACGCCGCATCGCTCAGCAGGAATGCGCAGGCCTCGGCGTTGTCTTCCTCGCGGCCCAGTCGGCGCAGCGGAATGGTTCGCGTGCGGCGCTCGTATTCGGTCTTGTCGTTCAGGCCCAGGGCCCCGGGCGTGGGCACGGAACCGGGCGAGAGTGCATTTACGCGCACATTGCGCGGGCCGAGTTCGGCCGCGAGCGTCTTCGTGAGCGTGAAGATGGCGCCCTTAACCAGGCTGTAGGCGGCCGTGTTGGGGAAGCCCTTTTCTGCCACCGGGGATGCCATGTTGATCAGCGAACCGCCGCGCTGCGGATCGTAGTGGGCCAGCAGCGCCTGCGCGCCCCATACGCTGCCGTTGATGCCGATGGAAGTCATGCGCGTGAGGGTTTCCTCGGTGATCTGGTCCACCGGCTCGTATTTGAGCAGCATCGCATTGTTGATGACGGCATCGATGCGGCCGCACTGCGCCGCAAAGGTGGCGGCAGCGGCCATGTAAAGGCGCCGCACGGCCACATCCACGGCGAAGGCATGCGCCTGGCCGCCGCGCGAGCGGATGTGCTCGGCCACCGCCTCGGCCTCGACCATTACCAGGTCGACGATGCCCACGGTCGCGCCGCAGTCGGCAAGCGTTTCGGCCATGGAGCGGCCCAGGCCGCGCGCCGCGCCGGTGATGAACACGCTGCGGCCGGAAAGATCGGGATGACGAGCCATGCGCTAGACCTTGAACTTCCAGGCTGCGCCGTCCGGCACGATGTGGCCGGCGGTGGGTTCGGCGAAGTGGCTGCCGATGACGAGCGTTGGCGTGCCATTGAAGCGCCGCACGAACTCGCCACGCGTGCGGGCCGCGGCAGACTTGTCCATGTCGAACCGCGCCTCGCGCTCCGGCACCGCGATCTGGATCGGGCTGTGCATCATGTCGCCGGTGATGACCGCGCTTTCGCCCTTCGACTGGATGAGCACGCTGACATGGCCCGGCGTGTGGCCAGGCGTTGGGATCAGCGACACCTCGTCAGTGAGGCGGAAATCCGGCTCGATGAATTCCACCAGTCCGGCCTCCAGCACGGGCATGACGGCGTCATCCATGTGGTTCAGGTCGTGGTAGCCGTGGGTCTCGTGCAGGTGCTTCCAGTGCTCGTATTCGCGCCTGCCGAAGAGGTAGCGGGCCTGCGGGAACGTCGGCACCCACTTGCCATCGACCAGGCGCGTGTTCCAGCCCACATGGTCGAAATGCAGGTGCGTGCACAGCACGTCGGTGATTTCCTCGTGCGGAAAACCGGCGGCGGCAAGGTCTTCGAGGAAGGTGGTCTGCATGTTGGTGAACACCGGGAACTCGCGCTGGCGGTCGTTGCCGATGCAGGTGTCGATCATGGCCATGCGGCCCTGCGAGCGCAGCACGAAGCACTGGAACGAAATGATCATCTTCCCGTCGGGCGTCGCGAAGTGCGGCCGCATCCACGGGAATCCCTGCACGAAGGCCGGGTCGGCGTCCGGCAGCAGCATGGTGATGTCGTCTTCCCAGCCGTAGACCTCGACGATGCGGGCGATGGTGACATCGCCAATCTTCCAGTGCCTGATGTGCTCAGCAGCCATGCTTCCCCCGATGATCCTTCAGATGCGCCCGAGTATGAGATCGGCGGCCCGTTCGGCCACCATCACCACCGGCGCGTTGGTATTGCCGCCGACGATACTAGGAAATACGGAGGCGTCCACTACCCGCAGGCCTGAAATGCCTCGCACCCGCAACTGCGGGTCGACCACGGCCTCCTCGTCGACGCCCATGCGGCAGGTGCCCACCGGGTGGTGCGCGGTGCCGGCAGCGCGGCGCAGGTACGCCAGCAGGTCCGCATCGCTCTGGCAGGCTGCGCCCGGCAATGCCTCGCGTGCCGCAAAGCGCGCGAAGGCGCGTGCCTGGCTCAGCTGGCGCGCGAGCCTCAAGGCCCACAGCATGGGGGCGGCATCGGTCGGATCGGCCAGCAACTGCGCATCCACGCGCGGCGCGTCGCGGACATCGCAACTGGCCAGCCGGATGCGCCCGCGGCTTTTCGGATAGAGGTTCACCACGCTCATCGCGAAGCCGTGGCCCCGGGGCAGCGGGAAGCCGTCGGGATTGCGCCGCGCCGGCTGGAATGCGATCTGGATATCGGGTCGATCCAGCGCGTCACTGCTGCGGATGAAGGCGGTGGACTCGAACACATTGCTGGCCAGTTGCCCGCGTCGCGCGAACAGATACTCCACGACGCTCCACGCATTGCGCGGCAGGGCCCGCCAGGACAGTCCGTATGACGTGGCGTCGCGCATCTCGAGCGTGAGCGCCAGCGCCGGGTGATCGTGGTAGTTGCCGCCCACGCCTGACAGCGCCGCATGCACGGGCAGCCCCAGCGCGCGCAGGTGGTCGGCAGGACCGATGCCCGACAGCATCAGCAGCTGCGGCGAATGGATGGCGCCCGCGCACAGCAGCACTTCGCGCCCGGCGGCAATGTGCCTCGGGCCGCCACCTTCGTGGATTTCCACGCCGGTGGCGCGGCCGTTCTCCACGCTGATCGAGCGCACCTGCGCGCGCGTGACCAGCGTGATGTTGGGGCGAGACAGCGCCGGCGCCAGCATCGCCGTCGCCGTGGAATGCCGACGGCCGCGATGGATCGTGCCCTGGCGCAGTCCATAGCCTTCGGGATTCAGCCCCGTGAAGTCAGCGCACGGGGCAAATCCGCCGAGCTCCGCAAAGGCGTCGAGGAACGCGCTGTTCAGCGGATTGGGCTTCGGGATGTGCGCCACATGGATGGGGCCGCCCTGGCCATGTACTGCCGGGTCGCGCGCATTCGCATTGTCTTCCGAGCGGCGAAACAGCGGCAGCACGCTCGCCCAATCCCAGCCGGCGTTGCCGGCGCGCGCCCAGTCGTCGTAGTCGAGCGGATGCCCGCGGTGGTAGGCCATGCCGTTGATCGAACCGGATCCGCCGACCACCTTGCCGCGGGGCAGTGGCAGTCGACGATCGTTCAGCGCCGCCTGTGGTTCGGTGGTGAGCCCCCAGCCCAGGCCCTGGTGCAGGATCGCAGGCCCCACCAGCGCCGGTACATGGATGAAGGGATGGCGGGCGGGGCCGCCTGCCTCGATGAGGCAGACGCGATTGCGCTCATCTTCTGACAGCCGGGCGGCCAGCGCGCAGCCGGCAGTCCCTGCGCCGACGATGACGAAGTCGTACGTGGCGGTCATGGCATGGCCGCCCCCGGTCTTCCGCGCACCGGTCACCCGCGCCGGAACGGCAGCGTCAGCAGGAAGAAGATCAGCCTGGGTGACAGCAGCTTGAAGGCCGCGCGCGCGGCCTCCGGCGTGAGCTTCGCGTTCATGGGCATGGCGCCAAATACCTTGCCGCGGATCAGCAGGCTGTTGCCGTCGCGCTCCAGGCTCTGCACCGTCATCAGTTCGCCGCCGTCCGCGGACTCGATCTTCACTTGACGCGGCCCTGCTTGTCGAAATTCAGGCCCAGGGCCTCGAACATCTTCATCGCCGTGGCGCGGCCCGCGCCAAACACGCCGCCGCCCGGATGCTGGAACGGACCGACGAGATAGAAGCGGTCGAGGCCGGGCACCGTGTACTGGCCCAGCTCCGGCGTGGGCCGGTGGCGCGCCGCTCTGGTAGGTGGTGGTGGCGATGCCGTGAAGATCGCCGTGGCGGAAGCTGGGCGAGGTGCGTTCCATGTCCACGGGGCTGTCGATGTGGGCCTGCAGCACCACATCGGGGATGTTCGAGACGAATTTCGACATGTGCCTGAGCATGTGCTCGCCGTACTGCTGCTTGGTGTCGTCCCAGCTCTTGCCGTCTGGGCGCTTGTAGGGCACGTAATCCCACAGGTGCAGGATGGCCTTGCCGGCAGGGACGCGCGAGGGGTCGAACTGCGAGAGTGACCCGGCACCCAGCAGCGGATAGGGCGAGAACTGGTGATAGCGCAGCTCGTCGAAATCGCGCCGCAGCGTTTCATAGCTGGTGGGCAGCATCTCGACCATCACCGCATCGACGGTGTCCGGCGTGCGGTATTTCAGCGGCGCATCGAGCGCGGCATGCACGGTGATGCAGGCCGCATCGGTGATGTGCGTGGCCTCTGCGTCCGCGCGCACGCGTGCATCCATGCCATCGATCATGCCGCCCAGCAGGTGCGGATGGATGGCGCCGATGACCGCATCCTTCGCGTTGAAAATGCGGCCGTCCTTCGTTTCGACGCCCGCGGCGCGACCGTTGGAAACGCGGATGCGCGCCACATCGGCATTGGCGATGACTTCACCGCCATGCGCCTGGATGCAGGCAATCAGCGCCTCGGTGAGCTTGCCCGAACCGCCGCGCGCCACGCCGAAGCCATAGGCCTCGAGGAATCCCAGGAACACATAGGCGCCGATGGCCGTGGCCTTTTCATCCGGGGACACCAGGTTCTCGCCGGCCACGCGCGCGAAGTGCATGCGCACCCGCTCGTTCTCGAACAGATCGCACAGGTGATCGTGGCTGCTCATCTGGATGATGCGCCACAGTTCACGTCCCTCGCGGCTCTGGTCCAGCATCGCGTTGGAGGCGCCCACCGGCGCCGGTGGCACGTACAGCGAGGAGGCGATCATGGGCAGCCAGGCGGCGGCCTGCTTCGACACGCGCAGGAACGTTTCGGCGTCCTTCTTCGAGTATTTGGCGATCTCGGCGGCCGAGCGCTGCGGATCGCGATAGAGCTTCAGCGTCTGGCCATCCTCGAACACCGACATCATCGGCACTTCGGGGAAGATGTATGACAGGCCGTGGCGGGACTTGAGGCCCAGCTCGTCGTTCTTCAGCAGCGGGTTGCCCTGGATGAAGATGTGGCTCATCGAGTGCTGGTCGTGGCGGAAGCCCGGCAGCGTCAGCTCGCGCGTCACCACGCCACCGCCGAACCAGGCGTTGCGCTCCAGCACCACGACCTTGCGGCCGGCGACGGCCAGGTAGGCGGCGGCCACGAGGCCGTTGTGGCCGGAGCCGACGGCGACGATGTCGGCCGTCACGGGGGCGGTGCTGGACATGGCGAATTCTTCTGTTGCGCGCAGGGGCTTATCCCGCGAGCATACTGCGATGGAAGCCGTCTATGAAATCTGCGCCGTGCGCTATGCGCACCTTTACCGCACGGCCAGCCACAATTTCATCGGCGGGGACGAGCACGACGGCCCGATGCCGCTCGACTACTACGTCTGGACGATCACCGGCGAGGGTGTGTGCATGCTGCTCGACACCGGGTTCGATGCCGCCACGGGCTCGGCCCGCGGGCGGCAGTTGGTGCAGCCGGTCGAGGAGGGGCTGCGCGAGGTGGGCATCGACCCCGCCGCGGTCACCGACATCATCGTCAGCCACATGCATTATGACCATGCGGGCAACCACTGGCTGTTCCCGCGCGCCCGCTATCACCTGCAGACCGAGGAGATGGCCCACTGCACCGGCAGCGCGATGTGCCATGCGGCCATCCGCGCCACCTACGAGGCGGCGGACGTGCAGGCGATGATCGGCAAGCTGTTCACCGGCCGTGTTGTCTACCACGACGGCACCGCGCAGATCGCCCCGGGCATCTCGGTCCATCGGGTGGGCGGTCATACGCGCGGCCTGCAGGTGGTACGCGTGCACACTCGCCGCGGCTGGGTGGTGCTGGCCGCGGACGCGGCGCATTTCTATGCCAACTGGCGCCAGCGCCGACCGTTTCCCATCGTGGACAGCGTGCCCGACTACCTCGATGCCTTCGGCATCATCGAGTCGCTCGCCAGCTCCCCGCAGCACGTCATTCCGGGCCACGACCCGCTGGTCCTGGCCAGCTACCCCCCGGCGGCGCCGGGCCTGGCCAACGCTGTGCGCGTGGATTTGCCCCCATTGCGGCCCGTTCCGTAGGATCGCGGGTCCGGAACGCTAACTAGGGGGAAGTACGTGGGCGAAAAGGTGGCCTTCATCGGCGTAGGCAGGATGGGCTCGGGAATGGTGGGCCGCCTCATGGCCGCAGGCCACGAGCTCACGCTGTTCGATCCCAACCCGGCCGCCGTGGCGCCCTTCGTGGAGCGCGGCGCGCGGGCCGCCACGTCCATCAAGGCCGCGGCACAGGGCACAAGCGTGGTGATGGCCAGCGTGCCCGGGCCCGCCGATGCGAAGGCGGCGGCCAGCGCCGTGGCCGAGGCCGGTGGCGCGCGCATCTTCGTCGACCTTTCCACCTCCGGGCCCGCCGCCGCGCAGGCCATCGCCGGCATCCTGGCTCCCCATGGCATCGCCGCCATCGACGCGCCGGTCTCCGGTGGCGTGAAGGGCGCCGCCAGCGGCAAGCTCGCCATCATGGCCTCGGGCCCCCGCGCGGCGCTCGAGAAGGCGCAGCCGCTGCTGGCCGAGCTGGGCAAGGTGTTCCTGGTGGGCGAGAAGCCGGGCCTCGGCCAGACGGTGAAGCTCGCCAACAACCTGATGTCCGCGGCGTCGCTGGCCATCGCCGCCGAGGCCATGGCCATGGGCGTGAAGGCCGGTGTCGATCCCGCGGTGATGCTCGACATCCTCAATGCCTCCTCGGGCCGCAACAGCGCCACGCAGGACAAGATCCCGAAGCATGTGCTGAACCGCAAATTCGATTTCGGCTTCGCCAATGCGCTGTCCTTCAAGGACGTGCGGCTGTGCCTGGAAGAGGCCGAAGCCCTGGGTGTGCCGATGGTGGTGGGCGCGGCCGTGCGGCAGATGCTGTCGATCACGCAGCAGACCTTCGGCAAGGACGCGGACTGCACGGATCTGGTGCGGGTGGTTGAACAATGGGCGGACTGCGAGATTCGCGGTGCGCAAAATCAGGAGTGAGCGGAATGTCCAACGAGAAATTCGAGAAGGGCCTCGCGCTGCGCAAGCAGGTGCTGGGCGCGGAATACGTGGAGAAGTCCATGGCCAGCGCCGACAGCTTCAGCATGCCGATGCAGGAGCTGTCCACGGAGTACTGCTGGGGGCATGTGTGGACGCGCCCGGGCCTTCAGCTCCGCGAACGCAGCCTGATCAACATCGCGATGATCAGCGCGCTGAATCGCCCGCACGAGCTGAAGCTGCATGTGAAGGCGGCGCTGAACAACGGCCTGACGCGCGAGGAGATCCGCGAGGTGATCCTGCAGGTGGCGGTCTACTGCGGCGTTCCCGCCGGCATCGACAGCACGCGCATCGCGCGTGAAGCCTTCGCCGAACTCGACGCCGCGAAGAAGGGCTAGACCATGAGCGTCAAGGCCCGAACGCCGCAGGAACAGACGGTCCTGGACTTCTTCCGCATCCTGAGCACCGGGGAATTGGAGGCCATCCGCGCCACGCTGCACCCGGATGCCACCTGGAAGCCGATGGTGGAGAACATTCCCGGCGCCGGCACCTATGGTCCGCGCGACAACATCGTCGATGACTTCCTGGGGCCGGTGCGCGGCATGTTCATGCCGGGAGACCCCAAGACCACCGTCGACAGCATCGTCTCGCACGGGGATTTCGTGATGGTGGAATCCCACGGCGCCGGCAAGCTGCAGGATGGCCGCGAGTACTTCAACCGCTATGCCTGGGCCGTGACAGTGAAGGATGGCCTGGTCTTCGCCATCCGCGAGTACATGGACAGCCACTACGTGGCGACGCTGTTCGGCTTCAAGTAGACGCGCCCCATGGCAACCACCTTCGACTACATCGTTGTGGGTGGCGGGACAGCCGGCTGTGTGCTCGCGGCGCGGCTGTCGGAAGATCCGGATGTGACCGTGGCGCTGCTCGAGGCCGGCCCACCGGACAGTGATCCGGCCATCCGCGTGCCGGCCATGGTGGGCAAGGCCATCGCCAATCCGCGCAACGGCTGGGGCTACGCCAGCGTGCCGCAGGCGCATGCGGATGGCCGCCAGCTGCCGGTGCCGCGCGGCCGCGTGCTGGGCGGATGTTCGTCCATCAATGGCATGGTGTATTTCCGCGGCCATCCCCGCGAGTACGACGAGTGGGGCATTCCAGGCTGGACCTGGCGCGACCTTGCGCCCTATTTCCTCAGGCTTGAAAACTACGACGCCGCGAGCACGCCGGCGCGTGTGCGTGGCGGGCCGGTGAACGTCATCGACATCCCGAAGCCAAATCCGCTGGTGAAGCGATTTCTCGCCGCCACCGATTCACTGGGACTGCCGCGCTGTGCCGATTTCAACGGCGGTGATCCGGAAGGCTTCGGTCCGCGCCAGGGCGCGATCCGCAACGGGCGCAGGGAATCGGGCGTAACGGCCTACCTGAATCCGGCTCGTGGTCGAAGCAACCTCACCGTCTTCACCGATTCTCCGGCCACCCGGGTCTGCATCGCCGACGGTCGCGCCACGGGTGTGGAAGTGCAGCAGGGCGGTGAGCGTCGCGTGCTGAACGCGCGGCGCGAGGTGGTGGTGAGCTGCGGCGCCTATGGCTCGCCGCAGTTGCTGCAGCTGTCCGGCATCGGCGATGCCGCGCAGCTGCGCATGCACGGCATCGCGAGCGTGCTCGACCTGCCGGCCGTGGGCAGGAACCTGCACGACCATCCGGCCGCCGCCGTGGCCATGCGCACGGACAACACCGAATCCTACGGGCTGTCGTGGCGCACGCTGCCGCGCGCGGCGTGGATCGGCGCGCAGTACCTGTTCGCGCGCAGCGGCCCGCTGGCCAGCAACGTGTTCGAGGCCAATGGCTTCATGCGCTCGCGGCCGGATGTGGATCGCCCGGACCTGCAGGTCATCTTCATGCCCGCGCACCGCAATGCCAATGGCCACTGGCTGCCGCGCGGGCATGGCTACGGCATCATCTTCGTGAACCTGCGCCCCTTCAGTCGTGGCAGCGTGACGCTCGCCAGCAGCGATCCGTTCGCGAAGCCGGCCATCGATTTCAATTTCCTGGCAGATCCGCGCGACATGGAAGTGCTGGTGAAGGGCTTCGAAGTGGCCCGGCAGGTGCTGGGCTCGCAGGCCTTCGCGCCGCTCAAGAGCCGCGAGATCCTGCCCGGCCCGGAGGTGCGCGATCGCGCCGGGATCGAAGCCCACATCCGGCGCACGCTGGTCACCGTGCATCACCCCTGCGGCACCTGCCGCATCGGCGATGTGGTGGACGGCAGGCTGCGCGTGAAGGGCATCGAGGGCTTGCGGGTTGTCGACGCCTCGGTCATTCCCACCGTCATCTCGGGAAACAGCAACATCCCGGTCAACGCCATCGCCGAGCGCGGCGCCGACCTCATTCGCGGAAGGATCCCATGAGCGACCTGAAGGACCGCAGCATCATCATCACCGGCGCGGCCGGCAGCATCGGCCACGCCACGGCCTGCGTGCTGGCAAGTCGCGGCGCGAACCTGATGCTGGTGGATGTGAATCGGGAAGGGCTGGCCGAGCGGCGCGGCATCGTGGCGGCCTTCGGCACGCGCGTGGAAACCTGCCACGCCGATGTCAGCCGTTCCGACGATGTGCGCGGCTACGTCGAGGCGACATCGAAGGCTTTCGGGCGCATCGACGGCCTGTTCAACAATGCCGGCATCGACGGCAAGGTCGCCTCCATCGAGCAGTTCGAGGAAGAGGAGTTCGACCGCATCATCGCCGTGAACCTCAAGGGCATCTTCCTGGGCCTGCGGCACGTGATTCCGGTGATGCTCGCCCAGGGCGGCGGCGCCATCGTCAACACCGGCTCCATCGCCAGCGAGCGGGGGCTGGGCGGCGCCTGTGCCTACAACGCCACCAAGCACGGCGTGGTTGGGCTGACGCGCACCGCGGCCGCGGACGTGGCCGCCCGGGGCGTGCGCGTGAATGCGGTGCTGCCCGGCGTGATCGACACGCCGCTGCTCGAGGGCATGCTGCACACGATGTTCAATGGCGATGTGGCGCTGGGCAAGCGCACGCTGGGCAAGATCGCGCCCCAGGAGCGTATCGGCCTGCCGCGGGAGGTGGGCGAGGTGGTCGCCTTCCTCCTTTCTGACGCTGCCAGCTTCGTCAATGGCGCCGCCTGGGCCATGGACGGTGGCGCTTTGTGTACCATCCGTCACTGACGACAAGCCGCAGGCGCATAACAACAACACTCCGGGGGGAGCATGGCGAAAATGAACCGCTACCAGTGGACGCTGATCGCGCTGCTGAGTGCCAATTTCGGTGTGGTGTTTTTTGATCGCAACACCATCAGTTACCTGGGCTCCTTCATCCAGGAGGACCTCGGGCTCAGCAATGCGCAGCTGGGCTACATCGCCTCTGCCTTTTCCTTTGCATGGGCGCTGGCTGGGTTGTTCATGGGCGCGCTGGTGGATCGCATCGGCCGCCGCAAGACCATGCTGGTCATCACCACGCTGGTGTTCTCCCTGGCTTCGGTGTTGTCGGGCTTCGCCGCGGGGTTCGTGGCGCTCCTGGGTGCTCGGCTGCTGATGGGCGTGGCTGAAGGCGGCATCATGCCCATCACCCAGACGCTGATCGCCTCCGATGTTCCCCATGAGCGGCGGGGTCTGGCGCAGGGCCTGACGCAGAATTTCGGCGCCAACCTGCTGGCCAACTGGCTGGGCCCCATCATCATCGTATGGATGGGCGTGAACTATGGCTGGCGCAACGCGTTCTTCCTCTCCGCCATTCCCGGGGTGATCATGGCGCTCCTGATCTTCTGGTTCGTGCGCGAGCCGAAGATAGAAGCCGCGCGCGCCAAGCCGGAACCGGGCGCGGTGATGCGCATGCTGGGCGACCGGAACATCGTGCTGTGCATCCTCATCTCCACGCTGCTCGTGGCTTTCCTGCTCGTGTTCGTCACCTTCACGCCGCTGTACCTGCTCAATGTGCGCGGATTCAGCCAGCAGCAGATGAGCGTGATCATGTCTTCATTTGGCATCGCGTCGATGGCGGTGGCCTTCCTCGTGCCAGGCTCCTCGGACCGCTTCGGTCGCAAGCCGGTGATCATCCTCGCCTCGCTGGTCGGCATGGGATTGCCGCTGGGCATGCTGTTTGTAGCCGGCAACTCGATGACGGCGACCATCGCCTGCATCGTCTTCGGCGCTACCCTGTCAGGCATCTTCCCGATGGCGATGGCCACCATTCCCTCCGAGGTGGTGGGGCCGGCGCGCACCACCACCGCGCTGTCGCTGACCATGGGCATCAGCGAGATCGTCGGTGGCGTATTTGCGCCCTCCATTGCCGGCATAGTCGCCGATGCAAGGGGCCTGGCCGCGACGCTGTGGATGCTGGCCGGCATCACCGCTGCGATCATCGTGCTGGCGCTGTTCCTGCGTGAAACGGCGCCGAGGGTGCTGTCGCGCCGCGTGTGAAGCCCGGCAGCTGGCCCTCCATCGGGCTGATCTATCTCTACGGGGTGGCCACGTCCGCCTCGCTGAGCAAGATCATCCCGCTGCAGGGCGACTTCGCGGCGCAGATGGGTGTGACGCCGGCAGGCTTCAGCCTGCTGCTGTCGCTGCTGACCATTCCACCGGCGCTGCTGGCCGCGGCGGCAGGATCCATCATCGATCGCATCGGCTCGCGCACCGCGTTGATCGCGGCCGCCGCGGTGGGCGTGATCGCGAACCTGGCCTACCTGTTCGCCGAATCGCTGGCGGCATTCCAGTTCATCCGCGTGTTCGAGGGCTTCATCATGGTGGGCGCCTATTCCGGCGCGCCCGCGCTGATCATGGCCACGGCGCCGCCCGAGCGGCGCGGGCGGGCCATGGCATTCTGGTCCACGTACACCCCGGTGGGCATATCGCTGGGCCTGCTGCTGTCGGCCGGCTTTGCCGGCACGGCACAGTGGCGCGGTGGCTATGCAATCCACCTGGTGCTGTTTGCCGCGCTGCTGGTGGCCGGCTTCACGCTGCCGCGTCCGCCGCCAGTGCCTCTGGTCGCGGGCGCGCCACGCGCCAGGCTGCTGGCCGCGTGGACGCAGCCGGGCCCGCTGCGACTGTCGCTGACCTTCGGCATGCTGGTGATGATGGGCTTCGGCCTGAACATCGTGTTTCCCGCCTGGTACGCCGCGCAGCACGGCGCCTCCATGGGCGAGGCCTCGAGCCTGCTGGCGCTGGGAAACCTGGTGATGATTCCCGGCGGGCTGCTGGCGGGAACCCTGCTCGCGCGCGGCAGGCGCGACTATCCGCTGCTGCTGGTGCTCATGATCGCCGCAGCGCTGATCAGCCTGCCGCTGCTGATGCCCGGTGAATCCCGCGTGCTGCGCCTGCTGGCGCTGGCGGCGTGGCAGTTCGAATCCGGCGCAGCGATCGCGGTGGTGGTGGCCGGTTTGCCCCGCGTGGTCGCCGATGCGCGGCAGGGCGCGGCGGCGGCGGGGCTGCTGAGCCAGGTGTCGGCGCTGATCACGTTCGTGACGCCACTGGTCTGGGCGCCGATCCTCGCCAGCGGGCAGTGGCCGTGGTTCGTGCTGGTGGTGGCGACGTCGGCGGCGCTGGCGCTGCTGCTGTTCCCGCGCGCAACGTCAGCCCCCGGTTGACCGATGCCCTCAGGCGGCCTCGGGCAGCACTGGCGGCAGCGGGCACTCCAGCACGCCGCAGATGGCCCGCAGCAGTTCGGCTTCCTCGGGCTCCAGCCAGTTGTCGTGGGCAATGGTGCGAACCAGTCCCTCGATCAGCAGCTGCTTGGCCGGTGCCTGCAGCGCGCGCAATGAATCGAGCGCGGTGTCGAACACCGGTACCCAGTCCTCTATGACGTTCCACGCCGGACGGTGGCGCGGCAACAGCGGCGCGATGCCCGCCTCGTAGGCGCGGCGAGCCTCGTCCGCATTGCGGGCGCCGTGGCGCGCGAGCACCGCGAAGACCACGCCGAGCGGCTCGATGCGATCCTCGATGCCAAGGCCACCATGCGGCGTGGTGGCGGCGGATTCGCGATTCAGGGCCCGCATCGCCAGTTTCTCGAGCGAGTACTCGAATACCGACAGCTTGCCGTCACAGCGCACCATGGCGCGCAGCAGCCCTGACAGCACCGATTGCTCTGACAGGGGCAGTGCGCGCAGGGCCGCGAAAAGCTGCAGCACCGCGGGCAGTCGCTGCAGCGGCTGCAGCGCGCGCGCTGCCGGCACGAGCGCTCGCACGCTCGCCGCCTGCGGCGTGCCGAGGTGTTGCGCTACCAGCTCGAGCTGTTTCTGGCGAAGGTCGGCGTCATCGCCGACCACCAGCGCCAGCAGCAGTTCGCGCGCCTGTTCCGGCTGCGCGGCGCTGGCGCGCAGCGCTTCGGGCAGCGCCCGGCGCAGCGCCACCGCGAAGGCCAGGTGCTGTGGCCCGGGCAGTCCGGCCGTGGCGGCGATGCGCTCGGGGCTTGCGGGCACGCCGCGCGGCGCAGGTGGTGCAAGGTCGGGCAGTACCGGTTCTGCAGGCGCCGTCGCATCCCGGTACGGCGCCGGTTCCGCGACGGTCGACTCGCGCCACTGCGCCTGCGCGCGCCGCATCATGGAATCCAGCTGCGCCTGGTTGATGTTGCGGTCCAGCGCCTGCAGGCGCTGCAGCAGCGGCGGATGCGTGGCCAGCAGCCGTGGGGTACCCGACACGAACAGCATGTGCGCCACCTGTTCCATCGCGGAATTGGCGAAGCGGCGAGCAGGCGAGAGCGCCGCGGCGCGCACCAGCGCATCGCGCAGGCCGTCGGGATTGCGCGTGAACTGCACTGCCGAAGCATCGGCAAGGCTCTCGCGCTGCCGCGATATCCAGGCCTGCAGCAGCCGACCGCCCCAGAAGCCGATCTGGCCGATGGCCGCGATGCCAAGTCCCAGCGCCAGTACCGGCGCCACGCCCTTGTCGCCATGCCGGGCGAGGCGGATCAGCGTGCGACCGGCCAGCGATACGGCCATCAGTCCGAAGACCAGTCCCATCAGGCGGATCGATATGCGGATGTCGCCATTGAGCACGTGGCTGAACTCATGCGCGATCACGCCCTGCAGCTGGTCGCGGTTCAGTTTCATCAGCGCGCCGCGCGTCACGGCCACCGCGGCATTGGCAGGCGTGTGGCCGGCCGCAAAGGCATTGATGCTGTCCTCCTGTTCGAGCACGTAGATCTCGGGCGCGGGAATGCCAGAGGCCAGTGACATTTCATCGACGATGTTCGACAGCATGCGGCGCCTGGCATCCGGCGTGCCGCGCTCGACGCGCACGCCGCCCACGGCGCGCGCCACATAGCCGCCACCCTCACGCAGCTGCAGCATGCGCGTGAGGCTCGCCACGCCGATGAATCCACCCACCAGCAGCGAAGTGATGAAGAACGTGCCGGGGTGATCGATGGTCCAGGCGAGCAGGGATTCACCAAAGGGATCGCCGTGACGGCCGCTGGCGAAGTACACGCGCAGCAGCGTCAGCACGACGACGTTGAGCGTCAGGATGACCAGGGTGAGCGTGAGCGCGAACGCCCACCCCAGGAGCCGCGACTGCTGCCGGGCCCTGGCCTGCGCGCCGAAGAAGTCCATCAGCCCCTGCGCTTCAGGAGAAGCTGACCTTCGGCGCTTCGCGCTTCACGGCATCCGGCAGCTCGAGCATCTTCGCCGGCTGGAAGCTGAACCAGCCGGCCACCAGCGAGCCCGGGAAAACCTCGCGTGAATTGTTGTAGTGGAGCACGGCGTCGTTGAAGGCCTGGCGCGCGAAGGCAACGCGGTTTTCGGTGGAGGTCAGTTCTTCCGAGAGCTGCATCATGTTGGCGCTGGCCTTGAGGTCGGGATAGGACTCCATCACCGCGAACAGCCGCCCCATCGCGCCTGACAGTCCCTGTTCGGCGCCGACCAGCTGCGTGATGGCGCCGGCATTGCCGGGATCCGCCGCCACGGCCTTGAGTCCGGCCACCGCGGTGTTGCGCGCGGCGATCACGGCCTCGAGCGTCTCGCGTTCGTGCTTGAGGTATCCCTTGGCGGTTTCCACCAGGTTGGGGATGAGATCGTTGCGCCGCGTGAGCTGCACGTCGATCTGCGCGAAGGCGTTCCTGAATCCGTTGCGCGAGGTCACCAGCCCGTTGTAGAGCCCGACGACCCACACGGCGAGCGCGATGATGATGATCAGGACCACGAAGAAAGCCATGACACACTCCCTTGTCGCCGGCTGGACCGGACGAAGCTATGTACCACGAAACCGCCAGCCGATAGGATCGATCCATGTCGCAGATTCCGACGCACGGGGCGCCGGCGCCGGGCTGGCCAGGCTTCTTCCGCATCCTGGGCCGCAGGCACTTCAGCCCCTTCAAGACCTATGTTCACCGCGAGCGGCGCACGGTGGTCGTGCTCAATCCGAAGGTGGGGACGAAATCCTTCCGCCAGGCGCTTACCGACGGCATGCGCGCGGTATTCGGCGTGACCGATCCCTCCGGCGGGCGCTATCGCCTTTTCAAGAAGGCGCGCGAGTTCCAGTTCGCGCGCATCCGCGACTATGCGCATGCCTTTCGCTTCCCGGGCGAATACCACTTCTATTGCTTCGTGCGTAACCCGTATGCGCGGCTGCGCTCGGCGTGGCAGAACAAGTTCGCCTACGGGCACGAGAAGGGTTACTCACGCAGCATCCGCCGCAGGGAACTGCCACGGCTGCGCGCCTTCGCGCGGCGGGCCGACCTGCCCGGAGGCATGGAAGGCAGTGCCATTCCCTTCACCACCTTTCTCGACTACGTGGAAAGCCAGCCAGCCGGGCAGCGTGATCACCACTGGGACGACCAGTACCACGTGCTGCTCATGGATGACATCCGCTACGAGCGCTGCTTCCGCATGGAAGGGGAATTCCAGGCGGGGTTGCAGGAGATCTTCCAGCGCATCGGGCTGGTCGGTCCCGCCATGGATCGGATTCTCGCCACCGAACGCAATGTGAGTCCAAAGGACGAGTCGCCCGTCTACACGGATGAACTGGCGGCGCGCGTTCGCAGGCTCTATGCGCACGACTTCGCCACCTTTGGCTACGACGTGGAGTCCTGGCGCGGGCTGTGAGCCCCGGCCACGCCGGCCTGCAGCACGGTCAGGTGCAGCAGCGTGAGCGTCGCGGCGTTATCCGGATCGGTCAGGGGCCCTGGGTCGATTCCCAGCGCGAGCCGGGTCTGCGCCAGTTGCGGCATGGCGCCCAGCGCAAGCAGCAGCAGCGCGATGTAGGCGTCGGGCAGGTCGCGCCGCAAGGCGCCCTGCTGCTGCGCCGCGGCTACGGCATTGCAGAGGATGCCGCCGCAGCCGGGAACGGCCCCGGCAACTTCCGTGGGCGCCTGCAGCAGGCAGGCGGCAAGCCAGGGCTGGCGCAGCATCAGGGTTGTCCATCGGGGCAGGAAGCGCGTCAGCGCGCCCGATGCCGTGGGCGATGCGGCCTGCAGATCCTGCAGCACCGGAAGCAGCACAGGCCGGGCTCGCTCTTCGTATAGGCAGCGCATCAGGCCATCGAGATCCCCGAAGTGATAGTGGAGCAGGGCGGGACTGACCGCGGCTTCGCGGGCTACCGTGCGCAGGCTGGGACGGGAAAGCGGCGCCGAATCAAGCACTCTCGCCAGCGCGTCCAGGATCTGGTCCCTTGCTGACGGGAGGCGCGCAGAAGGGCGTCCGCGAAGCCGCGGTGGGGGAGTTGTGATCATTCGGCGATTTTATTGGAATTAAATTCAATAAAGATAGTTGCAATAACAAGTAGTACCAGTAATAGGCCTGACACTATACGATTGATAACCACTCACTCCGTTGCCTGCAACGGGGTGATAGCTGATTGTCTGCGCCGGAAAAAAATAAGGGGGGGGGTATGGCGCTTACGTTTCGCAAGCTCGAGGTTTTCGTGGCCGTGGCCGAGGACGGCAACTTCAGGCGGGCCGCGGAGCGGCTGGGGATCAGCCAGCCGTCGGTGAGTTCCCAGATCAAGTCGATGGAGCGCTACCTGGGATATGCACTGTTCGACCGTCGTCGCGGCGCTACCTCCGAGCTTTCGAGCGAAGGCCGGAATTTCCTGCAGCGCGCCCGCGAACTGGTAGCCGCGCAGAGTGCGCTGGCTGCCGAGCGGCGCCGCGTTCCCGCGGCTGCTCCCGTGCGCCTGCGCGTCTGCGTGGGGCCGCTGCTGATGGATCGGCGGATCAAGCCGGGACTTGCCCGCTTCCAGGAATCCCACCCCAACATCCAGCTGGAGTTCGTGCCGTTCTCGCCGACGATGGATGGCGCGCAGGCCGTGCGGCAGGGCACCTGCGATGTGCTGCTGTTCACTGGCGGTCTGCCGGACTATGCCGACAGTGGCGATGCGGAGGTTATTTCGCGCATCAGTTGCTCGCTCTATGGCGCGCCAAAGCTGGTTCGCCCGGTGCTGCAGGGTCTGCGGCAGCTCAACGACCTGCCATTCCTGTTGCTACCCGACCACTTCCGCTTCACGCAGTGGACGCTGGAGCAGTTCGCGCGCAAGGGAGTTTCTCCCGGTCACATCGCCGCACGGCCGCCGTTCATGGATGTGCTGCTGCAGATGATCCTGGCAGGCCAGGGCGTGGGGTTGTTCTTCGACATAGAGATTGCTTCGCAGTTGCGGGCAGGTCGCGTTCTGGCCTGCGGGCCATCATTCGACCCCGTTGCCCGCGTGATGTTGCTGGGACCCCGCGCCAGAGTCCCGGAAGCCACACCGCTGCTGGGCTTCCTGCGTGAAGCAGTGCGCCGGGAAGACGAGGCTATTGCGACGCAACACGCCCAGTTGGGCCGACCAGGACTGTTGGTTGCCGACGACAGTAGCGGCGGACTGCGGGGTTTGTGACCGATCACAACAAATTTGTCATTACGTTGAAGGCCGCGCTGCGGTATTATTCCTTCCGAGGCAGATGCTGTTTTTCAGTGTCTGCGTCTCGATAGTCGTGGAACAAGACCCCCCGTTTCCACGTTATATTTTGGCCCCGTCTCTGACGGGGCTTTTTTTTGCCCGCGATGCTTCGGACACGCTGCGTCTCGATATTCTTGGTGGCTTTCCCAACGGAGAACCAGCATGCGTATCGCAGTGCCACGCGAGATCAAGAACCGCGAGTACCGTGTAGCGCTTACTCCATCGGGGGTGCGCGAACTCGCGGCCGCCGGACACGAGGTTGAGGTTGAAGCCGGGGCCGGTGTCGGCGCGGGATTCGACGACGCGGCCTATGTGGCTGCGGGCGCGCGCATCAACGCCGACGTGGAAGCGCTGTTCGCGCGCGCCGAACTGATCGTCAAGGTCAAGGAGCCGCAGCCGCAGGAATGCCGGCGCCTGAAACCGGGCCAGGCCCTGTTCACCTACCTGCACCTGGCCGCTGATCGCGCGCAGGCCGACAACCTCATGGCCTCGGGCGCAACGGCCATTGCCTACGAAACCATCACGGCTCCGGACGGCACGCTGCCGCTGCTGGCGCCGATGAGCGAGATCGCCGGGCGCATGTCGATCGCCGTGGCTTCGCAGTGCCTGATGAAGGCCCAGTTCGGGAATGCCCAGGGTGGCGCGGGACTGCTGCTCGGCGGCGTGCCCGGCGTGCTGCCGGCGAAGGTGGTGGTGCTGGGCGGCGGGGTTGCCGGCAGCCACGCGGCGCAGATGGCCGTGGGCATGGGGGCGGACGTGACGATCGTCGATCGCTCGCTGCCGCGCCTGCGCCAGCTCTCGGCGGAGTTCGGCTCCGTGCTCAAGACCGAGTACTCCACGCGCGATGCGGTGGAGCGACTGGTGCAGGGCGCCGACGTGGTGGTGGGCTCGGTGCTGATCCGCGGCGAGGCCGCGCCGCGCCTCGTGACGCGTGCGATGGTCGCTGGCATGCGGGCCGGTTCCGTGCTGGTGGATATCGCCATCGACCAGGGTGGCTGCTTCGAAACCAGCCGGCCTACCAGCCATGATGCGCCGACGTTCATCGATGCCGGCGTCGTGCATTACTGCGTCACCAACATGCCCGGTGCCGTGCCGCGTACGTCGACGGCGGCGCTGACGCATGCGACACTGCCCTACATCAAGGCACTCGCCGACAAGGGAATCGCGGCCGCGCTCAGCGCGGACCCTCATTTCAGGCGGGGCCTCAACGTGGCCGATGGCGAGATCCGCAGCGAGCCGGTGGCGCGCGCGCTGGGACTGCCACTGCGGCCCTGAAAATCGCGAGGGGGACTGATGTCGCGGACGACGGATGAACAGCGCAGGCTCGATTTCGTGCTGGAGATGTACCGCGAGGTGCTGATCGCACAGGATTCCTCGAAGGTGGATCGCTACATCTCGCCGGACTATATCCAGCACAGTTCGCTGGCGCCGCCGGGGCGCGATGCGCTCAAGGCATTCCTCGACATGATCCGCGTGCAGTCACCCGAAGCGAGCACGGTCATCCATCGCGCCTTCGTCGAAGGGGATTTCGTGATCTGCCATGTGCACGTCAAGCGTCATCCGGCAGATGCGGGCCTTGCCGTGGTCGACATCTTCCGTACCGATGGCAAGGCGATCCTCGAGCACTGGGACGTGCTGATGGAAGTGCCGGCCAAACCGGTCAACACCAATTCACTGTTCTGATCCAGAAGCGGGCGGGATTTCCAGATGGGCATGAGATTCACGGACAAGGTGGTCGTCGTCATCGGCGGCAACAGCGGCATCGGTCGCGCGGCGGCGCTGGGCTATGCGGCCGAGGGCGCGAAGGTGGTGATCACCGGGCGCGCCCGGAAGACGCTGGACGAGGTGCAGAAGGAGTTGGGCGCAGGCCACCTGGCCATCCGTTCCGACGTGGGCGACACCCCGAGCCTGGATGCGGTGATGACCGAGGTGAAGGCCCGCCACGGCCGCATCGACGTGCTGTTCGTGAATGCCGGCATCGGCACCTTCGCGCCCATTCCCGAAGTCACGCCGGCGCTGTGGGATGAAGTGCATGCCGTGAACCTGAAGGGCTGCTTCTTCGCCGCGCAGAAGGCCCTGCCGCTGATGGCCGATGGCGGCGCCATCGTCTTCACCGGTTCCATCGGCAGCGTGCTGGCCGTGCCGGGCAATGTCATCTACGCCGCCGCCAAGGCCGGACTGCGCGCCGTGGCGCGCATCTTCGCGGTCGAACTGCTGCCGCGCCGCATCCGCGTGAACATGGTCAGCCCCGGCCCGACGGAGACCCCGCTGATCAACCGCAACGTGGGCATGAGCCCGGATGCGGTGAACGCGCTGCGCGAACGCATGATCGCCGCCACGCCGATGCGCCGCATGGGCGAACCGGAAGAGGTTGCCCGCGCGGTGCTGTTCCTGAGTTCGGATGAAGCCAGCTTCATCACCGGCGTCGACCTGTTCGTCGACGGTGGTGTGGTGGAGCTCTAGGACGCAGCGGCAAGTGACGACGGACCAGGCCCTGCAGCCCCAGCGACAGCTGGATGAGCTCGCCGCGCGCTCGCCGGCGACCTGGCAATTGCTGCAGGCGCAGCCCGAACTGCGGCAGCAGGCGCTGCGCGTGCTGACCGGCAGCGAGTTCGTGCTGCGCTCGATGCTGCAGGATGACGGACTGCTGGCCGAGCTTTGGCACAGCGGGGCGCTCGGCAACCCGCGTTCGGCGACGGACTACGAGTCGCTGCTGGCGCGCCTGGCCGCCGAAACCCCGCTGGTCGAGGCCGATCTGTCGCGCGAGCTGCGGCGGTTGCGCCGGCGCGAGATGACCCGCATCGCCTGGCGCGATATCGCCGGCCTTGCCACCACGGAACAGACCCTGCGCGAGGTGTCGGCATTCGCGACAGCCGTTATCGCCGGCGCCAGTGCGCTGGCGGCCAGCCTGCTCGCTCCGCGCCATGGCACGCCCCCCGCGCCGGAGGATGCGCTGGTGGTGCTGGGGATGGGCAAGCTGGGTGGCGGCGAGCTGAACTTCTCTTCCGACGTGGACCTCATCTTCCTGTTTCCCCGCCAGGGGGAAACCACCGGGCCCGCCGTGCTTGAACTGGAGGAGTACTTCACGCGGCAGGGGCGCCTGCTGATCCGTCTTCTGGATGCGATGACCGAGGAGGGTTTCGTGTTCCGGGTCGACATGCGGCTGCGGCCCTTCGGCGACAGCGGCCCGCTGGTGGCCAGCTTCGCTTTCTTCGAGGACTACCTGCAGTCCCAGGGCCGCGACTGGGAACGCTATGCCTATGTGAAGACCAGCGCGCTGACTAACGTGGCGGCATTCGAGCAGCTGCGCCGCGATGTGCTCAGGCCCTTCGTGTTCCGGCGCTACCTGGACTTCGGTGTCTTCGATGCGCTGCGCGAAATGAAGTCGCTGATCAGCCGTGACGTGGCGCGCCGCGAGCAGGCCGGCAACCTCAAGCTGGGCGCAGGCGGCATCCGCGAGATCGAGTTCATCGTGCAGGCCTTCCAGCTGGTGCGCGGCGGGCAGGACAGCGCGTTGCGCCAACCCTCGCTGCTCACGGTGCTGCCGCGCCTGGCCGGCGCGCGCCTGCTGCCGGCGGAGGTGGTGGCCGAGCTTTCGGTCGCCTATGAATTCCTGCGGCGCGTGGAGAACCGCGTGCAGATGTTCCAGGACGCGCAGACCCACGCGTTGCCTGCGGATGCCACAGATGCCGCGCGCATCGCCGCCGGCCTCGGGTTCGCGGACCTGCCGGCGCTGTGTGCCGCGCTGGATCAGCAGCGCCGGATCGTTTCCGGTCATTTCGCCGCGCTGTTCGCCGACAACAACGGCGCGGCGCGCGAGGCGCGGTCGGCCATCGACCTGGCACCTCTGTGGGAGGCGGGCCTGGATCGCGGCCTGCTGCTGGAACAGCTGGCCGCGGTGTGCGCCGATCCGCCAGCACTGCTGGCGCAGCTTGAAGCGCTGTGCGGCGGCGCGCGCCTGCGGGGCCTGCTCGATACGGGCCGCAAGCGGCTGAAGATGCTGCTCGAGCTGCTGCTCGCGGAGCAGCAGGCCGCGCGCGACATGCCCGCCCTGCGGCGCATCTTTGCGGTGCTGGAGGCCATCGGCCAGCGTTCGGCCTATTTCTCGCTGCTCGTCGAGCATCGCGGTGCGCGCCTGAGGCTCGTGGAGATCGCGGGCTACGGCGATTTTCTGGCCACGCAGCTCGCGGCCAGCCCGGTGCTGCTCGATGAACTGATCGACGAGCGCTGGCGCCAGTCGCTGCCCGACCGCGCCCAGCTTGAAACCGAACTCCAGGCGCGGCTGGCCGAAGTGGCCGAAGAGGACGTGGATCGCCAGGTCGAGGCGCTGTGCCGCTTCAAGCAGGCCGCGGTATTCCGGGTGGCGCTGGCAGACCTTTCCGCGTCGTTGCCGCTGATGTCCGTGAGCGATCGGCTTACCGAGATCGCCGAGATCATCGTGCAGCGCGCGCTCGAGTTTGCCTGGAGCCAGATGACCGCGCAGCTCGGCGAACCGGGTTGCGTGGAGGATGAAGCCGCGCCCGGGGGCGCCCGACGGGCCGTGCGCGTGGCGGCGCTGGGCTATGGAAAACTGGGCGGATTCGAACTGGGATATGGGTCGGATCTGGACCTGGTGTTCCTGCACGACTCCACCGGCAGCGCGCAGGAAACCGATCGCGCCTCACCGGTGGACAACCAGGTGTTCTTCCTGCGCTTCGCGCAGCGCCTGATCCACCTTCTCACCATGCATTCGGCCGCTGGCCGGCTGTACGAGGTCGACGTGCGGCTGCGCCCCTCGGGCAAGGGTGGCTTCCTGGTCACCAGCATCGAGGCGTTCCGCCGCTACCAGTTCGAGGAAGCCTGGACCTGGGAGCACCAGGCCCTGCTGCATGCGCGGACCGTCGCCGGCAATTCCGACCTGCGCCAGCGCATCGAGGCGCTGCGGCTCACGGTGCTGCGCGGCGCGGTCAAGCGCGGCGACCTGCGCGCGAAGGTGGCCGAGATGCGCGAGCGCATGCGCCGCGAGCTGTCGGGCGCGCAGCCCGGGCAGTTCGACCTGAAGCAGGATCGCGGCGGCATCGCCGATATCGAGTTCCTGGCCCAGTACTGGGCGCTGCGCTGGGCCGATGAGTATCCGCCCGTGGTGCATTTCTCGGACACCATCCGCCAGCTCGAATCGGTGGCCTCGGCCGCGCTGGTGCCGCAGGAGCAGGTGGATCAGCTGGTCGCCGCCTATCAGCGCTACCGGCAGGCGGCGCACCGCCGGTCGCTGGAAGGCCAGCCCGGCGTGCTGGATGCCGGTCAGTTCGGCGCCGAACGGGAGCAGGTGGCCGCGATCTGGCGCGTCACGATGGAGGAGCCCGTATAATGCAGTTCATGTCCACACCCGCATCGATGCTGCCGGCCAATGCCTCGAAGACCTACGAGATCGAGGCTTCGGATCTGCCCCTGTCATGTCCCAGCCCGGAGATGACACTGTGGAATTCGCATCCGCGGGTCTTCCTTCCCATCGAACAGACCGGCAGCGCCAAGTGCCCCTACTGCGGCGCCGAATACACGCTGCGTCGCTGAACTGTCTGTTGTCGGGCGGTGCTGCGCGATGAGCCAGTCCGCCGACGCGCTGCGGCTGCTGCGCACTTCCACTCACGGGCCCGGCGGCGTTGGCGCGGTGCTGTGCAATGCCTCCGCGGGGGTCGAAGCCACCGTGGCCTGGTTCGAGCCACGCTACTGGATCGCGCGCGGCGCCGCGCAGGGCGCGCTTGCCGGTCGCGGCAATACCACACTGTTTGAACACGCCGGCCGCCGCTATGTTCTGCGGCACTACCGGCGTGGCGGGCTCGTCGCGCGCTTCAACGCGGATCGCTTCCTGTGGATATCGGAACTGCGCTCGCGCCCGGTGCGGGAACTCACGCTCAACCTGAAGCTGCATGCCGCCGGTCTGCCGGTGCCGCTGCCGGTGGCCGCGCGCTACGAGCGTGAGGGGCTGCTGTATCGCGCCGACATCATCACCGAATACCTGCCCGACACGCGCACGCTGGCGGCAAGCCTCGCCGACGGCGAAGTGGGACTGCAGGCCTGGGCCGCCATCGGCCGCTGCATCCGGCGCTTCCACGACCATGGCCTGTGCCATGCCGACCTGAACGCGCACAACATCCTGCTGCGCGGCGAAGAGGTGTTGCTGGTGGATTTCGATCGCTGCGCGCGCCGACCACCGGGGCTGTGGCGCGATGCGAACCTCGCGCGGTTGCGACGCTCGCTCGACAAGCTGGAGGATGCGCGCCCGCAGCGCCGCTTCGACGAGGCGCAGTGGCACTGCCTGCTGGCCGCCTACTTCTGACCATGGCGCGCGTGCTGTACTCGCTGCTGCTGCGGCTGGCGCTGCCGGCCCAGGTGCTGCGCCATCTGTGGCGTGGCTGGCGCAGTCCGCAGCATCGAGGCAGCCTGCGCGCGCACCTGGCGCTGGGCCTGCCGGCCCGGACCGACAGGCCGCTGTGGCTGCACGCGGCATCGGTGGGTGAGGTGCAGGGTCTCTCGCCGCTGGTGCGGGAACTGCGCCGCGCGCTGCCCGGGTTGCCGCTGCTCATCACGGTGGGCACCGCCACGGGACTGGCGCGCGCGCGCCAGCATTTCGCCGCCTCGTCCGATCACGCCGTCACTGCCGCGCCGCTGACGCTGATGGCCGCGCCGTGGGACCTGCCCGGCGCCGCGCGACGGTTCATCGCTTCGCAGCGACCCTGCGCGGCGGTTTTCATCGAGACCGAGCTGTGGCCGAACCTGCTGCGCGAGGCCGCGGTGGCCGATGTCGCGCTGCTGCTGGCCAGCGCGCGCGTGTCGGCGGCGTCGACGCGCCGCTATCGACGTTGGGCCAGCGGCCTGATGCGCGACACGGTGCGCCGCTTCAGCCGGATTGGCGCGCAGTCGATGGCCGATCGTGAGCGCTTCATGCTGCTGGGCGCCGAGCCCGGTGCGGTGGAATGCTGGGGCAACCTGAAGTTCGATTTCGTGCCGCCATCGGGTGTGGCGGAGCAGGGGCGGGCGATGCGGGCGCGGCTCGCGCCGGACAGGTCGATGTGGGTGGCGGGCAGCACGCATGCGGGCGAGGAAGTGGCCTGCCTGCAGGCGCAGTCCTTGTTGCGCGAAACGGCCGCAGCCCACGGCATGGCGGCGCCGCTGCTGGTCATCGCGCCGCGCAGGCCCGAGCGCTTCGAGGAGGTGGCGCGGCTGGTCGTAGACAGCGGCGCATCGCTGCAGCGTCATTCCACGCTGGCGCCAGGCCGCGAGGGCGACGTGCTGCTGGTGGATGAACTGGGCGCGTTGCTGCCCTACTACGCTGCGGCCGATGTGGCCTTCGTCGGTGGCAGCCTCGTGCCCGTAGGCGGGCACAACCTGCTTGAACCCGCTGCGCTGGCCAGGCCGGTGCTGGCCGGTCCGCACACCGGCAATGCGCCCGATGTGGCGCGTCTGCTCGAGGGTGCGGGGGGCCTGGCCCGCGTGCGCGATGCGGGCGAACTGGCTGCCACGCTCTTGGAGCTGCTGGGGAACCCGGCGCAGGCGCGCCGGGCGGGGGAGGCCGCGGCCGCGGTCGTGGCCGCCAATGGCGGCGCCACGACGCGGGCGCTCGAAGCGATTACTGCTGTGCTGCGGGCGCGGCAGGAGCAGCAGGCGCCGGGCGGCCCGACGGCACGGTCAGCATCCGGTTGATCTGCTCGACGATCGAACGGTCCAGGTCGCCGGCGGCCAGGCGCAGCTGGATCATGTTGTTCAGGTAGGAATACTTGGCGGCCGAGAAGCTGGTCTGCGCCTGGATGAGCAGGCGGCGCGAGTTCAGAACGTCCACCGTGGTGCGGGTGCCCACTTCATAGCCGGCCTCGGTGGCGGCCAGCGCGGTACGGCTGGATTCCAGCGCCTGCTTCAGCGCCTGCACGCGGGCGATTTCGCTGATCACACCCTGATAAGCATCCCGCGCATTGCGTTCGGTGGTGCGCGAGGTGCGCTCGAGGCGTTCCTTGGCGGCGATCCAGCGGTACTGGCTCTCGCGCACGCGCGACTGCGTGACCCCGCCACTGAACAGCGGCATGGTGACCTGCAGCGAAAGCGACTTGCCGTAGGTTTCCGCGGCATTGTTGGTGGTCGTGCCGCTGGTTGAAATGCGCCGGCCGTCAGAGTCGGAGAAGGTGCGGCCGGCAACCAGGTCGATGCTGGGCAGGTGGCCGCCAAAGGCCGAGCGCACCTGGTCGCGCGCGATGTCGGCCGCCAGGCGGCTGGAGATGAGCGCTGCGTTCTGTTCCATGGCCGTGCGCACCCAGTCATCTTCCGACACGGGGTTCGGGGCCATCAGCGGCATGTCTTCACCGGGCTCGTTCAGCGGGCCGGGCATTTCACCGATCGTGGCGCGAAGCTGCTCTTCGGCGCTGGCCAGCGCGCGCTTGGCGGCGATGACCGCGGCGGCCGCATTGTCGCGCTCGGCGCGTGTTTCCTGCACGTCGGTGATGGCGATGAGACCCACCTCGAAGCGCCGCTCGGCCTGCTGCAGCTGCAGCGCCACGGCATCGCGCGCGGCCTCGTTGGCCTCGACGGTGTCCTGCGCCTGCAGCACGGTGAAGTACTGCTGCGCCACGCGCTGCGCCAGCGTCTGCAGGGCGGTGAGGTAGTCGGCCTCGGACTGCGCCACTTCGTGGCTGGCCATGCGCAGGTTCACCCAGTTGGCCCACGAGAACACGCTCTGGCGGATCGTGAGGCCCCACTGGTCGTTGTTGTTGATGCCGTTGCCGCTGTTGTCGCTGCGCACAGGCGGGCTGGTGCCGAGCTGGAGTTCGTTGAAGCCGGTGCCATCGCTCCAGCTACGGCTGCGGCCGGCGCTGCCATTGATCTGCGGCAGCAGCGCGCCGAGCGCCTGGGGCTTGGCCTCATGCACGGCGCGGCGCGTGGCCTCGGCCTCGCGAATCAGAGGATCGTTGACCAGTGCCTGGTCGTAGACCGACAGCAGGTCCGCGCCCTGGGCGGGGGCGGCGAGCAGCGTGGCGACGCCGGCGAGACCAGACCAGATCAATCCGCGTTTCATTGTGGCTTTTTCCCGAAGCTGTTGAATATCCGATATTGAGAGCGGTTGACCGGGCCTCAAGTTCCCGGTCCGGACCGATTCAGAAGGTGAACCCCGCAACCGTCGGTGCATGGTCCAGTGGGTCTACCACCGTTTCGAAAAGGCCGAAGCGGCTTGCCGTTCCCGAAGCATCTAGTCTCGTCAGCGTGGCTTCCATTACAGGGGCAGCGCCGATGACCACATACAGGCGTCCACCGGGCTTCAGCCAGGCCTCGAAGCGGGGATCCGCGACGGGCAGCGACCCGGTGATGACGATGGCGTCGAAGCGCGGCGAACCCGCGTCCCACGCAAAAGCGTCGGCTTCTTCCACTTCGGCATTGCCGATCGCGGCGGCGGCCAGGTTGGCGCGGGCGCGCTGGGCCAGCGCAGGCCGGATCTCAAGGCTCAGAACATGGGTTGCCAGCATTGCAAGGCACGCGGTGACATAGCCCGAGCCGGTGCCGATCTCCAGCACCCGGTCGCCGCGCTTGAGGGCGATGGCCTGCAGCAGCCGTCCGGCCACCGAGGGCCTGAGCATGTGCTGTCCGTCGCCCAGGGCAATGGGCAGGTCGCCATAGGTGGCTCCGCGCCAGGCTTCCGGAACGAACAGTTCCCGGCGCAGGCGCTGCATGACATCGAGCACCTGCTCATCGAGCACGGACCAGGCACGAACCTGCTGGAAGGTCATCTGCGATCGGGCGGCGGAATGGGCTTGCATTGAACTTATTCGGGTCACGAACCGGGGATATTGAAGGTTACGGGGATTTGCGCTCCCTGCCAACAACATCAGGTAGCTGATCTTTTTAATTCAATGCTGGCGGCAACTTATGCGTGCAGTTATGTCCAACCAGGTCTGTTGCCATATGGCGACTAGGCTATTCTGCCCCTCTCGTCCACGAACTCCTCCACAGTTCCACGCCAAACATGTCCGTATTGGGGCCTTTGACCCTGCTTTTTGCCTTTGCCGCGCTGGTCCTGCTGGTGCTGTGGCTGTTCCAGCGGCGTGACATGAAGGCGCTCGGCCGCCTGACGAAACTGATCCAGGCGGCCGGCAGCAGTTCGCGCCCGCCCGAGCGAATCGACCTCGACAGCGATCACCCGGAGCTATCGGCGCTGGCCGCATCGGTGAACCAGCTGCTGGGCAAGGCGCGTCGGGCGCCGGCAACGAGCGGCGCGGCCGCGCTGTTTGCCCAGGTAGGCGACCGGGTGCACGAGGTGGTGCTGCTGCACCGCGATTCCATCGTCTATGCCAATCCGCAGTTCGCGCAGCTGCTGGGCGTGGATCGCATGGATGTGGTCGGGCGACGCCTGGCGGACCTGGTGCCGCCGGAGCAGGTCGAGCTGGTGGCCGGTCACCTGCAGCACGCGCTTGCCGGTGAGGAGGCGCCCGCGCGCTTCGAGGTGGACCTGATCGGCATGCAGGGTCAGCTGAGCAGGCTGGAGATTTCCCCTTCGCTGATCGAGCACGAAGGCAGCAAGGCGCTGCTCATCACCGGCGTGGAAGTGATTCCAACGCAGACGGTGAGCGCTCTGTCCACCGGCAACACGGGCATCTTCGAGCTGGGCGGGCGATCACGCGCGCGGCTGGCGCTGGAATCGCTGGGTGAGGCGCTGATCACGGTGGATACGGCCGGACGTATCGACTACGCCAATGCCGCAGCGTCCGCGATGCTGGGCGCGGGCATCGATACGCTGCTGAACAAGACGCTGGACCAGGTCATCACGCTGGTCGACGAGACCGATCGCAAGCTGCTGAAGGATCCCATCGACCTCGCGCTGCGCGGCACTTCCACCGTGGGCCTCGGTCGGCGCGCCTTCGTGCTGTCGCGACGCGCCGGGTCCGAACGCTCCATCGAGCTCACCGCCTCGCCGCTGCGCAGTCGCGACAACGCCGCCGAGGAGATCACCGGCGCCGTGGTGCTGCTGCACGACGTGACGGAACTGCGCGGCATCACCCGCCAGATGTCCTACCAGGCCACGCACGATGCGCTCACGGGCCTCGTCAACCGGCGCGAGTTCGAGAGGCGCCTGGCCGAATCGCTGGATGCGGCGCGCCGCGGCGATGGCGTGCACATGCTGTGCTTCCTCGACCTTGACCATTTCAAGGCGGTCAATGACAGCAGCGGCCACCAGGCCGGTGACAGTCTGCTGCGCGAGGTGGCCAAGGTGATGCGCCAGGCCGTGCGCGATTCGGACACGGTGGCGCGCCTGGGTGGCGATGAGTTCGGGCTGTTGCTGATGGGCTGCCCGCTGCAGAAGGGTCGGCAGATCGCCGACGACCTGGCGCGCACGATGTCCGAACACCGGTTCGTCTGGAAGGACCGCATCCACACCATCGGCACCAGCATCGGGCTGGTGGAGCTGGCGCGCGACAGCGGCTCGGTGGAAGAGACGCTGGCTGCAGCAGACTCTGCCTGCTACGTCGCGAAGAAGCAGGGCCCGGGCAAGGTCACCGTCTATTCCGCGCGCGATGAAATGGCGGCGCGGCAGAGTGGCGACATCCAGTGGCTGCGCACGCTGCAGGTTGCGCTGCGCGACAACCGTTTCCGGCTTTTCTGGCAGCCCATTGTCTCGGCTTTTGGCGAGAATGGCGGGGGACCGGCGATGGAAGTGCTGGTGCGCCTCGCGGACGAGCAGGGCCAGGAGCTCTCCGCCGGCGAACTGGTGCGCGCGGCCGAGCGCTACCGCCTGATGGGGCTGGTGGACCGCTGGGTGGTGCAGACCACCTTCACGGCGCTGGGGCGCGGCGCCATTTCGCTGCCGGCGCATCGCACGCTGGCGCTGAACATTTCCGGCCAGACGCTGGCCGACGTGCAGTTCCTGGAATTCGTGGTGGAGTGCTTTGATCGCTCCGGCGCGGATCCCGCGCAGGTTTGCTTCGAGATCTCGGAGAGCGCGGTGGCGGCGAACCTCGAGGCGGCGCGCCGCTTCGTGGGCGTGCTGCACGGCATGGGCTGCCAGTTCGCGCTGGATGATTTCGGCAGTGACCTGGGCTCGTTCTCGAGCCTGAAGAACCTGCCGATGGATTTCCTGAAGATCGACGGTTCGTTCATGCGCAACCTTGCGCGCGACAGCGTGAGCCAGGCCATGGTCACCGCCACCATCAAGCTGGCGCGCTCGCTGAATTTCAAGGTGATCGCCGAACAGGTGGAAGACGCCGCGGGCCTCGATGCGGCCCGCAGCATGGGCGTGGATTATGTGCAGGGCTATGCCGTCGGGCGCCCCAAGCCGCTGAATCTCGCCGCGGCTTAGCAGCCGATCCGCGCCACTGCTCCTGAGCAATCGCGCGCGCGTGGCCCGCGATGGCGCCGGCATGGTCAGGCCGCGGGTTGGCCTCTGCCGCTGAGCCTCGCAGCGTAGCGGTCGACCAGCGCGACGACCGCGAGCGTCGCGCCCAGCAGCGGGAACAGCACCCCCATCGTCACCAGCGTGACCAGCAGGAAGCGCGGCAGGCGATCGCCCGCCTTGACCTCGGGCGCCGCCAGCCGACCCGTCGGGCGTCGCTTCCACCACAGCACGATGCCCGCCACGACGGTGCCGACCAGCGTCAGGCACACGAACACGCCGATGAGCTGGTTGATCAGGCCGTACTGCCGTCCCATGTGCGTCATCACGCCCCATTCGATGACCTTGGCGGTCGGGCTGTAGTCGCGCCATGAAATGTCACCGAGCACGCGGCCGTCGGCAGGATCCAGATACAGCGTGCGTTGGCCCTGCGCCCTCGCAGGCACGAAGCTCACCAGGAACACGCCGCCGGGCTGCGCCGGGTAGGACACCTTCACGCCCGGACCGTGCGTTGCCGTATCGAGCCGGGCGAGGGAGCCCTCCACGTGGCCGATGCGCGCCTGGGGCACGGCCGAACCTTGCGGCGTGCCGTGATGCTGGATGGTCCAGGGCAGGCCGGTGATCGATGCGGGCGGACCGGAGTTGAAATTGGGTGATGGCGCAATCAGCGGCAGCTGCGCGCCGAGTTTCGCGAACTGCGTGCCCCAGAACGCCGACCACGGCAGTCCAGTCAGCACCAGGAACAGCACCAGCAGCGCATTGAACATCGACGGTATCGCATGCCAGTCGCGCCAGAACGCGCGACCGCTGGTGCCCGCCCGGGGCACGAATGCGCCGCGTCGCCAGTTCCGGGGCCACCACAGGTAAAGGCCGGTGGCGAGCATCACCAGCGTCCAGCACGCGGTGAGTTCGACCAGGTGGCTGCCGATCTCGCCGGTGAGCAGGTTGCCGTGCAGGTCGCGGACGATGTTCATCAGCGACCAGCCGGGATCCACCAGCCCGCGAACCAGGCGGGTATAGGGGTCGACGAACACCTGCGCCTCGTCGCCGTCCGCGCGCGTTATTCCGAAACGCGTGGCCTGGTCGGGCGCGCGTGGCAGCAGCGCGTTGCGCACACTCGCACCCGGATGCGCGGCGAGCACCGCAGTCTCCTGGTCGGCGAGGGTGGCGGGCGTGCCTGCCACCTCGACCCGCTGCAGGTCGCGATGCAGCCAGCCGTCGATCTCATGATCGAACAGGTACAGCGCGCCGGTGATCGCGAGGATCACCAGCACCGGTGCGCTGAACAGGCCCGCATAGAAATGCCAGCGCCACACCGCCCGGTACGGTGTGGCGCGGCGCCCGGTGTTGTTGACGACGCCGTCGCCGGCGTCGTCCGCACCCATTGTGGGAGTGCTCACCCGGCTACCAGCGCGTGCCGACACGCAACTGCACGCTGCGCGGATCACCCGGAACCACCGCGAAGGTGTTGCCCGAGGCGGTGAAATAGCGCTTGTCCGCGAGATTGGCCAGCGTCAGGTCGATGTCCAGGCTCTTCACCTTCAGCGAAGCACCGACATCCAGCAGCGTGTAGGACGGCAGCACCACGCTGCTGCCATTGGTCAGCAGGCGATTGGATGCGTAGGCCATGCCCGCGCGCAGCGTCAGCGCCTGCTGCGGAATGGCATACGCCGTGCGCAGCGTCGCTCCATGCTTCGGCACGTCGCCCAGGCGCAGTCCCTCGTCGCCGTCATTGCTGCGGGTGATCTTCGACAACAGGCGCGCGTAGCCGGCGGAGAGGTTCCAGTCCCTGGTCAGCTGCCAGTCACCCTGCAGTTCCACGCCGCGCACGCGCTGCTCACCGACGTTCAGCACGAAGTCCGGATCGTTCGGGTCGGTGGTGAGCGCGTTGATGCGCTTGATCTGGAACACCGAGAGGCTGCCCTGGAACACCCCGCGCGACAGGCGCAGGCCGGCCTCGTACTGCTCGGACTCCTCGGGCTTCAGCGGCTCGCCGCTGGCGGTGCGGGCCCCGCCGGAGCCCTCGACGTCGAATCCCGTGCTGTAGCCGCCATACAAAGACAGCCCATTGCCCAGCGCAAAGGTGGTTCCAATCTGCCAGATCGTGTTCTCGATGCTGGTGCCGGTCTTCGTCGTAGAGCCCACATCGCGTGACCAGATCTTCAGCCACGAGTGGCGAACCGAACCCACCACGTCCCAGCGATCGGTGAGCGCGATCTGGTCCTGCAGGTACAGCGCATGGGCATCCGTGTCGAAGTTCGTGTCGAAGGCGAACACGCGCGTCGGGCCGCTGGTGTCATACGCGTAGACCGGCGCCAGCACGCTGATGGGCGTAACATTGGTGAGGTTGTACTGCGTGAAGCGGCTGCGCTCCAGGTCGTACTCGTAGCCGGCGAGCAGCTTGTGCTGCACGGCGCCGGTCTGGAACGAGCCCGACAGGTCGAGCTGGCCGATGGTGTACGAATCGTCCTCGCGTCCCCACCGGCCATTGCGGTTGATGGTGGTGAGGTTGGCCTGTGGGGCGCGCAGGCGGATCTGCGTGAATTCGGAGTTGAACTCCTGGTACTGCAGGCGCGGCGTGAACGTCCAGTTGTCGCTGAGCTTCACGTCGACCCAGGCCTGCACCAGCGGCGCATCGGCACTCAGCACGTCCTGGGTAGGCTCGCCCAGGTACAGGCTGCGCGACAGATTGCCGTTGCCGTTGGTGGCCACGGTGCCCGGGATCGGCAGGCCCGGATAGCGCTGCGTGCGCCGTTCCACGTATTCGGTGACCAGGTGGCCGATGGCGCGGTCATTGAACTGGTAGCGCAGCGTGAAACCCAGGTTCTCGCGGTCGATGTCCTGCCGGTCTATGAAGGTTCCCGAGCGCTCGATCTCGCCGGTCACGCGCATGCCAAGGTTCTCCGACACCGGCACGCGGAAATCACCGGTGATCATCTTCTGCGAGTGGCTGCCCACCGTGGCCGAAAGCTGCGCGCCGAACTTGCCGTCAGGCTGCTTGGTGATGATGCTGAGGATGCCGCCCACGCCCGACTGCCCATAGAGCACGCCCGAGGGGCCCTTGAGCACCTCGATGCGCTCGATGTTCGACAGCGCCGAGGCGTCCACATCCTCGTAGTAGCGCTGGCGGATGCCATTGCGCATCTGGTCGGCGATGTAGCCGCGCATCTTCAGGCTGAAGGACTGGTAGGCGCTGACGCGCGAGCTGCCCGGGTTGGCGCTGGGCACCACGCGCAGCACGTCGCCGATGGACTGCGCGCCCAGGTCGCTGATGGCATCGGCATCGACGACCTGCACGCTCTGCGGCACCTTCTCTAGCGGGATGCCGGACTTGCCGCCGAAGTCGCCGGTGAATTTGCTGCCGGTGACGATGACCTCGTCAAGGTCGCGGTCGCGCTCGGCGCCATGCGCTGCAGCGGTTGCCAGCGTGAAGATGACGGCGGCGGAAACGCCGCGGATTGCAAAGGAATTTCTGGAACTCATGAGTGTCTCTTTGTTTGATCAGTGGCCGTGATGCGCAGCGGTGGCGCCCAGCGGCCGGATGTGGACATGTACGGTGAGGTTGCCTGCGTCGCGGAATCGCAATACCAGCGGCACGGTCTTGCCTTCGTGCAGGGGAGCGGAGAGCCCCACGAGCATCAGGTGCAAGCCCGTCGGCGCGAATCGCAGCGTTGCGCCAGGCGGAAGGGGTAGCTGCTCCGCCGGCCGCATGCGCGACAGGTCGTCTTCCATCAACGTGCGGTGAATCTCGACGTGGTCTGCCACTGGGCTCGATGCACCCAGCAGCAGGTCGGCGCGAGATCCGCGATTGGTGATGGAAAGATATGCCGAACTGAGGTCGAGACCCGGAGGCGTGGCGCGAGCCCATGCATCGGATACCGCTATGCGCGGTGTGTCGACGGCAACCTGCGCCTCCGTCGCATCCGCGAGCGGCACGCAAAGGCAGGCAATGGCCAGGGCCAGGAAGGATCTACGGCTTGTCACCAGCATTTCTCCAGCAAGCTACGCTCCCGGTCGGACCGGAGCAGGGCGGCGCGATCGCGCCGTGACGCTTACTGGAGGGCTGGAGGCCCGCGCGGCGATTGCGCGCGGGGAATTACGCTGGCGGCTTGCTGGGCCGAGGGAATTTCAGTGGACTTCGCCGCCACGACATTGAGCGCTGGCAGCGCGACGGTGGACGGCGGCGGCGCCGACGCGGCAGCGTGCGCAAAGAGACAATCACCACTGCTGCCCGGTAGTTGGCGGTTGTCGTCGTCGGTCTGGCCCGGCAGCGAAAGGCCATCGCTGCACAGCGCAATCTTGAAGACGCCGTTCTCCGCCACCGGCATGTAGCCGGCCGGCAGCATGCCGCGCATGACCATCAGCGGCAGCAGCAGCGCGATCAGCAGGTGGAGGTGGCGGCGGGAGATCACGGCGCTATTTTAGGACAGCGGCGGGCGCGTGCCCAGCGGCAAGCAGGCCCCAAGCAGGTTGCGGCCTCAGATCTTCTTCACATACATGGACTTCAGCCCCATCTGGCCGATGCCCTCGATGCGGCAGTCGATGTCGTGGTCGCCCTCGACCAGGCGGATGCCCTTGACCTTGGTGCCGATCTTCACCACCGACGAGGAGCCCTTTACTTTCAGGTCCTTGATGACGGTGACGGTGTCGCCATCCTGCAGCGGGTTGCCTACCGAATCACGCACGACGCGGGCCGTATCGGTCACCACGGCGCGGCCTGCGGCCACTCGTGCGCGCATTCCGGGCAGATGAAATTCAGGCCGTCCTCGTAGGTGAGGGCGGAGCCACAGGCAGGGCAGGGCGGCAGGGTGCTCATGCGGTGAATTGTAACAGCATGATAATCAGATTATCATCCAACGCACATGGAAGACCGCACCGCACGCCTCACCATCCTCATCGATCCGCGCAAGAAGGCCGTGTTCGAGCGCCTGTGCGCCGAGGAAGACTCCACCCCCTCGCAGGTGCTGCGCCGGATGATCCGCGGCTACATCGAGACGCGCACCGGCAAGGCCTGGCAGCCCGAAGGTCCGGCGCGGGTCAGCGCCTCCACACGCCGTCGCGGCTGACGCCGCGGATGGTGGAAGGGTGAACGAACCATGATCGCCCTGCTCGAAGCCCACCGCGCCGGCCTGCTGGGCCGCGCGCACCTGCTGCGCAACGTGATCGCGGGCCTGGTGGTGGGCGTGGTGGCCATGCCGCTGGCCATGGCCTTTGCCATCGCCTCGGGCGCCAAGCCCGAGCAGGGTCTCTACACCGCCATCGTGGCCGGCGTCGCCACGGCGCTGTTCGGCGGCACGCGCGTGCAGATCTCCGGTCCCACCGGCGCGTTCATCGCCGTGCTGGCGGGCATCACCGCGCAGTACGGCATCGCCGGGCTGCAGGTCGCGACGCTGATGGCCGGACTCATCATGCTGGCGATGGGCATCGGTCGCCTGGGCGGCGTGATCCGCTTCATCCCTGATCCGGTGATCGTCGGCTTCACGTCGGGCATCGGCGTCATCATCTGGGTGGGGCAGTGGAAGGATTTCTTCGGTCTGCATCCCGTGGGGCCCACGCTGCACTTCCACGAGAAGCTGCTCAGCCTGCTGGAGGTGCTGCCGCAGCTGGATGCGGCCACCACGCTCATTGGCCTGGGTTCGCTGCTCGTGGTGATGGGTGGTGCGAAAGTGCTGCCAAGGATTCCCGGCCTGAGCCGCGTGCCTTCGCCGCTCGTGGCGATGCTGCTGGCCACGGGCGTGCAGGCGCTGTGGCATTTCCCCACCGTGGCCACGCTGGGGTCCGCCTTCGGCGGCATACCGCGCGCGCTGCCGGGCCTTTCATTGCCGGACATCACGCTGGGTGAAGCGCTGCAGCTCATTGGCCCTGCCTTCGCCATCGCGCTGCTAGGCGCCATCGAATCGCTGCTCACCGCGGTCGTCGCCGACGGCATGGCAGGCACGAAGCATGACTCGAACCAGGAGCTGATCGGCCAGGGCATCGCCAACCTGCTCACGCCGCTGTTCGGTGGCTTCGCGGCCACCGGCGCCATCGCCCGCACGGCCACCAACATCAGGAACGGCGCCACGAGCCCGGTGGCGGGCATCGTGCATGCCGTTTTCCTGGTGCTGGTGATCGTGCTGCTGGCGCCCTTCGCCGCCGCCGTGCCGCTCGCGGCGCTCGCCGCCATCCTGTTCGCCACCGCCTGGAACATGAGCGATGTGCCGCATTTCCTGCGGGTGCTGCGGCGCGCGCCGCTGGCCGACAAGCTGCTGCTCGCCGTCACGTTCATGCTGACCGTCTTCGTGGACCTGGTGGTCGCGGTGAATGTCGGTGTGATGATCGCGGCGCTGCTGTTCATGAAACGCATGTCCGAGTCCGTGCGCGTGCAGCAGCAGGGTGACATAGGGGGCGAGGGCGCCTCTAGCGTGGAGCCGCTGGAAATTCCCGTGCAGCTGCCACCCAGCGTGCTGGTGTATCGCATCGACGGCCCGTTCTTCTTTGGCGCCGCGGAGAAGCTCGAGAGCACACTGGAGCGCGTGCCGCTGGGTGTGCGGGCCATCGTGCTGCGCCTGGGGCGCGTGCCCTTCATGGATGCCACGGGCCTTGCCACGCTGCTCGAGGTGATCGAGCGTTACCGGCATCGCAAGGTGCGTGTGCTGCTCTGTGGCATCCATCCGGACCTGCTGCAGCCGCTGCGCGCCGCCGGTGTGCTCGATGCCGTGGAGCCGGGCGACATCTGCACCAGCCTGCACGAGGTGGCGGAGAGAGTCAGCTCGCTAGATCCATGACCAGCGCAGTGTGACGGTGTTCACACGGCCGAAGGCCGTCGCCGCTTATGTGAAGGGCACCGTGGCGCCCCACCACTCATAACTCATTAAATGATGGTTTCCGCTGCCAGGACGGCGACGCGTGAAACTGCTCCGACATCCATTGCTTCTGATTCCCGCGCTGGCTGCGCTGCTGATGCTCATCACGGTGGGCCTGGCCGATCGCGTGCTGATCGCGAATTTCGCGCAGCTCGAGCAGGCCGACGTGGAAGCCAAGTCCACCCAGATCGTGCGCGCGCTGGATGCCGAGCTGGGGCAGCTCGCCGCCTATACGCTGGACCATGCGCAGTGGGATGAACCGTTCCGGCTGGTGATGACCGGCCGCCGCGGATTCCTCGACATCAGCATGCAGACCGGTGTGCTGCAGACCATCGAGACGGACCTGGCGCTGGTCATCGACGCCAAGGGCACGGATCTGTTCTCGGTACTGCTGGTGGGCGAAGGGGCCGAAGCCCGGCGCGTGACGCCCGCCCCCGACAGCGTGCTCGCGCCGATGCGGGCCTTTCATGGAAGGCTTGACGAACTGGCGGCACGCCCGCCGCACCAGCGGCTGTTCCGCGTGGGCGACCAGATCTACGCCTTCTATGGCGCGCGCATCACCAACTCCACGCGCTCCGTGAAGACCGATGCCTCGCTGTTCTTCGCGCGTCGCATCGATGCGACCGAGCTTGCGCGCGTGCGCCGCAACGTGGTGTTGCCGCTCGAGATGCGGCTGGTTGGCGTGGGCGGAATTCCCGGCGCGGATTCGCAGCTTGAGCAGTGGGTGGCGAACCCCGGCGCGCGCACGGCGATGCTGCCCACCGCCCAACCGGATCGGGTGGCCGGCGTCGCGCTGCTGCGCGATATCTCCGGCAAACCGATCGCGGTGCTGCGCACCGAACTGGACCGCGGCATCCTGAACACCGGTCGCCGCAACACCTGGTTGCTGGTCGCCGCCATCGCCGGCCTGCTCACGGTGTTCGTCGGCGTCGCGACGCTGCTGATCCATCGGCTGCGCCTTTCGAATCGCGCGCGCGAGGAAGAGCAGGAGCGTTACCGGCGCGTGGTGGCGAGCCTGAGGAATGCGTTGCGCTGGTGGACGTGAAGAGTGGACGCATCGTTGAATGCAACGCGGCGCTGCAGCGCACGCTGGGTCATGCCGAGGATGAACTTCGCAACCGGCGCATCGAGGAAGTCTTTCCCGAGTACCAGCAACTGCTGGAGCGCTGGCGTGGCGCCGAGTTCGGCGGCTCATCTTCGGTGGAGTCTCCGCTGCGCGCATCCAACGGGAACCTGATCGACTCCGAAGTCACGCTGGCGCAGCTGCAGCATTCCGGGCGGCGGCTGCTGTGCCTGGTGGCCCGCGACATCACGCTGCGCAAGCGCGCCGAGACCGAGCGCGAGGATCATCGGCGCTCGCTGGAGCACCTGGCCACGCATGATCCGCTGACGGGTCTGCCCAACCGACTGTTCCTGCGAGATCGGCTGCCGGATCTGCTGCAGCAGGCTTCGGCCGCAGGCGGAAGCCTGGCGCTGCTGTTCCTCGACCTCGACCAGTTCAAGGCGATCAACGACACGCGTGGACACGCTGCCGGCGACGAGCTGCTGCGCGAGACAGCGCGGCGCCTGCGCGCCAGCATTGCCGGCGGCGACATCGTCGTGCGCATGGGCGGCGACGAGTTCGTGCTGCTGGTCAGTGATCCGGGCGACCGGCGCAACATAGTCAGCGTCGCGCAGCGCGTGCTCGATGCGATGCGCCAGCCGCTTCGGATCGAGGACCAGTCATTCACGATGTCGGCCAGCATCGGCGTCAGCGTGTATCCCGACGATGGCGCCGACGTGGAGTCGCTGCTCAAGCATGCCGACATCGCGCTGTACGAGGCCAAGAGCAGCGGCCGCGACAACAGCAAGTTCTTCCGCGCCGACATGGTTCACGGGCGCGGCGAGCGGGTTGCCCTGCAGCAGGCGCTGCGCCGGGCCATCGGCACCGAGCAGATCCGCGTCGAATACCAGCCCATCTACAAGCTGCAGACGGGCGAACTGTCGTCGTTCGAGGCGCTGGTGCGCTGGACGCATCCGGAGCAGGGAGCGATTGCTCCGCAGCACTTCATCGAGCTGGCCGAGCAGACCGGGCTCATCCACGCGCTGGGCGAGCAGATACTGAACATGGTGGTGCGCCAGCTTGCGGCCTGGCGGTCGATGGGGCTGCAGCTGAAACCCGTGACGCTGAACGTCTCGCCGCTGCAGCTGGCGCGCGACTCGCTGACGGCATCGATACGCCGCGTGGCCGGGCAATACGCCATCGACCTGACGCTGCTGCATGTCGAAGTGACCGAGACCGCGTTGATGCAGGAGGGTGGCCGCCACGTGGCGGGCCTCAGGCAGCTGCGCGAACTGGGCTGCAAGGTGCTGATCGACGACTTCGGCACCGGCTATTCGAACCTGGCACAGCTGAAGAACCTGCCGCTGGATCGCATCAAGATCGACCGCAGCCTGGTGAACGACATGGCCAACGACGCCAACGATGCCGCCATCGTCACCGCGGTGGCCAGCATGGCCCACACGCTGGGGCTCGAGGTCGTGGCCGAGGGCGTGGAAACGGCTGAGCAGCTGCTGATGCTGCAGCAGCTGGGCTGCGCCTATGGCCAGGGGTATCACTTCGCCCGGCCGATGCCGCCCGAAGACTGCATCGCGTTGCTGGAGACCGCGTTGCGCTCGGAGCGGGGCGCGGACGCGAGGATGCGGTCACTGCGGCTGGTGCCTCCCCCGCGACGCAGCCAGGAATAGGCGCAAAAAAAGGCGGCCCGAAGGCCGCCTTTCTTCTTCACTTCAGATCGAGTCGTTACAGCAGCGGCACCAGCAGCAGCGCCACGATGTTGATGATCTTGATCAGCGGGTTGATGGCCGGGCCCGCGGTGTCCTTGTACGGATCGCCCACGGTGTCGCCGGTCACGGCCGCCTTGTGGGCATCCGAGCCCTTGCCGCCGAAGTGGCCTTCCTCGATGTACTTCTTGGCGTTGTCCCAGGCGCCGCCGCCGGTGCACATCGAGATGCCGACGAACAGGCCCGTGACGATGGTGCCGATCAAGAGGCCACCCAGCGCCTTGATGCCTTCACCGGGGCCCATCAGCGCATTGATGCCGAAGGCCACGACCACCGGCACCAGGATGGGCAGCAGCGAGGGGATGATCATCTCCTTGATCGCCGCCTTCGTGAGCAGGTCAACCGCGGTGCCGTACTCCGGCTTTGCGGTGCCTTCCATGATGCCCTTGATCTCGCGGAACTGGCGGCGCACCTCGGTGACCACCGAGCCTGCGGCGCGACCCACGGCTTCCATCGCCATCGCGGCGAAGAGATAAGGCACCAGGCCGCCGATGAACAGGCCGATGATCACGGCCGGATCCGACAGCGAGAAGTCCACCAGCTTGTCGGCGGCCTTCAGGTTGTGCGTGTAGTCGGCGAACAGCACCAGCGCGGCGAGGCCCGCCGAACCGATGGCATAGCCCTTGGTCACGGCCTTGGTGGTGTTGCCCACCGCATCCAGCGGATCGGTGATGTCACGCACCTTCTTGTCGAGGCCCGCCATCTCGGCGATGCCACCGGCGTTGTCGGTGATGGGGCCGTAGGCGTCGAGCGCCACGATCATGCCCGTCAGCGACAGCATGGCGGTGGCCGCCACGGCGATGCCGTACAGGCCGCCCAGCGTGTACGAGCCGTAGATCGCGAAGCACACCGCGATCACGGGCAGCGCGGTCGACTTCATCGACACGCCCAGGCCCGCGATCATGTTGGTGGCGTGCCCCGTCTGCGAGGCCTCGGCCACCTTGCGCACCGGCGAGTATTCCGTCGCGGTGTAGTACTCGGTGATCACGATCATCGCCGCCGTGAGGGCAAGACCGATGAGCGTGCAGCCGAACATGGCGCCGAACTGGTCAGGGAACACCTGCTTGGTGATGAACCAGAAGGCCACCGCCGAGATCAGGCCCGAGACGATCACGCCGCGGTACAGCGCGTTCATGATCTTGCCGCCTTCGCGGGTCGACACGAAGAACGTGCCGACGATCGAGGCGACGATCGAGGCCGCGCCGATGGCCAGCGGGTAGATGATGGCGGCGGAGCCGGCTTCGGTCAGCACCAGGCCGCCCAGCAGCATGGTGGCCACCAGCGTCACCGCGTAGGTCTCGAAGAGATCCGCGGCCATGCCGGCGCAGTCACCCACGTTGTCGCCCACGTTGTCGGCGATCACGGCGGGGTTGCGCGGATCATCCTCGGGGATGCCGGCTTCCACCTTGCCCACCAGATCCGCGCCCACGTCGGCGCCCTTGGTGAAGATGCCGCCGCCCAGGCGCGCGAAGATGGAGATCAGCGAGCCGCCGAAGGCAAGACCGACCAGCGCGTGCAGCGCCTCTTCACGCACCGCCTGGTCTTCGCTGCCGCCGCCCAGCAGCAGGAAGTAACCGGCAACGCCCATCAGGCCGAGGCCCACCACCAGCATGCCGGTGATGGCGCCGCCCTTGAAGGCGACCTGCAGCGCGGCGTTCAGGCCCTTGGTGGCCGCCTGCGCCGTGCGCACGTTGGCGCGCACCGAGATGTTCATGCCGATGTAGCCGGCCAGGCCCGAGAGCACCGCGCCGACCGCGAAGCCGCCGGCCGTGGGCCAGTTCAGCGCGAAGCCCAGCACCACGAACAGCACCACGCCGACCACCGCGATGGTCGCGTACTGGCGGTTCAGGTAGGCCTGGGCGCCGGCCTGGATGGCGGCAGCGATTTCCTGCATCCGCGCGTTGCCGGTGGGCAGCTTGAGGATGGACAGCATGGACACGACGCCGTAGAGCACGGCCAGCACGCCGGCGACGATCGCCAGCCACAACCAGTTAGTGACTTCCATCAGAGGATCTCCAGAAGGTTCTTGTAATCATGCGTCGCGCCCCTGGGCTCTTTGCCCCCAAGGCCCCTCGCGCGCGGGGCGGCAATATAGCAAACCACCCGTAACAAAGCCGCGTAGATCCCTACCTGCGGAGCTTCTGCGGCCCCGGCGCAACAAAGCCCCGGCCGGCAAGGCCCCGGCGGCCTGCATATGTCATGGGCCGAGGGGCGCCGAGCCCCCGCGCCGCTGCTCAGAGCTTGTAGTCGGTGGCCAGCTTGCGCTTGACCGGCTTGCCCTTGATGCGCACGTAGGCGGGCAGGCCGTCCTTGAACGGGGGGTAGTCCTCGCCGGCGATCAGCGGGGCCAGGTATCGGCGGCACGCCGCCGTGATGCCAAAGCCATCCGCGGTGATGAAATCGCGGGGCACCTTCTTTTCGACGTTGGCCACCTGGGCCAGCAGCACCGGTTCGATCTTCCAGCGGTAGGGCTTCGAGGACTTGCGGATGATGGCGGGCATCACCGCGTTCATGCCCTTCACCGCGTAGTCGACCGCCGAGCGCCCGACCGCATAGGCCTGCTCCACATCGGTTTTCGAGGCGATGTGCCGCGCCGCGCGCTGCAGGTAGTCGGCCACTGCCCAGTGGTACTTGTAACCCAGCTTGTCCTTCACCAGTTGCGCGATCACGGGGCCCACGCCGCCCAACTGCGCGTGGCCGAAGGCGTCCTTGCCGCCTGCCTCGGCCAGGAACTTGCCGTCGGGCTTCTTCACGCCCTCGGAAACGACGATGACGCAATAACCGTTGGCATCCACGCTCTGCTTCACTTTGGCGAGGAAGGCCGTCTCGTCGAAGGCGATTTCCGGGAACAGGATGATCTGCGGCGGATCACCGGCCTTTTCACCGGCGAGCCCGCCGGCCGCGGCGATCCAGCCCGCATGGCGCCCCATGACCTCGAGCACGAACACCTTGGTGGACGTGCGTGCCATGGATGCCACATCGAGCGCGGCCTCGCGCGTGGAGACCGCGATGTACTTGGCCACCGAACCGAACCCCGGGCAGCAGTCGGTGAGCGGCAGGTCGTTGTCCACGGTCTTGGGCACGCCCACGCAGGTGATGGGATAGCCCAGCGCCTCGCCGATCTGGGACACCTTCAGCGCGGTGTCCATCGAGTCGTTGCCGCCGTTGTAGAAGAAGTATCCGATGTCGTGCGCGCGGAAGACCTCGATCAGTCGCTCGTATTCGGCGCGGTTCTGCTCAAGTCCCTTGAGCTTGAAGCGCGCGGAGCCGAAGGCTCCTGAAGGTGTGTAGCGCAGCCCCCTGATGGTCGCCGGGGACTCGGCGCTGACATCGATCAGGTCCTCGGTCAGTCCGCCGACGATGCCATCCCGGCCGGCATACACCTTGCCGATGTGCCTGCGATGGGCGCGCGCGCCATCGATGACACCTGCTGCCGAGGCATTTATCACCGCCGTCACGCCACCGGACTGCGCGTAGAAGGCATTGCGGGGGCGGCTTTTGGCAGCCTTCTTCTTGGCGGGCTTGCGCATGGTTGTCTCCGGCAGCGAGGGGCGGGCGTGGTTTGACCGGCGCAAAGCGTATCGGTACTGTGCCCCGACGTTCAACGACAACGACGGGTCTCATGCGCATCGTTCTCCTGGGAGCCCCGGGCTCCGGCAAAGGCACGCAATCCCAGCGCCTGGTGCAGCGCTTCAGCATTCCTCAGATATCCACGGGCGACCTGCTGCGTTCGGCCGTGGCGCGCGGCACGCCGCTGGGCGTGGCGGCCAAGGGCGCCATGGATGCGGGCAAGCTGGTGGATGATTCCATCGTGCTCGGCATGATCAGGGAGCGGCTGACCGACGCCGACGTTGCCAACGGCTTCATCCTCGATGGCTTCCCGCGCAACATCGCGCAGGCCGAGGCGCTCGATGTGATGCTGAAGCAGCTGGGCAAGCCGCTCACCGCCGTGGTGCAGATGGATGTGCCCTACGCCGAGCTCACGCGCCGCATCGCCGGCCGCCGCAGCTGCCAGAGCTGCGGTCGCGTGTTCAATATCTATTCCATGCCGGTGGGTGCTGCGCTGGTGTGCCCGAGCTGCGCCGGCAATCCGGCGCTGTTCCAGCGGCCCGATGACAACGAGGCCACGGTGGTCGAGCGCCTGAAGGTGTACGAATCACAGACCCGGCCGCTGCTGAAGTACTACACCAAGCAGGGCCTGCTGCAGTCCATCGACGCGCAGGGCGATATCGACGCCATCACCGCGCTGCTGGTGCATGTGCTGACGGCGGCGCCCGTGGCGCGCAAGGCTTCGCCAAAGCGCAAGGCGAAGAAGAAGGCGCCCGCCAGAAAGCCCGTGGCCAGCAAGAAGCCCGCTGCGAAGAAGAAGGCTGCCCCGAAGCGCAAGGCGGCTGCCAAGAAGAAGGCCGCGACAAAGAAGGCCGCGCCCAGGAAATCGGCGAAGAAGAAGCCGGCTGCCAGAAAGAAGGTCCCGGCCAGCAAGAAAAAAGCCTCGCGCAGGCCAGCGGCCCGCAAGAAGTAAGCCTCAGACGGCTGCGGACAGCGCGTCGGCCAGCACGGTGGCGCGCCAGCCGGACAGGGTCTCGACCACCGGCTTGCCGCGCGCGATGCCCTCGAGGTCACGTCGCGTGGCCAGCAGCTCCGGCGCCAGCGCCAGTGCCCTGGCCTGTTCCTGAACAATGGCGCCCAGTCGTTTCACGCGGGCCTGCAGTTCCGCATCCGGCCGCGGCCGCTGTGATGGGGGCGGCAGGCTGTGGGGCATCCGCGCTTCCTCGACGACGCCCAGCACGGCCTCGGCGCTGCGCTCAACGAAGCCCGGCGTCAGATCCGGCACCGTGGCGAGATCTGCGGCTGTGCGCGGCACGCGCAGCACGATGCCACGCAGGCCCGAGTCATCGAGAATCCAGCTGCGGGGGCGATCGCGATCGATGGCGCGGCGCTCGCGCCAGGCGGCCAGAGCCTGCGCCAGGCGCAGGCGATCCGGATCCAGCTCACCCGCCCATTTCAGCCGTTCCCACGCCTTGTCCGGATCGACGAACAGCCGATCGGCGCGCGACAGTTCCGCCAGCTCCTCGGCCAGCCAGTCGCGACGTCCCAGCTTGTCGAGCTGCTCGTCCAGAAGGTCGCGCAGTGCGGGCAGGTGCAGCACGTCGTCGATGGCGTATTGCACCTGCGCTTCGGTGAGCGGCCGGCGCGACCAGTCGGTGCGCGTCTGTCCCTTGGGCAGGTCGATGCCCAGCAGCCTGCGCACCAGTTCGCTGTAACCCACCTGTGCGGGCAGGCCCGCAAGCGCAGCAGCAATCTGCGTGTCGTAGACGTCCTGCAGTTCGCCGAACACGGGCCAGAGCACTTCGAGATCCTGGCGCGCGGCGTGCAGGATTTTCTGTGCCCCCGGCCGAGCTAGGGCGGGGCGCAGCAGGTCCAGCGGCAGATCGGCCAGCGGGTCGACGCACAAGGCCGTGCCATTGTGTGCCAGCTGCAGCAGGCACAGTTGTGGCCGGTAGGTGCGCTCGCGCAGGAATTCGGTATCCAGCGCGATGCCGGAGGCATCGGCCAGCGCCGCGGCGAAATCTTCAAGGCGCGCGCGGTCGGAGATGATCGGTGGGCTCATGTAGAATCGCTAGTCTACGCATCGAGGCGGGTACAGAGCGAAGTGTTTTCCACCCAGGTTTCCGAAGCGCTGCGCGTGCTGACCGGCATCGTGCGACTGCAGAAGGGTCCCGAGGACCTGCCGTTCTCCCCGCCGCTGCTGCTGCTGCTGATCGTGGTCTCGAGCGCGCTCGACGCCGTGACCTGGGCCGTCGTGCCGTTGCCTGAAAAGGCCTCGGCCAGCGGTCCGCTGCTCATCGGCATCGGCGTGGCGGTCACCTTCATCTGGTATGGCGCGTTGCTGCGCCTTGCCGGCAGGCCTGAACGCTCCGTGCAGACGCTCTCGGCCGTGTTCGGGTTCCAGATCATCCTCGCCCCTGCGCTGCTGTTCACGGCTTGGTTGTACTTTTCCTATTACCAGGATCCCACCTGGAAGTTTCCGGCCGGCCTGCTGCGCTCGGTCGTGGAAATCTGGGCGCTGGTCATCATGGCGCGCATCCTGCGCGCGGCCACGCAATGGCCGATGTTCGCCTGCGTGATGCTGGCGGTCGCCAACGAACTGCTCTCCGCATTGTTGATGGCGAGCCTGGTTGCTCCGGCCATCACAGCCACTGCGACCACCTGACTGGCGGTTTTTCCGATGCACGTACATATCCTGGGTATCTGCGGCACCTTCATGGGCGGCATCGCGGCGATCGCGCGCGCTGCGGGCCATCGCGTCACGGGTTCCGACCAGAACGTCTATCCGCCGATGAGCACGCAGCTGGCGCAGCTGGGCATAGACGTGGTGCAGGGTTTCGATGCGGCGCAGCTCGATCCGGCGCCCGACGTGGTGGTGGTGGGCAATGTCATGTCGCGTGGCAAGCCGGTGGTCGAGGCGCTGCTGGAGCGGAGCATTCCGTTCGTGTCGGGGCCTGAATGGCTGTCGCGCGCCGTGCTGCATGATCGCTGGGTGCTGGCCGTTGCCGGCACGCATGGCAAGACCACCACCTCGAGCATGCTGGCGCACATCCTCGATCACGCGGGGCTCGCGCCCGGCTTCCTGATCGGTGGCGTGCCCGGCAATTTCGACGTCAGCGCGCGGCTCGGCAATGCGCCGTTCTTCGTCATCGAGGCCGACGAATACGACACGGCCTTCTTCGACAAGCGCGCGAAGTTCGTGCACTACCGCCCGCGCACGCTGGTGCTCAACAACCTGGAATTCGACCACGCCGACATCTACCCCGACCTCGAATCCATCCAGCGGCAGTTCAGCCACCTGCTGCGCATCGTCCCGGGCAGTGGCCTGGTCGTGAACAACTCCGCCGATGCGAACCTCGACAACGTGATCGCGCGCGGCTGCTGGACGCCGCGCGAGGGGTTCGCGTCAACCGGCGCGGCAGGCGCCCGCTGGAGCGCGCGCCTGCCCGGCGAGGATCACTCGCGCTTCGAGGTGCTGTTCGATGGCAAGCCGCAGGCCACGGTGCAGTGGTCGCAGTTGGGCGCGCACAACGTGGACAACGCGCTCGCCGCGATTGCCGCGGCGCGCCACGCCGGCGTGCCGGTGGCTCGCGCCGCCGAGGCGCTGGCCGAGTTCCGCGGCGTGAAGCGACGCATGGAGCTCACCGGCACGGCCGCCGGCGTCAGCATCTATGATGATTTCGCGCACCACCCCACGGCCATCGCGACCACCATCGACGGCCTGCGGCGGCGCATCGGCAAGGCGCGCCTGGTGGCCGTGCTCGAAGCGCGCTCGAACACGATGCGCATGGGAGTGCACAAGGAAACCCTCGCGCCCAGCCTCGCGGCGGCCGACGCGGTCTTCCTGTTCGCGCCGCCGGACCTGGGCTGGGACGCCGGCGCCGTGGCGCGGCAGATCGGCGCCAAGGCTGCCACCGAGCCTACGATCGAGGCGCTGCTGGCAAGGCTCGGCACGGAAGTGCGCAGCGGTGATCATGTGCTGATCATGAGCAATGGCGGCTTCGGCGGACTGCACGGCAAGCTGCTCGCGGCGCTCAAGACTCGCGGCTGACCGGCCATGCGCATCGCGCTGTTTCCGCTGGGCACCGTGCTCTTTCCCGAGGGCCTGCTGCCGCTGCGCATCTTCGAGACGCGCTACGTCGACATGATCCGCCGCGTGATGCGCGAAGGCACGGGCTTCGGCGTGGTGCTGATCCGCGCCGGAGCCGAGGTGGGCGCGGTCGATGAGGTGGCGCAGGTCGGCACGCTGGCGCGCGTGGTGGACTTCGGCCAGATGCCAGATGGACTGCTGAAGATTGTGGCGCGGGGCGAACGTCGCTTCCGTGTTGTCGCCCGCGACCGGCAGCCCGATGGACTGAATCTCGCCGACGTGGAATGGCTGGATGATCCCGTCGAAGCGCGGCTCGAGCCGGATGAGTTCCCGGAACTGCGCTCCGCGCTGATGGACGCGCTGGCGCAGCTCGATGAAAAGTGTCCCGCCGGGGAAGGGCGCCCGGATGATGCGGTGTGGGTCGCCGGGCACCTGGGCCAGCTGCTGCCGGTGCCGGCGCCAGTTCGGCAGCACCTGCTGGAGCAAGCGGGAGCGCGCCAGAGACTGGCGCTGATCGAGCAGATGCGCGCTAGCGGGTAACCCAGCGCAGCGCGGTCGTGAGACTGCCGTCCGCGTGCAGTTGCAGCGTGCGCCAGGCCGGTGGTGCGTCATCCACCGCGAAATCATCCGACAACGGCTTGAACTGCGAGCAGGTGGAGGGTGTCGCGATGACGCGCAACCCGTCGCGCATTTCATCCAGCGCCTGGTGCACATGGCCAAAGAGCACCGCGCGCACCTGCCGATGCCGGCGCAGGACCTCGAAGAAATCGCCGGGATTCGTGAGGCCCACGGTGTCGAGCCAGCGGCTCTTCATGGGCACGGGGTGATGGTGCAGGCACACCAGCGCATGGCGATCGGGCGCCGAGCGCAGCGCGTCGTCGAGCTGTTGCAGCGTGGCCTGGCTCATCGCGCCGCCGGTTTCGCCGGGGATCGTGCTGTCCAGCAGGATCACGCGCCAGGCCCCCGCGTCGAAGCAGCCGCCGAGCTGGAATGGAGCGCCGGAAAGGGCCGCGTGCATGGCCGGCAGATCGTCATGGTTGCCCGGAATGCACAGCACCGGCTTGCCCAGGGCGCCGAATTCGTCGCGGATGTGCGCATAGCCGCCCGGATCGTCATTGACCAGGTCGCCCGTGGCCAGGACGGCGTCGCAGGCCGATATGTCCGCGGCGGCGGCGGCCAGCGTGGCCTGCAGCGCAGGCAGGGTCTGCACGCCGCGCAGCGCGCGCGAAGGATCTCCGAACAGGTGCTGGTCGGTGAACTGAACCAGGCTGACAGCCGATTTAGTCAAGGTATTCAGTCGCTTGGGTCTGGGCAGTAACGTCCGTGTCGGGGTCACTGTAGAGGCTGGAAGCTGAGCGGGAGGTGAACATCGTCATGCTGTGCGCGGCCTCCCGGAGGATTTTGTGTGCAAGCGTGAAATCGATTCGCCTGGATCCACATTCTGTCCGCTGCCCGCCCCGTGGCGCTCGCCAGCGTGCCGATTTGCGATGCTGGTCGCCGCATTGGAAAATGCCCGGCTTTCCAACTCCCGCCACCCGTAGGATGAGCCTGACTTGAGCATCCCGACCCGCCGCCAACTCGCCAATGCCATCCGTGCCCTGTCCATGGATGCGGTCCAGCAGGCCAACTCCGGTCACCCTGGTGCCCCCATGGGCATGGCCGACATCGCTGAAGTGCTGTGGAGAGACTACCTGAAGCACAACCCCGCGCACCCGCAGTGGGTGAATCGCGACAGGTTCGTTCTTTCAAATGGCCACGCCTCGATGCTGCTGTACTCGCTGCTGCACCTGTCGGGCTATTCGCTGTCCATCGACGACCTGCGCGCCTTCCGGCAGTTGGGGTCCCGCACGGCCGGTCATCCGGAGCGCGAGGCGCACCCGGGCATCGAAACCACCACCGGGCCATTGGGGCAGGGCATCGCCAATGCCGTGGGCATGGCGCTGGCCGAGAAGCTGCTGGCCACGCAGTTCAACCGGCCGGGTCACGAGATCATTGACCACCGCACCTGGGTGTTCCTGGGCGACGGCTGCCTGATGGAGGGCATCTCGCACGAGGTGTGCTCGCTGGCTGGCACGCTGCGCCTGGGCAAGCTGGTGGCGTTCTTTGATGACAACGGCATCTCCATCGATGGCGATGTGAAGGGCTGGTGCGCCGACGACACGCCCGCCCGCTTCGAATCCTATGGCTGGAACGTGATCCGCGCCGTGGATGGACATGATGCTGCGGCCGTAGCGGCCGCCATCGACAAGGCACTGCAGCAGCAGGACCGTCCGACGCTGATCTGCTGCCGCACCGTGATCGGCTGGGGCGCGCCCACCAAGGCGGGCAGCAAGTCCACGCATGGCGAGGCACTCGGCGCCGAAGAAGTCGCCGGTGCCCGCAGGAAGCTCGAGTGGGATTCCCCTCCGTTCGAGATTCCGGCGCCCATCAGCGCCGCCTGGGACCAGCGCGCTCGCGGCGCGGCGGCCGAGGCGCAGTGGCAGGGCCGTCTTGCCGCCTATGCCAAGGCCCATCCTGAACTGGCTGCCGAGCTCAATCGCCGCCTGGAAGGCCGCCTGCCGGACAACTGGGAGCAGATCGCCCACGGCGCGCTGGAAGCCGCCCTGGCAGTGACCACGCCACAGGCCACGCGCCAGTCCTCGCAGGTGGCGCTGAATGCCATCGGCCCCTCGCTGGGCGAACTGGTGGGTGGATCGGCAGATCTCAGCGGCTCGAACAACACGTTCCGCAGGGATTCCAAGGCAGTTACGCCAGCCGATGCCGACGGCAACTACATCAACTACGGCGTGCGCGAATTCGGCATGACCGCCATCATGAACGGCATGGCGCTGCATGGCGGCTTCCGGCCCTATGCCGGCACCTTCCTGGTGTTCAGCGACTACGCGCGCAATGCCGTGCGCATGGCTGCGCTGATGGACCAGCGCCTCGTCCACGTCTACACGCACGATTCCATCGGCCTGGGCGAGGACGGCCCGACGCACCAACCGGTTGAGCATGTGTCGAGCCTGCGGCTGATCCCGAATCTTTCCACTTGGCGTCCCTGCGATGCGCTGGAAACCGCGGTGAGCTGGGCCGTGGCCGTGGGCCGCCAGCACGCGCCCACCGCGCTGGTGCTCACTCGCCAGGCGCTGCCACCGCAGCCGCGCACGCGCGAGCAGGGAATGAACGTCGCGCGTGGCGGCTACACGCTGATCGAGCCGGCAGGCGCCGCGCCCGAGGCGATCGTGATCGCCACCGGCTCCGAGGTTGCGCTGGCGGCCACGGCGGTGAACGCGCTGAATGCGGCCGGACGCCGCGTGCGACTGGTGTCGATGCCCAGCACCGACACCTTCGATGCGCAGGATGCGGCCTATCGCGAAGCGGTGCTGCCGGCCAGCATCACGCGCCGCGTGGCCATCGAGGCCGGCTCCACCGCGCTGTGGTGGAAATACGTGGGCAGCGCCGGGCGCGTGCTCGGCATCGACACCTTCGGCGCCTCAGGCAAGGCATCCGACCTCTTCAAGCACTTCGGTCTGACGCCGGAACGGCTGCAGCAGACCATCAACGAACTGTTCTGATTTCTTCAAGGAGCGCATCAATGGCGATCAAGGTTGGCATCAATGGTTACGGGCGCATCGGCCGCAACACGCTGCGCGCGCTGTATGAAGCGAAGCGCACGGGCGAGATCCAGATCGTGGCGGTCAACGACCTGGGCAATGCGAACACCAATGCGCACCTGACGCGCTACGACACCGCGCACGGCAAGTTCGACGGCACCGTCACGGTCGATGGCGACTCGATGGTGGTCAATGGCGACCGCATCCGGGTGCTCTCCGAGCGTGATCCTTCCAAGCTGCCCTGGGGCCAGCTGGGCGTCGACGTGGTGTTCGAGTGCACCGGCATCTTCACCAGCAAGGCCAAGGCGAGCGCGCATCTGGCCGGCGGCGCCAAGCGCGTGCTGATCTCCGCGCCGGGCGGCAACGACGTGGACGGCACCGTTGTCTACGGCGTGAACCACGACACGCTCACCTCCGCGATGACGGTGGTGTCGAACGCCTCGTGCACCACCAACTGCCTGGCGCCGCTGGCCAAGGTGCTCAACGATGCCATCGGCATCGAATCGGGCCTGATGACCACCATCCACGCCTACACCAACGACCAGGTGCTGACCGACGTCTACCACGAGGACCTGCGCCGCGCGCGCTCGGCCACGATGTCGATGATCCCCACCAAGACCGGCGCCGCCGCGGCCGTGGGCCTGGTGCTGCCGCAGTTGAAGGGCAAGCTCGATGGCTTCGCCATCCGCGTGCCCACCATCAACGTGTCGGTGGTCGACCTCACCTTCAAGCCGAAGCGCAGCACCACCGTCGAGGAGATCAACTCGCTGGTGAAGGCGGCTGCCAATGGCCCGCTGAAGGGCGTGCTGGCCTACACCGAGGCGCCGCTGGTGTCGGTGGACTACAACCACGACCCGGCGTCCTCCACCTACGATGCCTCGCTGACCAAGATCATCGACGGCAACCTGGTGAAGGTGTGCTCCTGGTACGACAACGAGTGGGGCTTCTCGAACCGCATGCTCGACACGGCGCTGGCCTGGAGCCGGGCGAAGTAGCATGAAAGTCCTCGAGATGGCGAAGCTCGATCTCGCCGGCAAGCGCGTGCTGATCCGCGAGGATCTGAACGTGCCGGTGAAGGACGGCGAGGTCACCAGCGATGCGCGCATCCGCGCCTCGCTGCCCACCATCCGCATGGCGCTCGACAAGGGCGCGCGTGTCATCCTGCTCTCGCATCTCGGCAGGCCCGAAGAGGGCAAGTACGATCCGGAGCTGTCGCTCGCGCCAGTGGCGAAGCGGCTGTCGGAACTGCTGGGGCAGCAGGTTCCGCTGGCGAAGGACTGGCTGGGAGGCGTCGAGGTAGCGCCCGGCCAGGCCGTGCTGTGCGAGAACGTGCGCTTCAACAAGGGCGAGAAGAAAGACAACGAAGAGCTCGCCCGCAAGATGGCTGCCCTCTGCGATATCTACGTGATGGATGCCTTCGGCACATCGCACCGGGCCGAAGCCTCCACGCACGGCGTGGCCCGTTTCGCGCCAGTGGCCTGCGCCGGCCCGCTGCTGGTGGGCGAGCTGTCCGCGCTGGAACTTGCGCTGGAGAAGCCCGCGCGGCCGCTGGTGGCCATCGTCGCCGGATCTAAGGTGAGCACCAAGCTCACCATCCTCGAGGCGCTGCTCGAGAAGGTCGACCGGCTTATCGTCGGCGGTGGCATCGCCAACACCTTCCTGGCGGCCACGGGCGTCAAGGTGGGCAAGTCGCTGTGCGAGATGGACATGCTCGACACCTGCCGCAGGCTGATCACTCGCGCGCGGGAACGCGGCGCCGACATTCCGCTGCCCTCCGATGTGGTGGTGGCCTCGGAGTTCGCGGCCACGGCGCATGCCGACGTTCGCGGCATCCATGACGTGCGCCCCGAGGAGCTGATCCTCGACATCGGGCCCGACACCTCCGACCGCCTGGCGAAGCTGATCGCCGATGCGGGCACCGTGTTGTGGAACGGCCCCGTCGGCGTGTTCGAGTTCGACCAGTTCGGCGAGGGCACCCGTGCCATCGCCAACGCCATCGCCAGCAGCAAGGCGTTCTCGCTGGCCGGCGGTGGCGATACGCTGGCCGCCATCGAGAAGTACGGCGTCGAAGACGGCATTTCCTATATTTCCACCGGTGGCGGCGCCTTCCTGGAATTCGTCGAAGGCAAGCGCCTGCCTGCGGTGGTCGCGCTCGAAGAGCGCGCCGCGTCTCAATCAAAGGATCATTAGTGACCAATACCGAAGCTTTCCTGCGCCGGACCAAGATCGTCGCCACCCTGGGCCCGGCCACCGACGATCCCGCCGTGCTCGCCGACATGGTGCGGGCGGGGCTGGATGTCGCGCGCATCAATTTCTCGCATGGCGGCAAGGACGAACAGCGTCGCCGCATCGTCGCCATCCGCGCCGCCGCCGAGACGGTGGGCCGGCCCATCGGCATCCTTGCCGACCTGTCCGGTCCCAAGATCCGCATCGAGAGTTTCGAGAACGGCAAGATCATGCTGGCCGAGGGCCAGCCCTTCGCGCTCGACATCTCCCTCGACCCGAATGCCGGCAATGACCGCGAAGTCGGCTGTGCCTACAAGGACCTCGTCAAGGACGTGAAGGCCGGCGACACGCTGCTGCTGGCCGACGGCTACATCGTGCTCGAGGTCACCGCGGTGAAGGGCACGCGGATCGAGACCCTCACCCGCGCCGGCGGCGAGCTGTCGAATCGCAAGGGCCTGAACAAGCAGGGCGGCGGTCTCTCGGCGCCCGCGCTCACCGAGAAAGACCTGGAATACATCCAGCTCGCCGCCGAGATGGGAGTGGATTTCCTCGCGGTTTCATTCGCTCGCGATGCGGCCGATATCCGGCGCGCGAAGGCCGAGCTGTCGAAGTGGCGCGGCACCGCGCACGTGGTGGCCAAGATCGAGCGCCACGAGGCCATCGACAACCTCAGCGACATCCTCTCGGTGGCCGATGCCGTGATGGTGGCGCGCGGCGACCTGGGCGTGGAGATGGGCTATGCGGCGCTGACCGGCCTGCAGAAGACCATCATCCAGCAGGCGCAGATGGCCAACCGCATCGTCATCACCGCCACGCAGATGATGGAGTCGATGATTTCAAACCCGGTGCCCACGCGCGCCGAGGTGAGCGATGTCGCCAACGCGGTGCTCGATGGTTCCGACGCGGTGATGCTCTCGGCCGAGACGGCGGCGGGCAAATACCCGGTGAAGGCCGTGGCGGCCATGTCCGAGGTGATCATCGGCGCCGAGAAATACGAGATCGGCCACACCAAGCGCGGGCGCCGGATGGATGGCGAGTTCCAGAACACCGAGGAAGCCATCGCCAAGGCCGTGATGTTCACGGCGCAGCACACGCATCCGCGGGCCATCGTCGCGCTGACCGAGTCGGGCCTCACGCCGCTGTGGATGTCGCGCATGCGCGCCGACATCCCGATCTTCGCCTTCACGCGCCAGGACGTCACGCGCAGCCGCGTCACGCTCTACCGCGGCGTGTATCCGGTGCTGTTCGATGTGACGCACGAGTCGCCGGCGAAGATGTACCAGGCCATCTTCGACGAACTGCTCAAGCGCGGGCTGGTGGACGTGGGCGACCAGATCATCCTGACCAAGGGCGATCTGTCGGGCGTGCAGGGTGGCACGAACTCCATGCAGATCCTGCGGGTGCGTCGCGGCACCTGACCGGCGCCCACGTTGTGGGGGGATAAAAAAAGGGGCGCCACTGGCGCCCCTTTTTCACATCGGCCGGGCGGCGAGGTGCCGCCCTTCGATGACGTTCAGCTCTTCTTGCCCGACAGTGCCGCGATGTCGGCCAGTACTTCGGCCGAGTGGCCTTCCAGCTTGTCGGGCGTCACGTCGTAGTGCTTGGCCACCTTGCCCGAAGGGTCGACCAGGAAGGTGTCGCGCGAGGCGATGAACATGCTGCCGTTGGGTGTCTTGATCTCGGAGAGCACGCCGTACTTCTTCGCGACGTCATGGCTCGCGTCGGCCAGCAGCGGGAAGGGCAGGCCGTGTTCGGCGATGTCCTTCTTCGCCTCTTCCGACATCTTGGCGATGGCGGCCTTGCTGGTCGCGTTCAGCTTGTCGCTGGCGGCGCCCGACAGGGCCTTCTCGAATTCCTTGTGCGAGGCTTCGTCATCCTCGGAGATGCCCAGGATCTGCGCGTTGGCCTTGCGATAGGCAAACACGTTCTCGGTGAAGTTGCAGGCCTGCGTGGTGCAGCCCGGCGTCTGGTCCTTCGGGTAGAAGTACACCACCACCCACTTGCCCTTGTAGTCGGACAGCTGGTGCTTCTTGCCGTTCTGGTCCACCAGCGCGAACGTCGGCGCGACCTGGCCCACGGTGGGCTTGGGCGCATTGCCCTCGGCGGGTGCGATATTGGGTGCGGCGGCGGAAACCGCCAGGGCGACCAGCGCCAGCACGGCGAAGGCAATGAGGATTCGGACAGGCGTCAGGCGGATGGAACGTGCGAACATGATGGGTAACCTCGAGGGCTTTGAAGCGTCGCGAACGATAATCATAGGCTTATGGCATCGGACCTTCCATCCACGCCTTCAGTTCCCGCACCCGCCCTGGTCCTGACGGGAGGCGGCGCCCGTTCGTCCTATCAGGTGGGCGTGCTCAAGGCTGTAGCGGAGCTACTGCCAGAGCAGCCAAATCCCTTTCGCGTCATCCTGGGCACCTCGGCCGGTGCCGTGGCGGCCAGCGTGCTGGCGGCCCGGGCCAACGACTGGCATGCGGCGGTGGCCGCCATCGAGCATGTCTGGGCGAACTTCCACGTCGGACAGGTCTTCCACGTGGGCCGGCGAAAGATGCTGCGCGCGGGCCTGCACTGGATGCTGTCGCTGCTGTCGGGCGGCCTGCTGCTGCGCGCGCCTCGTTCGCTATTCGACAATGCACCGCTGCGGGATCTGCTTACGCGCGAAGTGCGCTGGCGCGGGGTGGGCCGCAACATCCGCGCCGGCAATCTCGACGCGCTGGCGCTGTGCGCCACGGGCTACGGCACGGCCCGTTCGGTGGCCTTCTTCGAAGGCAACGACCGCTACCGCGAATGGAGCCGGCGCAATCATGTGGGGCGCCGCGCGCAGCTGTCGCTGTCGCACCTGATGGCCAGCCTCTCGGTGCCGATGCTGTTCGCGCCGGAGCTCATCGACGACGAGTTCTACGGGGATGGCGCGATGCGCCAGCTCTCACCGCTGAGTCCGGCGCTGCACCTGGGGGCGAACCGGCTGCTGGTCATCGGCATGCGCGGCTCGGCGGGCGGTGGCGTGTCGAAGCGGCGTTCGGCGCCGGATGCGCCGCCATCGCCAGGCCAGCTGTTCGGCTACGCGCTCGACAATCTGTTCTCGGACCAGATCTATTCGGACCTTGAGCAGATCAACCGCGTGAACGAGATCCTGCAGGTGGCGCCGCAGGTGATGCCCGGGGCCCGCATGGTCGAGAGCGTGGTGTTCCTCACTCCAACGGAAGATCCGCGGCAGGTGGCCGCGCGCCACATGCACTGCCTGCCACCGGCGCTGAAGGTGCTGCTGCGCGTGATGGGCGCCAGTGACCAGGCCGGCGCGCAGCTGGCCAGCTACCTGATGTTCGAGGGCGAATACACCCGCGACATGATCGGCCTGGGATACCGGGATGCGATGGCGCAGGGCGATGAGATCCGCCGCCTGCTCAGCGGAGACTAGGCGATCAGGTCAGGAACAGCGTGCCCAGGCCGAGCAGCGTCGCGAAGCCGATGCAGTCGGTGAAGGTGGTGAGAATCACGCCAGCCGACACGGCAGGGTCGATCGACAGCCGCCGCAGCGTCAGCGGCCCCATCACGCCCACCACGGCCGCGGTGAACAGGTTCACCACCATGGCCGCCCCGATGATCGGCGCCACTTTCCATGTGCCCAGCCAGGCGATGGTGATGGCGCCCACGATCAGCGCCATGGCCGTGCCGGTCAGCGCGCTCACGCCGATCTCGCGCCACAGCAGCCAGCGCGCATCGCGCCATTCCACCTGGCCCAGCGCGAGGCCGCGGATGATCAGCGTGACCGTCTGCGTGCCGGCGATGCCGCCCATGCTCGCCACCACCGGCATCAGCACGGCGAGCGCGGCCACCTTCTCCACGGTTCCCTCGAAGCGCTGCACCACCAGGCCGCCCAGCATCGCGGTGAACAGGTTGATGCCCAGCCACAGGATGCGCCGGCGCGTGGAGGGCACGATGCTGGCGAACACGTCTTCCTCGTCGCGCAGGCCGGCGCCGGCCATCACTTCGTGCGCGGCCTCTTCGGCGATCACGTCGACCACGTCGTCGATGGTGATGCGCCCGAGCAGCGTGCCGGTTTCATCCACCACCGGCGCGGAGACCAGGTCGCGGTCGCGGAAGATCTGCGAAACCTCGCCCGCCGAGGTCTGCGGCGTGATGCGCGGCGCCTCGGGGTCGAGCGTGGCGCCCACCATGGTTTCAGGGTCGGCCGTGAGCAGGCTCGACAGCGTGATGGTGCCCAGGAAACGGTCGTGCCGGTCGACCACGAACAGTCGGTCTGTGCGCTCGGGCAGTTCGCCGCGCATGCGCAGGTAGCGCTGCACCACCTCGAGCGCGACATCGGCGCGCACGCTGACGGTGTCGGTGCTCATCAGGCCGCCGGCGCAGTCCTCTGGCCATTCCAGCACGCGCGAGAGTCGCTCGCGGTCCTGCTGGTCCATGTTGTGTAGCAGTTGCTGCGTCACGGTTTCCGGCAGATCCGCGATGAGGTCGGCCAGGTCGTCGACCTCCATGTCCTCGGTGGCCGCGGCCAGTTCCTCGGGCTCCATCTCGCGGATCAGGTTGGCGCGCACTTCGTCGGACAGCTCGACCAGCACGTCGCCATCCAGCTCCGGATCGATCAGCTCCCACACGATCTCGCGGCGGCTCTGCGGCAGCGATTCGAGCAGCTGCGCGATCTCGGCCGGGTGCAGGTTCCGCAGCATGCGCTCGGCGCTGCGCACCGCGCCGTCGTCCAGCGCCGCGCGCAGCGCCGACAGCCGGCCGGGCCGCGCGGGCCGCGACACCGATTCATGCAGCTCGTCGTCCTGATCAGAGGTTGGCGTAGTTGGGCCCACTGCCACCCTCCGGCGTCGTCCACGTGATGACCCCGTAGGGATCCTTGATGTCGCAGGCCTTGCAGTGCACGCAGTTGGCGGCATTGACCTGCAGGCGGCGACCGCCTGCGCCATCGTCCACCATTTCATAGACGCCAGCGGGGCAGAAGCGCGTGCAGGGATTGCCGTACTCGGCCGTGCAGCGCGTGCCGCACAGGTCGGCCTCGGCGACGCGCAGGTGCACGGGCTGCTTCTCGTCGTGGCTTGTCTGCGCGAAGAACACCGAGGCGAGCCGGTCGCGCGGCGGCAGGTCTCGCCCCTGCCATTGCCGGTCAGGAGAATCGAACTCGTCGAGCCGCTTCAGCGGCGCATTGTCGTGATTGGCCAGCGTCCACGGCAGCACGCCGCCGGTGGCGGTTTCCAGCGCGGCGTTGGCCAGACCGAGCCAAAGGCCGCGACGGAAGCCGGGCTTGATGTTGCGCACGCGCCTGAGTTCCGTGCCGCCTTCGGATTCACGCCAGCGCGCGTCGAAGCCGGCCGTGCTGCCGGTGGCCACCAGATGCTCAGCCGCCAGGCTGCCGCACCGGATAGCCTGGTGCACGCCCTTGATCTTCGCGAAATTCAGCGTGCCTGCGGCATCGCCGATCAGCACCGCGCCGGGCATGTCGAGGCGCGGCATGGACTGCCAGCCACCCGCGGCGATGGTGCGCGCGCCGGCAGCCTGCAGTTCGGCGCCATCGAGCAGCGCGCGAACCGAGGGGTGGTGCTTGAACTGCTGGAAGGCCTCGAAGGGCGAAAGCCGCGGGTCTTCGTAGTCGAGGCCGACCACATAACCCACATACGCGCGGTCATCACCCAGGTGGTAGACGAAGCTGCCGCCGTAGCTGGCCGCATCCAGCGGCCAGCCCAGGCAGTGCTGCACCAGTCCCGTTTCTCCGCGACCCTTCGGCAGCTGCCACAGTTCCTTGAAACCCAGCGCGAAGGTCTGTGGGGATCGCCCTTCAGCAAGTGCGAACTGACCGATCAGCACCTTTGCCAGGCTGCCCCGGCAGCCCTCGGCCACGACCGTCGTGGTGGCGCGGATTTCTGGCCCCGCGGTGAAGTCGGAGCCGGGATTGCCGTCGGCCTTCAGGCCCATGTCGCCCACGCGCACGCCGGCCACGCGGCCGTCGGCGCCATACACGGGCGCCGCAGCGGCGAATCCGGGCAGCACATCCACGCCCAGCGATTCGGCGTGCTGGGCCAGCAGCGGCGTGAGCTGGCTGAGCGAGACGATGAGGTTGCCGTGGTTGCGAAGCTGCGGTGGCACCCACAGCGGAAGTGAGCGCTGCGCCGTGAGCAGGCGGAATTCGTCGCGCTGCACCGGCACGCAGATGCCCGGCTGCTGGGTGCGCCACTCGGGCCACAGCGCGTCCAGCGGGCCCGGCTCCATCACCGCGCCCGACAGCGCATGGCCACCCACGGCCGCAGCCTTCTCCAGCACGCAGACCGTGCGGGCCGGATCGAGCTGCTTGAGCCGGATGGCGCAGGCCAGCCCCGCGGGGCCCGCGCCCACCACGAGCACATCGTATTCCATGACATCGCGCTGGATCATGGGCGCGAGTTTATGCGAGATCGGGGTCCGGAATCCGCTGCAATATGGCTGCGCGCGCGCTGTTCAATGCCGCATGCACATGCTCGTCACTGGTGGATTCCGGCGCCGGTTGCACGGGCGCAAGCTCGATCTCGATGCGACCCGGCCACGGCAGCAGCGTGCCGGCCGGCAGCGCGGCGCGTGTGCCGCGGATGGCCACCGGCACGATGGGCAACCGCGAGCGCGCGGCAATGGCGAATGCGCCGCTGCGAAAGCGCATCAGCCCGGGCTCGCGTCCGAAAGTCCCCTCGGGAAAGAACGCGAGCGCGCCGCCCGATTTGGCCTGGCGCAGCAGCTTGCGCGCGTCGCGCGCGCCTTTGGCCCCGCGGTTGCGATCCACATAGTGGGCGCCGATGCGCCTGAGCAGCAGGTTGGCCAGCGGCACGCGGCTCATTTCGCGCTTGATGACGAAGCCGAAAGTTGGCGGCAATGCGGCATAGAGCACGATGCCGTCCAGGTAGCTGCAGTGGTTGGCCACCACGATGCACGGCTCGGGCCCCAGCCGCTCCGGATGCATCACCGACAGCCGCATGCCGCAGGCCGCCAGCGCGATGCGGGCGAAACGCCGGGCAATCCGCCGGCGCAGCGCAAGCCACGGCACCGGCAGGATCAGCAGCAGCGCGACCACGGCCAGCAGCCCGAATGCGGCCAGGGCGTAGGCCGCGTACAGATGACGCAGTGCGTGGGGACGCTGGACGGTGGGCAGGTCTTCGGACGGCGACACGGTGACCTTGGTTGTTTTCGCGGGGGATAGTGTGACCCGGTTCTCTTTATGTTAACGCGTAGCAATGCCTGTGAAGGGCATCACGCAGGGGGGAGGCCTTACTGACGATACTCAGCGGCAAGCACATGTCATGTCTCCGAACCGGAAAACCCCAGTGAGCAAGTCTGCCAGCGTCGCCGTTGCCCGCCCCGCTGCCGAGGCCGTTGATCCGGCCGTCACGCGGTTTCTCGATGGCGCGTGGATGGAACGCGGACTGTCCACCAACACCCTGGCGGCCTACCGCGCCGACCTGATGGCGCTGTCGCGCTGGCTGGCTTCGCACGGCGTTGCCATCACCAAGGCCACGCGCGCGGATCTGCTCGGCTTCATCGCCTGGCGCGTCGAAACCGGCGCGCGCCCGCGCTCCACGGCGCGGCAACTGTCTTCGTTCCGCCGCTTCTACCGCAACCTGCTGCGCGAGGGCACCCTGCGCGATGACCCCACGGCGCAGATCGCGATGCCGAAGATCGGCCGCTCGCTGCCGAAGTCGCTGACTGAAGAAGAAGTCGAATCCCTGCTCAATGCGCCGGTGGTTTCCGATCCCCTCGGCAGCCGCGACCGCACCATGCTCGAGGTGCTCTACGCCACAGGCCTGCGCGTCTCGGAACTGGTCAGCCTCAGGTACTCGCAGCTGAACCTCAACCAGGGCGTGCTGCGCGTGGTCGGCAAGGGCGATCGCGAGCGGCTGATCCCGCTGGGCGAGGAAGCCGTCCGCTGGCTCAAGGAATTCATCGGCACGGGTCGCGGCGAGATCCTTCTCGATCGATCCACCGATTATCTCTTCCCGACCCGTCGCGGCGATCACATGACGCGCCAGGCCTTCTGGCACATCATCAAGCGCTATGCGCGCAAGTCGAACATCGAGAAGGAACTCTCGCCGCACACGCTGCGGCATGCCTTCGCGACGCACCTGCTGAACCACGGCGCCGACCTGCGCGTGGTGCAGATGCTGCTCGGACACAGCGACCTGTCGACCACGCAGATCTACACCCACGTGGCGCGGGAACGCATGAAGGAAATGCACGGTCGGCATCATCCCAGGGGATAGTCCGGATCCCTGTCCCGGCTGCGCGACATGCGTAAGCCGCAGGGCGCCGGTGCTAGACTTGCGCCCATGAAACACCGCCTCTCACTGCTTGCCGTCCTGCTGCTGCCCCTGGCCGCCTGTGCCCGTGGCGATGCGACACCGACCGCCGCCGCAGGTGCAGGTGCAGGCGCGGTCGCCGCGCCAGCCGGCGCCACCGCGCAGGATCCACGCGTGGCCCTTTCCGCGAAGGTGCCGGGCTCCAAGCCCGAGGATTTCCGCGCCACGCCGGTGCCGGGCATCTACGAACTCTCGCATGGCGCGGAAATCTCCTACGTCAGCGCCGACGCGAAGTTCGTCTTTTCCGGTGATCTCTACCGCGTCTCCGACAAGGGTGATTTCCCGAACCTGTCCGAGGTGCGCCGCCGCGAGCTGCGCCTGGCGAAGCTGGGCGAGCTGCCCGAATCGCAGATGCTGGTGTTCGGCCCCGAAAAGGCCAAGCACACCATCACCGTGTTCACCGACGTCGATTGCCCGTGGTGCCAGCGCCTGCACGGCCAGATCGCCGAATACAACAAGCTCGGCATTCGTGTGCGCTACCTGTTCTTCCCGCGAACCGGCCCGGACACCGAGTCCTGGGCCAAGGCCGATGCCATCTGGTGCGCAACCGACCGCAAGGCCGCCTTCACGCGCGCCAAGGCCGGCGACGAGGTGCCCGAGAAGGCCTGCCCCGGCTCACCCGTGGCGCGCGAATACCAGCTCGGCCGCGATGTGGGCGTCTCCGGCACGCCCGGGGTTGTCATCGAAACCGGCGAGCTGATTCCCGGGTACATGGCGCCGGCGCAGTTGCTGGCGCACATCCAGAAGGCGCTTGCCGACGACGCGGCTGAGCGCAAAGCCAACTAGTTTCGATCCGGGAGCGCGCTGTCAGCGTTTGTTCGTAAGGGCACGGTCGCGGCGCGTGGGCCTCTTGGCCCGCTTCGGACAGCCGGCCGCGGACGGCCGGAACTTGCGGGCCAAGAGGCCCACGCACCACGCCCATGCCCGCAAGCGCACGCTGCGTGAGCGATCAGAATCGGATCAAGAAAACGCCTGGGTTCGAGCGGACGTGCGGAAGGAAATCCGGGCCGCGAGTTCCGGCCGTCTTCGGCCGGCTGTCTGAGCGGCCCGGATTTCCTGCAGCGCGGCCGCTCGAACGTACGCGCCTACCAGATCCGACACTTACTTCTCGAGCAGCGCCCGCTTGCCCGGCTTCCCATCCCATTCCTTCCCATCGGCAGGTCCGGGCTTCTTTTCGGTGATCACCGGCCAGGCCTTGGCCAGGTCCGCGTTGATCTTCAGGAAGTCCTTCTGGTCCGCGGGCACTTCGTCCTCGGAGAAGATGGCTTCGGCAGGGCACTCGGGCTCGCACAGCGTGCAGTCGATGCATTCATCCGGATCGATGACCAGGAAGTTGGGGCCTTCGTGGAAACAGTCCACGGGGCACACTTCCACGCAGTCCATGTATTTGCACTTGATGCAGTTTTCAGTGACGACGAAGGTCATGCCGGGTCCTCTACGTTCAGGCCGCGCATTCTAGCCCGGATAGCGCCGCGCGAGCGTGGTCTGATGCGGCAGCGCGGTGCCGGATTCCCGGTCCTGCATGTAGCTTTCGAGCGCAAACCGCGTGGAAGGAAAGGCCAGTTCCTCCCAGGGAATCTGCCGAGGGTCCACGAGCTTGGCGTCCAGGCTCTCGGGCCCCGCGCCAAAAGCTGACGTGGTCAGTTTTGCGCGGAAGAACACATGCACCTGATGTGCCTCGGGTATGTCCACGACCGCCAGCAGCGTGCCGACATCCACCTGGGCCAGCGCCTCTTCCTGGCATTCGCGCGCTGCGCCCGCGCGCAGCGTCTCGCCGTTCTCCATGAAGCCGGCCGGCACGGTCCACCAGCCGCGCCGGGGTTCAATGGCCCGCAGGCAGATCAGGATCCGGCCGTCTTCGGCTTCCGGGACGCAGCCCACGACGATGCGCGGGTTCTCGTAGTGCACGGCCTCGCAGGCCGGGCAGATGCGTCGCGGCAGGTGGTCTCCCTCCGGAATTCGCATTTCGGTAGGCGAGCCGCAGTAACAGCAGAAACGCTTGTCCATCACATATATCGCCTGCGCGGGTGGGAACTGGATCACGTCCGCGAGGCCCTCCAGCGGCAATCATTTGCCGCAGTTCAGGGACTTATGAACACGGAAACCAAAGATACCAGCGCCACGGGCCGGCACGAAGCTGACCTGGCGCTGATGAGACTCGGGCACGAGTTGCGCCGGCGTGTGCGCGATCGTGCGGGCCTGCCCGACGTATTGCGGGAAGTGGGCCAGCGCGTGCAGGCCGATGCCGCGCTGCTGTGGATGCCCTGCTGCGCGCTGCGCCTGCCGGTGGCCGTGAAGGGCACGGAAGTGCCCGTGGCCATTGCCGCGGAATTCGACACCATCGCCGATCGCGTGATCGCGCTCGAGGAGCGCAAGGGTCAGGCCGCGGTGGTGCAGGGAGAGGAGAGCGTCGGTGGCCAGCGTGCTGCATGTCGCTTGCTGATGGTGCCAGTGGACACCGGCTCGGCACGTTATCCCGCATGGCTGGTCTTCGCGCGCGAGCTGACCTCGCCGCGCTTCGATACCTTCGCTGCCGTCGGCGGGCAGGTACAGTCGCTGCGCCTGGCACGACGACTGATGCGCGAGTTCGACGCCGACACCGGACATCTGTCGCGGCGCGGCCTGCGCTCGGCGCTGGCCGGTAGAGATCGCGGCTGTGGCGCGCTGATCCTCGCGGATCTGGATGGACTGCGCCCCCTCAACCATACCCGCGGCGTGGAAGTCGGCGACATGGTCATTGCGACCTTCGCGCGACTGCTGGTCAAGCCACTGCTGCCCGAAGGCTCGCTGGTCGCGCGCATCGAGGGCGCCAAGTTCCTGCTGATGGTGCCCGATGTGGACGGCGAGCAGGCAGCCCGCATCGCCATGAACCTGCAGACCGAGCTGGAGCAGGTCGAGATCAAGGACCAGCAGGATTTTCCGCGGCTGACTGTGAGCTGCGGCATTGCCGAATATGCCCTGGCTGGCGAGCCCATCGACCGCACGATCCTGTCGGCCGACATGGTGCTGCGCATGGCCAAGGACCGCGGCCGCTCGCGCATCGAGATCCATCAGTCCAACGACGCCAGCGTGATCCGGCGCAAGGATGAGGACTTCGCTGCCGCGGACCTGCGCGAGGCGCTGCGCAGCAACCGGCTGGAGCTCTTCACGCAGCCCATCGTGTCGCTGCGCGACCGCAAGCACCCGCTGGGCTTCGAACTGCTGCTGCGCCTGCGCAACGAGGACGGCAGCATGGACGACCCGGGTCGTCTGCTGGCCGGGGCGCAGCGCCACCAGATGCTGCCGCTAGTCGACCGCTACGTGGTGGACAAGGCGTTTTCCATCCTGGCTCCGCATCGCGAAGTGCTGGCGCGCCAGCGGCTCACCATGGCCATCAACGTCTCCGGGCAGTCGATCTGCGATCCGGAGTTCGCCGAGCACTTCACGCAGCAGCTGAAGAAATCAAAGCTGCCGCAGGGCTGCATCGTCGTCGAAGTGACCGAGCAGGTGGCAGCGGGGAACCTGGCCAAGGCCGGCGATGCCATGCGCCGGCTGCGCGCGGCAGGCTGCGGCATCGCGATCGATGATTTCGGCACCGGCGCGAATTCCCTCGCCTACATCCACCAGCTGCCTGTCACGCGGCTAAAGATCGACGGCAGCTTTATCCGCGACATCACCACCAACAAGCGCTCGGAAGCCGCCGTGCGCACCATCGTGCAGCTGGCGCGCGATTTCGTGCTGCAGACGGTGGGTGAATACGTGGAGAGCAAGGAACAGTCCGAAGCCCTGCGCAGGCTCGGCGTGGATTTCGGCCAGGGATATCTGTTCGGCAAGCCTGAACCGCTGGATTCCACGGTGGCCACGCTGGTCGAGCGGGAAACCGCGGACGGCAATATCTACAACACCGGCTAGCGCCCGCGGCCTCAGATCCAGCGCAGCAGCAGGGCGGCCAGCACGATGTAGCGGCCGACCTTGGCAATCGTCACCAGCAGCAGGAATACCGGCAGGGGTTCGCGCATCACGCCCGCTGCGACGGTCAGTGGATCGCCAACCAGCGGCATCCAGCTGGCAAGCAGCGACCACTTGCCGTAGCGCTGGTACCACTGCTGAGCCTTCTCCAGCGTGGCGCGCTTCACGGGGAACCACGCGCGATCGCGCAGGCGTTCCACGCCGCGACCGATGAGCCAGTTAACCACCGCGCCCAGCACATTGCCGGCGCTGGCTACCACCAGCAGCGCCACGATCGGCAGTCGCCCATCCAGCAGCAGCGCCGACAATACGGCTTCCGACTGCGCCGGCAGCAGCGTGGCCGCCACGAATGCGCTGGCGAAAAGTCCCGCGTAGGCGGCAAGGTCAGTCACTGGCGTCCCGCATCATGCATCTGCCGGGTTCAGCGCCGCCTCCAGCTTGTCGAAGCTGCCTGTCCAGCCCTGGCTCATGCCGCCGCGCTGCTTGAGGAATTCCGCCATGTCGGCATCGGTCGCGTCCTGCGGCTCCCAGCGCACCGTGACCCGCGTGCGGTCCGCGCCCTCGCTGGCCAGCGTGATGGTGGTGAGCATGGCCAGCGGCCAGTGGGCGAAGAACGAAGGGCGGATCACCTGCTCGCGTTCGTCGCAGAACTGCTGCGTGTAGATGACGCGGTGTGGCCTCTCGAGCGCGAGGTATTTGACCAGCCCGTGCATGGTCGCCCCGCCGGGCATGGTCATCGCGTAAAACGAAGCGCCCCCGACTCTCGGCTCCGCCCGCAGGAAACGCATGGTCGCGCCGGTGGGCGGCAGCCACTGCGCCAGGTGCGCCGGATCGGTCAACATGTCGTACACGCGCTCGATGCCAGCCTCGAAGCTGCGCGTGATGAAGAACTGCTCCTTGCCCGCGCAACGCTTGCCCAGGTACTCGGCCAGTCGGTCCCAGGTTCCCTCGCCACCGGCCTTGCGGATGAAGCCGCGCATCTCGGCGGCGACCTCGGGTGTCGCGAACGCCATGCTCATGTCCAGCTGCGTGCACCCCTCGCGCTCGGTGAACAGTGCAGTGACGCGGAACAGCGGAGGGCGGTCCTTGTGGCCGCCATGGTCGTAGACCATCCGCTGCCGCGGAACCACTTCCAGGTACTGCGTGGTGTTCTCGTAGTCGGTGCCGTCGGGGCCGTGCATGGTGTAGTGCCAGTGGCCGCCGGTCCGCAGGTCGTGCTCGTGATTGGTCAGCGTGAAGCCGCGGGGTCCCCACCACTGGGCCACTTCCTCGGGATTCGTCCAGGCCTCCCATACCGCCTGCAGCGGCGCGTCGTAGATGCGCGTGATCGAGATGAGGTTGGACTTACTTCCTGCGGCCATGGCCAGCTCCTTCGGTTTTGGTCTTCAGGTAGGCGCCGAGTCGGTCGAGCTGTTCTTCCCAGGCGATGCGGTACTGCTCCATCCAGTCCACCGCCTCGCGCAGCGGCTCGCCGTTCAACTGGCAGGGGCGCCACTGCGCCTGGCGGCCCTTGCGTACAAGCCCCGCCTTCTCCAGCACCTTCAGGTGCTTGGTCACCGCGGGCAGGCTCATGTCCTTCAGGAACGGCCCGGCGAGGTCCGAGACGTTCGCCTCTCCCTCCGACAGTCGGGCGAGCATGGCCCGCCGCGTGGGATCGGCCAGCGCGGCAAAGGTGCGGCTGAGGGGGTCCGTCATTGAATTTGACCTGATGGTTAATTAACCAAGAGGTTAAATATAAGTTGTGACAGGGTGTTTGTCCAACGGGGGAGGTCCAGGGGGATGTGGTGCCCGTGGTCCGAATCGAACGGACACGACCTTGCGATCGGCAGATTTTGAGTCTGCTGCGTCTACCAGTTCCGCCACACGGGCGCGTGGGGGGCGAGATGGTAAGTTTTTTTGTGCTCTCCCGCGACCTTTTTGCCTGCTGGCGCATCCTAGTCCGTGATGAGTCGATTCCTGGATATCCCGGTCGATGCGGATTGCCTGCGGCTGGCCGCTGCAGGCGACCGTGAGGCACAGCGCCTGCTCTACGGGCAGGTCGCCGGCCCCGTGTTCGCGCTGATCCGTCGCATGGTGGTGCCCCGTGCCGCCGCCGAGGATGTGTTCCAGGACTGCATGGTGAGCCTGCTGCGCAGCCTGCCGACTTATCGCGGGGACGCGCCCTTTGGCGCCTGGGTACGCCAGATCGCCATCAGGCAATGCCTGATGCACCTGCGCTCTCCGTGGCAACGCGCCAGGCGCGCGCTGGTCGCGGTTGTCGCTGGCGATGAGATGGATGAATTGCCCGCGCACGAGCCCCGGGTGGAGGCGCCCGCGCCGGAGCTGCTTGACGTGGAGCGCGCGCTGTCCTGCCTGCCCGATGTGGCGCGCAGCGTCGTGTGGATGTTCGATGTGGAAGGCATGAGTCACGAGGAGATCGCAGCCGTGTTCGGCCGAAGCGTGAGTTTTTCAAAGTCGCAGCTCTCGCGCGCGCATGCGCTGCTGCGCGATCACCTGGCCGAGCCCGCAACCCCATCCGTGGTGGTGCGACCTGAACTCTCGGCACAGGGGCATGCGCCATGAGCGTGCAGGAAGGTCTGCGGGCCGTGGCCAGCCAGGATGTGTCCGCTCCGTGGGGCTTCGATGCGTTCGAGCAGCGCCGCGTCCGCGCAGCTTCCAGGCGCCGCGCCGCGGTGTGGGGCTCGGCGTTGTCAGTGTCGATGCTCACTCTGGTGGGTGTCCTGGCGCTGGTCACGCAGCCGCGGGTGGACGAGGACCCGGTGATGGTCGCCGTCGAATCGCAGGACCTGATGACGCAGCCGTTGGACGGCCACCGACCGGATTCCCCGGCACTGGTGGACATGAGCCGCTTCGAGCTCACCAGCGAACTGGAAGACCGCATCGCGCTGCTGGATGCCGAGCTCTCCGCGGCGCGCGTGCAGCGCGCGCCGGCAGAGCAGCTGCGGCGCATCGAAGGCACGCGGGAACAGATGAACGAATCACTGCAGCGCGTCAGTTACGCGCACGCACTGTTGAGTCTTTGAGGAGCACCAACGATGAAACACACCCGAATCATGGTCACCCCGGCGGCGCTGATCGCGGCGCTGGCATTTGGCGCCTGGTCGCCCGGCACGATGGCGGCGCAGCCCGCCGGCGCCGCGTCCGAATCCAAGCCCAACCAGGAAGAGCTGCAGAAGAAGCTCGACGAGGCGCGCGCGGAGCTCGACAAATCGGCGCGCGAGGTGGCCGAGCTGTCGATGCAACTGGGCGGTGAGGGTCGGCGTCAATTCCAGTTCCAGTCGGGCGACGGTCCGCCGCCGCGCGCCGTCATCGGCGTGCAGATCGCCAATGGCGCCGGCGAGGGCGGGGCGAAGGTCGTGGAGGTCAGCCCCGGCGGCGCCGCGGCCGATGCCGGCATCAAGGCAGGGGATGTCATCACGTCCATCGGTGGCGAGGACATCAGCAAGGAATCCGATCCCGGTCGCGCGCTCGTGGCGCGCATGGCGCAGGTCGATCCGAACCTCAAGGTGCAGGTGGGCGTGCTGCGCGAGGGCAAGAAGCTGAATTTCGATGTGACGCCGCGGCCCGCGCCGATGCAGACCTTCCGTCTGGAGCGTCGCGGGCCAGGTGGCGCCGGCGGCCCGCCGGGCGCGCAGGTGTTCACCTTCCCGGGACCCGGACCTGGAGTCGGGCCTGGCCCGGGGATGCCCGGTGGGCCCGGCATGGGCGGGCCGCTGCAGCAGCGCCGCGAGATCATCATCAATCGCGGCGATGAGGGCGGCATGGGCATGCGCTTCCGCGGCATCGAGTTCGCCACGCTGTCCGAGAAGCTCGGCAGCTACTTCGGCGTGAAGGCCGGGGTGCTGGTGGTCCGCGCGGGCAACAACGCTGCCTTCAAGCTGCAGGATGGCGATGTGATCCTCGCCATCGACGGCCGCACGCCCGCCGATGCGCAGCACGCCGGCCGGATCCTGCGCTCCTACTCGCCGGGCGAGAAGCTCACCATCCGCGTGCAGCGCGACCGCAAGGCCCAGAACCTGGAAATCACCGTTCCCGGTGGCGGCGAGGACTGATCAAGCCCTACCATGCGCGCCCTCATGCGGCGCGCCGACTTCCACTTCGAACTGCCCCCGGAGCTGATCGCCCAGGCGCCCCTGCCTGAGCGGTCGGCCAGCCGGCTGCTCGTGCTCGACGGCAAAGCCGGTGCGCTGGCCGACCGGCGCTTCACCGATCTGCCCTCGCTGCTCGGGCCGCACGACCTGCTGGTGTTCAACGACACGCGCGTCGTCGCCGCGCGGCTGTTCGGCACCAAGCCCTCGGGCGGACGCGTCGAGGTATTCCTGGAGCGCGCCGTGGGCGAGCGGCGGGCATGGGTTCAGGCCCGCGCCAGCAAGCCGATCCGGTCGGGGCTGGTCATCGGCACCGCCGGCGGCGAGATCCGCGTCGTGGAACGCGCCAGCACGCCGGCCGGCGACCTGTGGGAAATCGAAACCCCCGCCGAAGTGCTGGCCTTCTTCGAAGCCCATGGCGCGGTGCCGCTGCCGCCGTACATCGGGCGCGCCGCGGGCGACGACGACCGCGCGCGCTACCAGAGCATCTTCGCCCGCGCGCCGGGTGCCGTGGCGGCGCCCACCGCCAGCCTGCATTTCGACGCGGCGCTGATCGCGCGGCTGGACGACATGGGCGTGCATCGCGCCGAGGTCACGCTGCACGTGGGCGCGGGCACCTTCCAGCCGCTGCGCGTGGATGACGTTCGCGACCATGTGATGCATGCCGAGCGCTTCGATGTGCCGCCCTCGCTGGTGGAGGCGGTGCGCGCCTGCCGCGCTGCGGGCGGGCGGGTGGTGGCCGTGGGCACCACGGTGGCGCGCGCGCTGGAGTCGGCCGCGCAGGGCGGCGAGCTTGCCGCGGGCGCCGGCGACACGCGGCTGTTCATCACGCCGGGCTATGCTTTCCGCGTCGTGGATGCGCTCATCACCAATTTTCACCTGCCCGAATCAACGCTGCTGATGCTGGTGTCGGCCTTCGCGGGCCGCGAAGCGGTGCTGGCCGCGTATGCGCATGCGGTGCGGGAGCGATATCGCTTCTTCAGTTACGGCGATGCGATGTTCATCACGCCCGGAGTCTCCTGATGCAATTCGAGCTGCTGAAGCAGGAAGGCGCTGCGCGCCGCGGCCGCATAACGATGCCGCGCGGCGTCATCGAAACGCCTGCCTTCATGCCCGTGGGCACCTACGGCACCGTGAAGGCGATGACGCCCGAGGAACTGGAATGCATCGGCGCGCAGATCGTGCTGGGCAACACCTTCCATCTGATGCTGCGGCCGGGCACGCAGATCATCCTCGCGCACGGCAGCCTGCATGGCTTCATGCACTGGCAACGACCCATCCTCACCGACTCGGGCGGCTTCCAGGTGTTCAGCCTCGCCGATCTGCGCATGATCAGCGAGGAGGGCGTGCGCTTCCAGTCCCCGGTGGATGGCAGCCCTGTGCGGCTGACGCCCGAGGATTCCATGGATGTGCAACGGGCGCTGGGCTCGGACATCGCCATGTGCTTCGATGACTGCACGCCGTGGCCCGCCACCGAGGCGCAGGCGCGCGAGTCCATGGAGCGCTCGATGCGCTGGGCTGCGCGCTCGCACGCGCACTACTACCGCGATGCATCGCTGGAGCCTCCGGGCCTGCCGGCACGCGGCAACCTGTTCGGGATCATCCAGGGAGGCATGTTCGCGCCCCTGCGGGTGGCGTCGCTCGAGGCGCTGACGCGCGTAGGTTTTCCGGGCTACGCCATCGGGGCCTGGCCGTGGGCGAACCCGAAGAAGTGCGCCTCGGGGTGATCGAGCAGATCGAGCCGCTGATCCCCCGCGACCGGCCGCGCTACCTGATGGGCGTGGGCCGGCCCGAGGACCTGCTGGCCGCGGTGCTGCGCGGCGTGGACATGTTCGACTGCGTGATGCCCACCCGCCATGCGCGCAACGGCCACCTGTTCACCAGCACGGGCGTGCTCAACATCAGGAATGCCGCCCATGCCACCGATACCAGCCCCATCGACCCGGCCTGCGGCTGCTACACCTGCCGGAACTACTCCCGGGCCTACCTGCGCCACCTCGACAAGTGCAACGAGATCCTGGGGGCCCGGCTGAACACCCTGCACAACCTGCATTTCTACCTGGACCTGATGCGCCGGATGCGCCTGGCGCTGGACGAGGGCCGTTTTGCCGCCTTCTGCCGGGAAACACTTGCCCAAAGGGCCGGCGCCGGGCCTGTGGCATAATGCCCGACCTTTTTTCACCCCACCCTCAGGTCCCAAGACAATGAGCCTCCTGATTTCCGACGCCTACGCCCAGGCCGCCCCGGCCGCCGCCCCCAGCAGCACCATGTCGCTGCTGATGCTGCCGCTGATGCTCGTCGTGTTCTATTTCCTGCTGATCCGCCCGCAGCAGAAGCGCGCCAAGGAACACCAGGCGATGCTCTCGAAGATCGCCACCGGCGACGAAGTCGTCACCACCGGCGGCATCCTGGGCCGGGTCGCCGACGTGGGCGATGGCTTCCTCACCCTTGAAATCGCCGATGGCGTCCGTATCAAGGTGCAGAAGGCCCAGGTCTCGCAGCTGGTTCCCAAGGGCACATACAAGAGCGCTTGATCCCCCATGCTGGAATTCGCCCGCTGGAAATACATCGTCGTCGCTGCCGTGACCCTGCTCGCGCTGGTGATCGCGGCGCCGAACTTCTTCGGCGAGGACATCGCGCTGCAGGTCGTCCGCAAGGACCGCGCCGTCATCGACGATGCCGGTCGCAAGAGCGTCGAGGATGCGCTGAAGGCCAAGGGCGTCGTCATCAAGGGTGACTACGTCGAGGGCGAGCGCATGGTGCTCACCTTCAACGACGTGAATGCCCAGTACGCCGCGCGTGATGCGGTCAACGAGGCGCTGAGCCAGACCTTCGTCTCGGCGCTGGCGCGCGCGCCCCGCGCGCCCGACTTCTTCCGCAAGGTGGGCCTGCGGCCCATGCCGCTCGGCCTCGACCTGCGCGGCGGGCTGTACCTGCTCTACCAGGTGGACATCAACGACGCCGTGCGCCAGTTGGTGGAAAGCTACGAGCAGGATTACCGCCGCGCGCTCACCACCAACAACATCGCATTCGCCGACGTCACTTCGCTAAGCGACGAGGCGGGCCTTGCGACGGGCGTGCGCGTCAGCTTCGCCGCCGGCGCGAACCTCGCGGCCGCGCGCGATGTGATGCAGAAGGTGGTCACCGACCTCACGTACAGCATCAACGATGCGGGCAGCGTGCCCTACATCGATGCCACGCTGACGGCTGCACAGATCACCGAGCGCCAGCGCAACGCCATCCAGCTCAACATGAATTCGCTGCGCAACCGCGTCAATGCGCTGGGCGTCACCGAGCCCGAAGTCCGCCAGCAGGGCGTCGACCGCATTTCCGTGGCGCTGCCCGGCGTGCTCAATTCCGCCGAAGTGAAGGACATCCTGGGTCGCGTCGCGACGCTGGAATTCCGCATGTCCGATGTGGCCAACAACGTGCAGGACGCCGTCAGCCGCGGCCGCGCGCCGGTGGGCTCGCGCATCTACTACCACCGTGACGGTCGGCCCACGCTGCTCAAGCGCGAGATCATCGCCACCGGCGACCAGCTCATCGACGCACGTTCCACCGCCACGCAGGAAGGTCCGGCCGTGGCCATCCGCCTGAACGCCCAGGCCGGCGACGAGATGCTGCGCATCACGCAGGCCAACCTCGGCAAGCCCATGGCCGTGGTGCTCATCGAGAAGACACGCGAAAAAGCCTTCGTGAACGGCCAGGAAGTGGAGCGCGAGGTCACCAAGCAGGAGGTGATCAGCGAGGCCACCATCCGCGGCGTGTTCAGCAACCAGTTCAACATCACCGGCGTGGGCCAGGGCGAAGCCCAGACGCTGGCGCTGCTGATGCGCTCGGGCCAGCTGGCCGCCAAGCAGTTCATCGTCAGCGAGCGGCCCATCGGCCCGTCGCTGGGCGCCGAGAACATCCGCTCCGGCGTGCGCGCGTTGATCATCGGTTCGGCCGCGCTGTTCGTGTTCATGATCCTCTACTACAACCTGTTCGGCGTCGTGGCCTCGCTGGTGCTGGCGGTCAACGTGGTGCTGCTCACGGCGCTGCTGTCGCTGATGAAGGCGTCGCTGTCGCTGCCGGGCATCGCCGGCATCCTGCTCACGGTGGGCATGGCGGTGGACGCCAACGTCATCATCTACGAGCGCATCCGCGAGGAGCTGCGCAACGGCATCACGCCGCAGGCCTCGATCCGCGCCGGCTTCGAGAAGGCCTGGACGGCCATCTGGGATTCGAACGTCACCACGTTCATCGCGGGCCTGGTGCTGTGGGTGTTCGGCACCGGACCCATACGCAACTTCGCGACGGTGCTGATGCTCGGCATCCTCACTTCGATGTTCACGGCGATGCTCGGCAGCCGCGCACTGCTGACGCTGATCTACGGCGGGGCGAAGAAGCCCGCGAAACTGTCGATCGGCTGAGCCTGAGGTAACAAGACATGGAATTCTTCCACAAGGCCACCAACTTTCCGTTCATGGCGACGCGGCGTGTCTGGTACACGCTGTCCATCGCGCTGGTCATTGCCTCGATCGCGATGTTCTTCGTGCGCGGGCTGAACCTGTCGGTGGATTTCACCGGCGGCACGATTTTCGAGGCCACCTACCCGGGCACGGCCGACGTTGAGAAGGTGCGCGAAGCGCTTGAGGCTGCCGGCTTCCACGAGCCCACGGTGCAGGCCTTCGGCAACTCCCACGATATTTCCGCGCGACTTGCGCCTGAGGCCGAGTTCAGCGTCGACCAGGTGCGCGAGAAGGTCGACTCCGCGCTGCGCGGCATCGATGCGGGGGTCACGATCAAGCCCCTGGAGTTCGTGGGTCCGCAGGTGGGCGATGAGCTTCGCAACAGCGCCTTCCTGGCCATCGGCTGGACGCTGCTGCTGGTGTTCATCTACATCTGGTTCCGCTTCCACACCTGGCGCCTGTCCGTGGGCGCCATCCTGGCGCTGCTGCACGACCCGATCCTGATCATCGGCTGGTTCGCGCTGTCGCAGACGCCGTTCGACCTGGCCGTGGTCGCCGCGCTGCTGGCCGTGCTCGGCTACTCGCTGAACGACACCATCATCGTCTTCGACCGAATCCGCGAGCGCTTCGAGGCCAACCGCAAGCTCGAGCCCCGCCTTGCGCTCGACCAGTCGGTGAACCAGACGCTGTCGCGCACCATCATGACCAAGGTCACCACGCTGATCGTGGTTGTGGCGCTGCTGGTGCTGGGCGGATCGGCACTGGGTGGCTTCTCCGAGGCGCTGGTAATCGGCATCGTGGCCGGCACCTATTCGTCGATCTACATTTCGGCGTCGGTGGCGCTCGACCTTGGTCTCAGGGCCGAGCATGTGTTCCCGGAAGTGCGCAGCAAGGAAGTGGACAGCCTGCCTTAGCGGGCGGACCGCGGCATGATCGAACTGCTCTCCGATCCGGCCGCCTGGGTTGCGCTTCTCACGCTGTCGATGCTCGAGATCGTCCTCGGCATCGACAACATCATCTTCATCTCGATCCTGGTCGGCCGGTTGCCCGAGGCGCGGCGCGAGAAGGCCCGCATCATCGGACTTGCGCTCGCGATGCTCACGCGCATCGCGCTGCTATTCTCCATCGTGTGGCTCACCCGGCTCGTGCAGCCGTGGTTCTCGCTGCTGGGCCAGGAGTTCTCGGGCCGCGACATCATCCTCATCGCCGGCGGCCTGTTCCTCATCGTGAAGAGCGTCCTCGAGGTGCACAACACGCTCGAAGGCGCCGAGGACGAGCGCAATGCGCGGCTCTACTCCAGCTTCTTCATCATCGTGGTGCAGATCGCCATCATCGACATCGTCTTCTCGCTCGACTCGGTGTTCACGGCGGTGGGGCTGGCCACGCCCGACCAGGTGCCCATCATGGTCGCGGCCATCGTCATCGCCATCCTGGTGATGATGGCGGTGTCGGGCTCCATCTCGCAGTTCGTGGAGCGGCACCCCACGGTGAAGATCCTGGCGCTGGCCTTCCTGGTGCTGGTTGGGCTGGCGCTGGTGGCCGATGGCTTCGGCACCCACATCCCGAAGGGCTACCTGTACTTCGCCATGGCCTTCTCGGTGGGCGTGGAAATGGTAAACCTGCGGCTGCGCAAGCTGCTCGACCGGCGGCGGCGTTCCTGACCGGGAAGGGCGGGTTCCGTGCCGGGCGCTGGCAGTGTGGATTCCATCCTGAGTGCCTCTATACTGACCGGCAGTCCACACGAGCCATTGAACATAGGGACAACCCCATGAGCCGCGCTGTTTCCCGACCGCTGACTGCCCTTCTTGCTGCGTCCATGCTGCTGGCCGGTTGCTCCGGATCCGGTGGGGGCGGGGAGGCCGCGGCCACCATCCGGATCGGCGAGTTCGCTTCGCTCACCGGCAAGGAAGCCACCTTCGGCACTTCCTCGCACGAGGGCACGGTGCTGGCCATCGAGGAGCTCAACGCCGCGGGCGGCCTGCTCGGCAAGCAGCTCGAGCTGGTCTACGAAGACAACCGCAGCACGCCGGGCGAATCGCTCACCATCGCCAAGAAGCTCATCAACAACGACAAGGTCGTGGCCATCCTGGGCGAGGTGGCTTCGGGCCGTTCGCTTGAGGTGGCGCCTTTCGCCCAGCAGAGCCGCATCCCGCAGATCTCGCCCTCGTCCACCAATCCCGATGTCACGAAGATCGGCGACTACATCTTCCGCGTCTGCTTCATCGATCCCTTCCAGGGCAAGCTGCTGTCCAACTTCGCCCAGGGCACGCTGAAGGCGAAGAAGATCGCCATCTTCTCCGACGTGGCCGCGCCCTACAGCGTGGGCCTGGCCAAGTATTTCCGCGAGGCCTGGGTGGCCGGCGGTGGCGAGGTGGTCTCCGAGGTGAAGTACACCGGCGGCGACAAGGACTTCAAGGCCCAGCTCACCGTCATCAAGAACGCCAAACCCGACGCCATCATGGTGCCGGGCTACTACACCGACGCGGGCCTGATCGTGGCGCAGGCGCGCCAGCTCGGCATCAGCGTGCCGCTGTTCGGCGGCGATGGCTGGGAAGCCCCGGAGCTCATCCAGATCGCCGGCGCCGAGAACCTGGTGGGCACCTACTACTCCACGCATTTCTCGCCCACCAGCACCGATCCGCTGGCGCAGAAGTTCGTCACGGCCTACAAGGCCCGCTACAACGGCAAGGTGCCGGATGCCATGGCGGCCCTGGGCTATGACTCCGTGCTGGTGCTGGCCGATGCCATCAAGCGCGCCGGCACCACCGATGGCCAGAAGCTGCGCGATGCCATCGCGGCCACGAAAGACTTCCCCGGCGCCACCGGGCTCACCACGCTGGATGCGAACCGCGATGCCTCGAAGCCGGCCGTGATCATCACGGTGAAGGACGGCAAGTTCGAGTACGTGGAGACCATCACGCCCTGAAGTCCTCGCGGGCCTCCCACTAGTCATCCGGTTGCAATGTCCGAGCTGCTGCAGCAACTCATCAATGGTCTGGCGCTGGGCGCGATCTACGCGCTGATCGCGCTCGGCTACACCATGGTCTATGGCGTGCTGCGCTTCATCAACTTCGCGCACAGCGATGTGTTCATGATCGGCGCATTCGCGGGCTACTTCCTGGCCAGGGTGGTGCCGGGCGGTTCCATCGGTGCCGGCATCGTGATCCTCATCGGGGCGATGGCCGTCTGCGCCCTGCTGGGAGTAGTCATCGAGAAGCTGGCCTATCGCCCGCTGCGGGGCCGATCCACGCTCACGGTGCTGATCACGGCCATCGGCGTCTCGCTGCTGCTGCAGAACGTGGGCCAGCGCATATTCGGCGCCAATCCGCGCTCGTTCCCCAGCATCTTCCCCGTGCACCAGTTCCACTTCGGCGGCATCGTGCTTTCAAGCACCCAGATCCTGGTGTTCGTCGTGACGCTGGTGCTGCTGTTCCTGCTGCGCTACATCGTGCTGCACACGCGCATCGGCACTGCCATGCGCGCGCTGTCGTTCAATCCCACCGCGGCCTCGCTGGTGGGCATCAACAATGACCGCGTCATCTCCTTTACTTTCGCGCTGGGTTCCGCGCTGGCCGCGGCCGGCGGCATCCTCTACGCCTCGAACTATCCCTCGATCGATCCGCTGATGGGCACGCTGCCCGGCATGAAGGCCTTCGTGGCCGCAGTGCTCGGCGGCATCGGCAACATCGCCGGCGCCGCGGTCGGCGGGCTTGTGCTGGGCATGGTCGAAACCACCGTCGTGGGCTTCGGTGGCTCCACCTATCGCGACGCCGTCGCCTTCGCGGTGCTCATCCTGATCCTGCTGCTGCGGCCGGAAGGGCTGCTCGGCAAGCGCACGGCGGAGAAGGTCTGATGCCGGCGCGCGCGCAACTGGCCCTGCTCGGCGCGCTGGTGGCCATCGTCCTGGCTTCGGCCTTCGTGGGCGGCTCCAATCCCTACTTCGTCGACGTGGCGGTGAGCTGCGGCATCAATGTCACGCTGGCCGTCTCGCTCAACCTCATCAACGGCTACACCGGCCAGTTCTCGCTGGGCCATGCAGGCTTCATGGCGGTGGGCGCCTATGCCGCCGCCGTGCTCACCACCACCTTCGGCGCCGCGCTGCTGCCCTTCGTGGGCGGGCAGACCTGGCTGCTGTTCCTGCTGGCGCTGGTGGCCGGCGGCCTGATGTCCGCGGTGGCGGGCCTCATCGTTGGCGTGCCGTCGCTGCGCCTGAAGGGCGACTACCTCGCCATCGTCACGCTGGGGTTCGGCGAGATCATCCGCGTGGTGCTGCAGAACATCGATGCCATCGGCGGCCCGCGCGGCATGATCGGCATCCCCGGCTACGCGAACCTCGCCTGGGCCTACGGCATCGCCGCGGTGTGCATCTACGTGGTGTGGGCCATGGTGCATTCCACCTACGGCCGCGGCTTCATCGCGGTGGCCGATGATGAAATCGCCGCCGAGGCGATGGGCATCAACGCCACGCGCTACAAGATCACGGCCTTCCTCGTGGGCGCCTTCTTCGCCGGCGTGGCCGGCGGCGTGTACGCGCACTTCAAGCAGTACATCGCGCCACAGGGCTTCGGCTTCGACAAATCCATCGAGATCGTGGTGATGGTGATCCTGGGCGGGATGGGCAACACCGTGGGCGTGATCGCGGCGGCCATCCTGCTCACGGTGCTGGGCGAGTGGCTGCGACAGTTCGGCGACTACCGCATGATCCTCTACTCGCTGCTGATCATCCTGCTGATGATCCTGCGGCCGCAGGGCCTGTTCCGGCTCAAGCCGCGCGCGGGCAAGGCCTGAGCATGGCAGGCCCGCTGCTCGAACTGGACCACTGCACGCTGCGCTTCGGCGGCCTCACCGCAGTGGGCGATCTTTCCTTCGGCGTCGAGGATGGCTCGCTGATCGGCCTCATCGGCCCGAATGGCGCGGGCAAGACCAGCGTGTTCAACCTGATCACCGGCGTCTATCGGCCCACCGCGGGAGTCGTGCGCTTCGCGGGGGAATCGCTGGCCGGCCTGCCGCCCTATGGCATCAACCGCCGGGGCATCGCGCGCACCTTCCAGAACATCCGGCTGTTTCCCTCGCTGTCGGTGGCCGACAACGTGCGCGTGGCCTTCCACCGCCACCTTCAGAATCATTCGGTCGCCTCGCTGCTGCGGCTCTCGGGCTTCAACGCCGAGGAAAAGCGCATCGCCGAACGCACGCGCGAACTGCTCGAGATCTTCGACCTGACGCGCCTGGCCGATGAGCCCGCGCGCAGCCTGCCGTACGGCAACCAGCGCCGGCTCGAGATCCTGCGCGCGCTGGCCACGCAGCCGAAGCTGCTGCTGCTCGACGAGCCCGCCGCGGGCATGAACCCCACCGAGAAGGCCGAGCTCACGCGCCTGCTGGGCCAGATCCGCGAGCGCTTCAACATCGCCATCCTGCTCGTCGAGCACGACATGACGCTGGTGATGAAGATCTGCGAGCGCATCGTGGTCATCGACCACGGCGTGAAGATCGCCGAAGGCTCGCCCGCCGCGGTGCGCGCCGATCCGAAGGTGATCGAGGCCTACCTGGGCGAAGAAGCGGCGGTCGCCGCGCCTGCCGGAGCGGCCTGATGCTGCGCGTCGAGAATCTGTCGGTGAGCTACGGCGCCATCCGCGCATTGCACGACGTCTCGTTCGAGGTGCCGCAGGGGCATATCGTCACGCTGATCGGCAGCAACGGCGCGGGCAAGAGCACCACGCTGCGCACCATCTCGGGCCTGATCAAGTCCACGGGCGGGCAGATCAGCTACGATGGCGCCGCCATCAAGGGCCTGCCGGCGCACGAGATCGTCTCCCGCGGCCTGTGCCACGTGCCCGAAGGGCGCATGGTGTTCGCGAACCTCACGGTGCGCGAGAACCTGATGATGGGCGCGTACCTGCAGCGCGACGCCGCGCTGATCAACAAGGAACGCGACTACGTGTTCAGCGTGTTCCCGCGCCTTTCCGAGCGCGAGAAGCAGCTGGCCGGCACGCTCTCCGGCGGCGAGCAGCAGATGCTGGCCATCGGCCGCGCGCTGATGGGCCGGCCGCGCTTCCTGATGCTCGATGAGCCCTCGCTGGGCATCGCGCCGCTGCTGGTAAAGGCCATCTTCCAGCAGATCGTGGAGATCAACCGCGAGCGCGGCATCACCATCCTGCTGGTCGAGCAGAACGCGAACCTCGCGCTCGAGATCGCCACCTTTGGCTACGTGCTCGAGACGGGCCGCGTGATCCTGCAGGACCAGGCCGCCGCGCTGCGGTCCGACCCCAAGGTGCGCAGCGCCTATCTGGGCGGCTGACGCGCCCGATGCCGGACACGCGCATCGGCATTGGCCTGGACTTCGGCACGTCCAATTCCGCGGCCGCCTGGTTCGATGGCCAGCAACTGCATCGCGTGCAGCTCGAGGCCGCGCCCATCCTGCCCACGGCCGTCCACCTGGATCGCGCCTATCTCGCGCTGACCGGCACCGCAGCCATCGATCGCTATGTGGAGGAGAACCGCGGCCGGCGCGTGGAGCTGGTGGCCGAACTCATCGGGGAATCGGCCACCGGCGTGACCGGCAACAACACCGGCGAGGACATCACCCGGCTCGAAACGCAGCGCAACGCCATCTATGGCCCGCTGTACGATCGAACGCTGCCCGGCAGGCTGTTCCTTGGCCTGAAGCGCCTGCTGGGAGATCCTGAAATCGAACGACTGACGGTGTTCGAGAAGCACTACCGCATCGTCGCGCTGCTCACGCCGATCCTGGCGCAGATCCGCCTTGGCCTCGAGCGGGATGTGCCGCCGCCATTGCCCGCCGTGCACGCCGGCCGGCCGGTGACCTTCGAGGGGCGCGCGGACGCCCGCAATGGCGTGGCCACGGCGCGCCTGACCGAGGCGTATGAGCATGCGGGGCTGCGCATCGCCGAGTTCTATCCCGAGCCCGTGGCGGCCACGCTGAGCTGGCTGCAGGGCGCCCGGCGCCGCCAGAGCGGCACGGCGCTGACGGTGGATTTCGGCGGCGGCACACTCGACCTGGCCGTCGTGCGCTTCGAGGGCGCGAGCTTCGAGGTGCTGTCCACGCATGGCATGGCCCTCGGCGGGGATCGCATCGACCAGCTGATCTTCGAGCACATGCTATTTCCGGAGCTGGGCAGGGGCGAGCGCTGGATACGCGAGGTGGACGGGCGGGTCATCGACACGCTGTTTCCCTTCAATGAATTCGAGACCAGCCTGATCAACTGGCAGACCACCTTCCTGCTGAACCAGAACCAGTGGCGGCCCATGGTGGTGGACCGCATCTCGGCTGGCGATGCGGCCGCGGAGAAGTTCCAGCGGCTGCTGGACCTGATCACCTTCAACTACAGCTACAACTGCATCCAGGCCATCCGGCGCGCGAAGGTCGAGCTGTCCACGGCAACGCAAACCTTGATCGATATCCCGGAGCTGAATCTCACCGTGCCGTTCAGCCGGGCGCAGCTGGATGCCATCCTCGCTCCAGTCCTGGCGCGCACGCGCGAATGCGTGCAGACGGTGCTTGCCCGGGCCAGCCGCGCACCGGCGCAGATCGACGTGGTCATCCGCACCGGGGGGACGTCCGAGATCGTCGCGGTGCGTGAGCTGCTGGAATCACTGTTCCCGCAGCGGGTGGAAGGGCACGACCCCTTCACCAGCGTGGCGTGCGGGCTCGCCATCGCAAATTTTCATGGACACCACTGCCGGCTCGACTGAGCTCAGGGATCGAGGCCTGCCCATCCATAGATCTCGCGGCACAGCGCATCCACCGTCTCCGGCCGGTCTTCGCCGGCCAGGTCATCGCGCACGGTATATCCACCCTGGGCGAGCACGTATGACATGAACCGGTAAGAGCGCCGATAGCCCGCCACATCCGCCGCGCGCACCGGCACCACCTCGCCGGGGATCTGCGCCGCGAGTTCGTCGCGCATGTAGAACACCTCGAACGAGGCGAGGCGCCACTCGGCGTCGCGAAGTTCCGCGCGGTAGAACACCCGCGCATGGCTCGACAACATCAGCGCGACTCCGCGGATCTCGGCTGGAATGTCGATGATTGCGGCCAGGGTTGCCACCGCGCGGTTGCCATTGACCCGCACGGATACCGGTCCCAGCCGGTGCTTGGCCAACACGCCGCGGCGGGCCATCTCGCGCGATGCGTCGACGAAATCATGACCATTGCCCTGGAACCAGCTGATGCGCACCACGGCGTCGGGGTGGAAGCAGGATTTCATGCGCTCCCAGCGTCCGAGATCGCGGCACTCGCGTTCGGCGAGAACAAGCTGGGTTACGGCGCTGACGTGCGCTGTCAGCGCGATCGATTCCGGACTGGCCACAACGATATCGAGGCCAGGCATGCTCATCAACCCGTCTTGGCTTCGCGCAGCTCGTCGGTGAGGAAGGGCGCCAGCGCCTCCAGCAGCTCATTGAAGACGCGTGGGTTGCCCGCGACGATGTTGCCGTTCTGGCGGTATTCGCCGCCATCCAGCGTGCCCACCAGGCCGCCGGCTTCGCGGATCAGCAGCGTGCCCGCGGCCGTATCCCAGGGCTTGAGGCCGATCTCCCAGAAGCCATCGGTGCGGCCGGCCGCCACATAGGCCAGGTCGAGCGCGGCGGAGCCGGGGCGCCGCAGGCCAGCGGCGCGCTGCATCACGGCCTTCATCATGGCCATGTAGGGATCGAGCAGCTGCAGGTTCTCGCGATACGGAAAGCCCGTGCCGATCAGCGCGCCATCCAGCGTGCGCTGGCGGCTGACGCGCAGGCGCTTGTTCTCGAGGTAGGCGCCCGAGCCGCGCGAGGCGGAGAAGATCTCCTGCCGCATGGGGTCGTAGATCACCGCGTGTTCCATGCGGCCGCTCATCTGGCAGGCGATGGAAACGGCGAACGTCGGGAAGCCATGCATGAAGTTCGTGGTGCCATCCAGCGGGTCGATGATCCACGTGACCTCGCCGGTGCCGCTGGCGCCGCTTTCCTCGGCAAGGAAGGCGTGGTGGGGATACGCATCGCGCAGCGTTTCGATGATGGCGGCCTCGGCCGCAAGATCGATGCTGGTGACGAAGTCGTTCAGTCCCTTGGTGGCGGTCTCCATGCCTTCGAAACGAGCCAGACCCCGCACGATGATTTCACCGGCGCGACGGGCAGCCTTCACGGCAGTATTCAGGTAGGGATGCATGACGGGCACCGGAATCGAGGCGCGCTAGAATAGCACCTTGCTTCCCATCCGCTTCGTACTCGTCGATACCTCCCACCCCGGCAACATCGGGGCGGTGGCGCGCGCCATGAAGAACATGGGCCTGCACGACCTGTGGCTGGTGAATCCGCGCGAATTCCCTCACCCCGAGGCCACCGCCCGGGCTTCGGGGGCCGACGACGTGCTGGCCTCGGCCCGCGTGGTGGCTTCGCTGCCCGAGGCAATCGCCGACTGCGGCCTGGTGCTGGGCACCACGGCGCGCACGCGCGAGCAGCACTTCCGCGTGCTCGAGGCGCGGGCGGCCGGCGAACGCATGGTGGCCGAGGCGCACAAGGGTCCCGTGGCCGTGCTCTTCGGCACCGAGCGCTTCGGGCTGTCCAACGAGCACCTGCTCACCGCGCATGCATTGCTGCGGATACCCGCCAACCCGGCCTACGAGTCGCTGAACATCGCCATGGCGGCACAGCTCATCGCCTATGAAATTCGCATGGCCCAGCACCAGTCGGGTTCGCTGGTGCCTGAGCGCGAGTCGCCGCTCGCCACCAGCCAGCAGATGGAGCAGTTCTACGTGCACCTGTCGCAGGTGATGGAAGAATCCGGCTTCCGCGATCGCACTCAGAACGGCACGCACCTGATGGGCCGCATCCGCCGCATGTTCAATCGCGCCGAACTCGACGGCAACGAAGTGAACATCCTGCGCGGCATCCTCACGTCCGTTCAGAAGAAGCGCCGGCGGGCGGGCGATGAGCCCTGACGTCGCGCCAATCTATCTTGATCACGCCGCCACCACGCCGGTTGATCCGCGGGTGGCCAGGCGCATCGCCGATGTGCTGGCGCTGCCGCTGGGCAATGCGGCCGCGGTGCACGCGCCGGGCCTTGCCGCGCATCAACTCGTGGAAGTCTCGCGCGCGCAGGTGGCCTCGCTGATAGGCGCGACGGCCGAAGACATCGTCTTCACATCCGGCGCCACCGAATCCAACAACCTGGCGATCACCGGCACCGCGCGGCTGGCGCTGCAGCGCGGCGCGAAGCCGCACCTGGTCACGCTGGCCACCGAGCACAAGTCGGTGCTCGAGCCGCTGCGCGCGCTGCAGGCCCAGGGGGTGATGGTCAGCATCCTCAGGCCCGGCACCGATGGCCTGCTCGATCCGCAGTCGCTGGCCGCCGCGCTGCGACCGGAAACCGCGCTGGTGTGCCTGCTGCATGTGAACAACGAGACCGGCGTGGCACAGGATGTTCCCGCGCTGGCCGCGGTCTGCGCCGCGCGCGGCGTGCCGCTGCATCTGGACTGTTGCCAGAGTGCGGGCAAGCTGCCGGTTGCGGTGCGTGATGTGGCGCTGCTTTCGTTCACCGCGCACAAGCTGGGGGGGCCGCAGGGCATCGGCGCGCTGTACGTTTCCCCGGGACATCGGGGCGCCTCGCGCCGCAGATGCTGGGCGGTGGCCACGAGCGCGGTCTGCGCGCCGGGACACTCGCCGCGCACCAGATCGCAGGCTTTGGACTCGCCGCCGAGCTTGCCGCCGCGCAGCGCGAAGCCGAGTCGCAGCGGCTCGCCGCGCTGCGCGACAGGCTCTGGGCCGGGCTGTCGCGCCTGCCCGGCGCGCTGCTCAACGCGCATCCGGTCGCGCGCGCTCCGCACATCCTCAACGTGAGCTTCCAGGACATCGAGGGCGAAAGCCTGTTCGCCGCACTGCCGGAACTGGTCCTTTCCACCGGCTCGGCCTGCAACTCCCGCAGCGCCGAACCTTCGTTCGTGCTTCGCGCACTGGGGCGGGATACCGAACTTGCGCAGTCCTCGCTGCGCTTCAGCCTGGGGCGCACCACCACGGAAGCTGACATCAACACCGCCATCGCCGCCGTGGGCCGCGCGCCCGCCGCGCTGCGCGCCCAGTCTCCTGCGCAGCCGCTGCCACTGCGGGGGTGGCGGGTCAGATCCGCCAGCGCAGCTGTGGGTGGGCGAGGGCGGGGCCCGGCGCCTTGGCGCCTGGGTGCGTTTTGTCGTCCTGGAGCGTGACAGCCTGGTCCAGGAGGCGCGGGTGCAGGTCTACGGCTGCCCGCACACCGTGGCCGCCTGCCACCGGATTCGCGGACTGTTGCCCGGCCAGGCCCTGGAGGGGCTGCAGCCGGGCACGCCGGAAGAATGGCTGCGGGACGTGAACGCGCCGGTTGAAAAACTCGGGCGGATGCTCATTATCGAGGATGCAATCCGCGCACTGCAGAGGACGCCATGGCCATCTTGCTGACCGCCGCCGCCGCCGACCGTATCCAGAAGTTCATCGCCTCCCGCGGCCACGGGGTGGGGCTGAAGCTCGGCGTGCGCAAGACCGGCTGCTCGGGCTTCGCCTATGTGGTCAATTACGCCGACGAAGTGGCCCCGCAAGACCTGATGTTCGAGGACCGGGGCGTGAAGGTCTATGTCGACCCCGAAAGCCTGGCCCTGATCGATGGCACCACGGTCGACTTCGTGAAACAGGGGCTGAACGAGGCCTTCCGCTTCCAGAATCCCAACATCAAGGGCGAATGCGGCTGCGGCGAGAGTTTCGCCGTCTAACCCCCCGAAAAATGGGGTAAAATCCGGCTCTTTTTCAATCCTGAAGCCGGAGTAAGACTGCCATGGCGCTCGAGCGCACTTTTTCGATCGTTAAACCCGATGGTGTGGCCCGCAACCTGATCGGCGAGGTCTATCGCCGCTTCGAAGCTGCTGGCCTGAAAATCGTCGCTTCCAAGCTCGTGCAGCTGTCGAAGGCCGAAGCCGAAGGGTTCTATGCCGTGCACAAGGCGCGGCCGTTCTTCAACGACCTGGTCAGCTACATGATCTCAGGTCCGGTTGTGCTGCAGGTGCTCGAAGGCGAGAGCGCCGTGCTGAAGAACCGCGAGATCATGGGCGCCACCGACCCCAAGAAGGCCGCGCCGGGCACCATCCGCGCCGACCTCGCCGAGAGCATCGAGGCGAACACCGTGCACGGTTCGGACTCCGCCGAGAACGCCGCGATCGAGATCGCGTACTTCTTCGCGCAGACCGAGATCCACAGCCGCTGAAGCGGTTGCGCTGTGAATGACTGACGCGCGCGTCAACCTGCTGGGCCTCACCCGCCCCGAACTCGAAGCCTGGTGCGTCGAGCGGGGTGGCAAGGCTTTCCGCGCGCGCCAGTTGTTCCAGTGGATCTACAAGCGCGCCGAAACGGATTTCGCCGCGATGACCGACCTCGCCAAGGATTTCCGCGCCGATCTGTCGCAGGTGGCCGAGATCCGCCTGCCCGAGATCATCACGCGGCAGGATGCGGCCGATGGCACCGTGAAGTGGATGCTCAAGGCGGGCCAGGGCACCAGCCAGGGCATCGAGATGGTCTACATTCCCGAGGAGGGCCGCTCCACGCTGTGCATCTCCTCGCAGGTGGGTTGCGCGATGGACTGCAGCTTCTGCTCCACCGCACAGCAGGGCTTCAACAGCAACCTGAGCACCGCGGAAATCGTGGGGCAGGTGCTGCTCGCCCAGAAGGAACTGGGATTCAAGGCCGGCGATGACCGCATCATCAGCAATGTGGTGCTGATGGGCATGGGCGAGCCGCTGGCGAATTTCCGCAACGTGGTGCCGGCCATGCGCATCCTGCTCGATGAGCTGGGGCTCGATTTCTCGCGGCGCAGGCTCACGCTGTCCACCAGCGGCCTGGTGCCGCAGATCCACAAGCTCGCCGAGGAAACCAACGTGGCGCTGGCCGTGTCGCTGCATGCGCCCGACGACGAGCTGCGCAACCAGCTGGTGCCGATCAACCGTCGCCACAACATTGCCGATCTGCTCGAGGCCTGCTGGCACTACATCGACGAACAGAACGGCCGCAGCGTCACCTTCGAATACGTGATGCTCGATGGCGTGAACGATTCACCCGCGCAGGCGCGCGCCCTGGCGCGCCTGCTCAAGGGGCGTCCGGCCAAGGTCAATCTCATTCCGTTCAATCCTTTCCCGGGTACGCGATACCGGCGTTCGCGGCCGGAAGTCATCAAGGCCTTCCTCGACCAGGTGCTCAAGGGTGGTGTCATGGCGACGATTCGAAGAACGCGTGGCGATGACATCGACGCGGCCTGCGGCCAGCTGGTGGGCAAGGTCATCGATCGCACCACCGTCAGGATGGGCGCCAAGCGCATCGCCACGCCGGTGATCGCCGAGCACACGCGCGCCGGGGTGTCGTCATGATGGCGCGCTCCACCGGCGCCACGCTTGCAGCCTGCATTGCCGCTGCGCTGCTGCTGGCCTCCTGCGCCACGTCTTCTTCCAATGGCCGCGCCGTCGACAACAAGGAGGCCGCGCGGGCCAACACCCAGCTCGGCGTCGCCTACCTTCGCCAGGGCAACATGAACCAGGCCAAGGAAAAGCTGGAAAAGGCCGAGAAGCAGGATCCCCGCAGCCACGAGGTGCAATACGCGCTGGCGCTGTTCAGCGAGCGCATGAACCAGCCCGCCGATGCCGATCGCCACTACCAGGCGGCGCTGAAGCTGGCCCCGAACAATGGCGAGGTCACCAACGCCTACGCGGTGTTCCTGTGCCGCTCCAACAAGATCGACGCCGCCCAGCGCCTGTTCGATGAAGTGGTCAGGAATCAGCTTTACGCCACGCCGTGGGTGGCCGCCACCAATGCCGCCGTGTGCCTGCGGGCCGACAAGCGCAATGCCGATGCCGTGCCGTGGCTGGAGCGCGCCATCGCGCTGCGCCCGGACTATTACCCGGCGGTGGTGGAGTTGGGCGACCTGCACATCGCCAACAACGATCCGCAGAAGGCCCGCAGCGCCGTCGACAGTTTCCTTTCGATCGGGCGCAAGTCGGCCGAGGTGCTGCTGGTCGGAGTGCGCGCGGCCATGGCGCAGGGCGACCGCGCGGCAGCCGACATCTACGCGCGCCTGCTGCGCCGGGACTTCCCCAACACGCAGGCCGCCGGTGCCCTGCCGCAACTCCTGCAGGCAGCTCCTGCACAAAAGCAGCCATGACCGACGCCGTCGCCATTGGTGAAGTGCTGCGCGCCGCCCGCGAGCGCACCGGCCTGCAGGTCAAGCAGGCCGCCGAGCGACTGCATGTGGATGCCGCGATCATCCAGGCGCTGGAAGAGGGCCGTTTCGCGGCGCTGGGCGCGCCGGTATTCGTGCGCGGCCACCTGCGCCGCTACGCCGAACTGCTGGGCGAACCCGAAGCGCCGCTGCAGGCGCGCTACGCGGCGCTCCAGGAAGCCTCCATTGCGCCGGATCTCACGCAGGTGGCCAGCCGGGCCACGCCCGCCATCAGGCGCGATACGCGCCGCTGGCCACTGGTGCTGGTGGCCGCGGTGCTGGTTCTCGCCATTGCGGTCTGGTGGGCCCTGAGGGCGCCGACGACATGAGCAAGGCGGGTCTGGCCGCGGTGCGCGGCATGAACGACGTGCTGCCCGCCGAAATCGGCGCCTGGCAGCACCTGGAGCGCATCACGCGCGAACTGTTCGCGGCCTATGGCTACGAAGAGCTGCGCGTGCCGATGGTGGAGCAGACCACGCTCTTCAAGCGCTCAATCGGCGAGTTCACCGACATCGTCGAGAAGGAGATGTTCACCTTCACCGAGGCCGACGGTGAAAGCCTCACGCTGCGGCCCGAGGCCACGGCGGGCATCGCGCGCGCCGCCATCACCAACGGCCTGCTGCGCGGCGCGCGGCTGAAGCTTTGGACCAGCGGCCCCATGTTCCGCCACGAGCGCCCGCAGGCGGGCCGCTACCGGCAGTTCACGCAGATCGACGTGGAAGCCCTCGGCTTCGCGGGCCCCGATATCGACATCGAGATGATCGCGATGACCGCGCGGCTGTGGCGCCAGCTGGGCATCACGCGCGTGCAGCTGAAGCTCAACTCACTGGGCACGCCCGATGCGCGCAAGGCCTACCGCGAGCACCTGGTCACCTATTTCACGCAGCATGCAGCGGCGCTCGATGCCGACAGCCAGCGCCGGCTCGGCGGCAATCCGCTGCGCATCCTCGACAGCAAGAACCCCGCGATGCAGGCCGTGGTCAGCGGCGCGCCGCTGCTCACCGAGCACCTCGATGCGGAATCCCGCGCGCACTTCGACGCGCTGTGCGCGACGCTTGCGGCGATGAACATCCCTTACGTGATCGATCCGCGCCTGGTGCGTGGCCTCGACTACTACTCGCGCACGGTGTTCGAGTGGGTCACCGACGCGCTGGGTTCGCAGAACGCCATCTGTTCCGGGGGCCGCTACGATGGCCTCATCGACCAGCTGGGCGGCGAGCACACGCCGGCCATTGGCTTCGCCATGGGCGTGGAGCGCGTCGTGGCGCTGCTGCGCCAGGGCGGGCAGGAGTTCCCGCGCCCCGCGCCCCATGTCTACGTGGTGGCCAGCGGCGACCGCGCCATGCAGGTGGGTCTGGCGCTGGTCGAATCCCTGCGCGACCAGCACGCCGCGCTTCGGTTCGAAATGAACCAGGGCGGTGGCAACTTCAAGGCCCAGTTCCGCCGCGCGGACCGCAGCGGGGCGCCACTGGCGCTGGTGCTGGGCGACAACGAACTGGAGCGCGGCGTGGCCGCGCTGAAGCCCTTGCGGCAGGAAGGCGGGCAGCAGGAGGTTCCCCTGGCGGAACTTGCGGCGCGCATTCCGGCCATACTGACGACACTGAACGGATAGAGGTAGAGCGTGGATCTGCTGTCTGAAGAAGAACAATGGGAATCCCTGAAGCGCTGGCTCAAGGAGAACGTGCCCTTCATCCTGGGCCTGGTGGCCGTCGGTCTGCTGGCCGTGTTCGGCTGGCGCTGGTGGCAGGGTCGCGAGAACACCGGCGCGCTGGAAGCCGGCGCGTCCTACCAGCGCATCCTCACCACATTTGAAACCGGCAAGATGGACGACGCGCTGTCGCAGGTCGAAGCCCTGCGCACGCAGCATCCCAAGTCCGGCTATGTCAGCTCGGCGGACCTCGCGGCGGCCAAGATGTTCGTGCTCACGAATGACCTGGACAAAGCCGTGCAGCGCCTCGAGCGCGTGATGAACGAAGCCCCCGACGAGCAGCTGCGGCCCATCGCCCGCCTGCGCCTGGCGCGCGTGCTGACGGCGCAGGGCCAGTACGACAAGGCGCTGGCGACGCTGGGCAATGAAGACCGCGGCCGCCACCAGCCCGGCTTCCTCGAGGCGCGCGGCGACGTGCTGCTGGCCAAGGGCGACAGCATGGGCGCGCTGGCCGCCTATGAAGCGGCGAAGAAAGCGCTGCCCGAATCGCAGGCTGCGGGGAGCGGCGTGGGCGAACTGCTCGATCTGAAGATCAACGACCTGCGTGCGGCGGCGGCCAAGCCATGAGGCAATTCCCCGCGTTCGCCCGTGGCGTGCTGGCCCTCGCGGGCCTCGCGCTGGTGGCGGCCTGCAATTCCAGCAGCAAGAAGCCCGACGCGCCCACGAAGCTCGAGGATTTCAAGCAGACGGCGCAGGTGCGCAAGCTCTGGAGCGCAAGCGTCGGCGGTGGTGAACCCAAGCTGCGGCTGGGGCTGGGCCTCGCGCTGGAAGGCGAGCGTGTATTTGCCGCCGGGTACAACGGCAACATCGCCGCGTTCGACGTGAAGACCGGCAAGCGCCTGTGGTCCACCGACACCAAGCTGCCGATCACCGGCGGCCCCGGGGCCGGCGCGGGCCTGGTCGTCGCGGGCGCGCGCTTCGGTGACCTGGTTGCGCTCGATTCAGCCACCGGCGCCAGCAAGTGGCGTACGCGCATCAACAGCGAAATCCTCTCCGCTCCCGCCGTCACGGAGCAGCACGTGCTGCTGCGCACCGTGGATGGTCGCGTGTCCTCTTTCAGCACCGCCGATGGCAAGCTGGAATGGAGCGCCGAGCAGCAGGTGCCGAGGCTTTCACTGCGGGGCGCCGGCGTTCCGGCCGTTGCCGGCGAAGCCGTCATAGCCGGCTTCGACAATGGCCGCATCATGGCGCTGCAGCAGCGTAACGGCGACACCATCTGGGAAGTCACCGTCGCGCCGCCTTCGGGCCGCTCCGAGCTCGACCGGCTGGTCGACATCGATTCGGTGGTGAAGGTCGTGGGCAACGACATCTACGCAGTTACCTTCCAGGGAAGGTGGCGCGCATCGACCTTGAAACAGGTCAGGTGCAGTGGTCGCGCGACATGTCCAGCTATGCTGGCGTGGACCTCGATGAGGACGGCCTGTATGTCACCTCCTCGCAGGGCAGCGTGGTCAAGATCGGCCGCCGCACCGGCGTCGAGATGTGGAAGGTGGATTCGCTGCTGCACCGCCGGCTCTCGCCCCCGGGCGCGGTGGGCAACCTGGTTGCGGCCGCCGACCTCAAGGGCATCGTGCACTTCTTCGATGCGGCAACCGGCGCGCCGGCTGCACGCCTTTCGACCAGTGGCGATCGCGTCACTGCCGCGCCCGTGGTCAGTGGCGACACCATCATATTCATGGATACCAACGGCAAGCTTTCCGCGCTGCGTGTGGTGTCCGCCGGCCAGTAGCCGGAAAACGGAAACAAGCATGTTGCCGATCGTAGCGCTGGTGGGTCGGCCCAACGTCGGCAAGTCCACGCTGTTCAATACCCTCACGGGCACCCGCGACGCGCTGGTTGCCGACGTGCCCGGGGTCACGCGTGACCGCCAGTATGGCTACGCGCGCGGCGGCGACATGCCCTGCGTCGTGGTCGACACCGGCGGGCTGATCGCCAAGCCCAGCTCCACGGTCGAGCAGCAGATGCGCGTGCAGACCGAGCGGGCCATCGAGGAAGCCGACCGCCTGGTGCTGGTGGTCGATGGCCGCGCCGGCCTCACCACCGAAGACATCGCAGTGGCCAAGCTGCTGCACCGCTCGGGCAAGCCGGTGGTGCTGGCCATCAACAAGGCCGAGGGGCTTGATGCCGGCGTGGTCGCGGCGGAATTCCACCGCCTGGGCCTGGGCACCACCTATGCGATTTCCGCCGCGAACAGCCAGGGTTGCCAAGCGCTGCTTGATGCCGCTCTGGCCGGTCTCGAGGCAACGGAAGTCGCGGCCGAGGAAAACGACGATTCCATCCGCATCGCCGTCATCGGTCGTCCCAACGTGGGCAAGTCCACGCTGGTGAACCGGCTCATCGGCGAGGAGCGCGTGATCGCCACCGACATCGCAGGCACCACGCGCGACTCGATCTTCGTGCCCTTCGAGCGCGATGGCCGCAAGTTCACGCTGATCGACACCGCTGGCGTGCGTCGCCGCGCGCGGGTCACCGACGCCGTTGAGCGTGCGAGCGTAGCCAGGAGCCTGCAGGCCATCGAGGCCGCGCATGTGGTGGTGCTGGTGCTCGACGCCCACGAGGGCATCGCCGAGCAGGATGCCTCCGTGCTGGGCCTGGCGCTGCAGCGGGGCAGGGCGCTGCTGCTGGCCATCAACAAGTGGGATGGCATTCCGATGGACCAGCGCGAGGCCGTGCGCAGCGGCATCGCGCTCAGGCTGGATTTCGTGCCCTTCGCGCCGCAGCTGTTCATCTCCGCGCGGCACGGCACCGGCGTGGGCGAGCTGGCTACCGCCGCGGTGCGCGCCTATGACGCGGCGATGCGCGACATGCGCACGCCGCAGCTCACGCGCGTGCTGGAAAAAGCCCTGGAGGCCCACCAGCCGCCGCTCGTGAAAGGCCGGCGCATCAAGCTGCGCTACGCGCACCAGGGCGGCCGCAATCCGCCCCGCATCGTGATCCACGGCAACCAGACCGAAGCCACGCCCGACGCCTACCGGCGCTACCTGTCCAACACCTTCCGCCAGGCCTTCGACCTGTACGCCTGCCCTGTGGTGCTGGAACTGCGCGGCGACGCCAATCCCTTCCAGCGCCGCGAGAAGCGCGAAGCCGTCGCCCGCAAGGACGACGCGAAGAAGAAAGGCGGGCAGAAGAATGCCGCGCGCCGCGCCCCGCGAAAGAAAGTGGCTTCAGGCAAGGCGAACCCGAAGCGTCCGCGGCGGTAAAGCCCCTAGGGTTGGGGCAGGAACAGGCCCGGGTCGACAGAGGCGCCGTTGAGCAGCACGCCGAAGTGCAGGTGCGGGCCGGTGACCCGGCCAGTGGCGCCCACCTTGCCGATCTGCTGCCCCGCCTTCACCGCGTCGCCTGCCTTCACGTCGAAGGCCGACAGGTGGCAGTACATCGTGATGAAACCCTGGCCGTGGTCGATCAGCACGTTGTTGCCGTTGAAGAAGTAATTCCCCACGTCCACCACCGTGCCGTCAGCGGGCGCGCGGATCGGGGTGCCGGTTCCCGCGGCGATGTCCATGCCGGAATGCGGATTGCGCGCCTGGCCGTTGAACACACGGCGCGAGCCGAAGGTGTTCTGGCGCACGCCGGGGGTCGGCACCTGCAGCGCCAGGGTGGCAGGGATGGCTGCGCTGTAGGACTGGTAGACCGACCGCAGGCGCGCGGATTCCTTCTCCACGCGGGCGGCATCCTCGGGGGAAAGGTCCACCTGCCGCTGGGGCACGGTCAGCTTCTGCTCGCGGTACTTCTTGGGCAACACCGTGAAGGCAACGCTGCGCTTGCCCGTGCCTTCCCGGATCTCAAGCGCCTGTTCGCCAGGTTCCACTGCGAGCGCGATGCCGACGATGGCCTTGCGCCGCCCGGCCTCGACCACGGTGAGCACGCGCCGTTCGCCCAGGAACACCTGCGGCTCGGACACGGTGGCGGGACCGATGTCGACGATGGCCACGCCACCGGGGACAGCACTGGCGCGGGGCAGGGCGGCCATCGCCAATTGCGGGACCATGAATGCCAGTAGCCACAGCATCAATGTCTTCAGCATTGCTCTCCTGCCCGCACCGGCTTAGTCTAATTGCACAACATTGTGGTTTCGGTGCAACGCCCATATTAGATAAATCGAGGGGGCGAGGTGCCGCAATTGGGGGGAGGCTGTGGCGCATTGCTGTCGCGGCCACCCAGGTTCTTGTCTCAAACTGGGAGAAGCAGATGCATTCGAAGTTGAATTCTGTATCCGTGGCAGTCGCCATGGCGCTGGCGCCCGCCGCCTGGGCCGCAGCGCCCGCGCAGGACACGCTGGACGAGGTCATCGTCACGGCGCAGTTCCGGCAGGAAAACCTGCAGGACACCCCGCTGGCCATCACGGCCGTGAGCGGCGATCAGCTCGAGAAGCAGGGTCTCAACAATGTCGAAGACCTGGGCCTGCTCGTGCCCAATGCCAGCATCCGCCCCCAGACCAGCTCCAGCGGCCCCGCGGCGGCCATCGGCATGCGCGGCGTGCTGACGGGTGAATTCATCTACACCACCGACCCCGGCGTCGGCGTGTACATCGACGACATCTACCACGGCACGCTCACCGGCGGCGCCATGGACCTGCTCGACCTCGAGCGCGTGGAAGTGCTGCGCGGCCCGCAGGGCACGCTGTTCGGCAAGAACACCGAGGGCGGCGCGATCCGACTCATCTCCAAGCAGGCCAAGGGCGACGACACGGGCAGCATCGAGGCCACTTATGGCACGTCGAACCGCCTCGATCTTCGGGGCACCTACGACTTCGCGCTGACCGAAAAGCTGTTCATGCGCATCACGGGTGTATCCAAGCGCATTGACGGCTACCAGGATGTGCTGGATTTTCCCTGCGAAATGCGTGCGCGAGGCACGCCGGCGCTGGCTGGCACGCTGCCTTCACTTGTGCCATCGAATCGGCAACAGGCCGGCAACTGCAAGATCGGTGAGCGCGGCGGATCGCATACCGACGGCGGCCGGGTGGCGCTGCGATATCTGGCCAGCGATGACCTGGAGCTGAGCCTGGCGGCTGATTACACCGACTCCTTTGCGGACGGACAGCCCGACTCCAAGCTCACGCGGCATTCGGCCACGAACTTCTTCAACAACCTGTACAGCGAGAACACGATCTTCCCGCGGTACGGCGTGCGCTTCACGGCCGATGACCGTTTCCTCACGGGCAATCCATTCACCACCTACGCCTACCCGGTGGATCCGGTGGGAGGCAAGGCCTTTCCGCCTGGCCAGTACACCACCGCCTGGGGTGGCCTCGGCAAGCTGCAGTACCGCATCAACGACGGTCTGCGCCTCGACCTGATCGCCGGCTACCGCACCTACCAGAGTGACTGGATGGCTGACGGCGACCAGATGCCGATCGACCTGAACCACACCTACAACCTGCAGGGACACGAGCAGACCACGCTCGAAGCGCGGCTGTCCGGCGAGGCCTTCGACAGCAAGCTGGAATGGACCGCTGGCGCCTATCGTTACGATGCCCGGTCAACGCTGGGCGGCTACGTGACGCTGCCGGCGTTTGCAGCGATCCTCCCGAACTTCAACGAGAACGATCGCTTCACCACGGAAAGCAACTCGGCCTTCGTGCATGGCATCTACCATTTCACGGAGGCGCTCTCGTTCACCGGCGGCCTGCGCTACACGGACGAGAAGAAGGTCTATGCCTTCGACCACAGCCCGTACCTGCTGGTCACGACGCCGCTGGGCTATGGCTCCAGCCACACTGACTGGAAGGCGGGCCTCGACTATCGCATCAACGAACAGGTGATGGTCTACGCCTCCGCAGCCACGGGCTTCCGCTCGGACGGCGCGCAGCCGCGCCCGTTCACGCCCGGCCAGCAGAAGGAGACGGTGCCCGCCGAGGAACTCACGTCGTACGAAATCGGCGCGAAAATGGATTTCCTCGATCGCAGGCTGCGCGTGAATTTCGCGGTGTTCCAGGACGACTACGATCCGCGCGTGGTGCTGTCGCCCGGGACGCAGTGCAATTTCCCCAGCAATCCGGAGCCGGGTCCGGTCTTCCGCGGGCTCACCGGCAGCACCTGCCCGGTCGGCACCGAAGTGGGAAGTTCGGCCAACCGCACGGGCTCCCCGTGGTTCGCCTATGCCAGCGCACCCGGCAAGGATCGCGGTGCGGAGCTGGAAATCACGGCCTCGCCGACGCAGGACTGGTCCATCAACGCATCGATGGGCCTGTTCGATTTCAAGTCTGGCGCCCCGAAGACGGTTGCGAACTCCGCGGGACAGCAGATTCCCAACAACGTTTACGTGGATCCCAGCTTCAAGGTGCAGGCACCGTTCTCGGGTAGCCTCGGCATGCAGTACAAGCTCTCGGCCTTCGGGGGCAGCCTGACGCCGCGATTCGACTGGTTCTTCCAGGGCTATCGCAGCAATGGCACTGCCTACTTGCCCCAGCGTCCTGGCAGCGACAACAAGATCGGTGGCTACGGCGTCGTCAACGCGCGGGTCTCCTTCGTGCCCGAAAGTGGCAACTGGGAGATGGCGCTGTCGGCTGAGAACCTGTTCGACAAGTTCTATTGGTACCAGCTGGCCGCGGCGCGCAGCACGGTGGATGGATCCCTGACGGACAACCGTACGGGTTCGCCGGGCCGGCCGCGCGAGGTGGCGCTGACGTTCCGCCGGAACTTCAACTAGCCCTCCGGCCAGCTTCGCTGGTCTTCACAGGGGCGCGGGCCGATGGCTCGCGCCCCTGTTTTCTTTCGGCGTATGCTTCTTCGCATGCGCCGCATGTTTTCCGCATTGTTGCCGCTCCTGCTGCTGTTTTCGCAGCTGGGGCAAGTCGCGGCTCAGGACCGTGCCCTTGTTCCTGAACCCATCGGCACATGGCGCGGTGAACTTGCGCAGGGCGAGGGCCAGGGCGCCAAGGCCCTGCAACTCGTGCTGCACATCCGCCAGGGTGCCGAAGACTACTCGGGCACGATCGATGGATTTGGGCCTGAACTGCGCAACCTGAAGCTCGAGAGCCTGGTGCTGGTCGAAGATGTGCTCAGCTTCCAGGTCCCGCAGGTTGAAGGTCGCTTTGCCGGCAACTTCTATGGCGATTCGCTGCGCGGCACCTGGACCCGCGGCGAAGAATCGTGGTCGCTTATCTTCTTTCGGGACTAGTCTCGACCACCTGCGCGCGGATGCGTCCGCGCGCCACCCGCGCCTCGATCACATCGCCGGGTTTCACCTGTGATTCATCCAGCAGCGCGTCGCCACCGGGGCCGGTGACGATGGCATAGCCTCGCTGCAGCGTGGCCAGCGGGCTGATGGCGTCGAGGTGGCGCTGCGCAAGTTGCAGCCTCTGCATCAGGCGCGTGCGCTGCGAATCCCAGGCGCGGCGCAGCCGCAGGTCCAGGTCATCCAGGCGCTGCACCTGCTGCTGCAGCCGGCTGCCGGGATGCGCGCGCTGCAGCCGTGCCAGCAGCTGCTCGTGCCGCTGCGCCGCATTGCGCAGCTGCCGCTGGGCGGCCTGCTGCAGGCGGCCTGCCAATCCCCGCACCGCCCCCAGCAGCGTGGCGCGGTCCGGCACCACGATTTCCGCCGCGCCCGATGGAGTGGGTGCGCGCACGTCGGCGGCGAAGTCCGCGATGGTGAAGTCGATTTCGTGCCCGATACCGGTGACCACGGGAATCGCCGCGCGGCGGATGGCGCGCGCCACGCGCTCGTCGTTGAAGCACCACAGGTCCTCGATGGATCCCCCGCCACGGGCGAGGATGATCACGTCGCAGTCGCCGCGCGCCGAAGCCGCATCCAGCGCCGCGACAATGGCCGGTGTGGCGGCGGCACCCTGCACGGGTGTCGCGAACACCAGCACCTCCGCGGGCGGGAAGCGGCGCGTCAGGATGTGCAGCACATCGCGCACGGCGGCGCCGGTATGCGAAGTCACCACCGCGATGCGTCGGGGCATGGTGGGCAGCGGGCGTTTCAGTGCCGGATCGAACAGTCCCTCGGCCTGCAGGCGTGCCTTGAGCTTTTCGAATTCGCGCCGCAGCGCACCCTCGCCGGCATCCTCCATGGCTTCGGCGATGAGCTGGTAGTCGCCGCGCGGCTCGTAGAGGCTCACCTTGCCACGCACCATCATCTGCTGGCCGTCGCGCGGCCGGAAACCCACCTGCGAATTGCGCGCCCGGAACATCGCGCAGCGGATCTGGGCGTCGCGGTCCTTCAGCGTGAAATACCAATGGCCCGAGGCGGGGCAGGCGAAGTTGGATATTTCTCCCTCCACCCACAGCGCTGGCAACCCTGCCTCGAGCAGCATCCGGGCTTCGCTGTTCAGGCGCGCGACGGTGTAGATGTCGCGTTCGGCTTTCATGTTCATGCCGCCATGTTAGTACAATGGCGCAAGGCCAAAATCACAACGAGATCGCCTGATGCCCCATCCCCGGCTGCTGCTCGCGCTCGCGTTGCCTGCCGCGCTGACGGTTACCGCCAGCGCCGCGGAACTGGTGCGGCCCGAGCCGCCCCATGTGCACGCCACCCGGCTGTCACAGGCCCCCGTCATTGACGGCAAGCTCGATGAACCGCTCTGGAAGGACGCGGCGATCATCACCGACTTCACGCAGATCAAGCCAGGCGACGGCACGCCGGTCAGCGAGCGCACCGAGGTGCGCGTGGGCTACGACAAGGACAATCTCTACATCGGCGCCCACATGATCGACCGCCGCGGCCCCGACGCCATCACCGCCAGCGTGATGAAGCAGGGCTCGCGCCTGCCCGATGACGACCGGCTGGGCATCATCCTCGATCCCTTCGGCACGGGTCGTGGCGCCTATCGCTTCGAGGTGAACCTGAACGGCGTGCGCAACGACATGCTCTACCAGGGTGGTCAGCCGCAGGGCGAGTGGACCGTCATCTGGGAGGCTGCCGCATCGCTCACCGAAGATGGCTGGAGCGCCGAGATCGCGCTGCCGTTCAAGACGCTGCCGTTCGATTCGAAAGTGGAGGCGTGGGGATTCAACATCTCGCGCGCCATCCGCGCACGGGCCGAGGAGGCTGTGTGGGTTTCGCGCAATCGCGCCTGGGGGCCGAGCATCACGGGCAGGCTCACCGGCATCAGGGACGTGGACCAGGGCAGGGGCCTCGACATCGTGCCTACGCTGGGCCTGCGTTCCATGCGCTATTACGCTGACGATCACACCGACAACGAAGCCAACCCCTCGCTCGACCTGTACTACCGCCTCACGCCGTCCCTCAATGCTTCGCTGACGCTGAACACGGACTTCTCCGCCACCGACGCGGATGACCGCCAGGTGAACCTCACGCGCTTCAGCCTGTTCTTCCCCGAGAAGCGCGACTTCTTCCTGAAGGATGCCGACCTGTTCGACTTCGGACGCATCGGCGGGTCGGGTGAATTCAACAATTCGCCCCGATCCGGCACGCGCGCGGCGCGCGAAAGCGGCAGGCCTTTCTTCTCGCGCAAGCTGGGCCTGAGTCCGGCGGGTACCCCGGTGGACCTGGACTACGGCGGCAAGCTCAGTGGCCGGGTGGGTCGCTGGCGCATCGGCATGCTCACAGTTCGTCAGGATGACTACGTGCCCGCGACCGGCGCCACCCTCAATGCCTCCACCGTGGGAGTGGCCCGCATCGCGGCCGATGTGCTGTCCGAGAGCAGCGTGGGTTTCGTCGGCACTTTCGGCGATCCCGGCACCAATGGCAGCAACTCGCTCGTAGGCGCCGATTTCCTCTATCAGAACTCGCGTTTTCCCGGCGGGCGCACGCTCGAGGCCGAAGGCTGGATCCAGCAATCCGACAGCAGCGGGGCAGTGGGTGGCCAGGGTGCCTTTGGAATTGGCGCCCGGCTCATCGATACGGCCGGCTGGCGCTACGGGGCCTCCTTCAAGCAGATAGGGCGGGGGTTCCGCCCCGCGCTGGGGTTCATCAGCCGCGCCGGCATCCGCAGCGTCAATATGGATGGTGGATATACCAACCTCGTTCGTGGATCACTGGTGCAGTCGGTGTTCACCGGCCTGGACGCGGAACGCATCGAAGACGTGAACGGCACACTGCAGTCCCAGGCGCTGGCACTGCGACCCATCGAGATGGAATCCTCGCGCCGCGACGTGCTGAAGCTCTACTACATGTTCAACACCGAAGTGCTGGCGGCGCCGTTCACCATTTTCAGCAACGTGAACAAGCGCGTGGTAATTCCCGTGGGCCGCTACGACTTCAACGACTACGGCCTGGACTTCTCCACCGGCCAGCAGCGCCGCCTGGGTGCCCGCGTCAACTTCAGGCGTGGCGAATTCTACGACGGCAGGCGACTGGCGCTGGGCGGCGAGGTCAGCTGGAAGCAGTCGAAGCACTTCGCCATCCGCGGCTCGTACGATTTCAACGACATCACGCTGCCCGTCGGCAAGTTCTCCACGCGCATCGTTTCCGCGGGAGCCGACATCAACTTCAGTTCGCGCCTGTTCTGGACCAATCTGTTCCAGTACGACAATGTCTCCGAGGTCGCGGGCCTGCAAAGCCACCTGCACTACATCCCGAAGGCAGGGCAGGAGTTCAACCTCATCATCAACAAGGCCAGCGAGGACCTGGACCGTGACGGGCAGTTCCGCTCCTCACCGCCGAATACGGCGCGAGATTGAGCTACACGCTGCGGTTCTGACGGTAATACTGGGGCATGCCCCGCACCGCGTCGAACCTGGGTCTGGATGAAGCCGAGGCCGAGGCCCGCCTGCGCGCGACTGGCCCAAATGTCTTTGGTGAGCCCAGCTCCCGGAACCTGGGGCAGATCCTGCGCGGCACACTGCGCGAGCCCCTGTTCCTGTTCCTGCTGGCCGCGGCGGCGCTGTACCTGCTGTTGGGAGATCTGGGAGAGGGCCTGTTCCTGGTGGGCAGCGCGCTGGTGTCAGTGGGCCTTGTGGTTGCCCAGGAACTGCGCAGCGAGAAGGCATTGCTGGCGCTGCGCGCGCTGGCTCAGCCCACCGCAAGGGTGCTGCGCGGCGGCAGCCTGCGCCGCATCGCCGCCCATGACCTGGTGCCCGGGGATGTGATCCTGCTGGGCGAGGGCGAGCGCATCCCGGCCGACGGCGTTCTGGTTGCCGGCGACGTGCTGTCGGTGGATGAATCCGTGCTCACCGGCGAATCGGTGCCCGTTGGCAAACTGCCGGACGGCAGTTCGGCCCTGTACGCGGGCACGCTGGTGGTCAGCGGCCAGGGAACCGTCTGCATCTCGCATACTGGCGCTGCGACGCGTCTCGGGGGCATCGGGGCCCTCGCTGGCATCGATCGACGAAGAGCCTACGCCGCTGCAGCGCGCCAGCGCGCGCATCGTCGGCAGGCTGGCGCTGGCTGCCCTCATCTTCTGCGTGCTGGTTGCCGCTGCGCACACGCTCGTCTACCGCGACTGGATCGCCGGTGCGCTCGCCGGCATCACGCTGGCCATCGCGCTGCTGCCCGAAGAGTTTCCAATGGTGCTGGCCGTGTTCATGGCGCTGGGCGCCTGGCGCCTGGCGCGGCGCAATGTGCTGGTTCGTCGCGCAGCGGTCATCGAAACGCTCGGCGCCACGACGCTGCTGTGCGTGGACAAGACCGGCACGATCACCGAGAACCGGATGACGGTGGCGGCCCTTTGGGTCGACGGAACGCTGCATGAGGTCGAGAATCCGGCCGTTCTGCAGCAGGAAGCCATGCATCTGGCCGGGCGCGCGGCGCTGGCATCAGCCGTGCAGCCTGTCGACCCCATGGATCGAGCCGTGCGTGAACTGGCCGGTGGGTTCGCGGACAACACGGGCATATCCGGCCCCGCGCCACTGCGCACGCGGCCACTGCACCCGGACCTGCTGGCCGTGTTTCAGGTCTGGGCCACCGGCGAAGGCGACGGCGCGGGCAGTCTCGTGGCGGCCAAAGGGGCGCCCGAAGCCATCTTCGGACTGTGCGCGCTCGATGCATCGCGCCGCGAAGCGCTGAACCGCGCGGTGATCGACATGGCCGGTCGCGGCCTTCGCGTGCTGGGCGTGGCCTCGCGCCGTGTTTCCGGAGCGGCGCCGGAAGACATTTCCCATGGCGTGTTCGAGTTCGAGGGACTGGTCGGATTCCTCGATCCTGTGCGCGCGGATGTGCCGGCAGCGCTGGAGCAGGCCCGGGTCGCCGGCATCCGCGTGGCGATGATCACCGGCGACTACCCTGCGACCGCGCTGGCCATTGCGCGAAGGGCCGGAATCGACACGTCGCATGGAGTGCTCTCCGGGGGCGATCTCAAGGATCTTGACGCCTCGACCCTGCGCGAGCGCATCCGCGACGTGCGCGTATTCGCGCGCGTTCAGCCCAGCCAGAAACTCGCGCTGGTCGAGGCCTTCCGCGCCAACGGCGAGATCGTGGCCATGACCGGCGATGGCGTGAACGACGCGCCCGCGCTGCGCGCCGCGCATGTTGGCATCGCCATGGGCGCGCGCGGCACCGACGTCGCGCGCGAATCGGCGGACCTGGTGCTGCTGGACGACAGCTTCCCTTCTATCGTCGGCGGCATCGCCCTGGGGCGCCGCATATTCCAGAACCTGCGCAAGGCGCTGGTATTCGTCACCGCCGTGCACGTGCCGATTGCCGGCGTCGCGCTGCTGCCCCTGCTGCTGGGACTGCCGCCGGTGCTGTTTCCCATGCACGTGGTGCTGCTCGAACTGGTCGTGGATCCGGTGTGCTCGCTGGTGTTCGAGTCCGAGCCGGCTGAGAACAGTTCGATGCGGCGGGCCCCGCGCGATCCCGGCGAGAGCCTGTTCGGACGCAGGCAGCTGCTCATCGCGCTGGTCCAGGGTGCCGTGCTGATGCTGGCTATCGTCGGGCTATATGCGCTGGCGCTGCACGTCGGACGCGGCGTGGATGAGTCGCGCGCGCTGGCCTTCACGGCACTGATCGCAGGCGCGCTGATCCTGGCGCTCGCCAATGCCGCCGATCCAGACAGCCAGCTCTTGTCGCGCAGTCGTGGCGCCTTCTGGGTCATCGGCGGGATCGCGATGCTGGTGCTGGCGCTGGTGCT
>JADJXW010000002.1 GCA_016720075.1 Pseudomonadota bacterium
ACTGCGCGCATCAACCTCATCGGCGGCCACGCGCCCGGCCGCATCCAGGTCAACGGCCGCTGGCTCGAGGCCCCGTTCATCATCGCGCCCACGCTGCTGCACGAGGCGTGGATATCCGCTCCGGAGGCCCTGGACCTGCAGTGCCTGGCGGCGCTCTGGCCGCTGGAGCCGCGCGTGCTGCTGCTGGGCGCGCAGCATCGCGACGCGCCGACGATCAAGACGCTGCGCGGGGAACTTTCGGCGCGCCAGGTGGCTCTGGAAGTCATGGACGTGGGCGCGGCCTGCCGCACCTACAACGTCCTTGCCCAGGAAGACCGACCGGTCGCCGCGCTGCTGTTTCCCTGAAGGGCCGCGGCCCCGGGTGCGGTAAACTGGCGCGTTCTTGTCACCCAAACCGGAGTACGCATGCGCCTCAAGATCCTGCTCGCCTTCACCGCCGTCGCGGGCCTCACGGCCTGCGCCCAGGCCGCAACGCCGGCCCCAAAGACCGACGAGGAGAAGGCGCTGTACTCGCTGGGCGTGGCCAGCGGCCGCGACCTGCAGGGCTTTTCCCTCACCCCGCAGGAACTGGAGATGGTGAAGGCCGGCTTCACCGATGGCATCCGTGACACGGGCAAGCTCAAGCCCGACGAAATGAACGCGGTGCTGCCGAAGCTGCAGGAACTGTACAAGACGCGCATGGAGGCCAATGCCAAGCGCGAGAAGGAGGCCGGCGCGGCATACCTCGTCAAGGCCGCCGCGGAAAAGGGCGCCACCAAGACGGCCTCGGGCCTGGTGTATCGGGAACTGAAGGCCGGCACCGGCGCAGCCCCCAAGCCCGAAGACGTGGTGAAGGTCCACTACGAGGGCAAATTCCCCTCCGGCAAGGTGTTCGACAGCTCCGTCGAACGCAAGGAACCGGCCAGCTTCCCGCTGAACGGCGTGATCCCCTGCTGGACCGAGGGCGTGGGCCTCATGAAGGTGGGTGGCAAGGCTCAGCTCGTCTGCCCGCCCGACCTGGCCTACGGCGAAGAGGGTCGCCCGCCGCAGATGCCGGGTGGCGCCACGCTGGTATTCGAGGTCGAGTTGCTGGAGATCGAGAATCCCCAGGCTGCTGCCGCTCAGGCGGCCCCGGCTGCCCCGGCCCAGTAAGGCCGACGCGGGTAGAGGGACTATCTGTTGGAGTGCCGGTGCCGGGCGGATCGCCCGGCACCAGGCCGACTGGAGGAAGACACAGGGGGTGCGGAACTAAAGATCCAGTTAACCACTCATTCGGAGCTGACAGACTCGAATAATTGGCAGCGCTTTTTATTGCTTTTGTATCGACCTGATTTTAGTTCTTGTTGTAACCCGTCCCAGCCCGTGCCCTCTGTGTCTTCGTCCAGTCGGCCTGTCGCCAAGTAGATACATGAGAGCACCGTTCCGCACGCTCCGCAAGACCTTGACCGGCCCGGGCGTTTCGGATTAGAGCGTTTCGATTCGGGCTGTATCGAATCAGGTGATGCCGGCCAGCAGGGGCACGAAAGACACCGCCCCCAGCACCTCGCGATGCAGCCCATGTTCACGGCGGGTGATCCTCAGCAGCTGCTGCTGCCCCTCCGGCCCCACCGGCACGACCAGCCTTCCGCCCGGGGCCAACTGCTCCACCAGCGCCTCCGGCAGCGTCAGCGGCGCGGCCGCCACCAGGATTCCGTCAAATGGCGCCAGCGTGGGCCAGCCCTTCATGCCATCGCCATGCTTGAGCTTCACGTTGCGGATGCCCAGTTCCTTCAGGCGCTGCTTGGCACGGTCGACCAGGGGTTCGACCCTCTCGATCGAATAGACCTTCTCGGCGAAGGGCGCCAGCACCGCGGTCTGGTAGCCGCAGCCAAACCCCACCTCCAGCACCTTGACCAGCGCGGGCCCGGCGATCAGCGCGGCCGTCATGCGCGCCACGATGTAGGGCTGGGAGATCGTCTGCCCCCAGCCGATGGGCAGGGCCGTGTCCTCGTAGGCGCGGCTGGCCAGGGCCTCGTCGACGAAGATGTGCCGCGGCAGGTTGCGGATCCGCTCCAGCACGCGCAGGTCGTGGATGCCCTGTTCCTGCAGGCGCTGCACCAGGCGGTCGCGCGTGCGCGGAGGTCATGCCGATGCCGGCGTGGGTCACTGAATTCATGCCAGGGGCTTCAGCCAGTCGGTGAGCGTCGGCAGCGCAGCGTGGCGAGTGAGGTCGATCTGCAGCGGCGTGACCGACACATAGCCGTTGGCGATGGCGTGGAAGTCCGTGCCCTCGCCGGCGTCCTGCCCCGCGCCCGAAGGACCGATCCAGTACATGCGCTTGCCCTTCGGATCCTGCACCGGGACGATCGGTTTGGAGCGGTGGCGCCCGCCCAGCCGGGTGGCGCGGATGCCCTTGAGTTCGTTCCAGGGCAGGTCGGGCACGTTCACGTTCAGCGTGATGCCGCGCTCGAGCGGCTGCTCGAGCAGCCGGCCGACCAGCGAATGCGCGACGCGCGCGGCGGTGTCGAAGTGCCGGCCACTGTCGGGCTCCATGCACAGCGAAAACGCCACGGTGGGCAGGCCGAGGAACCGGCCCTCGATGGCTGCGGCCACGGTGCCCGAATACAGCGTGTCGTCGCCGAGGTTCGCGCCGTCATTGATGCCGGAGCAGACCAGGTCGAACTCGAAATCGAAGTAGCCGGAAATGGCGATGTGGACGCAGTCCGTGGGCGTGCCGCCGGTCACGTAGTGCACGCCGGGCTCGCTCTGGAAGACCCGCAGCGGCACATCCAGCGTCAGCGAGTTGCTCGCGCCGCTGCGATTGCGGTCCGGCGCCATGATGGTGGTGCGGGCGAGGCTTCCCAGGGCGGCGTTGAGCTTGCGAATTCCTTCGGCGAGATAACCGTCGTCGTTGCTGACCAGAATATGCATGAGACCCGAAGGCGCTGGGAGAGGCGCGCAATATACTAGGGAAACTCGGTGCTGCTTGCATGGAAGAGCGATGGACGACGAGGAACGGGCATTGTTCCGCCAGGCCATGCCCGGCGTACGGCGCCTGCGGCAGGAACCGCGGCCTGCGGCGCCGCGACCACGCCATCCGCCCCGCGCGCGCTTCACTCGCATGGAACACGCGCAGGTGCTGCACGAGAGCATTGCCGGAACCCCCTCGCCCCTCGACCCCGTGGTCGAATCCGGTGACGCGTTGCTGTTTCGGCGCGAGTGCATCAGCGAGCCGGTTTTCCGCAAGCTGCGCACCGCGCAGTTTCGCGTCGACGGCGAGATCGACCTGCATGGCCTGACGGCGGCCGGCGTCGAACCGGCGCTGCGGGGCTTCCTGTCGGAGGCGCTGCAAACGCAGGCGCGCGTGGTGCGCGTGGTGCACGGCAAGGGTCGGCGCTCGGGCCATCGCGGCCCCATCCTCAAGCTCGTGGCCAGCCGCTACCTGCAGCGCGTGGGCGCGGTGCTGGCCTTCGCCAGCGCGCGCGAAGTCGACGGGGGCTCGGGCGCGATCCTGGTATTGCTGGCCGACCGGCGCGCGGCGCGACCAGCGCGCCGCGGCTGACCGATTCCATTCGAAACCTCAGCTTCGGGCGATCAGCACCACGGCCTGGGCGGCCAGGCCCTCGGCCCGGCCCAGGAAGCCCAGCTTCTCGGTGGTGGTGGCCTTGAGGTTCACCTGCTGCGACGTTACGCCCAGGCACCGGGCCACCGACTCCACGATCCGCGCGCGCACCGGATTGACGCGCGGCGCCTCGGCCAGCAGCGTCAGGTCCGCGTTGACCACGCGCCAGCCTGCCTCAGCCAGAAGCCGCACTGCGTGCTCCACGAACTGCACGCTGGCCGCGCCGCGCCAGCGGGGATCCGTATCCGGAAAATGCTGGCCGATGTCGCCCAGGCCCGCGGCGCCCAGCAGCGCGTCGGTCAGCGCGTGCAGCAACACGTCGCCATCTGAATGGGCTACCACCCCGCGCTCCCAGGGCACCGGCACGCCGCCCAGCATCACGACATTGCCGGGTCCGAAGGCATGGACATCAAAACCCGACCCCACGCGCATGTTCATGGACGCTCCCCGCGTTGCGACAGGATGGCCGCGGCCAGCGCCAGGTCCGCCGCGGTGGTGACTTTGAGATTGAGCGGACTGCCGGCGACCAGCCGCGGCCGCTGGCCCTGCCATTCCAGCGCCTGGGCCTCATCGGTGGGCACGCGCTTGGCGGCACGGGCGAGCGCCAGCGCCGCGCGCAGCGCTCCCAGGCGGAACATCTGCGGCGTGAGCGCGCGCCAGAGCAATTCGCGCGAGGGGGTTTCGTGCACGCGGCCATCGGCCTCGCGCTTCATCGTGTCGGCCAGCGGCACGGCCAGCAGGCCACCCACAGCATCATCGGCGGCGCTATCGAGCAGCGCATTGATTTCCTCGCGGCTGACGCAGGGCCGCGCGGCGTCGTGCACCAGCACCCATTCGTCAGCAGGAGCCTGCAGCGACTCAAGGCCTGCCAGCACCGAGTCGGCCCGCTGCGCACCGCCCGCCACCGCCCGAACCTTCGCCTGCCCCGCCACGGGCAAACGCGCAAACCGCGCATCCGTGGCCGCAATCGCGACCACGATCTCGAGGCAGCGCGGATCAGCCAGGAAAGGCGCGAGCGACCACTCGATGACCGTGCGGCCGGCAACAGGCATGTACTGTTTGGGAAGTTCCTGCCCGAATCGCTGGCTGCTGCCAGCCGCGGGCATGACCAGCCGGTAGCGCAATGCTCAGCGCGCCGCGGTGCGCAGCGGCGCCTCGGCTGCCGGCGGCGCAGCGGCCGGCGCGGCCTGCGGCGGCACCACCTGGTAGTAGGTTTCGTTCGAGGAGATAAGGCCGAGCTCGGAGCGGGCCTGCTCTTCCAGAGCCGAGAAACCCTGTTTCAGGTCACGCACCTCGGCGGCAAGCTGGCGGTTGCGATCCTGCAGCCGATCATTCTCGGCGCGCTGGGCTGCCACGGCATCGCGCAGCAGCAGCACCTCGCGCACGCCGTCGCGCGCCACCCAGATACGGTACTGAAGTACCAGCACCAGGGCAGCCAGGATCGCGAGGAACCATTTCATGGACGGCAATCTATACCGCTACAGCGCGATTGGGAATGCATTGCGGCCCGCGTAAGTGGCATCGCGCCCCAGCACGCCCTCGATGCGCAGCAGCTGGTTGTACTTGGCGACGCGGTCGGAGCGCGACATGGATCCGGTCTTGATCTGGGTCGAGGCGGTGGCCACGGCGATGTCCGCGATGGTGTTGTCCTCGGTTTCGCCCGAGCGATGCGACACGATGGAGGCGTACTTCGCCTTCTCGGCCATCTCGATGGCCTCCAGGGTCTCGGTGAGCGTGCCGATCTGGTTCACCTTGATGAGGATGGCATTGGCGATGTGCTTGTCGATGCCCTCCTTCAGGATCTTCGTGTTGGTGACGAACAGGTCATCGCCCACCAGCTGCACCGTCTTGCCGAGCTTGTCGGTCAGGCCCTTCCAGCCGTCCCAATCGCCCTCGGCCATGCCATCCTCGATGGTGATGATGGGATAGCGCGAGACCAGGCCGGCCAGGTAGTCGGCGAAACCGGCGGAATCGAAGCTGCGGCCCTCGCCTTCCAGGTGGTACTTGCCGCCCTTGAAGAACTCGCTGCTGGCGACGTCGAGGCCCAGGTAGATGTCCTTGCCCAGCTTGTAGCCGGCCTTGTCCACCGCCTCGGTGATCACCGCCAGGGCTTCCTCGTTGGACTTCAGGTTGGGCGCGAAGCCGCCCTCGTCGCCCACCGACGTGGCCAAGCCACGGTCGTGCAGGATCTTCTTCAGGCTGTGGAAGATCTCGGCGCCGTAGCGCAGCGCCTCGGAAAGGCTGGGCGCGCCCACCGGCAGGATCATGAATTCCTGCACGTCGAGCGAATTGTCGGCATGTGCGCCGCCGTTGATGATGTTCATCATCGGCACTGGCATCACCGGCTTGCGGGATTTGTCGGTGCCCAGCGTGGCCAGGTGGCGGAAAAGCGGCGTCTTCGCATCGGCGGCGGCGGCCTGCGCTGCCGCCAGTGACACGGCCAGCAGCGCGTTGGCGCCGAGGCGGCCCTTGTTGTCGGTGCCGTCGAGGGCAATCATCTTCTCGTCGATGGCGCGCTGGTAGGCGGCATCGAGCCCCACCACAGCCGACTTGAGCTCGTTGCTGACATGGCCCACGGCCTTGCGTACGCCCTTGCCCAGGTAGCGCTGCTTGTCGCCGTCGCGCAGTTCCACGGCCTCGCGCGTGCCGGTGGAGGCTCCCGAGGGAACGGCCGCGCGCCCGACGACGCCTGAGGCCAGCACCACATCGGCTTCAACGGTGGGATTGCCGCGGGAATCGATCACTTCGCGGCCGATGACATCGACGATCCGGGTCATTTTCTAGGCTTCCTCATAAGGGCGGGATTTGACGATACGGTCCAGCTCCACCAGCGTGGTGAGCAGCGATTCCATGCGCGCCAGCGGCCAGGCGTTGGGGCCGTCGGAGAGCGCCTTGTCGGGGTCGGGGTGCGTTTCCATGAACACGCCGGCAACGCCTGCGGCAACGGCCGCGCGCGCCAGCACCGGCACGAATTCGCGCTGGCCACCGGATGACTCGCCCTTCGCGCCGGGCAGCTGCACCGAATGCGTGGCGTCGAACACCACGGGGCACCCGGTGGCGCGCATCACCTGCAGCGAACGCATGTCGGCCACCAGGTTGTTGTAACCGAAGCTGAAGCCGCGCTCGCACACCATGATGTCGTTGTTGCCGGTGTCGCGGGCTTTCTGCACCACCTGGGGCATTTCCCATGGCGAGAGGAACTGGCCCTTCTTGATGTTCACCGCCCGCCCGCAGCGCGCCACGGCCTGGATGAAATTGGTCTGCCGGCACAGGAAGGCCGGCGTCTGCAGCACATCGACCACGGTGGCCACTTCGTTCAGCGGTGTGTCTTCGTGCACATCGGTCAGCACCGGCACATTGAAGTGCCGGCGCACGCCCTCGAGCACGGCCAGACCCTTCTCGAGCCCGGGGCCGCGGAAGCTGCGCGCGGAAGAGCGGTTGGCCTTGTCGAAGGAGGCCTTGAAGACGTAATGCAGCCCCAGCTTCCGGCAGAGCTGGACCATGTGTCCTGCGATCTGTTCGGCCTGATCGCGACTCTCGATGACGCAGGGACCTGCAATCAGGAACAAAGGGAGGCTGTTTCCGACCTCCTTTCCGGCCAGCTTCACGCGCTGGCCGCCGCCGGCAGCTGCGCCGCGCGCGACGCGCGGGCCGCCTTCACGAATCCGGTGAACAGCGCGTGGCCATCACGGGGATTCGACGTGAACTCGGGATGGAACTGCGTGGCCATGAACCACGGATGCCCGGGCAGTTCCACGATCTCCACCAGGCCATCGTGCGAGAAGCCCGAGAACTTCAGGCCCGCCTTGCGGAACTGCTCGAGGTAGTTGTTGTTGAACTCGTAGCGGTGGCGATGGCGCTCGCGGATGACATCGCTGCCGTACAGCGAGCGGGCCATGGTGTCCTCGCCCAGCTCCACTTCCTGAGCGCCCAGGCGCATCGTGCCGCCCAGGTCGGAGCCCTCGGTACGCTGCTGCGCGCCGCGCGCGGCATCCTGCCATTCGGTGATCATCGCGATCACCGGGTGGCTGGTGGCGCGATCGAATTCGGTGCTGTGCGCGCCGGTGAGCCCGAGCACGTTGCGGCCGTACTCGATGACCGCGACCTGCATGCCGAGGCAGATGCCCAGGTAGGGAATGCTGTGCTCGCGCGCGAAGCGCACCGCGGAGATCTTGCCTTCGATGCCGCGCTCGCCGAAGCCGCCCGGCACCAGCACCGCGTCCATGCCCTCGAGGCAGGCCGTGCCCTTGATCTCGACGTCGGTGGATTCGATGAAGTGCACGTTGACGCGTGTGCGCGACTTGATGCCGGCGTGCGTCAGCGCCTCGTTGAGCGAGATGTAGGAATCGCGCATCTGCACGTACTTGCCCACCATCGCGATGTCGACCACGGCATCGGGGTGCGCCTTGGCCTGCACCACCTGCTGCCAGGCGGAAAGATCGGCCGGCGGCACGGTGAGGTGCAGGCGCTTGACCACGATGTCGTCGAGGCCCTGCTCATGCAACACCATCGGGATCTTGTAGATGTCGTCGACCTGCACGGCGCTGATGACGGCGCGCTCCTCGACATTGGTGAACAGCGAAATCTTGCGGCGCTGCTCCTCGGGCAGCGGATCCTTGGCGCGGCACAGCAGGATGTCGGGCTGGATACCGATGCCGCGCAGTTCCTTGACCGAATGCTGCGTGGGTTTGGTCTTGATCTCCGATTCGCCCACCACGGGCACCAGCGTCAGGTGCATGTACACGCAGTGGTCGCGGCCCAGTTCCACGCCCATCTGCCGGATGGCCTCGAGGAAGGGCAGCGATTCGATGTCGCCGACGGTGCCGCCGATCTCCACCATGCACACGTCGGCGTCGCCGGCGCCCAGCTTGATGCTGCGCTTGATCTCGTCGGTGATGTGCGGGATGACCTGCACGGTGGCGCCGAGGTAATCGCCACGCCGCTCACGCGCGATGACGCGCTCGTAGATGCGCCCGGTGGTGAAGTTGCTGTGGCGGCCCGTGGTGGTGCGCACGAAGCGCTCGTAGTGGCCCAGGTCCAGGTCCGACTCCGTGCCATCGGCGGTGACGAACACCTCGCCGTGCTGGAAGGGACTCATGGTGCCCGGATCCACGTTGATGTAGGGATCGAGCTTGACCATCGAGATCTTGAGGCCACGGGCCTCGAGGATGGCGCCAAGCGAGGCGGCGGCGATGCCTTTTCCCAACGAGGAAACGACGCCACCGGTGACGAAAACGAAACGGGTCATGGGGGATTCACCGCCGGGTTAGAGAGTGAAGCCGGACCGCATGCGATCCAGCTGCGACGGGCCGACAGGCTATCAAATCAGCGCTGCGGCCGCCACACGATCCGCCCCCGGCGGGAGCTGCCCGGGCCCGCCTGGACGGCCGGATGCAGCCACAGATCGGCGATCGCCAGCAGCTTCGCGCCGTCCCCGGAATACAGCAGCGGCAATCGTTCCCGTTCCCAGCGCGGCACGGCCAGTTCCTGCAGCAGCTTGCGCAGCGATCGCCCCCGACCCGGGGCAGTGGCGGGCACGTGCACCGTGAGCGATTCCGGCAGCCGCGACAGGTCCAGGTCGCCATGCGCATCCCTGGACACCGCGATCTCGCCCTCGGGCAGCCGGAGCGCGCGGCGCCAGCGCCACGCCTCAGGGCGATGGGGCTTTGGGGACGCACTGCGCGGGGCGTCGAACAGCAATCGCGCCTCCTGCACCCGCACCGTCGTGTCGGGCAGCTGCAGCAGCGGATGCGCATCGGCGCGCGCATTCAACATCTTGCGGATCTGCTCCAGGTGGCGCGTCTCGGGAGATCGCCAGCCGGCGCGCGCGAACCAGGCCCGCAGCACATCCTGCTGTCGGGCGGGCGGCCAGCGGCGCAGCACTGTCGCATCCAGTCCGGCGCCGTCGCTGGCGGCTTCCAGGTCGCGCGCCGAAACCTCCACCAGGGATGCCGCCACGGCGCCGCAATGCCGGGCGCTGCGCGACAGGGTCTGGGCAAGGGCAGGCCAGCGCGCGCGCAGGCGGGGCACCACCTCGGCGCGCAGGTAATTTCGATCGAAGCGCTGCTGCTGGTTGGAGGGATCCTCCACCCACGTCAGGGCATGCTGTCCGGCATGGTTGAGCAGCGCGTCGCGCGACAGGTCGAGCAGCGGCCGCAACAATCGCCCTGCTCCCAGAGTTGCCACGCGCGGCATGGCGGCAAGGCCAGCGGGCCCCGCTCCACGCAGCAGCGCCAGCAGCAGGGTTTCGGCCTGGTCATCGGCATGCTGCGCCAGCAACAGCGTCTCGCCAGGGGCGAGCGCGGCTTTCCAGGCCGCATAACGGGCATCGCGCGCCGCCTCTTCGGTCGACACACCCCGGCCGGTGCCTACCTTCACATCGAGGATCGTGAGCGGCACCCGCCATTCCCGCGCAAGCCTCCTGCAGTGCGCGCGGAATTGCGTCGCGGCCGGCTGCAGGTGGTGATCCACGTGCAGCGCGCGCAGCTGCAGGTGCCGCGGGTGAAGCCGGCGCAGCGCGACCATCAGGTGCATCAGCACGGTGGAGTCCAGGCCCCCTGACCAGGCAACCGCGCACCTGACCCGGCCACCATCCGGGGCCAGCTCGCGCCAGAGTTGCTCGGGATCGGGCACGCTGGCGACCTTGGCGGCGCCGGCGGTTCCCATGGGAATCAGGCCTTGCCTTCGGAGAACTCCCCGAACGAAGCCAGGCGCCGCTGGCGATCCTGCAGCAGCTTCTCGACCGGAAGCTTCTCGAGGGATTCCAGGTGGCGCAGCAGCGCGGACTTCAGCGACTGCGCCATGGTCTCGGAGTCGCGGTGCGCGCCACCCAGCGGCTCGCCCAGCACCTCGTCGACCAGCTTGAGCTGCGCGAGGCGATCGGCGGTGAGGCCCATGGCGTCGGCCGCGGCCTCTTTCTTGTCCTGGCTCTTCCACAGGATGGAGGCGCAGCCCTCGGGGGAGATCACGGAATAGACCGAGTACTGCAGCATGAGCAGCCGATCGCAGACGCCGATCGCCAGCGCTCCACCCGAGCCTCCCTCGCCGATCACCACGCTGACGATGGGCACTGCGAGCGTGGCCATCTCGAACAGGTTGCGGGCGATGGCCTCGCTCTGGCCGCGTTCCTCGCTGCTGACGCCCGGATACGCGCCCGGCGTGTCGATGAAGGTGATCACCGGCAGGCCGAATCGCTGCGCGGTGTGCATGAGCCGCAGCGCCTTGCGATAGCCCTCGGGCTTGGGCATGCCGTAGTTGCGCCGCACGCGCTCCTTGGTGTCGCGCCCCTTCTGCTGGCCGATGACCATGACCGGCCGGCCGTCGATGCGCGCCAGGCCACCGACGATGGCCAGGTCGTCGCCGAACATGCGATCGCCATGCAGCTCGGTGAAATCCGTGCAGATCATCTGGATGTAATCCAGCGTGTAGGGTCGGCGCGGATGGCGCGCGATCTGCGTGATCTGCCAGGGGGTGAGCGCGGCGAAGATGGTGGTGGTGAGCTGGCGGCTTTTCTTCTGCAGCCGCGCCACTTCCTCGGCGATGTTCACCTTCGGATCGGTGGTGACATGCCCGAGCTCTTCGATTTTTGCCTCGAGCTCGGCGATGGGTTGTTCGAAATCCAGGAAACTGACGGCCATCGGGGAAGGTTAGTGGGACGTGCCCGTGCCTTGCAAGCTGGCGGGTGAGTCGTAGACGAGCTGCAGGCCCTCGCGGCCGACCAGCGACTCCAGTTCATCCATCAGGGCGGGCGTCGGGCGGATGGCCCAGTCGGCGCCGAGGGCCAGAAGGCAGCGGGCCGAATCCCCCCGGTAGCGCACCAGCACCTCACAGGGTCCGGGCCGCGAACCAGCCAGGGCGGCCTGCAGCCGCGGGATGAACTGCGGCGCCGCGCCCTGACCGCCTTCCGGCCAGCGCAGCACCAGGCGCCGCGCCTGCTTCTCGCGCAGCGAGTCGAGCAGCTGGATGCGCTTGCCGGCGATGCGCCAGGCATTGCTGAAATCATCGAAGCGCAGCGCGCCTTCCACCAGCACCAGCGCATCGCGCACCAGCAGGTCGCGGTACTGCTGCGCCTGCTCGTCGAACAGCGTGACCTCGATGCGGCCGGTGCGGTCATCCAGCACGAGGCTGGTGCGCCCGTTGCGCTTGCGCAGCTCATCGACCAGGCCCGCCACGCTCACCTGGCGGCCGCCACTCCAGCGCGGCGCCTCGCCGGACGGTGGCGGCTCGTTCGCCAGGTCCCCCAGTCGCGCCGACACCAGCCGCTGCAGTTCGGATTCGAAGCTGGCGATGGGATGGCCCGACAGGAACCGCCCCAGCGTCTCGCGCTCGCCGGCCAGTCGCAGCCGCGCGGGCCATTCCGGCAGCTCCGCGGGTTTGACCTCAGCGGGGCTGGCGCCGCCACCGCCGAACAGGTCGTCCTGCCCGGCCTGCGTGGCGCGAGTGGCCTGTTCGCCGCCCTGCACTGCCGCATCGAGTGACGCCATCAGCGTGGCGCGGTTGGCGCCGATGCGATCCATCGCGCCGGCCTTGATCAGCGCCTCGAGCACGCGCCGGTTCACGCGCGTGAGGTCGATGCGGCGGCACAGGTCGGCAAGGCTTGAATATTCCCCGCCCTTCACGCGCTCTTCCACGAGCATGTCGACGGCGCCCTGCCCCACGCCGCGCACCGCGCCGAGCCCGTAGCGGATGGATTTTTCCCCCGCGACGGTGAAGTCGTATACCGAGGCATTGACGTCGGGCGGCATCACCACGAGGCCCATGCGCTCACACTCGTAAAGCAACGACGCCACCTTGTCGGTGTCGGCGATGTCGGCCGACATCACCGCCGACATGAAGGCGGCCGGATGATGCTGCTTGAGCCAGGCCGTCTGGTAGGTGAGCACGGCGTAGGCTGCCGAGTGCGACTTGTTGAAGCCGTAGCCCGCGAACTTCTCGATCAGGTCGAAGATCCAGCCGGCCCTGGCCGCCTCGACGCCCCGCGCCACCGCGCCGTCGACGAAGATGCTGCGCTGCTGGGCCATCTCCTCGGGCTTCTTCTTGCCCATGGCACGGCGCAGCAGGTCGGCGCCGCCCAGCGTGTAGCCAGAGAGCACCTGCGCGATCTGCATCACCTGTTCCTGGTACAGGATGACGCCGTAGGTGGGCTCGAGCACCGGCTGCAGCGAGGGATGCAGGTAGTCGATGGTGCCGCCGCCGCCGAGCTTGCGCGCGATGAAGTCATCGACCATGCCCGACTGCAGCGGGCCTGGCCTGAACAGCGCCACGAGGGCCACGACGTCCTCGAAGCGGTCGGGCTTGAGCCTTCGGATCAGGTCCTTCATGCCGCGCGATTCGAGCTGGAATATGGCGGTGGTGTGGCCGGTGCGCAGCAGATCGAAGGTGGCCGCATCGTCCATCGGCAGCCTGGCCATGTCGAGCGGCGCGCCGGCGCGCTCCGGCAGCGCGTTGATGATCCTGAGCGCGCGGTCGATGATGGTCAGCGTGCGCAGGCCGAGGAAGTCGAACTTCACCAGGCCCGCGGCCTCGACGTCGTCCTTGTCGAACTGCGTGACCACGCCTTCGCCCGGCGCTTCGCAGAACAGCGGCGTGAAGTCGGTGAGCACCGACGGCGCGATCACCACGCCGCCGGCGTGCTTGCCCGCGTTGCGGGTAATGCCCTCGAGCTTCATCGCCAGCTCGAGCAGCATCCGCACCTCTTCCTCGTCGCGGTTCAGCCGCGCGAGCTCGGGCTCCTTCTCAAGGGCCTTTTCAAGCGTGATGTCGAGCTCGTTGGGAATGAGCTTGGCGATGCGGTCGACGAAGCCGAACGGATGGCCCAGCACGCGACCCACGTCGCGCACCACGGCCTTCGCGGCCATCGTGCCGTAGGTGATGATCTGCGAGACGCGCTCGCGGCCATAGCGGTCGGAGACATAGGTGATCACCCGATCACGGCCGTCCATGCAGAAGTCGACGTCGAAGTCGGGCATCGACACGCGCTCGGGATTCAGGAAGCGCTCGAACAGCAGCATGTGCTCGATGGGATCAAGATCGGTGATGCCCAGCGCCCAGGCCACCAGCGACCCGGCGCCGGAGCCGCGTCCCGGCCCCACGGGCACGCCGTTCTCGCGCGCCCAGCGGATGAAATCGGCCACGATCAGGAAGTAACCGGCGAAGCCCATCTTGCAGATCACGTCGAGCTCGCGCGTCAGGCGCGCCTCGTACTCGGGCGGCACCTGCGCGACCGGAACCGTGCGCGCGCGCAGGCGCTCGGCCAGACCCTGCGCCGAGGCCGTGCGGATGTACTCTTCGGCCGGGCTGCCATCGGGCACCGGGAACACCGGCAGGCGGCTGGTGCCGAGCTTCAGCGGCAGGCTGCAGCGGCGCGCGATCTCGACGCTGTTGGCCAGAGCCTCGGGCATGTCGGCGAACAGCTCGGCCATCTGGGCCGGCGTGCGCAGGAACTGCTCGCGCGTGTAGCGACGCTTGCGCGCCGGATCTGCCAGCAGCGCACGCTCGCGGATGCAGACCCGCGCCTCGTGCGCCTCGTAGTCCTCGGCGGTGAGAAACCGCACGTCATTGGTGGCCACCACGGCCACGCCACATTCGGCCGCGAGCGCAGCCGCCGCGGTGGCGTAATCGGCGTCGGTGCTGCGACCTACGCGCTGCAGCTCGACGTAGTAGCGATCCGCGAACAGACCCTGCCAGTGCGCGAGCTGCCGGCGCGCCAGCGCAGGGCGACCCATCAGCAGCGCGCGACCCACATCGCCTTCCCAGCCACCCGACAGCGCAATCAAACCGCCCAGCGCCCCGGCCGTGAGCCAATCGCGCTCGATCAGCGGCGTGGCCTGGCGCTCCCCCTCGAGGTACGCGCGCGAGACCAGCCGCGACAGGTTCAGGTAGCCCGCTTCGTTCTGGCACAGCAGCGTCAGGCGACTGGGCGCCTCGCGCTCGCCGGCTTCGCGGATCCACAGGTCCACGCCGATGATGGGCTTGAGCCCCGAGGCCAGCGCCGCGCGATAGAACTTCACCATCGCGAACAGGTTGCACTCGTCGGTCAGCGCCACGGCCGGCATGCCAGCGGCGGCCACCGCCTGCATCAGCTCGGGCACGCGCACCACGCTGTCGAGCAGCGAATACTCGGTGTGCAGCCTCAGATGAACAAAATTCTGCAAGCTCATCTTCCGAAAGGGATATTTGCCTCACGCACAGGGGCGAAACTGAGCCGGTGCTGGGGGCAGGGCCCCAGCCGGGCGAGTGCCTGCCTGTGGAGACTCGTAGGGTACCCCTTGTGCAGGTGCAACTGGTACCCCGGGTAGACGGCGTCGAGCTGGAGCATCAGCGCATCGCGGGCCTGCTTGGCCAGGATGGACGCCGCGCTGATCGCCGCAATGTGCTGGTCACCGCGCACCACGGTTTCGGCGCGTCCGCACAGATCCACAAGCTGCGGCAGTCGGTTGCCATCGACCTGCTCAGCGGCGCAAGCTGGGCGCGCCGCTCGGCGGTGAGCTGCTTGGAATCGGCCAGGCCCTCGATCGGACGTGCGGGATCGAGGATGACCGCCGCCGCATACACCGGCCCCGCCAGCGGGCCGCGGCCGGCTTCGTCGACGCCAGCGGCGTGCGCGCTGCTCTTCGTCATGCCCCTGCCCCTTCGGCCAGCTCCAGCACCACCGCGGCCGCCTTGCGTGCCGAATCCTGGCGCAGTTCGCGATGCAGCGCGCCGAAGCGCGCCCGCAGCGCGCCGCGGCGCGGCTCGTCCTGCAGCAATTGCGCCAGGGACTGCGCCAGTGCCGGCGCCGAAACCTTCTCCTGGAAGAACTCCGGCACCAGCGCTTCGCCCGCCAGCAGGTTGGGCAGCGAGAAGTGCGCGAGCTTCACCAGCCCCATGTCACGCACCAGGAACGCGGTGAGAGGGGCAAGCCGATAGGCCACCACCATCGGACAGCCATGCAGCATGGCCTGCAGCGTGGCAGTGCCCGAGGCCACCAGCGCGACGTCCGCGACGGCCAGCGCGCGGTCAGCGTCCTGCTCCAGCAGCCTGATGGAAGCACCCGCAGCGGCCACCTGCGCGCTGAAAATCCGCTGCACCATGGGCGAGGCCATTGGCGCCAGGAACGTCACGGGCCTTGCGACCAGCGGCGCCAGCGCCGCGCAGGTCGCCGCGAAGTCGGCGCCCAGCCGCGTGACCTCACCGCGACGGCTGCCCGGCAGCACCGCCACCACGCAGTCCTCCTCCGCGATGCCCAGCTCCTGACGCGCCGCGACCCGCCCGCTCTCCAGCGGTATGCGGTCGGCCAGCGGGTGCCCGACGAATGGCGCGCGCACCGGCTGGCCCAGGTAGCAGCGCGGCTCGAACGGCAGCAGGCACATCACTGCATCCACCGAGCGGGCGATGCGCGGGATGCGGCCGGCCCGCCAGGCCCAGACCTGCGGGCTGACGTACTGCGCCGCGGGGATGCCGCGCGACTTCAGCCAGCGCGCGAGTCCCAGGTTGAAGGCCGGAGCATCCACGCCGACGAATACATCGATGCGGCGCGCCAGGAACTCGCGCCGCAGGCGCGCGCGCAGCCGCAGCAGCCGTGGCAGGTGGCGCAGCGGTTCCACCAGACCCATCACGGCCAGCTCCTCGCAGCTGCCCAGCGATTCGCAGCCCGCCGCGCGCATGTGTTCGCCCGTCAGCCCGACGAAGCACGCCTGGGGGAGTCTCTCGCGCAGCGCCTGGATGAGCGCTCCGCCGAGCTGGTCACCGGAGACCTCGCCGGCCACCAGCCCGATGGTCAGCGGCCGCGCGCTGGGCGACATGGCCACCGGATTCTTCAGCGCGCGAGGCCGCGCCCGGGCCGCGCGATGAAATCCACCAGCGGCGCGAGCACGGGCTGCTCGGCGGCCATCGCGCGCAGCTGCGCCAGCGCATCCTCGAGCTTCAGGTCGCTGCGGTAGAGCGCGCGGTAGGCGTTGCGGATGGCGCGCTGCTCGATCTCGGTGAAGCCCCGCCGCTTGATGCCCTCGACGTTCACCGAGCGCGGTTCCGCCGGGTGACCCGTGGCCAGCACGTAGGGCGGGATGTCCTGCAGCACCGAGGTGTTGTTGCCGATGAAGGCGTGCGCGCCCACGCGGCAGAACTGGTGCGCCCCGGCATAGCCACCCATGATCACCCAGTCGCCCAGCTCCACGTGGCCGGCCAGGTTCACCGCGTTCGACAGCACGATGTTGTCGCCCAGGATGCAGTCATGGGCGACGTGCGTATAGGCCAGCAGCAGGTTGTCGTTGCCGATGCGGGTCGCGCCCGATCCGGTGACGGTGCCGCGGTTGACCGACACATATTCGCGGAAGGTGTTGCGATCGCCGATGACCAGCTCGGTGCGCTCGCCGGCGTATTTCTTGTCCTGCGGCACTTCGCCGATGGAGGCGAACTGGAACACGCGGTTGCCCGAGCCCATGCGCGTCGGGCCGTTGATGACCGCGTGCGGGCCGATCCAGCAGCCCGGCCCGATGGTGACCTCGGGGCCGATGACGGTGAATGGCCCGATCTCGACATCAGCGGCGATGCGGGCATCGGGCGCGACGACTGCGCGCGGGTCGATCGCCATCAGGCCGGGTCGAACGGGGTGGCGTTGTCCGCGTCCGGAAAGAGCATCATTTCGGCCGAGGCGGCTTCCGCTTCACCCACATAGGCGGCCGTCGAGAGCTTCCAGATGCCCTTCATGTTGCGCACCACCCGCGCCGTGAGGATGAGCTGATCCCCCGGCTCCACCGGCCGGCGGAAGCGGCAGCCATCGATGCCGGCGAAGTAGAACCGCGTGTTCGGGTTGGGAAGCTTGCGCAGCGTGTAGTAGGTGAGGATGCCGGCCGTCTGGGCCAGTGCCTCGAGGATCATCACGCCGGGCATCACCGGCCGTTCCGGAAAGTGCCCCATGAACTGCGGTTCGTTGAACGTCACGTTCTTGATGGCGCGGATGCTCTCGCCCGCCGTGCACTCCAGCACCCGGTCCACCAGCAGGAACGGATAGCGGTGCGGCAGGCACTTGAGGATGGCGTAGATGTCGAGAAACGGTTTGTCAGATGTCATTGTCATGCCCTGTGTCGATGCCTGCCGCGTTTTCCAGCTTCCTCACCCGGGTGGCCAGCACGTCGAGCCGCTTGATGCGCGCCACGATGCGCCGCCACAGCCGCACTTCCTCCACCGGCAGCACGCTGGAATACATCCCGGGCGCGGTGATGGAGCGAGTGACCATGCCGAAACCGGCGATGACAATATCATCCCCGATCCGGATCTGTCCGCCGATGCCGGTGCCCCCGCCGATCATGCAGCGCGCGCCGATGCGGGTGCTGCCGGCGATGCCGGTGCATGCGGCGATGGCCGTGTGCGCGCCGATGTGCACGTTGTGCCCGACCTGGATCTGGTTGTCGAGGCGCACGCCGTCTTCGATGCAGGTGTCGCCCAGCGCGCCGCGATCGATGGTGGTGTTGGCGCCGATCTCCACGTCGTCGCCGATCGCGACGCCGCCCAACTGCGGCACCTTCACCCAACGCGTCGCCTCGCGCGCATTGCCGAAACCATCGGCGCCAATCACGGCCCCGGGGTGCACCAGGCAGCGCTCGCCCAGCCTCGCGCCGGCGGTGACGCTGACGCGCTGCACCAGTCGCGTGTCGGCGCCGAGCACGACGCCAGGCCCAACGAAGCATTGCGGTCCGACGCTGCAGCGCGGACCGACCACCGCGCCGGCATCCACCACGGCCAGCGCGCCCACCTCGGCGTCAGAGGCCACCCGTGCCGACGGATGCACCACGGCGGACGGATGGACGCCCGCCTGAACTGGCGCCGACGGGTGCAGCAGCGCGGCCACGCGCGCGAAGGTGGCATGGGGATTGGCGTGGATCAGCGCCGGCACCGGGCAGCCGGCCGCATGGCGGCGCTCGAGGATGACCGCGCCCAGCCGCGCCTTCGCGAGCTCGTCGAGCAGCGCGGGATTGACCAGGAATCCGACGGCATCCGGCCCGCCATCGAGCCCGGCGACGCGGCCGACGCGGATCTCGGGATCGCCAGCGAGCTCGCAGCCGAAACGGACCGCGAGCTCACCCAGCCGGAATGAGGTGCCGATCGCGGGCATGCCCGCGCCGGATCAGGGCTTGGTGGCGGGAGCCGCCGGCTTCGGAGCCGCAGCCGGCGCCGCTGCCGCGGGCCTGCGGGCCTGCATGGCGGTGAGGATGGCGCCGGTGACATCCAGCGCATTGGTGCGATAGATCACGCCATCGGTGAGGATCAGGTCGAAGCCCTGCGCCTTGGCGAAGGAGTTGACCTCCTCGATCAGCACGCGATTCAACTTCGAGAGTTCTTCGTTGCGGCGGGCGTTCAGGTCGTCCTGGATCTCGGCCTGCAGCTTCTGCGCATCGCGGTAACCATCGCGCAGTTCCTTCTCGGCCGCGGTGCGCTGCGCCTCGGTCATCGTGGCCTGGTCCTTGGCGAGCTTGTCTTCGCGCGCCTTCAGCGACGCGCCCAGCGTCTGCAGCTCGCGTTCGCGCGGCGCGAACTCGTTGCGGATCATGTCGATCGCGGACTTGGCCTGCGGGGCATCGTTCATCAGGCGCTGCGTATCGACCACGCCGATCTTCAGTTCCGCGTGCGCCGTGGAAACAGCGCCGAGGGCCAGCAGGCCAGTGAACACCAGGGACGTAACGCTTCGCTTCACGATGTAACCCCTCATCCTAGAATGCCTGTCCGACAGAGAACTGGAACCGTTCCTTTTCATCGGGGAAGATCACGCTGTTTCCCTTCTGGGGATTCAGCGGGACACCGTAGCTGAAGCGGAACAGCCCCAGGGGCGCGAGCCACTCGACCGACAGGCCGGCCGAACGGCGCAGGCTACTATACTTGAATTTGTACGTGACCGGCGTCAGCGTGTCCCGACCGTAGAACTGGACATTATTGTTCGTCGAGAACACGTTGCCCATGTCATAAAACAGGCTGACCCGGGCGCTGGACTGGAACTTCTCCGGCATCGGGATGATCAGCTCCGAGCGGGCCACGACCAGGAAATTGCCGCCGTAGGGGTTGCCGTAGTTGTCCTTCGGACCCAGCCGGCTTTCCCGGTAGCCGCGGACCGTATCCGGGCCGCCACCGAAGAACAGCCGGTACGGGGGCAGCGCCGTGGTGCTCCCGAAGGAGTCACCATAAGAGGCACGCAGGTTCACCATGCCGGTCAGGCGGCGCCAGATGGGCACGTACTGCACGAACTGGTAATCCGCCACCCAGTACTCGATCGAGGTGCCGGGAATGCTCGAGGAGAGCGACAGCGACTGCCGCTGGCCCCGGTCGGGGAACAGGCCGCGGTTCAGGCTCTGCAGGTACCAGGCGGCCGACAGCTCGAACCCGGTGTAGCGGCTGCCGAAGAACTCGAAGATGTTGCCGTAGTCGTCCACCGCACTGCGGCTGTAGGGCTTGCCGTTCTGCTGCACCCAGTTCTGCGCCTGCAGCGCCGAGCCGGATGACGTGGTGAGCAGCTCCGAGCGCGTCACGTTCATGCCGAAGCGCAGCCCCTGGATCTCGGAGATCGGATAGCCGAACTCCAGGCCGCCGCTGATGGACTTGGACGAGAAGTCGGAAGATGCGGACACGAACTGGGTGACGTCCGAGTAGCGCATGCTGTAGGTGCGCGAGATGTTGTTGATCGTCAGGTACTGGTTCGTGTTAGAGAAGCTGAGCACCTTGGCGTACTTGCCGGTGTTGAGCTCGAAGGCCACGCGCTTGCCCGTGCCCATGAAATTGCTGTCGGCATAGCTGCCGTTCAGCATGAACGACGAGGAAGCCGAATAGCCGATGCCGCCCGACAGCTGCGCGCTCGGGCGTTCCTTGATCGTGTACTCCACGTCGACCAGGTCATCCGACCCCTCGACGCGGTTCTTCTCGAACTCCACCTTCTCGATGTACGGCAGCTGCTGGATGCGCTGCTTCGAGCGCTCGAGCAGGATGTTCGACACCCAGGCGCCTTCCAGCTGGCGCAGCTCGCGGCGCAGCACCACGTCGTTGGTGCGCGTGACGCCGGCGAAGGTGACATGCCGCACGTACACGCGCTTGCCGGGATCGACGAGGAAGGTCATCGTGACCTCCTTCTTCTCGTCATCGAGCTTCGGGACGGGATCGACCTTGGCGAAGGCATAGCCCTCGATGCCCAGCCGGTTCTCGATCAGCTTCTGCGTGGCCGAGATCATCTGCTGGTTGTAGATCTGGCCCTTCTGCACCAGCACCAGCTGCTGCAGGTCCTTCAGCGGCACGATGGTCTGGCCGGCGATGCTGGCGTCGGCGATCTTGTAGATCTCGCCTTCCTTCACGCTGACCGTGATGAACATGTCGTCCTTCTCGGGCGAGATGGTCACCTGCGCGGACTCGATGTCCATGTTCGCGTAGCCACGGTCCTGGTACCAGGACTTGAGCTTCTCGAGGTCGCCGGAAAGCGATTCCCTGGAATAGCGCGTGTTCTGCTTCCACCAGTTGTTCCACTTCGGCGTCTTCAGCTCGAAGCTCTCGAGGATGTCCTTTTCTTGAACTTGGTGTTGCCGACGATGTTGATCTGGCGGATGCGGGCGCGGGCGCCCTCCTTGATGTCGATCTTGATCCGCACGCGGTTGTCCGGCTGCTCCTCGACCTGGGTGTCGATGGTCACGCCGTACTTGCCGCGGCTGAAATACTGCTCGGTGAGGTAGCCCCTGAGCTCCTCGAGCACCGCGCGGTCGAAGGTCTTGCCCGCGGCAAGACCCAGGTTGCGCAAGCTCTTGGTGAGCTCCTCGGTCTTGAAGTCCTTGTTGCCCTTCAACTCGAAGCTCTCGATCGAGGGCCGCTCCTTCACCACCACGACCAGCGTGTCGCCATCGCGGCGCAGCTCGACATTGCGGAAGAAGCCGGTGGCGTACAGCGCGCGCATGGCCTCGCGCAGGCGCTGCGTGCCCAGGTCGTCGCCGATGTTGACGGGCAGGTAGTTGTAGACCGTGCCTTCCGACACGCGCTGCAGGCCTTCGACACGGATGTCGCCGACCGTGAAGCGCGCGTCGCCCGGATCGATCTCCTGCGCGTGGGCAAGGGGTGAGAGAGCCAGGGCGACCGCGGCCCAGACGAGAGTCTTTTGCATGTTTATCAGCCGAACTGCCGCAGTATGTCGTTGAACAGCGCCACGCCCATCATCAGCACCAGCAGGCCGATACCCACCTGCTGTCCGACAACCTGCGCGCGCTCCGACAGCGGGCTGCCCTTGATCCATTCGACGAGCTGGTAGACGACCTGGCCGCCATCGAGGATGGGGATGGGCAGCAGGTTGAGGAATCCCAGCGAGAGACTGATGAGCACCAGGAAGCTGGCGAATGCGGCCGGCCCCGAGCGGGCGGTGTCGCCGGCGTACTCGGCGATGGTCAGCGGGCCGCTGAGGTTCTTCAGCGACACATGCCCCTGGATCATCCTCCAGAACACGCGCGCCTGCAGCGCGGTCATGCGCCAGGCCTCCTCGGCGCCCATCGCGAGCGCGGCGACAGGGCCGACGGCGCTGTGCGCCACCATCTCGGGTGGCAGCTTGATGCGGGCCGGCGGCTCGACGCGGATGCGCCCGACGCGCTTGCCCTGGTCCTCAACCACGGCCACGTTCACGCGCAGCGACATCTCCTGGCCCGCGCGCTTGACGGTGATGAGCACGCTGTCGCCGGCATGGGCCTCGATGCGGCGCGCCATGTCGTAGAAATCCACGATCGCGGTGCCGTTGATGGACACCACCTCGTCGCCGGCCAGAAGCCCCGCGGCGGCGGCGGTGCCATCGGGCAGTACCCTTCCCAGCACGGCCGGAACCGGCGGACGGTAGAAACCGAAACCCAGTCCGCGCAGCAGGTTTTCCGGCACGGTGAGCTGGCGCCGCTCGGCTCCGTCTGCAACTTCGATGGTGGTCTCGCGCTGCGCGCCGTCCTTGCCCGCCACCGCGAGCAGCACGCGGCCGTCACCGGCCATCTGCTCGAGCAGCGCCATCACCACGTCCGATTGGTCGCGGACCACATCGCCGTCGATGCTGCGGATCTCGTCGCCGGAGCGCAGGCCACCGCGCGCGGCTGGCGATTCGGCGATGACATCGCCCACCACTGCGCGCACATGCGTGACGCCATTGGCCCAGAACAGCGCCGCCAGCAGCAGCACGGCAAAGATGATGTTGAACGCGGGACCGGCCAGCAGCACCAGGATGCGCTGCCAGTGCGGTCGGCGATTGAAGGCGCGCGAAACTTCGGCGGCGTCCACCGGGGCCTCGCGTTCGTCGAGCAGCTTGACGTAGCCGCCCAGCGGGATGGCGGCGATGACGTATTCGGTCTTGTCGGCGCCGGCCACGCGCTTGAACAGCGGCTTGCCGAAGCCCACCGAAAAGCGCAGCACCTTGAAGCCGAGCCGCCGCGCCACCCAGTAGTGGCCGAACTCGTGCACCGTGACCAGCAGGCCCACCGCGAACAGGAAGGCCAGCAGATGCTGCCAGGACAGGTTCAAGCGCGGATGCTCCGCGGGCTGTTGGCGGGGGCGATGCGCTCGGCCGCGAGCGCGCGCGCGCGGGCATCGGCCGCAAGCACGGCTTCCAGTCCAGGCGTTCCGCCAGTGCTCAACCAGCCATTCATCACGTCTCCAATGACCTGCTCGATGCCTGCAAAGTTCAAACGCCCTTCCAGGAAGGCCTCCACGGCCACTTCATTGGCGGCGCTGAGCACGGCAGGCATCTCCGCGCCAGCGCGTGCCGCGGCGATGGCCAGCCCCAGGCAGGGAAAACGCCCCAGGTCCGGAGGCTCGAAATCGAGCCGCGCGACCTGCAGCAAGTCGAGGAATTGTACACCGGAGGCCAGCCGCTGCGGCCACGCCAACGCCTGGGCTATGGGCGTGCGCATGTCCGGGGAGCCCAGCTGCGCCAGCACCGAGCCGTCGATGTATTCGACCAGGGAATGCACGACGCTCTGCGGGTGGATCACCACCTCGATGCGCTCGACCGGCAGCCCGAACAGCAGCTGCGCCTCGATCAGCTCCAGCCCCTTGTTCATCAGGGTGGCCGAATCGACGGAAATCTTGCGTCCCATGTTCCATGTCGGATGCGCGCAGGCCTGTTCCGGCGTCGCATTCTGCAGCGCCGAAGCTGACCAGCTCCTGAACGGGCCACCCGAGGCGGTGAGCATCACGCGCCGCACGCCCGGTGGTTCCGCGCCCAGCACGGTGGCGGACGGCAGGCACTGGAAGACCGCGTTGTGCTCGCTGTCGATTGGGATGATGGTGGCGCCCGACTGCCTGGCGGCCGCCAGCACCTGGCGTCCGGCCATCACCAGGGCTTCCTTGTTGGCGATCAGCAGACGCTTGCCCGCGCCCGCCGCCGCCAGCGTCGAATTCAGGCCCGCAGCCCCCACGATGGCGGCCATCACGTAGTCGGCCGATGGCAGCGCGGCGATGGCGGGCAGCTCGTCGCCTCCGGCCAGCAGTTTGGTGGGCAGGCCGGCGGCCCGCAGCCTGGCCGCCAGCGCGGCGTGCAGCGATGCGTCGGCGATCAGCGCGACTTCGGGCCGGAATTCGACGCACTGCGCGAACAGGCGCTCGGCGTTGCGATGCGCGGTGAGCGCCACCGCGCGGAAGCGATCGGGGTGCTGGCGCAGCACATCCAGCGTGCTCTCGCCGATGCTGCCGGTGGAACCCAGCACTGCAACGCCGATCATCGCCACCCTCCGCCAAATACGGTGAGGCCGAGCATCAGGCAAGGCGCCGCGGCCAGCAGGCTGTCGAAGCGGTCGAGCACGCCCCCATGTCCGGGAATAAGGGTGCCACTGTCCTTGAGGCCGGCAAAGCGCTTGCAGTGGCTTTCCAGCAGGTCGCCCACGACCGAGTAGATGCCGACGACGACCGTGATCGCAACCAGCGTGACCATGCCAGGACCGCGCCACGCAGACACTGCAGCCGCCAGCAGCGCGCAGGCGGCCACGCCACCCCACAGTCCCGCCACCGTCTTGCCCGGCGATACCTGCGGGGCCAGCTTGCGCACGCCCCACGCCCTGCCCGCGAAGTAGGCGCCGCTGTCGGCCAGCCAGACGATGAGCAGCGAATACAGCACAGCCTCTTGTCCGGCGGGCCAGTCGATGCGCATCCGCACCAGCGCCATCCAGGCCAGCGACAGCGCCAGCACTCCGGACGCGAACACCGCGGGGCGCCCTGTTTTCCCGGGAAGCACGAACACCCAGGCAGCCATTGCCGTCCAGAACGCCAGCGCCAGCCACAGGGCGGCGCGCAGGCCCTGCGCGGTGGCGGACACGCGCCAGGCCAGCACGCACGCCAGCCCCGTCAACACCAGGAACGCCAGGCGGCGCGCGGTCCAGTGCGTATCGATGAAGCCCGACCATTCGAAGGCGGCGACCAGGAGTATCAGGCTCAGCGCGCCGGCGGACCACAATGGCGGCAGCAGCAGCACCGTGGCCAGCAGCAGCACCGCGATCACGGCACCGGAGATTACGCGCTGGCGGATCATGCGCCCTCGCCGGACTGTGCGCCGGTCAGGCCGAAGCGGCGCTGGCGCGAGGCGAAGTCCTGCAGCGCGGCGCCGAAACCGTCGGCGTTGAAATCCGGCCAGAGGTCCGCGCAGAAGTACAGCTCGGTGTACGCCAGGTTCCACAGCAGGAAGTTGCTGATGCGCCGTTCGCCGCCAGTGCGGATGAACAGGTCCGGGTCCGGCAGCCCTGACAGCTGCAGGGCCGCGCTCAGGTCATCTTCCGAAAGGTCGGCGGGTCGCATCGCGCCGCTGGCGCAGCGCTCGGCGAGCTGCCGCGTGGCATTGAGGATGTCCCAGCGCCCCCCGTAACCCACGGCCACCTGCAGTCGCAGCTTCGCATTGTGCGCGGTGCGCGCCTCGGCGGCAGCCATGCGCGCGCGCAGCCGCTCCGGGAATCCCTGCCGGTCACCGATGAAGGCCACCCGCACGCCGTTCTCGTGCAGCTCGTCGATCTGGCTGTCCAGCGCCTCGACGAACAGCCCCATCAATGCGGACACCTCTTCGCCGGGACGACCCCAGTTCTCGCTGCTGAAGGCGAACAGCGTCAGCGCGCCGATGCCATTGCGCAGGCTCTCGCGCACGCACATGCGCACCGGTTCGACGCCTTCCTTGTGGCCGGCGTGACGCGGCAGGCCGCGGGCCGCAGCCCACCGGCCATTGCCATCCATGATGATTGCGACGTGTCGCGGCAGCGTCATGCGTGGATTCTGCGGCTGCGGCGGAAGGCGCACCCGCTCAGACCGTCAGGCTTTCCTTTTCCTTCGCGGCCAGGTGCCCATCGATGTCGGCGATGGCCTTGTCGGTGAGCTTTTCCTCGGTGAGCGGCGGCAGCGGAATGCGGATCACGGCGCCGGCCGTCATCGGCGTGAGGTGCAGGTCGGACTTGTGGATGGCCTTCTCGATGGCCGCGACCATGTTGCGGTCCCACGGCGTGATGGACAGCGTGCGGGCGTCCTCCACGGAGATGTTGGCAACCTGGTTCAGCGGCGAATCGGTGCCGTAGAAGTCCACCTTGATGTGTTCGATGAGGCTGGGGTGGGCGCGACCGGTGCGCAGTTTTTTCAGGTCGCCCTGGAAGGACACGATGCACTTCTGCATGCGGTTCCTGGCGTCGGTCTTGAAGTCATCGAGCATGGCTGCCTCGCTTGCCTGTTCAATCGTTGGTGACGAGAGTACCGACATTCTCGCCGCGTACAACCCGCAGCAGGTCACCCGGGTTGTTCAGGTTGAACACCCGCAGCGGCACGCGGTTGTCACGGCACAGGACGATGGCGGTGGCGTCCATCACCCCCAGCCGGTCGTCCAGCACCCGGTCGAAGGTGAGCTTCTCGTAGCGACTGGCCGCGGGATTCTTCATCGGATCGTCCGAGTACACGCCGTTGACCTTGGTGGCCTTCAGCAGCAGGTCGGCGCCGATCTCGATGGCCCTCAGGCTGGCCGCCGAATCGGTGGTGAAGAACGGGTTGCCGGTGCCGGCGGCGAAGATCACGATCCGGCCCTTCTCCAGGTGCCGGATGGCGCGGCGGCGCACGAAGTCTTCGGCCACCTCGTTGATGCGGATGGCCGACATGACGCGCGCATGCGCACCCAGCGCCTCCACGGCATCCTGCATGGCCAGCGAGTTGATCACCGTGGCGAGCATGCCCATCTGGTCGGCGGTTACGCGGTCCATGCCCGTGCGCGCCAGTCCCGCGCCGCGGAAGATGTTGCCGCCACCCAGCACCACGGCCACCTGCACGCCCATGCCGGACACCTCGACCAGCTCGGCGGCCACGCGCTTGAGCATGGCTGGCTCGATGCCGTAGTCGCCGGAGCCCATCAGGGCCTCGCCCGACAACTTCACCAGGATCCTGTTGAACGCGGCTGTGCTCATAATCCGAAGCTCCTGATCAAAAAAAACCCCGCCGAAGCGGGGTTTTCGTCACTTCTTGACGCCCGCCTGGGCCATGACTTCGGCAACGAAGTCGTCCTGCTTCTTCTCGATGCCGGCGCCCACTTCCAGGCGCGCGTACCGCACCACCCGGGCCTTGGCTCCGGCGAGCAGCTTCTCGATGGTCAGCTTGTCGTCCTTCACGAACGGCTGGCCGAGCAGCGTGATCTCGCCCAGCCACTTGCTCATGCCGCCTTCGACGATCTTGACGAGGATGTTCTCGGGCTTGCCCTTGTTCTTCTCGTCGTTCTTCATGATCTCGATGCGGATGCCGCGCTCCTTGGCCTTGGCATCCTCGGGAACATCGGCAGCCGACAGGTAGGACGGATTGCTGGCCGCCACGTGCATGGCCAGGTCCTTGGCGAGCGCCAGGTCGCCACCCTCGATCGCCACCAGCGTGCCGATGCGGGTGCCGTGCAGATAGCTGCCCAGCAGGCCCGGGCTTTCCACGCGCTCGAAACGGCGCACGCTGATGTTCTCGCCGATCTTGGCGACCAGTGCGCGCCGGCTTTCGTCGACCGTCTCGCCGGAGGCGAGCTTCTTCGTGCCCAGGTCCTCGACGCTGGCGGCCTTCGAGGCCAGGGCCACCGCGGCCACTTCCTTCGCGAAGGCGGTGAAGTCATCGCCGCGCGCCACGAAGTCGGTTTCGCAGTTCACTTCCACCAGCACGGCGGACTTGCCGTCGCTGCTGGTGGCCGTCGTGATGACGCCTTCGGCCGCGACGCGCGAGGCCTTCTTGTCGGCCTTGGCCAGCCCCTGCTTGCGCATCAGCTCGGCCGCGACTTCCAGGTCACCGCCGGTTTCCACCAGCGCGCGCTTGCATTCCATCATGCCGGCGCCAGTGCGCTCGCGCAGCTGGCGGACGGATTCAGCCGTGACGCTCATCAGCGGGCACCACCGCGGCGCGCGCCACCGGCGCTGCCGCCGGTTGCCGGACGACGGCGAGCGGTGCTGCTGCCGATCGGCTCCTTGCCACCGGCCTTCACGTCCACCGAAGGCTCATCGAGCTCGGCTTCCGTGATTTCGGGGACAGGGGCGGCGCCAGCAACGGCGGTTTCGACGGCCGCGGCACGGACCGGCGGCTTGCGGCGCACGGCTGCCTGCGGCTTGCCGCGGGCCGGACGCGCCTCGCGCCGGCGCGGCGCGCCGGCTTCGTCGAGTTCGACGAATTCGTCTTCGCCGACCATGACCTTGGGCACGGCAGCGCGACCTTCCAGCACCGAATCGGCCATGGCCGAGGCGTACAGGCTGATGGCGCGCATGGCGTCATCGTTGCCCGGGATCACGTAGTCGACGTCTTCGGGCGAGCAGTTGGTGTCGACGATGGCGACGACGGGAATGCCGAGCTTCTTCGCCTCGTTGAGGGCGATGCGCTCGTGGCCGACGTCGATGACGAACAGCACATCGGGCAGCGCAGCCATGTCCTTGATGCCGCCCAGGCTCTTCTCGAGCTTGGCCATCTCGCGGCGCAGCTGCAGGGCTTCCTTCTTGCCGCGCTTGTCCAGCGCGCCGGATTTCTGCAGCTCGTCGAGATCGGTGAGGCGCTTGATCGACTGGCGGATGGTCTTGAAGTTGGTGAGCATGCCGCCGGGCCAGCGCTGGTTCACGAAGGGCATCGCGCAGCGCGCGGCTTCCTTCTGCACCGCATCGCGGGCCGAACGCTTGGTGCCGACGAACAGCACGGTGCCGCCATCGCCGATCACGCCCTTGACGAAGGCCACGGCCTCTGCGAACAGGGGCTGCGTCTTCTCGAGGTTGATGATGTGGATCCGGTTGCGCTCCCCGAAGATGTACTGAGCCATCCGGGGGTTCCAGAAGCGGGTCTGATGTCCGAAATGAACACCCGCTTCCAGCATCTGTCGCATTGACACGCTGGCCATGAAATTTTCCTCATCCATTCGGGTTGGGGACCTGGTTCGATTCCCTGGCGGCAATTCCTTGCGGAACACCCGGCCACCAGTGACGAATCAAACAGGGAATTGGTTTGCCAAAAAAGGCCGCGCTTTATACCATGAACTTCCCACGCAAACAACGCCTTAGCTGCCCCTGGCGCAAGGCGCTCCAAGCCACTGATGCCCATCACGATAAAGTCACCGGAAGAACAGGAAAAGATGCGCATTGCAGGCCGCCTGGCGGCCGATGTGCTGGACATGATCACCCCCCACGTGGTGCCCGGGGTGACCACCAACGACCTGGACACGCTCTGCCACGAGTTCATCGTCCAGACCCAGAAGGCCATTCCGGCCAACGTGGGCTACAACGGCTTTCCCAAGACCATCTGCACCTCGGTCAACCACGTGGTGTGCCATGGCATCCCGAATGACAAGAAGCTGCGCAGCGGCGACATCGTCAACATCGATGTCACGGTGATCCGCGATGGCTTCCATGGCGACACCAGCCGCATGTATTTCGCCGGCAAGCCCGGCGTTCTGGGCGAACGCCTGTCGCGGGTCACGCACGAGTGCATGTGGGCGGGAATCCGGCAGGTGCGGCCCGGCACTCGCCTGGGCGATATCGGCCATGTGATCCAGCAACTGGCCGAGGGCGAGGGTTTTTCCGTGGTGCGGGAATACTGCGGCCATGGCATCGGCCGCGTGTACCACGAGGAGCCGCAGGTGCTTCACTACGGCCAGCCAGGCACCGGCACGCTGCTGCGCGAGGGCATGACCTTCACGATCGAGCCCATGATCAATGCCGGCAAGCGCCACGTGAAGCCACCGCTGGAAGACGGCTGGACGGTCGTCACCAAGGACCACTCGCTGTCGGCGCAGTGGGAGCACACCGTGCTGGTCACGGCCACTGGCTTTGAAGTACTGACGCTGGGCTCAGCCGAGCGCCATGGCGACGCCGCGCGCGTCGCCTGAAGGATATCGCCGATGGTTTCGTTCCAGCAGGCTTCATTGGAAGACGATGACTCCTCCCCCGCGGTGGAGATGCCGGCGTGGCCGCTGCTCGACCGGTTGCCGCAGCGACTGGTTGAAGAGGGCTGGTCGCGCGAGGCCTGCCGCGCGCTGATCGACGCCGCGCAGCAGGAGCTCAAGCAGCGCTTCCTGGCCGAGGAAAGCGTCGAGGTGCTGGTGCGCGCGCGCGCGCTGTTCATCGACACGCTGCTGCGCGCGACCTGGGGGCACCTGCTTGAACCCGCGCTCGGCGGCCGCATGGCGCTGTTGGCCGTGGGCGGCTATGGCCGCGGCGAGCTGCACCCCTATTCCGACGTCGACATCCTGATCCTGGTGCCCGGCGATGCGCCGTTGACCGCGCCCGAACGCGCGCAGGTCGAAGGCTTCATCACCTTCCTGTGGGACATCGGACTTGAGGTGGGCAACAGCGTGCGCACGGCCGCCGAGTGCGCCGAGGAAAGCGCCGCCGACGTCGGGGTGATGACCACGCTGCTGGAGGCGCGGCTGCTGGTGGGCGACGAGTCGCTGGTTTTCGCCATGCGCGAGGCGCTGGCGCCCGCCAAGGTGTGGCCCTCGCACAGGTTCTTCGAAGCCAAGCTGGCCGAACAGCGCGACCGGCACCTGAAGGCCAACGACACGGCCTACAACCTAGAACCCAACGTGAAGAACGGGCCCGGTGGCCTCAGGGACCTGCAGACCATCGGCTGGGTGGCCAAGCGACACTTCGGCGCCGACAGCCTCGATGAGCTGGTGCAGAAGGGATTCATCACGCCGGCGGAGCTGCGCAAGCTCAAGCAGGCGCAGTCCTTCCTGTGGAAGGCGCGCTTCGGCCTGCACGTGCTGACCGGCCGCCACGAAGACCGCCTGCTGTTCGATCACCAGATCAAGCTGGCCCGCGCGTTCGGCTACGAGGACGCAACCTACACGCTGGCGGTCGAGCAGCTGATGCAGCGCTACTACCGCACGGTGCTGGACGTCAGCTTCCTGAACGAGCTGCTGCTGCAGGCATTCCGCGATGCCATCCTGCCGGGCGACAGCGCCCCGCAGGCCATCAACGCGCGTTTCCAGATTCGCAATGAATACCTGGAGACCACCAGCCCCGACATGTTCTCGCGCTACCCGTCGGCGCTGCTGGAGCTGTTCGTGCTGCTGCAGCAGCATCCGGAAGTGCGCGGCGTCAGCGCCGACACCATGCGCGCCGTGGCCCGGCACCTGTGGCTCATCGACGAGGAGTTCCGCCAGAACCCGCGCCACCACCGGCTGTTCCTGGAGATCCTGCGCGCGCCGGTGGGCGTGACGCACGAGCTGCGCCGCATGAACACCTATGGCGTTCTGGGCCGGTATATCCCTGCCTTCGGTCGCATCGTCGGCCGCATGCAGTACGACCTGTTCCACGCCTACACGGTGGATGCGCACACGCTGTTCGTGGTCAGCAATCTGCGCCGGCTGGCCATGCCGAAGTTCGACCACGAACTGCCCAAGCTCTCCAGCATCATGCAGCAGCTGCCGAAGCCCGAGATCGTGTACCTGGCGGCGCTGTTCCATGACATCGCCAAGGGTCGTGGCGGCGATCACTCGGAACTGGGTTCGGTGGATGCCGAGGCCTTCTGCCTGGAGCAGGGGCTCTCGCCTTATGACGCGCGCCTGGTGGCCTGGCTGGTTCGCCAGCACCTGACCCTGTCCGTCACCGCGCAGAAGAAGGACATCGGCGACCCGGCCGTGGTCAGTGAATTCGCCCAGCTGGTGGGCGATGAATCGCGCCTCGACTACCTCTACCTGCTCACCTGCGCCGACGTGCGCGGCACGAATCCCAAGCTGTGGAATTCCTGGAAGGCGTCGCTGTTCCAGGAGTTCTACGAAAGCGTGCGCGCCGCGCTGCGCCGTGGACTGGAAAAGCCCATCGACGAGGAACAACTGCTCGCCGAGAACAAGGAAGCCGCGCGCGCGCTGCTGGCGCCGCAGAAGATCGATGCTGCGCAGATCGAGCTGGCCTGGGCGCCGCTGTCGGCGGCGTATTTCCTGCGCCATTCGCCGGAGGAGATCGCCTGGTTCACGCAGCTGGCCGCCACGCGCGAGGGCGGCGTGGAGGAACCGCTGGTGGCCGTGCAGCCTCACCGCCAGCGCGGCACCACGGCCGTTCTGATCTACGCCCCGCACCGCCGGCATGGATTCGCCCGCGCCACGGCCGTGCTCGACCAGCTCGGGCTCACCATCGTCGATGCTCGCATCACGCCCGCCTCCAACGGCTTCAGCCTCGACCTGTACCACGTGCTCGAGGACAACGGCGCGCCGATCACCGACACCGAGCGCGTCGAGGAAATGCAGCAGTCACTGTGGAACTCGCTGCGCCGGCCCGAGGACTCGCCGCTGGGCGTGTCGCGCCGCGCGCCGCGCCAGGTGCGCATGTTCAACACACCCACCAGGGTCACGATCACGCGCGACGCGCGCAACGACCGCTCGGCGGTGGAACTGGTGGCGGGCGACCGCCCCGGACTGCTGTGCGACGTGGGCAAGGTGCTCTGGGAAGAGCGCGTCGACCTGCTGGGCGCCCGCGTCAGCACCATCGGCGAGCGCGCCGAGGACGTGTTCTACGTGACCGACCTGCAGCAGCAGCCGCTGGGCGAGGCGGCCGCCGCGCAACTGCAGGCCCGGCTCGTCGCGACGCTGACGCGCCCGAACTGAGCACGGCAATCGTGAATCGCGGCTTCTCCCGCCTGTCGGCATATCCCTTCGAACGGCTGGCCGAACTCAAGAAGGGGCTGGTTCCACCGGCACATCTGTCGCATATACCGCTGTCGATCGGCGAACCGAAGCACACGCCACCCGCGTTCGTGATCGACACGCTGCGCGCGAACCTCGCTGACCTGGGTTCATACCCGGCCACGCGCGGCCTGCCCGAACTGCGCGCCGCCGCCGCGGCGTGGGCGAAGCGGCGCTTCGCGCTGCCATCAGTAGATGGGGAAACCCAGGTGCTGCCGGTCACCGGCACGCGCGAGGCGCTGTTCGCCTTCGTCCAGGCAGTGGTCGACTCGGGCGGTGGCCAGGCGCCGCTGGTGCTGATGCCGAACCCCTGCTACCAGATCTATGAAGGCGCGGCGCTGCTGGCGGGCGCCGAGCCGTATTTCCTGAACACCAACGCGCGGAACGGCTTTCTTCCCGACCTGGACGCCGTGCCCGAGGCGGTATGGCGGCGCTGCCAGCTGCTGTTCCTGTGCAGCCCGGCGAACCCTGTTGGCGCGGTGATGGACCTCGCCTACCTGGAACATGCGCTGGAACTTGCCGCGAGGTACGACTTCATCGTCGCCTCGGACGAATGCTACGCCGACCTGTTCGATGACGAAGCCTCGCCGCCGCCTTCGCTGCTGTCGGCCGCCGCGGCGATGGGCAACACGGATTATCGCCGCTGCATGACCTTTCATTCCCTGTCGAAGCGCTCGAGCCTGCCTGGACTGCGCTCGGGAATCGTGGCCGGCGATGCCGCGCTGATCAGCCCGTTCCTGCTCTATCGCACCTACCATGGATGCGCGATGCCCATCCCCACGCAGCGCGCCAGCAGCGCAGCCTGGAGCGACGACGACCACGTGCGCGCCAACCGCGCGCTGTATCGCCGCAAGTTCGACCGGGTGCTGCCGGTGCTGCGGCCGGTGATCGACGTCGAACGCCCCGCCGGCGGCTTCTACCTGTGGCTGAACGTGGGCGGCGACGATGTGGCCTTCACCGCCGACCTGTTTGCCGCGCAGAACGTCACCGTGGTGCCGGGCAGTTACCTCGCCCGCGCCACCGAACAGGGAAATCCGGGCGCCGGCTACGTGCGCATCTCGCTCGTTGCGGCCGAAGAGGAATGCGTGCAGGCTGCCGGGCGCATCCGTGAATTCATAACACTGCGTGGCAAGAAACCATGACTGACACACTCAGAAGCACCATCGAGGCGGCCTTCGAGCGACGCGCCGAGATCAATCCCGCCAACGTCGAGCGCTCGCTGCGCGATGCCATAGAAGAGTGCATCGGACTGCTCGACTCCGGCCGCGCGCGGGTCGCCGAGAAACAGGGCGATCGCTGGGTGGTCAACGAATGGCTGAAGAAGGCGGTGCTGCTTTCATTCCGCGCCAACGACAACCAGCTCATCGACTCGGGGGCCGCGCGCTACTACGACAAGGTGCAGCTGAAATTCGCCGACCAGAGCGCCGCGCAGCTCAAGGCCGGCGGCGTGCGCGTGGTGCCGCCCGCCACGGCGCGGCGCGGCGCCTACATCGCGCCGAACGTGGTGCTGATGCCTTCGTACGTGAACATCGGCGCCTACGTCGACTCGGGCACGATGGTGGACACCTGGGCCACCGTCGGCTCCTGCGCGCAGATCGGCAGGAACGTGCACCTGTCGGGCGGAGTGGGCATCGGCGGCGTGCTCGAACCGCTGCAGGCCTCGCCCACCATCATCGAGGACGACTGCTTCATCGGCGCGCGTTCCGAGGTCGTGGAAGGCGTGATCGTCGGCGAAGGCTCGGTGCTCGCGATGGGCGTGTTCATCAGCCAGAGCACGCGCATATACGACCGTGCCACGGGCGAGATCACCTATGGCCGCGTGCCGCCGGGCTCGGTGGTGGTGCCGGGCTCCCTGCCGTCGGCCGACGGCAAGTACAGCCTGGCCTGCGCCATCATCGTCAAGCGCGTGGACGCGAAGACCCGCGCCAAGACATCGATCAACGAGCTGCTGCGCTCGGACTGACGGCTAGCGTCGGCCACACTTTCAGCTGCACGACCGATACGGGCCCGCGCATGGCGTTCCATGCCAGCAGCAGGCCCTGGGGAGACGACGCCAGCGACGGGATCCCGGCATCTCCCCGGGCACGAACACGCTGCGCCGTCGAACGCGGCCTGCAGTCCCGATCAAAGCGCTGGCGCCACAACTGGCTGCGAGTGCCGTTCGACTCGATCCAGGCCAGCTCGATTTCCCCGGCGTGCCACGTGGCGTAGGCCCCCATGGATTGGCTGGCCGAGTGCGTCACGCGATGCGCCATGGCGAGCGTCGCGGGCAGCGACGTTGCCGGCGCGTCGCCGGCAACGAGTTCACCACAGCCCAGGTACACCTCGTCGTTGCCATCGCTCGAGTCGACCCAGGAGACCGCGTAGCGCGAACCCGACACCGCGATATCGGGGAACACCGAGGCGTGACCGTCGTCAGTGCGCAGTGGTCGGTGCACCAGCTCCTCGCCGTCCGCCACCACCCAGTGCAGTTCCCTGGCGCGTGAGCCGGCCTCGCTGTCGAAGACCACGTGAAACCGTCCGTGCGAATCCACTGCGGCGTTCAGGTTCCAGGTCTGGAGCCCCGCGGGCGCCGCATCGCGCGCGGCGCGCAGCCAGTTACCCGCCGCATCGAGGCTGGCAACGCGCAGCAGCGGCAGCTCCCCGCCCCGCTGCTCCAGCCAGGCCGCATGGATCACCGCGCCCGCGACGCGCACCACCGGAATCCGGCCGCGCACGCCGTCGGTCGAGAGCTGGCGTCGCCACTGCACTCGCCCCTCGGTATCGACCCGCGCGAGCCAGGCAAGCTGGCGCGACGGTGCGCCTGCCGCGCCCGGCTGCTGTTCGTACCAGGCCAGCAGCGCATCGCCTTCAAGCTGCTGCAGCGAGGGCTCGAAGGCATCCCGCGAAGCGTCGGTGAGTTGCAGCGGCGGCTCCACTGTCCGCCCGCGTGCATCGATCCATCCCAGGAACAGCGCTTCGTGGGCCAGGTGGCCGCCGTACCACGCCACCGCAGCCCGATCACCTATCCACGCGGCGCTGACCTCGAAGGCGCGGTCCGCCTGCGGCTGCGATCCCAGGACGCAACCGGCCAGCGCCGCACTTGCGATCAGGCCGGCTGCGCCGTGACGCATCGCGGGCATCGGCTCAGAAGCTGCGATTCACCGACAGGAATGCGGCGCGCCGCAGCGTGCCGTACTGGTAGACCGTCTCGTACCGGCGATCGAACAGGTTTTCGACGCGGCCAGAGACGCGCCAGTCCCGGCCGGCATCCACGGCAAGCCGAAGATCAACCAGAGTGTACGGATCGAGTGCGATGCGCTGCGCCGGGAAGACGTCGAAGTTCATTTCAGGACTGGCCGAGACATGCCGCAGCGCCGTTGTCGCGGTGACCCTGGTACCGAAGTGCAGGTTCAGCGCGGCGTTGAGGACCTGCTTCGGCCGCCGCAGCAGCTGCAGGCCATAGTCCGCCGAACCCGGCGATCGGTCACGCGAGACGGCATGCGTGAAATTGGCCTTCAGGTCCGCCATCGGGGAGATCACCACCGACGCCTGCAGCTCGACGCCGCTGGCGCGGGCCAGGGCCGCGTTCTGGTAGTAGCCGAAGGGCAGATGCCCCGGTGCCGAGCAGATGACATTTCCCGGATCGGGGCAATTCAGGAACGAGATGAGCTGGCGCGTGTCGCGCTCGAACCAGGTGGCGCTCGCGCGGATGCGCTCTTCCTGCCAGTGCTGCTCGACGCCCACGTCCCAGCCCCGCGAGGTCTCCGGCTTCAGGCCCGGATTGCCGTAGGCGCTGAACAACTGGTACAGCGTGGGAGCCGTGAACCCCTGCCCCCAGCTGGCCCGCACGATGGTGCCGATGGATGTCTGCCACGCGGCGGCAAACTGCAGGCTGCCGTGGCTGCCGAAGCTCTTGTGGTCGTCCTGGCGGTAGCCGCCCGTGAGCGTGAGGCCCCGCACCGGCTCGCCCTGCAGCTGCACGAACGCGCTGTCCGTGCGCGTGTCGGCCGCCAGCGGATCGATGTCGTTGCGCATGCGCGAAGTCTCGTGCTGCAGCCCGAACACCGCCGTGTAGCCGGGCGCCATGCGCCAGCTGCCCTGGTATTCCAGGCGTTCGTTGACTCCACGGTACTCGCCGAAGGGCGCAACCGCGCCGATGGCGCCGGCGAACTCATCGCGCTCGACATGCGTGACCTGGTACGCGAGCCGGTGCTGGAGCGCAGCGGTCTTCTCCCCGATGTTCAGGCCCGCGTAGGCCACGCGCTGGCGCTTGTCGGCGTAGTCGCCGGCATCGGCAAAAACGAAGCTGGGCGGCGGATAGCCATCGGTCTGCACGCGGCCACGGGCGTAGTAGCCCCGCAGGTCAAGGTTCAGGTTCCCGGCGATCTCGTAGCCCAGGCGCCCCGCCAGCGACGTGTTGCGAAACGCATCGCGCTCGTCGCCACTGCCGAAGGTGCTGATGCCATCCGTGCGGTAGTACTCGCCGGCCAGTCGCGCCGAAGCGCGATGACTGCTGCCACCGACATCCGCCCTGAAACGCGTGCTGTCCTGGGAACCGTACTCGGCCTGCAGGCTTCCGCCCGGAGCACCACCGGCCTCGGTGGTCACGATGTTCACGACGCCACCGATGGCCTGGCTGCCATAGAGCGTGGACTGCGGACCGCGCAGCACCTCGATGCGGCTGATGCCAGCGGTCAGCAGGTTGCCGAAATCAAAGCCGCCACCGGGCGCCGCCGGATCATTGATCTGCACGCCATCGACGAGCACCAGCGTGTGGTCGGCCTCCGCGCCGCGGATGCGCAGCCCGGTCAGCCCGCCGGGGCCGCCGCTGCGGGTGACGCCAACCCCCGGCAGCGAGGCCAGCAGGTCCGACACCGCGATGGCCTGGCTCGCGTCGATGTCGGCGCGCTGCAGCACGCTGACGGAATTGCCCACCTTGGCGGCAGGCACGGGCAAACGGGTTGCAACGACAACGACTTCATCCAGCGGCTGTTCGGCACTCCAGGCGATGGAAGCGGCGGCGATGCCAAGAACGCCGGTGATGCCGCGCAGGCGGCGCTGATGCGTGGGGGAATTCATGTGTCGCGGACTATACCCAAGCGGCCGCGCCCTCGCCCCTCTTGACGGAGCAGCGATTAGCCGAAGCGGCCGGTGATGTAGTCTTCCGTCAGCTTGTGGCGCGGATTGGTGAAGATGCGATCCGTCTCGCCCACCTCGATGAGATCACCCAGGTGGAAGTACGCCGTGCGCTGCGACACGCGCGCGGCCTGCTGCATCGAGTGCGTGACGATCACGATGGCGTAGCTGGCGCGAAGTTCGTCGATCAGATCCTCGATGCGCGCGGTCGCGATCGGATCCAGCGCCGAACAGGGCTCATCCATCAGGATCACTTCCGGATTCACCGCGATCGTGCGCGCGATGCACAGCCGCTGCTGCTGGCCACCGGACAGGCTGGTGCCCGGGCTTGAAAGCCGGTCCTTCACCTCTTCCCACAGCCCGGCCCGCTGCAGGCTGTTCGTCACGATCTCATCCAGCTCGACGCGGTTGGCCGCCAGACCATGGATGCGCGGCCCGTAGGCCACGTTCTCGTAGATCGTCTTCGGGAACGGATTGGGCTTCTGGAACACCATGCCGATCCGTGCGCGCAACTGAACCACGTCCTGCCTGCGGTCGTAGATGTCCTGGCCGTCGAGCACGATGTTGCCGGTGATGCGGGCACCTTCGATGGTGTCGTTCATGCGGTTGATGCAGCGCAGGAAAGTGGACTTGCCGCAGCCGGAAGGACCGATCATGGCCAGCACCTGATTGCGCGCGATGTCGATGTTCACTTCGCGGATGGCGTGCTTGTCGCCATAGTGCACGTTGACGTTGCGCGCGCAGATCAGCGGCGCATCCGCGGTGACGCGACCGACAGTCTTGATTCCCTCCGGCACCGGCAGCGAGGGATGTGAAACCGGCTCTGGCACGGACGACATCTGTACTCCTTGGAAACTACCAGCGACGCTCGAACCGCTTGCGCAGGATCACCGCCAGGCCATTCATCACGATGAGGAAGGCAAGCAGCACCAGGATCGCGGCCGAGGTTCGTTCGATGAAGGCCTGCTCCGGGCTGTCTGCCCAGAGGAAGATCTGTACCGGCAGCACGGTGGCCGGGTCGGTGATGCCGCCAGGCACATCGACGATGAAGGCCACCATGCCGATCATCAGCAGCGGCGCACTCTCGCCGAGCGCGCGGGCCATGCCGATGATCGCGCCGGTCAGCATGCCCGGCATCGCCAGCGGCAGCACATGGTGCGCCACCATCTGCAGCTTGGACGCGCCCACGCCCAGGGCCGCCTCGCGGATCGACGGCGGCACGCTCTTAAGCGCCGCGCGCGAGGCGATGATGATGGTGGGCAGTGTGAGCAGCGTGAGCACCAGGCCACCCACCAGCGGCGCGGACCTGGGCAGCTCGAAGAAATTGAGGAACACGGCCAGCCCCAGCAGCCCGTAGACGATCGAGGGCACCGCCGCGAGGTTGTTGATGTTGACCTCGATGATGTCGGTCCAGCGGCTGCGCCGGGCGAACTCCTCGAGATACACGGCCGCGGCCACGCCGATCGGGAATGACAGCAGCAGCGTGACCAGCAGCGTGTAAATGGACCCCACCAGGGCGCCGCCCACGCCGGCCTGCTCGGGCTCGCGCGAATCGCCATTGGTGAGGAAAGCCGCGTTGAACTCGAGGCGCAGGCCGGCACGCTTCTCCAGCGCGTCGATCCAGCCCAGCTGCTGATCGGTAAGCGCCCGGGATTCCTCGCCGGCGTTCCGATCGATGGCGCCCTTCAGCAATTGGTCCACTTCGGCGCGTGCGAGAAAGCGCCGCGACTCGCGCTGCCCCACCAGCTCCGGGTGCGCCATGAGGTGCTGCTGGAGCTGGTGCGTGGCGGAAGTACTCACCAGCTGGGAGAGCTGGCGCAGTTCGGCGCGCCCGGTGACGTCGGGGAACAGCTCGCGCAGCGAATTGCGGATGAGCACGCTGTAGTTGGCGCCCGCCAGCGCCTCGGCGGAAGGCACGCCATCCGGATACAGCACCGCCGGATCGTAATGAACCTCGAGCGTGAGATAGGCCTGCCGGAACGCCGTGTAGCCCTTCGACACGATGGAGCCGAAGAGCACGAACACGAACATGATGCCCATCAGCACGGCCAGCAGGCCGTAGGCGCGGAAACGCCGTTCCGCCCAGTAGCGTCGTCGCAGGCTGCGCTCCACCCGGGCGCGGGTTTCCTCCAGCGACCTATTCATACTGCTCCCGGTACTTGCGGACCACGTACAGCGCGATGATGTTCAGCGTCAGCGTGACCAGGAACAGCACCAGGCCCAGCGCGAAGGCCGCGAGCGTCTTGGGGCTGTCGAACTCCTGGTCGCCGGTGAGCAGCGTGACGATCTGCACGGTGACCGTGGTGACGGCCTCCAGCGGATTGGCCGTGAGGTTGGCGCCCAGGCCGGCGGCCATCACGACGATCATCGTCTCGCCGATCGCGCGCGAGATCGCGAGCAGCACGCCGCCGACGATGCCCGGCAGCGCCGCGCGCAGCACCACCTGCTTGATGGTCTCGGAACGGGTCGCCCCGAGCGCGTAGGCGCCGTCGCGCAGGCTCTGCGGCACGGCGGTGATCATGTCGTCGGCGAGCGAGGAGACGAACGGAATGATCATGATGCCCATGACGAGACCGGCCGCGAGCGCGCTTTCGAGGCGACCTCCAGTCCCAGCGACGTGCCGATGCCACGCAGCGCCGGCCCCATGGTCAGTGCGGCGAAGAAGCCGTAGACGACAGTGGGTATGCCGGCGAGCACTTCCAGCAGCGGCTTTGCCCAGGCACGGAATCGCCGGCTTGCGTATTCCGCCAGATAGATGGCCGAGAACAGCCCGATGGGCACGGCCACCAGCATGGCGATGCCGGAGATCATCATCGTTCCCAGGAACAGCGGAATGGCGCCGAAACTGCCCGATGAGCCCACCTGGTCGGCGCGCATGGCCGTCTGCGGACTCCACTGCAGGCCGAACAGGAATTCATGCACGGGCACGGACTGGAAGAAGAGGATGGATTCCCACAGCACCGAGAACAGGATGCCGAGCGTGACCATGATGGCCAGCAGCGAGCAGGCCATCAGCGCCTTCTCGCCCAGCGACTCCACGGCATTGCGCGCGCGCAGCGATGCGCTGATGCGCCGGCGCATCCACCACAGGCCGATCGCACCCAGCGCCAGCACCAGCCCGGTGAGGGCCCTGCCGGCGATCTGGCGCAGATGGGTATATTGGGTGGCCGCGGCGCGAACCTCGGCGGAGGCGCTTTCGAGGGGGACGGATCCGGCGATGACGTTGTGCACGTCATTCATGAACAGGCCCACGCGGGACTTGTCGGCCGCGAGCACCTGGTCGGCTATCTGCGCCCGGACCAGCGACTCGATGATGTGGTCCTGGAAGGAGGCCCAGAGCACCAGCAGCAGCAGGCAGGGCAACGCGGCCCACAGGGCCGTCAGCAGGCCATAGTAGGAAGGCAGCGAATGCAGGGCGCGTATGCCCTTGCCGCCACCCACCACTGCCAGCGCACGGAACTTACCGAGCCAGTAGCCGATGACGGCGAGCGCGGCGATCAGCAGGAACAGGGCGGCGTACGACATGTGGATGAAGTATAGCGGGGGTTGTGATGCGACAAGGCGGTCGCGCCATTGGCCGCGACCGCCTGATTGCCAATCCTCAAGCGCGGTTCAGTACTTGAAGTTCATGTCGACCTGCAGGCGCTTGTAGTCGCGATCCAGCACGCTACCCACGCCCGCCACGTTGACCGGGACATCGATATTGGTCTTGTTCATGAAATACGTGAGGTTCAGCGTCCAGTTGCGTGCGAACGCATAGGCCGCCTTGAACGTGCCACCCTTGCCATCGGAGTTGCCGCCGGCGAAGTCCGAATCGACGAACTGGGCGTTCAGCGAGTCCTTTTCCACCTTCTGGTAGAAGTAGCCGATTTCCCAGGTGCGCGGGTTCGAGGCGCGGCCATACTGGATGCCGGCGCTGTATGCCGTATCCATGCTGTTCACGGCGGCATCGTTGCGGATGTAATCCGCATACAGCGAAAGCGGCCTGCCGGCGACCGGCACCGAATACTCGGCAAACCCTTCTACCAAGTTGTAGTCGTTGAGCAGGCAGGGCGACTGGCCAGGGAAGCAGCCCACGGTCGTCGTCGTGTTGCCGTTGCTCGAGCCACCGAAGAAGGGATTGCGGTGCTGCACGCTGTTGAAGTCGAAGAGGCTCGCGCCCAGCGTCAGGCTGGCCGTGCCGATCGCCTGCTTCCAGCCGACCTGACCGCCAAACAGCGTGCTCTCGCCGGTCGCGCTCCGCTCTTCCAGGTTGGTGAAGAAGCTGCTGGCGAAGAACGGGCCGTGGTTGAAGTTGACGGCCAGGCCTTCCGGATTGATGTCGCCATCAAACAGGATGCTCTGGCCGGGGCGCGCCCACGGATACTTCATCTTGCCGGCGGTGAGCTTCCAGTCGGCGTGGGGTTTCCATTCGGCATACGCCAGGTCGATGTAGATCGACTTGCGGGTGTTCTCGCCTGTCAGCGTCTGGTTCGAGGAACGCGGATCGCCGCCCTCGGCGCTCGCCAGCTGCAGCTCGCTGGTGATGGTGTCGTTCACCTTGGCCACGAATCCGGCGCGGACCCGGATGCGGTCGCGATTGCGGCCCACGGCGTATTCGGCGTCGATGTTCTCGTTGCGATAGCGCAGGTCGCCCTTCAACGCGAAGTTCGGCACCCAGGCCGGCACGCTCGTCTTGGCCTGCGCGATCTGGTCGGTCTGCCGGTCATTGGTCTCTTCGTTCGACTTGGCCTGGGCCTCGAGCGTGTCGAGCCGCTTCTGCAGGGCCTGCACCGCCGCCTTCAGCTCGCTGACCTCGTCAGCCGTGGCGGGCGAGGCTGCCAGCACCGCGGCCACCGCGGCCGCCACTCCCAGCGCGCGCAGCGCCCTTGAGCCCGAATCAGTCTTGTCAGAATTCATGCATGTTCTCTTTGGCTGGAATCGTTGTGGATCACTTGGCCTTGGCCAGCGTGCCGGCGCGGACCTTGCCGGCCTCGGCGGGCGACAGCGGGATCAGGCCCTTGTCGGCCAGGTAGCCCTCGGTGCCCATCGAGCGATCGCTGACGTATTCGGCCAGGAACTCCCGCAGGCCCGGGATGACGCCCATGTGGGCCTTCTTCGCGTAGATGAACAGCGGCCGCGACACCGGGTACTTGCCCGAGGCGATGTTGTCGAAGGTGGGTTCGACGCCATCGATGAAGGAGCCCTCGACGCGGCTGACGTTCTCTTCCAGGAAGCTGAACCCGAAGATGCCCAGCGCCTTGGGGTTGGCCTCGAGCTTCTGCACGATCAGGTTGTCGTTCTCGCCGGCCTCCACATAGGCGCCGTCCTCGCGGACCGAATCGCAGACCCGCTTGAAGCGGGCTTCATCCACGCCCTTGAGCGTCTTGATCCACGAGAAGCTCTGGCAGCCCTCTTCCATCACCAGCTCGACGAAGGCATCGCGCGTGCCGGAGGTGGGCGGCGGCCCCAGCACCTCGATCTTGTCGGCCGGCAGCGCCTTGTTGATCTGGTTCCAGGTCTTGTAGGGGTTGGGCACCAGCGCGGTCGGGTTGGCCGGATCGGGCACGTTCTTGGCCAGCGCCAGGAACACCTCGCGACGCGTGACCTTGTACAGTGAGGCCTTCTTCGAATTGGCCAGCACGATGCCGTCGTAACCGACCTTCACCTCGATGATGTCCTTCACGCCGTTCTTCGCGCAGGTCTCCACTTCGCTGGCCTTGATGGCGCGCGAGGCATTGGAGATGTCCGGGTACTGCACGCCTACGCCGCTGCAGAACAGCTTGAACCCGCCGCCGGTGCCGGTGCTCTCCACCTTCGGCGTCTTGAACTTGCCACCCTTGCCGAACTGCTCGGCCACGGTGGTCGTGAACGGATACACGGTCGAGGAGCCGACGACGGCGATGTAGTCACGCGAGGACTGGGCCTGGGTGACGGTGGGGGTGGCCGAGGCGCCCAGAGCGGCCACCAGGGCGATCGTGGCGAGGGTCTTCGTGGTCATTGCAGCTTCTCCGGCTTCGCAAGGGGTGATTCCCGATGGCTGGGCATTCTGGGGGGCGAATGTTGCAGTTCCGTTGCACTGGCACTTGCTTGTGGGGCGGTGCCTTACGCACACTTCGGACCCGCCTGCCCCGCTCCCGCCGCCGAAGGACCCCAGCACATTGCAGAATTCTGACACTGTCGCGCTGACGCTCGACCTGATCGCCCGCCAGTCCGTCACGCCGACCGACGGCGGCTGCCAGCAGCTGATGATCCAGCGGCTCGAAGCAGTGGGGTTCCGCACCGAGAAGTTGGACTTCGGCAGCGTCGAGAACTTCTGGGCCGCGCATGGCACGGAAGGTCCGGTGCTGTGTTTTGCCGGTCACACCGATGTCGTGCCCACCGGTCCGCTCGAGGAATGGCGCACCGAGCCCTTCAAGCCCACCGTGGTCGATGGCCGGCTCTTCGGCCGCGGCGCGGCCGACATGAAGAGTGGCCTGGCCGCCATGCTCACCGCCACGGAGCAGTTCGTGCGCGAACGGCCCGACCACAAGGGCACCATCGCCTTCCTGATCACCAGCGACGAGGAAGGTCCCTCGGTCGACGGCACCAAGCGGGTGGTCGAAGTGCTCCGATCACGCCAGCAGCGCATCGACTGGTGCATCGTGGGCGAGCCTTCGAGCGAGAAGGTCGCGGGCGACACCATCAAGATCGGTCGGCGCGGCTCGTTCAGCGGCCGGCTTACCGTGCATGGCGTGCAGGGCCATGTGGCCTACCCCCAGCTGGCGAAAAACCCGGTGCACATGCTGGCTCCGGCGCTGGCCGAACTCACCCAGCATGTCTGGGACCAGGGCAATCAGCACTTCGAGCCCACCACCTTCCAGATCTCGAACCTCAATGCCGGCACCGGGGCGCCCAACGTGATCCCCGGCGAACTCAAGGCCCGCTTCAACCTGCGTTATTCACCGGTCCAGACCCAGGAAGGCCTGCGCAAGACCGTCGAGGGCATCCTCGACCGGCATGGCGTGAAATACACGATCGAGTGGTACGTGTCGGGCGAGCCCTTCTACACCCCGCCGGGCGCGCTGTCCGAAGGCGTCTGCGCCGCGGTCAAGAACGTCACGGGCAGTGCGCCGAAACTGAGCACCGGCGGCGGCACGTCGGACGGCAGGTTCATCGCCACACTGGGCGCCCAGGTGGTGGAACTGGGCGTCACCAACGCGAGCATCCACAAGGTGAACGAGTCGGTGGGCCTGGACGAAATAGACGCCCTGCACAGGATGTACCTGGAGAGCCTGCGGCGCCTGCTGGGCTGAAGGCTCAGCGCGGTCGGCGCGCTGCGGGCCAGTTCACCAGCACGCCCAGCGTGCCCAGCACCACCAGCCAGATCAGCACCCAGGCCGGCATGGCCAGACCCAGGAACGTCCAGTCGATCTTGGCGCACTCACCCGAGCCGGTGAGCACCTTGCGCAGCACATCCATCGCCGGGAATACGTCCCACATGTAGTCGAGCGTGGCGCCGCACACCGGCACTTCGCCGGGCGGCAGCGACTGGATGTACAGGTGGCGGATGGCAACCCCGGAGCCCGCCACGGCCACCAGGCCGATCAGCACCGCAACCACGCGCCGCATGGCGCGCCAGCCGTCGGCCACCGTCACGGCGAGCGCGAAGGCCACCGCGAGGCCGATGATGGCGATGCGCTGGAAGACGCACAACGGGCAGGGCTCCAGGCCCCGGTAATGCTGCAGGAACAGCCCATAGCCCAGCAGGCCGAGGCAGAAAACCCCCACGCCAACGTTCACCAGGCGCCGCCGCGCGCGCAATGCCGCAATCAGGTTCATTTCATTCAGCCTTAGAGGGGGCGCGAGGCGGCCTCCTGCAGGTCGCGTTCCACGTCCTCGAGTTTGGTATGGCGCACATCCTTGCCGTGCACCATGTAGATCACATATTCGCAGATGTTCTTGGCGTGGTCACCCACCCGCTCCAGCGAGCGCACGATCCACATCACGTCCAGCGCGCGGCGTATGGACCGGGGGTCTTCCATCATGAAGGTGATGCACTGGCGCTGGATGGCTTCGTATTCCTCGTCGACCATCCGGTCGCGCCGCGCCACGCGCACGGCCTGCTGCGAATCGAGCCGCGCAAAGGCGTCGAGCGCGTCATGGACCATCTCGGCGACGATGCGACCCATGTGCTTGATCTCGCGATAGCGGTTTTCGGGCCGCTCCATCGCCGCCAGGCGGGCGGAGATGTTGCCGATCTTCTCGCCCTCGTCGCCGATGCGCTCCAGGTCGGTGATGGTCTTGATGATCGCGACGATGAGCCTGAGGTCGCCGGCCGCCGGCGCGCGCGTGGCGAGGATGCGGCTGCACTCCTCGTCGATGGCCACTTCCATGCCGTTCACGGCCAGGTCATCGCGGGCGACCGATTCACCGAGCGAGCTGTCGCCCTCGATGAGGGAGTTGAGCGCTTTGGCGAGCAGTTCCTCGACCAGGCCACCCATGGCCAGCACGCGCGTGCGCACATGCTCCATGTCCTCGTTGAAGCGCCGCGAGATGTGTTGCGAGAGATCGGAGGTTTCCATGCTGTTTGTGCTCTGCCTGCTTCAGGCTGTGCGAATGGCCGGCGGGAGGTTTTCGCCACGGGCGCCGCCGATGACGCGCCGTGACGGGAATACACAGGAAAAGCGGCTGCCGACACCGGGCGTGCTCTGCACGTCGAGCGCAGCGCCATGATGCTGCAGCACATGCTTGACGATTGCCAGACCCAGCCCGGAACCGCCGGCATCGCGCGAGCGGCCTTCGTCGACGCGATAGAACCGCTCGGTGAGCCGCGGCAGGTGCTCCGGCGCGATGCCCGGACCGGTGTCCTCGACCTCGAACCGGGCGGAGCCGTCCGCGTCGATCGACCAGCGCAGGCGCACGCGCCCCGTGTGCGGTGTGTACTTCGCGGCGTTGTCGGCCAGATTCGAGAAGGCCGACAGCACTTCCGCCGGATCCCCCAGCAGCTTCGCATCGCTGGCCATGTCCAGCTGCACCTCCGGATGGGAGGCGCGGGCGAGGATGTCCTTGCGCAGCACCGCGCACAGCGCCACCACGTCGATCGGCTCGCCCTGCACCTCGCGCTCGTTGGCGTCGAGGCGCGACAGGTCCAGCAGGTCGCTGACGATGCCGTTCATGCGCTGCGTCTGGCGCTGCATTTCCGTCAGGGGCGCGCGCAGCGCGGGATCGAGCGCATCATCCTGCAGCAGAGTCTCGACGTAGCCGGTGACCACGGTCAGCGGCGAGCGCAGTTCGTGCGAGGCGTTGGCGACGAAATCCTTGCGCATGGATTCCAGCGCCACCTGGCGCGAGACATCGCGCACCAGCATCAGGCGCTGCTCGCGGCCGTAGGGCACCACCTGGAATGACAGATGCACCCGTGGCTCACCGCGCGCGAGCACATGCGGTTCGGCGAATTCACCCTGCTGCAGGTAGCGCGCCAGGGACGGTTCGCGGATCAGGTTGGTCAGCGCCATGCCATCGTCCACGCGGCGCCGCAGCCCCAGCAGGCGACCGGCGGTGCGGTTGAACCAGACGATCTCCCACTGGGCATTCAGGATGATGACGCCGTCGGGCATGGCGGCCGTGGACCGGCGCAGTTCCCGGAACAGCTCCAGCAGCCGCTGCTTGTGGAAGCGCTTGCGCCGGTGCAGTCGCACCACCTGCGACACCACGTCGCCCCACACGCCGCTGACGTCGGGCGGTGAGCGGTTGGCGCGATCGCGCAGCCAGCCGTCCAGCCAGAACAGGTTCATCAACTGCCAGCCCAGCGCCGCGGCCAGCGCCAGCGCGATGCCGCCTATCAGGCTGCCGAGCAACGCGCCCACCAGCGCGCCCAGCAGCACCACGCCGCCCAGCCTCGCGAGCAGGAACCATACCGCCGGCGGGAGATTCATCCGCCCTGCTCCCGGGCGGAGAAGCGGTAGCCGCTGCCGCGCACGGTCTGGATCAGGTGATCCATCCGCACCTCTTCGAGCGCCTTGCGCAGCCGACGGATGTGCACGTCGATGGTGCGCTCCTCGATATAGACATTGCCGCCCCAGATCCGGTCCAGCAGCTGCGAGCGCGAGTACACGCGCTCGGGGTTCTGCATGAAGAATTCCAGCATGCGGTATTCCGTCGGCCCGAGACTGACTTCACGATTATCGCCACGCACGCGATGGCTGGCGCGATCCATCGTGAGCCCCGCCTGCTGCAGCGTGTCCCCTCCTTCGGCAACCACGCTGCGCCTAAGCACGGCGTTGATGCGCGACAGCAGCTCGCGCGGGGAGAAGGGCTTGGTCATGTAGTCGTCGGCGCCGCCGTCGAGGCCGGCGACCTTGTCACCCTCGGCGGCCCGGGCGGTGAGCATGATGATGGGCACGTCGCGCGTCTGTGGATCGCGCTTGACCTGGCGCGTGAGCTCCAGGCCGCTCATGTCGGGCAGCATCCAGTCGACGAGCATGAGGTCCGGGCGCTGGTCGGCCAGCTTCACCTTGGCCTCCTGGCTGGTGCCCGCCTCGCTGACCTCGAAGCCCGCGCGACGCAGCGCGTAGGCCACCATCTCGCGGATCGGCTGCTCATCTTCGACGACGAGTATCTGTCGCACCTTGCTCACTTCCGGGACTTTCTGCTCTGGTGCCGCTAATTTCATGACAGACCTGTTACAGGCATCTTACAACCGGCGCTTTTCACCGCCTCACATGGGCGACCTGGTCCCTCAGATACACCGGTTGGGCGGTGGCGGCGTCCTGCCAGCCCTTGCCGCCACGCAGATCGGCCGCCGCGAGCCGGGCGATGTCGGCCGCATGCGGTTCGGCTTCGGCGAGCACGGCACCGGGTTGCAGCCCCAGCCCGGGCGCCATCGATGGGAAGGCCGAAAAGCCGCGGCCCGCCGCCGCCGCAACCCTGCCGCGCAGCGACTCGGGCAGATCCTGCACCGGCCCCACGGCCTCACCCAGCAGCGCCTCGCCGGGCAGATCCGCCACCGCGTCGAAAACGCCCCAGTAGATTTCCCCCATCCGCGCATCCATCGCGGCCAGCAGCAGGCTGCCAGCGGGCGGCGCGACCGCCAGGGGCCTGGCCTGCGCCGCCAGCGCCCGCAGATCCGATACACCCAGCACCGGCAGGTCTGCCCCCAGCGCCAGGCCCTGCGTGACCGACGCAGCCACGCGCACGCCGGTGAATGACCCTGGACCGCGTCCATATGCAATGCCATCGAGCATGCGCAGGCTGGCGTCCGCTTCGGCCAGCAGCTCCTCGATCAGCGGCAGGATCAGCGTGGCGTGATCGCGGGCCGTATCGACCGAGCGCACCAGCAGCCCGGCATCGCTGAACAGCGCCACCGAGCAGCGCGCGCTTGCCGTATCCAGCGCCAGGAACTTCATGCGCAGCGCGAGAGCATGTCGCGCACATCGGCGAGGCTGCGCGTGCGCTTCATGGGCGGCAGCGCATCGAGCAGCTTGCGTCCATATCCCTTGCCGTAGAGCCGCGGATCGAAGATGGCGACGACGCCGGTGTCGGTCTCGCTGCGGATCAGGCGCCCCACTCCCTGCTGCAGCGCCAGCGCCGCCTCGGGCAGCTGGAAATCCTGGAAGGGATTGCCTCCCTGCTCGCGCACCTGGCGCGCGCGGGCGCGCGTGACCGGATCATCCGGCGAGGCGAAGGGCAAACGGTCGATCACCACCAGCCGCAGCGCGGATCCGCGCACGTCCACGCCTTCCCAGAAGCTGGACGTGCCCAGCAGCACCGCATCGCCATGCTCGCGGAATTCCCGCAGCAGCTGCTCGCGCGGCGCCTCACCCTGCACCAGCAGGTGGAACGACCCGCCGGCGCGCGACTTCCACTGCTCGCGCAGGCTGCGCGCCGCGTGTTCCAGCGCGCGATGACTGGTGAACAGCAGGAACGTGCCGCCACCAGCCATCTCCACCAGACCTGCCGCAGAGCGCACGACGGCGGGCATGTACTCGGGCGAGGACGGGTCGGGCATGTCGGCCGGCACGTAGAGCAGCGCCTGGTTCCCGTAGTCGAAGGGACTGCCGATGCGAAGCTGCTCGCACCGGTCCTCGATGCCGAGCCTGGAAATGTAGTGCGAGAAATCGCCCGCCACCGAGAGCGTGGCCGACGTGAACACCCAGGCCATGGGCCGGGCGGTGAGCACATTGCGCAGCAGCGCGCCGACATTGAACGGCACCACCTGGCAGTTGAAACCGCGCGCGCTGGCGCCCAGCAGCCGCGCGCCCTCGGCGATGCTGGTGTCGAGCACTTCGTCCAGCGTGCCTGCGATTTCCGTTGCGCGCAGCGCCGCCTGCACGATGGCGTCGCCCGATTGCAGCCCCTGCAGCGCATCGGCCAGTTCGCACAGGGCTTCGACCACGGCGCGCAGCGTCGCATCCACCGCGGGCAGGTTTTCTTCCCACGCCACCCGGGCGTTGCCGGCCGCGGATTGCGCCGCCTTCTGCGCCGCGACCTGTGCCGTACGCAGGCGCGCCTCTTCCGGCGCGAGCCGCCGGGGCTCGAAACCGGATTCCAGCAGCAGCGCCGGCAGGTCGGACAGCAACTGGTCGATCTTGCGCGAGTTGAAGCTGGTGCCGAAGAACTGCCCCGCGAGTTCCGGCAGCTGGTGGGCTTCGTCGAGGATCACCGCATCGGCGCTGGGCAGGATGTCCCCATACCCTTCTTCCTTCAGCGCGAGGTCCGCCAGCAGCAGATGGTGGTTGACGACGACGATGTCGGCGTCGTTGGCGCGGCGGCGCGCCGCGAAGACATGGCAGCGCGCGAAATCGGCACAGCGGTTCGCCGTGCAGCTGTCGCGCGTGGAGGTGATGCGCTCGCGCAGCGGATGTCCATCAGACAGCTCCACCAGTTCCGCCAGATCACCCTCGATGGTCGACTGCGCCCAGGAGGCCACGCGGCCCCCCAACCCCCGTTCCAGCGCAGACTCCAGCGGCAGCTCCGACGGCAGGCGCCTGAGCCGGTCGAGGCACAGGTAATTGGCGCGGCCCTTGAGCAGCGCCACGGTGGCGGCCCGCCCCAGCGCTGAAGCCAGCAGCGGCAGGTCACGATGGAACAGCTGGTCCTGCAGCGTGCGCGTGCCGGTGGAGATGATGATCCGCCGGCCCGACAGCAGCGCCGGCACCAGGTAGGCGAATGTCTTGCCGATGCCCGTGCCGGCTTCGGCCACCAGCCAGCCACGCTCCTCGATGCAGCGCGCCACATGGGCGGCCAGCTGCTGCTGCGCCGCACGCGGCCGAAAGCCCGGCACCGCTCGCGCGAGCGGGCCATCTTCACCGAGTATTTCGTTCAATTCCTGCGGCATTGCGAACGGCACAGTCCACTGAAGTGCATGCGGCGTCAATCACCGTAAGTACTGGAGAATGCTGGATTGTGCGATGCACCATAATCCACCCGAAGACCCGTCACTCCGGCATTCTGTCACCGATTGCTGGCTAGGCAACCGCTGGACCTCTGGCTGGGTATACTCTCGGTCCTTCCAACCATCCACTGTCGACAGGAATCCGACATGGCCACAGCCCCGAATGCCTTCGTACCGCTCGCTGAAGTCTCCCGTGAGGTCGCCAGCTGGGTGACGCAGGTGGCCGGGCTGACCACTCCGGACCAGATCCACTGGTGCGATGGGTCCCCCGCCGAGACGGCCCGCCTGCGCAATGAGCTGATCGCGCGCAAGGAGCTCTCGCCGCTCAACGAGAAGACCTTCCCCGACTGCCACATCGCCTATTCGCATCCCAGCGACGTTGCGCGCGTCGAGCACCTGACCTTCATCTGCACGAAGAACCAGGAAGACGCCGGCCCGAACAACAACTGGATGGCGCCCGACGAGGCCAAGGCCCAGATGAACGCCCTGTACAAGGGCTGCATGAAGGGCCGCACGCTCTACGTGGTGCCCTACTGCATGGGTCCGATCGACTCGCCGTATTCGCGCTGCGGCGTCGAGATCACGGACAGCGCCTACGTGGTGCTGAACATGGGCATCATGACGCGCATGGGTCGCCCGGCACTCGAGCGCATCGCGGCCGACGGCGGCAAGTTCGTGAAGGGCCTGCACTCGGTGGGCGAACTCGACCCGAACCGCCGTTTCATCATGCACTTCCCCGAAGAGCTCTCGATCCAGTCCTTCGGCTCGGGCTACGGCGGCAACGCGCTGCTGGGCAAGAAATGCCATGCGCTGCGCATCGCCTCGTACCAGGCGCGCACCGAAGGCTGGCTCGCCGAGCACATGCTGATCGTGGGCCTCAAGAGCCCCAAGGGCGAGCTGCACTACGTGGCCTGCGCCTTCCCGTCGGCCTGCGGCAAGACCAACCTCGCGATGCTGATCCCGCCGGCCACGATGCCGGGCTGGGAAGTGTTCACCGTCGGCGATGACATCTGCTGGATGCAGCCAGGCCCCGATGGCCGGCTGTGGGCCATCAACCCGGAGTCGGGTTACTTCGGCGTGGCGCCGGGCACCAGCCCGAAGACCAACAAGAACGCCTACGACATGATCCGCAAGGACACGCTGTTCACCAACGTGGCCCTGACCGCCGACAACGAACCCTGGTGGGAAGGCATCGGCGGCGGCACGCCGGTCACCGACTGGCAGGGTCGTCCGTATGACGCGAAGAATGGTCCCGCCGCGCACCCGAATGCGCGCTTCACCGTCAGCGCCGTGTACAACCCGGCATATACCAAGGAAGCCGAGAACCCGAAGGGCGTGCCCATCTCGGCCATCGTCTTCGGCGGTCGCCGCCGCGAGATCGCGCCGCTGGTGTACGAAGCCCGCAGCTGGCAGCACGGCGTGCTGGTCGGCGCCTCGGTGGCCTCGGAAACCACTGCCGCCGCCACCGGCGCGGTGGGCGTGGTGCGCCGCGATTCCATGGCGATGAAGCCCTTCTGCGGCTACAACTTCGGCGACTATTTCCAGCACTGGCTGAACGTGGGCGCCAAGCTCAAGAACCCGCCGAAGATCTTCCACGTCAACTGGTTCCGCCAGGGCAGCGACGGCAAGTTCCTGTGGCCGGGCTTCGGCGACAACCTGCGCGTGCTGTCGTGGATGCTGGAGCGTGTTGCCGGTCGCGCCGGTGCGAAGGAAACCGCCATCGGCAACCTGCCCCGTCCGGAAGACCTGAACCTGGCTGGCCTCGACATCAAGTCCGAGGTGGTCGAGGAACTGCTGTCGGTGAAGCAGGATGCGTGGCGCAAGGAAGCTGCCGACATCCGCACCTACCTGGGCGAGTTCGGCGCCCGCACGCCGAAGGCGATGTACGCGGAGCTCGACGGCGTCGAGCAGCGGCTGAGCTAGCCTTTCAGGTCTCTTCGCAGACGAATCGAATCGTCTGCGGCGATTCGGCCTCGGGCACCTTGCCGAGGCCGATCATCCCCGCGCCCTTCAGCTGCATGCTGTCGCGGCGCACGAACGATTCCTCGCCATCCGCCGCGTTCACGAACGTGCCGTTGGTGCTCTGGTCGATGAGCAGGAATTTGCCGCGGGAAAGCTCGATGCGCGCATGGATGCGCGAGATCAGGTTGCCGCGGATGACGAAGTCGTTCTCGTCGGCGCGGCCAATGGTGATGTGCTGCTTCTGGTCATCGATGACCAGTTCCTTTTCCGCCGTCACCAGCCGCAGGCGCTGGGCCTTGCGGTCACTGCTGCCACCCATGGCGATGGACGGCAGCATGCTGGTCACATCTTCCGAATGCCAGATGGCCTCGAACAGCGTCACCTCGGCGCCCTGACCCTTCAGCAGCGCGATGTCGATCTGGCGCACCGAGGCGCGCCACTCGGGCGAGAGCCGCTCCACCGTGGCCGCCGTCGTCATGATCTGGCCGGACTTGGCCTGGCTGGTCATGCGGTTCGCCGTGTGCACGGTGGCGCCGAAAACGTCCTTGCTCTCGAGCACCACGGGGCCGAAGTGACACCCGATGCGCACCGCCACCGACTGGCCCTCCACCTGCAGCGCGGGATGCGTGGAAATCTGGCGCTGGATCTGGGCGGCGGCGTTCAGCGCATCGTCGGCCGTGGGAAAGGTGGCCATGACCTCATCGCCCATGGTCTTGATGACGGTGCCGTTGTTCTGTTCGGCGCCGGCCGTCATCAGGTCGATGCACAGCGAGACGATCTCGCGCGCGCGCTGATCGCCAAGGACTTCATAGATGCGGGTCGATCCGACTACGTCGGAGAACAGAACCGCCAGCTCGATATCCGTACCCATGCCGCCCAGGAAAGTGTGAACCAGTTCACAAGATTGAGGCATGCGTGTCCCGAAAACAAGCCAAGCCGACCAAACAAGGCCATCCGGACAGCCACTTAGGCGCGACTTGCAACCTGCTTACGCAGCTAGCGCGGCTATCCCTGCGGCTTGCTTGAAGACTTCGTCCAGGGCGAGGCCCCGCTGCACTTCCGCCGACAGCAGGTGCCGCAACTCCTTGGCGCCGGGACGACCGGAAAGCAGACCCAGCATGTGGCGCGTGATGGCATGCGGGCGGGTGCCGGCCTGCTGCTCGCGCAGCACGTAGTCCTGCATTGCTTCGAGAATGCGGGCGATGGCGACCTTTGGCTGCAGAGGCCTGCCGGCCTGCTCGGCCTCGAGCTCGGCGAGAAGCCAGGGGCGATGGTAGGCCTCGCGGCCGACCATGATGCCGTCGAAGCGTCCCAGCGCCGCCAGCGCCTGCTCCCGCGTACGGATACCGCCATTGACCACCACGGGGATGCCCCGCAGCACCTCACGAAGTCGCTCCACCACATCGAAGCGCAGCGGCGGCACGCTGCGGTTCTCGTGCGGCGACCAGCCTCCCAGCACCGCCTTGCGGGCATGCACGATCAGCGCATCGGCGCCGGCCACCACCAGGCCCCGCGCGAAGTCCTCGAGCGCGCGCCAGTCGGTGTCATCAAAGCGTTCCGCGGCCGCAGTCAGCTCCGCGGATCTCGCGCCCTCGGCACGCAGCACCACGCCCACGCGAAGCTTCACGGTGACCGGTATTCGCACCGCTGCTTTCATGGCCGCCACGCATTCGGCCACGCGCACGCCATCGAGCATCAGGCAGGCGCCGAAAGAGCCAGCCTGCACCCGCTCGCTGGGGCAGCCGCAGTTCAGGTTCACCTCGCGGTAGCCGGCATCGGCAGCGATGCGGGCCGCTTCGGCCAGGGCCGCGGGCTCCGAACCCCCGAGCTGGATCGCCAGCGGCTGCTCCTGCGGCGCGTACTGCAGCAGTCGCGCCCGGTCCCCGCGGATGATGGCGGCGGCATGGATCATTTCGGTGTAGAGCAGCACCGAGGGCGAGAACTGCCGCAGGAAGAAGCGGCAGTGGCGGTCGGTCCAGTCCATCATGGGGGCGACGGACACTCTGCGATCAACGGATTCGCTGCGTTTCTCGACGGAAATGCCTAATTCAGTAGAGTCTTCCACTCGAGTCGTTTCTGCGGGTTTTCTGCGGACTCCGGGTACTTTATCGTTTGCCGGGAGACATTGGTGAGACATGCTGTTCTCCAGGCCCATGTCTCTACGGAGTTTTCGGTCAGGCCAGCGATCACCGTTCGCAAGCAGGAAATGACCACGCAACCGGCAGCAGGCCGGAAACTGGAGCAGGAACGACCGGGAATGCGCGGGGCACCAACCGCTTGATTCTCGAATAGTTCACGCGTACCGTCCTGACGGGAATATCCCTTGGGACGCACTCCGAATGCAGGGGCACTGGTTCAAATCCAGTCGGTCGCACCAAGCCTTATGGCATTCGGATGGGTGGGCCAGGATTTGCCGCGTGGCTCGCCGCCTTATCACTGCGCGATTCCCGCCCTTCAACTCCAGCAGGATATCTTCATGATGCGAACTCTCTTCAAACCGTCGCGATTCATGGCTGCGTTTCTGTCCGCGGCATTGCTGTCATTCACCGCCACTGCTTTTTCTGCCGAAAAGCCGGCTGCGTCGATTCCCGCGGACAAACTGGTGCAACCTGCTGACTTCGCAACGCAGTTGAAAGACGCATCGGCACCGAAACCATTGATGCTGCATGTGGGTTTCAGGACCATGTTCGATCAAGCGCACATTCCGGGCTCGGAGTACGCGGGTCCCGGCAACACCGGCGCTGGCTTGCAGGTGCTGCGCGACCGCGTCGCCAATTTGCCGAGGAATACCGCGATCATGATCTATTGTGGCTGCTGCCCCTGGAGTCGCTGCCCCAACATGGCGGCTGCGTATGACGCATTGCTCGAACTGCGCTTCACCAACGTCAGGGGAATGCAGATCAACAACAACTTCGGCACGGATTGGGTGGACAAGGGATTTCCGACCGCGAAAAGCGAATGAACCATCGAAGCTTCATCCATGTGGCGGCGCTCACGCTGGTGCTGAGCAGCCCCGCCTTCTCCGCGAAGGTCGGTGAAGCCGCGCCTAACTTCACGCGCAATGACTTGGCCAGCAGGCAGTTAACGCTGAGTGAGCATCGTGGCAAGTTGGTATTGCTGAATTTCTGGGCCACATGGTGCCCGCCTTGCCGCGAAGAAATGCCCCTTTTTCCAGGTGGCAACGCGAACTCAAGGGCAGGGGGCCTGCAGGTGATCGGTGTGTCGATGGATGACGATGCCACGTCCGTGAAGGATTTCATCGCGAAGTATCCGGTTTCGTATCCCGTCGTGATGGGCGATGTGAAACTTGCGGAAACCTTTGGTGGAGTCCTCGGCCTGCCGTTGAGCTATCTGATTGATGCGCAAGGCCGCGTCGTGGCTCGCTATCAAGGCGAGGCGGATCTCGCCAAAATGGAAGCGAAGATCAAAGAGGTGCTGGCTCAGGCGCGCAAGTAGCCGACCGTAGCTCACGGCCTTCTGAGGCAGGCGGTGTCGGTTGCACGCCGATCCGTCGATTCGCTGTCAGTCTCGACGGAAAGGCCTGTTCTTCCAGTTTGTCTCACCCGGATCGTTTCTGCGGGAGTTCCCCGTACTCTGCGGAGTCTACTGGTCGCCGGGCGGACATGAAGGGGACGGGTTCTCGCGGCCGCCTCCAGCATCCCGGGCCTCCAGGCAACCTGCCGCCGCAGATCATGCGACACTTGCCGCCGTAGAAGCATCCGCACTGACATGCCCAAAACCATACTCATCACCGGCGCCACCTCGGGATTCGGCCGGGCCACCAGCGCCCGCTTCGCCTCCGCCGGCTGGCGGATCATCGCCACTGGCCGGCGCGCCGATCGCCTCGATGCACTGGCTTCGGAACTCGGCAGAGAACAGCTTCATGCTGCCGCATTCGACATGCGGGACGAAAGCGCGATGCGCGCCGCGCTTGACGCGCTGCCCGAGGGATTCCGGGACGTCGATGTCCTGGTCAACAATGCCGGCCTCGCACTCGGCACGGCACCGGCCCAGGGCGCAAGCCTCCTGCAATGGAAGCAGATGATCGACACCAATGTCACTGCACTGGCGACCATGACCCATCTGCTGCTGCCGCGACTGATCGCGCGCAAGGGAGCCATCCTGAATATCGGATCGGTTGCGGGCAGCTACCCGTATACGGGCGGCAACGTGTACGCAGGCACCAAGGCGTTCGTCTCGCAGTTCTCGCTGGGACTGCGCAGCGACCTGCACGGCACGGGTGTCCGCGTGACTTCGATCGAGCCGGGCATGGCCGAAACCGAATTCACACTGGTGCGCACCAGTGGCAACAGCGCCGCGTCGGAAACGCTCTACAAGGGCGCGAACCCCATCACTCCGGAAGACATGGCCGATACGATCTTCTGGGTCGCCAACCTGCCCCCGCATCTGAACATCAATCGCCTGGAAGTGATGCCCGTAAGGCAGTCGTTCGCGGGCTTCCAGGTCGCCCGCGACGCCTGAGGTGATGCGTTGTGAGTGCCAGGGGCAAGGGCAGGATCTCGAACGAACTGGTTGCAGCCAGCTGTGCGGCCGTGCTGGCGGTCTACGCGGCGGGCTACTGGCGCACGCGCGATGAGTCGCGGCGGATCGATGTCCGGGCGCAGGAGCGACGGGCAGCGCAATCCTCAGGCTCGCCCGCGACATCAACTGCCTTGCTCGGCCAACCCGCGACGCAGTCGACTGTGCCGGACCCAGGCACGTCCCCTTCAACGGTGACTACGCCGGCCGTCGCTGCGACAACACCTTCGAAGGAAGCCCTGGAGTCGAAGCCGGCGACTTCGCCACCGGGATTGTCATCTTCAGCGCCGGCTCTGCCAGCAGTCGCAGCAATCCCTGCCGCCAATGCCATCGCGGCTCCTGTCGCCTCCGAAGACCAGCCCGCCACCGTGCCGACGCCCGACACTCCGCCGGCTCCCAGCGCCAACTGGCGCGATGGCACCTACACAGGCTGGGGCACTTCCCGGCATGGCGACATCAAGGCACAGGTAGTGATCCGCGATGGACGCATCGTGGAGGCCGGCATCGCTTCGTGCGAAACACGCTATCCCTGCGATGTGATCGGCGACATCATCGCGCAGCCCGTGGCGCGGCAGAGCCCGGAGGTGGATCACGTGTCGCGGGCCACCGAGAGCGCCGATGCCTACTACTACGGACTGGTGGAGGCGCTGAAGGAAGCGCTGATAGCACCCGGGCAGGACACAGCGCCCCGGTGATCATGGGCCAGGGCAGAGTCGCCCGCCGCTTTACTTCCCCCCGACGCTTGTACGCTGCGAGATCAGTTTCTCGATCAGCGCCATGGTGCGCGGGTTGGGTTCCGGCGGCGTGGACGGAATGGTGACACCGCTGGCCCAGGTCAGTGGCGTGCGCCCCACTTTGTCCCTGGCGTCGAGCTTCGCGCCCCGCTCCACGAGGTAGGTGATCACCTCATCCGACCAGCGGAAGGCGGCCCCGTGCAGCGGCGCCAGCCCCATCTCGTTCACCTGGTTCACGTCGCCGCCGAGATCGACCAGCATCTTCACCGCTTCAAGCTGCACGGGAACACCGCCCGGCACGAAGGTCTGGCCGCGAACCCAGCCCACACCCGCGGCGGCCGCCAGCGGCGTGGTGCCATTGAATGTCGCGATCTTCGGATCTGCGCCACGCGCAAGCAGCAACTTCATCACGGGAAGATCGTTGTTGAGCGCGGCGCGGTAGAACGGCGTCTCGCCGACCGTCGGCACATACGAAAGATTGAACGTATGCCCGTTCATTCGCGGCGGGAAATGCTGGATGCGCGCGTTCAAATTCGCGCCTTTTTCCACCAGCATCGTGATGGTGCGCAGCGCGGCATCCCGGTCCACGCCATTGGAGGTGGCCGTCACCGAGCTCACATCGCGATTGCGGCTTTCCACCGCCACCCACAGCGGCGAGCGACCATACCAGTCCACCGCATTGACGTTCGCACCGGCCTCGATCAGCAGCTGGGCGATGTCGTGGTGATCGTTGCCGATCGCCATCACCAGCGCGGTAATGCCGTTGTAGTCGGCCAGTTCCAGCTTCGCGCCCGCTTTGACCAGCAGGCGCGCGGATTCGACCTGGCCATCCCGCGCGGCGTAGAGCAGCGCCGATGCCTTGCCGGTGCCGGCAGTGCGCTGCCCTTCGGGAGGAACGCCGCTGCGGATCATGCCCTCGCCCGTGGAGCCACCGCCCGCGCCCGGCTCTCGCCAGGCGGGCTCGGGACCAGGCGGCGTCTGGTGATCGAGCACGGCGCCCGCCTTGATCAGCGCGCCCACCACCGAAGGTTTGCCCGAGCGCACGGCGATCATCAGCGCGTCCTGCCCGAAATTCGGCTCGACGTAGTTCAGCTCGGCACCCGCCGCGATCAACGCGGCCGCCAATTCGCCGTCGCCATGGCGCGCGGCCAGCATCAGCAGCGTCTCGCTCGCCTCGTCCTTGATTCTGGCATCGGCACCCTTGGCGAGCAGCAGCTTCGCGATCGTGGTTTCGCCATCCAGGATCGCCAAGTGCAGCGGCGCGACGCCCGCAAGGTTGCGCTTGCGAATGTCGGCCCCGGCAGTCAGCAGCGCCTGCACCACGGCTGCCTGGCCTGCATTCACGGCAAAGTGAAGCGCGGTGGACCCTTCGGAGCTGACAGCGTTCAGGTCGCCCTTCTGCTGGGCAATGGCCTGCACGGCCGCCCAGTCCTGCTTGCGCGCCGCGTCGGCAATGCTGGCATACGACGTCGCGGCGGAAGCAACACGCGACGACTGGGCTGCGCCGGCATCGCCGGCCACCAGCGCAGCGATGCCAACGGCCACGAGAACGACGACGTTGCCGGTCACAGCGACAGTATTCCGTTGCTGTCGCCGAACTTGGCGGTTTCCACGCCTACCTTGTTCAGCACCGCGGCGTGCAGATTGGCCAGTGGCGTGCCGTCTGGAACACGGATGTGCCGCCCACCCTCGAGCTTGCCCGAGCCGCCGCCGAACAGCGCCACGGGCAGCGGCGCGTGATCGTGGTTGTTGCCGTCGGAGATGCCGCTGCCGTAGATGATGATGGAATGATCCAGCAGGCTGCCGTCGCCATCGGGCGTGGCCTTCAATTTGTCGAGCAGGTATTTCACCTGCGACACGTGATAGGCATTGAGCACCGCGAAGCGGTCCTTGTTCGCCTGCAGGTTCGAATGGTGCGAGAGGTTGTGGAAGGCGTCGCGCACGCCGCTGTTGGGGTACGTGGCGCCGCTGATCTCGCGCGCCAGCATCAGCGTCGTGACGCGCGTGATATCCGCCTGCCAGGCCAGCGCCTGCAGGTCGAACATCAGGCGCAGGTGCGCTTCGAAAGTCGACGGGATGCCATTGGGCCGACCCGGAAGCTTCACGCCATCCGGCATCTGGCCCGCGAGCTGGATGCGCCGCTCGATTTCGCGCACGTCCGTGAGGTACTGGTCCAGGCGGGCCGCATCGCTGCCACCCAGTGACTTGCGCAGGCTGCCGATATCGGACATCACCGAATCCAGCAGCGAGCGCGCCTGCTCCCGGCGCGCATTGCGCTCGGCCTCGGTGCCGCCCTGCCCGAACAGCTTCTCGAACACCACCTGCGGATTGCGCTGCATCGGCAGCGGCGTGGTGGCCGATGACCAGGACATCGTCCGGCCATCCTCGATGGTCAGCTCGATGGATGGCAGCGGCGACTTCTGGCCGATCGCGCGGGCTGCGACCTGGTCCACCGAAATGCCCATCTTGTTCGGGTCCGCGCCCATGTCGACGCAGTTCAGCCACGTGGCGGAGGAACGGGCGTGGTTGGCGGCGGCGGAGCCATCGGTTCCATAGCCTGTCTGCAGGCGCAGCCCGCTGATGACATTGAGCCGGTCCCGATGGCTTTCCAGCGGCTTCAGGATCTCGGAGAACTCGAAGTTCTTGCCCTCGGTCGCCGGCGTCCACTTGGCCATGGTCTTGCCATGCGGAATGTACAGCGCCCCGTAGCGCGTGCGCTGCGCCAGCGCGGCCGACTGCGCCATCGCGGTCGAGGCGGGGAGCATCGCATCGAGCAGCGGCAGCGCGATGGCCGCGCCGCCGGCGCCGCGCAGGAAGTGACGACGGGAGATGTGCTTCTTGGTGATGAAATGCATGGGATTGCCTCGTCGTTCAGTCTTGACGCCGGATGCTGGCCATCTGTGGGCTGGCAGGCGCGGCAGATACGCCTGTCGCCACCCGCTGCTGGAACGGAACGCTCTCGATGATGTTCATGATCAGCGTGTTCAGCCGGAACTGATCCGCGCTGCTGCGGCGGACGATGTCACGCACGGTGGGCTGATCGGCATGGGTCACCGGGCGACCCAGCGCATAGGTCATGAGCTTCTCGGTGAACGAGACCAGGAACACGTTGCCATCCCGCACCAGTGCTTCGCGCAGCTGCACGGGACCGTTCACCTCGGTGCCATCCATCAGCGTGCCTCGCGCGTCGATCGGCAGTCCGCCCTCTTCGGTCCGGAGCCGGCCGATCTTGTCGAAGGACTCCATCGCGAAACCGATCGGGTCGATCACCGCGTGGCAACTGCGGCACGAAGGCTGCTCCCGATGGGCTTCCAGGCGCTTGCGCAGGGTTGCGGGACCTTCCAGATGCACCGACACATCGAGGTTGGTTTCCACGCCCGGCGGCGGCGTGGGAACGTGAAGTCCCAGCAGGTTCTCGAGCACCCACTTGCCGCGCGTTACCGGCGAAGTGCGATCCGCCACCGAAGTGACAGTCAGCACGCTGGCCTGGCCGATCAGGCCACTGCGAGGGCTGTCGGCAGGCAGGCTCACCCGCCGCATCTCGTTGCCGCGCACACCTTCGATGCCGTAGTGCCGAGCCAGTCGATCGTTGAGGAAGGTGTAGTCGGCATTCAGCAGCGTCGTGACCGGACGGTTCTCGCGCAGCACGCTGTCGAACAGCAGCTGGGTCTCCTCCTTCATCGCGCGGCGCAGGCCGTTGTCGAACTCCGGATCATCGGGCGTCACCGCCGCCAGATCGCGCAGCAGCAGCCACTGCGCGGCGAAATTCTCCGACAATGAGTTGGCCTTGGGATCGGCCAGCATGCGCTGCACCTGCTTGCGCAGTTCGGCCGGGCGGCCCAGTCGGCCTGCCGAGGCCACGCCCACGAGCTCTTCATCGGGCACGCTGCTCCACAGGAAGAACGACAGGCGCGATGCCAGTTCGATGTCGCTGACGCGATAGGCCCGGCCCGCCACCGCCTTCGCCGGGTCGGCTTCGAGGCGGAACAGGAATCTGGGGTCGACCAGCACGCGCGCCAGGCCGTACTGGATGCCGACATCGAAATCACCCTGCTTCCGGCCTTCGTTGTAGGCATTCAACAGCGGCTGCAGGACAGCGGATTCCGATGCACTGACCGGGCGGCGATAGGCGCGCGTCGCAAGCTGCGCGAAGATCTTCGTGGCACAGGCACTTTCTTCCGCAGCACTGGCCGGCCTACAGACGAACAGCCGCGCGCGGCTGGGCGTGTTGCCGCGACCCGTCGGTTTGTTCGGGCCGTTCACCGTGATGCCGGTGACGACGGGCGCATCATTGCGGGCGCCATAGATGCCCTCTGCATTGCCCTGCCGGCGCAAGTCGACCAGCGCCGCGCCGATGGTGTGCTTGCCGGCGGGCAGCGTGAGAGTGAATCGCGCAGGGTTGTTCACCTGGACCGGCTTGCCATCGACGATGACGACCGTGCGTGACGTCGGGGCTTCACCCCTGCCTCCCGCACCCGGTGCGGCGCCAAACCCGGCGCCAAAGGGGCCACGTGCACCAACAATTCCGCTGGTAATGGAGATGTCGTAGCTGGCATCGAGTGGGAAGAAATACTCGCCGATCATGCCACCCCGGGAACCCAGGGGCAGCCCGTCGATCTGGCCAGTGGGCTGCATCGGGACGCGCACGGCTTCCATGCCCAGGTCGCCGACCGCTTCACGGCTGACGCGCATGGCCGCCGCGATGAAGCCATCGACCAGCGCCGGCGAGACCACCAGCATCTCGGAAATATTGTCGAACCCCGCACCCGTGTCGTCCGGCGGCAGCAGGGCCGTGGTATCCACCTGCATGCCGAGGATGTCGCGGACCGCGTTGGCGTATTCCGTGCGGTTCAGCCGCGTGACAGTCGTCGCCGGCAGTTTGTAGTGTGATCTGTCGTACTGGTCGAGCGTCTGCTCGACCGATGCGGCAAAGATCTTCGCCTGCGCTACCGGTGGCCGGGCCTTTGCATTGGAGGGCGGCATCATGCCGCCGCGCAGCTTGCGCGAAACCTTCTCCCAGACCTCGGATTCCGGACCCAGCTTTTCTGTTTCGTAGAGGCTGAGGTCAAGGCTGCCCGCCACATCGATGCTGTTGTGGCAGTCGGCGCAGTACTTGTCGATGAACAACTGGCGCGCCCCGGCGGGATTGGTCGCCGGCATGCCCGCGGATTTCAGGTAGGCGGTGAGCTTCGCGCCGGCATTGGCTTCCGGATCGGGCTTCGGGGAACGGCTGTTCTGCCCCGCGACGGGCGTGGGCGACAGAAGAAGCGCCATGCAGAGGCTGGCTGCAAGGCCAATGGCGCATCGAAACCGGAAACACGATTGTTGGATCGACATCCCATCGAGTCTATGGCTGGTTCGGGGGATCAGGATATCAGCCGAGATATCGGTAGCCGGAACTGACCGGCTCCTTTAAAGGCCTTCAGCCGGGCAATTCAGCAACCAGCATCCAATACCGTTGTCGAGGCAAGCGTTTGTGCTGCGGGGGTCCGGAACTACCTGGGCTCCGGTTCGATGCTGACCGGCGCGGGAACGGCGCCCTCAGGAGCGACGAGCGCCTCCCTTTCGGGTGGGCGCTCGCTGCGTCGTGACAAGCGTTCGGCCTGGCGCTCTTTACGCACCAGTTCCTTTTGCCGCTTGTTGTGGCGGAAGTTTACTTTCGCCATGGGAGAGTCGACCCCTTACCAGCGACCGCCACCGCCGCCACCACCACCACCGCCGCCACCGGTGCGCGGCTTGTCCTGGGCTTCGTTCACACGCAGTGAACGGCCCCCGAGATCCTTGCCGTTGACGGCCTGAATCGCACGGGCAGCATCAGCCTGGCTCATTTCAACGAAGCCAAAGCCGCGCGGGCGGTTGGTTTCGCGATCCATCGGCAGGGCTACCGAGTTCACGGCGCCGTGCTCGGCGAACAGCGCACGGACCTGGTCTTCGGTGGCGGTAAAGGGCAGGTTGCCCACATAAATCTTGGCCATGGTGATCATCTCTCTGTACAAAAAAAGTGACTCAATGACAGGAAAGAACCGATTCAAAAAACCGGAAGTCCTGATACCTGATCGGCAGGCGTTTCGGTTCGAGCGGGAAACGCCTGGAAGGAGGCGCGCAGGACGATTCTGACGAAAGACGATCGGGGCCAGCCTAACCCGTTTGGCGCCAGGCCGCGAAACTTTCGCCTAGGCGGGCTCCAACCAGCCGATGCGCATCAGCAAGGACTGCCTTGCCCCCTGCGCCACCCTGAATACGCCCGGTTTGTCGTTCAGGGACCCTGAGAAACCTGCCGGATCCGCCACGCCGCGCCAGGGTTCGATGCACACAAAGCCGGCGCCGGGCTTGCTCCACAAGCCCAGGTGCGTCGCATTGGGGAAATCCACCTTCAGCCGCGGGCCCGTCGCCGCGCCATACGTCAGATGGCGACTGCGCAGTTGATCGAAGATCACGACGTCCTGGGCAAACAGTCCATCCTGCAGCATCAGCCGCCTGCCCTGGACCGGCGTGTGCTGGCGCTCGTCGGTGAGCAGGCCACCGGCATCCAGGCGACGCACGCGGCCTGGCTCATCGGTTGCGAATTCGATGAAGTGCTCGTCTCGCGCCGCGCCATACGGCAGCGGCCAGCGAAAGGCAGGATGAAAGCCGAGGCTGGCCGGCATCGGTTCGTTGCCGGTATTGCGCACGCTGGCTTCCACCACCAGCACGCTCGCCTCGAGGCGAAAGGCGACATCCAGCTCGAACTCGAACGGATACATCTTCCGGGTCGCATTGTCTGCAACCTGCCGGAAAAGCGCCTCATGGTCGCTGCGCCTGACCACCTCGAAGCGCCGGTCGCGGGCAAATCCATGGCGCGACAACGCATACCGCTCGCGTCGCCAGGAAAAGTGGCCACCGTTCAATGTGCCGACGATGGGAAAGAGGATTGGCGCGCGACCCTTCCAGATCGCCTCGTCCCCGTTCCAGAGCAGGTCGCGCCCTGCAGCATCGCGCAGCACCGATAGCTGCGCGCCATGAGGGTCGATCTCGGCGGTCAGCGTGTCGGAGTGAAGACGGATCCAGTCGGGGGGACTTGAGATCATCAGTAGAGCCGGCCGTCCTTGTGAGCGAACACGACCGCGCCATCGGGCAGAGACTTGAACATCAGATCGTCGTCGGGGTACTCGACCACTTCATCTGGCGTTCGATCCCCCACTTCGATGTATGAGGCGGGGATGGATGCGCGATTGACCAGTTGATGCGCCACGCCCTGCCCGGCCTTGAAACCACAGCAGTCTCCGGCGTTCAGGACGTGTTCGTCGGCGCCCAGCATCAGGGTCAGCGTGCCTTCCAGCACATAAATGAACTCATCCTGTCGGGAGTGATGGTGGGCCAGGGCCGATATGGCGCCGGGCTCCAGCCGCGTCAGGTTCACGCCGAAGTTGGTCAGGCCAAAGTGATCCCCGAGCTTGCGCTTGCTGCGGCCCTGAACGCGCTGGGCAAAGGGCTCGGGGTAGATGGTCTTGCGCGCGGGCTCTGGAACGGCCGTGGCAGGAATCGGGGCTTTCTGGATCATTGTGGCCTATCCGGGTTTCGAGAGATGCGCCAGCGCATCGGCGTTCTCTTCCCAATGCCTGCCGTCGAAGGGCTCGATGGTCATGTTCAGGTCGGTATTGTCCAGGCAGCGCGCATTCACGTCGACGCCATCGGGATTGGAGCGCGGAATGTAGAACGACTTGATCCCACAGGTTCGGCAGAACAGGTGCCTGGCAACATGGGTGCCGAAGGAGTAGGTCGTGAGCGCGCCCTGGCCCTGGGTCAGCTTGAAACTCGCCTGCGGCACGATCAGGTGCAGGTATCCGCTCTTGCCGCAGATGGAACAATTGCAGTCCTGGACGATGAGGTGCTCGGGCGCCTCGACCTCGAACCGAACCGCACCACAGTGGCAGCCGCCGGTGTGGAGAGTCATGGCGCAAGCCTAGCGGATGACGTCTCTCTCGTCGATTGCGCATGCCTTCAGTCGAAGTGCAGCGCCGAATGCTCGCGTGGCCGGCGGCGTCAGCGACAGTGATCCGCTTCTCAGTTTCACCCCTGCGAATGCGCCGGCACCTGCAATCGCCTCAAGGCAACCCCCACCCCGTCGATACATAACGTGCGGAGCGCGAGAGCCGCGACAACAGCAACCAGGGTAATCGACATGCACGTCCATCACGCCGACCGATATCTGCCGCAATCCAGCTCGGGCTGCGGCCGCCACAGCGATGCCGATGCCCAGGTCACGCTGCGCCGCAAGGCACAGCTCGAGGTTGCCGCGACGCAGGCCCAACAGGCTCCGGCGACCACGCCAGCCGCGGTGACAGCCGCGCCGAATTCGGTTTCGGCCTGCGGTGCATCCGACTGCAGCACCTACGACCTGACCGCGATGCGCCGCCAGAAAGGCAGCCTGTCGATCCTCACGCAGGATGGCGACACGGTGCAGGTCCGCTTTCGCACCCGCGAAGGCGTGGCGGTGCAGTCCAGCACGACTGAATCGGCCGAAGGCAGCACCTCCACCACCACGGTCCATGCCTTCGCCTCCGGACGAGTGCGCGTGGAGGTCAACGGCGAGTTGGACGCCGACGAACTCAAGGCCATCGGCGACCTGATGGACAAGGTCGATTCTCTCGCCGCGCAGTTCTTCGAAGGCGACACGCAGGCGGCGTTCTCGGCCGCTGCGGAGCTGGGTTTTGATTCGGGCGAGATCGCCGGCTACGCGCTGCGCCTGTCTGTAAAGGAGTATGCGCGCGTGAGCGTGCCCGCGCCGGCCGTCGCGCCGCCGCCATCGGTCGTCGACAGTGGCGCAGCGGTTCCCGCTTCCAGCAGCTCGATCCCCGCTGCGAGCGAGGCTCCGGCGGTGGTGCCGTCAGCACCTGCCGAGGCCGCGCCCACAGCAGATGTTCCCGCTTCGCCAGAGCCTGTCGCAGCTGAGGTGGCGCCGGAAGCCCCGGTCGCGCCAGCCCCGGCGCCGGCCGCCGATCCGCTGGCTGCCCTGCAGCAGTCGCTGGGCAGTTTCCTGAAGCAGGTGCTCGAAGGCCTGTCGAGCGTCAGCGGCACGGGTCGCGCGGAATTCTCGATGCGCTGGAAGCTGCAGGTCCTCGTCGAGGCCGTGCAGACCGCGCCGGCGGCCACCGCGAGCGATCCGGCCGGCACGCAGCTGGCCACCGACTCGCTGGCTGAACTGGCCACCGCCCAGGCTTAAGCCGCCCGGGCGCCCCGCACCAGGTCGACCAGCGCCACCGGATCAGCCGGCAGCACGTCGCCGCGCCAGGCGACGTGATGATCGGGCCTGTCCAGCAGCAGGCGGTGCCGATACGCGGACGGGATCGCATCGCTGTCCACATCCAGCACCTGCAGCGGCATTCCCGCGTTGCGCGCCGCGCGTTCCAGCGCGAAGACCTCCACGCCGGGATCAAAGCGCAGCAGCGTGAACCACGGACCCGTGGCATCGAGCAGCGAGCGACCATCGCGAAGCCACAGGTGAGGCGTGCGGCAACCCGGCACCGTGGACGGCGTGTACTCATGCATGGTGTAGCCAGGCGCCGCCTCTTCGTCCCGCGCGATGACGGGCGAATCATCGTAGTAGTAGCCGAAGTTCAGGCCCGCGCAGGCGAACTGCTGCACGTGCAGCGCGTAGGCGGCCTCGCCCACCGCGCGCCGCGCGGCCTCGCCCTCGGCCGTTGCGTCTTCCAGCGCCGGCGGCACGCCAGTGCGCTCGCGGATCGCGCCCATCGCATGGCGCATCGCGAAGCGCGACACCTGCTCGGTGATGGGCTGTCGCTCGCGCTCGTGGGCCGCCAGCAGCGCTTCGGGCGCCCAGCCCAGCAGATGCGCCGCCAGCTGCCATGAAAGATTCATCGCATCGGCAATGCCGGCATTCATGCCGTAGCCGGCATAGGGCACCCACAGGTGCGCGGCGTCGCCACAGATGAACACGCGCCGGTCGCGGAACCGGTTGGCGACCATGCGCCGGCCGATCCAGTCTTCCTTCGACAGCAGCGTGTAGCTGAATTCCGGGCCCACGCCCAGCAGGCGCCGCAGGCAGCGGTCACGGTCCACGACCTGGCTGTCGGCTTCATGCGGCAACAGGTAGTTGTGCAGCAGCCAGGTTTCACGCCCGTCGATGGCCACGAGATTGCCGGCGCGCTCGGTGGTGTAGAGATAGCTCATCCAGGCATCGGGCTTGGTGATGCGATGGATCAGGTCGGGCGCGCGAAACCAGGTGGACTGCACACGCTGCACCACTTCATCGCCCACCAGCCGCGCGCCGATGGCATTGCGGACCAGCGACCTGCCACCCTCGCACCCGACCATGAACCGCGCGCGCCAGTGCAGTTCCGTGCCGGCGTCCAGATCCCGCGCACGAACGGTAACGCCCTGCTCGTCCTGCTCGTGCGAAACGAACTCGACGCGATTGCGCAGCGTGATCAGTCCGCTGCGCCGGGCTTCATCGAACAGGATGGGTTCCAGGTAGATCTGGTTCACGCGATGCGGCGGTTCCGGCGTCGGCCAGGCGCCATCGGGCCCCGAGGTGTCGGTGAAGCGGTCTCGCCGACAAGGAATATGGATGCGCATGAGCTCGTGGCCCGTGGCCGTCGTGCGCACCACCACGTCGTTGGGATAATCATCCGGCAATCCTGCGGCGCGCACGCGCGAGGCGAATCCCAGCTCGCGGAAGGTTTCCATGGTGCGGGCCGACACGTGGTTGCACTTCACGCTGGGCAGCTCGCCGGCCGGCCTTCGCTCCAGCACCGTGCTGGCGATGCCGCGCCTCGCCAGGTCCAGCGCCAGGCACAGGCCCACGGGCCCCGCGCCCACGATCAGCACTGGAGTAGCCGCCGGCTCGACAGCTGTCAGTCGCGCAGGCCCCTCAGGGATTGATGAACTCATGTAACGCGCCCAGGGGATGGTGGAGTCTAGCGATGGTATACATCCATCCGTACGCCAGCAGCGCCAGCGCAAACAGCACCCAGCGCACGCCCACGCTCCTTCCGGATCTGAGCGCCAGATACCCCAGCACGACATAGACCACCAGCAGGCCGAGCTTCATCGACAGCCAGCCATTGGCGAAGGTAGACCAGGGAAGCAGCACGAGCAGCAGCACCGCGGCGGCCAGCAGCGTCGTGTCGATGACATAGCTCAGCAGGCGCGCCGGCCATGACAGCGGCCAGCCGAAGCCAGCCAGGGCGGCGACGCCCCGTAGCGCAAAGAGTGCTCCACTGGCCATGATCATGGCCTCGTGCACGCTCTTTACCTGCGGATAGAACTCGATCACCGGTGCTGTCAGCCCGTCTCCATGGGCAGTGATTCGTCGCGACTCCATTCGGTGAGCGAGCCGTCATACACGGCCACATCCGGCACCCCCAGCCTGACCAGCGTGAACGCCGCGCAGGTAGCCGCGATGCCGCCACCGCAATAGGTGATCACGTTGCGGCCATCGAGCGCGCCCTGAGCCTCGAACTTCTCGCGCAACTGCTCAAGGGGCAGGAAGGCGCCCGTGGCCGGATCGAGCAACGAACCAGCCGGCACATTGCCGCTGCCCGGGATGCGGCCCGGCCTCGCCGTGCGCGACACTCGACCCGCATGCTCATCGGCGGACAGTGCGTTGATCAGCCGCACCTGCGGCTGATCGTAGAGCCGGCACACATGATCCTTGCCCACGAGCACGCATTCCTGCGGGCGCGGCTCGAAATGGGCCGCGGGATAACGGCAGGGCTCCGTGGACAGCGCGCGCCCCTCGGCCTTCCATTTCTTCAATCCACCGTCGAGCACGGCGGCATTGGCGAAACCCATCGCCCGCAGCATCCACCACACGCGCGTGGCCCAGGTGTGAGGCCCGCTGTCGTACAGGACCACGGCGCTGGCCGGCCCGACGCCGTACCGTCCCATCGCCGCGGCAAACTGCGCGGCCGGGGGCATCATGATCGGCAGCGGTTGGGTCTTGTCCGAGAGATCGTCGAGCAGATCGGCGAAGCCGCTGCCCGGGATGTGCCCCTGCTCCCAGGCCGGGCGCCCGCTCTCGGGGCGCATGCCGGCACCGGCCGGCACCAGCGTCACGCTGCAGTCGAATACACGCAGGTCCGGGTTGGCGAGGTTCTCACCCAGCCAGCCCGTCGTGACCAGGCAGTCCGGAAGCACCAGGCTCATTTTGGCGCGCCGGGCACCGGGCAGGTACGGATGCCGAGCAGTGTGTACGCGGGACAGAAGCGGAACAGGCCCGTCGCCAGCGGGATGACGCCCAGGTAACCCCAGGGACCCACCTTGCCTGTGGCGGCCAGCGCGATCAGCGCGACGCCGACGATGATGCGAAGTATCCGATCGATTGTGCCGACATTGGCTTTCATGAGTTTCTCCACTTTGGATTGACATTCTATCATTTATTTTCTAATTTGCGAAACAATGAAATCAATTGAAGGCGCCGACGAGCTTGCCACGGCAGCAGAACATGCCGCCGATTTCCTGCGAACACTGGCTCACCCGGCAAGGCTGCGCATGGTCTGCGCGCTGCTGGGCGGAGAGCTGACCGCCGGCGAACTCGCCCAGCGCGCCGGCCTGCGCGCACCAGCGGTTTCGCAGCAGGCCACGGTGCTCGAGGCCGGCGACCTCATCCGCCGGCGACGCGATGCCCGCACCGTGTACTACCGCCTTTCATCCCCCGCCGTGCGCGCCCAGGCGCGCCTGCTGCACCGACTCTTCTGCAAACCCGGACCCCGGAGATAACCATGCACCCCTACCCGCACCTTTACGAAGCCTCCGCCGAAGGCGCGCCGGCGGACATCATTCAGGTCACCTCCCCGGGCCTGCCGACGCTGGCCACCACGCCCCCTCCGCAGTTCGACGGCCCCGAGGGAACCTGGTCACCGGAAACGCTGCTCTGCGCCTCCATAGCGGACTGCCTGATCCTCACCTTCCGCGCGGTGGCGCGCGCCTCGAAGTTCGAGTGGCACCGCATCAGTTGCCGCACCGAGGGCACGCTCGAGAAGGCCGAAGGCGGCTCGCGCTTCACGCGCTTCGTTTCCCATGTCGCGCTGCATGTGCCCGCGGGCACCGATGCCGCCCGCGCCCGGACGCTGCTCGAGAAATCCGAACATGGCTGCCTGGTCGCCAACTCCCTCACCGGCAAGCGCGAGCTGGTTGCCGAGATCATCGAGATCTGAAAGAAGCGCGCGCATGACCGAGGCAACTTTCAAGGTGGTCTGCCCGCACGACGGCGCCATCAATCGCGTGCCCCTCGCCCGCCTGGCCGAGAACCCGCTCTGCGGCGCCTGTCATGAACGGCTGTTCCAGGCCCAGCCCGTCGAGCTGGACGCAGCCGGCTTCGATCGGCACCTGTCGCAGGGAGAACTGCCTCTGCTGGTGGACTTCTGGGCAGCCTGGTGCGGCCCGTGCCGCATGATGGCCCCGGCATTTGCCGCTGCCGCCCCGATGCTGGAGCCCTACGTGCGCCTGGCAAAGGTGGATACAGAGCTGGCGCCGGAGCTTTCCGCCCGCCTCGCCATCCGCAGCATCCCCACGCTGCTGCTGTTCGTGCGCGGCAAGGAAGTGGCCCGGCATAGCGGCGCCATGACCCGCCCGGAGATGATTTCACGCTGGGTGGGCGATCACCTTCACAAGTAGCGCGGCTGCGGCCGCCGCCGGGCCCCGTGCCATAATCCCGTCGCCAAGGATTTCCCTGATCGCGGCGTCATAAGGGGTAACAGGCCACGAGAGTGCCCATGGACGACCCCCAGACCACGGTTCTGATACGACGGGCGCAGGATGGCAACGCCAGCGCCTTCGGCGAGCTGGTGGATAGCCACTACGACACCATCTACCGCTTCGCGTGGAAATGGTGCCGCCATCGCGCCAATGCCGAGGACATCGCGCAGCAGGCCTGCATCAAGCTGGCCGCGAGCCTGGCGCAGTTCCGCTTCGAGGCGGCCTTCACCAGCTGGCTGTACCGGCTGGTGGTCAGCTGCGCGCAGGACTGGCAGCGATCCCAGCAACGTCATCTGCACGCCGAGCTTTCCGGCGACGAACTGCAGCCGGATGACTCCCGCACCGAAGATGCCATCTACATCGGGCAGCTGCTGGAGCAGCTGGAATCCCTTGGCGAAGGCATGAAGGAGACGGCGCTGCTGGTGCATGCCGAAGGCCTCAGCCACGCCGAAGCCGGAGCCATCCTCGGAGTTTCCGAATCCACCATTTCCTGGCGCGTTCACACCATGCGCAAGCAGCTGCAGCGGCGTGAACCCCTCGCGAGCATCCACGCATGAACACGCATTCTTTCGAACACGAACTGAAGCAGCTGGCAGCCCCGCCGCCGGATCCGGCCGCCCGCGAACGCGCCAGGCGCGCCGCACTGGAAGAGTTCCAGCGCAGGCCGGGCACCGTGCATCAACTGCATTCGCCGCGCCGCTGGAGGCCGCTCGGCCCCTGGAGCAGCGGCCTCGCGGCGGCCAGCATTGCCGCGGTCGGCGTCGCCGTGTACTGGCTGCTGCCACCGGAGGAGCGCGTGCTCGCGATCGGCGAACCGGCAACGAGTCCCTCCGTGCCGACCTACACCGAACTCAAGCACGATGAGCCGGAACCGCCGCAGTCCAGCACGGCGCGGGCCGAAAGGTCGGCCATCACGACCGCACCACCGCCACCGAAGATGGAACTGCCCGCCGTCGAGACGCCGCCCCCCGTCATGGACATCATGATCCCGCAGGAGTCATTGCCCGCCTCGGCAATCTCGAATGCGACCGACAGAACCCGGCCTGCCGTGGCCCCTGCTCCGCCGCCACCGCCCCTGCAGGCCAGCACCAGAGCACTGGAGGAAGTGCAGGTCACCGGCAGCCGGCGCGTGAGCCGGGAGTTCGACTCGCCGATGGCGGTGACCACGATCATTGCCGACACGCTCGAAAGTGAAAACCGGGACAAGTTCCAGCATTTCGATGTCAACCCGGTGAAGCGCGCGGCGGAAGAGCCGGTCTCCACTTTCTCCGCCGATGTGGACACGGCTTCCTACAGTTACGTCCGCCGCCAGCTTGACGACGGCGTGCTGCCACCCGCCGATGCGGTCCGCGTGGAAGAGATGGTCAATTACTTCGACTACGCGTGGCCGGCGCCCGCTTCGCGCAGCGCCCCCTTCCAGCCCACCATCACCGTGAGCGATTCACCCTGGGGAACGGGCAAGAAGCTGGTGCATATCGGCATCCGGGGCTTCGATCTGCCTGCGGCGCGCCGACCCGACGTGAACCTGGTGCTGCTGCTGGATGTCAGCGGCTCGATGAACTCGCCGGACAAGCTGCCGTTGGCGCAGCGCTCGATGGCGCTGCTGCTCGACAGCCTGAAGCCCACCGACACCGTGGCCATCGTGGTCTACGCCGGCGCGGCCGGCCAGGTGCTGGCGCCGACCCCGGTGCGCGAGAAGCAGGCCATCCTGGACGCGCTGGGCTCGCTGCGGCCCGGCGGATCCACGGCCGGCGCGGCGGGCATACAGCTTGCCTACGAACTGGCTGGCCGCAGCTTCCGCAAGGACGGCGTGAACCGCATCCTGCTGGCGACCGACGGTGACTTCAACGTGGGCATCACTGATCGCGAAGCGCTGAAGAGCCTGGTCGAGCGCGAGCGCGACAAGGGCGTGTTCCTTTCGGTGCTCGGTTTCGGCCAGGGCAACTACCGCGACGAGATGGCGCAGACGCTGGCGCAGAACGGCAATGGCGTCGCGGCCTACATCGACACGCTTAACGAGGCGCGCAAGGTGCTGGTGGAGCAGGCCTCTGCCGCGCTGTTCACGATCGCGAAGGACGTGAAGCTGCAGGTGGAGTTCAACCCCGCCACGGTGGCCGAGTATCGCCTGGTGGGCTATGAATCGCGCGGACTGAACCGGGAAGACTTCAACAACGACCAGGTGGATGCCGGTGACATCGGCGCGGGGCATGTGGTCACCGCCATCTACGAGATCACTCCCGCGGGTTCTTCGGCGCAGCTGATCGACGAGCGTCGCTATGCCACCGGTACCGACGCGCCGCCGCGCGGCCGCGTGGCGCCGGGCGAGTACGGCTACCTCAGGATCCGCTACAAGCTGCCCGACTCCACCCGCTCGCGGCTGATCGAGTCACCCATCCGGACCCGCGCCTCGGTGCCCGCAGCGCTGCGCCAGGATGTGCAGTTCTCCACCGCGGTGGCCGGCTTCGCGCAGCTGCTGCGCGGCGGCCGATACACCGGAGGACTCTCTTTCGAGGACGTGCTGCGCGAGGCACAGGCCTCGCGTGGCGAGGACCCCTACGGTTACCGCGCGGAGTTCGTGCAGCTGGTGCGCCGCGCGATGCAGGCGCGCGGCATCCAGTAATCAGCCCTGCGGCGCGAATGTATCGGCGCTGGCCTGCGGCCAGTACAGCTCGAACACCGCATGCGGCCAGGAAGCCTGGCCGTTCGCCGCGGCAAGCAGCTGGCCGGGACGGATGAACAGCAGCTGGTTGGATAGCAGACGCACCACATCCATGTCGTCACGCCGCACGATGTGCGTGGCACGGATCTGGTTCGGGTGCGTGAGCCCCGCCGCCTGCACCAGCTCCCGCAGCGCATCGAGCGTGTTCTGGTGGAAGTGGAAGACACGGTCGGCCTTGTCCTCCACCACCAGCGCCTGCTGGCGCACCGGGTCCTGCGTGGCCACGCCGGTAGGGCAGGTGCCGGTGTGGCAGTGCTGCGCCTGGATGCAGCCCAGCGCGAACATGAAGCCGCGCGCCGCATTGCACCAGTCCGCGCCCATCGCCATCAGTCGCGCCATGTCGAAGGCGCTGGTCACCTTGCCCGCCGCGCCGATGCGCACGCGGTCGCGCAGGTTCAGTCCCACCAGCGTGTTGTGCACCAGCAGCAGGCCCTCCTGCAGCGGCGCGCCGACATGGTCGATGAACTCCACCGGCGCCGCGCCCGTGCCGCCTTCACTGCCATCCACAACGATGAAATCCGGCACGATGCCCGTGGCGAGCATGGCCTTGCAGATGGCGAACCACTCCCAGGGATGCCCCATGCAGAACTTGAATCCCACGGGCTTGTCACCCGACAGCTCGCGCAGCCGCTGGATGAACTGCAGCAGCTCGACCGGCGTCGAGAAGGCGCTGTGCCGCGCCGGCGAGATGCAGTCGACTCCCTGCGGCACGCCGCGCGCGGCGGCGATCTCCGCGGTCACCTTGGCGCCCGGCAGCATGCCGCCGTGCCCGGGCTTCGCCCCCTGGCTGAGCTTGATCTCTATCAGCTTGACCTGCGGATCCCGCGCGGCAGCGGCGAAGCGCTCGGGACTGAAACTGCCGTCGTCATTGCGGCAGCCAAAATATCCCGAAGCGACTTCCCAGATGAGATCACCGCCATGTTCGCGGTGGTGCACGCTGATCGACCCCTCGCCCGTGTCGTGCGCGAAACCGCCACGACGCGCGCCCTTGTTCAGCGCGCGGATGGCGTTGCCGGAAAGCGATCCGAAGCTCATCGCGGAGATGTTGAGGACGCTTGCGACATACGGCTGCGCGCGTTCGGCGCCGATCGCCACGCGAAAGTCGTGGGACTCAACCACTGTTGGCATCAGCGAGTGATTGATCCATTCGTAGCCGGCGGCATGCACATCCAGCTGCGTGCCGAAGGGGCGCTTGTCCGGATCACCCTTGGCCCGCTGGTAGACCAGCGAGCGCTGCTGGCGCGAGAAGGGATACGCCTCGGTGTCGCTTTCTATGAAGTACTGGCGGATCTCCGGGCGCACGAACTCCAGCAGGAATCGCAGGTGCCCGATCACCGGGTAGTTGCGCAGCACGGCGCGCCGCGCCTGCAGCGTGTCGCGCACGCCGGTCAGCACCAGCAGCCCGCTTGCCACCGGCCAGAAGGCGCCGATATGTCCAACCGACCAGCTCCAGGTGGCCGCGATGCAGCCGATGCCGCACAGCGTCCAGACCAGGTAGCGCATCGGCACGATGCGATCGATCGCATGCAACCAGACTGGCATGTCTCCCCCACGTTTCATCGCGGCTACTCGCGAGGCGATATAATGCACTGCCTGACTGTTTCCCACCGGCCTCCCACATGAATCCGCCGCGCAAGCGACCGGGCGTACGCGCGCCCGGTCGGCCACGATCCTCCGCCTCCCGTGCAGCCATCCTCAAGGCGGCCTACCAGATCCTGCGCGAACGCGGCTTTGCAGGCTTCACTGTCGAGGGCGTGGCGGCGCGGGCCGGCGCAGGCAAGGCCACCATCTACCGCTGGTGGCAGACCAAGGGCACGCTGGCCATCGAGGCCTTCCTGGTGGCGATCGCGCCGCGCATGGATTCGATTCCGCACACCGATTCAGCCATCGCCGACCTGCGCCGGCAGATCCATGTGGCCGCGATGCTCTACCGGGGCCGCGTGGGGCAGTTGCTGCGCGAGCTGATCGCGCTGGGGCAGGAGGATTCGGAAACCAGCCGCGCGCTGCGCACCAACTTCGTCGAGCCCCGGCGCCAGGCAGCGCTGGGCGCGCTGCGCAGGGCCCAGGCCACCGGCGAAATCCGCGCCGACACCGACATCGAAGTGCTGGCCGACGCGCTCTGGGGTCCGATCTTCCACCGGCTGCTGGTCACGCGCATGCCGCTGGATCGCGGCTTCATCGACAAGCTGCTCGACCTGGTGCTGGGCGGCGCGCGCGCGCCGCCTACTTCTCTTCGGTAACGGCCAGCGGCTGGCCGACAACCGTGCCATCGGCCCGCTTCAACGTGCGCAGCCGCATGTAGTTCGACCCATCGCGCGCTGGCCAGCCTTCCATCGTGACGGTCTCACCGACCTTCAGCGTGTCCTTCTTCCAGCCCCTGCGTACGAGTATCGAAGGCGAGTTGGTCTCGGCCTTCCAGATGACGGGGGCACCGTCCTGACCGGCGAGGCTGATGCGCACCAACCCATGCGGATTGCGGAACTGGAAATCCGCGACCGTGCCGCGCACGGTCACCGTGCGCTCGGAATCGAAGAAAACCGCGAAGGAATGGTGGGCATATGCCGTGCTGCCGGCGATCAGCAGCAGCATCACGGCGCAACTGCGCAGCATGGATCTGGCAAACATGATGTCTCGACCTCCTGACGGCCTATCCCTATACTCGATTAAAACCCGGGGGCGCGCACTACCGTGAATCTGCATGAGTTCAGCGACTGGCTGTCCAACACTCCCTTCAGCCAGGCGATCCAGATCACTTCCTGGGCCATCCCCAGCATACAGGTCGTGCACATCATCTGCCTCGCGGCGCTGTTCGCCACGGCGCTGATGTTCTCGCTGCGCATCGCGGGCCGAGGCCTCGCCAACGAAGCGCTGCACGTGCAGGCGCCACGCTTCGCGCGCGCCATCCTGGTGCTCACCGTCTTCCTGCTGGTGTCCGGCACGCTGCTGATCACCGCCGAACCGGGCCGCACCATCACCAACCCGTCCTTCTACGCCAAGATGATCATGCTGGCGATCGCGCTGGCCATCACGCTGTGGCTGACCTCGGTGTCACGCCGCCAGCTCGAATCCCCAAGGGGCGTGCATGTGGCTGCCGCCATGTTCGTGATGCTGCTGTGGGTGGGCATCATCTTCTGCGGGCGTTTCATCGCCTATGTCGAATCCTACTGAGGGCATGGCAGTGAGCTCATCCTGGACCGAATGGCTGCAGAACACCCCGCTGGCCGTGACGATCAGCGAGGACTGGTTCCCTTGGGTGGAATCGGCCCATGTGGTGTTCCTCGCGCTGGTGGCCGGCACCATCTTCCTGGTCGATACGCGGCTGCTGGGCCTGACTTCCCGCAACCTGCGATTCACTTACCTGTCGGATCGCCTGCTGCCCTGGACCTGGGGCGCGTTCATCGGCGCGACGATCACCGGCACGTTGATGTTTACGGCCGGCGCCGCGATCTACACGTCCAATGCGCCGTTCCTGATCAAGATGGGCCTGCTGGTGCTGGCCGGCATCAACATGCTGTATTTCCAGTTCGTCACGTTCCGCAGCGTGGCGCAATGGGACAACGGCCGGCCCATTCCCGCGGCCCGGGCGGCGGGCGCCATCTCGCTGGTGCTGTGGTGCCTGGTGATCGGGTTCGGTCGCTGGATCGGCTTCGTCTGACCCTGCCGCGCGGCGGCTACTTTGCCGCGGCGCCCTCGATGAGCAGCGGTATCGCGTAGAGCATCTCCTGCCCGCCGTCCGCCATCGTCTGGACCTTCACGAGGATCTCGGCGATTCCCGCCGCCTGGGGCCTGAAAGATATCGACTGGCTCGCGGCTGTGCCGTCTTCGGGAATCGTCATCGCCACCGAGCCGGGCTCCACGGCCAGCCCTTCGCCCTGCAGACTCAGCGACAGCGGCCCGGGCGCTCCGGAAACATCCAGCCGCAGCTGACTGGCGCCCCCCACCGTCGGCCTGCCCTCCAGCGCGAAACGCAGGGCAACCGAGGGCTTGCCGGGCGACTGCGCAACGGCCGCAACGCTGTTGTCATCGGCAGGCGCCGCGCTGGCAGCCACCTTCTTTTCCGCAGCCACCGCGGCATCGGGCTCGCGGCTGCAGGCGGTGACTGCGAGCAGGATCAGGAACGGCAGCAAGGCTCTCATCACGCGCTCTCCTTCACGTCTACCCGGCGCTCAGCAGGGGCGGATCTTCCACTGCCAGCAGCTGTTCCCGCAACTCGCCCACGTGGCGCTCCCAGTAACGCGGCTCACCGAACCACGGGAACGCCAGCGGAAAGGCCGGATCCTCCCAGCGCTCGGCCAGCCACGCGGCATGGTTCAGCATGCGCATGGCCCGCAGCGGCTCGACCAGCGAAGCCTCGCTGGCGTCGAAGTGGGCGAACTGCTCATAGCCATCCAGCAGCGCGGCCCACTCCGCCTGCTGCTGCGAGGCGGTGCCGGAACAGAACATCCACATGTCCTGCACCGCAGGCCCCATGAGGCAGTCATCGAAATCCACGTACAACGGACCATTCACGTTCCAGAGGATGTTGCCCAGATGGCAGTCGCCGTGGACCCGCTGCATGCGCGCGTGGGTCAACTGCGAGGCGTGCAGGCGGATCGCCGCGACCAGCGCGGCCGAGGCTTCGGCGTAACGCTCGTCGATCGGCTCGGGAATGATGCCCAGTTCCAGCACGCGGCGCCGGGCGCGCTCGCCATGCTGCCAATCGGATATGGAGGGTCGTGCCTGGAACGCGCGGCGCGCGCCCACCCGGTGCAGCCTGCCCAGCGTTCGGCCCAGCATGGCGCGATGGTCGGGCGCGTCCAGCTCCGGTGAGCCGCCAGGCCAGCACTCGAACAGCGTGAACCGGTAGCCGTCGAACTGATGCAGGGTGTCGCCCTCCAGCACCAGCGGCGCCGCCACGGCCAGTTCCGCCTCGGCTAGCTCGAGCGCGAAGGCGTGCTCCTCGCGGATCTGCGCATCGCTCCAGCGCGCCGCGCGGTAGAACTTGGCCACCACCGCATGCGGCAGCGCCCGCGGATCGCGCACGCGAAGACTCTCCGGCTCTATCCCCACGCGATAGACCCGGTTCTCGTAACTGTTCAGCGCCATCAGCCGGCCATCGGCCCGCAGGCCCAGGCCCTCGACGGCATCGAGCACCAGGGAAGGCTGGAGACGCGCGAAGGGTTTTTCCGGATCAGTGTGTGACATGGATCGACTTTGTCGGCAAAAGCCCCGGGGAGCCCCCGGACGGGCGGGTATCATCTGACCCGTTCATCCAGGTCAAGGATTCGGGAGCACGCGGTGAAAGGCGCAATTCTGGTTACTGGTGGCGCAGGCTACATCGGCAGTCATACCGTACAGCAGCTGCGCGAACGGGGCGAGCAGGTAGTGGTGCTGGACAACCTCTGCACCGGATTCCGCCAGTCCGTGCAGGGCGTCCAGCTCATCGAAGGCGATGTCGGCGATTCGCAGCTCGTCGGGCGCATCCTGCGCGAGCACTCGGTGCAAACCGTCATCCACTTCGCCGCCCATACCATCGTGCCGGAATCGGTTACCGACCCGCTGAAGTACTACGGCAACAACACCTGCCAGACGCGCAGCCTCCTCGCCAGCTGCCTTGCGCATGGCGTGAAGCATTTCGTGTTCTCCTCCACCGCCGCGGTGTACGGGATTCCGGCGGTGGGCCTGGCGTCGGAAGACGCGCCGCTCGCGCCCATCAATCCCTACGGCACCTCGAAGCTCATGTCCGAGTGGATGCTGCGCGACGTGGGCCTGGCATCCGCCATGCGCTATGTGGTGCTGCGCTATTTCAACGTGGCCGGATCCGACCCCGAGGGCCGCATCGGCCAGTCCACGCGCAAGGCAACGCTGCTGCTGAAGGTGGCCTGCGAGGCCAGCGTCGGCAAGCGCGAGCACGTGAGCATCTTCGGCACCGATTACCCGACGCCGGACGGCACCGGGGTTCGCGACTACATCCACGTGCACGACCTGGCCAATGCCCACCTGCTGGCCGTTGACTACCTCGCCGCCGGCGGCGCGTCACAGACGCTCAACTGCGGCTATGGCCACGGCTTCAGCGTCCGCGAAGTGCTCCAGAGCGTCGAACGGGTGAGCGGTTCGCCTCTGAAGGTGCTGGAAATGCCGCGCCGCGCGGGCGATCCGCCCAGCCTCGTGGCCCAGACCGACCGCATCCGGCAGGTGCTGGGCTGGAAGCCCCGCCTGGATGACCTGGATGCCATCGTGGCCAGCTCCCTGCAATGGGAACGCAAGCTGATCAGGGATCCTTGGCTCTGAAGGGCTCCATGGCTCTGAAAGCCCCCTGGCGCTGAAGAGCGACGGCAGACAGCGGGGTCCCTCTGCTCCTAGAATCCCGCGGATGAATCTGCTGCGCCCACGGTCCCTCAGCGCTCTGGTGCTGCTGGGCCTTGCCATCATCGCGCTGCCTCTGGTGGGCGCGCTGGTGCTGGCTGGCGTGCAGATGCGGCAACTGTCCGAGACCAGCGAGCGCATCATCGCCGACGGCGTCGGCGCCACCCGGCTCACGCGCGACCTGTTCGCGCTCTCCTCCTCGCTCGAGCGCCAGGTGCGGCTGTACCCCGTGCTGGGCGACCGGCGCGTGATCGACGCCTACGCGGCGCTCGATGCGCGCCTGGCCGAGATCGAAGCGCAGCTCGCGCGGGAACTGCGCCTGGCCGAAGCCAGGGCATCGCTCACGCAGTTCGGGGAACTGCGCAGGGGCATCAGCGCGCAGATGATGGCCGCGGCCACGACGCCGCCCGACTATCCGGGCATGCAGTCGGATTTCGCGCGCATGGAACTGGTGGCGGGCACGCTCTCCACGCAGATCAGCGCCTACATCGACACCGAGGTCAGTGGCCTGCGCGAGCGTGCGCAGCGGGCCCAGCAGCTCACCTTCTGGGGATTCATCCTGCTCATACCGCTCACGGCGGGCGCCATCCTGCTGTTCTCGCTGCGAGTGGGCCGTCCGCTGGGGCAGCTCGACCGCGCGATCAGCGAACTGGGCAGCGGCGCGCTGCACCACCCCATCGCCGTGCGCGGCCCGGCCGACCTTGAACGGCTGGGACGACAGATCGAGTGGCTGCGATTGCGTCTGCTGGAACTGGCGCAGGAGCGCAATCGCTTCCTGCGGCACATGTCGCATGAGCTCAAGACTCCGCTGGCGAACATCCGCGAGGGCACGGAGCTGCTGATGGATGGCGCGGTGGGCGAGCTGCAGATGGCGCAGCGCGAGGTCACCGGCATCCTGCGCGAGAACGGCCTGCGGCTGCAGCGCATGATCGAGAACCTGCTCAGCTACAGCGCCTGGCAGACCTCCAGCCTCGGCCTCGAGATCAGCGAGTTCCGCCTGCGCCCCCTGGTCAAGCAGATCATCGAGAATCAGCAGCTCGCCCTGCTCTCGCAGCGCGTGCGGCTCGACGTGAACGTCGATGACCTGGTGGTGTCGGCCGACCGGGGCAAGGTGCGGCTGATGCTGGAGAACCTGCTGTCCAACGCCATCAAGTACACGCCGCGGGCCGGCACCATCCATATCCGGGCCCGCTCCAGCGAGGGCTCGCTGCTGCTGGAAGTGGCGGACAGCGGACCGGGCATTTCCCCCGAAGAGCGCAAGCACGTCTTCGAGGCCTTCTACACGGGCAAGGCGCCGTCCGGGCACATAAAGGGAACGGGCATCGGATTGTCGGTTGTGATGGAATTCGTCTCGGCCCACGGGGGTCAGATCGAAATCGTCGACGGCGAATGGCCGGGAGCGCACTTCCGCATACGTATGCCCCTGAGATCCGCTAACACCGCGCAGAACAGCAGGCAGGCCCATGCGGCCTGAGTACCTGGCCTTCCTGTGCCTCGCGCTGGCGGGCTGCGGAAGCCTGGGCGGCCTGCGCAGCGAGAAACCCGCGGTGGCGCCAGCGCCGTCCACCGAATCCGTGCAGGCGGCGCAGTTGGCCAGCTACATCACCGGCCTGCAGCAACTGGTGCAGGGCAGCCCGGCCGAGCAGGCCGAGATCGTCGCCGCGGCGCATGCAGCCTACGACCAGGCGCACCAGGGCCCGGCCGCGCTGCGCTACGGACTGGTGCTCGCGGCGCCCAGCCACCCGGCGCGCGACCCGGTGCAGGCGCAGCGCGTGCTGCGCGAGACCCTGGCCCGGCCCGAGCTGCTCAACATCGTCGAGCGCGCACTGGCCGTGGTGGAACTGCAGCGCGTGGACGCGGAACTGCGCATCGCCACCGAGAACGAGCGCCTGGTGGGCGAGGGCCCAGCGCGAGCGGGACCGGCAGCGCGCCGCGCCGTCGCTGACCGCCCTCAACCGCCGCCTGCAGGCCGAACAGGAAGAGAACGCAAGGCTGAAAAAGGCGCTGGATGAAGCGCGCGCCAAGCTCGACGCCATCGTGAACATCGAACTGGAGCGCAGCGCTCCGACCCGCAGCAATCCAGAACGCCCACCGTCAAGCGAAGGACGCTATCCGTGAATCCCACTACCGCACGCAAGGCCCGCATCCTGGTTGTCGATGACGACCCGGGCCTGCTGCGCCTGCTCACCATCCGCCTGCGCGCCGAGAACTACGAAGTCGAGGCGATGGAAAGCGCCGCGCAGGCCCTGGCTGCCGCCACGCGCTTCCGGCCCGATCTCGTCATCTCGGACCTTCGCATGGAACCGGTCGATGGCATTGGCCTGCTGAAGGAACTGCAGAACCGCTGGCCCGGGCTCAAGGTCATCCTGCTCACCGCGCATGGCACCATTCCCGACGCGGTGCAGGCCACGCAGATGGGCGCCTTCGGCTTCCTGACCAAGCCGGTGGACAAGCAGGAACTGCTGGACCAGATCCAGCGCGCGCTGAAGATCTCCGGGTTCACGGATGCCACCGAGGAATGGCGCGCCGACATCATCACGCGCAGCGCCATCATGGAAGAACGCCTGGCGCAGGCCCACATGGTGGCCGGCACCGATGCGCGGGTGCTCATCATCGGTGAGAGCGGCACGGGCAAGGAACTTCTGGCCCGCGCCATGCACAAGGCCAGCCCGCGCCGCGCCAAGGCCTTCGTGGTCAGCAGCTGCGCCGGCATTTCGGAAGAGCAGCTCGACAGCGACCTGTTCGGCACGGCCGATGGAGCGGGCAAGGGTCGCAAGGGCGCCATCGAGGGCGCCGATGGCGGCACCGTGCTGCTCGACGAGATTGGCGACCTGCCGCTGAAGCTGCAGCAGAAACTGCTGCGCGCGCTTCAGGAAGATGCGGTGCGCCCCGTGGGATCCGACACCCCGCGCCCGGTGAACAGCCGCATCATCTCCACGAGCAGCCGCGACATCCCCGCGCTCATCGCCGCGGGCAAGTTCCGCGAGGATCTCTACTACCGGCTGAACGTGGTGCAGATCGAGATGCCGCCGCTGGCGCGCCGCCGCGAGGACATCCCGCTGCTGATCGCGCATTTCCTGGCCCAGATCGCGGCCGAAACGGGGCAGCGCAGCATCTATCCGCCCGAGGCGCTGGAACTGCTGGCCACGGCCGACTGGCCGGGCAACGTGCGCCAGCTTGCGAATCTCATCCGGCAGACCGTCGCGGTTTCGCAGACCCCGGTGATTCCGGTTGAGCTGGTGCAGCAGTCCCTTGGCGGCGCCCCGGGGCGCCTGCCCTCCTTCGACGATGCCCGCGATGAATTCACGCGCGGCTATCTTTCCCAGATCCTGCAGATCACGGGCGGCAACGTGAGCCAGGCGGCGCGCCTGGCCAAGCGCAACCGCACCGATTTCTACAAGCTGCTGGGGCGGCACCAGCTGGTGCCGGAAGACTTCAAGCAGCGCTAGGTAGCGTCCGCGCGCGCCAGCAGCGCGGCAAGCACCGCCACCAGCAGCACGGTGGGCAGCCACGCGAGCAGCAACGGATTCAGGCCGAAGGCGATCGTGCCGCTTTCCACCATGCGCTGCAGGATGAACCATCCCAGTCCCAGGCCCAGCCCCAGCGTTGCCCGCGCGCCGCTTTCCACGACGCGCAGTGCGCCGAACAGGAAGGGCAACGCCAGCAGCGCCGCGAATGGAATGGCCACCAGTCGCGCCATGCGCGACCAGAAGGCAAAACTCGTGCGGCGTGAATCAAGCCCGTTGGCGTCCTGGTAGCGCGACGTGCTCCACAGCTCCCGCAGCGACAGGTCCGCGGGATCCGCGACGATCATGCCGAAGAAGGCCGGCGAGATGCCCGGCGAGAGGCCATGCACCGCCTCCGTGCCGAACCGTACGCGCCGGTCCTCGAAGGTGGACCAGGCGTAATCGCGCAGCTCCCAGCTGCCATCGGTCCGCTCCGTGGCCAGCGCCGCGGTGCCTGCCGCCACCAGCCGGTTGTCGGGACCGACCTCGAACACGCTGATGCTGTCGTAGCCGCGGCCCGTGGAGCGGCCGGCGCGCAGGATCAGCCCGCCCTCGCGCACCCAGGCGCCGCCGGGTCCCGCCAGGCTGATTTCACCATTGCGCTGGATGGCCTTGTGGATCCGGGCCATGCGCGCCAGCGGCGGCGCGAGGTATTCGTCCGTGACGAGCGCCAGCGGCAGGGCCAGCAGGCCCGCCAGGAACACGCTGGCGCCGATGCGCGAAATGGGGACGCCGGAGGCGCGAATTACCGTCAGTTCACTGTGCCGGGCAAGGCCTCCCATGGCCAGCAGCGACCCGATCAGCACCCCCACGGGCAGGAACTGCAGCAGCTGCGTGGGCAGGTTGAACGCGACATAGCGCAGCGCCTGAGGCTGGCCATAGCTCCCCACCCCCACCCAACCCTGTTCGTTGATGAACAGGAACAGCGCCAGCAGCGTCAACAGCGCCATCATCACGATGAGCACGGCAGCGCCGATCGACCTGATGATGTACCGATCCAGTACGCGCACGGCTAGACTCTACCCTATCGGAACGGCGCTAGAACGCGCCTCGGAGCCATCGGAAACCATCATGATTCGATTCGATACCTCGTCCGGCCGCCTGGCCTCACAGGCCGCCGACTGCCTGGCCATTGGACTGTTCGATGAAGAACGACTCGAGGGCCCGGCCCGGGAACTGGATGTCGCGAGCAAGGGGCAGCTGCGCCGGCTGCGCGCCGATGGCGACATTTCGGTAAAGCCGGGCGACGTGCAGCTGCTGCTGCAGCTGCCCGGCGTGCGCGCGCGGCGCGTGCTGGTGGTGGGCCTGGGTCGCCGCGCGGACTTCAACCGCCGCGCCTGGCGCAAGGCGGTGGGCGTCGCACTGGCGGCCTGCCTCAAGGGACGCTCGGCGCACCTGGCCATCGCCATCGAGCGGCCCGATGCGAAGCTGCTGGGCGACTACTATCTGGGACGGGCCGTGGCCGACCTGTCCTCGGCCGCCGTCTACCGCGTGAATGATTTCAAGTCGGGCCGTCGCCCGCGCCCGCCCGCGCTCAAGCGTGTGACGCTGGCTGGCATCTCTGCTGCCGCGCGCACCGCCGCCGCCAAGGGCCTCGCACATGGCGCCGACATCGGCGCCGGCCAATCGATGCTGCGCGACCTCGGCAACCTGCCCGGCAATGTCTGCACGCCGCGCTACCTGGCCGACCAGGCCCGCGCCATCGCCCGCGCGCACGCATCCGTGCGCGTGCGCGTGTTCGATGAAAGCGCCATCCGGCGCCTGAAGATGGGCTGCCTGCTCGCGGTTTCGCGTGGCAGCGCCGAGCCGCCGCGTTTCATCGTGCTCGAGCACCGCGGTGGCCGGCCAGGCGCCAAGCCCGTGGTGCTGGTCGGCAAGGGCGTCACCTTCGACACCGGCGGCATCTCGCTGAAAGACCCCGCCGCCATGGACGAGATGAAATACGACATGTGCGGCGCGGGCAGCGTGCTCGCCACGCTGCGCACGATCGCGGCGATGAAGCTGCCGATCAACGTGGTGGGACTCATCCCCGCGGTCGAGAACATGCCCGATGGCCGGGCCACCAAGCCGGGCGACATCGCCACCAGCGCCGCAGGCAAGACCGTGGAGATCCTCAACACCGACGCCGAGGGACGCCTGATCCTGTGCGACGCGCTGCACTATGCACGGCGCTTCGACCCGGCGGCCGTGGTGGACATCGCCACGCTCACCGGCGCCTGCGTCATCGCGCTGGGGCACCATTTCACGGGCGTCATGGGCAATGACGATGCGCTGGCCCAGGAACTGGTGCAGGCCGGGACCGACGCCGACGATCGGGCCTGGCAGTTGCCGCTCACCGAAGACTACGCCGAGCAGCTGCGCAGCAACTTCGCCGACATGGCCAACGTCGCCGGCCGCGATGGCGGCGCCATCACGGCCGGCGCCTTCCTGGGCAAATTCACGCAGGGCATGAAATGGGCCCACCTGGACATCGCAGGCTCGGCCTGGAATTCAGGCGCACAGAAAGGCGGCACGGGCCGGCCGGTGGCGCTGCTCACGCAGTTCCTGCTGCAGCGCACGGGAAGACTGCCTTAAGAAATGGCGGCTATCGATTTCTATACACTGCCAGAGGGATCGCGCACGCCGCGCCTCAAGGCCAGCTGCCAGCTGGTCGAGAAGGCCTTCCTGGAGGGCGAACGTGTGCTGGTGTGGCTGCAGGATGAATCCCAGCAGTCCGCCTTCGACGACCTGCTGTGGACCTTCGGTGACCGGGCCTTCGTGCCACACGAACCGCTGGCCGCGGATCCCGGGGCCTCGGAGGCACCCGTGCAGCTGTTCTCGGGCGCAAGCCTGCCGCCCGCCGTGAATTCCGGCGGTTTCTCGACCCTGGTGACGCTGCGCGAAGAAGCCAGCGCGGATGCGCTCGCGTTCGGGCGCGTGGTGGAGGTGGTGGATGCAGATCCGGCCGTCCGCACCGCCGGCCGCGCGCGTTTTCGCTTCTACCGCGAACGCGGCGCCACGCCCAATCATCACGAACTGAAAGACCAGTAAGCCCAGCATGGACAAAGTCTACGAACCCGGCGCCATCGAATCGCGCTGGTACCGCGAGTGGGAACAGCGCGGCTATTTCGCGCCCGCCGACACGGGCACGCCCTACTGCATCATGATCCCGCCGCCCAACGTCACCGGCACGCTGCACATGGGGCATGCGTTCCAGGACACCATCATGGACGCACTGGTCCGCCATCACCGCATGCGCGGGGATGCCACGCTGTGGCAGGTGGGCACCGATCATGCCGGCATCGCCACGCAGATGGTGGTGGAGCGGCAATTGAATGCCGCGGGACAGTCGCGCACCGACCTGGGCCGCGAAGCCTTCGTGAAGCGCGTGTGGGAATGGAAGGCGCAGTCCGGCGGCACGATCGTGCAGCAGCTGCGCCGGCTCGGCGCCTCGGTGGACTGGTCGCGCGAACGCTTCACCATGGACGAGCAGCTGTCGCGCGCGGTCACCGAAGTGTTCGTGAAACTGCACGAAGAAGGCCTCATCTATCGCGGCAAGCGCCTGGTCAACTGGGATCCGGTGCTGCTCACGGCGCTGTCGGACCTCGAGGTGCTCTCGCAGGAGGAAGACGGTCACCTGTGGCACCTGCGCTACCCGCTGGAAGACGGCAGCGGCCATCTGGTCGTGGCCACCACGCGGCCCGAGACGCTGCTGGGTGATTCCGCCGTGGCCGTGCATCCCGAGGACGAGCGCTACCGGCATCTGATCGGCAAGCAGGTGCGCCTGCCGCTGGCCGACCGGCTGATCCCGGTCATCGCCGATGATTTCGTCGAACGCGAGTTCGGTTCGGGCGTGGTCAAGATCACGCCCGCGCACGACTTCACCGACAACGAGGTGGGCGCGCGCCATGGCCTGCCGCTCATCAACATCTTCACGCCCGAGGCACGCCTGAACGACGCCGTGCCGGCGCGATTTGTCGGCCTGCCCCGCGAGGAGGCCCGCAAGGTCGTGCTCGCCGAGATGGAATCCGCTGGCCTCATCGACCGCATCGACCGGCACAAGCTGATGGTGCCGCGCGGCGATCGCAGCGGCGCGATCCTGGAGCCGCTGCTCACCGACCAGTGGTACGTGCGCATCGAACCGCTGGCAAAGCCTGCCATCGAGGCGGTGGAATCCGGGCGCATCCGCTTCGTGCCCGAGACCTGGTCGAAGACGTATTTCGAATGGATGCGCAACATCCGCGACTGGTGCATCAGCCGCCAGCTGTGGTGGGGCCACCAGATACCGGCCTGGTACGACGAGGCCGGCAATGTGTTCGTCGCCCGATGCGAGGCCGACGCGCAGGCCAAGGCCAGGCAGCATCATGGATCGGACGTGGCGCTGAAACGCGACCCCGATGTGCTTGACACCTGGTTCTCCTCTGCGCTGTGGCCCTACTCCACGCTGGGCTGGCCCGACTCCAACGCGGACCTCGCGCGCTTCTACCCGGGCAACGTGCTGGTCACGGGCTTCGACATCATCTTCTTCTGGGTCGCGCGCATGGTGATGTTCGGCCTGAAGTTCATGGGCGATGTGCCGTTTCGCGAGGTGTACGTGCACGGCCTGGTGCGCGACGGCGAAGGGCAGAAGATGTCCAAGTCCAAGGGCAATGTCATCGACCCGCTGGACATCGTCGATGGCATCACGCTCGAGGCGCTGCTGAAGAAGCGCACCACGGGCCTGATGCAGCCGCACCTGGCGCCGGCCATCGACAAGGCCACGCGCAAGCAGTTTCCCAAGGGCATCGAGCCCCATGGCACCGACGCACTGCGCTTCACCTTCGCCGCGCTCGCCACGCAGAGCCGCGACATCCGCTTCGAGCTCGGGCGGGTGGCCGGCTATCGCAACTTCTGCAACAAGCTCTGGAATGCGGCGCGCTTCGTGCTGCTGATGACCGAGGGCAAGGCCATCGCGCCGCCGGGCACGGCTTCGCCCCACATGGTGGACCGCTGGATCGTCTCGCGGCTGGGCCATGCGCTCACCGCCACCGACCAGGGCTTTGCCGACTACCGCTTCGACAACGCCTCCGCGGCGCTGTATGAATTCACCTGGCACGAGTTCTGCGACTGGTACCTGGAACTGGCCAAGCCGGTGCTGCAGTCCGAAGACGAGGCCGCGGCCGCCACCACAAGACGCACGCTGCTGACCGTGCTCGAGGCGCTGCTGCGCGCGCTGCACCCCATCATGCCCTTCATCACCGAGGAGATCTGGCAGCGCGTGGCGCCGGTCGCCGGTGTTGCCGGGGAAACCATCATGCGCGCAGCCTGGCCGCTCGCGGCGGATTACCCGGCCGATGCCGCCGCCACGGCCGACGTCGACTGGATGAAGGGCGTGATCCTGGGCCTCAGGCAGATCCGCGGCGAGATGGACATCAGTCCCGCCCGACGCCTGGCGCCGCTCGTCCAGGGCGCCACCGTGCAGGATGCCGCGCACTTCGAGCGCCATGCGGCGCTGCTCGGCCGGCTGGCGGGCATCGATCCGGTGCGTGTGCTGACCGCTGGCGAGAACGCGCCACCCAGCGCGGCGGCCGTGGTGGGCCATCTCACGCTGCTGGTGCCCATGCAGGGCCTGATCGACCCGGCCGAGGAGCTGGCGCGACTGCGCCGCAAGCAGGAAAAGAACCAGCAGGAGATCACCCGCGCGCTGGCCAAGCTGGAAAACCCGAACTTTGTGAACCATGCCCCGCCCGAGGTGGTGGCCACCGAACGCGAGCGCATCGCGCAGTTCGAAAAGGTGAACGAGAGCCTCGCGCGGCAGATTGCAATAGTGGAGGGTCTCGTATGCAGGGGACCTAGAGGGAATCTCCCCATGAGCGACCTGCCTGCCGTCCTGCGAACCCTGGATTCGATCATCCTCGGCAAGAGCGAGGCGCTGCGACTCGCCCTCACCTGCCTGCTGGCGCGGGGGCACCTGTTGATCGAAGACGTTCCGGGCGTGGGCAAGACCACGCTGGCCCATGCGCTGGCGCAGGTGCTGGGCCTGACCTGGCAGCGGGTGCAGTTCACCAGCGACCTTCTCCCGGCCGACATCCTCGGCGTTTCCATCTTCGATCGCGCTGCCCAGAAGTTCGAATTCCGTCCTGGCCCGGTCTTCACGCAGTTGCTGCTGGCCGATGAAGTGAACCGCGCGAGTCCGCGCACGCAGAGCGCACTGCTGGAAGCCATGGAAGAAAGACAGGTCAGCGTCGATGGCGTGACCCATCCGCTGCCGGACCCGTTTTCGTGGTTGCCACGCAGAACCCGCCCTATCAGATCGGCACGTACCCGCTGCCGGAATCGCAGCTCGACCGCTTCCTGATGCGCATCGAACTCGGATATCCGGACGCGCGCCACGAACGCACGCTGCTCGGCGAGGAGGATCGCCGCGTGGTGCTGGGACGCACGGCGTCGGTGCTGGATGCCGCGGGCCTGATGCAACTGCAACGCGCCGCGGCCAGCGTGCACGCGGCAGGCCCCCTGCTCGACTACGTGCAGCAACTGGTCGCCGCAACCCGATCACGCCGCGACTTCCGGCTGGGCCTGTCACCGCGCGCCGCGCAGGGACTGGTGCGCGCCGCGCGCGCCTGGGCGCTGCTCGATGGCCGGGATGCCGTACTGCCCGACGATGTGCAGGCGGTATGGACGGCCGTCGCGCTGCATCGCCTGGAACTGCGCGAGCCGGCGACGGACGACACCGCGCGAACCCGCCTGCTCGGCGCGGTGCTCGAATCCGTGCCGGTGCCCCGGTAGCAAGGCACCCGCAGCGGTGGCACCGAGCCCTTCATGAGCCTGTTCCGCCAACGCATGCTGCGCTGGGCGCTGCGCCGCCAGGGACCCGATTCGCTGCCGCTGCAGCTCAAGCCACGCCGCATCTACATTCTGCCCACCGGCACGGGCTGGACATTCGGCCTGCTGGTCATTGCGATGTTCCTGGCCGGCATGAACTACGGCAACGGGCTCGCGCTGCTGCTCACGTTCTGGCTCGCGGCATTCGCGCTGGTGGGCATGATCCAGACGCAGCGCAGCCTTGCTGGCCTCACGCTGCAGCACGTCCACGCGGAACCGGCCTTCGCCGGAGGCGAAGTGGTGCTCCGCGCGCAACTGCATTCACGCCTGTCACTGAGAGACCTCACGCTGGACGCTGAAGGAGCCCGGCAGGTGCCAGTCACCGGCGCAGGCTCGCACGACGAGGGCAGCGGTGATCTGTCGCTGTCATTCCCTGCGCGGCAGCGCGGACGGTGGCGCGCGCCGGTGCTGCGCCTGTCCACCTCGGCCCCCTATGGACTGTTCCGCACCTGGACATGGCTGTCGCTCGATGTGAGCACGCTGGTGTATCCCACGCCTGCGGGCATGCGCCCGCTGCCGGAACTGCCCGGCGCCGAGGAAGGCTCCCGCAGGCTGGCCGGCAGCCTGGATGAGCTGGCCGCGCTGCGGCCGTTCCGCGAAGGCGACTCGCCACGGCAGGTGGCGTGGAAAGCCTATGCGCGCGGCGCACCACTGCTCGTGCGCGAATACCAGGGCCACGCGGCCGCGCTGCGCGAGTTCGATTTCGACGCGCTGCCTCACGATGACACCGAGACGCGACTGTCCCAGTTGTGCCGCTGGATCGTGGATGCAGCGGCGGAGAACCAGCGCTGGACGCTGCGCCTGCCGGGATCCGCCGTCGTTGCCGGGGCAGGCCCGGAGCATCGCCGCCATTGCCTGTCGCAGCTGGCCACGTTTGGCGCCGGATCTGTCACATGAACCCGACGGGCATGGGACCCAGCGCGCGCCGGATGATGCTGGTGGCCTTTGCGGCCGGCGCGCTGCTGCATGTGGATCGGGCGCCGCTGTGGAGCATCTTCGTGGCGGTCGCCGCGCTGTGCTGGCAGCTGGCCCACCTGCGCTGGCGCCTGCCGCTGCCCGGTGCGGTGGTGCGCACGCTGCTTGCGCTGGGCCTGCTGCTGCTGACGATGATCTCCTTCAGGACCATTTCCGGCCTCGCCGCCGGCAGCACGCTGCTGCTGGTCATGGGTTCGGCCAAGCTGCTGGAAGTGCGCGCGCCGCGCGACGCGCGGGTGGTAGCGATGGTGGCGCTGGCGCTGCTGCTGGCAGCCTGCCTCGAGCGCCAATCACTGCTGCGCGTTCCGCTGTATCTCTTCGCGGGCTGGGTCGCGCTGTCCGCGCTCACCGCGCTGGGCAGCCAGGCGGACATCAGGCCGCGTCGGGCGCTGGCCGCAAGCGGACGGGCACTGCTGATCGGCGCGCCACTGGCCGCGCTGTGCTTCGTGCTGGTGCCGCGCCTGCCGGGGGCGATGTGGGGCCTGCCGCCCTCGGAAGATGCCACCACCGGCCTTGGCGACGAGATGAGCCCGGGCAGCATTTCGGAACTCTCGATCTCCGAAGACGTGGCCTTCCGCGTTCGCTTCCAGGGGCCTGCTCCGCCGCCGTCGCAGCGCTACTGGCGCGGCCCGGTGCTGCACGATTTCGACGGCTTCACCTGGCGCCGCCGCCTCGGCCCCGGCGCCGTGCGGCAGCCCACCGAGCCGGTCTCCCCGCCGCTGCGCTACCAGGTGATGCTGGAACCCACGGGCCGCAGCTACCTGTTCGGCGTGGACACGATCAGCCAGATAACCGGCCGGCGCAATTTCCAGACCTTCGACGGCCAGGCCATCGCCTCGCGCGAGATCACCTCGCCCATCGTCTACGAGGGTGTTTCATACCTCGAGGTGCGTCACACGAAGCCGCTGTCGGTGACCGGACGCAGGCTCGATACTCAACCGCTGGGCAACCGCAATCCGCGCACCCAGGCGCTGGCTCGACAGATGCGGGCGGCTTCGCTGGACAACCGCGACTACATGCAGCGCGCGCTGCGCTATTTCCAGGACGGCGGCTTCGAGTACACGCTGACCCCGCCGCGCCTAGAGCGCGACTCGATCGACGACCTGCTGTTCAACACCAGGCTTGGATTCTGCGGGCACTTCGCCTCGGCCTACGTGACGCTGATGCGGGCTGCGGGCATCCCTTCGCGGGTAGTCACCGGCTACCTGGGCGGCACGTGGAATCCCGTGGGCGGCTACTACGTGGTGCGGCAATCCGATGCCCACGCCTGGGCCGAAGTGTGGCTGGAGGATGCCGGCTGGACGCGCGTGGACCCGACGGCCGTGGTGGCCCCTGAACGGCTGCGGCGCGGCGTGAACGAACTGCTGGACTCCGGCACCTCGCTGACGGGCCGGCTGTTCGTGCAGGCCGAGTGGCTGCGCCGCATGCGCGACACCTGGGATGCCGCCGCCAACTTCTGGCAGGAACGCATCGTGAACTACAACCTGGGCGCGCAGCTTTCGCTGCTGGAGAAGCTGGGACTGGGGAAGCTGGACTACCGCGCGCTGGCTGTGCTGCTGATAGGGGTGGCGGTGCTGTGGGGGCTGTGGGTGATGCGCGCCGCCGCGCGCTCGCCGCGTGCCGCGCAGGATGCGCTGGAAAAGACCTGGGGACGCTTCGCCGCCATACTCGGCAGGCGTGGTGTCGGGGTTGCTGCACACGACGGACCGCGCGCCGTGGCGCTGCGCGCCATGCAGGCCTGGCCGGATCTGGCTTCGCAGATCCGGGAATTCTCCGACGCCTATGTCGCGCTGCGCTTTGGTCCGGCTGCTGCCAGCCCGCCGCAGCGTGAACAGCTGCGCGAGCTTCATCGCCAGCTCAGCGCACTTGCACGCGCCACAGCATCAACCCACCGCCCACGAACAGGATGAGCAGCGCGAGGATCGATACCTGCGTGCTGCCGGTGAACAGCGCCACGGCGCCCATCAGCGCAGGTCCCAGCACGGTGCCGAACTTGCCCACCATGTTGTAGAAGCCGAAGTACTCGGCCGACTTGCCCTCGGGCACCAGCCGCCCGAACATCGACCTCGACAGGCTCTGCACCCCGCCCTGCACCAGCCCCAGCACGCCGGCCATCAGGTAGAACTCGAGCGCCGTATCGAGGAAATAGGCCCAGCCGGTAAGGACTGAATAGGCTCCAAGCCCGACCAGCACCGCCGTTCGCGCGCCGACCCTGCCGCCGAGCCAGCCGAACGCCAGGGAAGCCGGAAAGGCCACGAACTGCGTCAGCAGCAGCGCGCCCAGCAGGTGCGTGGAGGCGATGCCGGCCGCAAGGCCGTAGTCCACCGCCATCTTCACCACGGTGTTCACGCCGTCGATGTACAGCCAGTAGGCCACCAGGAACTTCAGCAGCAGCGGTTGCCGCCAGACCTTGCCCGCCGTGCTGGCCAGTTCCTTCCAGCCCGCCGCCAGCGACTCGCGCCACGCGCGCCGGCCAGCCGGAACGGATTCCTCCACGAACCACAGCAGCGGCAGCATGAACACGAACCACCACACCGCCACCGTGACGAACGACCAGCGCACCGCATCGGCCGCGCCCGCAAGGCCGAACCACGCCGGCTTCGAAACCATCACCACGTTGATGGCGAACAGCACGCCGCCGCCCAGGTATCCCAGCGCGTAGCCCCTGCGAGGACACACGGTCATAGTCGGCGGGCTTCGCCACATCGAGCAGCAGCGCATCGCAGAACACCACGCCGCCATTGAAACCCACCGTTCCCAGCGTGAACAGCGCGGCGGCCACGAACCACTGGCCCTGCGCGACGAAGAACAGCGCCAGCGTCGTCGTGATGCCCAGCAGGCTGAAGGCCGCGAGCATGCGCTTGCGATGCCCACCGCGGTCGGCCACGGCGCCGAGGAATGGCGCCAGCAGCGCGATGGCCAGGCCCGCCACCGCGTTGGCCATGCCGAGGCGGAACGTGGTGAGCGAAGACTCCGCGCCCGCGCTCCAGTACTGGCGGAAAAACGTGGGAAAGAAGCCCGCCATCACCGTGGTGGCAAAGGCCGAGTTGGCCCAGTCGTACAGGGCCCACGACAGTGCCGGTCGCGCGGCGAGCCAGGATGCTGGACCGCCGCGCGCCTTCAAGACTGGCTTTCCCGGGTTTCGCTGAAGCGCAGGTCCGGCCAGCGTTCCAGTGTGAGCGCCAGGTTCACCCGTGATGGCGCCAGGTACACCAGCGCGCCGGAATGATCGACGGACAGGTTGTCATAGGCCTTGGTGCGGAACTCCTCGAGCTCTTCCGTCATCGCCGCGTGACCCAGCGCGCGGTCTGCACACTGATGGGCTCGAACGCGCACTGCACGCCGTATTCGTCCTGCAACCGGAAGGCCACGACCTCGAACTGCAGCTGGCCGACGGCGCCCAGGATCAGGTCGTTGTTGCGCAGCGGACGGAAAAGCTGCGTGGCGCCCTCCTCGCACAGCTGGCCCAGCCCCTTCTGCAGGGCCTTCATCTTCAGCGGATCCTTCAGCACCGCGCGGCGGAACATCTCCGGCGCGAAGTTCGGGATGCCGGTGAAGGTCAGCTTCTCGCCCTCGGTGAAGGTATCGCCGATGTTGATGGTGCCGTGGTTGTGCAGGCCGATGATGTCGCCTGCCCACGCTTCATCCACCGCGGTGCGATCACCCGCCATGAAGGTCAGCGCATCGGCGATGCGGACCTCCTTGCCTAGCCGCACGTGATGGAAGAACCGCATGCCCGGCTGGTACTTGCCCGAGCACAGGCGCAGGAAGGCGATCCGGTCGCGGTGCGCCGGATCCATGTTCGCCTGGATCTTGAACACGAAACCGCTGAGCTTCGGCTCGTCCGGCTGCACGGTGCGCTCGCGCGCCGCGCGCGCCTGCGGCCCAGGCGCGTAGCGCGTGAAGCTGCGCAGCAGCTCCTCCACGCCGAAATTGCTGATCGCCGAACCGAAGAACACCGGGGTCTGCCGGCCGGCGAGGTACGCCTCCAGATCGAATTCGGTGGCGGCACCGCGCACCAGTTCGACCTCGTCGCGGAACGCCTGGGCGCGATCACCGAGGAAGTCCGCGGCCTCGTCGCTCATCAGGCCCTCGATGACGCGGTTCTCGCCGCGCGTGCCGCGCCCGGCGGACTCATACACGTAGATGCGGTCTTCGACCAGATGATAGGTGCCCATCAGGTCGTGCCCCATGCCGATGGGCCAGATCACCGGCGCCACCGTGAGCTTCAGCACCTGCTCGATCTCGTCGAGCAGCTCGATCGGCGGGCGGCCGTCGCGGTCGAGCTTGTTGATGAAGGTCATGATCGGCGTGTCGCGCAGCCGGCAGACCTCCATGAGCTTGATGGTGCGCTCCTCGACGCCTTTGGCACAGTCGATGACCATGAGCGCCGAGTCCACCGCGGTCAGCGTGCGGTAGGTGTCTTCGGAGAAATCCTCGTGCCCGGGCGTGTCGAGCAGGTTCACGATGCAGCCGTTGAACGGGAACTGCATGACCGAGGAGGTGACCGAGATGCCGCGCTCCTGCTCCAGCCGCATCCAGTCGGAGGTGGCGTGGCGATCAGAACCTTGCGGCCCTTCACGGTACCGGCCAGCTGGATGGCGCCACCGAACAGCAGCAGCTTCTCGGTCAGCGTGGTCTTGCCCGCGTCGGGGTGGGAAATAATGGCAAAAGTGCGTCTCTTGCCCGCTTCTCCCGGGATCACCTCAGCCATACCAGTCAGCCACCTTGCAAAGAAGGGGCGGATAGTACGTTTTACCGCCCTTCTGGCCTAGTGTGCCCGCGCCGGGCCCGGGGCTACTTGCCCTGGCTGGCGCTCTGGATCATCGCGTCGGCTTCCTGGGACGAGCAATTGAGCGACAGCAGCTGGTCGAAGGGAGCCAGCTTCAGTGTCTGCTTCGGTACCGTCCAGGGGCCGGTCAGGGTCTTGGGATCCGTGACCACCGCCTCCACCTCGAGCGTGTTCGCGTCGACCCGGCGATAGCGCTCGACGATGCGCATGGCATCCGAATGTATCGAAACACGGCCCTCGGCGAACATCCACGTGTCGTCGGTGAAGTTGGTCACGTCGACGACGAAGGTATCGCCTTCCCAATGTCCCACCGCGTCACCGCGCTGGCTGGGTGGCTGGTCCTCGCGATGCGGCCTGCCGTCCGTCGGCACCAGCTGGTAGTCGTGGAAAGTCTCTGACAGCAACACCACCATCTTCGGCGTTGCGACGATCTGCCCGACGGCACCGACATTCCACAGCCGGACGTTCAGCGTGCCGAAAGCCACCGGCGCGCACCTGAGCGTCGGATCATCCTTGTCGCTGAGCTTGGCGGATGCAGCCGCCGCCTCCGGCGTGTACAGGCTCGTGTAGCTGGGGCCCGCGGCATTGCCCGGCCCGCGAGTCCGGTTCCTGCTTCCGATATCACCCCCACCCCACCAGACGCCGGAAAGATCCGGATGACCGTCGGCCATGCGGGGAACCGCACCGGCGGCGGATTTCGCATCCGGCGCAGCCGCGAGCGCCGCCAGCGGCGCCAGTGCGCACAAAGCCAACACGCCACGCCATAAGGTATTCGTTTGCATCTGTCCTCCGGCCGCTGCTGTCACTTCGCCGCGGGTGTTTCCTGCGGCCCGAACAATCCGAACACCGTGCCATCGGCAATCGTCAGTTCACGCAGCATGGCCATGTTCTGCGACGGGTCCTTGGCGTGGAAGCCCGAGATCGTGACGACATCGCCCGGCTTGATCACGCTGGCCTTGTAGCCATTGCGGATCATGCCGCTGGGCGTACCCGCCTCGAAGGCCCAGTGGGCGACGTTGCCGGCGTCATCCTTGACGTCGATGTAGAACCAGGAATGCGGATTGGTGAGCCGTACCTTCACGATGGTGCCCGTCACCTTCACCGACTTTTCCATGTCGTATACGGCGGCAAAGGAGTGATGTGCCGACGCGGGCAGCGCAGCGCCCAGGGCGAGCACCAGCAAGGCGCCAGCCAGGGCCGGGGCGATTGTGGATCTGACAGGGTTGCGCATGGATTCCCCTCTTGAAGTGTTGTGCAAGAGGCTACCGCCAGCGCGCGCGGTGGGCAAATCCCGCTCGCAGGGCGCTATGCGCGGCCTTTGCCCAGTGAGCGGCGCAGGACGACCGCGTCCTCGCGCCCGCCCTCCGCCTGGTAGTAGCCGCGCCGCATGCCGATCTGCGTGAAGCCCAGCGATTGATAGAGCCGGATGGCCGCCGTGTTCGACGGCCGCACCTCGAGGAACACATCCACCACCCGCAGGCTGCGGGCGAACTCCAGCAGGTGCCACATCAGCTGCGAACCGATGCCCCGCGTGCGGAAGGATTCGGCCACGCACAGGTTCAGCACGTGCGCCTCGCCGGCCCCGGTGCTCATGATGCCGTAGCCCATCACGATCGAATCGAGCTCCGCGACGCAGCAGTAGTAGCCGGCCCGCAGGCAGTCGCGGAATATCGCATCGCTCCACGGGAAGGCATAGGAGCGCCGCTCGAGCTGCGCCACGGTTGCGACATCGTCGAAACCCATGTCGCGGATCAGGATCTCGGGAGGTGCGTTCACGCCTGCGTGCCGGATGCCACGCGCCGCGCGAACTTGAGGTCCTCCCATGCCTTGCGCTTTTCCGTGGGAGAACGCAGCAGGTAGGCTGGGTGATAGGTGATCACCAGCGGAATGCCTGCGGCGCCGAAACTGTGCACATGGCCGCGCAGCTTGCCGATGGGAGTGTCGGTGGCCAGCAGGTTCTGCGCCGCGATGCGCCCCACGGCCAGCATGATGCGGGGTTGAAGCTGCGCGATCTGCCGCTCCAGGTAAGGCAGGCACTGCGCCACTTCGGCGGGCGCGGGGTCGCGGTTGTTCGGCGGCCTGCACTTGAGCACATTGGCGATGAACACCTGCTCGCGGGCGAGCCCGATGCCGCGCAGCATGGAATCGAGCAGCCCACCCGCACGGCCCACGAATGGCTCGCCCTGCTTGTCTTCCTCGGCGCCCGGCGCTTCGCCCACCACCAGCCAGCGGGCCTTGCGATCGCCGACGCCGAACACGGTGCGCGTGCGGGTTTCACACAGCCCGCACTTGCGGCACTCGGCCACCTCGGCGGCGATGGTTTCCCAGCTCTCGCCCGCTGTGGCCAGCGGTCGGCGCTGCCGCCAGTCGTCGATGCCCAGGGCCGCGAGGTACGTGGCGCGCCCCTCCATCAGGTCGCATCCGGTTCCTGCGGCTCGCGACGCTGTCCGCGCCGCATGCGCTTGAGCACCCAGAACAGCGGACCGGACAGCGCGTAGGTGCCGAAGATGGCGAGCAGCGCGGTGGGCGGATAAAGGGCAATCAGGATGAAACCCAGCGGCACCAGCAGGAAGGTGGCGAAGCGCACCGGGCCCTCGGCGTCCAGCTTCTTGAAACTGTTGTAGCCGAAGCTGCTGACCATCAGGAAGCCGGCCGTCGCCGTCACCAGCGCGGCCATGATGAGCCCGGCCAGACCCGGTTCACGCCACTCGCTGGATGACCAGATGAATGCCGAGACGATGGCCGCCGCTGAGGGGCTGGGCAGTCCTTCGAAAAAGCGCTTGTCGGCCGCGGTGCGGGTGTTGAACCGCGCCAGGCGCAGCGCCGCGCATGCCGCGTAGAAGAAGGCCGCGAGCCAGCCTACGCGGCCCCAGACCTGGCCGTACTCGAACAGGCGCACCACGCCCCACTGGTAGGCCACGATGGCTGGCGCCACGCCAAACGAGACCATGTCGGCGAGGGAGTCGTATTCCTTGCCAAAGGCGCTCTCGGTGCGCGTCAGGCGCGCCACGCGGCCGTCGAGGGTGTCCATCAGCATGGCGGCGAACACGGCGAAGCCGGCGCGCTCGTAGTTGCCGTCGATGGCCGCGACGATGGCGTAGAAGCCCGAGAACAGGCAGCCCGTGGTGAACAGGTTCGGCAGCAGGTAGATCGCGCGGCTGCGCGGGCGTTCTGGGGTGGGGGCGTCCATGGATTGCGTGCATCATATAGACTGGTGGGCCAGCCCGACAAACCATTCATACAGGTTTTCATGCGTCTTTCCCGCTATCCCGTCAACACCGCGAAAGAGACTCCGGCCGACGCCGAAGTCATCAGCCACCAGCTGATGCTGCGCGCCGGCCTGATCCGCCGCCTGGCCGCCGGCATCTACACCTTCCTGCCCATGGGCCTGCGCGCGGTGCGCAAGGTCGAGAAGATCATCCGCGAGGAGATGGACCGCGCCGGCGCGTACGAAATGCTGATGCCGGCGGTGCAGCCCGCCGAACTGTGGCAGGAATCGGCACGCTGGGAACAGTACGGTCCGGAACTGCTGCGCTTCAAGGATCGCCACGACCGTGAATTCGTCATCGGCCCCACGGCCGAGGAAGTGATCACCGATGTCGCCCGGCGCGAACTGAAAAGCTATCGACAGCTGCCGGTGAACTTCTACCAGATCCAGATGAAGTTCCGCGACGAGATCCGGCCGCGCTTCGGCGTGATGCGCGGCCGCGAGTTCCTGATGAAGGACGCGTATTCGTTCCATGCCGACCAGGAATCCCTCGCCGAAGGCTATGCCGCGATGAAGACGGCCTACACGCGCATGTTCGAGCGCATGGGCCTGACCTTCCGCGCCGTGCGCGCCGACACCGGGTCGATCGGCGGCAGCGCGTCGGAGGAATTCCAGGTGCTGGCCGATTCCGGCGAGGACGCGATCGCCGTGTCCGACGCGGATGATTACGCCGCCAATCTCGAGCTCGCGCCAACGCCCGTCTACGACGGCAAGCGCCCCGCCGCCACGCAGAGCCTGGCGACGGTGCCCACCCCGGCCACGAAGACGATCGCCGACGTCAGCAAGCTGCTGGGCGTCGACGCCACGCGCTGCGTGAAGACGCTGATCGTCGAGGGCAGCGATGGTGGCGTGGTGGCGATGGTCATCCGCGGCGACCACGAGATGAATGCGGTGAAGGCGCAGAAGGTGGCGGGCGTTGCCAGCCCGCTGCGCATGGCCACGGCGCAGCGCGTGCTCGCCGGCACCGGCACCGAGCCGGGTTTCCTGGGACCGGTCGGCCTCAAGTGCCGCATCGTGGTCGATCACGCGGCGGCGGCGCTCGCCGATTTCGTCTGCGGCGCCAACGCCAGGGATGCACACCTCACCGGCGTGAACTGGGGCCGCGACCTGCCGGAGCCGGAAACCGCCGACCTGCGCAATGTGGTGGCGGGCGATCCCAGCCCCTCGGGCCAGGGAAAGCTGGCCATCCGCCGCGGCATCGAGGTGGGCCACATTTTCCAGCTGGGCCGCAAGTACAGCGAGGCCATGCAGGCCTCGGTGCTCGATCCGGCCGGCAAGCCCCTGACCCCGCTGATGGGCTGCTATGGCATTGGTGTGACGCGCGTCGTGGCGGCCGCCATTGAACAGAACCACGATGACAAGGGCATCATCTGGCCCGACCCCATCGCGCCCTACACCGTGCTGCTCGTTACCCTCAATCACGATCGCTCCGAAGCCGTTCGCAATGCGGCCGATTCGCTGTATGCCGAACTCGGCGCCGCCGGCATCGACGTGCTCTACGACGACCGCGACGCGCGGCCGGGCGTGAAGTTCGCCGACGCTGAACTGCTGGGCATTCCCCACTGCGTGATCATCGGCGACCGCGGGCTCGCGGCCGGCCAGCTCGAATACCGCCACCGGCGCACCGGCGCGACCGGTGAGCTCCCCGTCAATGGCCTGCTCGACGCCCTCCGCGCGCGCCTGGCGTAAGGCGGCGGCGCTGCTGCTCGCCTGGCTGGCGCTGGCCGGCCCGGCGTCGGCCGACGCCCAGCGCGACCCGGAACTGCGCAGCATCGTGGCGCAGGCCATCGACGCGGCCGAATGCTTCCCCGACAAATTCGACTCGGCCGTGTGGTTCACGATGATGGAGCCCAAGCTGCGCCGCATCGTGCGCGATCCGGCCGAGCGCATGCAGATCCTGAAGACCGCCTTCTGCGAAGCGCATCGCCCGGGCCTGCAGAGGCTGCCGCCCGGACTCGTGCTGGCGGTGATCGACATCGAGAGCCGCTTCGACCGCTGGGCCGTTTCCTCGGCCGGCGCCGTGGGCCTGATGCAGGTGATGCCCTTCTGGCCCGAGCAGCTCGGCATGAAGCGCCACCAGCTCACGCAGATCGAAGCCAACATGCGCATGGGCTGCGCGATCCTGCGTTTCTATCTGCAGCGCGAGAAGAACGACGTGCGCCGCGCGCTGGCGCGCTACAACGGCAGCGTGGGCAGGCGCGAATATCCCGACAAGGTCGTGGGTCGCTGGACGCGCAACTGGAATGGCGCGGATGACCTGGGCATGTCGAAGGTCACCTCCACGCGATGACCGGCAACGCAGAAATCCTCGTCGTCTACTACTCGCGCAACGGCACCACGGCGCAACTTGCCCGGCAGGTGTGCCGCGGCGTGGAATCGGTGGCGGGCGCCGCCGCGCGGCTGCGCAGCGTGCCGCCGGTGTCGGCCGAGAGCGAGCGGCCCGTCGCCGGCGTGCCAGACCAGGGCGCCCCCTGGGCCACGCTCGATGACCTGGCCGCCTGTGACGGCCTGATCCTCGGCAGCCCGGTGCGCTTCGGCAACATGGCGGCGCCACTGAAGTATTTCCTCGACCAGACTTCCGGCCTGTGGCTGCGCGGCGGCCTCGTCGACCGGCCCGCTGCGGTGTTCACCTCTTCGCAGACCATGCATGGCGGCCAGGAAAGCACGCTGCTGTCGATGATGACGCCGCTGCTGCATCACGGAATGGTGCTGGCCGGGCTGCCCTTCACGCAGCCCGAGCTGCCGGCCACGCGCAGCGGTGGCACGCCGTATGGCGCCTCGCATGTCACGTCCGCCAGCACCGACGGCCAGCTCACCGCGGAGGAATCCCAGCTCGCGCGCGCACTGGGCCGCCGCGTGGCCACGCTGGCGCTGGCGCTGAAGGCCACGCGCCGCGAACAGGCCTAGGGCGTTTCCGGGCCGCCCGGCTCCTGCATTCCCAGCACCTGGCGAATGAAGGGCACCGTCACGCGGCGCTGCTCGGCCAGCGACGCCGCATCCAGTTCATCGAGAATCGCCGTCAGGCGCCCCATGTCGCGCGCGAAGCGCCGCTGCAGGAAACCCACGGTCTCATCAGGCAATTCGAAACCCCGCGTGCGGGCACGCAGCTGCAGCGCCTGGCGCTGCTGGTCTTCATCCAGCGGCCGCAGTCCATAGTGCGTGAGCGCCGCCAGGCGCGAGGCCAGGTCGGGCAGGCGCAAAGGCAGCCGGGTGGCCGGTGCGGTCGCCGCGACGGCCATGCCACTGCCCCGGCGTTCGTTGTGGAGCCTGAAAAGCGCCTGCTCCCAGGCGGCATCGCCCGCGATCAGGTGCAGATCGTCGATGGCCACCAGAGGCAGGCCAGCGGCCCCCTCCAGTACTCCGGGACCCAGCTCGGCCAGCGTGGCGAGCGGCAGGTAGGCCGCGCCCGGGACTGCCACGCACAGTCCCTGCAGCAGATGCGTCTTGCCGCTGCCGGCCGCGCCGTGCACGAACAGTGCGCCGGCGCCGGCAGTGGCGGCAAGTTCGCGGGCGGCGGCCAGTGCCAGTGGGTTGTCGCCCGCCAGGAAGTTGCCGAGCAGGGCCCGATCGGTGAGGCGCACGCCCAGCGTCAATTGCCTCATCGGGCCGCCGACGCATGCGCGAACGCGCGCTTCAGGAAGCGCGACACGTAGTCCACGCCGCTGGCCACCGTGGTGATCACCATCACCACGGCCAGCGCGTCCAGCACCTCGCGCGGCGGAATCTGGATGGAGCTGGCGAGGATCAGCGCGAGCAGGTAGAGGATCTGCATGCCGGTGTTGATCTTGCTGATGATCGTGGGCCGCCCGCGCAGCGGCCCGAACCACAGCCGGAACACCAGCGCGCCGACGCCGATAACAAGGTCGCGCGTCACGGCCACGGTCGCCACCCACCACGGCGCGATGTCGAGCCACGCGGCCGTGATGAACACCGACACCAGCAGCAGCTTGTCGGCCAGGGGGTCGAGGACGCGCCCCAGGTCGCTGGTCCACTGGAAGCGCTTGGCAAGGTAACCGTCCAGCGCGTCGGACACGGCGGCGATGCTGAACAGCACGAGGATGAGCGCCTGCTCGCCCGCGACCATTGCCTGCAGCAGCGGCACGATCAGGGCAATACGGACCAGGCAGATGATGTTGGGAAGGTGGCGCATGACGCAGCACGGGGCTGGCCTATACAATATCCGAAGCGGCCAACCCGCTGGAAATCCACACGGCACCATGCAGAAATCCCCCGGGCTGACGTATCGCGATGCCGGAGTCGACATCGACGCCGGCGACGAACTGGTCGAACGAATCAAGCCCATCGTCAAGCGCACCCAGCGCCCCGAGGTGCTGGCCGGCGTGGGTGGTTTCGGCGCCCTGGTGGGCCTGCCGCAGCGCTATCGCGAACCGGTGCTCGTTTCCGGCACCGACGGCGTCGGCCCAAGCTGCGCCTGGCCATCGACACCGGGCGGCACGATCGCATCGGCATCGACCTGGTGGCCATGTGCGTCAACGACGTGTCGGTGCAGGGCGCGGAGCCGCTGTTCTTCCTCGATTACTACGCCACCGGCAAGCTGTCGGTGGACGTGGCCGCCACCGTCATTTCCGGCATCGCCGAGGGCTGCCAGCTGGCGGGCTGCGCGCTGGTGGGCGGCGAAACGGCGGAAATGCCGGGCATGTACCACGGCGGCGACTACGACCTGGCGGGGTTCTGCGTGGGCGTGGTCGAACGCAGCGAGATCATCGACGGCACCCGCGTGAAGGCCGGCGACGCCATCATCGGCATGGCCTCCTCGGGCGTGCATTCCAATGGCTATTCGCTGGTGCGCAAGCTCATCCAGGTGGCGGGCGCCGACGAACGCACGCAGCTCGACGGCCGGCCGCTCTTCGACCGCCTGCTCGAACCCACTCGCATCTACGTGAAGAACATGCTGCAGCTGGCCGCGGCGATGCCGGTGCATGCCTTCGCGCACATCACCGGCGGTGGTCTGACCGACAACATCCCGCGCGTGCTGCCCGAAGGCATGGAGGCGCGGCTCGAGCGCCGCGCCTGGCATCGCGATCCGCTGTTCGACTGGCTGGCCGCCACCGGCAACATCGAGGCCGCCGAGATGCACCGCACGTTCAACTGCGGCATCGGCATGATCGCCGTGGTCGCGGCCGACAAGGCCGACGAGGCCCTGCGGCTCCTGAATGGCGCCGGCGAACGCGCCACGCTCATCGGCCAGATCCGCGCGGGCAACGCAGGCGTCGTGATTGACTGACAAGCCCACCGCGGCGCGCCTGGCGATCCTGATCTCGGGCGCGGGCAGCAACATGGTGGCCATCGCCCAGGCCTGCAGGGACGGTCGCATACCGGCACAGGTGGCCGTGGTGATCTCGGACCAGCCGGCAGCCGGAGGGCTGCAGCGCGCGCGCGACCTGGGCCTGCCCGTTGCCGTCGTGGATGCCGCTGGCTATCGCCGCGAAGGACGCCTGGACCGCAGCCACTTCGAAGCGGAACTGGAAACACAGATCAGGGCCCACGGCGCGGATATGGTGATCCTCGCAGGATTCATGCGCATACTGTCGGCGCCATTCGTGGCGCGGCACCCGGGACGCATGTTGAACATCCACCCTTCCCTGCTGCCGCTGTACCCGGGGCTCGATACCCACTCCTGCGTACTCGCCGCCGGCGACCCTGAGCATGGCGTCACCGTGCATTTCGTCACGGCCGAGCTCGATGGCGGCCCGGCCATCATCCAGGCCCGCGTGCCCGTGCTGCCGGCCGATGACGTGGCGAAGCTTTCAGCCCGCGTTCATGCGGCCGAACACATCATCTACCCGATGGCAATCCAATGGCTGGCTTCGGGCAGGCTGCAATGGAATGACGGGCGCCCCACGCTCGATGGCAGCGCGCTCGCGGCGCCGGTGCGACATGTCTAGCGCGCGCCGCCTTGCCGCCCTCGCGCTTTCCCTCGCGCCGCTGCTGGCTGGCGCACTCGAGGCCCCGTCCTCGGAACTCAAGCCATTCACCGCCAGCTTCGGCATCACCTGGCATGGCATGTCGGCCGGCACGGCGCAGCTGCAGCTGCAGCGCCTGGAGGATGGCCGCTGGTCCTACCAGTCGGTGAGCACCGCGCGCGGCCTGTTCCGGCTCGCGATGCCGGCGGAGCTGCGCTCACGCAGCGTGTTCGCCATCCGCGAGGGTCGCATTCTTCCCGACCGTTTCACCGCCGACGATGGCGCCTCGAGCACCAGCAAGGATCAGGACCTGCGCTTCGACTGGACCACCCAGCGCGTCACCGGCGTGGCCGAAAAACGCCGCGTGGACCTGCCGCTGAAACCCGGCGTGCTCGACACCATGTCGGTGCAGATCGCGCTGATGCACGAACTGCTGGCGGGCAACACGCCGCGGTACTTCGTGATCGCCGACAAGGGCCGCATCAAGGACTACAACTACACGGCGGTCGGCGAGGAAAAGCTGGTCACGCCCATCGGCGAATATCGCACGCTGGTCTTCCGCAGCACCCGGCCCGGCTCGGACACCGGCACGTATTTCTGGTGCGCCCCCGAACTGGGCTACCTGCCACTGAAGGTGGAGCGGCGCGAGGGCAGCAAGGTGCAGTGGTCGATGGCGCTGCAGACGGCATCGACCCACTGAAGGCTAGGCCTTCGGCAGCGTCACGCCCTTCTGGCCCTGGTATTTGCCGCCGCGGTCCTTGTACGACGTGCCGCACACCTCGTCCGACTCGAAGAACAGCATCTGCGCCACGCCCTCGTTGGCATAGATCTTCGCCGGCAGCGTCGTGGTGTTCGAGAACTCCAGCGTCACATGCCCTTCCCACTCCGGCTCCAGCGGCGTCACGTTGACGATGATGCCGCAGCGCGCATACGTGGACTTGCCCAGGCACACCACCAGCACGTTGCGGGGGATGCGGAAATACTCCACGGTGCGGGCGAGCGCGAATGAATTCGGCGGGATGATGCACACGTCCGAAGTGACATCGACGAAGCTCTGCGGGTCAAAGGCCTTCGGATCGACGATGGTGCTGTTGATGTTGGTGAAGATCTTGAACTCGCGCGCGCAGCGCACGTCGTAGCCGTAGCTCGACGTGCCGTAGGACACGATCCTGCCGGCGCCCGTGTCGCGCACCTGGCCGGGTTCGAAGGGTTCGATCATCTTCTGCTCGGCCGCCATGCGGCGGATCCAGTGATCGGACTTGATGCTCATGACTTTGTCTCCACCACGATTCCGGGAAAGGCGCCGGCGCGATCGCGCGGGCGCCTGGCAAGCGCGCCGGCCACGCGCCGTGCCATCAGTTCATAGGCCTGGGCGCGGGCCGTGCCCGGCGCCGACAAGACTGTGGGACGCCCCTGGTCCGACTCAGCGCGCACCTGGCCGCGTCGAGCGGCAGTTCGCGCCAGCAGCGCCACGCCGCATTCTGCGGCCAGCCGCGCACCACCGCCCTGCCCGAACAGCGCGTCCTCATGGCCACAGTGACTGCAGACATGGGTGCTCATGTTCTCGACCACGCCCAGCACGGGCACGGACACCTTTTCAAACATCTTCAGGCCCTTGCGGGCATCGCTGACGGCGATCTTCCTGCGGCGTGGTCACGACCACCGCGCCGGCCACCCGGCACGCGCTGGGCCAGCGTCAGCTGCAGGTCGCCAGTGCCCGGCGGAGGTCGAGCACCAGGAAATCGAGGCTCCCCACTGGGTGTCGGCGAGCAACTGCGTGAGCGCCTGTGACCATGGTCCCGCGCCAGATGGCCGGCTGGTCAGGGTCGATCAGCAGGCCGATGGACATCAGCTTCAGCCCGTGGGCGATAACCGGCAGGATTCGCTTGTTGTCGACGGTCTCGGGACGCACACCGGTGACCCCGAGCAGCAGCGGCTGGCTGGGGCCGTAGACATCCGCATCCAGCAGCCCCACGCGGGCGCCCTGGGCTGCCCAGGCCAGCGCGAGGTTCACCGCCACGGTGGACTTGCCCACTCCGCCCTTGGCCGACCCCACCGCCACGATATTGCGGATGCCGGGCATGGGCTTCAGCGGCTTCTGCACTGCCCGGGCGGGAATGACCGATTCCAGCGCCAGGGTCAGCTTGCGTCGGATGCCGGCCTTGTCCAGCGCCGCTTCCAGGTCCGGCTGCAGGGTGGCCTCAAGACCGCCCGTGGGCACCGGCAGGCGCAGCGACAGGCGCAGCCCATCCATTGCGGAATCAAGGCCCACGACGGCCTGCAGCTCGCCCAGGGCCCTGCCTGTGAACGGCTCCACAAAAGCCTCGATCGCGCGCCGCGCTGCTGCCAGCGAATCTGACTCGGTCATCGTCTCGTTTCGGGGGAAAGGGGGCCGGGATTCTAGCAGTGCGCGCCGCATCGCAGCGGACCGGGCGGCCCCGTGTGGCATAATCCCCAGGTCAATCAGGATGTTTGGCGCTAACACGCGAATGGGCTTCTTCACCAATCTGCGCTCCGACCGACTGATCCAGCAGATCAAGTCGACCAACGAACCCCTGAGCGAAGAAACCCTGAAATCCGTGGCCAAGCTGAAAAGCGTGGGCCCGGGTCATCCAGCCGGTCACCGGCGCCTGGCGGATGCCGACAAGAACGCCACCGTGGCGCTGGTCGATGTGCTTTCCACGCTGGTTTCCAACAAGACCTTCCCGCAGTTCGTCGAGGGACTGTGCGACGGCGGGCCGCGCATCTCCGCTGGCATCGCCTGGGCGCTGACCAGCAGCCGCTCCTACACACCGGGGCTGCTGCTGGACGCGCTGAACGCCAAGGGCGTGTCCAAATCCGCGCTGGTCGATGTGATCCAGGCGCAGCGCGAGCGCTTCAACCTGCGCGAACTGCTGAAGGCCGCCTACGCGCAGGAGCCCAACGAGAAGGCCGCTCTGTTCCGGGTGATCGCCGACGTGGCCGCGCCTGATTCGCTGGGCGAACTGACCAGCCGCCTGGAGGGCAAGGACCCGATCGCCAGGATGCACATCATCAACATCCTGTCGAAGTTCAACCAGCCCGAGGTCAAGCGCGCTGCAGACCCAGCTGAAGGACAACAACAAGATGATCCGCTCGGCGGCGCTGGCGGCGCTGGCGCGCATGGACGGACCGGTGGACGTCGCCACGATCTGCCACCTGCTGCGTGATCCGGAAATCGACGTGCAGAACCGCGCCATCGATGTGCTGATCCGCGCCAACGATCCAGACACGATCAAGCACCTGATCCCGGTGCTGAAAGACGAGAACGAATACGCGCGCCGTGCCGCCGTCGAGGTGCTGAACGAGATCGGCGATGCCCGCTCGGTGAAGTTCCTGCTGGCGGCCATCAAGGATGACGACTGGTGGGTGCGCAGCCGCGCCGGCGACGCGCTCGGCAAGATCGGCGGCCCGAAGGTCATCGACGCCGTGCTGCAGCTGGCGCGCGACAAGGACGACGACATCCGTCGCGGCGCCATCGAGATCCTGAACCAGACCAAGGACGAGCGCGCGGTGGGCCTGCTGATCGACTCCACGAAGGACAACGACTGGTGGGTGTGCGAGCGCTCGGTGGATGCGCTGGCGGAGATCGGCAACCGGCGCGCGCTGCCGCGGCTGCTGGAAATGCTCGGCACGACGCCGCCACGCTCGCTCGGCGTGGTGATCCGCGCCATCGGCAAGCTCGGCGAGCCGAAGAACGTGGAGCAGCTGCTGCCCTTCCTGTCGCGACCCGAGAAGGAACTGCGCATCGAGGCCATCCAGGCCCTGGCCCGCATCAGCGACGACAAGCGCGCCGAGCATGTGCGGGTGCAGCTGCAGGCCCAGGCGCAGAATCCGGATGCCACGGTGGCCAGCGCCGCCAGCGCCGCGATGAAGGAGCTGGCGGCACGGCTGGCCGGCGACACCGGCGGCATCGCGCTGTCCAGCGGCACGCGCGCCACCGGCGGCACGCAGATCATCGGCGCCGAGGCCGCGCGCTCGGTGCCCATGGACGAGGCCGAAATCAAGCCGATGCTGCACCAGGTGGAGCAGGCGCCGGCCACCACCAAGCTCGACATCGGCACGCTGCGCAACGGCGACATGATCGAGGGCCGCTACAAGTTCATCGAGCGCATCGGCAAGGGCGCCTTCGGCACCGTGCTGCTGATGGAAGACACCGTCGTCGACGACCGCCTGATCCTGAAGTTCCTGAACCCGAACGTCTCCGAGGACGAGGAGATGATGAAGCGGTTCGTGCACGAGCTGCGCTACTCGCGCAAGATCACGCACCAGAACGTCATCCGCATCTACGACTTCCTGCAGATCCAGGGCAACTACGCCATCTCGATGGAGTACTTCCCCTCCCACACGCTGGGCGGCGAGATCGTCAACGAAAAACCCATCGAGACGAAGAAGGCGGTGCAGTTCGCCATCGACATGTGCGTGGGCATGACCGTGGCGCACAAGGTGGGCATCGTGCACCGCGACCTCAAGCCCGCCAACGTGCTGATCAACAACGAGGGGCTGCTGAAGATCGTGGACTTCGGCGTGGCCGCCGCGCACCGCGAGGGCGACACCCAGCTGACCAAGACCGGCTACGTGATCGGCTCGCCAAAGTACATGGCGCCGGAGCAGATCCTGGGCCGCAAGGTGGACGAGCGCGCCGACGTCTACGCCGTGGGCGTCATCATGTACGAGATGTTCACGGGCGTGCCGCCCTATGCCCGCGGCGACCACATGGCCGTGATGTACCAGCACGTGCAGGGCAAGGCGCGCATCCCGCAGGAACTGAACCCCAAGCTGCCGCCGGGCCTGTCGGACCTCATCATGAAGGCCATGGCGGTGGACAAGGCCAAGCGCTTCCAGAGCATGGAAGAGATGCGGGTCGCGCTGGAACGCTTTGCATGACGTAAGATTGCGTCTATGGCACGCATAGACGCCTTCCTGAAACTGGGCACCCAGCAGGGCTGTTCCGACATCCACCTGGCGGTAGGCGTGCCGCCCATGCTGCGCATGTACGGCGACCTGCTCCCCATCAAGTTCCGCGAGCTGCGCGACACCGAGCTCGAGGGCTACGTGCTCGAGATCCTCACGCCCTCGCAGACCGAGCACTTCAACCAGGGCCACGACGTCGACTTTTCCTACGTGTCGGCCGATGGCGGGCGCTTCCGCGTCAACGTCTTTCGCAAGGACACCGGCGTCGGCGCGGTATTCCGCTCGATCCCCTCCGAGATCCCCACGCTCGACAAGCTGGGGCTGCCGGCGGTGGTCAAGAAGCTGTGCGACTACCACCAGGGCATGATCCTGGTCACCGGTTCAACCGGTTCGGGCAAGTCGACCACACTCGCGGCGATGATCGACCTGCTGAACAGCACCCGGAAGCTGAACATCATCAGCCTCGAAGACCCCATCGAGTTCGTCCACCGCAGCAAGCAGAGCCAGGTGATCCAGCGCGAGCTGGGCACGCACCTGCCCTCCTTCGCCGAGGGCGTGCGCGCCGCCATGCGCGAGGATCCGGACGTGATCCTGGTGGGCGAGATGCGCGATGCCGAGACGATCTCGATGGCGATGACCGCCGCGGAAACCGGGCACCTGGTGCTGGGCACGCTGCACACCACCGGCGCGGTCAAGACCATCGACCGCATCATCGACGCGCTGCCCATCGAGGAGCGGGAGCAGACCAAGAGCTTCCTGTCGCAGAGCCTGCTGGCCGTGGTGACGCAGGTACTGTGCAAGACCGTCGACAACCAGGGCCGCAAGGCCATCTGCGAAGTCATGGTGATGACCAAGGCCATCGCCAAGCTCATCCAGACCGACCAGACGCACCAGATCCCCAGCCAGGTGCAGATGGGCCGGGAGTTCGGCATGCAGCTGATGGACCAGGCGCTGGTGGCGGCCGTGCAGGCGAAGGAAATCGATCCGGATCACGCCTATTCCTTCGCCGCGGACAAGCGGGCCCTGCAGAAATTCGTCACCGACACTTCGGTGCTGCCGAAACTCGACCTGCCGGCGGGCGGCTGATGGCGCACATCGACGCCTTCCTGCAGGAAGTCCTGCGCCGCAAGGGCTCCGACCTGCACTTCCTGGCCGGCGATCCGCCGCGCATCCGGCTGTACGGCGACCTCACGCCGCTGCGCGCGGAAATCCTCACGCCGGAATTCGCGCGCGAGGCGCTGTACGAGATCATGCCCACCAAGGCGCAGCAGCGCTTCGAGAAACAGGATGGCGCGGACTTCGCCTACTCGCTGGCCGAACTCGGGCGCTTCCGCGTGAACGTGATGCGCCAGTTGAACGGCATGGGCGCCGTGTTCCGCGCGATCCCGTCCAAGGCGCTGACCATGGACGAGCTGAACCTGCCCGAGGCGGTGCGCACGCTGGCGCGCGCCAACAACGGGCTCATCCTCGTCACCGGCAAGACCGGTTCCGGCAAGTCGACCACGCTCGCGGCGATGATCGATGACATCAACAAGCGCGACAAGGGACACATCCTCACCGTCGAGGACCCCATCGAGTTCGTGCACCAGCGCAAGAACTGCCTGATCAGCCAGCGCGAGATCGGCGTGCACGCGCAGAGCTTCGCGCAGGCGCTGCATTCGGGCCTGCGCGAGGACCCGGACGTGATCCTCGTGGGCGAGCTGCGCGACCTGGAAACCATCAGCATTGCCGTCACCGCCGCTGAGATGGGCATCCTCGTCATGGGCACGCTGCACACCAACGGCGCGGCGCAGACCGTGGATCGCATCATCAACGTGTTCCCTGCCGACAAGCAGTCGCATGTGCGCACCATGCTGTCCACGTCGCTGCGCGGCGTGATCTCTCAGCAGCTGCTGCAGCGCGCCGACCGGCAGGGCCGCGTCGCGGCGCTGGAGATACTGGTCAACAACTCGGCGGTCGCGAACCTCATCCGCCAGGGGAAGCTCGACCAGCTCGAGAACACCATGCAGTCGGGCGGGGCCACCGGCATGCGCACGATGGACAGCTCCATCCAGGGGCTGTACGACCAGCGTCAGATCTCGGGCAAGGAGGCCTACAAGAAGGCCATCAACAAGGCCCGCTTCGAGCCAATGAAGGACCAAGGTTGAGCACCAGCACCGTGCCTGCGCGCCGCATACTCGTCACCAGCGCCCTGCCCTACGCCAACGGCTCGCTGCACCTCGGGCACATCATCGAGGCCGTCCAGACCGACATCTGGTGCCGCTTCCAGCGCCTGGTCGGCAACGAGTGCCTCTATGTCTGCGCCGAGGACTGCCACGGCACGCCCATCATGATCCGCGCGCGGCAGGACGGCCTCACGCCCGAGGCGCTCATCACGGCCTCCGCGGCCGAGCACCAGCGTGATTTCGCCGGCTTCGACATCGCCTTCGATCATTTCCATTCCACGCATTCGGAAGAGAACCGCTACTGGTCTGGCGAGCTGTACCAGCGACTGGTGGCGCGCGGCTCCATCGTCCGGCGCACCATCCGCCAGTCCTATGACGAGCAGGCCGGCATGTTCCTGCCCGACCGTTTCGTGCGCGGCACCTGCCCGCGCTGCGGCACGGCGGACCAGTACGGCGATTCCTGCGAGAACTGCGGCGCCACCTATTCACCGGCCGAGCTCAAGGATGCCGTTTCCACCGTCACGGGCACCAAACCCGTACTGCGCGATTCCGAGCACCTGTTCTTCCGCCTTGGCGACTACGAGCAGGACCTGAAGCACTGGCTGGCCACGAACGGCCTGCAGCCGGCGGTGCGCGCCAAGCTCGACGAATGGTTCAAGGTCGGGCTCACCGACTGGGACATCTCCCGCGACGCGCCGTATTTCGGTTTCGAGATTCCCGACGCGCCGGGCAAGTATTTCTACGTGTGGTTCGACGCGCCCATCGGCTACATCGGCAGCTTCGCCGCGCTGGCTGCCAAACGCGGCCTGGATTTCGACGCCTACTGGAAAGCCGGCGCCACCACCGAGCTGCACCATTTCATCGGCAAGGACATCAGCTACTTCCACACGCTGTTCTGGCCCGCAGTGCTGCACGGCGCAGGCCTGCGCCGTCCCACCGGCGTGCATGTGCATGGCTTCCTGACGGTCAACGGCCTGAAGATGTCCAAGTCGCGCGGCACCAACATCACCGCCCGCCGCTACCTGGATATCCTGCCGGCGGATCACCTGCGCTATTACTTCGCCGCCAAGCTCGGCAATGGACTCGATGACATCGACCTCGCCCTCGAGGATTTCACCGCCCGCGTGAACTCCGACGTGGTGGGCAAGCTCGTCAACATCGCCAGCCGCTGCGCGCCATTCATCGAGCGCTCCGGCGGCGCGCTGGCCGGGGCGCTGCCTGACCCTGCGCTGTATGACCAGTTCGCCGGCGCGGCCGATGCACTGGCGGCGCAGTTCGAAGCGCGTGACTACGCCGGTGCCATCCGCGAGATCATGCTGCTGGCAGACCGCGCCAATCAGTACGTGGATGCGCGCAAGCCCTGGGTGCTGGCCAAGGATCCCGCGCGGCTCACCGAGGCACGCGATGTCGCCACGCAGGCCATCAACCTGTTCCGCGTGCTGATGACCTACCTTGCCCCCGTAATGCCCGGCATTGCAGCCCGCGCGGCCGAGTGGCTGGGCCCGGATTCGCTCGCGCACTGGAACGGCGTGCGGCAGCCCCTGCTGGGCATCACGCTCGGCAAGTATCCGCTGCTGGCCACGCGCGTGGATCCGGCCATCGTGAAACAGCTCATTGCATCCCCTGCTGAAGCCCCTGCGGCTCCAGCCAAGACACAGGAAAAGCCCGTGATCAGCATCCATGATTTTGCCAAGCTCGACCTGCGCGCCGCGAAGGTGCTGGCAGCCTCCCGCGTTGAAGGCTCCGACAAGCTGCTGCAACTCACGCTCGACCTCGGCACCGAGCAGCGCAACGTGTTCTCGGGCATCAGCGCCAGCTACAAGCCCGAGGACCTGGTCGGCCGATTTGTCGTGATGATCGCGAACCTCGCCCCGCGCAAGATGCGTTTCGGCGTTTCCGAAGGCATGGTGCTGTGTGCCAGCGGGCCGAAGGAATCCGGCGAGGGCGTGTTCCTGCTGTCGGTCGACAGCGGCGTGACGCCGGGCATGAAGGTTTCCTGAATCGCTTGAAGCCCGAGCGCGTCACGGCCCTGTACGCCGCGCTGCGCGCGGCCAACCCCGAGCCGCGCAGCGAACTGGAATTCTCCTCGCCGTTCGAACTGCTGGTGGCGGTGATCCTTTCCGCCCAGGCCACCGACAAGAGCGTGAACATCGCTACGCGCCGGCTATATCCCGAGGCCAACACGCCGGCGGCCATCCTCGCGCTAGGCGTCGCGGGCCTCACGCCCTTCATCCGGCACATCGGCCTGTTCAACGCCAAGGCAAAGAACGTCATCGAATGCTGCCGCCTGCTCATCGAGCGCCATGGCGGCCAGGTACCCCGCGATCGCCAGTCGCTGGAGGCGCTGCCCGGCGTGGGCCGCAAGACCGCCAACGTGGTGCTGAACGTGGCCTTCGGCGAACCAACGCTGGCTGTCGACACGCATGTGTTCCGCGTGGCGAACCGCACCGGACTTGCGCACGGCGCAACGCCACTGGCAGTGGAGCAGAAGCTGCTCGAGGTCACGCCGCCGGAGTTCCTGCAGCATGCGCATCACTGGCTGATCCTGCATGGCCGGCATGTTTGCCTTGCCCGCACGCCCCGATGCCATGAGTGCGTGATCGCCGCGCATTGCGCCTTCCGCCCAAAGACGCGCGCCTCGGGTGCGAAGCCCTCGAAACGGTAGACTCCCCCGCATGTTCTTCGCCAACTCACGCCGCGACGAGCTGCGCCGCGGCTATGTGGAAGCCTGGCGCCGCAAGCTCAATGGCCTGCCGCTCACGCCGCTGGATGCCCAGATCGCCGCCGTCGTGGCGATGCATCCGGAGTACCACGCGCTGCTGGAATCCCCGGACGCCGAGGCCGCCGATTACAGCGTGGAAGCCGGCCGCATCAATCCATTCCTGCACATGGGACTGCACCTGGCGGTGCGCGAGCAGGTCGGAACCCGCCGGCCGGCGGGCATCGAGGTTGTGCACCTACGACTGTCACGCAAGCTGGGCGACGTGCACCAGGCCGAGCACCGCATGATCGATGTGCTGGCCGAAACCCTGTGGGAAGCCCAGCGCGCAGGCCGGGCGCCCGACGAGCAGCGCTACCTGGAACGGCTGCAGGGGCTATGATCCGGCCACAATAAATGCAGGGGGCCGGGATGTACGCTATCCGAATGCTCGTTCGCGTTGCAGTGATCGCCGTGGCGCTTCCGGTGATGGCGCAGGCGCAGGAACTGACCCTCATCAACGCGCGCATCATCGTCGGCAATGGCGATGTGATCGACAACGGCTCCATCGTCGTGCGCGGCGGCAAGATCGCCGCAGTATCCGCAGGCAAGCCAGCCCAGACAGCCGGCCGCGTGATCGACGCGCGCGGCGGCAGCCTGATGCCGGGATTCATCGACGCGCACCGGCACATCACGCTCAGGCCCGATGCGAAGACCGAGATGCAGAAGCTGCTCGAGGCCGGCTTCACGACGGTGCTTTCAGGCGGTGGCGCGCCAGAGCCGCTGGTGGCGCTGAGCAGGCAGATCGACAGCGGCCAGATCAACGGCCCGCGGCTCATCCCGTCGGGCAGCACCGTGTTCCTCGCCAACCAGTCGCCCGAGGCGGCCCGCGCCGACATCCGCAAGCTCGCCGCGCTGGGCGTGAAATACACCGGCGAGATGCTGCTGACACCGGTGCCGGGCCCTTCGGCAGCCGACATGGCGGCGCTGACGGCCGCGCTCGATGAAGGCGCCAAGGCCGGCGTGAAGGTTCAGGTCCACGCCGTCAGCACGTCGGCCATGATGGCCGCCGTCGACGCCAGGGTGCCGCTGCTGGTGCACCTGCCCAACAAGGACTGGATTTCGCGCGAACAGGCCTCGAAGCTGGCCGCGAGCGGCACGCGCATCCTGTCGGCGGTCGGCACCTGGGCGCCGGTGTTCGGCGTGTTCGCCGACGACAACAAGCCCCGCGCCCGCGACGGCAAGCCCTGGCCCGACGCCATCACCGACGGCGTGGGCGGCGGCAAGGAGGCCGGCTACGCGATGGTCAACGCGCGCACCGTCTTCGATGCCGGCGCCATCATTGGCGTGGGCATCGACACCACCTATGACCCGCAGGCGGGCCTGGCCACCGAACTGCGCGCGATGAATGGCGTGCTGTCGCCCCGCGACATGATGAAGATCATCGGGCCGTATTCGGCCGCCTACCTCGACATGGCCGATCAGATCGGCACGCTCGAGGCCGGCAAGCAGGCGGACATCGTGCTGCTGCCAGGCAACCCGCTCGAGGGCTACTGGAACTGGCTGAAGCCGCGCCTGGTCGTCAAGGGCGGCAAGGTCGTCGTGGAAGCCATGCGCTGATACAGCCTGCGTTCATGAGGACCCCGCAACAATGAACACCATGAGAATCCTCGCCGCCGCGGTGCTGGGCCTGGCCGCCTCGCTGCCTGCCACCGCGCAGCAGAGCCCGCAGGCCGACTTCAGGAGCGTGGGCAGGGGCTGGCCCCTGCCCGCCTCGCTGACGCTGCAGTCCCCGCCCACGGGCGCGACGCTGCTGCGGGGCGCCACCCGCGAAGCGCCCCGCGCATTCGTGGGACTGGCACGCGATGGTGCGGCGCCTGCCGGCACCCGCCCCCTGCCGGTGGACCTGTTCACCACCAAGGATTTCTACAAGGATCGGGAGCTCTGGAAGGACCCGCGCTACTTCCGCTGCAACAGCCCGGTGGGACTGGAAGAACTGCAGGGCGCCTCCGGTGGCCGCCTGATCGACCCGGCCAAGGGACCCGGCTCTGCACCCTGGGGCTACTGCGACCGCGACTATCCGCGCGAGGCCATCGTCAGCCCCTATCCGTTCAAGACCGCCCAGCAGCACTACGAGGGGCTGCTGGCGGAGGCCACGAAGCGCGGCGGCCCCACGCAGCACACCTACGCGACGGTGCCGGGGGAATGGACCGGCCGCTACACGCATCCCGGCAGGTCCAACGCCTACTGGTACAAGATGCGTCACAACCAGATGAGCACCATCCTGTCGCTGCTCACGCCCGAGTACCAGACGCGCATGGTGCAGGAGGCCTATCACCAGGCCGTGTCGAACGATCCGCACTGGCAGTCGCAGTACTGCTGGCCGGAAGGTTTCATGCGCCGCTGGCACGAGGCGGCCACCTGGGAATGGGATGTCATGGTCACGCCCGACATGGTGCAGATCCTGGCCGGCGTCGCCCGCAACTTCATCACCAACATCCACGTGGGCCGGCAGTTCAACACCAGCGGTGCCGTGCCCCGGCTGGGCCAGGACGTCCCGCGCTGGTACGGCGAGACCATCGGCTTCTGGGATCGCGACGCGCTCGTCACCTGGACGTCGAACATCCAGGGCTGGAAGGTGCACGGCGCGTACGAGCATTCCAACAAGCTGCAGACCATCGAGATCTACACGCCCAACCGCGACGCCAGCGGCCGGTTCCTGGGCCTGAACCACGAAGCCGTCTTTTACGACCCGGACGCGCTGCTCGAGCCAGTGCGTATCGTTCGCAACTATGTGAAATCGAGCGGCTTCGACCAGGGCGACCCCTACGTCTTCATCGAGTGCGTCCCCACCATCTACCCCGTCAGGGGCAAGGCCACGGCGGTGACCCCGGGGCAGACCATCGAATACACGATTCCCGACATGTATGGGCGCCCGTGGGCCCGCATGTGGGAGGAATATTCGGAAAAGGGCATGGAAAAGCCCCAGTCCGAGGACATTTTCAATTTCGGCAGGTAGGCCGCCTATAATCGGCAGGGCAACGGAGGGGACCATGAATACGCAGACTCGCAGTGCATCCCGGCGCATCGTCGCCGCCATCGCCGCCCTGGCGGCCGTACCGGCCGTGGTCGTGGCGCACCACTCCTTCTCGCTGTACAACAACGAGGTCACCAAGGTGTTCACCGGCGTCGTCACGCGCGTGAACCCCGATGCCAATCACCTGCAGATCTTCTTCGCGCCGATGAACGCGGAGCGCACGAACGTGGAACGCGGACCAGACGGCAAACCCATCATCTGGGCCGTTGAGATGGCCGGCTCCGCGCAGGCCGCCACGCAGGGCGTCTCGGTCAACAATTTCCCCGCGGGCACCATCTTCAGCGTGGGCATGCACCCGCTGCGCAGCGGCGAGCTGGCCGGCGCGCGCGAGGGCAACCTGTTCAAGTGCCCGGCCAAGAAGCCACCAACCGCGGGCAAGCACTGCGACGCGGTCGAAGGCAACACGAAGCACGGCGAAGGCGCGCTGGCTCCCGCCAAGCCCTGAACCGGACGAAAGTCGCATGCTTGAACTAGCCCGGCAGCTGGGAACCTCCGGGCTGTCCCAGGCCATCCAGTCGACGCTGTGGCTCACGCCGCTGCTGCAGGCCATCCACATCCTGATGATCGGCATCGTGTTCATCTCGGTGCTGATGGTGGTGCTGCGCATCCTCGGCAGGTACCGCGCGGATGAACCCTTCACGGCCATCTGGCTGCGCTTCGCACCGTGGATGTGGTGGGCGCTGGCGGTGATGGCGGCCACGGGCCTGGTGCTGATCATCGGCGAGCCGCTGCGCGAAGCCAGTGCGCTGTCGTTCTGGCTGAAGATGGCGCTGATCCTGGTGGGCGTGCTGTCGGTGCTGGGTCTGCGCCGGGCGGCTGCCGGTTTCACCGGCACATCCATGCCATTCGGCACGCGACTGGCGGCCACGGTGGTGCTGGTGGTCTGGATCGCAATCATCTACCTGGGCCGCTCGATCGCCTATGACGCCGAGATCTGGGGCAGCTGGTCGCTGGGGGTGTACGCATGAGCACACCCGCCTTCGTGCAGGCCCTCTATGACTCCGGCATTGCCGTATGGATGCGCGACTCGCTCAAGGCCATGCCGCTGATCGAGGCCACGCATGTGCTGGCCATCGCCACGGTGTTCGGCACCATCCTCATCGTCGACCTGCGGCTGCTGGGCGTGGCCGGCACCGGCCGGCCCTATTCGGTCGTGGCGCGCGAAATGCTGGGCAAGACCTGGACCGCCTTCGTGCTGGCGGTGATCACCGGCGCGCTGATGGTCGCGCCCAATGCCATCACCTACTACGGCAACACGGCCTTCCGGCTGAAGCTGCTGGCCCTGGTGCTGGCGGGCCTGAACATGGTGATTTTCCAGCTGCTGACCGCGCGCACGATGCCCACCTGGGACACATCTGCCAAAACCCCCACGGCGGCTCGCACGGCGGCGATCATCTCGCTCGTACTGTGGACGGCCATCATCTTCCTGGGCCGATGGATCGGCTTCACGAAGGGCTACGATTTCTCCGTCCCCGAGGACGTGCAGTTCGAATTCCCGCAGTAGCTACCCCCGCGGTACACATCAGGCCGGTGCAGCTCCATGTAGCCGGCCGGATTCGCAAGCGGCGTGAATCCCAGCGGCGCGTAGAGCGCGTGTGCATCCCGCGTCACCAGCACCCAGCGGCGCAGGCCTGAAAGATCAGGGTGCTGCATCACGCAGTCCATGAGCCAGCGGCCCAGGCCCTGTCCGCGCCATGCATCCAGCACATGCACGTCGCCCAGGTAGGCGAAGGTGGCGCGGTCGGTGATCACGCGCGCAAAGCCGACCTGCTCCTCGCCCTTCAGCAACGCGAAGCACAGGGATCCATCGATGGATCGGTCGACGGTCGCGCGCGGAATGCCTTCAGCCCAGTAGCAGCCGGACAGGAACGCATGCACGGCCGCGCGATCGATGCGCGCCGGATCGGCGGTCACCGTGAATCCGTCGCGCTCCCAGCAGGCATGGGTTTCGCTCATCGGGCTCAGCTCATCCGCGCCCATTTGATCAGCGTGCCGAAGCTGGGCGGCTTGCCATGCAGCAGCAGGCCGATGCGGAACACCTTGGCGGCGAACCACACCGCGATGCAGGCGCCGCCCACGCTCACGGCCAGCGACAGCAGCACCTGCCACACCGGGGGCGGGGAACTTGAAGCCAGTCGCGCCAGGATGACGAAGGGGCTTATCGGCGGGATGAAGCTCGCCACCACGGAAAACGTGGAATCCGGCTGGCGCCCGATGAACGGCGTGAGGATGTAGGGCGTGATCAGCAGCATCATCACCGGCCCCATCAGCGACTGCGCATCAGCCAGCTGGCTGACGGCAGCGCCGATGGCCAGCATCAGCGCCCCGAACACCAGGTAGGCCACCAGGAAGAACACCAGCAACCAGAGGATGAGCAGCGGATCGAGCAGCCCGAACATCGCAAACTGCATCAGCGCGAGCACGCCCAGCGTGATGTACACGGACATCATCACCAGTCCCACGCCCAGCTGGCCCAGCAGCTTGCCCCACATGAGCTCCAGCGGGGAGACCGCCGCCAGCAGCACCTCGACCACGCGGCTGGATTTTTCCTCGATGGTGGAGGTCATCAGCGCCTGGCCGCCGATCATCACGCCCATGAACAGCAGGATGCCCATGATGAACGGCAGCGCGCGGTTCAGCCCTGCCGGTGCCTGGCGCCGGCCGTCGGGTGCGACCACCACGGTGCGTGGCTGCGGCACATGCGTGGCCTTCTGCACCAACGCGGGATCGAGGCCGCCGGCGCGCAGGCGCTCGGTGGTCAGCGTCACGCGCATGGCGTCCTGGAGCATGTCTTCGGCGTCCTCAGGGAGGTTGCGCGGCGCGTAGAGCTGGTAGAGACCATAGTCCGTGCCAGGGCTCGCCTGCGTGATGGCCTCCGGCGGCACCACCAGCAGGGCGCGGCGCGCCCGCTCACCAATATCCTGCGCGGTGAGCCAGCCTTTCTCGGCATCGGCGGTGCTGCCCGCGGGCAGCACCTTCACGATGAACTTCGGCACGGTGAGCTGCGGGGTTGGCGCCTTCTCGGCCATGTCGCCGGTGCCCGGCGCCGCCTGCTCCATGGCGGCCCTGCGTCCGGCATTGCGCCGCGCGATGATGACCTCGGGATCCAGCTCCCGGCGCAGCGTGTCGGCCAGCGTGCCGCTGGATTCGATCAGCGCCACTTCGACGGTGATCTGCGCGCCACGCTGGGCCATGATCTTCGGGATCGCGAAGGTGAGCGCAAGTCCGATCAGCGGCATCACGAACACGCCGATGAGAAAACCCTTGCTGGTGACGGTGGTCAGGAACTCGCGGGTCGCCACCAGCCTGATTCGGTTGAACATCACGCCTTCTCCCCGGAAAGTCCCTGCAGGTGCTGGCGCAGGGCGGCCTCGGACTCCGCGCCCGACTGCCCGCGCACGATGCCGACGAACACATCCTCGAGCGTGATGCGGGCAATCTCGATGCGCGCCGGCACCACGCGCGCCGCGGCCTCGCGGATGACCGCCGCGGGGTCCGTGCCCTTCGCCAGGCTCAGTTCGGCCTCGCCATCGCGCTGCTGGAGTGAAACCACGCCGGGCACATCGCGCAGCACGGCAAGGCTGGCATTCGCGTCGAGCGGCTCGAACAACACGCGCGTGGGATCGTAGCGACGCCGCAGGCTCGCCATCGGCTCATCCAGCACCTTTCGCCCCTTGTGGATCATCACCACGCGATCGCACAGTTCCTCGGCCTGCGCCATCACATGCGTTGAGAACAGGATGGTGGTGCCGCGGCGACGCTCGGCGGATATCACGCCCTTGAGCGCGCGCACGCTGACCGGATCGAGCCCGCTGAAGGGCTCATCGAGGATGAGCAGCTCGGGCTGGTGCAGGATGGAGCCGACGAACTGCACCCGCTGCAGCATGCCCTTGGAAAGGTCTTCGCAGCGCTTCTGCAGGATGTCATCGAGCCCCAGCGCCGCGAGCAGTTCCTTCGCGCGCGGCTGCGACTTGGCTTCGGGCATGCCCTTGAGGCCCGCAAGGTACTTCAGGAAGGCCCAGACCTTCATCTTGCGGTAGACGCCGCGTTCCTCGGGCAGGTAGCCGATGCGATCCTTCGCCTGCAGCGCCGAAGCCTGGCCGAGCACTTCCACCGTGCCCGCATCGGGGAACAGGATGGACATGATCAGGCGGATGGAAGTGGTCTTGCCGGCGCCGCTGGGGCCGATGAGCCCGCAGGTTTCGCCGCTCGGCACGGTCAGCTCGAGGGCAGTGACGGCCTTCTGCTCCCCGAAGCTCTTCTCGACGCCCTGAAGTTTCAATGCCGTCTGCACATGACCTCCCCTTTCATCCGGCAGGCAGTCCCGCGCCGGCAGAACCCCTTACATCAGGGCGCGACGCGCGGCGCAAGCAGTCTTGCGAGCCGATCTTCACGACCGGTTATGGGTTCAAGGTGCGGATAGCGCAGGCCGTCGCGATAGTCGATGGCCACGGTGCGGAACCGGTCGCCATTGCGGACGATGAGCTCCACCAGCGGGCCTCCCTGCGCGGCCGCCGCCACCGCCGCGCGCAGCAGTTCAGGCGTGCAGGCACGGCCGTTGACGGCCACTACCGTGGTGGTGGTGGTGAGGCCTGCGCGAAACGCCGGACTGCCCCACAGCACCTCCGTCAGCACGTTCTCGCGCGACAGCACCAGGCCCAGCGAATACGCCAGGTCCGTGCGATTCGATGAGCGCTCGATGTCGGCCAGCGCGAGGTTGGGCTTGTCGCTGAACACCAGCCTGAATCCCGCGCGCTCGATGCCATCGAGCACGGGCTGGCGCGTCGTGGCCACGCGCGTGCGCAGGAAGGAATACCAGTCCATCGGCGCCACCTGGTTCAGCGCGCGCACCACGTCCTGAAGTTCGTACAGCGAGACCCAGCCCTCGGTGGGCTGCGCGGCGAAGAAGGCGCGCGAGAAGTCATCGAGCGTGCGCGCGCCGCGGCTCATCTCGCGGATGCGCATGTCCACGTCGAGCCAGAGCAGCGCCCCTTCGAGGTAGTAATCCTCGCCACGCTGCCAGCCCGTCCAGGGCTGCGGCCGCCGCGAGTTGATCACGGGCATGTAGGTGGTGTCTTCCAGGGTTCGCCACTCGCGCCCCGGGCGGCGACGATCGAAGGTGGCCGCCACCAGCGCCAGTTCCTCGCGCGCGAATTCCGCGGGCCACAGCCCCGAGCGCGCCGCGATGATGTAGCCGTAGTACTGGGTCAGCCCTTCGTATACCCACAGCAGGTCGTCCTGCATGGGCGTGTTGAAGTGCGGCGTCCACAGCCGCGCGGGGCGACGGTATTTGCCATTCCAGGAATGCGCCAGTTCGTGCGGCAGCTGGTCACGGCCATCCACGCGCTGGTCCCAGGTGCGGAAATAGGCCGGGGGCAGCGTGTTCTGGCTGGAACGATGGTGCTCGATGCCGATCGGTCCGAGCTGTTCGGTGAGCGCCACGAGGAACTTGTACCTGTCGAATCGCGGCGGACCCAGCGCGGCCTGGGCCTCACGCACCATCCGGCGGTGAAGCTCCAGCTGCGCGTCGGTGGCGACCAGATCAGCCGCGTCATCCGCGAACACGCTCATCGTCACGGGCGCGCCGGCACCCGGCGCAAGATCAAACGCGCGCATGAGCCGGCCGGCGAACAGCGGCGAATCCACCAGCACTTCCAGGTTCTCGGCGATGAAAGTGACGCGGTCGGAGCCCGCCGAGGCGAACTGGGGATCGGGGGTGAGCGCGGTGGCGTATTTCCAGCCGGCCGGCAGCTGCAGCGAGGCCTGCAGGGTGATGTCCCGCGCGCGATAGCCCACCGGGTACAGCAGCACCTGGTTCCACTGCAGGTCGAGCAGATCAGGGCTGACCAGCACCCGCCCCTGCTCGCTGTTCTGCGGCGAGGCGATCTGGAACTCCACCTGCAACTGGCGCGTGCCAGCAGGCAGGATCACCGAGAAATGATGCACATTGACCGGATCACGCTGCCAGTTCAGTTCCCGCCCGTCGACGCGGAAGCGAAGCCCGGCTAGCTGCTCGATCGGGCCGCGCGGCGCGTGGTTGCCAGGCAGCCACTGCGGGTAATAGAGCTCGAAGCGGCCGGGGCTGGCGGGAATAGTCTGCACCACGCGCAGGATGCGACGCTGCACGTCGCTCACATCCACATTGAGCGCGATGATCCCGGGGAACGGACGCGAGGACTGCGCCAGCGCGGGCAGAGCCAGGCACAGCAGCAGCAGGCAGGCTGGCAGGCGGCGCAGACCACGGATGGCGGCGCGGCGCTGCATGGCCGTCAGCCTTTCTTCGGCATGTACAGGTCGGTGAGCGTGCCTTCCAGCGCCTCGGCCGTCATGCCCACGGATTCGGACAGCGTGGGATGCGGACGGATGGTCAGGCCCACATCAGCCGTGTCGGCGCCCATCTCGATCGCCAGGCCCACTTCGGCGATAAGCTCGCCCGCGTTGGGACCCACGATGCCGCCGCCGATCACGCGGCTGGTGCGCGCATCGACGATGAGCTTGGTGAAGCCCTCATCGCGCCCGATGGACAGCGAACGGCCGCTGGCCGCCCACGGAAACGCGGCTTTGCGGATCTCAAGGCCCTCGCGCTTGGCCTGGCCTTCAGTGACGCCCACCCAGGCCACTTCCGGATCGGTGTAGGCCACCGATGGAATGGCGCGCGCGTCGAAGAAGGCCTTGTGGCCAGCGGCCACCTCGGCGGCCACCTTGGCCTCGTGCGTCGCCTTGTGCGCGAGCATGGGCTGGCCGACGATGTCGCCAATGGCGAAGATGCCCGGCACGTCAGTGCGCATCTGCTTGTCCACGGGAATGAACCCGCGATCGTTCACCGTGACACCCGCAGCCTCGGCGTTGAGCAGTCTGCCATTGGGCACGCGGCCCACGGCCACGAGCACGCGGTCGTAGACATCAGTCGATGTTTCGCCCGACTTCGTCTCGAAGGTGACGCGGATGCCTTCCGGCAGCGCCTCGACCTTCGTCGATTTCGTGCCCAGCATGATCTTCTCGTAGCGCGCCTTCAGGCGCTTCTCGAGCGGCTTGACCAGGTCGAGGTCCGCGCCCGGCATGAGCTGGTCGCCCAGTTCCACCACCGAAACCTTCGCACCCAGCGCTTCATATACGCAGGCCATTTCAAGGCCGATGATGCCGCCGCCGATCACCAGCATGCGCCGCGGCACGCCCTTCAGTTCCAGCGCGCCGGTGGAATCGATGATGCGCGGATCCTCGGGGATGAACGGCAGCTTCACGGGTTCTGAGCCCGCGGCGATGATGCATTGCTCGAAGCCGATGAGGCTCGTGCTGCCATCGACGCCGGTCACCTCGACCACGCGGCTGCCGACGAACCGGCCGACGCCACGCACCACATCGACCTTGCGGGTCTTGGCCAGGCCCCCGAGGCCTCCGGTGAGTTTGCGGATGACGGAGTTCTTCCAGTCACGCAGCTTGTCCAGGTCGATGGCAGGCGCACCGAACGACACGCCATGACCCGACATGGCCCTGGCCTCATCGATGACCTTGGCGGCATGCAGCAGCGCCTTGGAGGGAATGCAGCCCACGTTCAGGCACACGCCACCCAGGGTTTCCCAGCGCTCGATCACCACCACCTGCATTCCGAGGTCGGCGGCGCGGAAGGCGGCCGTGTAGCCGCCTGGGCCGCCGCCCAGCACCAGCAGCTGCACGGTGCGATCCGGCGCGGGACCCGCAGGCATCCTGGGCGCGGCCAGCGGCGCCGGCGCATGCGCGGCGGTTGCTGCTGCTGCAACTGGTGGCGATGCGGGCGCGGCGGCGTGCGTCGGAGCGGCAGCCGTGGCCTTGGCGGCAGGGGCTGCCGTGGCCTGCGGCGCGGCCGCAGCGGGACTTGCCGCGCCAGTGAGCTTCGCGATCACGCTGCCCTTGCGCACCTTGTCGCCGGCCTTCACCAGCACGGCCGAAACGGTGCCGGCCGCGCTGGACGGCACGTCCATCGTGGCCTTCTCGGTTTCCAGCGTGACCAGCGGGGTATCGACTTCGACCTTGTCGCCGGCCTTCACCAGCACATCGACCACGGCGACTTCATCGAAGTTGCCGAGATCCGGTACGGCGACGTCCAGGTCGCTCAAAGGGCACCCGCCAGCAACGCGGCCGGATCAGCCAGCAGCTTCGACAGGTGCACCGCGAAGCGCGCTCCTGCCGCGCCGTCGATCATGCGGTGATCGTAGGAGAGCGACAGCGGCAGCATCTGGCGCGGCGCGAACGCCTTGCCATCCCATACAGGCCGCGTCTGCGTGCGCGACAGGCCGAGGATGGCCACTTCCGGCGCATTGATGATGGGCGTGAACGCCGTGCCACCGATGCCACCCAGGCTCGTGATGGTGAAGGTGCCGCCCTGCATCTCGGCGCCTTTCAACGTGCCCTTGCGCGCGCGATCGGACAGATCGGCCAGCGCGCCGGCGATGCCAAACACGTCGAGCTTGTCGGCGTCGCGGATCACCGGCACCAGCAGTCCATTGGGCGTATCGGCGGCGAAGCCCACATGGAAGTATTTCTTCAGCACCACGTTCTCGCCCGAGGCATCGAACGAGGCGTTGAAGTTGGGAAATTCCTTCAGCGCGAGCACGCAGGCGCGCACCACGAAGGCCAGCGGCGTGAGTTTCACGCCTGCCGCCGCGGCCTTGTCCTTGAGCTTCGCGCGCTCGGCCTCGAGCGAAGTGATGTCGGCTTCATCGAACTGCGTGACATGCGGCAGGTTGACCCAGCTCGCGTGCAGCCGGCTGCCCGATATCTTCTGGATGCGACCGAGGGGCTTGACCTCGACCGGACCGAACTTGGCGAAATCAACGGCCGGAACCTGCGGCAGCGCGGGGCCTGACGGCGCGAGTGCACCGGCGAGGGCCTGCTTCACCCAGGACTTCACGTCGTCGTGGGTGATGCGGCCGCTGTGGCCACTGCCCTTCACGCGCCCCAGGTCCACGCCCAGCTCGCGCGCCAGCTTGCGCACCGACGGGCCGGCATGCGCCGTGCTGAATCCGGATTCGCTCACCGGCGGCAGGCTGGCCGGCGCGCGCGGCGCGGCGGATGTCGCAACGGCGCGGGGCGCCTGCGCGGCGGCCGGGGCAGCGGCAACGGGCGCAGCAGCCGCGGCGCCCGGCGCCGTCGCTGCAACTCCCACGACACCGGTCAGCGTGACCACGCGACCACCGGCGGAAATCTTGCCGCCCTTCTGCACGTGGACCTTGTCCACGATACCGGCCGCCGTGGAAGGCACATCCATCGTGGCCTTCTCGGTTTCCAGCGTGACCAGCGGCGTGTCCACCTCGACGCGATCACCGGGCTTCACCAGCACTTCGATCACGCCGACTTCGGTGAAGTTGCCCATGTCGGGCACGATGACGTCCACGTTGCGCGGCGCAGCCGCTGCGGCCGCCGGCGCCGCCGCCGATGGTGCTGCTGCCGGCGCGGTGCTCTTGCCGGGTGCGGCCGGGCTACCGGCGACTTCCAGCGTCACCACCAGCGCGCCCTCGGATACCTTGCCGCCCTTCTGCACGTGCACGGACTTGACCGTGCCGGCCGCGCTCGAAGGCACATCCATGGTGGCCTTCTCGGTCTCCAGCGTGATCAGCGGCGTATCCACGGCCACCGTGTCGCCGGCCTTCACCAGCACATCGATGACCGATACTTCGGGGAAGTTGCCCAGGTCGGGCACGCGCACTTCGATGGTCTGCGACACGCGTATGCCCTTTAGGTGTTCAGCGGATTGGCCTTGGAAGGATCGATGCCGAGTTTCTTCACGGCATCAACCAGCACGGCTCGATCGATGGAGCCCTCGTCGGCCAGCGCCTTCAGCGCAGCCAGCACCACATAGCGGCGATCGACCTCGAAGTGATGGCGCAGCGCGGCGCGGCCATCGCTGCGACCAAAGCCATCGGTGCCCAGCGTGACGTAGCGGCCGGGAACCCACTGGCGGATCTGGTCGGGCACCAGGCGCATGTTGTCGGTGGCGGCGATGACCGGCAGCGTGCGCTGGCCGAAGAGCTTGGCCACGTACGGCACCGCAGCGGGCCTTTCCGGATGCAGCAGGTTCTCGCGCTCCACCAGCAGCGCCTCGCGGCGCAGTTCGCTGAAGCTGGTGACCGAGAACACATCGGCGGGGATCTTGTAGTCGGACTCGAGGATCTCGGCCGCGGCCAGCACCTCGCGCAGGATGGTGCCCGAACCCAGCAGCGTCGCGCGCAGCTTGCCGCGGATGCCTTCGCGGATCTGGTGCGCGCCCTTGAGGATGCCTTCTTCCGCGCCCGCCGGCATGGCCGGCTGCACGTAGTTCTCGTTCATCACCGAGAGGTAGTAGAAGATGTTCTCGTCGTTCGTGTACATCCTCTTCATGCCGTCATGGATGATCACGGCGAGCTCGTAGGCATAGGCCGGGTCATACGCACGGCAGTTGGGCACCGTCGTGGCGACGATCTGGCTGTGGCCATCCTGGTGCTGCAGGCCTTCGCCCGCGAGCGTCGTGCGACCGGCCGTGGCGCCCAGCAGGAAGCCACGCGCCTGGATGTCACCCGCCGCCCAGATGAAGTCACCTACGCGCTGGAAACCGAACATCGAGTAGTAGATGTAGAACGGCACCATGTGCTGCTTGTGGTTCGCGTAGGCAGTGCCCGCGGCGATCCATGAGCAGGTGGCGCCAGCCTCGTTGATGCCCTCCTCGAGCATCTGGCCTTTCTTGTCCTCTTTGTAGGACATGAGCTGGTCGGCGTCCTGTGGCGTGTAGAGCTGGCCCACCGCCGAATAGATGCCGATCTGCCGGAACAGGCCTTCCATGCCGAAGGTGCGCGCTTCATCGGGCACGATCGGCACGATGTTCTTGCCGATGTTCTTGTCCTTCAGCAGCGCCGTGAGGATGCGCACGAAGGCCATGGTCGTGGAAATCTCGCGATCGCCGCTGCCATCCGTGACGGCCTTGAAGGCCTCGAGCGACGGAATCTCGAGCGGCGGCACGTTGGTGTCGCGCCTGGGCAGGTATCCACCCAATCGTTCGCGGCGCGATTTCAGGTAGCGGATCTCGTCGCTGTCTTCCGCAGGCTTCACGAAGGTGAAGCTCGCGATCTCCTCGTCCTTCAGCGGCAGGTCCAGGTTGATGCGGAAGCTGGCCAGTGACTCGGCGTCCATCTTCTTCTGCTGGTGGGCGACCATCTGGCCTTCGGCGGCCTTGCCCAGCCCGAAGCCCTTCACGGTGTGCGCGAGGATGACGGTGGGCTGACCCTTGTGCGCCGCTGCCGCGGCATAGGCCGTGTAGACCTTCTGCGCATCATGGCCGCCGCGCTTCAGGCGCCAGATGTCCTCATCGGACATGCTGGCCACCATGGCAGCCGTCTCCGGGTACTTGCCGAAGAAATGCTCGCGCGTGTAGGCGCCGCCCTTGGCCTTGAAGTTCTGGTATTCGCCATCGACCGTGTTCAGCATCAACTGGCGCAGCACGGCATTGCTGTCCTTGGCCAGCAGCGGATCCCAGTTGCGACCCCACAGCACCTTGATGACGTTCCAGCCAGCGCCGAGGAAGGCCGACTCCAGTTCCTGGATGATCTTGCCATTGCCGCGCACCGGGCCATCGAGGCGCTGCAGGTTGCAGTTCACCACGAACACCAGGTTGTCGAGGCCTTCGCGCACCGGCAGCGTGAGCTGGCCCATCGACTCGGGCTCGTCCATTTCGCCATCGCCGCAGAAGCACCACACCTTGCGATCGGATGCCGGCGACAGGCCGCGGTTCTCCATGTAGCGGATGAAGCGCGCCTGGTAGATGGCCATCATCGGCCCGAGGCCCATCGATACCGTTGGGAACTGCCAGAAGTCCGGCATCAGCCAGGGATGCGGGTAAGACGAAAGACCGCCACCGCCCACTTCGTGGCGGAACTTCTTCAGGTTGGCCTCGGTGAGGCGTCCTTCGAGGTACGCGCGCGCGTACACGCCCGGCGAACTGTGGCCCTGCATGAACACCAGGTCGCCGGGATGCTTGTCCGACGCCGCCCGCCAGAAGTGATTGAACCCCACTTCATACAGCGTGGAAGAAGATGCATAGCTGGCCAGGTGGCCGCCATATTCCGAGGATTGCTTGTTGGCCTGCTGCACCATGGCCACGGCGTTCCACCGCATGTACGCTTCCAGGCGCTTCTCGAGCGTGCGGTCGCCGGGATACGGCAGCTCCTGGGTCGCGGGAATCGTGTTCACGTAAGGCGTGGTCGCCTTGAGCGGCAGGTTTGCGCCGGCGCGGCGCGCATGATCGAGCAACTGCTCGATGAGGTACCTGGCCCGGTCGCCTCCGCCGGTGCGGATCACCGAGTCGATGGACTCCAGCCACTCGCGGGTTTCTTCCGGATCCTGGTCCTGGATGTTCTTCAAGTCGGTCATTTGGCCCGCCTGCTCGGCACACCTAAACGGCAAAAAAGTCAATAGTGGCGCTGTGCTACGATGACATGCAAAAGCGCCACTTCGGCGCGCGCGATGATCCGGTTTTAGCCCTGTTCGGTCAAGCAAACGCCACCGTGTCCAACCCTCCGCTGCTGCCTCGCGAACGCCCGCCACGCCTGACCGCGAAGCCGGGTATTCCCGCTACCAGCTCCCTGCCCCGTTACGATGCCGTGCTGTTGCTGCTGCCAACCGCTGGCAAGCCCTCGCGCGCGCTGCCGCAGTATGGCCGATGGCGACAGCTGCATGCGCGCGGCAGTCTTTCGCATGGCGATGTGCGCGCAGTCACCCTCGACGACTCCCGCCAGACGCTGGGCGTGCTGGGCGCCTGCCGCCCGGAGGCCGACCGCTACGAACTGCTGCGCGTGGCGGGCAAGCTGGCGCAGCGGGTGCTGGCGGACCGACCCCACCCGCGCCGGATCGCGATCATCGTCCAGTGCGCGCCCTCACTGCGCGCGGCCTGGCAGGAAGCCCTGTATGCGGCCATCGCGGCGCACACCTTCGCGATGCCGAATGCGAAGTCGAAGCAGGAAGCGACCCGCGCGCCGGTGGTGGATGTGTTCGGCGATTCCGCGCTCGATCTTCGCCGCGCGCAGGCCGTCGCGGAGGCCAACAACCTTGCGCGGCATCTGACGGCGCTGCCGCCGAACGTGCTGGACGCGCCGGCCTACCGGCGCCTGCTGGTCCAGTTGGCCCGCCGGCACGGCCTCACGCTGCGCTGGCATGGCGAGGCTGCGCTGCGCCGCATGGGCGCAGGCGCATTCCTGGCCGTGAGCCGCGCCAACCCGCGGCGCGATGCAGGCATCGCGCACCTGAGCTACACCCCACGGCGATCGCGCGCGCGTGGCGCCCGGCCCGACATCGCGCTGGTGGGCAAGGGCATCCTCTTCGACACGGGCGGCACGAACCTCAAGCCGCATCGCTCGATGCTGGACATGCACACCGACATGGCCGGCAGCGCCGTCGTGGTGGCCTCGCTGGTTGCGCTGGCGAAGCTCGGGGCAGCCGTGCGGGTCGACGCGTGGCTGGCGATCACCGAGAACAACATCGGCCCGGACTCCTACCGTCCGCAGGAAATCGTGCGCGCGCTGAACGGCACCACCATCCAGGTGATCCACAGCGATGCGGAGGCCGGATGGCGCTGGCCGACACGCTGGCGCTGGCCGCGCGCCGGCGGCCGAAGGCGATCCTGGATTTCGCCACGCTCACCGGCGCCTGCGTGTACGCGCTGACCGAGCGCATGAGCGGACTGTTCGCCACCACGCCGGCTCTCGCCTCCAGCGCGCTGGCAGCGAGCGGCGCCAGCGGCGAGCGGTTGTGGCAGTTCCCGCTGCCCGAGGATTTCGACGCCGACATCGACAGTTCGCTTGCCGACGTGGCGCAGTGCGCTGTCGAGGGCAAGGGCGATCACATCCATGCGGCCCGGTTCCTCAAGCGCTTCGTGCCCGATGACATCCCCTGGGCGCATGTGGACCTCTCATCCGCGACGCGGCGTGGCGGCCTCGCCCATATACCCACCGAGATCACCGGCTTCGGCGCGCGCTTCGCGCTGACCTTCGTGCTCGATCACCTCAAAGGCAAGTAGTGGACACCCTCTCGATTCGCCAGCCCGACGACTGGCACCTGCACCTGCGCGATGGCGATGCGCTGCGCGCCGTGCTGCCACACACCGCCACGCAGTTCGCCCGCGCCATCGTGATGCCCAACCTGAAGCCGCCGGTGACCACCACCGCGCTGGCCCGCGCCTATCGGGACCGCATCCTGGCAGCGCTGCCCGCGGGCAGCCTGTTCACGCCGCTGATGACGCTGTACCTGACCGACCGCACCGACCCGGCCGAGATCGCCACCGCCAGAGGCAGCGGCTTCGTGCACGGCTGCAAGCTTTATCCGGCGGGCGCCACGACCAACTCTGACTCCGGCGTCACCGACATCCGCCGCCTCGACGCGGTGCTCGAGGCGATGGCCGACGCCGGCATGCCGCTGCTGGTGCACGGCGAGGTCACGCAGCCGGAAGTGGATGTCTTCGACCGCGAAGCCCGTTTCATCGACGAGGTGCTCGCGCCGCTGCGGGCGCGGGTGCCACGCCTGCGCATCGTGTTCGAGCATGTGACGACGAAGGCCGCCGTGGATTTCGTGCGCGCGCAGGCCGAAGGCGTCGCCGCCACGCTCACGCCGCAGCACCTGGCCATGAACCGCAACGCGTTGTTCACCGGCGGCATCCGTCCGCATCACTACTGCCTGCCCGTGCTCAAGCGCGAGCGCGACCGCGTGGCGCTGCTCGAGGCCGTGGTGGGCGGTGACCCGCGCTTCTTCCTCGGCACCGACAGCGCGCCGCACGCGCGCCATACCAAGGAAACCACCTGCGGCTGCGCCGGCATCTATTCCGCGCATGCCGCGCTGGAACTCTACGCCGCGGTTTTCGAGCAGGCGGGCGCCCTGCCCCGCCTTGAAGCCTTCGCCAGCGAATTCGGCCCGCGCTTCTATGGACTGCCGCTCAACGATGCGCGGGTGATGCTCCGGCGCGAGAGCTGGACGGTGCCCGAGGAGTACCCCTTTGGCGCGGACCGCCTCGTGCCGCTGCATGCCGGCCAGACACTGGGCTGGCGCTTTGCCGGCAAAGCGCGCTGATCCAGATGGCCGCAACCGAACTGGCGTCAAAGCGCTTTCGTGGCTTCCTGCCCGTGGTCATCGACGTGGAAACCGGCGGCTTCCATTCGCGCACCGACGCGCTGCTGGAAATCGCCGCGGTGATCATCGAGGTGGATTCAGCGGGTCGCGTCCGCCGCGGCGCGACGCATGGCTTTCACGTGCAGCCCTTCGAGGGCTCGCGACTCGATCCGGTGTCGCTCGAGGTCAACGGCATCGATCCGTGGCATCCGCTGCGGCCGGCCATTCCGGAGGGTGACGCGCTGCAGCGGCTGTTCCGCGAGATCCGCACCGCCATCCGCTCGCACGGCTGCCGGCGAGCGATTCTCGTCGGCCACAACGCAGCCTTCGACCTGGGATTCCTCAATGCCGCAGTGGAACGCACCGGCATCAAGCGCAATCCCTTCCATCCGTTCTCCTGCTTCGACACCGCCACGCTGGCCGGCGCGGCGCTGGGCCAGACCGTGCTGGCGCGCGCGGCGCAGCTGGCCGGCATCGATTTCGACAGCCGCGAGGCGCATTCAGCCGTCTATGACGCTGAACGGACGGCGGACCTGTTCTGCCATGTATGCAATGGCATGCATGAAAGCTTCGTGCGCGCCGAGGAAAAGGCGCGCGCGCTGGGCTGGAAGGACGGAGCGCCCGCGCCGCTGGATCTGTCGGAGGACTAGGCCGCGGACTTGCTGGTGGCGTCGTCGATGAGCTGCTTGAGCTCGCCGTTCTGCAGCATCTGCATGGCGATGTCGCAGCCGCCGATCAGCTCACCCTTGACGTAGAGCTGCGGATACGTGGGCCAGTTGGAGAAGCGCTTGAGCTCATCGCGCAGCTCCAGGTCCTCGAAGATGTTGACCGCGTGGAAATCCGTGCCCACGTGCTTGAGCACGGCGACGGTCTGCGCCGAAAACCCGCACTGCGGGAAATCGGGCGTGCCCTTCATGAACAGCACCACGGGCTGTGTGGCAAGGTGCTGCTTGATGCGTTCGGTGACGTCCATGGATTTATCCTGTTCCTCGAAGGGCCTAGCCCTTCACGGCGAGTTCGTTGCGGACCGACTTGACGCCCTTGACCCTGCGCGCCAGCTGTTCGGCGGTGGCCCGCTGCGCGGCGGTCTTCACATCACCCTTCAGGGTGACATTGGCGTTGAAGGTGTCCACGTTGATGGACAGCGAGCGGATGCCCGGCTCGGCGATCAGGCGGGCTTTCACGTCGGCGGTGATGGCGGCATCGGCCGCGATGCGCTCGGCCGAGCGGTCGTCCTTGCCGACGTAGTAGCCACCGGCGGCCGCGCCACCGACCACGGCGGCGACACAGCCCCCGAGACACGGCAGGGCGAGGATCAGACAGGCAATCGCCGCTGGTTTCATAAATTGAATTATGGGGTGTGCTGCCCTATTCTTCAAACGCCGCAAAACCCAGGGGAGACAAAGGCCTATGAACCCACTCAACACCGTAAAGGGCGCCATCACCACCGGCGTGATCCTGTCCATCATCCTTTTCGTGGGCCTCGACCCCAACCAGTTCATGCACTACAGCCTCGGCCGGTGGCTCCACATCCTGGCCGGCGTCATGTGGATCGGCCTGCTGTACTACTTCAATGTCGTCCAGATCCCGGGCCTTGCGGCCGCCGGCGCCGACAAGGGCGGACCGGGCGGAGCGGGCATCAGCAAGTACATCGCCCCGCGCGCGCTGCTGTGGTTCCGCTGGGCCGCGGTGGCGACCTGGATCACCGGGGCCTGGATCCTGGGCCCGAACCTGGTGGGCGCCTTCACCTTCCAGACCGGCCTCGTCACGATCGGCATCGGCGCCTGGCTCGGCACCATCATGCTGTTCAATGTCTGGGTGCTGATCTGGCCCAACCAGAAGAAGGTCCTGGGCATCGTGGCCGCCACGGATGAGGAAAAGGCCAAGTCCCGCAAGATCGCGACGCTGGCTTCGCGCACCAACTTCGCGCTGTCCATTCCCATGCTGGCCTGCATGGCCGGCCAGTCACACGGCCTGCCGTTCTGAACAGTGCCGCAGCGGGCGGCGCCCTGCCGCCCGGCTTGTCTGAAGAAGTCGCCCGGGCGCTGGCCGAAGACATCGGCCCGGGCGACGTCACCGCAGCGCTCATTCCCGCCGAAACCCAGGCCCGCGCCACGCTGATCACGCGCGAGGAGATGATCCTCTGCGGCTCGGCCTGGCTTGCCGAGACTTTCCGGCAGATCGATCCGCGCGTCAGCGTGGACTGGCGCGCCCGCGAGGGCGACCGGGTTGCCGCTGGCGCCACGCTGTGCGAATTGCGGGGACCTGCCCGCGCCATCCTCACGGGCGAGCGCTGCGCGCTGAATTTCCTGCAGACGCTGTCGGGCACCGCCACCACCACGCGGCGCCACGCGCAGGCCGTGGCCGGCACCAACTGCCGCATCCTCGACACGCGCAAGACGGTGCCCGGGCTGCGGCTGGCGCAGAAATACGCCGTGCGCTGCGGCGGTGGCCACAACCATCGCCTCGGGCTCTACGATCGGGTGCTGATCAAGGAAAACCACATCGTCGCCGCCGGCTCCATCCCGGCCGCGATCCACGCGGCCCGGCGCCTCGTGCCCGGCATCGAGGTGGAAGTGGAAGTGGAGACGCTGGCGGAATTCGCGCAGGCGCTCGCCGAGGCGCCCGACTACATCATGCTCGATGAATTCAGCCTCGACGACATGCGCGCTGCGGTGCAGCGCCGCAATGACGCGCACAGCAGGTCGCTGCTCGAGGCGTCAGGCGGCGTGGATCTCGACGGGCTGGCGAAGATCGCCGCCACCGGCGTGGATTTCGTGTCGATCGGCGCGCTAACGAAGCATGTGCGCGCGATCGATCTTTCGATGCGCTTCCTGGCGCTGTAGATCAGCCCGGAACGGGCGCCTTCGACAGGCGACTGGGCTGCGCGATGCCATAGCCCTGCGCATAGTCCACGCCCAGGCTTGCCAGCGTCTGGATGATCTCCTGGTTCTCGGCGAACTCCGCGATCACCAGCTTGCCGGTCAGGTGGCCGATCTCGTTGATCGAGCGCACCATCTCGCGGTCGATCGGGTCGGTGAGGATGCCGCGCACGAAGCTGCCGTCGATCTTCAGGTAATCCACCGGGAAATGCTTCAGGTAACCGAACGATGACAGGCCGGTGCCGAAGTCATCCAGCGAGAACTTGCACCCCAGTTCCTTCAGCGATTTGATGAAGCGGTTGGCCTGCGAGAAGCTGGCTACCGCCGCCGTCTCGGTGATCTCGAAGCAGATCTTGGTGGCATCCAGGCCGCTTTTCTGGAACTGCTCGATGACGAACGGCAGGAACTTGTCGTCGCCCAGGCTCTGGCCCGACAGGTTGATCGAGCACATGGCGAGCTTCTCGCGCTCGTCGGCCTCCGACACCAGCCAGCGCAGCGTGTTCTCGATCACCCAGCGGTCGATGGCCGGGGTGATGTTGTAGCGTTCGGCGGCGGCGATGAAATGGTCGGGCGAGATGATCTTGCCCGCCTCGTCGCGCATGCGCACCAGGATCTCGTAGTGCTCGCCCTCTTCCTTCGACTGCAGCGGCATGATCGGCATGCGGTACAGCTCGAAGCGGCCTTCGTCGAGCGCGGCGCTGATGCGCGCCGCCCACTGCGTCTCGCGCCGCCGGCGCATCAGCTCGATGTCGTTCTCGGCGAAGCTGTGCACGCGGTTGCGGCCCTGCTCCTTGGCCGCGGCGCAGGCGCCCTCGGCGGCCGAAAGGATCGACGCCACGTCGTCGTTCTCCGAGGTGATCGGCACCACGCCCACGCTGGCCGAAAGCTTGAATACCCGCTCTTCCCACTCGAAGCGGAAGCCCTTGACCGTCTCGCGCAGCACCTCGGCGATGCGCAGCGCGTCATCGAGCGTGCTGCTTTCCAGCAGCACGCCGTATTCATCGCCGCCCAGCCGCGACAGCGTGTCGCGCCAGCGGATCTTGGACTTCAGCAGCGCGCCGATCTGGCCCAGCAGCGTGTCACCCGCGGCATGTCCGCAGGAATCATTGATCATCTTGAACTGGTCGATGTCCAGGTGGCACAGCGCGTACGAGCCTTCCTGGGCGCGCGCGCTCTTCAGGCAGCGCTCGATGCGGTTCTCGAATTCGCGGCGGTTCACCAGGCCCGTCAGCGGATCGTGGCTGGCGTGGTAGGAGAGCTTGCGGTTCAGCTCGCGGCTTTCGCTCACGTCGTGGAACACCAGCACCGCCCCGCTGACGTGGCCGCCGCCATCGCGTATGGGCGCCGCGGTGCTCTCCACGTACAGCTCGTTGCCGTCGCGCCGGATCATCAGCACCGGCCGCGTGGACTTCATCGGCCGCGCGCGGCGGATCGAGCCGGTCAGCGGGTTCTCCAGCGGCTCGCAGGTTTCCTCGTGGAAGGCGCGGAACACCTCGTCGATGTTGCGGCCCATGGCGTCTTCAAGGCGCCAGCCGGTGAGCGTCTCGGCCACCGGATTGATGTAGTCGATGACCGAATCGGCATCGGTGGTGATCACGCCATCGCCGATGGCCTGCAGCGTGATCTGCGCGGCTTCCTTCTCGCGGAACAGCGCCTCTTCGTAGAGCTTGCGCTCGGTGATGTCCAGTTCGACGCCCAGCAGTCGCTGCAGGCGCCCCTGCTTGTCGATGCGTCCCTTGGCGCGGCTGATGACCCAGCGGTATTCGCCATTGCGGTGGCGCATGCGGTGCACGCTCTCGAACAGCGGCACGGCGCCCGACACATGCTTGAACATCGCGTCCTGCACGCGCGAGAGGTCATCCGGGTGCACCATGCCGCGCCAGTCGACGATCTCGGTGGGCCCGATGTCCTCGTAGCCCATCATCGCCTTCCAGCGCGGCGACAGGTAAAGCTCGTTGGAGTCGAAGTCGAAATCCCACAAGCCATCGTTGGAAGCCGCATCGACGAGCGCGTTGCGTTCGTCCATCTCGGCCAGGCGCGTGGCCATCGCCAGGCGATCAAGGCCCGTGGCGAGGCTGGTGCCGATCAGCTTCAGCAGCAGCTGGTAGTTCACGTCCCAGGCGCCGCGCTCGATGCAGCGCGCCACGCCCAGCACGCCCGCCGGGCGCTTGTGCATGTACAGCACCACCAGCAGCACGGACGAGAATCCCAGCGCGGCCAGGCGTCCGGCTTCGGCCGGATCCTCGCGCGCCGGCGCACTGGTGTCGCGATACTCGGTGAGGCGCAGGTGGTCGAAGCGCGAGGCCAGGAAGGGGAACGAGGTGAGCGGCTCGCCCGACAGGCCGCGCGCGCCGGGCGCGACGCCCTCGGCACCCGCCGCGGTGATGCGGGCGAATCCCTCGCCGGTCTCATTCAGCATCGCGATGAAGGCGGTGTCTGCCCCGGTGGCCCGGCGCAGGGTTTCGAGGCTGCCCTGGATGACCGACTCGGACGTCTGCGGAACCATGTTCTGCAGATCGACGGCGGCCTTGGTGCACTCCACATCCAGGCCCAGGCCCGCACCAAGACGACCGGCCACGCGCGGACTGGCGAAGATGTCCGAGGCGGTGACGTCTGTGGGTGAAACCGGTCGGGTTGAGGACATTTCCCGATACTTTCCCTAAGTTGCCAACGATGTTGCCGTTTTGGCCATCCGCAGGCCACGACCTGCAACACAGTTCACTTAAGCCCGGATTCTGTCATATCCGGTAAGGAAAACGATACAACTTATTGCTTCAGCTTGGATTTATCGGTACGCGCGGCAATGCCCCCCGCATCCCCTGCCGTCTTTTCGATGAGGTACCGGGGGCGGCGCTTCACTTCCATGTAGATCTTCGCCACATACTCCCCGACCACCCCCAGGCACAGCAGCTGCACCCCGCCCAGCGCGTAGATGGGCAGCGTGGTGGAGGCCCAGCCCGGCACGGCGTGGTCGGTGAACAGGCGCACCCCCATCACCCACAGCGCCACCAGCGTGGACAGCACGAACAGCACCGCCCCGCCGGCCGCGATCAGCCGCAGCGGCACCGCGCTGAACGAAGTGATGCCGTCCAGGCCCAGTCCCACCATCCGTCGCAGCGGGTACTTGGTGTGCCCGGCCACGCGCAGCTTGCGGTCGTAGAACACCTGCGTCGACCGGAAGCCCAGCTGCGGCACCAGCCCGCGCAGGAACAGGTGTGTCTCGGGGTATTCCGCCAGCGCTTCGAGCGCGGCCCGGCTCATCAGCCGGTACTCGGCGTGGTCGGGCACCACATCCACGCCCAGCAGCCGCAACAGCGCGTAATAACGGCGCGCCGTCCAGCGCTTGAAGAAGGAATCCTGCACCCGGCTGCGACGCACGCCGTAGACCACTTCGAAGCCGGCCAGCCAGGCCTCGACCATCTCGTCGATGACGCCGATGTCGTCCTGCAGGTCCGCGTCGAGCGAGATGACGGCATCGCCATCGGCATTCATCAGGCCCGCCAGCAGCGCGTTCTGGTGACCGCGGTTGCGCGAGAGCTTCAGGCCCACCACTCGCGGATCGGCCGCCGACAGTGATTCGATGACGGCCCAGGTGCCATCGCGGCTGCCATCATCGACGAGCCACAGGTTGCCCTGTGCAATGCGACCCCGGGACACCAGCTCCGACAACAGCTGCAGCACCTGATGCGCCGCAGAGGCCAGGCCCTCCTGCTCGTTGTAGCAGGGCATGACGATGGACAGCCGACCTGCGCCCGGGCTGCTCATTTCGCGCCCCCGGCCGGGGCGAAAGTCCAGTGGCGATGACCGGCGAAATTCCACGACACCGTCACCATGGTGGTCAGCACCTGCGATAGCACATAGTGCCAGTGAAGATAACCGTGCAGCAGGCGCATGCCCAGCACATTGAGGGCAAGGCCTATCGCCAGCACGATGAGGAAACGCCGCACCGCCACCGCATGCGCAGCCGTGCTGGCCCAGGTGAACCTGCGATTGAGCAGGTAGTTCACGACCGCGCTGGCGAGGAAGCCGCTCGTCGAGGCAACCACCGCATCCAGATGCAGCAGCTCCACGCCCGCGACCAGCACCGCGTATTGCAGCAGCGTGCAGAACCCTCCGACCAGCAGGAATCGCAGCAGCTCACGGCGCATAGTGGAACACACGCGTCGCCTCACCCCTGCGGGCGCAGTCGGCATTCGGCGCGCCGGTCACCAGGAACCAGTCGCCGCGGCTTGAATCGCCCACGAGCCGCGATGAGGCCGACGTGAAGCACGGCGCCAGCATGTGCTCGGAAACCAGCAGCTGCCGCGAACCATCCGCAGCCAGCCAGGCCGCGGCATCGAAGCTCTCCGCATCGCCTTCGCGAAACCGCCGGTGCCCGAAATTCACGGTCGGACGCCGCAGGTGCCACAGGAAATGCTCGTGATAGGCCAGCAGTCCAAGCTCGCGCTGCGGATCGGCCATGGATTCGAGCTTCGCGATGAAATCGCCAGCCGAACGCGCGCCGTCGATGGCGGGGAACACCCACCACCCCGCCACCTGCCAGGCGGCCACCAGGAAGCCGGCCAGGGCCAGATGCGCGCCGCGCAAACGCAGCACCGCCACCAGCACGAGACCCGCGGCGCCGATCACCAGCAGCGGCGCAAAGTTACCGATGCCGCCGGCTTCCAGCAGGCGCGCGCCGCGTGCCGCATCGACATGAACCAGGTAGATCCACAACCCCACGCACGCCAGCGACACCAGCGTGGTGAAACCGGCCAGCAGGCGCTGCACGGCGGCCTTGCGCCACAGCTCGGGCAGCAGGTAGCCCATGGGCAGCGCCAGCATCGGCAGCGCGGACAGGATGTACAGGTCGCGCTTGCCGCTGCTGGCGGTGAAGAACAGCAGGTAGACCGCCGCGAATCCCAGCGGCAGCAGCACCCGCGCATCGCGCTGGCGCAGCGCGGCAGCCCATCGCGGCACCAGCCACGGCAGCAGCAGCACGGCGGGCAGCCACAGCGTGGCCATCACCTGCAGGTAGTACCAGGCGGGCCGATAGTGATGCCACGGATCCACATAGCGACCGAAGGTCTGCACGAACACGAGTTCGTGGAAATAGGCGCTCACCCCGGCATCGCGCTGCGCCAGCAGCCACACGGGCACGAGCCAGGCGGCCACCACGGCCGCCCACGCAATGCCTGCGATCGACCATGCCGGCCAGGGCTTCTGCCATGCCACTCCCGGCCAGCCGCGCCACACGGCAAACAACCAGGGCAGCAGCACCATGAACGAGAAGAACCCCACCACCTTGCTGAGCGTGCCCAGACCCGCGGCGATGCCCGCCCCGATCGCCCACCGCCAGCCACCGCCCAGCAGCAGCTGGCGCAGCAGGCAGTAAAGCGACAGCGTGGTGAAGAACACCAGCAGCGCGTCCAGCTGCGCGCGGCGCGCCTGCAGCGTGAACTGCACTGCGAACAGCAGCACCAGCGCCGCGTTGAGACCCGCCTCGCGACTCCACAGTCGGCGACCCAGGTCGTAGACCAGCAGCAGCGTGCCGATGCCTGCCAGCAGCGAGGGCAGCAGGAACCCGATGCGATGGGAGCCTGTGATCCAGTAGAAAACGGCCTGCAGCCAGAACAGCAGCGGCGGCTTGTCCTGGAAATAGTCGCCACCCACCATGGGGATGAGCCAGTTGCCGTGGCGGAGCATGTCGCGCGCGATGAGCGCGTACACCGGCTCGTCCGCCGGCCAGGGGTCGCGCAGCCCAAGGCCCGCGCCGAACACCAGCAGCGCGATGCCGATGATCACCCACGGCGCGCGATCGACCAGCACCTGCCGCCAGGGATTCATGCCAGCGCCGCCTGGGCCGCCTGCGACAGCGAGGCGAGTTCCCGCTCCAGCCGTTGCTGCCACTGCTCCAGCACCTCGCCCTGCGACAGCGCCACGGATCGGTCCACCTTCACTGGCGCACCGATGGCTATCGCGATGCGGCTGCCCGGCCGGGGCAGCACGAAATCATCCCACCCGAAATGCCAGGCGCTCGATGCCGCAAAGGCCATGGGCAACAGCGGCCTGCCCGAGATCTGCGCCAGCAGCAGGCCGCCGGGCTTGAATCGATGCGGCGGGCCGGTGGGTCCATCCGGCGTGATCACGGGCGAAACATTCTCATTCACCAGCAGCTGGTAGTAATCGCGCAGCGCCTTCGCGCCGGTGCGCGTGGAGGAACCACGGATCACCTGCGCGCCCAGCCTGCGCGCGATGGCGGCGGGAACTTCGCCATCAACAGAGGGGCTGACGAGGAAGCCGAGCTTCAGGCCCTTCGGCACCTGCAGCAGCAGGTAGCGCGCGCAGAACAGTTCGTGCTGGTGCCAGTAGCACGGCAGCAGCGAGGGCGCCGCGGCGAGCGCCGCCTCGAGGTGCTGCGCGCCCGTCACGCTGACGATGCGGCAGCTGCGCCACCAGGCACGAATCAGCAGCAGGGCGAGCGGCGTGGCCAGGGCATAGGCCACCTTGCGCAGCGGCGTCAGCCTGCGCCGGGATACGCGCTCTTCGGGTAGAATTTCGGGCTTCATGACGTCTGAAACTCTCCTGCCGCCCGAATCGGACCAGCGCTTCGACATCGGCTCGACGGCAGATTCGCTCGACCGCATGCGCACCATCTATGCCCAGCTGGGCGATGCCTACCGTGTCTACGCGCCGGGACGGCAGTCGCACACGTGGGTGTTCAACCACCCGGACGACGTGCGCCGCATCCTGATCAGCAACCACAAGAACTACGCCAAGGGCGTGGGCTTCGACCGCATCAAGATCCTGCTCGGCAACGGCATCATAGTGAGCGAAGGTGAGTTCTGGAAGCGCCAGCGGCGCATGCTCCAGCCCACCTTCCACCGCCGCGTGCTGGCGCAGTTCGACACGCTGATCGCGCGCGCCAATGACCGTCTGCTCGCCGAGTGGGATCGCAAGTGCGAGGCAGGCGAGCCGGTCGATGTCACCGCCGACATGAGCACGATGACGCTCGAGATCATCCTCGGCGCCATCTTCGGCGATGACCTCGCGGCCATGCATGCCGAAACGGGCGAAAATCCCTTCGCCGTTCTCACCGAGGAATCCGAGCGCGACCTGCGCTTCGCCTACAGCTTCCACAAGCTGCGGGCCCTCATCGGCAGGTTCGTGGCGCGCCGCCGCGCCGCCGGCGGCAAGCCCGCGGGCGATGGGCCCGACTACGTGTCGATGATGCTCTCGGCCAAAGACAAGGAAACCGGCACGGGCATGACCGACAAGGAGGTGGTCGACGAGATCACCACCATGGTCATCGCCGGCCACGAGACCACCGCCAGCGCGCTGAACTGGACCTGGTTCCTGCTGGGCGAGCACCCGGACGTGGAAGCGCGCCTGCACGCCGAGATCGACGCGGACCCGGAAGTGGCCGTGCCGTCGCTGCAGCACGTGGAAGAACTGCCCTACTCCAACATGGTGATCCGCGAGGCCATGCGGCTGTATCCGCCGGTGTGGGTGATCTCGCGCAAGACCATCGAGGCGGACCAGCTCGGCGGCTTCACGGTGCCGCCCGGGACCGACGTGTTCTTCTCGCCCTACTTCGTGCATCGTCACCCGGACTTCTGGAGCGATGCCGAGAAGTTCATCCCCGACCGCTTCGAGCGCTTCGAGGAAGACCGCCCCAAGCTCACCTACCTGCCCTTCTCCGCCGGCGCGCACCACTGCATCGGCGAGACGCTGGCGATCTTCGAGATGCTGGTGCACCTGAACCGCTTCGCACGCCGCTTCAGCCTGCGCCGCGTCGACAGCGACCCGGTGTCATTCGAGGCGCTGATCAACCTGCGCGCCACGCGCCCCTTCATCATGCGGCTGTCCCGTCGCACGCGGAACCAACCATGAGCCACCCGACACTCACGGCGCTGATGCAGCACCAGCATCCTGCCGATCGCGCCATCCATTACCACTCGGGCGACAACCAGGTCCGGCGCGTCACCTATGCCGAGCTGTACCAGCGCGCGCTGGGCATGCTGTTCCACCTGCAGCAGTTGGGAGCCAGGCCCGGCGACCACCTCATCCTGCTGCTGAACAACAACGAGCAGTTCATCGATGCCTTCTGGGGCGCCATCCTGGGCGGCATCGTGCCGGTGCCCGTGGCCATCGGCATCAGCGACGAGCACCGCCGCAAGCTGCTGCGCATCGCGCAGAAGCTCGGCCAGCCGTTCATCTTCTCGGACCGCAAGACGCTCGAGCGCATTGGGCAGTTCGTGCAGCAGGCCGGCGATGCCGGGCTGACCACCACCTTCGCCGCGCTGCGTCCGCGCGCCTTCGTCACCGAGGACGTGGCGGATCTGTCGAAGGCAGGCTTGGTGCACGAGGCGCGCCCGGAAGACACGGCCTTCATCCAGTTCTCCTCCGGTTCCACCAGCGAACCGAAGGGCGTGGTGCTGACGCACGCCAACCTGATGGCCCACAGCCAGTCCGTGAACCAGGCCGGCGGCTTCAACGAGAACGACGTTAGCCTGTCGTGGATGCCGCTCACGCACGACATGGGTCTGATCGGCTTCCACCTGGTGATGTTCGCTGCGCGCGTCAACGCGCACCTGATGCCCACGGAGTTGTTCGTGCGCCGGCCGCTGCTGTGGCTGGCCATCGCAAGCAGCGTGCGCGCCACCATCCTGTGCTCGCCGAACTTCGGCTACCGGCATTACCTCAAGGTGCTGGATGACCGCTCGCCCGGCAGCCTCGATCTGTCGCCCGTGCGGCTGATCTTCAACGGCGCCGAACCGATCTCGGTGGAACTGTGCGAGGAGTTCCTCGCGCGCCTGTCCGGCCTGGGCCTCAAGCGCGCAGCGATGTTCCCGGTCTATGGCCTGGCCGAAGCCTCGCTCGCGGTCACCTTCCCGCCCACGGGCAGGCACTACCGCACGCTGCTGCTGGATCGCCATCACCTTGGCGTGGGCTCGCGCGCGCAGGTCGTGGGCACTGGCAGCCGCGATGCGGTGGCGCTGGTGTCGGTGGGGCAGCCCATTCCGCGCTGCGAGCTGCGCATCTGCGCCGACGACGACACGCCGCTGCCCGATGGCAGCATCGGCCATATCCATATCCGGGGCGAGAATGTCACCGGCGGCTATTTCAGGGAGCCGGACATCAACGCCGCCACCTTCACGCGTGACGGCTGGCTGCGCACCGGCGACCTGGGCCTGCTGCTGGATGGCGAGACCTACATCACCGGTCGCGCGAAGGAAATCCTTTTCGTCAACGGCCAGAACTACTATCCGCACGACCTGGAGGCCATCGCGCAGCATGCAGCTGGCATGGAACTGGGCAAGGTGGTGGTGGCCGGCGTGCGCCCGCCGGGCGCCGAAACCGACCAGCTCACCGTGTTCGCGCTCTACCGCGGTGAACCGGCAGGGTTTCCGGCGCTGGCCACCGAGATCACGCGCCTCATCAACGAGCAGTCGGGCCTGGAAGTGGCGCAGGTGGTGCCGGTGCGGCGCATCCCGAAGACCACCAGTGGCAAGATCCAGCGCCACCTGCTGGAGCAACAGCTCATCGACGGCGAGTTCGCGGCGGACCAGGCCGAGGTAAGCCGCCACGCTCCCGCATACGCCGGCGGTGCCGCCCGCACTGCGGATTCCATCGAGTCTCGCCTGCTCGGCATCTGCAATGGCGTGCTTGCCGGTCGCAGCATCGGTCCCGATGACAACCTGTTCGAGATCGGCGCCAGCTCGCTGAAGCTGATCGAGATCCACGAACAGATCGACCGGGAATATCCCGGCGTGGTGGACCTGACCGAGCTGTTCGACCACCCCACGGTGGCGGCGCTGGCCCGGCACCTCGCGGCCAAATCAGGCGGCTAGGAAACCTCTGCGGCGCCAGCCGGCCGGACATGCTTCCAGCGCCGGTGGCCCCAGGTCCATTCGGACGGGGCCGCCAGCAGGTCCGTCTCCACGAGCCGCGCGTAGCGCTCGGTGAATTCCCCGGGCGCAAGCGCAGCGCTGCCCTCGGCCAATGGCAGGCACTCGGCCACGTAGCGGCCGCGACGCACCCGGCGCAGCGATACATAGACCGCGTCGTAGCGCGTGGCCCGCGCCATCTGCTCAGGGCCCGCGTAGAACGCCGTGTCGCGTCCGAGAAAAGTCAGCCAGCGCTGGTGCTCGCTGGTGCGCGGCGACTGGTCGGCGAGCATCGCGATCACGCGCACTTCGCGCCGGCGCTGCAGCAGGTCGGAAAGCAGGTCCTTCGCGGGCACCAGGTTCACGCCCCAGCGCTGGCGCATCGCGCACAGCACCCGGTCGGCGGCCGCGGACTTCATCGGCTTGTAGGCCACATCGACCGGGAATCCCAGCGTGGCGGCCATCGCATACATTCCCCAGTCCCAGTTCGACTGATGCGAGGCGAGCAGCAGCACCGGACGACCGAGCGCCAGCCGCTCGCGCAACAGCGACAGGTTGCGGAACTCCACCCGGTCCAGCAGTTCCTCGCGGCTCATGCGGGTGGCGGCAATCATCTCCGCGGCCATCTGGCCGAAATGCTGATAGTTCGCAACGGCGATCCCATGCCGCTGCCGCGCGTCCTGCTGCGGGAACGCCGTGTCCAGGTTCAGCACGGTGACCCGCCAGCGAAAGCGCACTGCCACGCGCACCAGCCACGCCAGCGCCGCAAACAGCGCATAGAGCAACGGCAGCGGCAGCGCGGCGAGGCCGCGCACCCACCATGGAAATGCCGGCGAAGTCGTTGCGGGGGTGGCGGTCATTGAGCGGCGATATTAGATGCTATGCTCGCGCCTCTTCCAGCCGGGGGACGCTCGGCACAGGACACCGAACGGGAAAAACAGACATGAACGAAATCAAACTGCAGATCGGCGGCAAGGACGTGGCGGCGAACAGTGGCGCCACCTTCGAGCGCAAGAGCCCGATCACCGGCGCCGTGGTCAGCACCTGCGCGGCCGCGTCGGCCGCCGATGCCCGCGCCGCCTGCGATGCCGCCGCCAAGGCCTTTCCGGCCTGGTCCGCGCTGGGCCCCAACGCCCGCCGCAAGTTCCTGATGGAGGCCGCGGCCAAACTGCGCGCGCACGGCGCGGATTTCTCGCGACTGTGCGTCGAGGAAACCGGCGCCATCGCCGGCTGGGGCCACTTCAATACCGGCTTCGCCGCGACGCTGCTCGAGGAGGCCGCCGCGATGACCACGCAGGTCATCGGCGAGACGCTGCCCTCCGATGTGCCGGGCACCTTCGCCATGGGCGTGCGCCAGGCCGCCGGCGTTTGCGTGGGCATGGCGCCGTGGAACGCGCCGGTCATCCTGGGCGTGCGCGCGATCGCCGCGCCGCTGGCCTGCGGCAACACCGTGGTGCTCAAGGCCTCGGAACTGTGCCCGGCCGTGCACCGCCTGATCGTCGACTGCTTCAACGAGGCGGGCCTGCCCGCGGGCGTGGTGAATTTCGTCGCGCACTCGGCTGCCGACGCGCCAGCCGTGGTCGAGGCGCTGATCGCGCATCCGGCCGTGAAGCGCGTGAACTTCACCGGTTCCAGCCGCGTGGGCCGCATCATCGGCGAACTGTCCGGCAAGCACCTGAAGCCCTGCCTGCTCGAACTGGGCGGCAAGGCGCCGCTGCTGATCCTCGACGACGCGGACCTGGAAGAAGCCGTGGCGGCCGCCGCCTTCGGCGCGTTCATGCACCAGGGCCAGATCTGCATGTCCACCGAGCGCATCATCGTCACCGCCGGCATCGCCGATGAATTCCTCAAGCGCTTCGTCGCCAAGGTGAAGACGCTGCAGGTGGGCGACCCCACCAAGGGCAACTTCCCCATCGGCGCCTGCGTCGACGCGAAAACCGTGGACCATGTGAAGGCGCTGATCACGGATGCCACGGCCAAGGGCGCGAAGGTGCTCACCGGCGGCACCGGCAGCGGTGGCGCGTTCTTCGAGCCCACCGTGGTCGATGGCGTCACCAAGGGCATGCGCATCTATGGCGAGGAATCCTTCGGCCCCGTCGTCGGCGTGCTGCGCGCCCGCGACACGGAACACGCGGTGGAACTGGCCAACGACTGCGAATACGGACTTTCGGCTGCCGTATTCAGCCGCAACATCAACACTGCGCTGTCGGTGGCCCAGCGCATCGACTCGGGAATCTGTCACATCAACAGCCCCACGGTGCAGGACGAGGCGCAGATGCCCTTCGGCGGCACCAAGGCCAGCGGCGTGGGCCGGTTTGGCGGCAAGGCCGGCGTCGCCGAGTTCACCGACCTGCGCTGGATCAGCATCTCCACCCAGCACCGCCACTACCCGATCTGAGGCGCAAAGCGCTCCGCCACGCCCCGGCGCGTGGCTTCAGGCTTTGTTCAGGGGACGGTTTGTTACAATCGCGACGAGTTCGCAATTGCCAAACCGTCCCGGAGAACACAAGTCCATGACGTTCGATCGCCCCGCCCTGTTTCGCCCCGCGCTGCTCGCGCTGGCCCTCGGCTTCGCCGCACCGGCCGCCTTTGCAGCCAACGTCGCCAATGGCAAGACGATCTTCGAGCAGCGCTGCGGCATCTGCCACGCGGTCACCAAGGATCCGGGTGGTCCGGTGGCGGGCCCCAGCATGGTCGGCCTGATCGGGCGCAAGGCCGCGGCCGAACCTTCCTTCACCATGTATTCCCCGGCGCTGAAGAAGTACGGCGTCACCTGGAACGCAAAGACGCTGGATGAGTTCCTGACGATGCCCATGCAGAAGGTGCCGGGCACCACCATGCCGATGATGCTGCCCGACGCCAAAGAGCGCGCCGACGTCATCGCCTACCTGGCGTCGATCAAGAAGAAGTAAGGATCTAGTTGCAGCTGGCGAGCGAGTTCACCCAGCTCGCCAGCAGCGCAACGCCTGCCGCATCCACCGTGCGTGGCAGCAGCGGCGGCATCGCGTCCGCATCCGTGCGATTGGGCCGCGCCACCAGCAGCGAACGTGCGGCGGGATCCGTGCCACCCACGGCGATCAACCGCGCGTTGGCGATGCCCAGCGAGCGTGCCGGCACAACTTCGCAGGCGTTGGTGCTGGCCAGCGGCGTGCCGTATCGCAGGTCCATGTTCACCGGCGTGCCGCCTCCCGGCCGGTGACAGTTCGAGCAGTTCGTGTGCAGATAGGCGCGGGCGCGCTGCGCCAGCGTGCCCGCCGTGCCGAAGGGATCGGGCATGGCCGGCAACTGCGCCGCGGGCAGCGTCAGTGCCGGCGTCAGCGTGGAGATGGCATTGAGCGTATCGAGCTGGTTGGCGGTGCGGCCCGTGGCCGCATAGGTCAGCGATCCATTGAGCTGGGATTGCTCGAGACCCAGCGACCGTCCCGCCGCCGCGGTGTGACAGACCAGGCACTGCGCCTCGCTGGGGAACAGCCACGACTGCCCCGCCACCTGCACCGTCTTGCCGCCGATCACGCGCGTGGCATCCGTGCCCTGCGCATTCCATTCATAGGTGTAGCCGGCCCACTCGCCATTGTCGTGGCGCATGAACAGCCGTGTTTCCACCGGCTGAGTGCCGATGCGGAAGTTCTTCACCAGCACCGAGCCGTTGGGAAAATCGAAATCCCCGTCGGCGCCGATCGCGATGCGCTGGCCATCCGGCAGCGCCAGGTATCGCGACTTCACCGCGCCGTCTGACCAGAACGGCGCGTTGGGCGCATAGGGAATGAGCCCGGCGGACGGCTGCGTGGCATTGGTGGCGCTGACACAGCCCGTGGCCGACAACTGCGCTGGAATCACGCGCCCGCCCGCAGCGCCGGCGCGCAGCCGGTGCAGCGTGCCGCCGAAATTCACCACGTAGATCTCGCCCGCCGCATCCTGCGCGAACGAGGAGATGGACAGGCCGGAATTGAACCCGGTGGTGAACTGCTGCGTGGGCGTGGCATCCCGCGCGACATGCCAGATGCGCCCGGAGCCGAAATCCCCGAACACATAGCGACCGGCCAGCGCGGGGATCGCGCTGCCACGATAGACATGCCCACCGGTGATCGAGACGCCCTGCTGATGATCGTATTCGGCGATGGGATCGATCGAACTGCCGGCGTTCGGGCCGCAGGCGCCATTGAATGCATGCGCGCCCTCGCGGCAGCGCCAGCCGTAGTTGCCGCCCAACACCACCCGGTCGACTTCTTCCCAGGCGCCCTGCCCCACGTCGCCCACCCACAGTTCACCACTGACGCGATCGAAGCTCCAGCGCCATGGATTGCGGAATCCATACGCGTAGATCTCGGGGCAGTTGGTCGTGAAGGCGCCGGTGTCGTTGTTGCACACCGGTCCCTGGAAGGGATTGGTAGCCGGAATGGCGTAGCGCGTGCCGCCGGCCGTGGTGGAGTTCACGTCGATGCGCAGCATCTTGCCCAGCAGCGTGGACAGTCGCTGGCCATTGCCGATGCTGCCATGCCCATCGCCACCGCCACCGCCATCACCCAGACCGATGTACAGGTAGCCATCGGGCCCGAAGGCGATATGGCCACCGTTGTGGTTCGACTCGGGCTGGTTCACCTGCAGGATGGTCTGGCCGCTGGTGGCATCCAGCGTCTGGCCCCCATCACGCGTCTGGAATTCCACGATGCGCGAGACCAGCTGGCCACTGGCCGTGGCGGTGAACGAGGCATACACGCGCGGGTTCGTGGGGTAGTCCGGATGAAAGGCCATGCCCAGCAGGCCGCGCTCATCGCTGGCGCTGCCGGTGATCTGCGTCGTGAGGTTGATGAACTCGCGCCGCGTCGTGGCATTGGGCTGGTTGTCGAACACGAACACGATGCCGGTCTTCTGCACCACGTACCAGCGTGCAGTGCTGGCGGGTTCCTGCAGCATCAGCACCGGCGAGGAGAAGGCGCCCAAGCCTGCGAACACCTGGTCCAGCGCCAGCGAAACACTGCTGGAGGGCGCCTCGCCGGCAAGGCAGGCGGTATTCGAGGGCCGCGAGTCCAGGCCGGAAACGCCGGGCACGGGCGTTGCCGGCGTCGTGGCGCTGGCAGCAGCGGAACCTCCCGATTCATTGGCAGGCGCTGCACCGTCGAACGCGCGCACGGTGTAGCTGTAGGTCGTGTTCGCCGTGAGACCGGTGTCGAGCCAGGAAGGCGTCGTGACGGTGGCCACGGCGGTGGCGCCGCCATCCCGGAACACGCGATAGCCGGCAACGCCGGTGCCCGCATCGGTCGACGGCTGCCAGGTGAGCTGGATGCTGGCCGGGGACAGCGCCGTGGCGGTGAGTGCGGCGGGCACCGAAGGTGGCGTGGCATCAGGGCCGGCTCCACCGCCACCGCCGGGAATCGTGGCCGGGCCGCCGCAGCCCTGCAGCAGTGCGATCAGCAGCAGCGCGGGAACTCCCCTGCGCGCTGGCCGTGCGAATCCCTGCATGCCGTTCATGCCCCGGAGCACACCACAAACCGCGCCATGCGGTCGAGCTGTGCGGGAGCGGCGACATCAGATCGGCAATCGAGGGGATTGGTGCCGTCTCACGGATTCGAACCGTGGACCTACCGCTTACGAAGCGGTTGCTCTACCAGCTGAGCTAAGACGGCGCCGGGCGCGAATTCTAGGGAAACGCCCCCGGAAGAGCCAGAGCTGTGGTCCGCGAATCCCGGCAAAAAGGTGCGAAATGGGGGTGGAGTCGCCTCCGGCCGAGGGGCGAGGCTGCCGGCATGCGCCACGACTGCCGTACAGCCCGGATCAGCCGGGGCCTCACCCTGATCGAGCTGCTGGCCACCCTGGCCATCAGCGCGCTGCTGGCCTCTCTGGGCTGGCCCCTGCTCAGCCGGCAGCGGGCGGCGGCAGAGGTCTCCGCAGCCACCAGCCACACGCTCGCGGCGCTGCAATCGGCCCGCCAGCTGGCACTGGCCACCGGCCATCCGGTCACGGTCTGTCCCAGTCCCGACGGCCGGCGCTGCGGCTTCGGGGTGGGTCACTGGATGCTGTTCGAGAATCTGCCCGGCGGGCGGGATGCAATCCGGGAAGCCGACGAGCCGATGCTGCAACGCTGGCATCTGCCGGCAGGCGTCATCGCCTCGGGCAGTCGTGGGTACGCTACCTACCAGCCGGTGGCCCGCTCGGCTGCCACGCTCACGTTCAGGTTCTGTCATCGGGGGGTGCCGCAGGCGGGCCGAAGCGTGATCGTCAGCCAGACCGGGCGGCCCCGCGTCACGCGCCCGAATCCAGGCGACTGCGCCAGATAGTCGCCTGTGAAGCATGGACGGGCCTGCCTACCTTGGCGCCATGAGCAATGCCGCCCTTCTCTGCACGAAGCCGCCTCGCGGCAACGCCGGCTTCGGCCTGATCGATGCGCTGGTGGCGCTCGCGCTGCTGGCGGTAACGCTGCTGGGCGCCTGCGGGGGGCTGCTTTTCGCGCTACGGGCAACGCAAGCCGCTGCGTGGCAGATGCGGGCGGTTGACCTGGTAGCCGACCTGGATGAACAGCTGCAGCAGGCCGACCCAGCCGAACCCCTGGCCGCGCGGCTCGAATCCTGGCGCGCACGGGTTCGACAGGTATTGCCTGCCGCAGAAGTGGCCGGCCTCGAGCCGCGCAGCCTGGTGGTCGGCGAGTCCGAGATCCACTGGTCCGACGTCCAGCTCGGATGGAATGGCATGCCCGGGCAAGCCAGGACGTCTCTGCGACTTCCACTGGCCCACGCACACTCCCCATGAAACGCCCTGCCTTTGCAACGCATCAGACTGGACTCACGCTGGTGGAACTGCTGGTGGCGATGACGCTGGTGGCCACGCTGACCGCGGGCGGCCTTGCCACCTACATACGCGTCACTGCCGCGTGGCGATTGCAGGCCGCCGACCAGCGCCGCCACGAACGCGGCCAGTATGTGTTCGGCACGCTCGAACCGGAGTTGCAGATGGCCGGCTACTTCGGCGCCACACGCCCCGCGCCTGTGCTGTCCGCGGCCACTGTCCCGCCTTCCGTTCGCTCCTGCGGCACCGACCTCATCACACGACTCGACAGGCCGGTTGAAAAACTCAGTTCCCTTCCCGCCGGCTGCGTTGCACGCGGCGTGCTGCTGGCCGGCAGCGACGTGCTGGTGGTGCGCCGCCTGTCGGCGCGCGTCGGCGCACCCCGCCCAGGTCGCGCCCAGTGGCTCATCCCCGTTGGCGCCGCCCGCAACGGCGCGCTGCGATGGGATGGGCAGATTCCCGCGGATTACGCAGCCGCAGAGGTTCGCGACCTCATCGTGCGCATCTACTACGTGGCACGCAGTGCCGATGGTGATGCCCGCACTCCAGCACTGCGCGTGAAGTCCCTGACCGAAGTCGCCGGCGTGCCGGCATTCGTCGATACGGAGGTAATGCCCGGTGTCGAAGCCCTTGCCGTTGAACTGCTGCCGCAGGCGTCGCCGCGGTCGGTCCACATCGCGCTGCGCGTCCGCGCCGACGCCGCCGATACCGACGCCGCTGAAACAGGTCGTGCGCTGCCGCTCGCGCGTCAATTCACCCTTCGAAATGCCCTGCCCTGGCCGACCTGAACCACGCACGCGCCGGATCGCCGGGTTTGCGGTGGCATGGATGCTGGTGTTGCTGGCTGTCATTGCGCTGGCAGCGGGCGCCGCCGTGCACGATGTGCTGTTCGCACAGCAGCTCGCCAATACCCGTGCTCACGAGCAGCGGGCCATGGGCGCGGCTGAACTTGGACTGCGCATCGGCCTGGGTCAACTCGCCGCTGCGCCGGCGCCGCTGCCGGATACCGGCGTGCTGCATCCGGGTCCGACACCGACCGATTCAGTGCAGGTGATGCTGCGGCCGGGTGCACGGCATGTGCCACCAGGCTTCAGCGCAGCCACATTCATGGCGCAGGACTACGAGATCCACAGCACAGGCCGCTCTGCGCGCGGCACCGGCCGAACGCTGGTGCAGGGCGTCACGCGCCTGGAAACACCCGCGCAGGTCTCGCCATGAGGCCTTCGTTGTGGTTGCCGGGCCGACTGGCAGGCGTAGCCGGATTGCTGTTCCTCTCGTTCTCGCACGCTGTGTGCGCTCAAGCAGCCTTTCCGGCGTGCATGGCCGGCATACCGGCGGCCATCGTCGTGCGAATAGCGGATGAGCCGCCACGCCGCGCATGGCTGCAGGGCGGCGTGTCGCCGCCCCTTGAAGTGGTCGATGCCGAGAGCTCGCAGCGCCTGTGGTCGGGCGCAGCCTGGCCTCCGGCCAGCCAGCTGTTCGAGCGGATGGGCGCGCAGTTCGCCGGCAGCCTGCTGCCCATCGACCTCGACGGCGATGGCATCCACGATCGCATCTATGCCGGAGACCTTGCCGGCCGCCTGTGGCGCTTCGACCTGCACCACGGGAAGCCGGCCGCGCAATGGGCCACCGGCGGCGTGTTCGCGGATCTGGCTTCCGGTCCGCGGGGTTTCGTCGCGGCGCCCGATGTCTCGCTGCAGCCCGGCCAGACGCAGGACCAGGCCTGGTTCAACATCGCGCTGGGCACGATAGGGCTCGGCGCCCTTCCTGCGCAGAACCGCTTCTACGTGCTGCGCGATCGCGAGCCCTTCGAAATCCGGACGCAGGCCCAATACGACCGCTGGCGGCCATTGACCGAAAGCAACCTGGTGCAGCTGCCGCGACTTGGAGCAACGCTCGCCGGGCCGGCCCCGGATGGCTACTACATCCTGGTGGGCGATGCCGACGTGCTCGGACCCGCATTGACGGTGTCGGGCCGCGCGTCGCTGGCGCTGGCCCAGCCCGGCGCCCGGGCAGACGCGATGTGCAGCATCGCCGCTGTGGTCTCCGCCATCGAGCTGGCAACCGGAGCGGAACGACGTGAAACCACGGTCGACGGCAGCCGGCCATCCCGGATACCGGTCACCATGACCGTCGGCGAGTCCTTCGCGCTGCGGCGCGTGGGCAGCCACGCCATCTGCACGCTGGGCGACACCCATATTGCCCACTGCGATGCCGATCTGTCACCGCGACGCCTGTGGTGGCGCCGCGAGGATGCGGACTGATGCGCGCGATGCATGCCGGACACTCGCCGGGCTTCACGCTGCTCGAGATGCTGGTGGTGCTGGTCATCGCGGCGACGCTGGCCGCCATCGCCTATCCCTCATACCGCCACATCATGCATCGCTCGCAGCGCATCGAGGCGCACCTTGCGCTGCTCCGGCTGCAGACGCTGCAGGAGCGCCACTTCGCGGATCACCACGCCTACGCCAGCCAGCTTCGCGCCGATGGGCGTGGCGACAGCCTGCCCATTGCCGCCATCACCGAGAACGGCCACTACGACCTGTCGATGCGCGTGGATGCCGATGGCCAGGCCTACGTGGCGATCGCCAGGGCCCGGCAGTCCGGCCGCCAGGCCGGTGACAGCCGGTGCCAGCAATTCTCGATCGACACGGTGGGCACACGCCGCTCGGCCACCGCCACGGGTCCATGGCGAGCGGAACCGGGAAGTGGCTGCTGGGGCTGATCAGCCGCCGGCGGAGGGCCGCAGCGCCCGCGGCAGGCTGAAGACCACGTTTTCCTCGCGGCCGAGGATCTCGCGCGGCACGGAGCCGCCCCATGAACGCAGCCTCTCGACCACCTGCTGCACCAGCAGCTCGGGCGCCGATGCGCCAGCGGTCACGCCGACCGCGCTGCGCCCCTCGAACCACTCGCGCTGCAGGTTGTCCGGACCATCCACCAGGTAGCCGGCAATGCCGGCGCGATCGGCCAGCTCACGCAGGCGATTGGAATTCGAGCTGCTGGTCGAGCCCACCACCACCAGCACGTCGCACTGCTCCAGCAGGCGCTTCACCGCGTCCTGCCGGTTCTGCGTGGCATAGCAGATGTCCTCGACGCGCGGAGCCTGCAGCTGGGGGAAGCGCTGGCGCAGCACATCGACTATAGCCTGCGTGTCGTCCACCGAAAGCGTGGTCTGCGTTACGAAGGCCAGCGTCTCCGGGCGCCGCACCTGCAGCGTCTGCACATCGGCGATGTTCTCGACCAGGTGAATGACGCCCCCCAGCGACGCATCGAAGCGTCCCATGGTGCCCTCCACTTCCGGATGACCCGCGTGGCCGATCAGCACCACGTCGCGCGCATCGCGCGCGTAGCGGGCCACTTCCAGGTGCACCTTGGTCACCAGCGGGCAGGTGGCGTCGAATACCTGGAAGCCGCGGCGCGCCGCCTCGTCCTCGACCGCGCTCGACACGCCATGCGCAGAGAAGATCACCGTGGCGCCGGCAGGCACCTCGTCGAGTTCCTCGACGAACCGCGCCCCCATGTCGCGCAGACGCTCGACCACGTGGCGGTTGTGCACGACCTCGTGCCGCACATAGATGGGCGCGCCGAACAGCTCGATGGCGCGCTCCACGATATCGATGGCGCGATCAACCCCGGCGCAGAACCCACGCGGGCTGGCGAGCAGTATCCGCATGCCCGTGCCCGCGGCCTGGCTCATGGGCGATCCCCGCCGGCGCCCTTCGCGCTGCGCGATTCCAGCAGCGCGTCGAGCAGCACCAGCCCCGCGCCGATCGTGATGCAGCTGTCGGCCACGTTGAAGGCCGGGAAATAGGCCTTGCCCCAGTGCACGGCGATGAAATCCACCACGTTGCCGTGGCGGATGCGATCGATCACGTTGCCCAGCGCGCCGCTGGCGATCAGCATCATCCCGAGCGACTGCAGCTTCTGGGTCGAGGCATCGAGCTTGCGCAACCACCACAGGATGCCCGCGCTCACCGCCAGTGCGAACACCGTGAACAGCCAGCGCTGCACGCCACCCGGAAAATCCAGGAAGCTGAACGCGGCGCCGTAGTTGCGCGCATGGACGATGTCCAGCACCGGCAGCACGTAGTGCGACTCGTGCAGCGCGTAGGTCCTGAGTATCCATTCCTTGGTGAGCTGGTCGAGCGCGATGCCGGCCACCAGCAGCGGCCACCATCTAAGGCCCGAACGCCTGATCTCAGACATGGTGGCGCTGCTCGGGGTTATTCCCCACGTTGCCCGCGCAGCGCCGGCACAGCTCCGGATGCGCCGCGTCGCCGCCCACGTCATCGGTGAGATGCCAGCAGCGCACGCATTTGTTGCCGCCGGTGCGTCGCACCTTCAGCCAAACGCCGGGAATCACCGCGCTGCCCGCCTCGGCCACGACCGCATCGGGCGGCTCCGCCTGCACCACATGCACGCGGGCGGCGGAGGTGATGGTCAGGAAGCGCAGCTCCTCGCCAACGGCCCTGTAGCGGGCGGCATGGTCGGTCAACGCATAGACATCCACCTCGGCCTCCAGCGGCGCGCCGATGGTGCCAGCCTCGCGCAGCTTCTCCAGCTCGCGCAGCACGGCCTGTCGCAGAGCGATCAGCGCGTCCCAGTCGATGGTCGGTGCGGGAGTCTCCGGGAACTGGTGCCAGCCGGTGAGGAACACCGACTTGGGTTTCTCGCCCAGCGCCGGCAGCACCTGCCAGATTTCCTCGGCTGTGAACGACAGCACCGGCGCCAGCCAGCGGACCATGGCCGAGAGGATATGCAGCATCACGGTCTGCGCCGACCGGCGGGCGTGGCTGTCGGCCGGCATGGTGTACATGCGATCCTTCAGCACGTCCAGGTACAGCCCGCCCAGGTCGTTCACGCAGAAGTTGTGCGCGCGCTGGTACACGACATGGAACTGGTAGTCGCGATAGGCGGTGACGATCTCCTGCTGCAGCGACGCCGCGCGGCGCAGCGCCCAGGCATCCAGGTCCACCAGCGCGTCCATCGGCACGGCGTGCTTGGCCGGATCGAAGCCGTGCAGATTGCCCAGCAGGAAGCGCACGGTGTTGCGGATGCGGCGGTACGAATCGGACGTGCGCTTGAGGATCTCGTCCGACACCGACATCTCGCTGGTGTAGTCGGTGGCGGAAACCCACAGGCGCAGCACGTCGGCGCCCAGCGAGTTCATCACCTTGTCGGGCGCGACCACGTTGCCCAGCGACTTGGACATCTTGCGGCCCTTCTCGTCCACGGTGAACCCGTAGGTGAGCACGTTCTTGTAGGGCGCGCGCTCATACAGCGCTTCGGACATCAGCAGCGAGCTGTGGAACCAGCCGCGATGCTGGTCCGAGCCCTCCAGGTACATCTCGACCGGCGCAGCGATCTCGGGACGCTCCTGACCCACCACCTCGAAGCTCACGCCCGAGTCGGCCCACACGTCCATGACGTCGGTGACCTTGTGGTAGCGCTCGGCGTCATCGCCGATCAGTTCGCGCGGGTCGAGGTCGAACCACGCATCGATCCCGTCCTTCTCGACGCGCCTGGCAACCTCTTCGATGATCTCCTGCGTGCGCGGATGCAGCGCCGAGGTCTCGTTGTGCGCGAACAGCGTGATGGGCACGCCCCAGGTGCGCTGGCGCGAGATGCACCAGTCGGGGCGCGTCTCGATCATGCCGGCGATGCGCTGCTGGCCCCAGGCCGGGATCCACTTCACCTTCGGGATGTCGCGCAGCGTGTTCGCGCGCAGGCCGTTTTGCTCCATCGAGATGAACCACTGCGGCGTCGCGCGGAAGATCACCGGCGTCTTGTGGCGCCAGCAATGCGGGTAGCTGTGGCGCAGCGGCGCATGGTGCAGCAGCGCGGCGCTGCCCTGCAGCGTCTCGATGATCTTCGCACTGGCCTCCTCCAGCTTCAGGCCGCCAACCAGCGGCGTGTCGGCCTGGAAGCGTCCGTCGCCCAGCACGGGATTGACCACGGGCAGGTTGTAGCGGCGACCGACGATGTAGTCGTCCTGGCCATGCGCGGGCGCCGTGTGCACGGCGCCGGTGCCGGCCTCGAGCGTCACGTGATCACCGAGGATCACCGGCACGCGCCGATCCTGGAACGGGTGCTGCAGTTTCAGCCCCTCGAGCACCTTGCCTTCGAACCGCGCGACTTCGCGCGCCCGGCCGCCGAGGCCTCGTCGGTGTAGCGCTGCAGACTGGCGGCCGCAAGGCCCGCCGCCAGGATCACGCGCCGCGCGACGCCATCGCGCTGGAACTCCACCAGCACATATTCAAAGTCGGCTCGCAGCGCCACGGCCTCGTTGGCCGGCAGCGTCCACGGCGTGGTGGTCCAGATGACCACATCGGTTGGCGCCATCGCATCGGCGGCGGCGCCGATGCGCCGCGCGAGGTCTGCGGTGTCGGACACCCGGAAGGCCACGTCGATGGCCGGTGAAGTCTTGTCCTCGTATTCGACCTCGGCCTCGGCCAGCGCGGAGCGGCAGTCCAGGCACCAGTAGACGGGCTTGGCGCCGATGTAGAGATGTCCGTTGGCAATCACCTTGCCCAGCACGCGGATCTGCCCCGCCTCATAGCGCGGGTTCATCGTGATGTACGGGCGATCCCAGTCGCCCATCACGCCCAGGCGCTTGAAGTCCTTGCGCTGCAGGTCGATCTGCTCCTGCGCATAGGCGCGGCAGGCCGCACGGAAAGCGCGCGCATCGAGCTTCTGCCCGACGCGACCGTGCTTCTTCTCCACCTGCATCTCGATGGGCAATCCGTGGCAGTCCCAGCCCGGGATGTAGGGCGAGTCATAGCCGTCGAGCGTGCGCGACTTGACGATGATGTCTTTCAGGATCTTGTTGCAGGCGTGACCCAGGTGGATGGCGCCATTGGCATACGGGGGACCGTCGTGCAGCGCGAAGCGCGGCCGTCCCTTTGCCACCCGGCGCAGTTCGCCATAGATGTCATTCGACGCCCACCACTCGAGCATCTGCGGTTCGCGACGCGCCAGATCCGCCTTCATCGCGAACTCGGTCTGCGGCAGGTTCACCGTATTCTTGTAGTCAGCCACTCACATCTCCAGACGAAACATCCCTGGCGAGCGCGCCGCGCGCGTCCGCCGCATCCTGGTGCATCTGCTCGACCATGGCATCCAGGCTGTCGAACTTGCGTTCCTCGCGCAGCCGCGCGACGAACTCCACCTCGATCTCCCGGCCATACAGGTCGCCGTTGAAATCGAACACATGAGCCTCGAGCAGGGGCCGCGTGCCTCCCACCGTCGGACGCGTGCCAAGGCTGGCAACGCCAGCCAGTCCAGCGCCAGGCCCGGCGCCATGCACGCGAATGGCAAAGATACCGTCCATCGGGGTCTGCCGTCGCGCCAGCCGCAGGTTGGCGGTGGGATACCCCAGCTGCCTGCCCAGCTGTTCGCCCCGCACCACCCGCCCGCGCATGGAATAGTTCCGGCCCAGCAGCAGCGCGGCCTGGCGCAGGTTGCCCGCCCGCAGCGCCTCGCGCACCAGCCCGCTGCTGACCCGCCGGCCCTGCGCCTCGACGGGATCCACGATGTGCACCGTCATGCCCAGTGCCGGGGCATGACGGCGGAACCATTCCACGTCGGCCTCGCCACGATAGGCAGCGCGGAAATCATGGCCGATCACCAGGTGCCGGATGCCGGCGGCCACCAGCAGCCGCGCGAACTCCAGCGCGCGCAGCATGCGCAGCGCCTGGTTGAACGGCAACACGCAGAAGACCTCGGGCCCGTCCGCGGCGAGCACTCGCCAGCGTTCGCGGAACGTGGTGAGCCGCGGCACCGGCGCGCCCTGCGCGAAGAACTCCTTGGGCAGCGGCTCGAAGCTGATCACCATGCTGGCAAGTCCCTGGGCGCTGGCCAGCTGACGCGTGCGTTCGATCAGCGCGCGATGTCCGAGATGGATGCCATCGAAGCCGCCAATGGTGGCCGCGAAGCCGCGCGTGGCCACGCGCTGCGCTGCATTCCCCCGCAGGCTGCGCAGCAGGCGCATCAGACAGCAGCCGAGCGCAGGTGGCGGTAGCGCATGCCGGATGCAAACAGCACCGCGAAATACACAATCGCCCCCAGAAGAATGTAGCCGCCGCCGCGCACGATGCGCTCAACGAACGGCATCGTTACCCAGTGGGCGGCGTCACCAGCCAGCCACCACAGCATCGCGCCCATCAGCAGGTTCGCCAGCAGCACGCGCAGGATGAAGGCCGTCCAGCCCGGCGAGTGCACCAGCACGCCTTCGCGCGTCAGTCCCCGCCACAGCAGCAGCGTGTTGATGGCCGCGCCAATGCAGGTGGCGGTGGCCACCAGGATGTGCGGGTTCCGGGAAGCCCAGCTTCGCCGCCGGCAGCACGATCAGCAGGTTGATGCCCATCGTGATGCCCAGCGCCGTCATCGCGATGCGCACCGGGCGCCGGGTGTTCTGCCGCGCGTAATAGCCCGGCACCAGCACCTTGACGAAGCTGAATCCCAGCAGGCCCCACGAATACGCCATCAGCGCGTAGCTGGTCATCAGCACGTCGTCGGGGCTGAACTGCCGGTAGCCGAATATCATCGCCGTCATCGGCGCGGCGAAGCACAGCATGCCCACGGCGGCCGGCGACGCCAGCAGCAGCACCAGCCGCAGCGCCCAGTCCAGCGTGCCGGAAAACTGCGCCGCGGATTTCGACGCATGGTGCGCCGAGAGGCCCGGCAGGATCACCGTGGCCAGCGCGATGCTGAACACGCCCAGCGGGAATTCCATCAGCCGGTCGGCGTAGTAGAGCCAGCTCACGCTGCCGGTGGCCAGCGCGGTTGCGATCTGCGTGTCGAGCAGCAGGCTGATCTGCGCCATCGACGAACCGACGATGCCCGGCACCATCAGCTTCGCCACGCGACGCACGCCCTCGAGCGCGGGCCGCCAGCGCGGCAGCGCCAGCAGACCCAGGCGCGCCACCGCGGGGAGCTGGAACAGCAGCTGCAGCAGTCCCGACACGAACACGCCGATGGCGAGCACCAGGCCCGGGTTCTGGCTGTGCGTGGCGAACACGACGGCGGCCACGATCATCACCAGGTTCATGATGACCTGCGTGAAGGCGGGGATGAAGAAGCTGCCGTAGCTGTTCAGCACGCCGGAGAACAGCGACACCAGCGAGATGAAGAACAGGTAGGGGAAGGTCCAGCGCAGCATCTGCACGGCCATGTCGAACTGGCTGCCGCCGGTGACGCCCCACTGCACCGCGAACAGGTAGATGATCAGCGGCGCCGCGATCACGCCCACCAGGCTCACCAGGAACAGCACCCCGCCCAGCGTGCCGGAAACCCCGGCCACCAGCTCGCGGACGTCGGCCTGGCCGCGCTGGGTCTTGTATTCGGAGATGACCGGCACGAAAGACTGCGAGAACGCCCCTTCCGCAAACAGCCGGCGCAGGAAGTTGGGTATCTTGAAGGCCACCAGGAAGGCGTCGGAAACCGCCCCGACGCCGATGGCCTGGGCGATGAAGGAATCGCGCAAAAGACCGGTGATTCGCGACAACAGGGTGGCGAACCCCGTGGTCGTGGTGTGCTTTAACAATGGTCGGCTCATGGGCGCCGGCAGACTAGCAGAACCACCCCCATTCCGGCGTTCCCAAGCCCCGGATTTGGTTGACTTCCGGCCCCCGCCTGCCCACACTACGCGCCCCCGAAACCAGCCCCTGAATCAGCGGAGTAATCGAGCGTGGCAAACACGAAGTCAGCGGAAAAGGCAGCCCGGCAGGCCGTCAAGCATCGCGCCGCCAATGTCGCCCTGCGCTCGCGTCTGCGCACCGCCATCCGCAAGGCCACCGAGGCCGGCGCCTCTGGCAATGCCACGACGGCCCGCGCCGCGTTGAAGAACGCCCAGCCCACCATCGACGCGATGGTCTCCAAGGGCCTGATCCATCGCAACAAGGCCGCCCGTCACAAGAGCCGGCTGGCTGCCAAGGCGAAGAAGGCCGCGAAGGCCTGATTCCAGTCAGATCGAGACTCGAGAAGGCCCGCCCCTGGCGGGCCTTTTCATTTGGGGCGCGCGGCCTTGCGGCGCACGGACGTACGCTTGGCCTTGGCCTTCTTCGCAGGCTTGGCCTTCTTCTTCTTCGCCGGCGCGGCTTTCTTGCGTGACGCCGGCTTCGACACCGGCGCCGGCACTTCAAGGGTGCCGCGGATGCCCGCCAGATCCTGCCCCGCCGCAATGCCCTCGATGAGCTGCATGACGGCAGCGCACAGCTCCCGAGTACCCTCGCCCGTGGCGCCGGAAATCAGGAATGCCGGGCCGGTGTGCTTCAGCTTGCGCGCGATGGCCAAGGCCCGCTCGCGGCTTTCCGCCTCCGGGAGCAGATCCATCTTGTTCAGCACCAGCCAGCGCGGCTTCAGCGCCAGCTCCGCGCTGTACTTCTTCAGTTCGGCCACGATGGCGCGGGCGTCCTTCACCGGATCGGCCTCGGGATCCAGCGGCGCGATGTCGATCAGGTGCAGCAGCACGCGCGTGCGCTGCAGGTGCTTCAGGAAGCGATGCCCCAGGCCCGCGCCGTCGGCCGCGCCCTCGATCAGTCCAGGGATGTCGGCCATCACGAAACTGCGGTGCTGCCCCACATCCACGACGCCCAGGTTCGGGTACAGCGTGGTGAACGGGTAGTCGGCCACGCGCGGCCGTGCCGCAGACACCGCACGAATCAGCGTGGATTTGCCGGCATTGGGCAATCCCAGCAGGCCCACGTCGGCGATGACCTTCATCTCGAAATTCAGCGTGCGCTTCTCGCCGGGAAGACCCGGCCCGAACTGGCGCGGCGCGCGGTTGGTGCTGGACTTGAAGCGCGCGTTGCCGAAGCCACCCTTGCCGCCATCGGCCACCTTGAGCAGCTGGCCGGCGGTCTTCAGGTCGCCCAGCTCCTCGCCAGTCTCGGCATCGGTGACCGTGGTGCCCACGGGCACATCGACATACATGTCTTCGCCGCCACGACCGGTGCAGTCATTGCCCGATCCGCCCTCGCCGTTCTTCGCCTTGTAGAGGCGCTGGATGCGGAAATCAGCCAGCGTGTTGATGCCATCCTTGGCGCGCAGCCAAACGCTGCCACCCATGCCACCATCGCCGCCGTCGGGGCCACCGAAGGGGATGAACTTCTCGCGCCGGAAACTGACGCAGCCGCGCCCGCCGTTGCCGGCCTGCACTCTCAGAATGGCTTCATCGACGAATTTCATGCCAGCCCCTTAAACACAAACCCCGGCACTGGGCCGGGGCTTGCTATCGAACGCTTGAGCAACGCGACCCTTATTCGGGGATCACGTTCACGTAGGTGCGGCCCTGCTCGCCCTTGGTCTGGAACTCGACCTTGCCGGTGACCAGCGCGAACAACGTGTGATCCGTGCCGGTGCCCACGCCGGCGCCGGCGCGCATCGGCGTGCCGCGCTGACGGACCAGGATGTTGCCGGCCAGCACATGCTCGCCGCCGAATTTCTTCACGCCCAGGCGCTTGCTGTGGGAGTCGCGACCGTTGCGGGTACTGCCGCCTGCTTTCTTGTGTGCCATTTAAGGATGCTCCTTACGCGATGCCCGTGATCTTCACCAGCGTGTACTGCTGGCGATGATTGCCGCCACGCTTGTAGTGCTTGCGGCGGCGGAACTTCACGATCACTTTCTTTTCGCCCTGACCGTGGCTTTCGACGGTGGCGGAAACCTTGGCGCCAGCGACGCGCGGCTTTCCGATCTTGATGTTGGCCCCATCGGCCACCAGCAGGACTTCATCGAAGGAAATGGACGAACCTGGCGCAGCGTCGAGCTTCTCGACCTTCAGCAGGGCGTCTTTTTCGACCCGGTACTGCTTTCCACCGGTGGCGATCACGGCGTACATTTAAGAGAACTCCAAACTCGAAAGGCCGCGCATTCTAATGGCCCGCCTTGCGCTGGTCAAACCCTCATTTGGCCCATTTCCCACGGACAAACAGCCACTTGGAACCGTGATTGCCGGTGCAACTGATACCATTCGGCCCGGATCGGGAAGCCCCGGAATTCGGGGTCGGGGAATGATGCAAACGCTGGAGGATATCCGAGGGCTCGTGGAAGCGGATCTGGCCGCCGTGGATGGGGTCATCCGCGCGCGCCTGGCTAGCGGGGTGCCGCTGGTCAGCCAGGTGGCCGAGCACATCGTGGCCGGGGGCGGCAAGCGCCTGCGGCCGCTGATCGTGCTGCTGGCGGCCCATGCCGCGAATGGCGGCCGCGCGCTACCCGGCGACCGGCACCACCAGGCTGCCGCCTTCATCGAGTTCATCCACACCGCCACGCTGCTGCATGACGACGTGGTGGACCACTCCTCGCTGCGCCGTGGCCGCCAGACCGCCAATGCCGTCTTCGGCAACGAGGCCAGCGTGCTGGTGGGCGATTTCGTCTATTCGCGCGCCTTTCAGATGATGGCCGCCATCGGCGTCGCGCGCGTGATGGAGATCATGGCCGACGCCACCAACGTGATCGCCGAAGGCGAGGTGCTGCAGCTGATGAACGCGCAGGACCCTGACACCACCGAGGAGCGCTATCTCGAGGTGATTTACCGCAAGACGGCGCAGCTTTTCGAGGCGGGCGCGCAGGTGGCGGCGGTGCTGTGCGGCGCGAACCCCGTGGTGCAGCAGGCCCTGGCCACTTATGGCAAACACCTGGGCACGGCCTACCAGCTCATCGACGACGTGCTGGATTACCGCTCCGACCCGGCCACCCGTGGCAAGAACCTGGGAGAGGATCTCTCGGAGGGCAAGATGACGCTGCCGCTGATCCACGCGCTGCGGCATGCCTCCGAGGCCGATCGGGGCCTGATCCGCAACGCCATACTCCATGCCGGCGAAGGCGCCCAGCGCGAGGGTGACCTGAAGCGGATCATCGCCGCCATCGACGCCAGCGACGGCATCGGCTACGCGCGCGGGCGCGCCGAAGCCGAGTCCCGGGCGGCCATGCAGGCCCTGGAGTCCGTGCCCGAATCCCGCTGGCGGGATGCGCTGGCCGACCTCGCCCGTATTGCCGTGGGCAGGGACCGCTAAACAAAGTCACCCGCCACGGTGACAGGGGCCGGGGGCCTCGCTTAAACTCCCGCGCCCACGCTGTCGGGATGTAGCTCAGCCTGGTAGAGCACTACGTTCGGGACGTAGGTGTCGCAGGTTCAAATCCTGTCATCCCGACCAGTTCCCCCTCGCCGTTCGCGGCAAGAACTTGCCGCTCCACGCCATTGGTTGCCGCCCCTGTGCGCGACTGCTCACCTGCCTCGGGGTGACATAAAGAAAATCCGCGGCCGCCCGCTATAGCCACTGGGAACGGGCCATTCCGCTCCTGGTAGCCGGCCATTCCGGCGCGTGGAGCTTCGAAGTGCGTTGGCCAGATCTCTTGCGTCGAAAAGCCCGCCAGGACATGCGTGCCGGCATCGCTGCATCGTCCGAGCAGGTGGCGCTGGCGGTGGTGCACCGCTCAGCCGATGGCAAGCCGCATCTGGTGCACTGCGCAGTGGCCCCCGCTGCCATGGGCTATGCCGATGGCGCGCTGCGCACGCTGCTGCGCGACTTCGAACTGGGCACCGCGCCGGTGAGCGCCGTGATTGGCGCCAATGACTACCAGCTGGCGCAGATTCCCGCCCCCGACGTGCCAGAAGGGGAAATGCGCGATGCCGCCCGCTGGCGCATGCGCGAGGTCATCGACTTCGCGCTCGATGACTCCACCATCGATGTCTTCGACGTTCCCGAACGGCGCGACCGCGCCGCGCGGCGCAATCTGTTCGCCGTCGCGACCCGCGGCGATGTGCCCAGGTTCATCGCCAGCTCGCTGCATCGGCTCACGCGCCATCTGGATGTGATCGATATTCCCGAGCTGTGCCAGCGGAACCTGTGCACGCTGATGCCGCAGGACGCGAAGGGACTGGCTTGCGTCATGCTGCGCGAAGACCACGCGCAGCTGGTATTGGTGCGCCAGGGACGCCTGTTCGTGGCGCGGCGCTTCGACTTCGACACCGGACTCGACCTGGATGGCAGTCGTCCGGACGGCCGCCACCTGGATGCGGGCGCGCTGGCACTGGAACTGCAGCGCTCGATCGACTACTACGAGACGCACTTCGACCAACCGGCCATCACCGACCTGCTGGTGGCACCGGCCAGCAGCCTCTCGCCCGCCCTGACGGCCGAAATCTCCTCTCTCACCGGCCTGCGCGTACATCCGCTGGTGCTGCAGGAGCACCTGGATGTGAGTGGCCAGGCGCAGATTCCCGACGGCTGGCTGCCCACGCTGGCCATCGGCGCAGCGCTGCGAACTGCAGAGGCAGCCGCCTGATGCAGCAGGTCAACCTCCACCGCCCGGTATGGACAGCGCCGGCCCTGCTGACCGCCCGCAGCGCCGGAAGCGCGATGCTGGCGATTGCCGTCGCGCTGCTGTGCATGTGGGGTTATGCCTGGTGGCAACTTGACGGCATGCGCCGCGAGGCTGACGTGGCGCGCACCCAGAGCGACATGCGACGCCAGCTGGAAGCCGTGCGCATGGCGGACCTCGACGCACTCCCGCCGGAAGAACTGGACCGCAGGATCGTGGTGCTCGATGCCGAGGTGTCGGTCAAGCTGCGCGCGGTGCAGACGCTGGGCGCCGAGGCCGATGGTTCGGCCGATTTCGCGGAGCGCCTGGCGGCCCTGTCGCGACGCCACCTGGACGGCGTGTGGCTGGAACAGCTGACGCTCGGCGCCAGCCGCGACGCGATGAGCCTGACCGGCGCCGCGCTAGCGCCTGACCTGGTGCCGCGCTACCTGCAGAGCCTTGCCGCGGATCCGGCGCTGCGCGGCGGCGAAATCGACAGTTTCCTCATCGACCGGCCAGAGGCCGTGGCCGACAGGCAGGCCTCGCACCTGCGGTTCCGAGCCGCCACGCGCGCGCTGCAGCAGGTCGTCCGTGATCCCGCGGAGGGTTGACGATGAAGGCTGCCAAACTCGCCGAATGGTTCAATGCGCGCGCCACGCGCGAGCGCCTGCTGATATTCGCCGCATTGCTGGCGCTGGTGCTGACCACCTGGGATGGACTGCTGATGCAGCCGCTGCGCGCGGTCACGCAGGGGCTGCAGGCAGAGATCGCCGCCGTCGGCGTTGCCGCCACCGATGTCGATGACGGCAGCGATCCGCATCGCACCGCGCTGCTGCGCGCGGGCGAACTGCAGCTGCGCTCCGCGCAGCTGGATTCGCAGATCGCCGGTTCCGCCCGCGGCTTCGTGCCCGCCACGCAGATGATCGGCGTGCTGCACGATGTGCTGCGCCGCCAGGGCGGACTGTCGCTGGTCAGCATCCGCAACCTGCCGGTGCGCAGCCTCATCGCACCGGCCACGCAGGATGCGCCACCCTCGCCACCCTACCTGCACAGCATCGAACTGGTGATCGACGGCCGCTATGCGGATATCCAGGCCTATGTGCACCAGCTTGAATCCCTGCCCTGGAAGTTCCGCTGGTCGCTGCTGGAACTGTCCACCCGCCAATACCCCCTGAACCGCGTGCGGCTGTCGTTGAGCACGCTGAGCATGGATGCCACCTGGCTCGGAGTCGCACCGTCATGAAAGTCCGTTCAATGCTATTCCTCACCCTGGCCCTCGCGGCCACGCTGCCGCTCGCGCGCGCTGACAACGCGTCGACGCCGCGTGACCCCATGCGCCCCATCGGGGCCGCCGAAGCGGCGGGTCGGCGCGGCGGCATGCTGTTCTCGATCGAACCGGCCGCTGGCGCCACGCCGGCCACCTGGACATCCGTGCCGTGGATGTTCCGGCCACGGTCTTCTTCGACCGGCTCGCGGTGGTTTCCGGCTCGAACGTGATGGTGCAGCCAGACGTGTCGACGCGACTGACGCTGACCCTGCGGCAGGTGACGCTGGCCGAAACGCTGCATGCCGTGCGCGAACTCTATGGCCTGGACTTCCAGACCGTCGGCACCAGCTACATGGTCCTGGCGGCCAAACCGCAGACCCGCGTGTTCCAGCTCAACTACCTCGATCTGCATCGCAGCGGCGTATCCAACACCCGCGTGAGCTCGGGCCAGATCACGCAGGGCAATTCAGCGCCCTCCTCGGCCGGCGCATCCGGCACCACAGGCGCCAGCGAAGGCAATGACGAGGTCAGCGGCACTTCAGTGCTGACGACCAACGACTCGGACTTCTGGAAGGGCATCGAAACGGATATCAAGCTGCTGGTCGGCGGAGAAGCCGCCCACGTGGTGGTGAACCGCCAGTCGGGCGTCATCGTGGTGCGCGGCATGCCATCGCAACTGCGCGATGTGGCGACCTACCTGCAGAAGACCCAGTCGACCGTCACCCGCCAGGTGATCCTCGAAGCCAAGATCGTCGAGGTGGAACTGAATTCCGGGTTCCAGGCAGGCATCAACTGGAGCACGCTGCTGACGCACGGCAGCCAGAATTTCTTCTTCGGGCAGTCAACACCCCCGGGCGGCTTCGGCGCCGATCCGTTTACACCCACAGGCAGCCAGGTGAGCGTCACGCCCGGCGTGCCGGTACTGGGCCAGGTGGTCGACCAGCTGGGCGGCGCGTTCACGATGGCCATCGATGCGGCGGACTTCAACGGCTTCATCGAGCTGCTTTCGTCGCAGGGCAACACGCGCGTGCTGTCGAGCCCGCGCGTCTCGACGCTGCACAACCAGAAAGCCATCATCAAGGCAGGCTCCGACGAGTTCTTCGTCACCGGCGTGAAGAGCGACACCACCACCGGCACTTCGACCAACACGTCGCTGAACGTGGAGCTAACGCCATTCTTCTCGGGCGTGGCACTCGACGTGACGCCGCAGATCGGCGAGGACGGCACCGTGCTGCTGCATATCCATCCGACCGTCAGCGAGGTCAGCGACCAGAGCAAGCGCGTGAACTTCGGCGGTGGCAGCAGCGACCTGCCGCTGGCGCTGAGCCAGATCCGCGAATCCGACAGCGTGGTGCGCGCCCGCTCGGGCCAGCTCATCGTCATCGGTGGCCTGATGCGCGAGACACGCCGGCGTGCCGATTACCGCACGCCGCTGCTGGGCGACGTCCCGCTGCTCGGGCGGCTGTTCCGCAGCGAGCGCGACCAGACTCGCACCGTTGAGCTGGTGCTGCTGCTGCGCCCGCTGGTTCCCACCGACGCCGACTGGGAAAAACTGGCGCAGGAGCCCCAGGACCGGGCGGCAGCCATGGCCGAGCTAGGCAAGGTTGAAAAGCCGAAATGAATCCGCGCCGCAAGAAGGTCCGACTGGGCGACCTGCTGATCGAACAGAAGCTGATCAGCGAGGCGCAGCTATCCCAGGCGCTGGACGAACAGAAACGCACCGGCCGCAAGCTGGGCCGCGTGCTGACGGATCTGGGAATAGTCCAGGAGCAGCAGCTGCATGACGTGCTGTCGCAGAGCCTGCAGATTCCCTTCGTCGACCTGAAGCAGCTGAATCCCGATCCGGCCGTCGTGCGGCTGATGCCCGAGGCCCTCGCCCGCCGCTTCCGCGCGCTGGTGCTGCAGTCCGACGCCCGCGGACTGACCGTGGGCATGGCAGACCCCACCGACCTGATCGCCTACGACGAACTGGTGGCCCGCCTCAAGCAGCCGCTGCGCATCGCGCTGGTGCGCGAGTCGGACCTGCTGCGGACGATGGATGCCGTCTACCGGCGTGCCGACCAGATCGCATCGATCGCGCTCGAAGTGCACGATGAACTGGGTGATGGCGACATCGACATCGACCAGCTGTCGGCCGAGGATGGCTCGTCAGATGCCCCGATCATCCGGCTCATCCAGACCATCTTCCAGGATGCGATCAACACGCGCGCCTCGGACGTGCACATCGAGCCGGGCGAGCACCTGCTGCGGCTGCGGCTGCGCGTCGACGGCGTGCTGCAGGAGCAGACCGTAGAGGGACGCGGCGTTGCCAGCGCGCTTGTAACTCGCCTCAAGCTGATGAGCGGCCTGGACATCGCCGAGAAACGCCTGCCGCAGGACGGCCGGTTCTCGGTCAAGGTCAAGGACCGCTCCCTCGACGTGCGCCTGGCGACCATGCCGGTGCAGCATGGTGAATCCGTGGTGCTGCGACTGCTGGACCAGTCGAACAACCTGATGACGCTGGAACAGCTCGGCATGCCGGCCCCGATGCTCGGACGCTTCCGCGCGCTGGTGGAGCGTCCGGCAGGCATGGTGCTGGTCACCGGCCCCACCGGCAGCGGCAAGACCACCACGCTGTATTCCGCGCTCGCGCACCTGAATCGTCCGGACACCAAGATCCTCACCGCCGAGGATCCCGTGGAATACCGACTGGACCGCGTGAACCAGGTGCAGGTGAACCAGAAGATCGGCCTGGATTTCGCGCGCGTGCTGCGCAGCATGCTGCGACAGGATCCCGACGTAGTGCTGATCGGCGAAATGCGTGACCGCGAAACCGTGGAGATCGCCTTGCGCGCGGCCATCACCGGCCACCTGGTGTTCTCCACGCTGCACACACTGAGCGCCAGCGGCACGGTCAGCCGCCTGCTCGACATGGGAGCGCCGGGCTACCTGATTGCCACGGCGCTGCACGGAGTGGTCGCGCAGCGGCTTGTGCGCCAGATATGCGGGGACTGCGCTCAGCCAACGGAGCCCGGGGCGCACGAACTGGCCTGGCTTCGCGCCCAGGTGGGCGACGCGCTGGCGTCGGGCATGCGTTTTCGCGCCGGCACGGGTTGCACCTACTGCAACCTGTCGGGGTACCGCGGCCGGACGGCAATCTACGAACTGATCGAGATCGACGGCCCGATGGCCGATGCCATCAGGACCGGCGACCCGGGCGCCTTCGAGCGTGCCGCGCTCACGCAGCCCGGTTACACCTCGCTCACCCGCAGCGCCATCGACCTTGCGGCGGCCGGCGGCACGACGCTGGCAGAAGTCATCGCCACCACCAGCGGGCTGGATTCCATCGCCTCGTCCCTGCAGGCCGCCACGCTCACTGATGACGAGTTGTCGGATGCGCTGCTGGGTGGACGCGCCGTGAGTCCCTGATGGCCAGCTTCCGCTACAAGGCCCGCGCCACCAATGGCAGCCTCGTGGCCGGGGAACTGAGCGCGGACAGCCTCGACCAGGCCGCCCAGCGCCTGATCGCCTCGGGCGTCTATCCGGTTCACATCGACAGGAATGAAGACGCGCAGGGAATGTCGGCTAAGCGCCTGTTGCGTCGCATCGGCGTGGGGCAGATGCAGCTCAACGACCTGGTGCTCTTCACTCGCCAGATGTACACGGTGGTCAAGGCCGGCATTCCATTGCTGCGCGGCCTGCGGGGTCTGGCCTCATCCACTCAGAACGCGATGCTGCGCGAGACGCTGGAAGACGTGCTCGCCAACCTCGAGGGTGGCCGTGACCTGGCCAGCAGCTTCGCGCGACATCCGCAGATTTTTCCCTCGCTGTATATCAGCATCGTGCGCGTTGGCGAGGCCACCGGCACGCTGGAGCAGTCGTTCCTCAGGCTGGGCGAACACCTGGTGCAGGAAAAGGACACCCGCGACCGTGTCAAGGGCGCCATGCGCTATCCGGTCATCGTCGTCGCCACCATCCTGCTGGCCGCAGTGTTCCTCTCGACGGTGGTGATTCCGAAATTCCAGCCGATATTCCAGGCCCTGCAGGGCAACATCCCGCTGCCCACGCGCATCATCATCGGTACTTCCGACCTCATCCGGGGCTACTGGCACCTGTGCCTGGCCGGTTGCGCACTGCTGGCCTTCGGCGTGCGCCGCTTCGTGGGCACCGCTGCGGGCCGCCTGCAGTGGGACCGCGTGCGACTGAAGCTGCCCGTCCTCGGCAACCTCACGTACCAGTCGTCACTGGCCCGGCTGTGCCGCTCGCTGGCGATCTCGCTGCACGCCGGCCTGCCGATGACGCAGGCACTGCAGGCCATCGAACGCGCGGCGGGCAATGCCTATCTCGCAACCAAGATCCGCTCGCTCGGCACCGGTATCGAGCGCGGCGAACTGCTGTCCAAAGCTTCGGCCAACAGCGGTCTGTTCTCACCGCTGGTGCTGCAGATGATTGCGATTGGCGAAGAAACGGGCGAGCTGCCGATGCTGCTCGATGAGGCCGCCGGCTTCTACGAGCGGGAAACCGATGTGGCGCTGAAGAACCTGACGGCCTCGATCGAACCGATCCTGATCGTGGTCGTGGGCGGCATGGTGCTGGTGCTGGCGCTGGGCATCTTCATGCCGATGTGGGAAATGATCGGCAAGGCCGGCGCGTGAGTGTGCGCCAGTTCACGAAAGGATTCGGGCGCGTCAAGTCGCCACCCGGACTGCCGTTAAGACAACTGGCGGCCAGTGACCGCCATATGGAGAAGGCTGTGACCATCAAGAACCAGAAGGGCTTTACCCTGGTCGAACTGATCGTGGTAATCGTCATCCTCGGCATCCTGGCCGCGGTGGCGCTGCCCCGTTTCATGGGCCTGGAGACCGAGGCGCGCATTGCCGCCGTCAAGAACATGGGTGGCACGCTGCTGTCGGCCGCCAACATGGCGCACGGCGTGTGCATGGCCCGCAGCTGCACCAACGGGCAGGTGCTGCAGATCGAAGGTCGCAACGTCACCTTCACCAACGGCTATCCGAACAACGCCAGCATCGCCCAGCTGATCCAGAGCACCGAGGGTTTCACGCCCAACGGCGCGGGGAACCGGCTTGCCAATAATGGCGCGCGCACCAATAACTGCTGGGTGCAGTACAACCAGGCCACCGTCGCCGCCGGCGTGGTGACCCCGCCGCGAATCTCCTACCAGTCCGGCACCATCACCAACACCGCCACTGAAACCACCGTCAACAACGCACTGCGCACGCAGTGCTGATAGACGCAGCGGCCGTGCGCAGATGGCCAGCGCCGCATCGCGATGCAACTCGGCCGGCTTCACGCTGGTCGAGCTTGTCGCGACTCTGACGATCGCGGCCATCCTGGCCGCAGCGGCCGGACCGCGACTGTTTTCTTCCCAGCCCTTCGCCGCCCGCGGCTATGCCGATGACGTGGCCTCCGCACTGCGGCAGGCCCGCAGCGTGGCCATGGCCAGCGGCTGCGAGGTCCGCTTCACCATCGACACCAGCGGCTACACCGCGATGCAACGCTCGCCCTCCGGGACGCACTGCGCCACATCCGGAGCGTGGTCCACCCCGGTGCAGAGGGGCGACGGCCGCACCCTGTCGGCAGGGCCTCCCTCCGCCGCGAACGTGCAGGCCGCTGGCGCGCTGGTCTTTGGCCGCGACGGCGCACTGCCGGGCGGTGGCGCCTCGATCGTCATCGGGGCGCATGTGATCAGCATCGATGCCGGCGGCTGGGTGCAGCGGCAATGAAGCGCCTGCCTCAGCGCGGCCTGACGCTGATCGAGCTGATCACGTCCATCGCCGTCATCGGACTGGCCGGCGCATCCGTGCTGGGGGTGCTGGGTTACCTGTCATCTTCCAGCGGCAGCACGCTCGCGCGCGTGCGCGCGCAGGGTATCGCCCAGTCGTACCTGTCGGAGGTACTTTCCCGCCCCTTTGCCGATCCTGATGCAACGCCCGTCGAGGCCTCGCGGGCGCTGTTCGACGATATCGGGGACTACGCCGGCCTGGATGACGCCGCCGCCGTCGATCAGGCAGGCGCCGTCATCGCCCCGTACCGGGTCCGCGTGAGCGTTACCCCGGCCGCGCTCGGCAGCGTGCCGGCCACCCACGCGCGGCGCGTGGACGTGCAGGTGGACCTTCCCGATGGCCAGATGGTGCTGGCCACGGGCTTTCGCACGCGGTATCCGTGATGCGCCGCGCTGCCGGATTCACGCTGGTCGAACTGGTGGTGTCCATCACGCTGGCGGCCATCGTGCTGGGATTCGCCGGGATGCTGATTACTGCGCCGCTGCAGCACTACGACCTGCAGTCCCGACGCGCGGAACTGGCGGATTCGGCCGGCGCGGCCCTGCCGCAACTGCAGGGCGACCTGCGAGGTGCGCTGCCCAACAGTGCACGCGTGCGGCGCAATGGCAGCTTCGTGGCACTGGAGTTCCTCGCCGCCGTCGACTGGGTGCGCTACCAGGGGTCACCCGGCGCCCCGTTCACCACCTCGGGAACATTTCGGGGCATCCCCGTCCCGTTCACCGGCACAGGCCTTTTCCTCAGCGTCAACAATCGCGGCACCGGGATACCCGGTGGCGATGCCTGGACGCCCGGCGGCTCGCTGAGCGCAGTCGGCAGCAGCATCAATATCGTGGCTGCCGCGCTGCCCGGCGAGCAGCGCGTCACCGTGACGCCGGCACCGGCGTTCACGGCCGACTCTCCGCGCCGTCGGGCCTATCTGGTGTCGGGGCCAGTAACCTTTCTTTGCAACGAGGCGGCTGGAACCGTCAGTCGCTACACAGGCTATTCGCTCGCCTCCGCGCACAGCGCGCGGGACACGCATGCCGAACTCGTCGCTGCCGGCGCCAGCGTCCGACTGCTGGCGCAGGACATCACGGGCTGCAGCTTCACGGCCGGGGCCGCAAGCCAGTGGGCTTCACAGGTTGTCTCGGTGCGCTTCACCGCCTCGCGCGCCGGCGACCTGTTCGAAGTCGCCGACCAGATTGCCCTCGAGAACCTGCCATGAAGCACGGCGCCCAGCGCGGCATGTCACTGGTGGTGGCGCTGTTCGTCGTCGTGGTGCTGGGCCTGCTCGCGGCTTTCGCGGTGAACATCGGCACCTCGCAGCGCGAAACCGCGAACCTGCGCCTTGCCTCAGACCGGGCGTTGCTGGCTGCGCGCGCCGGCACTGAATGGGCAGGCACCCGGGCGCTGGTGAACAACGCCTGCGCCGCCAACACCGTGATGAATCTCAACCAGGGCGCGCTCAATGGCTTCAGGGTGACGGTCAGCTGCAGCGCCACCAGCCACTCGGAAGGCGCGGTGAACTATCGCGTCTACGACGTGACCTCATTCGCCCAGTACGGCAGCTTCGGCTCAGCCGGATACGCTTCACGGACCCTGACGGCGCGCTTCACCAGCGCGCCCTGAGCGCTGCCGCTCGGCCCATTCTGCCGCGTAGTCGCGCCCTGCGGCGCGCTGCGCCAGGGCAAGTGCCCCGATCGTGAGCGCGGCGCCAAGGCTGGCCAGCGCCATGTCCTTGTGCGCATCCCACACATCCCCCTGCGTGCCCAGGTACGCCATGCCCAACTCGCCGCCGAACACCGCGGCTGCGGCCCATTCGATGAGCTCGTACAGCATCGAGGAAGACATGGTCAGGTCCAGCGCGAAGAAGTAGCCGGGAAATCCGCGCAGGTTCCAGGTCCGCAGCAGCAGCTCGCGCACCGGATAGGCCAGCAGCAATCCGTACGCGAAATGCACCACGCGATCGAAGTTGTTGCGCTCCCAGCCCACCATCGAATTGAAGGTGCGGCCAGTCAGGCGCTGCATCCATGCGTCATACGGCACTTCCGCATAGGTGTAGTGCGCGCCGATGGTGTGCAGGCACAGGAACAGGAAAAGCAGCACGTAGGAAGCGCGTGAGAACGCGTGCCAGCGCCAGGTGGCGGCCAGCACGGCGATGCCCAGCAGCAGCAGGACATTCTCCAGCAGCCAGTCGGCGCGATTCCAGGGGTCGATGGCCAGTGGCGCCCAGAGCACCATCAGCAGCACCAGCAGGATCAGGGCGAATCTTCCGTTGCGCATTCGCGCAAGCTTACAGGCCAAGCTCCAGCTGCGGCATGTCCTGCCGTGGCGGACGGAACAGATCGGTGCGCAGCATCACTTCGCGGTCGCTGCGCATTCCCAGCCGGCGCGCGGCCAGCCGGAACCGGTCGGCCAGCAACTGCGCCCAGGCTCCGGTGCCCAGCATGCGCTGGCCGAAGCGCGGATCGTTGTCCCGCCCTCCTCGCGCCGCCTGGATCAGCGACATCACATGCTGCGCCCGATCGGGCATGTGCTGCTGCAGCCATTCCCGGAACAGGTCCTTCACCTCGTGCGGCAGTCGCACCAGCGAGAAGCCCGCTCGGCGAGCGCCCGCCTGCGCGGATCGCTCGAGGATTTCTTCCAGCTCGCTGTCGTTCACCGCGGGAATCATCGGCGCCGCCATCACGCCCACCGGCACGCCCGCATCGGCAAGCGCGCGCATGGCGGCCAGGCGTGCGGTGGAGGACGCGGACCGCGGTTCGAGCTTTCGCTTCAGGTCCGCGTCGAAGGTGGTGATGCTGAGGAAGACGCTGGCAAGGCCATCGCGCGCCATTCCGGCGAGCAGGTCGAGGTCGCGCAGCACCAGCGCGCTGCGCGTGGTGATGGCCACGGGATGGCGCGTTTCGGCCAGCACCTCGAGCACGGCGCGGGTCACGCCCAGCTGTCGTTCGACGGGCTGGTAGGGATCGGTATTGGCGCCGAGCATGATGTGGCGGCACTGGTACCCGGGCCGGGCGAGTTCGCTGCGCAGCAGGCGGGCCGCATCGGCCTTGAACATCAGCTTCGTTTCGAAATCGATGCCGGGCGAGAAACCCAGGTAGGCATGCGTGGGCCGCGCATAGCAGAACACGCACCCATGTTCGCAGCCACGGTAGGGATTGATCGACTGGTCGAACGGAATATCCGGCGAATCGTTGCGCGACAGGATGCTGCGCGTGGTGTCGGGGCTGAGCGTCGTGGCGATGGAGCCTTGGGGTTCCTCGCGATACCAGCCGTCGTCCACGCCTTCGCTGCGCTGGTGGTCGAACCGGTTGTGCGGATTGCTGAGCGCTCCGCGCCCCTTGAATCCGGCGGGGGGAATGTCGGTGGACACGCGGCTACTGTACATCCGTACAGTACCTACCGCAACCGCCCCTCCAGCCACTGTATCCAGTGCTGCACCGGCACCTGGCTGCCAGAGGCCAGCTGCACCATGCAGCCGATGTTGGCGGAAAGGATCCGGCTCGGCGCCCCCTCCTGCAACGCACCCAACCTCGCCTCGCGCAGCCGCGCGGAGATTTCCGGCTGCAGCAGGCTGTAGGTGCCGGCCGAGCCGCAGCACAGGTGCGAATCCCGCACGCGGGTCAGCGTCGCGCCGGCAGCAAGCAGCAGCCCCTCGACGACTCCGCGTGACTTCAGGCCATGCTGAAGGCTGCAGGGCGCATGGAACGCCACGGTATCGGCAACCGCATTCACCGACAGCTGCCGGATTCGGGGTTCGAGCGGTGCCAGCAGCTGCGATAAATCCCTCGACAGGCTGCTGACGCGCGCCGCGCGCTGTGCGTAGGCCGGATCATCGCGCAGCAGCCAGCCGTACTCGGCCAGCTGCGTGCCACAGCCCGTGGCGTTGAACACGATGGCCTCCGCGCCCTGTTCCAGCAGCGGCCACCAGGCATCGATGTTGCGGCGCGCGCAGTCGCGCGCCGTGTGCTGCTGGTCCAGGTGCTGGTGGATGGCGCCACAGCATTGCGCCTCGCGCGCGATGATCACCTCGATTCCCAGCACGCCCAACACCCGCGCGGTGGCCGCATTCAGGTCCGGCGACAGCGCCGGCTGCACGCAGCCGCCCAGCAGCAGCACACGGCGGGGCTGTGGCTGCAGCGGCCAGTCTCCCGCCCGCTGCCTTGCGGGGATGCGCTTGGCAAGGGTTGCCGGCATCAGCGGTCGAAGCGCCTGCCCCAGCGCCAGCAAGGGAGCGAATGCGCGACTGGTGAGAAATCCCGCGAGCAAGCGGCGCTGCAGCCGCGCGAGCCAGGGGCGCGGAGCGCGCTGGGCAAGCACTTCGCGCCCCATGTCCACCAGCCGCCCGTATTCAACGCCCGAAGGACAGGCGCTCTCGCAGGCCCGGCAGGTCAGGCATCGATCCAGATGGCTACGGGTACGCGCGGTGGGCGTATTGCCTTCGAGCATGTGCTTGATGAGGTAGATGCGGCCACGCGGCCCATCGCGCTCATCGCCAAGCAGCTGGTACGTGGGACAGGTGGCATTGCAAAAGCCACAGTGCACGCATCGACTGATCAGTCCGGCGGCTGCGGATGCCAGCGCATCGGGGGGCTGCTGTTGCGGAATCTGCGTCTGCATCAGAACTCCGGATACATGCGGCCCGGATTGAAAATGCCTGCGGGATCGAATTCCCGCTTCAGCCGCTGGTGGATGGCCAGCAGCGCGGGCGACAACGGCGTGAATGCCTGTGGCCGGGGCAAAGCGCCGCGGAACAGCGTAGCGTGTCCGCCGAGTTCGCGCGCGCGCGCGCGAAGGGCATCCGCTGATGCATCACTGCGCAGCCAGCGCAAGGCGCCGCCCCATTCGATGAGTTGCGCACCCGGCAGCGCCAGCGGCGCGGCGTTCGTGGGAATGGAAAACCGCCACAGCGGTCGGGCACCTTCAAAAAAAGGATGCTGCTGCTCCCGCACCCCATGCCACGAATCCTCCGCCAGCGTTGCCGGCTCGCGCTCGCCGCCAAGCACCCGTGCAGAGGCTTCCACCGCCGGCTGCGCACCAGCCAGTCGCACGCGAAGGGCTCCTTCATGCCAGCAGCTGGCCGACAGCGGCAGCGGCTGTCCCGCCCAGCTGTTCAGATGCCGCAGGGCCTCGCCTTCAGTCATTTCGAATCGCAGCGTCAGTTCCGAGGCAGGCCGCGGCAGCACCTTGATCGAGAGTTCTGCAATCACGCCCAGCGTTCCCAGCGAGCCGGCCAGCAGGCGCGACACGTCGTAGCCGGCCACGTTCTTGATGACGGTGCCACCAAACTTAAGCAGCCTTCCGCGCCCATCGAGCAGTCGCGCTCCGAGCACCGCATCGCGTACCCCGCCCCACGCGTAGCCCGCGGACGCACGGCGAGGTCCGGCCAGTCCGGCGGCAATGCAGCCACCCAGTGTGGCGCCCACTCCGAAATGCGGCGGCTCGAAGGCCAGCATCTGGCCCTTCGCGGCGAGTTCGGCTTCGATCTGCGCCAGCGGCGTGCCGGCGCGCGCGGTGATGACCAGCTCGCTGGGCTCGTAGCTTTCTATACCCTGCCAGTCACGCGTTTCGAAGGTCTCACCGCGCGGCTCATTGCCGTAAAAGTCCTTGGTGCCACCGCCGCGGATGCACAGCCGCGTGCCGCTGACCGCGGCCGCCGCGATGCGCTCGCTCCATTGCGACAGCAGCGTCATCAGAACCTCGGCAGGTCGGCGAAGGGCAGCTTGCCGCCATGCACAGGCATGCGGCCGTACTCGGCACAGCGATGCAGCGTGGGGATCACCTTGCCCGGATTCAGCAGCCCGGCAGGATCAAACGCGCGCTTCACGCCCGAAAACACGTCGAGTTCCTCGCGCGGGAACTGTGAGCACATCTGGTTCAGCTTCTCCATGCCCACGCCATGCTCGCCGGTGATCGTGCCGCCCAGTCGCAGGCTTTCTTCGAGGATCGCCGCACCGAAGGCTTCGGCCCTGGCCACGGAATCCGGATCCGCGTCATCGAACAGCACCAGCGGATGCAGGTTTCCGTCACCGGCATGGAATACATTGGGGCACCCCAGGCCGAAACGCAGCTCCATCTGCTGGATGGACTTGAGCATGCGGCCGATGTGTCGTCGCGGGATGGTGCCATCGGTGCAGTAGTAGGCCGGCGCCGCCCTGCCCGCCGCGGGAAAGGCGTTCTTGCGACCGGCCCAGAATCGCTGCCGCTCGGTTTCATCCGCCGAAACCTGCAGGCGCGTGGCGCGCGCGCCTTCCAGCACGCGAAGCATCTGCAGGATCTCCGCCTCCACTTCTTCCGGCGTGCCGTCGGACTCGCACAGCAGGATGGCCGCGGCGTCCAGGTCGTAGCCGGCCTTCACGAAAGGCTCCACCAGGCGCGCGGCCGCCTGATCCAGCATTTCGAGCCCAGCGGGAATCAGTCCTGCCGCGATCAATGCAGCCACGGCATCACCGGCATGTTCCACATCGGCAAAGCTCGCCATGATGCAGCGGGCCAGGCGCGGCAACGGCACCAGGCGCACGGTAACCTCGGTGATCACCGCGAGCATGCCCTCCGACCCTACCAGCACGGCAAGCAGGTCGAGCCCCGGGCCATCGAGCGCGCCGCCACCCAACCGGATTTCTTCGCCATCGGCAAGCAGCGCGCGCACGCCGAGCACATTCGGCAGTGTCAGGCCGTATTTCAGGCAGTGCACGCCGCCGGAATTCTCCGCCACATTGCCGCCGATGCTGCAGGCGATCTGGCTGGAGGGATCCGGCGCGTAATACAGGCCGAACGGCCGCGCGGCGTCGGAAATAGCGAGATTGCGCACGCCCGGCTCCACGATGGCGGTCCGCGACTCGGCATCCACTTTGAGGATGCGATTGAACTTCGCCATCGACAGCAGGATTCCATCGGCCACCGGCACGGCACTGCCGGCAAGGCCGGTGCCCGCGCCGCGCGGCACCACGGGAATCCCCCGCGCATGGCAGTGGCGCAGCAGCGCCACCAGCTGCGCGTGCGTTTCGGGCAGCGCCACCACCGGCGGCCGCTGGCGGATCAGCGTCAGGCCATCGCACTCGAACGGCCGGGTATCTTCCGCCTCGGTGAGCAGGCAGTGCTCTGGCAGCATGGCGCGCAGTGGCGCGAGATCCATGCTCTGCGCCCGAATCATCCCTTCTCCCTGCGCGCAGCCTTCCTGCGGAGGCCAATGACGAACCACACCACCAGGACCACCAGCAGCAGCGCCATGACGGGAAACAGCAGCGCCACCGCGCTGAGAATGGCGGATCCACCGAGCTCGCCCGTGGCCACCACGGGATTGCCGAGCCCGCCGGTTGCCGCGGCGGACTTGGCGCGCACCAGGGTGCTCGCCGCCTGCGTGATTCCCGCCGCTCCGCCGCCGGCGATCAACGCGACCGACCAGCGCAGCAGCGGCGGCAGATCGCCCAGTAGCACCGCCATCAACACGACGCCGGCCACCAGCGCCAGCGGCGTCATCACCAGGTCGAGCAGGTGATCGAGGCCCGGCACGTAGTACGCGGTGATCTCCACTGCTGCGGCCGCCCCGAAGGTGGCCACGGCCGACAACGACGCGAGCCATTCGAATGATGGCGCCAGTTCGAGGTAGTCGAAATACGCTGCCAGCGACACCACCAGCAGCGGCACGAACACCCGCAGCCCTGCCGCCGCCGCCAGCGCCACGCCCAGCGCCAGCGCCATCAGGATTTCGACTGCGGATTCCACCTGCGCCGTCAGCGCGCGGGCATCTTCACCCGCGGATCCTTCTCACCGAGCCCCGGGTAGAACAGCGCACGGTTGTCGCGCGATTCGTTGTAGACATGGCGCTTCTTGAACAGCCATTTGCCGTTCACCTTCACCATCTCGTCCTCGTAGTGCCCGAAATACAGCAACTGCACGTCGCCCTGCGGCGTGTTGTTGGTGAACGCGAACCAGTAGGCCGTGGACTTCGCCGTGTTGCCGGTCACGTCGATGACATGGTTGATGATCTGGTGACGCGTGCGGGGCCGCGACGTGGCGCCTTCCGGGATGTTCTGCGGCCGAGCGCCACCAAATCCCGACATCGCCTTGCGGATGGCCGCCTTGCCCACTTCCGTGCCGAACACCCACACCAGCAGCCCATCATCTGCCCAGGTGCTCATCACTGTTTCTATGTCACCGGCATCGACGGCAACCATGTACTTGTTCGAGACGTTCTCGATCTCCGCCCGGTCATCGGCATAGCCCGCCCACGCCGCTCCGGCAAACAGGCTGGCAGCCAGCGCAATGGTCAGTCGAATGCTCTTCATTTCAGCTCCTCATGCAGGAAGTTGGCCACGTCGATCACACTCTGCTCATTTATAAGGTCCGGAAACAGCTTGGGCATGGGCGCCTTCGGATCCTTGATGTAGGTGATGGTCGCCGCCAGGTCGCGGCGCTGCCCCAGGTTCTGCAGCTTGCGGTCGGCGATCATGTTGCCGTCGGCTCCATGGCACGACATGCAGATCTGCCCGTAGAGCCTGCGGCCGTTGGCGAGGTTCGGCGTACCGGCTGGTCCGCTGGCTGCGGCGGCGCTGCCCGTCACGTCCAGCCGCTGCGGCGCGGCGCCCGGATTCAGCGCCATGATCACCACGCTGGGCAGGCCCAGGTCACCGAAGGCGTTGCGCGAGATATTGCCGGCGGCGAAGGCCACGTATTGCCTGCCGCCCGCTTCATAGGTAACCACGCCTCCAGCCATCGCGCCGCCAGCCCTGGCCTTGTGCACGACCTCGCCGGTCTTGCTGTTGAACACCAGGAAGTTGCCCGCCAGGTCGCCCGCGAAGGTGACGCCACCGGCCGTCGGCGTGACGCCGGCCACCACCGGCTTTTCCGCGTGAAACTTCCAGCGCACCTCGCCCGTGTCGCGGTTGACGGCGGTGATCCAGCCCGTGGCGGGACCATCTGGCGCCACGCTTCCGCCCCAGTCGGCTTCGCCAGGCTTGTATGTTGCCGAAGCGGCAAGCTTGACGATGAAGCACACATCCACCGCGCCCACGATCAGGTTCTGGTTCGCAGGATCCAGCGCAGGTCCGTTCCATTCCACTCCGCCCGCGTATCCCGGGCACAGCCGCGTGCCTTCGGGCTTCGGCGCCTTGTGGATGTGCTCCACGGTCGTCACGGGCGTGCGGTAGGCCACGCGATGCGTATCCCGGTCGACGACGGTGAGGTAGCCATCCTTGCCACCGATGGCCACGAAGTCGCGCGTACCGGAACGGAACAGCGCGGGCGCAGCCGCCAGATCCAGGTCCATCCAGTCCCCGGGCGCCACCTGGTGCCACCATTTCAGCGCGCCCGTGCGCGCATCCAGCACCAGGATCGAATTCGTGAACAGGTTGTCGCCAGGCCGGTACGCGTGGTCGATGTCCGGCCAGGGATTGCCCACGGGCACGAACAGCTCGCCGGTGGTCACATCCAGCGTCATCGCGCCCCAGAATCCACCGCCACCGGTTTTCGCGGTTTCAGGACGCTTCCAGGTTTCGGCGCCGGTCTCCTTGCCCATGGGAATGGTATAGAAGCGCCACAGCTCGCGCCCGGTGCCGGCGTCATAGGCCATCACTCGCCCGCGGATGCCCACATCGCTGCCCGCGATGCCCATGTACACCACACCGCCCCAGGCCAGCGGCGCACCGGAAGTGGACTCGCCGTGCTTCTGGGAGGCAATCACGCTCTTCCAGAGCAGCTTGCCGGTGGCCGCATCCAGCGCCACCAGCCGGCCATCGCATGTGCCCCGGAAGATGCGCCCGTTCAGCAGCGCCACGCCACGGCTCGATCCGCCGCAACGCGCCTCCTCGGGCTGGTAGACGAACTTCCACTTCAGCGCGCAATTGGTGGCATCCAGCGCAACCGTCTCGCGCGCGGTGCCCGTGTAGATCACGCCATCCTGCACGACCAGGCCGCCATGAAAGGAGGTGGGGCCATCGATCTGCACCCTGCACACCTCGCCCAGCTGCGCGGCATTGGCAAGCGTGATCTGCTTCAGCTGCGAATAGCGCTGGCCATCAAGCGAATTGTTGTAGCTCGGCCAGTTGGCTCCGGGCGACGCTTCCTGGCCGGAAACGGCGGCCGAAAAGACCAGCATCACGGCAAGCGCGAATCTCATGCAGGCTCCTGGAAATCCCCCGCCCTGTCCCCGGGCGTCCGCGCCAGCCTAGCACCCCGGGAGGCGGGTTGACACCGTCACTCGAACAGCCGCCACTCCGGCTGGTAGTTCAATCCAAGCTGCACGATGCGGTTCAGCAGCTGCTCATAGGAAATGCCGGCCACGTCGCCGGATTCCGCGAAATCCTCGCCATAAGTGAGGTTCGGATTCGCATTGGCCTCGAGCACGAAGACGCTGCCATCGGCCTTCAGGCGCATGTCCATGCGCGCATAGCCGCTCATGTGCAGCGCGCGATACACGCGCTTGGCAAGCTGCGTGATCCGGGCCACCTGCGCCTCGGGCAGATCCCCGGCGGGGCCCGTGCGGATGCCGTGACGGCGCTGGTAGGCCGGATCCCACTTCACCTTGCGCGTGGCGATGCCCGCCTGCACATCCGACAGCTTGCCGAAATCCAGCTCCCATACCGGGAATGCGGTCAGCCGCTCATTGCCCATCACGCCCACATACAGCTCGCGCCCTTCTATGTACTGCTCGGCCAGCGCATCGCTCTGCGCCTGCTCGTGGATGAACTGCACGCGCTCGCGCAGGCGCTCCGGGTCGTGGACGATGGAAGCCTGCGAGATTCCCAGCGAGGCGTCGTCCGTGGCGGATTTCACGAACAGCGGGAACTCCAGCCCCCGCGGCTCGCGCCAGGCCTTGCCCCAGGGAAACAGGTGGAACCTCGGCGTGGGAATGCGGTGATACGCAAGGATCTGCTTGGTCAGCACCTTGTCACGACTGAGCATCATGCCGCGCGGATTGCAGCCGGTGTAAGGCTGGCGCATCAGTTCGAGCAGTGCCACCACGTAGTGGTCGTAGGTCACGATGCCGGAGAACTCCTCCAGCAGGTTGAAGGCGATCTCCGGGCGCCAGTCACGCACGACGCGGCGCAATTCTCCGATCTTGTCGCCCATGCCCAGCACGCGCACCTCGTGCCCGGCGTTCGACAGCGTCGAGAGCACGTTGTATTCGGTGCGGCAGGCCTCGATCTCGTCTTCCGACAGGCCGCGCAGGTCGTCCGGTGGAATCAGGTCAGCGTTGACCAGCAGCAGGATTCGCCGCTTCTTCACAGTGCGTAGTTCTCCCGGTTACGTTTGAGTATGCCCCTCACCACGCGCTGCGCCAGCGCGCTGAACTCGCGGCGCGCGCCGCGCCGGTCGGTCTTGAGGTGCAGGTGCATGTGGCTGCAGCGATGCAGCAGCACATCCAGCGCATGCTCCACCACGTAGTGATGCAGGTGGGCGCGCCGGACCAGCTGGCGCTCGAGCTCCGGCCGGATCGACCGCAGGTAGCTCGCCGCGGCGTCGCGCCGCCGCGTCGGCCGTCGCGAAAATATGCGGCACAGCGCCCGGTCGTAGCGACCATCCTCCAGAACGTAGCGGCTCGCCTTGCCCCGATAGTGCTCGGCCAGGGTGCGCCGGGAGCGGGCGACCGGCTCCACCTCCCGTCGCGTGCGCACGCATGGCGCGCGCGCGGCGATCTCGCGCATCAGTTCATCCACGTACTCGAGCTTGCGCAGCGCCGGCCAGCCGGCGTATTCGCGCCGCCAGCGAGCGCGGGGCGACAGCCAGACGGCAAATGTCTCGGCGAAGTCCTCGGTTGGATGGCTCTGCGCATACCAGTGGTCCAGGTGCAGCACGTAGCGACGGCTCGCCGGACGCGGCCGGTAGTCCTCCGGATATTTCTCGGCCGCACTGCCGAACACTCGCCGGAAATCCGCCCGCCGTCGCAGGCCATGAGCCGTATCAAGCGCGTGCCCCGCCTCGTGGCGCAGGATGCGCATCAACCACTGGCTGCTGCCACCCTCGACCTGGTGCATCAGGCTGCGCTCGAGCCGCATCAACCGCGGATGCGACAGATAGAACGGCAGCGCGATCCCGGGCACGCCATCGGGCGAGAACCATTCCTCGGCGTACCAGAAATGCGGCAGGAAGCGCAGGCCGCGGCCCTTGAGTTCGCGGTGGAGCCTGCGCATGTGGTCGGCAACCCGCCCGCGGGTGCGCGACAGCGGCAGGTCGCGGAATGAAAGGCGCAGCAGCTCGTCGTCCGTCATTCGCGCGAGCACGCCGGATGATGGCGTCACCACGCCCTGCCTTGCCTTTGTGTCCTGCGCCACCGCGGGTGACTATAAACCAAAGGCGGCCGCGGGCACCGCCTTCGCCCGCCGCTCAGTGCAGCTTGAAGCTGACGCGGAACTCCTTGCAGGACGGGACCGCGACACCTGCTCGCGTGGCCGGCTGGAAGCGCAGCGCCTCGCTCGCCCACTTCACCGCGGCGCCATCCAGCAACGAGTCACTGCTGGACCTGACCACCGACGGACCGCCGGACAGCCGGCCGCGCGCATCCGTGCACGCCCTGACAATCACCGCCCCTTCCGATGCCATGCGGATGGCCTGCGGCGGGTAGTAGTCATCGGTGGGGCGCACGGCCTCGAAGCGCAGCGGCGTATCAGGCAGCACGCTCGCCACGGGCTGGCTGTTGTCTGCCGGGACCTGCGGTGTGATGTCCATCGGCTGCAGCGGCACGGTCACGATGGGCGATTCATCGACGTCGAAATCGGGAATCTGCGGCACCGGCTGCGCCACGTGATCAAGGTTCTGCAGCTTGGGATCGATGGGCTCGGCGAACTGAACCGGCTTGGGCTTCTCGTCTATCCTCACCAGCTGCAACGGCGCCGCGTAGTCCTTGACGACGTCCACCACCTTGATCGCCAGCAACCCGGCAACCAGCGCCACGTGCACGCCGATCGTGACGGCCAGCGCCATCGGCCTTCCTTGCGTAATTCCTCTCTGGGCAAGAACACTCATGTTGAATCCTCCCGTGAAAGCAACGCACGCAGGCATTGTGCGCTGAAGGTAGGACGCGACAAGAGCGGTGGAACCTTTGTTGCGTGAGAACTTGAATGCCGCGCTGCGCGGCGTAGCATGGATCGGGCAGACCACAGGTGCCTGTCCATGCAGGGAATTCGTGCGAATCAACGGCGACCGATGATTGTAGGGCGCCACGTATTCATTGCCCTGATCCGAGTTCGACCTCCACGCTGTAGCGGCCAACCACCTCACGGACCGCCTGATCCTGCTTCGCCGCAACCGCATCGCGCCGGTAATCGTCCCGCAGCTGCACACGAATCTCGGCGAATCGCGGATCACGCTCTGGCGCGTGCGCCGTGACCAGGACCAGATGCCACCCCTGGTCGGAGCGAATCGGCCCTTGCCAGCGCGACGCGTCGACGGGCAGCCCCGCCAGCAGGCTCGCGAACTGCGCGCCGAAATGGCTGCCGACGTACTCGCCCGTGCGATCCACGTAGTTCTGCAGGTAGGGATAGCGATCCGAGAACCGCGGCGCGTCGTTGAATCCCGCGCGCTCGCGGTTCAGGCGCGCCAGCAGCGCGCGCGCGCGTGACTCAGCTGACTCACCCGGCTTCACGGCAGGGTCCACGAACACGTGCGTGAACGTCCAGGAGGCTGCCACGCGGTACAGCGCAGCGTTTCGAGCCAGGTACTGCCGCAACTGCGCGTCCGTGGGCTCGGTCACCTGCTGCGGTTCGAGCAGGAAATTCATCTTCTGCACCAGACGCTGGCGCATCACGTAGTCGCCGCGCTCAAGTCCCAGCGCCCGAGCCTCGCGGTACAGCGACTCTTCGCGCACATAATCGGCGATGAGTCGGCGGCGCTGCGGGTCATCCATTGCATCGAGCCGCGCCTCGAAGGCGCCTGGCTCGAAGTCCTGGGACTGGTACTGCATGAATCGCAGCAGTGCGCCGCGGTCCACGACGATACGGCGCGATGCATCGGCCGACGGCCCCCAGTGCGCCCAGCCGGCGTAGAGGGCCGCACCAGCCAACAGGAAATGCAGCAGCGGTTCGCGGATCAGTCGTCGCAGCAATCGCATCGCGATCCGCCGGTCCTCAGGGCTTCGAGCCGAAGACCTTGCGCAGCAGGGCATTGGCCTGCCCCAGCGGATTCTTGCGGATGGCGGCCTCTTCCCGGGCCATCACGAGGAACAGCCCGTCCAGCGCCTTGCGCGTCACATAGGCATCGAGGTCCGCGTCTTTCTGGTCCACCAGCCCCAGCGAGCTTGCCCTGCGCGCCACCTCGTTGTACTGCCTGGCCAGCTGCACGTCCTGCGTGGCCTTGCCGACGATCGGCAGGAACCGTTCCGTCAACTTGCCGGACATGGCGCCGCGGAAATACTGCGTGGCCGCGTCTTCCGGTCCGCGCAGCAATCCGACGGCATCAGCAAGGCTCATCTGTTTGATGGCGTCCACGAACAGCGCCTTCGCCTCGGGCACGGCAGCCTCGGCGGCGCGATTCATCGCCAGCTCCAGCGCATCGGTCTGCTTGGACATGCCGAGCTTGCGCAGTTTCTTCGCGGCTTTCTGCAGCTTGCCCGGCAGCGGAATGCGTACCTCTGGATTGGCCAGGAATCCATCGGGCCTGCCGAGCGAGGTGACGGCCGTGACCACCGCCTGGTTCAGCGCGACCTTCAGCCCATCGGCCGTTTCGGCCTTCGTGGCCGCAGGCGTGGCGGCGTTCAGCGGCGCCACCACGAGCACGCAGGCCAGCGCCACCACCACCAGCAGGCAGCGGCCTGTGAGTCCAGAAAACCTCGATTCCAGCGTCATGCCCGTTCTCCCTGAAGATAAGGACGCGCCCACGCCAACCCATCCTTCGTGCCCGCGGCAGGCAGGTATTCGCAACCGACATGCCCATCGAAACCGAGCGCATCGACATGGTCCAGCAGTCGCCCGAAATTGATCTCGCCGGTGCCGGGCTCGTGGCGGCCGGGGTTGTCGGCGATCTGTATGTGACCGATCCACGGCAGCAGCCGCTCGATGGACCGCATCAGGTCGCCCTCCATGATCTGCATGTGGTAGACGTCATACTGCAGCCGGATGTTCGGCCTGTCCGCCGCGGCAATGCACTCAAGCGCCTGGCGCGTGCCCTCCAGCAGATAACCCGGCACATCCACGCGCGTGTTGATCGGCTCGATCATCACTTCCGCGCCAACTTCCGCCAGGCGATCGGCCGCGCGCGCCAGGCTGCCGACGAACTGGTCAAGGTGCCGGATTCGATCCGCGCCTTCCGGCAGCAGGCCGGCCATCACATGCACGCGACGGCAACCACCGGCCTGGATGTACTCGAGCACGGTGTCGAGCCCCGCGTCGAACTCGCGTTCGCGCCCCGGCAGCGAGGCGATGCCGCGCTCACCCTTGTCCGCGTGCCCGGGCGGCGCGTTGAACAGCACCCAGCGAAGATCGCTGTGCTGCAATCGCCGCGCGATCTCGGCAGGTTTGACCGCGTAGGAAACTGGCATTCCACCGCGGCGAATCCGGCCTTGGCGGCGGCGTCGATGCGATCCAGGAAGGGCAGCTCCTGGAACATCGTGGAGATATTGGCTGCGAGTCGGATCATGACCGCTACGATACCTTGCCGGTCGACCGCGGTGATACGCTTTGCCCAAATGGGGGATTTCATGAAGACCGCAACCGGCCTGGCCTTGTTCACCGTCGCAGCCGCCCTGGGCGCCTGCGGAACCCGCAACCCGCCTCAGCCTGCCGCAGGGCCCGAACCGGCCGCGGTGGACGATGCCCGCATCGCGCAAGCCGCGGCCGAACCGCAGAACTGGCTGGTGCACGGCGGCAACCAGCAGGCACACCGCTACTCCGGCCTCGACCAGATCACGCCCGAGAACATCAGCCGGCTCAAACCCGCCTGGTTCCTGGAATTCGATACCTATCGCGGCCAGGAGGCCACGCCCATCGTGGTCGATGGCGTCATCTATGTGACCACCGCGTGGAGCAAGGTCTATGCGGTCGATGCGAAGAGCGGCAAGGCGCTGTGGCAATACGACCCCAAGGTGCCGGGCCCCGCGGCAGCCAAGAACTGCTGCGACGTGGTCAGTCGCGGCGCTGCCGTTTACCACGGCAAGGTCTATGTGGGCACCTATGACGGGCGGTTGATCGCGCTCGACGCCGCAGATGGCCAGCCCGTGTGGACGGCGCAGACGGTGGATCCCGAGGCCATGTACACCATCAGCGGCGCGCCGCGCGTCGGAGCGGGACTGGTGTTCATCGGCAATGGCGGCGGTGAGTTCGGTGGACGCGGCTATGTGAGCGCGTATGACGCCGATACCGGCAAGCTTGCGTGGCGCTTCTACACCACGCCGGGCGATCCGGCGAAACCCGACGGGGCGGCGTCCGACGAGGTGATGGCCTCCAAGGTCCAGGCAACGTGGTTCGGCCCGCACGACCCGGCGCGCGGCGGCGGCATGGTGTGGAACTCCATCGTCTTCGACCCGGATTTCGACCAGGTGTACATGGCGACGGGCAACGGCTTCCCGTGGCCGCGCCACTTCCGCTCCGCCGGCAAGGGCGACAACCTGTTCATCAGTTCCGTGGTCGCGGTGGATGCGAAGACGGGCAAATACAAATGGCACTACCAGGAATCGCCCGGCGAGAGCTGGGACCACGACTCGGTAGCCGACATGATCCTCGCCGACCTCACCATCAATGGCGAGGCGCGCAAGGTGCTGATGCACACGCCCAAGAACGGCTTTTTCTACAACATCGACCGGCGCGACGGAAAACTGATCTCGGCCGAACCCTTCGTGCCCGGCGTCACCTGGGCCTCGCGCATCGACCCTGCAACCGGCCGGCCGGTCGTGGCGCCCAACGCCTACTACACCGACAAGCCCGTGCGCCTGAGCCCGGGAGAAGGTGGCGCGCATTCGTGGCAGCCCACGGCCTTCAGCCCGAAAACGCGGCTCATGTACCTGCAGGCCAATGCCAACAGCTCCTCGCGCTACATCCCGCGCAAGGAGTTCCGCTACGTGAAAGGCATGGATTACCTGGGCCTTTATCACTTCGTGCAGCACGGACCGGACGAGGCGCCGCCGAAGCCCGACCCGTCGGCGCCGAAGCCCGAGACCTACCTGCTGGCCTGGGATCCCGTCACGCAGAAAGCCGCGTGGAAATCCCCCGGCGCCGGCGCCGGCGTGCTCGCCACGGCGGGCAACCTGGTGTTCCAGGGCCACAGCCGTGACGTGCAGATGGGAAGCCTGTCCGCGCATCGCGCGGATACGGGCGAGCAGGTGTGGTCGTTCGAGACGCCCAATGCCGTCATCACCGGACCTGTTAGCTACGCCGTGGATGGCGAGCAGTACATCCTGGCCACCAGTGGCGCGGGCGGCGGCGCCATCATCGCCTCGCCACAGGTGATGCGGCAGCGGCAGATGGGGCGCCTTGTGGCCTTCAAGCTCGACGGTGCCGCGCAGTTGCCCGCCGATCCGGCGCCGGCCGGCCCAATGGTGCAGGTGACACAGACCTTCGCGGCCGCCGACGTGGAGCGCGGCAAGGCGCTCTGGGTGGAATTCTGCGCCCGCTGCCACTGACTTGAAACGCGCGCCTCGGGCATAACGCCCGACCTGCGGCGCTCGCAGACACTGCTGGATGCGAAGCTGTGGAAGGCCATCGTCGAGGAAGGCGCGCTGGCCGGCAACGGCATGATCGCCTGGAAGCCCTTCATGCCCGAAGGCGCCACCGAACAGATCCGTGCCTATGTCAGCGAGCAGACGCGCCTCGCAGCCGGAACAGCCCGCCCGTAGAATCCACGCGCATGAGCGAGCAAAGAGCCACGCAGGTGCTCGGTTACCTGCACACGCTGCAGGACAACCTCTGCAGGACATTCGGCGATGAGATGGGCGGCTCGTTCCTGCGCGATGCGTGGCAGCGCCCCGCCGGTGAAGGCAAGCTGCAGGGCGGCGGCATCACGGCCTGCCAGGAAGGCGGCGCCACCATGGAACGGGCCGGCGTTGCCCTTTCCGATGTGCGCGGCTCGCAACTACCCCCCTCCGCCACCGCGCGCAATCCCCACCTGGCCGGACGCGAGTTCCGCGCGATGGGCGTGTCGGTGGTGATGCACCCGCGCAATCCGCACGCACCCACCAGCCACATGAACGTGCGCTTCTTCTCGGCCGGCGATGTGTGGTGGTTCGGCGGCGGCTTCGACCTCACGCCCTATGTTCCCTACGAGAAAGACATCGTGGCCTGGCATCGCGCCGCACGCGATGCCTGCGCGGCGGTCTCCACGGCGGCCTATCCCATCGCCCGCCAGCACTGCGACGAATACTTCTTCCTGAAGCATCGCGGCGAGGCGCGCGGCGTGGGCGGCATCTTCTACGACGACGTCAACGAACAGTCCCCCGGCATGCCGCTGTCATGGGAGCAGGGATTCGCGCTGATGCAGCGCGTGGGCAATGCCTTTCACGACGCCTACAAGGCGGTGATGGATCGTCGCCGCGACACGCCCTTCACCGACCGCGAACGCCGCTACCAGCTGTACCGGCGCGGACGCTACGTGGAGTTCAACCTGGTGTTCGACCGGGGCACGCTGTTTGGCCTGCAGTCCGGCGGGCGTACCGAGGCCATCCTGGTCTCGATGCCGCCCGAGGCGCACTGGTCGTATCGCAGCCCCGATCCGCAAATGGACTCGAAGCTGCTGCCCTATCTCACCACACTGCGTGGCCGGGACTGGCTCACGTGAGCGGCAGCTCCTTCGAGCTCGCCCAGACGCCGTGCACCTGCGAACTGATCCGGAACGGCAGGATCACGCGGGCGATGTCGCCCTCGCCCAGCCGCTCGGCATCCGCGATGATCAGTTCCGAGCGCATCTCGCGGTAGTTCGAGCACACGCCCACGAGATAGCCATCTCCCTCGCGCCCTGAGGCGCGGGGCACGAAGGTGCATTCCTGCAGCGCGTGCGCGGGGCCCGCGAAGTAGCGATCCACCTTGCCACTGTGCACATCGAAGCGCATGTAGCTGTTGGCGGGCTTGCCGAAATTGCCCGGCGGCGCGTGGTCCCGGTCGACGGGCCGATCATCGTCGCCGAACATGGTGTAGAGGTAGCGCGTTTCCAGCGTCGTCACGCGCGGATCCACCTTGCCCAGGTCGCCCACCTGCGTCGGCCAGAGGATTTCCTCCTGCCAGGTGTCGCCGGGCTTGTCGAGATCGAGCGTGATCTTGCGGATGAACGCCTTCGCCTTGGCCGGATTCCACGGCGTGCCATCGATGGGCGGGAAGAACGGGAAGAAGTTCGAATCGTAGAACGGCGCGTACAGGATGACCTTGTTGCCGTCGGAGTACGCGTTGAACACATGCATCATGCAGCGCTCGGGCCCCTTGAACCAGCGCATCTCCTTCGCGCTGCCCCCGCGCGGAATCACGCCGATGATGCTGGGCTTGGTGGCGTCCCAGCCCCAATGGATCTTGCCCTGCTTCAGCCGGTCGGCGCCGGTGACATAGCCGCCGAACGGAATGACCACGTGCCGGTGCGTCAGCGCCATGTCATGGATCACGCTGACGTAGGGCACCTTCACGGTGACGCTGTCGGTCACGCGGCCGTTGGGCGACACCGTGGCGATGTAGAGGTCGTCGTTGGCCAGGCCATTGGCCTCGTAGCCATAGGCCACCATCTCGCCGGACATCGGGTCGAGCTTCGGATGGGCGCTGAAGGTCTCGCTCTTCCACGCGCCATTGGCGTTCCACTGCCGGCGCGTGGCCAGCGTGTTCGGGTCGAGCTCGTACGGCAGCCCGTCTTCCTTCATCGAATAGAGCTTGCCGCCGAAGGCCAGCGGCGCGGTGTTGGACACCGTGCGGCGATTCGGATTCTTCAGGTCGGTGATCGACGGATCGTCGGTGTAGGGATTGCGGTAGTAGCCGTAGAGCTGCCGGCCGGCCTTCAGGTTGCGCTCGAAGCGCTCGGTGCGGATCCAGCGCCCCTTGTAGCTGACGCGGCCGTTCTTGATGCGAAACATGCTGGCATAGCCATCGGCGTTCAGGATGGCGTCATCCTTGAACATCGGCGGCATGTACCACTCCGCGCCCACGCGATAGAAAGCCCCGTCGATGTCCTTCGGGATGGTGCCCACCACCTCGCAGTCGAGGATGTCGGCTTCAAAACGGATCGGCGCACCGAATCCGCGCCCGCCCAGTGCCGATGAATAGTCCGCCATATATCCCCCGCTTGTTTCCTAACCGCGGCCCACGAAGGGCATCGCCGTCGCCATCACCGTCATGCGCAGCACGTTGGCCTCGAGCGGCAGTCCCGCCATGTAGAGCACCGCATCGGCCACATGCTTCACGTCGAAGGTGGGTTCCGGCTTGATCGAGAAATCCGCCTGCAGCGTGCCGCTGGACATCGGTATGCCCAGGTTCGTCAGCACGTTGCCAATGTCGATCTGCCCGCAGGCGATGTTGTACCGCCGGCCTTCCAGCGACAGCGACTTGGTAAGGCCGGTCACGGCGTGCTTCGAGGCGGTGTAGGCGGCCAGGTTCGGCCGCGGCGTCTCGGAGGCGATGGATCCGTTGTTGATGATGCGGCCGCCCTGTGGCTGCTGCGCCTTCATCGCGCGAAATGCCGCCTGCGCGCACAGGAAGGAGCCGGTGAGATTGGTGTCGATGACCTTGCGCCAGATTTCCAGCGGCAGGTCCTCGGTGGGCGTGGGCGGCGCCGTGGCGCCGGCATTGTTGAACAGCACATCGAGCCGGCCGAACCGCGCCACCGTGCGCGCGACCATGTCCTGTACTGCTGCGGCATCGGTCACATCGACGGACAGGGGCAGCATCTGTCCCTTGCTGGCGGCGGCAGTCTCTTCGAGCTGCGCGAGCCGGCGCCCCGCCAGCGCCACGCTGTAGCCGTTGTCGGCCAGCGCAATGGCCACAGCGCGGCCGATGCCAGACCCACCACCCGTGACCAGTGCGACCTTCGACGCCATGCACATCCCCCGAAAACTGATTTGCCACCCAGCCGCAAGCCTACCGCAATCCGGGACTGCCTGCGGCCACCAGCAGCGGCGTAAGATGCTGCAAACGAGCGGGGGTAAATGATTCATGAATGCAGTCAGACAGTGGCGCCTGGCGGTAATCGCGTGCGCCTGGATGGGCCTGCAGGCGGCGGATGCGCAGATCCAGCCCGCGCCGGCCTTCACCGCGGCGCAGCTCTCCGCCCCGCCCACCACGGACTGGATCACCAACGGTGGCACGCTCAGCAACCAGCGCTACTCGCCGCTCACGGAAATCAATCGAGGCAACGTCGGCAGGCTGAAGGGCAAGTGGCGCACGCACCTGGCATCCGGCGGCGGCGCGCAGCACTCCGGCCAGGGGCAGCCCATCGTGCATGCGGGGGTGATCTACATCACCACCGGCGCCAGCGACGTGCTGGCCGTTTCGGTCGAGAAAGGTGACGTTCTCTGGCGCTACGAGGCGAAGCTCGATGCGGACCGGGTTCGCACCTGCTGTGGATGGGTCAATCGCGGCGTGGCGCTGGGCGATGGCCTGGTGTTCGTGGGCCGGCTCGATGCGCAGCTGGTCGCGCTGGACCAGCGCACGGGAAAACCCGTCTGGACCGTGCAGGCCGAGGATCCGCTGCAGGGTTTCAGCATCGTCAGCGCGCCGCTGTACTACGACGGCCTGGTGATCACCGGCTTTGGTGGTGGCGAGCACGCCACGCGGGGCCGCATGAAGGCCTTCGACGCGAAGACGGGCAAGCTGGTGTGGACCTTCCACACCATTCCAGGACCGGGCGAGTTCGGCCACGACAGCTGGCCCTCCGACAACGACGCCTGGAAATATGGCGGAGCGCCGATATGGAACACGCCGGCGGTGGACCCGCAGCTGGGACTGCTCTATTTCTCGACCGGCAACGCCTGGCCGGATTTCAACGGCTCGGGGCGCAAGGGTGACAACCTCTTCACTGTCTCGATCGTGGCGCTTGACGTGCAGACCGGCAAGCACCGCTGGCATTTCCAGCAGGTGCATCACGACATCTGGGACTACGACTCCCCGAACCCCGTGATCCTGTTCGAGGCGCCCTACCAGGGCCGCATGCGCAAGGGCATTGCCGAGGTTTCCAAGACCGGCTGGGTGTACATCCTCGATCGCGAGACCGGCAAACCGCTCACGCCCATCGAGGAACGGCCCGTGCCGCAGGAGTCGCGGCAGCACACAGCCGCGACCCAGCCCTACGTGATCGGGGACTCCGTCGTGCCGCAGGAAATCGACATTCCACCGGAAGGGTTCGAACCAGTGAATCGCGGCAGGATCTTCACCCCGTTCTGGGACAAGGTGGTGCTCTACAAGCCCCAGATGGGTGTCAACTGGCCGCCTAGCTCATACGATCCTTCCACCCATCGGATGTTCATCTGCGGCATCGACCATGTCGCCTCGTCGGTGAGCGACATGCGACCTTTCGCCGCGCCTTCGACACACACGGCGAGCCTGGGAGGCGCCGGAGCCAATCCCGGCGTGGCACGGCGCGGCACGTTCACGGCAATGAATCTGATTACCAATCGCATCGTCTGGCAGCAGCAGTGGCCGAGCAGTTGCTTCAACGGCACGCTGGCCACGGGCGGAGGCCTGGTGTTCGTCGGCCGCTCCGATGGCCGCTTCACCGCGCTGGATGTCGATTCCGGCAATCGACTGTGGCAGTTCCAGACCGATGCGGGCGTAGCTGCTTCCGCCAGCACCTTCGAACACGCCGGCCACCAGTACGTGGTGGTGCTGTCCGCCGGCACGCAATACGGCGGTGGCAGGAAGGGCGACAGCCTGTGGCTGTTTTCGCTGGATGGCACGATCGACTCGCTGCCACCGGAAGGCTCGTCCATCGTGGCCCCGGCGCCGATGGTGGCGCTGCCAGCTGGGCCCGCGAATGTCACCCTTGGCGCCGCGACGTTTCGGCAGTTCTGCGTCACCTGCCATGGCGAGCAGGGCACCGGTGGTCAGGGCGGCGGCGCGTCGCTTGCCACCATTGCCCGCGACATGCAGGCCATCGCCAATACCGTTGCGGCGGGCAGGAACACGATGCCCGCGTTTCGCCTGATGCTCACCACCGAACAGTTGCGCGACGTGGCGGGTTATATTTCAACTGAGCTGATTCCAGCCCATCCGCAATAACGGTGAACTCCATGAAGAAGCCCCGTCGAATCCTGGTCGCGATCAAGAGCCCCGGATCACGCGCTCAGCCCGCACTGCGCAAGGCGGCGCAGCTGGCCACGGCGCTGGGGGCCCGGCTCGAACTGTTCCACGCGATCTCCGAACCGGTGTACCTCGATGCGTTCCTGCTTGAAGGCCTGACGCTCGAACAGACACAGAAGCAATGGCGCGACCGCCTGGTCAAGAAGCTGGAGAAGCACGCCGCCGAACTGCGTGCCACGGGCCTTGCGGTGGATGTTGCCTGCGAATGGGATTTCCCCGCATACGAAGCGGTGATCCGCCGCGCTTCACGCACCGATGCCGACCTCATCGTCGCCGAGCGCCATGCCACCAAGCATGTGCTGCCCTGGCTGCTGCGCTTCAACGACTGGGAGCTGCTGCGGCGCAGCCCGGTGCCGGTGCTGCTGGTCAAGCGCCCGCAGCCCTGGCGCAAGCCGGGGGTGCTCGCCGCCATCGATCCGCTGCACAGCTTCGCCAAGCCTGCGCGCCTTGACGGTGAAATCATGGAAGCGGCGCAGATGGCCGCCAGCGCGCTGGGCGGCAAGCTGCACCTGGCCCACGCCTTCCCCGGCGCGATGCTGCCTGCCGAGCGCCTGAGCCCGGTCTCCGCCGAACTGGCCGTGTCGCTGGAAAAACAGGCCACGCGCGAGGCGCGCAAATCCTTTGCGGCTGCCATCGAGCAGGCGGGCCTCACGGCCGCGCGCAAGCACTTCGTTTCGGGTCATGCGGTGGACGTGATCCCGAAACTTGCCAAGCAGCAGCATGTGCAGCTGGTGGTGATGGGCGCCGTCTCGCGCTCGGGCTTCAAGCGCCTGATCATCGGCAACATCGCGGAACAGGTCCTCGACGCCCTGCCCTGCGACGTGCTGGTGATGAAACCCGCCAGTTTCAAATCGAAGGTGAAGGGCCGCATGCGCGGAGTGCAGCTGGTGCCCACGCCGCCCTATCTGTAGGAACATTCCGCACCCTCGGTTCCGGCCGGTTCCTCGATTCAGGAACTGGCGCACGGCGGGCACTCCTGCGTCCTTGCTACAAGAGCGCATCGACACAGGAGTTCCCGCCTTTATGTCATCCGCAAGATTCCTCGCTGCAGCCCTTCTCGCCCTGACCTCCGGCGCATACTCCGCACCAACCCTGTCCGCCGAAGACGGCCAGTGGGTCGTCGGCGTATCCGGCGGAACAAACGGCATCGCGCCGGAGATCGGCCTGCGCTTCGGCGAACATGTCGGAATCCGCGCAAACGGCGGCTTCTTCAACTACAGCCGCACCGAGAACATCGATGACATCGATTACGACGGCAAGCTGAAACTCAATTCGGTGGGCCTGCTGGCGGACTGGTTCCCGATGGCGGGCGGCTTTCGCATTTCGGCTGGCGTCCGGTCCAACGGCAACAAGATTGACCTGCACGCCACTCCCACCGCCAATGTGCTGGTGGGTGACGTGAGCTACACCCCGGCCCAGGTCGGCAACCTCGACGGCAAGGTGGAATTCAACAGTCTCTCGCCCACCCTCACGCTGGGCTATGGCGGCAAGCTGGGATCGGGATTCACGCTCGGCTTCGAGGCCGGCGTGGTGATGCAGGGCTCGCCGAAGATCAACCTGGCCTCCACCGGCGGCACGCTGTCATCCAATGCCACGTTCCTCGCCGAACTGGAACAGGAACGCCAGCAGGCCGAAGACGACGCCAGCGACTTCAAGTTCTGGCCGGTGGTGCAGGTGCACTTCCTGTACCGCTTCTGAGGTTCAGGGCGTCAGCAGCTGCCGGCCCGCATCGCGGATGTCGTTGCAGCCGGTGAGCGCCATGCTCACCTGCAGTTCCCGGCTCATGATCTGCAGAGCCAGCGTGACGCCCTCTCCACCCAGCGCGCCAAGCCCGTAAAGGAATGCGCGTCCCGTGACCGAGGCGCGCGCCCCAAGGGCCTGCGCCTTGAGCATGTCCTGCCCGGAGCGCACGCCGCCGTCGAACAGCACCTCGCAGCGATCACCCACGGCATCCACTACGCCGGGCAGCGCTGAAATCGTGGAAGCCCCGCTGTCCAGCTGCCGCCCGCCGTGGTTCGAGACCACCAGCGCATCGGCACCCAGCGCCACGACGCGGCGCGCGTCCTCCGGTTCCATGATTCCCTTGACGATCAGCCTGCCCTTCCAGCGCGCACGGATCGCCTCGAGGTCCTTCCAGGTGACCGAGGCGTCGAACTGGCTGGTGAGCCACTGCGCGAACGTGGTGCCGGTGGTGCGCGAAACCGCGGCAGTGAGGTTGCCGAATTCACGACGCTTGCCCGTGGCCACGCTCCAGGCCCAGCGCGGCTTGGTGCAGATGTCGAGTGCGTTGCGCAGCGTGAGCCGCGGCGGCACCGCCAGGCCGTTCTTCGGATCGCGTCGGCGCAGGCCGGACACCGGGATGTCCACCGTCATCATCAGCACCGGGCAAGCGGCCGCCTCGGCCCGATCAACCAGCTCCATCGTGTAACCGCGGTCCTTCATCACGTAGAGCTGGAACCAGAAAGGCGTGCGCGTGGCTTCGCGCACATCCTCGATCGAACAGATCGAAACCGTCGACAGGCAGAACGGAATGCCGAAGGCCTCGGCCGCGCGGGCGGCATGGATTTCGCCATTGCCATGCACCAGCCCCATCATGCCCGTGGGCCCGATGACCAGCGGCATGCTCGATGCCCCGCCCAGGATGGTCGCGGCCATGCTCTGCCGCGACACATCGATGAGCACGCGCTGGCGGAACTTCAGCGCCTCGAGGTCCGTGCGGTTGCGGGACAGCGTGATCTCGTCATACGAGCCACGGTCCACGTACTCGAAGATGCTGCGCGGGACGCGCCGCTGCGCGATCTCGCGCAGATCGGCAATGCTGTTGATGACTTGCAAGGGAACTCCGTCAGTTCACGGGCATGGTGAATTCAGGCCCGCGTCCGGCGCCCTCGGGCCAGCGCTGCATCACGCTCTTGTAGCGCGTGTAGAAGCGCAGCGCCTCGTCACCATAGGCATGGTGATCGCCGAACAGCGACTGCTTCCAGCCACCGAAGGAATGCCAGGCCATCGGCACCGGGATGGGCACGTTCACGCCCACCATGCCCACTTCAACGCCGCGGGCGAAGGCCCGCGCCGTGGCGCCATCGGCCGTGAAACAGGCCGCGCCGTTGCTCAGCGGATGCGAATTGATCAGCCGCACGGCCTCGGCCAGGTTCGGCGCGCGCAGCACGCACAGCACCGGCCCGAATATCTCCTCGCGATAGATCGCGTGCTCCGTGCGCACCTGGTCGAAGAGCGTGGGGCCGAGGAAGTAGCCGGCCTCCGCGCCCGCCACCCGCAGGCCACGCCCATCCAGCAGCAGGCGCGCTCCTTCGGCCACGCCTTTGTCGATGTATGACTGCACGCGCGCGATGGGCCGAAGACACCAGGGGCCCCATTTCCACGCCAGGCAGGTGCCCGGGCCCGACTTTCAGGCGTCGCGCGCGCTCCAGCAGACGGGGCACCAGCGCCTCCGCGCTGTCTCCGACTGCGATGAGCACCGAGATGGCCATGCACCGCTCGCCCGCCGAGCCATAGGCCGCGCCGATCAGCGCGTCGGCGGCCAGGTCCATGTCGGCATCGGGCATGACGATCATGTGGTTCTTGGCTCCACCCAGCGCCTGCACGCGCTTGCCACCGGCCATGGCGGTGTCGTGCACGTGACGCGCAACGGGCGTGGAACCCACGAAGGACACCGCGCGGATTTCCGGATGCGCAAGCAATGCATCGACGGCCTCGCGATCCCCCTGGACCACGTTGAACACGCCTTCGGGCAGCCCGGCCTCCTGCAGCAGGCCGGCCAGCATCAGCGAGGGCGAGGGATCGCGCTCGGACGGCTTGAGCACGAACGTGTTGCCGCACACCAGCGCCAGCGGAAACATCCACATCGGCACCATCACCGGGAAATTGAACGGCGTGATGCCGGCGACGACGCCCAGCGGCTGGCGCAGATTCCAGTTGTCGATGCCGCCACCGACATTGTCGGAGTGGAGTCCCGACAGCAGTCGCGGCGCGCCACAGGCGAACTCCACGATCTCGATGCCGCGCGTTACCTCGCCCTCGGCATCGGCGAGCACCTTGCCATGCTCGCGCGTGATCGCAGCCGCGAGCCGGCCACGATGCTGTTCCAGCAACTCCCGGAAGCGGAACATCACCCGCGCGCGACGCAGTGGCGAGGTCTGCGACCACGCCGGCCACGCGGCGGCGGCGGCGGCTACCGCGCGATTCACGATGGCCTCGTTGCCGAGGCTCACTTTCGTGACCACATCCGCGGTGGCCGGGTTGAAGACGTCCGCGCGGCGATCGGAATCGCCCACCACGGGTTCACCATTGATGAAATGATTGATGAGCATGATTCAGAGGGGTTGTGACTGCCTGAAACCGGGATCGCCGAAATCCACGAGCTCGGACGCGCGACCATTGCGATACAGCACCACGCGCCCGGCGAAGTCCTCGCGCAGCGCCAGGCCCACGGCCACTGCGGCGAAATCCTCGACCTCGCCGATCATATCCGGCGCGATGCAGTTGACGCGGATCTTCTTGTCCTTGAGGTAACACAATGCGGCTGTGAGGCGCACGATGCCCGCCTTCGCGGCACAATATGCCGGCCGATCCTCGGCGCCGAAACCCAGGCCCGCATCCGCCGCCACGTTGACGATGGCTCCACCGCGGCGCTTGAGCACCTCGATGGCCTGACGCGTCACGTGCATGGTGCCCAGCAGGTTGGCGCTGACGATGCGCGACCAGTGCGCCAGCGGATCGCCGCTCAGCCAGGGGCCGGCCACGTTGAACACCAGGTCCAGGCCGCCGAACTCGCGCGTGACCCGATCGATCAGCGCCGCCACCTGTTCTTCGGCCGCCACATCACAGCGATGCGCCAGCGCGCCGCCACCGGTACCCCGGATGCTTGCGGCCACTTCTCCGGCCAGCGCGAAGTCGATGTCGGCGACGACCACGCTGGCGCCCATCGCGGCGCAGCGGCGCGCGATGGCGGCGCCCGCGCCGGAACCACCGCCGGTGACCAGCGCCACGCGCCTGTCCAACCGGCGAAGTGGCGGCGCCGTGGCCACCGGATCAGCGGAATCTTGCATGGGCGGCAGTTTCCCCCGGGTTGACCCCTGACGCAATGACGGCGATGCTTTCAATCGATGCAGCCATCGACACTCAAGGAGCCTGACCGAGCGCGATTTGCACGGCATATCTCGCTGTCGGAAATCGGCATCGAGGGACAGCGGCGACTGGCTGCGGCCTCGGTGCTGGTAGTTGGCGCAGGTGGCCTCGGGTCTCCTGCGGCGCTGTACCTGGCTGCGGCGGGCGTGGGCACCATCGGCCTCGTCGACCACGACCGAATCGACATCAGCAACCTGCAGCGGCAGATCCTCTACACCACCGCCGAAGTGGGCGCCGGCAAGGCTGCCACGGCTGCGTCGCGACTGGCCGCGCTGGATCCGCAGATCAGCGTCGTCGCCCACGAGGTCAGGCTCACCGCGTCGAATGTCGCGGCGTTGTTCAGCCAGTACGACATCATCCTCGATGGCACCGATCGCCTGGCCGTGCGCTACCTCATCAACGACGCCTGCGTGCTGGGCGGCAAGCCGCTGGTCAGCGCCGCCATCCACCGGTTCGAGGGCCAGGCCATGACCTACGTGCCCGGCAAGGGCCCGTGCTACCGATGCCTGTACCCGGAAGGCTCCGACGCGCTGGTGCCAAACTGCGCGGATGCCGGCGTGCTGGGTGTGCTGCCAGGCGTGATGGGCAGCCTGCAGGCCACCGAAGCCATCAAGCTGATTCTCGGCATCGGCGAGCCGCTGCTCGGGCGCCTGCTGGTGTACGACGCGCTGTCACTGTCGTTCGATGAGTTCAGGTTCCAGCGCCGCCTCGACTGTGCGGTATGCGGAGACACGCCAACCATTACCCGGATTCAATCCGCAGATGAGGACCACTTGAGCAAGATCACCGAATTGACGGCGCAGCAGCTTGCTGAGGAACTGAAGTCCGGAAGGGAAGACCAGCTGCTGCTGGTGGATGTGCGTGAACCGCACGAGTGGGCCGCCGGCCGGTTGCCGGGGTCGGTGCATATTCCGCTGGGCACCTTGCCGCTGCGTTCGGCGGAGATTCCGGACACCGTGACGCCGGTGTTCATCTGTGCCGCCGGCGCCCGCAGCATGGCGGCCTGCCGCTGGTTCGCCGGCACGGGCCGCGCCGCCATCAACCTGGCGGGCGGCGTGGGCGCGTGGAGCAGCGTCTTCGGAGCGCCGCCACCGCCTCACGATCACGATCACTAGGCTGTCGGCGCGTCTTTCGGCGTGATTCCCAGCGAACGCTCGGCCGAGATCAGCGTGTTGTGCAGGAGCATGGTGATGGTCATGGGACCCACGCCACCAGGCACGGGCGAAATCAGCGAGGCCTTCTTGCGCACGCCCTCGAAATCCACGTCACCCACCAGCCTGCCATCCGGCAGGCGGTTGATGCCCACGTCGATGACCACGACGCCGGTCTTGACCATCTGCGGCACGATGAGCTCCGGCACGCCGGCGGCCACCACCAGGATGTCCGCCAGCATCGTGAACTGACCCAGGTCGCGCGTCAGCTTGTGGCAGATGCACACCGTGGCGTCCTGCTGCATCAGCATCAGCGCCATCGGCTTGCCGACGATGTTGCTGGCGCCCACCACCACCACGTTGCGGCCTGCGATCTCGACCTTCTCGTATTCCAGCAGCTTCTGCACGCCATAGGGCGTGCATGGCGGGAACACGGTGTTGCCGGTGACGAGCCCACCGACGTTGTAAAGATGGAACCCGTCGACATCCTTCTCCACCGCGATGCGCTCGAGCACATGCGGCACCACGATGTGCGGGGGCAGCGGCAGCTGCACCAGGATGCCATGCACCTTCGGATCGGCATTGAGCGAATCGATGCGCGCCAGCAGCTCCGTTTCCGGAGTGTCGGCGCTCATCTGGTGCAGTTCCGAGTGGATCCCGGTCTCCTGGCAGGCCCGGATCTTGTTCCGGACGTAGACCTGGGAGGCCGGGTTGTCGCCAACCAGGATCACCGCAATGCCCGGCTGCACCCCGTGCTGCGACTTCAGTCGCTCCACCCGTGATGCGTACTCGGCGCGCAGATGCCGCGCCACGGCCTTGCCGTCGATGATCCTGGCCGTCATTACTCTGGATTCCTCATGCTTCAGTAGCGGTAGTGGTCCGGCTTGTAAGGGCCTTCCTTGCTGACGCCGATGTACCGCGCCTGCTGGTCAGACAGCGTGGTGAGCTGCGCGTTCAATGTCACCAGCTGCAGGCGCGCCACCTTCTCGTCCAGGTGCTTGGGCAGCACATACACGCCGATCGGGTACTTGTCCGGGTTGTTGAACAGCTCGATCTGCGCGATGGTCTGGTTGGCGAAGCTGGACGACATCACGTAGCTGGGGTGGCCCGTGCCGCAGCCCAGGTTCACCAGGCGGCCCTTGGCCAGCATGATGATGCGCTTGCCGTCGGGGAAGATCACGTGATCCACCTGCGGCTTGATCTCTTCCCACTTGCACTGCGAAAGCGACGCGACATCGATCTCGTTGTCGAAGTGGCCGATATTGCACACGATGGCGTTGTTCTTCATCGCCTTCATGTGCTCGTGCCCGATCACGTGGAAGTTGCCGGTGGCGGTCACGAAGATGTCGGCCTTGTCGGCCGCATATTCCATGGTGACCACGCGGTAGCCTTCCATCGCCGCCTGCAGCGCATTGATGGGGTCGATTTCAGTGACCCACACCTGCGCCGACAGCGCGCGCAGCGCCTGGGCAGAGCCCTTGCCCACGTCACCGTAGCCGGCGACCACGGCGATCTTGCCGGCCACCATCACGTCGGTGGCGCGCTTGATCGCATCGACCAGCGATTCGCGGCAGCCGTAGAGGTTGTCGAACTTGCTCTTGGTGACCGAGTCGTTGACGTTGATGGCCGGGAAGGCAAGCTCGCCCTTCTTGTGCATGTCGTACAGGCGATGCACGCCGGTGGTGGTCTCTTCCGTCACGCCCCTGATCTGCTTCAGGCGCGTGGAATACCACTTCGGGTCACGCTTCAGCGTGGCCTTGATGGAATTGAAGAGCTCGATCTCCTCTTCGCTGGTCGGCTTGTCGAGCAGCGTGGCGTCTTTCTCGGCCCTCGTGCCCAGGTGCAGCAGCAGCGTGGCGTCGCCGCCGTCGTCCAGGATCATGTTCGAATAGCTGCCATCCGGCCACTCGAAGATGCGGTGGGTGTAGTCCCAGTAGTCCTTGAGCGTCTCGCCCTTCACCGCGAACACCGGCGTGCCGCGCACTGCAATCGCGGCAGCGGCATGGTCCTGCGTCGAGAAGATGTTGCACGAGGCCCAGCGCACCTGCGCGCCGAGCGCCTGCAGCGTCTCGATGAGCACCGCGGTCTGGATGGTCATGTGCAGGGAACCGGTGATGCGCGCGCCGCGCAGCGGCTGCGTGGCCTCGTATTCCTTGCGGATGGCCATCAGGCCGGGCATTTCGCCTTCGGCGATGTTCATCTCCTTGCGGCCCCAGTCGGCCAGGGAGATGTCGGCGATCTTGAAGTCACCGGCAGCGCCGGGTTTCACTACTGCGTTCATTGGAACCTCTCTATAACTATGTTGGTTTAGAGAGCGCCGTTGACATCAAACGGCGGACCTTCCGAGCCTCGCGTCACTCGACGCTGCAGCGCTCCTCGGCGGGTCCGCACTCGAAAACTACTTCGCGATACCGGCATCCGCGGCCAGCGCAGCGGCCTTGTCGGTCTTTTCCCAGGTGAACGTCGGCTCGTTGCGCCCGAAGTGGCCGTAGGCCGCCGTCTTGCGGTAGATCGGACGCAGCAGGTCGAGCATCTGCACGATGCCCTTCGGCCGCAGGTCGAAGTGCTTGGCGATCAGCGCCTCGATCTTCTCGTCCGAGATCTTGCCGGTGCCGAAGGTGGTGGCCATGATGCTGGTGGGCTTGGCCACGCCGATGGCGTAGGAGACCTGCACCTGGCAGCGGTCCGCGAGGCCCGCGGCCACCACGTTCTTCGCCACATAGCGCGCCGCATAGGCGGCCGAGCGGTCGACCTTGGTCGGATCCTTGCCCGAGAACGCGCCGCCGCCGTGCGGCGCCGCGCCACCGTAGGTATCGACGATGATCTTGCGGCCCGTGAGGCCGCAGTCGCCCTGCGGACCACCGACCACGAAGCGGCCCGTGGGGTTGATCAGGTAATTGACCTTGCCCTTCACCAGCTCCTTGGGCAGCACCGGCTTCACGATCTCCTCGATGACAGCCTCGGAAAGATCCTTGTGGCTGATCTCGGGGTGGTGCTGCGTCGAGAGCACCACGGTGTCGATGGAATCGGCCTTGCCGTCGATGTACTTGATGGTGACCTGGCTCTTGGCGTCGGGACGCAGCCAGTTCAGCTTGCCCGACTTGCGCAGCTGGGCCTGTCGCTCCACCAGGCGGTGCGAGAGATGCAGCGGCAGCGGCATCAGCTCGGCCGTCTCGTTGACGGCATAGCCGAACATCAGGCCCTGGTCGCCGGCGCCCTGGTCCAGGTTCAGGCCCTTGCCTTCATCCACACCCTGCGCGATGTCGGGCGACTGCGTGTCATAGGCCACGAGCACGGCGCAGCCCTTGTAGTCGATGCCGTAATCGGTGTTGTCGTAGCCGATGTCCTTGATGACGCCGCGCGCCACCGAGTGGTAGTCGATCTTGGCCTTGGTGGTGATCTCACCGGCCAGCACCACGAGGCCGGTGTTGCACAGCGTCTCGGCGGCGATGCGTGAATGCTTGTCCTGCGCTAGAATGGCATCGAGGATGGCGTCGGAGATCTGGTCGGCGACCTTGTCCGGATGCCCCTCGGATACCGACTCGGAGGTAAACAGATAGCTGTGGCTCATGGTGATTCCCGGTCCGTGATGATTGTTATTGGAATGCCCCGAACAGCGTCTCGTAACGCTGCCGGAACTGCGCCATCGTGAACTTGTGGTTCTGGGTGCCGCGCGATTCTATCTTGAGCGAACCCAGCACCGATGCGACGCGACCCGTCTTTTCCCACGGCAGGCCATGCATCAATCCATAGAGCAGGCCCGCCCGGTAGGCATCCCCGCAGCCGGTGGGATCCACCACCGCGCGCGCCGGCGCCGGCGGAATCGCGATCTTGCCACCCGCCGTGAACACCGTGGAACCCTCACCGCCGTGCGTGACGACCAGTGCCGCCACCTTCTTGGTCACATCGGCTTCGCTCCAGCCGGTGCGGTCGGCCATCAGGCTCCATTCGTAGTCATTGACCGTGACCCAGGTGGCCTGTTCGACGAATGACTTGAGATCCTCGCCGCCGAACATCGGCAGTCCCTGGCCCGGATCGAAGATGAAGGGAATGCCCTTGGCCGCGAACTGCGCGGCGTGCTGGATCATCCCGTCACGGCCGTCGGGAGCGACGATGCCGATCGACACTTCCTGCGCCTCGTCCACCTCATTCAGGTGCGAGTGGCCCATCGCGCCCGGATGAAACGCGGTGATCTGGTTGTTGTCCAGGTCGGTAGTGATGAAGGCCTGGCCAGTGTGCTCGTCGGTGACCACGCGGATGTAGTCGCGCGGCACGCCGTTCTGGTCCATCCACTGCGCATAGGGCCCGAAGTCATGGCCCACGGTCGCCATCACGTAGCCCCGCGAACCCAGCAGCTTCAGGTTGTAGGCGATGTTGCCGGCGCAGCCGCCAAACTCGCGCCGCATCTGCAATGCCAGGAACGAGACGTTCAGCATGTGCAGCTTGTCGGGCAGGATGTGATTCCGGAAATGGTCCTGGAACACCATGATGGTGTCGTAGGCCATCGAGCCGCAAATCAGCGCCCTGCCGGGCTTGATTTCGGGGTTCTTCATGGAAGACCTCACTCGTCGTCGGCGATTCGGACCTTCAGGCCATCCAGCTGCGCGGTGAACTTGATCTGGCACGACAGCCGCGAGTTCTCGCGATAGGTCGACAGATCGCGCAGCAGGTCTTTCTCATCGGAATGCGCGGCCGGCAGCTTCGCCAGCCACTCGGGATCCACGTATACGTGGCAGGTGGCGCAGGCGCACATCCCTCCGCACACGGCGGCGACACCGTAGTCGAGGTCGCGCAGGTTTTCCATCAGAGTGAATGACGTGTTGCCGTCGATCTCGTGTTCGACGCCGTCCCGGTCGGTAACCTTTATCTGAGCCATGAAGCTTCGACGAGCCTCCCCTTGCGGTTGACTCAGTATTTTGCCCGGGCTGGCATCAACTAATCCAGTTTCCTGTCCCGGTTTGCTTCCAGAGTCGGTTGAGCCCCGTGAATACGCGTCGCTGTAGCGCCAGAATATGCCGGTCATCGGCCGTGGCGAGGCCACAGGCCCGCAGCAGGCGGTCCAGGCGCGGCGCGAGGTCCGGGTAGTAGTCCAGCAGGCAGGCTACATCCCACGTGGGGTCTGCCCGCTGGGCATATTCCCAGTCCACCAGCAACGGGCATGCACCCGCTGCAGGGCCCAGCAGGTTTGCAGCCATGAGGTCCCCGTGGTTCAGCACCGCCCGGTCCGAAAGCCTGCCCAGCTCGTGCCAATCGCCTTCGATGGCCGCAAGCGCGACCGCAGTGGGGCCGGCGTCACCGGGTCGCTGCCTGAGAACGGCAACGTGATCACGCGCGATGCCGGCCGCGTCCATTCGCGCCATCGTCCCGCAGTCCAGCGCATGCAGGCGCCGCAGGATTTCGCCCAGCGCATCGATTCCTGCTTCCGACAGCAGCTGCGAGTCGCTCCAGGCCGGCGCGGCCACGAACTGCATCAGCACCCAGCGTCCATCGGGGGCCGAGTCCACCACCGGCGGCGCGAGGCCCGCCGCCGCGGCGAGGCAATGGCTGGCCAGTTCGAAGCGCGAAACGGACCCCGGCCTGTCAATGGGTTCGTGCCGAAGCCGCAGCACGAAATCCCCGGCATCGGTCACCACGCGCCACACGCTGTTAACCCCCCGCCCTCCTGCCAGCGGCCGCATGGACAGCGGCGGATCGCCGGACTCGCAACCCGGCACGCGCAGGATCAGCTCCGCAGGGATCGATTCCATCAGGGCAGGACGGCACCGGCTCGCCAGGTGCGCCACCAGCTGACGAGGCCCACCGTCGAGATCACGAAGTAGATGGCAAACAGCAGCGACGTGACCACCCGTCCCTGCGCGCTGAACAGGTACAGCGACAGTGCATCGATCAGCATCCAGTACAGCCAGTTCTCCAGGTAAACCTTCGCCACCAGCCAGGTGGCCAGCAGCCCCAGGCAGGCCACCAGCGAATCGATGAGAGGCCAGGCCGAGTAACCCTCCTGCTTCAGCAACCTCGCCAGCAGCAGGCTGACGACCAGCGTGGCGCACCATGCCAGCGCGTGGCCCTTCCAGTGCCAGTGGCCGATGTGCTGGCCCGCCGCGTCCGGTGCCCACTTCCACCAGCCGTATACCGCGGCGACCACATAGGAGAACTGCAGCATCGCCTGCATTGGCAGGTGCGAACGCGCCGCGAGCACCATCAGGATGAGCGAACTGCAACCTCCCGCCGCCCAGCCCCAGCGCTGCCGTCGCATGATGAGGATGATGTAGACCACGCCCAGCACCACGGCCAGCCACTCCGCGGCGGGAGTCTTGCGGACCTGCTCGATCAGTTCGGCAGTAGTCATCGTCATAGCCGGAAACTGATCCGCGCGCCGACCTGGCGCGGATCGCCGTTCTGCGTATACCGCTTGGGAATCCAGTCCGGCGGCTCATTGGCGAAGAAGAAACCCCGCACCGCGTAGCGCTCGTCCAGCAGGTTGCGCGCATATATCGTCGCCTGCCAGCGCTCGCGCTCCCATCCCAGGCGCAGGTTCACCAGCCGGCGTGATGGGGCGCGCTCGTCGTGACTGGCGCTGAAGAAGAAGCCGTCCACCGCCTGCGCTTCGATACGGGCGAACCAGCCGGCAGGACTGTTCCACTGCGCCGACAGCCCCACCTGGTGATTCGGCGCATGCGGGGCATCGCGACCCGCCAGGTTCCGGTTCTCGAGCGTGTATTCGAGGAAGCGCGCCTTCAGCAGCGCGATGCTGGCGCCCAGGCGCAGCGCCGGCATCGGCCGGAACCCCAGCTGTGATTCCACTCCGAAATTCTCGCCGCGGGCAGCGTTGTTCGTCAGCAGCACGAAGGTCAGCGGATCCTGCAGGTCCTCCTGTACCGACGAGGACACCTGCTGCTGCTGGCGGCGCATGTAGAACAGGCTGCTGCGGGTGTCGAAGCGGCCGTCGGCAGAGCGCGTGGCCAGTCCTGTCTCCAGGTTCCAGACGAACTCCGGGTCAAAGCTGCGCAGGCGGTCCGGAATCTGCTGCGCCGTTGGGTTGATACCACCGGCTTTGTAACCCCTCGTCAGCGCGGCATAGCCTGAATAGCCCTCGCGAATCTGCCATGACAGGGACAGATGCCCGCCGATCATTCGATCCACGGGTGCGCTGCGCAGCGCGTTGCTGTCGCGATAGTGCGCGGCGCGGCGCTCCACGCGCACGCCGGCCGACAGCGCGAGCGACTCGCGCAGCGGCAGGTCCGCCTGGGCATAACCCGCCAGCGTCAGCGCGCGGTAGGTGCTGTCGAGCTCGCGGTACACATCGCCGTTGTACAGGTCCAGGAAGTCGTAGCGCTCGTCCATGCGCAGGCCATAGCCACCCATCACCCACCGCAGCGCATCGTCGCCACCGGAGAGCCGCAGTTCCTGCGTGAAATTGCGGCGCGTGCGCTGGATGTCCTCGAAGAAGTCATAGGGACCATTGGCGCCCCAGAACAGGTCATTGCCCCAGTCGCCATCGAAGGAATAATCCATGCTGGCGTGGGCAAAGGTGCTGATCGAGCGCAGCGCCATGCCTCCCGGCAGCACCTGGTCAAGGCGCAGCGACAGCGCCTTCGACACCTGCGCATCGCGGCCGGGACGATCCGACTGCGTGACGCGGGAATTGTCGATGGCCCAGGCGTCATAGCCATTGTCCGCGTCCGAGTACAACGCCGTGAGGTTGGCGGTCAGCAGCTCGGTGAGCCGGCTGGTGAACCGCAACCTCGCGAGATTCTCGTCAAAGCCATTGGTGTCGCTGCGACCCAGGAAGGCATTGCGGCGATAGCCGTCGCTGACGAACCGGTTCACCGCCAGGCGCGCGGCCGACTCAGCGCCCACCGCACCGTTGAGCACGAGTCCGCCGCCCCAGGTGCCATGATCCCCGACCTGCGCCTCGCCATGCGCCTCGAACCCGGGATGCGGCGCCTGCGAACGCAGGCTGACCAGCCCGGCGATGGCATTGGCGCCATAGGCCGTGCCCTGCGGCCCGCGCAGGATCTCGGCCTGCGCCATGTCGAACAGCGCCGCGGGCATGGCGATGCCCGAGAAATCGATGTCGTCGATCAGGAAACCCACGGAAGGGTTGGGCGCGCCCTCGTACTGCTCCAGCTCGCCGATGCCGCGGATCTGGAAATACCGCGGCCGCGAGGTGCCGCCCGCAAAGCCCAGGTTGGGCACCTCCGCCAGCACATCGCCGAAGTGCGACGACCCGGCCTGCCCGAGCGCGACCGCGTCCAGCACGGTGACGCTGGCCGGCAGCTTCAGCAACGGCGTATCGACGAGGGTTGCCGTGACCACCACTTCGTCCAGTTCGGCATCGGCCGCACGCAGCGGCGCAGCCGCGGCCAGCGCGAGCATGCCGCACACACACAAACGCGAGGGACTCATGACCTGCTCCTTTCGCCGGTACTAGCCGGATCAAGTTCAACGGGTTCGCCACACTGGCGTCTCAGGCTCGCGGTTGGAGCCACCCCAAGGCAGGCGCTATGGTAGCCCAGCCACGCTCGTTGACAACTGCGCAGGACAAACACTGTATGAGTCGAACGCTACGCATATTCCAGGTCGATGCCTTCACGGGCACGCCATTCACCGGCAATCCCGCCACCGTCGTGCTGGATGGCCACGGGCTCTCGGACGAGCAGATGCGCGCCGTGGCGCGTGAGTTTGCGAAGGGCGATGCAGCATTCGTGCTGCCGGCCACTGCGCCCGACCACGATCTGGCGGTGCGGTTTTTCATGCCGGGCAAGGAAGCGCCGTTCGTGGGCCACGCCACGCTGGCGGTGCATGCCGTGCTGGCGCGCCACTCCCCGCAGGCAATGCGCCGGCAATCCGGCCGCAGCGGCATCGTCGAGGTGCGCGCGCTCGCGGATGGCCGCTTCGCCATCAGCCAGCCACCGCCCGTGCTGGCCCGCTCACCCGCCCCGGCCGAGATCCGCGCACTGTTGCCGCTGCTCGGCCTGTCGGCCGCGGACCTCGATGCGCAATGCCCGCCACGAATCGTGGGCACGGCCAGCACGCGGCTGATCATCGCGCTGGGCGACATTGCCGCGCTCGATGCGCTGCAGCCGCAAATGCCACAACTGGCGGCAATGTCCCAGGCGCTGGGCGCGCAGGGCTACTTCCTGTTCACGCGCCATGGCGCGCGCCAGGGTTGCCTCACCGAAAGCCGCATGTTCTGCCCGCTGCTCGGCATCGATGAGGATCCGGTCAGCGGCAATGCGCACGCCATGCTGGCCGTGCTGCTGCATGAGTCGGGTCTGCTGCCAGCCACCGGCGGCAGCGCGCAGTTCGCAGGGGCGCAGGGCCGGCATGTGAACCGGCCCGGACGCGTCGACGTGGAGCTGGCGCTTGATCAGGCCGGCCGGCCGCAGTCGGTATCGATCGCCGGTCAGGCGGTGGTGGTGCTCGAGGGCAGCGCGGTGTTCTGAGCCAGCTTGCGCGCGTACTCGCGCGCCTTGACTCGATAGGCCTCGTTGCCGCGCGTGATCCACTCCCGGTCGCGCGCCTCAACCTGCCGGATGATGCGCCCTGGCGAACCCATCACCACCGACCCGGGCGGGATCACCTTGTTGGGCGTGACCACCGCGCCCGCTCCGATCAGGCAGCCGGCACCGATGCGCGCGCCATCCAGCACCATGGCGCGATTGCCGATCAGGCAGCCATCTTCGATCACGCAGCCATGCAGCATCACGCCATGGCCGATGGTGACGTTCGCGCCCACCACCACGGGCACGCCCGGATCAACATGAATGATGCTGCCATCCTGCACATTGGTGCCGGCACCGATGTGGATCCAGTCGTTGTCACCGCGCAGCACGGCGCCAAACCAAACGCTGGCCTCGTGGCCCAGCTGCACGGAGCCGATCACATCGGCGCTGGGCGCGACGAAGTAGGCGCCATCGGCCTTGAGCCTCCGGCCGTCGTAGTCATAGATCATGATCAGTGCCCCGGAACGATCTGGTCGATGGCCGAAGAGGATCCCACGGGCGGCGCCTGGTCCGTGAGCGCGCGGATGAACAGGTTCGGAAGCTCGGTATCGCGCCCGCCATCCTTCGCTGCCGACCACACCAGCACCGAAAGCCCACGCCTCGGCACCAGCCACAACCGCACGCCGGCGCCCAGGTCGAACCACAGCGCATCGCGCGCTGCCGGAGGCTCGGCGCCTGTCCAGGGCTGCTGCGTCTCGAGCCAGACGGGATGGCGCACGCCATCCAGGTCCGAGGCCAGCAGCGCGCGAATCCAGTCGGGCGAGGCGATGCGCTCACCTTCCAGGCTGCCCTGCTGCAGCAGAACGTCGCCCAACCTGACCCAGTCGTCGAGCGACGCCACCAGGTTGTAATCCACTCGCAGGGCCTCGTCATCCTGGCCCCACAGCGCCGCGTCCTGCGCATGCAGCGGCTGCCACACGCGCTGCGAAAGGGTTTGCGCGACGCCGCCATCCGCATCGCGCAGCAGCAGCGCGGGGGCCGGCCGCAGCGCAAAGCGTCGGCGCGCGGCGGTGGACCACGGATTGCGCCAGCCCGCCGTGCCGTGCCACGCGGATTCCTCTCGCACCGCTGCAATGGCTGCCTCGATGTCCACGCGGCGCGTATCGACCAGTGGCGCCAGCGCCAGCGCGAACACCGCCGGCGTGAGTTCGCCGCCGGTGAGTTGCGTGGCCCCGCTGGTGCGCCCGTCGAACTGCTGCAGGATGCGATGCCCATGGCGATGCACGATGAGCGCCCGCGCGCCCAGCGCACTGAATCTCTTGGCAGCCTCTCCGAGCGCCTCGGGGGCGATGTATTCGCTCTCTGCGCTGGCCTGCGGCGTCGCGCCGGGCTGACCGACCAGCACGATGCGCGGCGACACCGTCTGCGCGATGAGATCCGGAGACGTCGCCGTGAGTGACTGCCAGTAGCGGCGCCAGTAGCCCGCATCGCCGCCGGCGAACCAGGCGACAGCCAGCACTGCGAGGACGGTCAGCACGATGAGGGAAATCTTCTTCATCGCCGTATCGTACCTTCATGCAAGATCCGGCCGCGCCTGAGCACCAGTTCGTGTGAAGCGTGTCGCGGCCATTCGCCGCGATAGTGGGTGGCCATGACCACGGTAACCCCCGCCACGATGCGCTCCTCGACCCAGGCCAGCAGCTGCGCGCGCAGCCCGGGGGAAAGCCCCGTGAACGGCTCGTCCAGCAGCAGCACCCGCGGGCGCGTGACGATGGCGCGCGCAAACAGGATGCGTCGCACCTGGCCGTAGGACATTTCCGCCAGCGTCCTGTCGGCGAACTCTTCCATGCCCACCGACTTCAGCGCGGCCAGGGCCTTGCGGCATTCGGCGGCCGTGGCGCGGAAGTTCAGGCCCAGACTGGCATGCAGCCCCGAGACCACGGTGTCCTGCACCGTGTGGTAACGCGGGTAGTCGGTCTGCAGATGGGGCGCGATGAGCCCCGTGCGCGCGCGGAAATCATCCAGCGGCACGCCGATGACAACGCCGGCACGCAGGATGCTGCCGCCGCTGGCCACGGCATGGTCGCCATACAGGGTGCGCAGCAGCGTGGACTTGCCAGCACCGTTGCCGCCGTGGATGACCCAGCACTCGCCACGGCGAATGGTGAGATTCAGTCCCGCGAGCACGCGTTTCTCGTCGATCCACACATCGGCGTCATGCAGCGTGAACACGGCTCGGGCCGTGGTGGCTTTCTTCCGACGAACCGGCGTGCGCGGCGGCGCCGGCTTTTCGCGCGAGGCGGCCAGCGCCTGCTTCAACCGCCGCGCGGTCAGCTTGCCCGCATGCCGCACACGACCCGCATCGAGCCACAGCAGATGATCGGCGCCCGGCGGCACGTCCTCGTCGCGGTGCGCCGAACAGATCCAGGTGCTGCCCTTGAACCGCCGGCTTTCCAGCACCCGGTACAGGCGCTGCCGATTCACCGCATCCAGCCCGGTGGCCACTTCATCCAGCAGCAGCACCGACGCGCGCCAGGCCAGCGCCCGGGCCAGCAGCACGAGCCTGCGCTCCCCATACGACAGCGTCAGGAACTGGCGGCGCGCGAGCCGGGCGCTGCCCGTCAGGCGCAGCAGCGACAGGCAGTGCCCGCGCTCCGCGCTGCTCAACGTATCGAGCGGAATGTCGGTCCGGTGCAGGCCGGTTCCCACCACCGCGAGCGCGCTGTGGTTCCAGCCATAGCGTTCGTAGCGGTCCTGGCGTTCCGGCCCCAGCCAGGCGATCTCGTCCCGCACATCCACCGGCTGCTCGTGCCATTGCCCGTCCAGCAGGTAGCGACGGGTAGCGGTGAGGGCCGCATCGGGCCATACATCCCCGGCCACCGCCTTCAGCAACTGGGTCTTGCCGGCTCCGCTGGCGCCGATCACCAGCCAGCGTTCCCCCGGACGGACATGCCAGTGGATGTCGTGCAGGACTGGCCGGCCGCCGCGGGTCAGCGCGAGGCCATCCAACCGGATTTCCAGGGGGCGTAAGGGGCGATCAGCCAAGCGTTTTTCTGCCGCAGAGCGAAAATGGCGCGCCCGGAGGGATTCGAACCCCCGACCAACTGGTTCGAAGCCAGCTACTCTATCCAACTGAGCTACGGGCGCCCGCGAGGGCGCCATGATGGCACGGCCGCGACCGACCCAGTAGTATCACGAAGATCAACGGACCCGGCTTACCGGGCATACAGGGGTTAACTGACCATGAAAAAGATTTCCTGCCTGATCCTGCTGGCTGCCTCCATTTCCTCGCCCGCCTGGGCGGCGTGCAACTATCCGGCCGCGCCTGCGAAGCTGCCCGATGGCGGCACCGCCTCGCGCGACGACATGCTCGCGGGCAAGAAGCTGGTCGAGACGTACAACAGCGACATGAACACGTACCTCGGCTGCATCAAGAAGGAACACGACGAATCGGTGGCCAAGCAGGCCGCCACGCTCACCGAGGAGCAGAAGCAGCAGATGGCTGCGCGCTACACGGCGAAGAACGATGCCGCCGTCGACGAACTGCAGGGCGTCGCGGCCCGCTTCAACGAGCAGCTGCGTGTCTTCAAGGCCAAGAGCACCAAGTAATCCGCGAGCTCACCGCCTGACGGGGCCGGGCGGGTGATGCTGACACCCGCCCAGGCGGAAGAGCAGATCGCGCGCCACCTGCCCTGCCTGCCGATCGAATCGCTGCCGGTAAGCCAGTGCGCAGGCGCGATCCTGCGAGAAAACGTCTACGCGGAGCGTGACCAGCCGCCCTTCGACCGCGTGTCCATGGATGGCATCGCCGTTGCCTCGGCGTCGGTGGCCATCACGCAGACGCTGCGGGTGCAGGGCACGCAGGCCGCCGGCGATCCGCCGCTGGCGCTCGCCTCCCCGCTCCACTGCATCGAGATCATGACCGGCGCCATGCTGCCCGCGGGCTGCGATGCCGTCGTTCCGGTGGAACGCATCAGCGTCTCCAACGGCGAGGTGCGGATCGAAGACGGGCTGGCGGTGACGCCGGGCATGAACATCCATCATCGCGGCAGCGACCTCACGCAGGGCACGCTGATCCTATCGTCCGGCCTGCGCCTGGAGTCGCCACAGGTGGCTGCGGCCGCGGGCGCGGGCATGGCGCGCCTGCGCGTGAGCCAGCAGCCCGCCTTCATGGTGATCTCCACCGGCAACGAATTGATCGAACCCGGCGAGCCAATCGAAGCCTGGCAGCTGCGGCGCTCCAACGCCTATGGCGTTCTTGCCGCGCTGCGCCGCCGCGGCTTTGCGCGCGTGGCCGACGACCATCTGCCCGACGATGCTGCCGCGCTGCAGGAGCGCCTCAAGCAGCACCTGCAGAGCTACAACGTGCTGATCCTCTCCGGCGGCGTCTCGATGGGCAAGTTCGACCTGGTGCCCGCCGCGTTGACTGCTTGCGGCGTGCAGCAGGTGTTTCACAAGGTGGCGCAGCGCCCCGGCAAGCCGTTCTGGTTTGGGGTCACGCCGACCGGCGGCGCGGTATTCGCGCTGCCCGGCAATCCCGTTTCCACTCTGGTGTGCCTGGCGCGCTACGTCATCCCGGCGATCGATCGTGCCATGGGCCTCACCGAGCTGCAGCCCGTGCGCATCGCGCTGGGCGAAGCCGTTACGTTCAATACGCCACTGACCGGATTCCTGCCGGTGGCAACGGAAACCGATGAATGGGCCCGGCCCTGGGCCCGTCCCGTGCCGCACAACGGCTCGGGTGATTTCTCGGCGCTGGCAGGCACCTGCGGATTTGTGGAATTGCCTCCCGGCCCCAATACTTACCCGAAGGGTTTCGTCACGAAACTGTATCGCTGGTAAATGGACACTCTCGCCACTTCGGATCGCAGTCCCGAGGACAAACTGGGCCGGCCGCTGCACGACCTGCGCATCTCGGTCATGGACCGGTGCAACTTCCGTTGCCCGTACTGCATGCCGCGCGAGCAGTTCCACGAGAACTACCGCTTCCTGAAGCCGGCCGAGCGTCTTTCGTTCGAGGAAATACTGCGCCTGACGCGGCTGTTCGTGCCGCTGGGCGTGCGCAAGCTGCGGATCACCGGCGGCGAGCCGCTGCTGCGCGTCAACCTCGCCGACCTCGTGGCGGACCTGAATTCCATCCCCGGCGTCGAGGACATCGCGCTGACCACCAATGGCGTGCTGCTCGCCAAGCACGCCTCGGAACTGAAGGCCGCGGGTCTCGCGCGCGTCACCGTCAGCCTCGACAGCCTCGACCAGGATGTATTCGCGAAGATGAATGGCGGCTTCGGCCGCGTCAGCGAAGTGCTCGATGGCATCGACCATGCGCTGACCGCGGGCCTCGGCCCGGTGAAGATCAATGCGGTGATCCAGCGCGGGGTGAACGAGGGCAGCGTGCTGCCGCTGGTGGAGCGCTTCCGCGGCACCGGCATCACCGTGCGTTTCATCGAATACATGGATGTGGGCAATCGCAACGACTGGCGCGAGCAGCTCGTGGTGCCGTCGAAGGACCTGCAGGCCATGATCCACGAACGCTGGCCCATCCGGCCCGTGAAGGCGGACTACACCGGCGAAGTGGCGCGCCGTTATGCCTTCGAGGACGGCCAGGGCGAGGTGGGTTTCATTTCCTCCGTCACGCAGCCCTTCTGCGGCGCCTGCACGCGCGCGCGACTGTCGTCCGACGGTTCGTTCTACACCTGCCTTTTCGCGCAGTCCGGCACCGACCTGCGCGGCCCGCTGCGGGCCGGCGTCGATGATGCCGAGCTGGGCCGGCTTATCCGCGGCACCTGGTCGAATCGCACCGACCGTTACAGCGAACAGCGCATGCTGCTTCGCGCCGCTGCCAAGGGCACGCCGAAGGTCGAAATGAACTACATCGGCGGCTGACCATGGCGAAATCCCGTTCCCGCCTCACCCACCTGGATGCCGCCAACCGACCCACCATGGTCGATGTGGGCGACAAGGCCGTGACCCGGCGCGAAGCCGTGGCCGAAGCCTGGGTCCTGCTGCCCCCCAATGTCGCGCGCGAGCTGGCCGGCACCGGGCATCGCACCAAGAAGGGCCCGGTGTTCGATACCGCGGTCATCGCCGGAGTGCAGGCGGCCAAGCGCACGCACGACCTGATTCCCTTCTGCCATCCGCTGCCGCTGGATTCCATCAAGCTCGAGTTCGAGGCCCGTGGCAACCGCATCCGCATCACCTGCTCCGTCGCGGTGGAGCACCGCACCGGCGTGGAGATGGAAGCGCTGACAGGCGCCAGCGTCGCGGCGCTGACCGTCTACGACATGTGCAAGGCCCTGTCGCATGACATCGTCATCGGGCCGGTGCGCCTGATGGCCAAGTCCGGCGGTCGGCGCGACTTCAGGCGTCGAACGGTGCGCAAGTGAGCGCGCCGCTGCATGGCCTGGTGCTGGCCGGCGGACGCAGCACCCGCATGGGTCACGACAAGGCTGCTCTGCAATACGCCGGCCGCTCGCAACTGGAGCGGGCCTTCGCACTGCTGGAGCCGCTGGTGACCCGCTGCTTCGTATCCGTGCGGGACGATCAGCGGAACGATCCGCTGCGCGCGCGCTATCCGCAGGTCGTCGATGCGGCGCCGGGACTGGAAGGTCCCGCAGCCGGCATTGTCTCGGCGCTGCGGGCTCATCCCCAGGCGGCCTGGGTAGTGGTGGCCTGCGACCTGCCCTTTCTGGATGCCGGCACGCTTCAGCACCTGATCGCCCGCCGCGACCCGACACGCCTCGCCACGGCTTTTCGCAGCAGCCACGACGCCCTGCCCGAGCCGCTGTGCGCGATCTACGAACCCGCCGCCCTTGCTGCGCTTGAGCAGTTCATCTCCGGCGGACGGAACTGCCCGCGCAAATTCCTGATCCAATCCGCTACGCTGCTGCTGGAGCAGCCCACGGCCGAGGCATTGGACAACGTGAATACACCCGCGGAACTCGACCAGGCGCGCAGCCGCATGTCAGCGCCCACCGTGGCCCCGCGCGCGCTGAACGTGCAGTACTTCGCGCTGCTGCGCGAGCAGGCCGGACGTCGCGAAGAGGTCGTCACCACCGGCGCGGCCACGCCGCGCGAGCTGTTTGCCGAGCTCGCCTCGCGCCACCACTTCACGCTGGCGCCGGAGCACCTGAAAGTGGCCGTGAACTCCGAGTTCACCGACTGGTCGCGACCACTGTCGGCCGGCGACCACGTGGTCTTCATTCCGCCGGTGGCAGGCGGATGAGCGCCTTTCGCTTCACCGCCACGCCGATAGACGGCACGGCGCTGCGCGCCGAGCTGATCGACACGCACTGCGGTGGTTTCACCTGCTTCGAAGGCTGGGTGCGCGACCACAACGAGGGCCAGCAGGTGCTGCACCTGGAATACGAGGCCTTCGAGGCGCTGGGCGTGCGCGAGGGCGAACGCATCGTGCGCGAGGCCTGCGAGAAATATGGCGTGACCCGGGTGCTGTGCGTGCACCGGCTTGGCGACCTGCAGCTGCGGGAGATCGCGGTGTGGGTGGGCGTGGCCGCCGCCCACCGCGACGAGGCTTTCAAGGCCTGCCGCTACATCATCGATGAAGTGAAGCACCGCGTGCCCATCTGGAAGAAGGAGCACTACGTCAGCGGTGACTCGGGCTGGGTGAACTGCGAACGCTGCGCGGCGCATTCCCACGACCATGACCATGACCACGGTCACAGTCCTGGTCATGCACACGACCACGACCATTCCAGCCACGGCTGACGCAGGCATAGACTGCGGGCCATGACCCGCAAGATCTGCCTGCTCGTTGCCCTGCTGCTGGCGCTGCCACCGGCACCCGCCCTGGACCGCACCGACATCGATGCGACACTGGCCTCGCATCCGGGCCAGACGGGAACCCTGGTGCTCGAGCGCGGCGAACAGGCCCTGCTGGTCCGGGCCTGGCTGGCCGACAACGCGCGCCGCAGCATCGACGTGCAGTACTTCATCTGGAGCACCGACAACATCGGCATCCTGGCAGCGCATTCGCTGCGCGCGCCGCCGACCGGGGCGTGCGCGTGCGCGTGCTGGTGGATGATCTTCTGGTCGACGCCCCGGATGATTCACTGCGCGCGCTGGCGGAGCATCCGAACATCGACATCCGCATCTACAACCCGGTGCACAATGTCGGCGTCCCCTGGTACAAGCGCCTGTGGGGCCTGCTGACCAACTTCCGCCGCGCCAACCAGCGCATGCACGACAAGACCCTGACCGTCGATGGCGAGCTGGCCATTACCGGCGGCCGCAACATGGCCGACGAGTACTTCGATTTCGACCATGAGTACAATTTCCGGGATCGGGACGCGCTGGTCATGGGCAGCGCCGCGAGGATGGTGCAGGAGAGCTTCGAGCGCTTCTGGACCAGCCCGCTGTCGGTGGCGATCGAAACCCAGCTCGAAGGGCCCATGCCCGCCGCCGAGATTGCCGCAACCTACCGCCGACTGCATGCGCATGCGGCCGATCCGCGCAACTTCGCGCCGGAAGTGCACCAGGCCATTGCCGCCATTCCAGAGGATTTCCCGCGCCTGGCGGCGCAGCTGCGCTGGAGCGAAGTGCAGTTCCTGAGCGACACTCCCGGCAAGAATGACGGCAGCGCCGGCCTGGCCGGCGGTGGCCTCACCACGGCGGGCCTCGCGCGCCTCGTGGAATCGGCCCGCGAGGAAGTGCTAATCCAGTCGCCGTACCTGGTGCTGTCGGATCCGGCCATCGCGCTGTTCAGGGCCACGCTGGCCCGCGGTGTGCGGGTGCGCATCAGCACCAATTCGCTGGCCTCCACCGACAACCTGCAGGCCTTCAGCGGATATCGCCGGCAGCGGGAAGAGCTGCTGGCCATGGGGGTCGAGCTGCGGGAATTCAGGCCCCACCCGCAGGTCGAGCGTGAAGTCATGCAGCGCTACGCAGCCCTGCGCGCGAAGTCGCCCGTGTTCGCGCTGCATGCCAAGACGCTGGTGGTGGATCGCTCCAGTGTCTTCATTGGCACCTACAATCTCGACCCGCGGTCGGAGAACCTCAACACGGAGGTCGGCGTGATCATCCACGATGCGGTGCAGGCACAGCGCGTCGCAGCGTCGATAGACACCGACATGCTGCCGGAAAACAGCTGGAACCCCGCCGCGGAGGATTCCGATAAAGCGGCCGGCTGGACCAAGCGCATGAAGGTCCGCTTCTGGCAGCTGCTGCCGCTGCGCGCCGTACTCTAGACGCCACATGCCAAGCACCGACCAGCTGCTGCTGAACCTCATCCTCTACGCGCTGCTGCCGTTGTGGGGAATCACCGGATTCATCGACTGGTGCTGCCACCGCGCCACTTCGATCGAGCGCACTTCCGGACTGCGCGAATCACTGATCCACTCGCTGATGGGAATCCAGCTCGGCATACCCATCCTGATGTGCCTGCTGTTCCGTGTGAACGTGCTGGTGCTGCTGGTATGCATCGCGGCGTTCGTGCTGCATGAGCTCGCCGCGCACCATGACGTCGCCTATGCCGCACCGCGCCGCCACATCTCCATCTGGGAGATGCACGTGCACAACTACATGGCGACCATCCCGCTGTACCTGCTGATGCTGATCGCGGTGCTCAACTGGGACGTGGTGCTGAAGCTGGCAAGCTTCGACTGGGCGGGCGGACTGCGCCTGGAGCGCATCGATGCGCCGCATGGCAGCCCCGGATACCTGCGTGGCTACCTGGCGTTCATGGCGGTGCTGTGCGTTTTCCCCTACCTGGAGGAAAACATCCGCTGCTGGCGCATGTGGCGCAGGCAGCGCGCCGCCGGATGAATGCCTACATCACCAGCACTGGCGCGTTCTTGCCCGGGCCGCCGGTGGACAACGACCAGATCGAGGACATCCTCGGCAGGGTCGATGGCCGGCGCAGCCGGCTGAAATCACGGATCCTGAAGGCCAACGGCATCCTGACGCGCCACTACGCCATCGACGCCGCACATCGCACCACGCACTCCAATGCCGACATGGCCATCCGCGCCGCGCGGGCATGCCTGTCCTCCTCCCCGGTGCCCATGCGGTCGATCGGGCTGCTGAGCTGCGCGACGACGCAGGGCGACCTGGTGCTGCCGGGCTTCGGCAGCATGGTGCAGGCGGGCATCGGCATCCCCGAGGTCGAACTGCACACCTCGCATGGCATCTGCTCGAGCAGCGCGATGGCGATCCGGGCGGCCACCAATTCTTTGCGGCTGGGCGAACATGACAGCGCGCTGGTAGTGGTGAGCGAACTGGCCTCCCGGCTCTTCAAGCACACCCGCTACGAGGCGGCCGGAGGCTACGAGGCCATCGATTTCGATGCCGAGTTCCTGCGCTGGATGCTGTCCGATGGCGCGGGCGCCTGGCTGCTGGAAACCCGCCCGCGCGGTCGCTGCCTGCGGGTGGACTGGATCCGCAGCTACTCGCATGCCGACAGCTTTCCGGTCTGCATGAGCATCGGGCGGCCGACCGACCAGGCCGATCCGCGCAGCTGGCAGGACTTCCCGACCTACGCCGCGGCGGAGGCCGCCGGCGCCCTGCTCATCCGGCAGGACGTGCGGCTGCTGGACCACATCGTGAAACTGGGCGTCGACGGCGCGCTGCGCCTGATCGACGAGGGACTGCTCGATGTGGCAAGGCTCGATCACCTGTTGTGCCACTACTCCTCGCACCATTTCCGCAGCCGCATCTTCGACCTGCTGCAGATGTCCGGCGCGATGATCCCGTACGAAAAGTGGTTCACCAACCTTTATACCCGGGGCAACACGGGCTGCGCTTCCATCCTGATCATGCTCGATGACTTCCTGCGCCAGGGTTCGGCGGAAACCGGCGACACCCTGCTGTGCATGGTGCCGGAGAGCGGCCGGTTCAATGTCGCCTATATCCACCTGACCATCGTGGAGGCCTGATGTCCCGCACCGTCGAAATCGCCCGACCCGCGGAGCTGTCCGAACTGGCGCAGGCGACGCTGCGCCGGCTGCTGCGCGCCTGGTTCGACTTCGAGCGGCGCCTCGCGCGGATCCCGCTGCTGCAGCGCCTGGATGCGGGCACCTTCACGCGCGAGGACTACCTCGGCCTGCTGCTGAACCTGCGCCAGCAGGTCATCGAGGGATCCCGCTGGATCAGCCGCTGCGCGTCGAGCTTCGATCGCGACCATGCCGATGTGCGCTCGGCGATCATCGGCCACGCCCACGACGAGCACCGCGACTATGAGCAGCTCGAGGCCGATTTCGTGGCGTCGGGCGGTGATGCCGGCGCCATACGGACGCGAACCCGCAATGCCGGCTCGGAGGCGCTGCATGGGTACCTCATGTATCGCGCGGGCGAGCCGAACCCGGCGGGCCTGCTGGGTGCGATGTGGATCATCGAAGGACTGGGTGAGAAGATGGCCCGCGAATGGGCCTCGCGCATCGAGCAGCTCACGGGACTGTCGCCCGACTGCACGCGGTTCCTGCGCTACCACTCCGAGAATGATGGCGGCCACATGGACAAGCTGTACGGACTGCTGGACCGGCTGTGCACGACGCAGCAGATCGCCGACGACATGGTGTGCGTAGCCGCTGTAGTGGGCCGCCTCTATGCGCTGCAGATCGAGGAGATCGACGGTGAATGAAACCCCGCCCACGCGCGGCAGCTCGCGCCGCAGCGCCTACCTGCAGGCAGTGGCGGCCGACAACACCATTCCGATCAGCCCCCAGGCGCTCGAGCTGTGGATGCGCGACCTGGAGAACCCCCTGCGCTGGTTCGTCCGCCCGCTGCTGCAGTTCGTCTTCGCCGTGCTGCTGCACCTGACCTGGGCGTTCAAGCGGCTGCCGCTGCCGCAGTTCCGCGCCCACGGCCTGCTGCAATGGACCATCTGCGCGTTCTGCCGGACATTCGTCGCGCCGGAAGCCAACATGCTGATCCTGCGGCACTACGCCACCGAATCGAACATCCTGAATTTCCTGCGGGACAACAACCCGGGCGCCAAACCTGCGCCGCTCAAGCTGTATCCCCGCAGCGTGGATGACATGCGCTCCCAGACCTTCGTCGATCACGACCAGGAACTGTTCCGGATGATCCGCGACCTGGGGTCATGGACTCCTCCATCCCGATCTGCCGCGCCGGCGGACCTCGCGTGGACCCACTGGCGGCAGGTAGACATTGGCGACCAGGGGCATCCGCAGCGTTTCACGCAGGTGCTGGATTTCGAGACCTCTCACGCGCTGTTCATGTGCCTGTTCTGCCTGCTGCTGACGCGCGACGAATATCGCGACGCCATCAACGGGTTCAATCTGGATCAATCCATGGCGATCCGCGTCGGCCAGCTGATCGGCGACCCGACCGCGGCGGAACTGGCCTACAACAAATACCCGCAATACATGGTCGGGCCGTGGAACCTGGGCCAGCGGTTCCTGATGCATGGATTCTTCACGGAGTACCTGCACGCGCGGCTCGAGGCGTTTCGCGCAGGTGAACAGCCCGCGACCAGCTAGCCCGGCCGCACCTGCCCGCTGCCTCTCACCACGTACTTGTAGCTGGTGAGCTGCTCCACGCCCACGGGACCCCGGGCGTGGAACCGGTCGGTGGAGATGCCGATCTCCGCGCCCATGCCGAACTCGCCGCCGTCGGCAAACTGCGTCGAGGCGTTGTGCAGCACGATGGCGCTGTCGACTTCGCGCAGGAATTTACCGGCGGTGGCCGCGTTGCGCGTGACGATGGAATCGGTGTGCGCCGAGCCGTAGGTGGCGATGTGGCGGATGGCTTCGTCGACGCCGTCGACCACGCGCACCGAAATGATGGCGTCGAGGTATTCGGTGCGCCAGTCCTGCTCGGTGGCGGGCTTCACGCGCGCGTCGGCCGCCTGCGTGGCCGCGTCGCCGCGCAGCTCGCAGCCCCCCTCGGCCAACGCCGCCAGCAGCATGGGCAGCATCGAGGCGGGGCACTGGCGATCCACCAGCAGCGTTTCGGCCGACCCGCAGATGCCGGTTCGGCGCAGCTTGGCGTTCACCACGATGGCGCGCGCCATGTCCGCGTCCGCATCGCGGTCCACGTAGACATGGCACAGGCCTTCCAGGTGCCCGATCACCGGCACGCGCGCTTCCTTCTGCACCCGCTCGACCAGGCTGCGCCCGCCGCGCGGCACGATCACGTTGATCTGGTTGTCGAGACCCGCGAGCATCATGCCGACCGCGGCCCGATCCGTCGTCGGCACCAGCTGTATGGCGCCCGCCGGCAGTCCGGCATCGGCAAGCCCGGCCACCAGGCATTCGTGGATAGCTGCGCTCGACAGCCGGCTTTCCGAGCCGCCGCGCAGGATCACCGGATTGGCTGATTTCAGGCACAGCGCGCCCGCGTCGGCCGTCACGTTCGGGCGGCTTTCGTAAATGATGCCGATGACCCCCAGCGGCACGCGCACGCGCTGGATGACTAGGCCGTTGGGCCGCGTCCATTCGGCGCTCACGGCGCCGATCGGATCGGGCAACGCGGCGATCTGTTCGATGCCGACAGCCATCGATTCCACGCGCTTCTCGTTGAGCTGCAGGCGATCGAGCATGGCCGGGGAAAGGCCCCTCTCGCGCGCGGCTTCCATGTCGCGGGCATTGGCCGCGAGGATCTGCGCCTGGCGCGCCCGAATATGCGCGGCGGCCGCCAGCAGCGCGCGATTGCGCGCCTCACCCGAGGACAGCGCCAGCGCCGCGCGCGAGGCCGCCGCGGCACTGCCCAGTGCGTGCATCTGCGCCGCAAGCTCCCCGCCCGACTGTGCAAGCTCCGTCACATCTGCTCCGGTTCGGTTTCGGCGCCACTGCGCAGCACCAGGTCATCGCGATGGATGATTTCATCGCGCCCGCGAAAGCCTACCAGCTGCTCGATTTCACTGCTGCGCCGACCCATGATGCGCAGCACATCGGCCCGCGAATACGCCGCAAGCCCGCGCGCAAGCACGCGCCCTTCCGGGTCGGCCACATCCACGGCGTCGCCCCGTTCGAACCCACCGTCGGCCCCCGTGACGCCCGCCGGCAGCAGGCTGCGGCCACGGCGCAGGGCCGCGGCCGCGCCCGCGTCCACCTGGATGCGCCCCGCTGGCTTCAGGCTTCCCGATATCCACTGCTTGCGGGCGGCAACCGGCGTCTCGCCCGGCACGAACCAGGTGCAGCGCGCGCCAGCTTCCACGCGCTTCAGCGGGTTCAGCGGATGCCCCGTGGCGATGCACATGTGGCAACCGGCATCCATGGCGATGCGCGCCGCGGCGATCTTGGTAGCCATGCCGCCAGATCCCACATCCGACGCCGAGCCGCCGGCCATGGCCTCGATGCGCGACGTGATGGCACGCACCTCGGGAAAATACTCCGCGGCGGGATCCTTGTTCGGATCCGCCGAATACAGGCCATCCACATCCGACAGCAGCACCAGGCAGTCGGCGCTCGCCATCTGCGCCACGCGCGCCGCCAGGCGGTCGTTGTCGCCGTAGCGGATTTCGGCGGTGGCCACCGTGTCGTTCTCGTTGATCACCGGAATGGCGCCCAGTTCCAGCAGTGCATTGAGCGTCGCCCGTGCGTTCAGGTAGCGCCGGCGCTGCTCGCTGTCCTGAAGTGTGAGCAGCACCTGCGCCACCGCGGTGTGCTCGTCTTCGAGCAGCTCCTTGTAGGCATGCGCGAGGCGTATCTGGCCCACCGCTGCGGCCGCCTGCTTGTGCTCCAGCGGCAGCGCACCGGCCGGAAGACCCAGTTGCCGGCGACCCAGCGCGATGGCGCCTGAGGAAACCAGGATGATCTGTTGCCCGCGCCGGCGCATGCGCCGCAGATCCTGCGCCAGCGCCTCGAGCCACGCCCGGTTGAGCCGGCCGGAAGCCTGGTCCACCAGCAGCGCGGAGCCCACCTTGACGACGACCCGGCGCGCTTCGGCGAGCCGCGATACGGCGGGTGTCCTGTTCTTCGTCCTTCCCTGCATACGAGGCCCACTATATCAGCCGCTCCGGCGTTGCCCCGTATCGGGCGGCGACCTAATATCCTTGCCGGACGTCCAGGCCTGAAGGGAGCCGCGGTGAGCAGAGATTACGAACCCGTCAAGGGACAGTGGTACGAGAACGCGGAAGAAGAAGAAACCTTCCGGGTGCTGTCCGTGGACGAAGATGCGGAGCTGGTGGAGATCGAATACCTCGACGGCGATATCGAGGAACTCGACCTGGACGCCTGGCACGAGATGGATCTCGAGCGCATCCCCGAGCCTGAGGGCTGGGCCGCCACCGACGACGAGGAAGAGGACGAAGAAGAAGAAGACGAGGAAGAAGACCTCGACGAAGATGATGACGACTGGGACGATGACGATGATGACGACGACGACTGGGAAGAGGACGAGGAAGAAAGCGACCGCTACTGATCCCCGGTATCGCTTTCACTGACCAGGGCAGTTTCTTTCCCGGTCGCAACGCCTGTTTCCCTGCTCTTGAACTGGGGTCGTTTTCTCCCTCATTCTCGGCAGTCGGGGGACCAGAACATGAGCAGCACCACCAAGCCCAGCATCATTCCCGAGGCCGCGGCCGACTCCGCCCGGCCTGCCGGCGAGGGCTGGCTGACCGGCCTTGCCCGCCAGGGCCTGATGCAACGACTGGCGCTGCTGCGCGATGGCGAAATCCGCCTGCAGGATGACGGCGAAACCCACCGCTTCGGTGCGCGCACGGCGCGCTGCGGACTGTCGGTCACGCTGACGGTGCGCGATCCGCAGTTCTGGTCGCTGGCCGCCTATGGCGGCACCGTCGGAGCCGGCGAGTCATACATCCACGGCCACTGGCGCTGTGATGACCTCACCAGCCTGGTTCGCATCATGGTGCTCAACCGGCACGTGATGGAGGACATGGAAGGTGGACTTGCGGCACGCGGCGGCGCGCTGCTGCGTCGGCTGCTTCACTGGGCCAATCGCAACAGCCGGCGCGGCAGCGCGCGCAACATTGCCGCGCATTACGACCTGGGCAACGACCTGTACCGGCTGATGCTCGACGACACCATGGCCTACTCCTGTGGCATCTACCTTACCGAGGACGCCACGCTGCGCGAGGCCTCAATCGCCAAGTTCGACGCGGTGTGCCGCAAGCTCGCGCTGACCAGTTCCGATCACCTGGTGGAGATCGGCACCGGCTGGGGCGGTCTTGCCATCCATGCAGCGGAGAACTACGGCTGCCGCGTCACCACCACCACCATTTCGCGCGAGCAGCACGACTTCGCGAAGGAAAAGATCGCCGCGCGCGGCCTTTCCGACCGGATCACGCTGCTGTTCGAGGACTATCGCGACCTCCGGGGCCAGTTCGACAAACTGGTGTCCATCGAGATGATCGAAGCCGTTGGGGCGCGCTACCTCGATACCTACTTTGCCAAGTGCTCCTCGCTGCTCAAGCCCACCGGCGCCATGATGCTGCAGGCCATCACGCTGCAGGACCAGTTCTACGACAAGGCGCTGAAGTCGGTCGACTACATCCAGCGCTTCATCTTCCCGGGCAGCTTCATTCCGTCGGTCACGGCCATTGCCGACTCAGTCACCCGCGTCACCGACATGAAGCTGTTCAACCTGGAGGACATCGGACCGCACTACGCGCCCACGCTCAAGGCCTGGCGCGAGCGGTTCTTCGCGAACATCGACAAGGTGCGCGCGCTCGGCTATCCCGAGAGCTTCAACCGCCTGTGGGAGTTCTACCTGTGCTACTGCGAGGGCGGTTTCGCCGAACGCCAGCTGGGTAACGTGCAGATGCTGCTCACCAAGCCCGACTGCCGTCGCGCCGCGATCGCGGCGGGCTGACCTTCCAGGTTGCGCGACGCCACCGACTCCGTGGAATTCGTTTCGCAGCTGCGGGAACTGCTGGGTCCCGATTCGCTGCGCACCGGTCCCGACGACCTTGCGCCGCTGCTCGCCGATCACCGCCAGCTGTTCCGCGGTCGCGCGGCCGCGCTGGCGTTGCCGGATTCCACTGCAGAGGTGTCGCGCCTGCTCGCCTTCTGCAATACACATCGCATCAGCGTCGTGCCTCAGGGCGGCAACACCGGCTACTGCGGCGGCGCCACGCCCGATGAAAGTGGCACCGCGCTGCTGCTGTCGCTGCGCCGGATGCGCCGCATCCGCGCCGTGAACGCGGATGATTTCGCGCTGGTGGCCGATGCGGGCTGCACGCTGGCCGAGGTGCAGGTCGCAGCCGAGGGTGCGGACAGGTATTTTCCCTTGAGCCTGGGCTCGGAGGGCTCCTGCCAGATCGGCGGCAACCTCGCCACCAACGCGGGCGGCACCGCCGTCCTGCGCTACGGCATGATGCGCGACCTGACGCTGGGCATCGAAGCCGTGCTGGCCGATGGCAGCGTCATCAGCCAGCTTGCGCCGCTGCGCAAGGACAACACGGGCTACGACCTGCGCCAGCTGCTGATCGGCAGCGAAGGCACGCTCGGGATCATCACCGCCGCCTGCCTGAAGCTGTTTCCGGCGGTGCGCGCGCGCGCGACGGCGTGGATCTCCGTCGCCTCCGCGGACCAGGCACTGTCACTGCTGGCATTGCTTCGCGAGCGCAGCGCGGACCGGTTGGTCACCTGCGAACTGGTGCCGCAGGCCGCGCTGAACCTGGTGCTGCAACACATCCCGGCCGCGCGCGATCCCGGCACCGCCGCCGCGCCGTGGTACCTGCTGGTGGAGCTGGCATCCTCGGGCGAAGACGACATGGATGGCCTGCTGCAAGCCGCACTGGCGCAGGCGCTGGAACGGGATCTCGTGCTGGATGCCGCGCTGGCGCGCAATGGCGCGCAGCGCGAGGATTTCTGGAGGCTGCGCGAATCGGTACCCGCCGCGCAGCGCGTGGCGGGCGCAAGCCTGAAGCACGACATCAGCGTGCCGGTGGCCCGGATCCCGGAGTTCATCCGGCGCGGCAGCGCGCTGGTGGAGCAGCACGTCCCGGAGGGATTTCTCGTGGCCTATGGCCACATCGGCGACGGCAACCTGCACTTCAACGTGAACCAGCGCCCCGGCGCGGACAGCGCCGCTTTCCTGGCGCGCGAGGCCCCGCTCAAGCGGGCCGTGCACGACCTGGTCGCCTCGATGGGCGGCAGCTTCAGCGCCGAGCACGGCATTGGCCAGCTCAAGGTGGCCGAGCTCGAGCGCTATGCGCAGCCCGCAGAGCTCGCCGCGATGCGCGCCATCAAGCATGCTCTGGACCCGAACGGCATTCTCAACCCCGGCAAAGTGCTGAGGAGCACCCCACCATGAAAAACAAGACCATCCGCTGCCTGATCGCCGGCGCCCTGGGCGCCACGCTGCTGTGCCTCACCGCCACCGCGGGCACCACGCTCAACGGCGTGCGCGTCGGCGCGAAGGACGTGGCGCAACTTGCGAAGTTCTACCAGACGGTGTTCGGCATGCACGAGGTGCAGCGCATCCAGACGCCGCAGTTCCTGGAAATCATGCTGGATTTCGGCGCCAGCGCCGCTGCGGCCAAGGCCAATGCCGGCGCGGACGTGGTCATCATGCAGCGCGCCACCGACGACGGCGCCGACACCATGGCGCACATCGTGTTCAACGTCACCGACCTCGATGGCCTGGTCAAAGCCATCAAGGCCGCCGGCGGCAGGATGGAGCGCGATCCCTTCGAGTACGGCAATACCGGCATCCGCATCGGGATGGCCATCGACCCGGCCGGCAACCACTTCGAGATGATCCAGGCGCCGCAGCGCTAGCGCGGGCTGTCCTGGCGCGTGACGCGCACCAGGCCTTCCTGCGCGGTGCTGGCCACCAGCAGGCCGTCGCGCCGGAAGATGCTGGCATGCGCGAAGCCGCGCGCGCCGGCCATCGTGGGACTCTCGATGGAATACAGCAGCCAGTCGTCCACTCGCACCTCGCGGTGGAACCACATGGCGTGATCGATGCTGGCCACCACCACGCCGGGGCTCGCGAGCGTGAGCCCATGCGGGCGCATCGCCGTGCCGATCAGGTGGTAGTCAGAGACATAGGCCAGCAGGCATCGATGCTGCCTCGCATCCGACCCCGGGGAGCCCGCCGTGCGAAACCACACGTCGAAGCGCGGTGGCGCGACCTCGGCGCTGCGAAAGTTCACCGGCTGCACGGTGCGGAACTCGAATGGTGAATCACGGCCCGCGAACCGGCCCACTGCGGGCGGCAGAGGACCTGCCGCTTCGATCAGTTCGCGCAGATCCGGCAGGGCCTCGGGCGGTGGCACATCGGGCATCGCGATCTGGTGCGTCAGGCCCTCTTCCGGCACCTGGAACGAAGCGGCCATGTGGAAGATCTGCTCGCCATGCTGGATGGCCACCACGCGGCGGCTGGAAAAGCTGCCGCCATCGCGACTGCGATCCACCTGGTAGACGATGGGCGCGTTGAAATCACCGCGGCGCAGGAAGTAGGCGTGCAGCGAATGCACCTCGCGCGGGGCTCGACCGTGGCATAGGCGGCGCGCAGCGCCTGCCCGAGCACCTGTCCGCCGAACACCTGCGGACTGCCGATGTCGCGGCTGGCGCCGCGAAACAGGTTCAGCTCGAGGGGTTCCAGTTCGAGCAGCTGCAGCAGTTCCGCCAGCGGCCCACCCGCCAGCCAACCTCCTGCAGCAGGGCTCATCCGGCCTCGCCCACGCCCAGGCGCTGGTGCATCACGGGGCTCGTGGTCGTGTACTGCAGGAACTGCCGCTTCTGCGGATACAGGTAGTTCTGCACGCCGAAGGCGGCCAGTGCCGCCTCGTGGAATCCGGAGAGGATCAGCTTCTTCTTGCCGGGATAGGTGTTGATGTCACCGACGGCGAAGATACCCGGCACGCTGGTCTGGAATTTTTCGGTATCGACCAGCAGCGCCTTTTTCTCGAGCGCGATGCCCCATTCGGCGATGGGGCCGAGCTTCGGCGCGAGGCCAAAGAAGGCCAGCAGGCTGTCTGCACGCAGCGCGTGCTCGGCTCCCGCGGCATCCTTAACCACGACGCCGGTCATCGTTTCGCCGGAAGTTTCCAGCGCCTGGGCCGTGCCCTCGATGAACCGCATGCGACCCGCGGCCACCATCTCCTGCATCTTCGCCACCGATGCCGGCGCCGCGCGGAATTCGGCGCGGCGGTGCACGAGCGTCATCGACGCGGCCTTTTCGGCCAGCGCCAGCGTCCAGTCGAGCGCCGAATCGCCGCCGCCAAAAATCACCAGGTGCTGGCCCTGGAATTCGGCAGCCGCTTTCACCCGATAGAAGATCTGCCGGTTCTCGAAGCGATCGGCGCCATCCACGCCCAGCCGGCGCGGCTGGAACGAGCCCACGCCGCCGGCGATGATCACCGCGCCGGCATCGAAGGCGAGGCCCGGACCGGTCGCCACATCGAAGCGGCCGTCATCGCGCTTCTTCACCTCGGTCACTTCGTGCCCGAAATGCATGGTCGCCCCGAATGGCTTGATCTGCTCCAGCAGGCGGTCGACCAGCTCCTGCGCGCCGCAAACCGGCAGCGCGGGAATGTCGTAGATGGGCTTTTCGGGATACAGCTCGGCGCACTGCCCGCCCGGTCCCGGCAGCGAATCGAGCAGGTGGGCCTTGATGCCCAGCAGCCCCAGTTCAAAAACCTGGAACAGGCCGCAGGGGCCCGCCCCGACGATGACGACTTCGGTCTGGATGGTCATGGGGTGTAGTGCCGGGCTAGGCGCGGCCGGCGTTGGAATCCGTGGGCGTGTGGTAGTACTCGCTGTCCGCCGCGAGCTCGCGGATCAGGCGCTTGAGCTCCTCCACCCGGGCCTCGGCCGTGCTGATGGGCAGGCAGTCCTGGCAACGGGGGTCGCCACAGGGCTGGCGGGAATACAGCCAGTACTGCACGGCGCCGGCCAGCAGGCCGTCGGCGATGTCCCAGAGGTCCGCGTCCTTGTCCTTGTCCGCCAGCTTGTTGCCCAAATCCACTGCCTTGGCAAAGGCTGACTCGAAACTTTCGGGGGTGGCGCTCATGGGGAAGAAATTATACGCATCCGGTCAAGTTGGTATTGACGGTAATTGCCAGTGCAAATACTGTAGGGAATTATGAGCGCAGAAAAACCGACTGTCCACGAGTTCTACCGGGGCGACAACTGGTCTGCAGAAGAGTCGATCGGCTATCTGTTGCGCACCACGGTATCCACGCTGATGCGCGCCGCCGAGACGGCCATGCGCCCCTACGGACTCACCTCCGTGCAGTGGGCGCCGCTGATGATCATCTCGCGTGGCGGCAACCCCACGGCCGCCAGCCTCGCGCGCGACCTGAACACCGACACCGGCGCGATGACGCGCATGCTCGATCGCCTGGAGTCGAAGGGTCTGCTGATGCGCAGCCGCAGCTCCACCGATCGCCGCGTGGTGGAACTGACGCTCACCGACCAGGGCCGCGAGCTCACGCGCCAGATCCCGCACCACCTGGCCGCCGTGTACAACAGCCACCTGGCGGGTTTCTCCCAGGAAGAATTCGTGACGCTGAAGAACATGCTGCGGCGGATCATTGCCAACCGCGACACCTCGACCTGAGGTCTACCGGTAGCCCTGCGCCTGCAGCGTGAACAGGCGCGAATAGATCCCATCCTGGCTCATCAGCGCGGCGTGATCGCCGCGCTCCACCACCCTGCCGCCATCCAGCACGACGATCTCGTCGGCCATGCGCACCGTCGAGAAACGGTGCGAGATGAGGATGACCATTCTCCCTGCCGCGGTCTCGCGCACATGCCGGAACACGGCGGCCTCGGCTTCGGCATCCATCGCCGCCGTGGGTTCGTCGAGCACGCGGATATCCGCATCGCGGCGCATGAACGAGCGCGACACTGCGACCTTCTGCCACTGTCCTCCCGACAGTTCACGGCCGCCCTGGAACCACTTGCCAAGCTGCGTGTGATACTGCTGCGGCAGGTCTGCCACCACTTCGTCGGCCTGCCCCAGTTCCGCCGCCTCGCGCCAGCGCGCCTCATCGTCGAAATGCGGCTCGTCGCCGGCGCCGATGTTCTCGCCCACCTGCAACTGGTAGCGGACATAGTCCTGGAAGATCACGCCGAAACGACGGCGCAGCGCGGCCTCGTCCCACTGCGCCAGATCGAGGCCGTCGAGCAGGATGCGCCCGGACGTCGGCACGTACAGGCGCGTGATCAGCTTGATCAGCGTGGTCTTGCCCGAGCCGTTCGCGCCCACCAGCGCCAGTGAGCTGCCCGGCTTCAGGTGCAGGTTCACGTGGCTCAACGCCGGTGCCTGCGAACCCGGGTACGTGAAGCTCACGTCATCGAGCCGCAGGCCATCGGTGGGATCCGGTCCCCGCGTGGCGGTGCCTGTGCGCGGGCGCGCCTCGGTATCCAGGTATTCGTACAGCGTCGACAGATAGAGGTTGTCCTCGTACAGCCCGCTGATGGCGCCCAGCGCCGCGCTCACCGCCGACTGGCCCTGGCGGAACAGCAGCAGGTACATGGTCATCAGGCCGATGCTGATGTTGCCCTGCACGGCGCTGATCGCGACCCAGCAGTAACCTCCATAGAGTGCCGCCGTGGCCACCAGGCCGAGCCCGAAACCCCAGCTGTCGCGGCGGATCGCGAGCTGCCGCTCCTGCGCGAACAGCCGCGCGTGGATGTCCTTGTATCGCTGCAGCAGGCGCTCGCCCAGCCCGAAGAGCTTCACTTCCTTGGCGTGGTCCTCGCGGGCGAGCACGGTTTCCAGGTAAAGCTGCATGCGCCGCTCGGCCGAACGCCAGCGGAACAGCCGGAACGCATCATTGGAGAACCGCGCCTCGGCCACGAAGCCGGGCAATCCCGCAGCGATCAGCAGCACCACCGCCCATGGCGAGAACCCCAGCAGCAGCACGCCGTAGCTGACCAGCGAGACTATGTTCTGCACCAGCGAGAAGCTGCGCATCACCAGCGACAGCGGCCGCTGCGAGGCCTCGCGCCGCGCGCGCGTGAGCCGGTCGTAGAACTCCGAGTCCTCGAAGTGTTCCAGGTCGAGCGTCAGCGCCTTGTCGAGGATCATCGCGTTGACGCGGAATCCGAGCTGTTCGCGCAGCAGCGTGGTGCACAGCGACTGCGCGCGCATCACCAGCGCCAGCAGCGCGACGGCAAGACCCTCGTAGGCGACCAGTTCCAGCACGGGCCCCACTGCACCGTGCGTGGCGGCGGCGTGCACCACGGCATCGACGATGCGTGCGCCGATCCACGCCACCAGCGCCGGCAGCGCGCCGGCGGCTGCCGTCAGCAGCCCCAGCCACACCGACAGCGGGCGGCTTGTCTGCCACACGAGCGCCATGGCCTTGCGCCCATAGCGGAACACTTCGAGGAATTCGCGAGGCAGATGTTTCCAGGTCCCGCGAAGGCGGGGGCGGCGGAGCGGGCCGGCTCATGGCGCCGGCCGCGCCGCGCGCGTCGAGTTCACGCCGACCAGGCGCGATTCGACGTTGACTCCATTGACGCCGACCACCTCGTACAGGGCTTCGAAACTGTTCCAGGCCGGCTTGCCGCGCGCGATCTCCTGCAGCGCATCGGGCGAGGCCAGATTCTCCGCCGCCTGCATCAGGCCGGTGTCACGCGTGCCCGCGATGACCAGATGCCGCACCTCGCCGGGACCGGCGACGCTGGCCACATAGGCAAAGTCGGTGTAGCGCTCGGTGCCCGAATGCGGCTCCCCGGCATCGCTGACCCACATCCGACCCGTCTCGCCATCGATGATCTCGTCGTAGGATCCGCCGAAGGCATAGCGCGAGCCACCGAACACCATGTCCTCGAGCATGCCCAGGGAGCTGAGGTAGCCGATGTAGATCACATGCGTGGTCTTGATGGTGGAAGGATCCAGTTCAGAGGCGAGCGTGAGCGTCACGTGCTTGCCGGAGGCGGTCACCACCGGCAGCACCTCGCGCAGGGCCTGCGCGCTGGAGGTGGGCAGATAGCCCAGCTTCAGGTCAGCGTACTGCGTGGCGAGCCGGGGATCGGCGATGAAGCGCTGCTCGAGGTCCTGCTGTGAATTCACTTCGAAATCCCGGATCAGCCGCCGCACGACGCCCGAGCCGTCGGTTTCACCGAATATGTAGTAATCGCCCAGCACCAGCTGGATGGGCAACGCGTCTTCCAGCAATGGCGCCCAAAGGGGCGACTCGCGCACGCGCGCCACGCGCGCATCGACGTCAGGTCGCTGCAGCAGCGCCACGAGCAGCGCCAGGCACAGCGCCCCGAGCAGCCCGGCCACGATCCAGGCCGTGCGCTCGCGCCGCAGCCAGGAGTCTTCCGGCGCCGCAGCGACCGCGGCATCCACCGGCACGGCCGCGCTTTCCAGCGTCAGGCGATATTCGCCGCGCGGCAGCGTCAGCCGATGCGGCGCCGCAGCGCCTTCCTCCCGGTAGAAATCCTCGAGCCGGCGTCGCAGCTTGTGCGCCGTGACGCGCACGGTCGCATCCTGGGCCACGTCGAAATCGGCCCCGCGGCCAAAGCCGCCCACCGCGATCTCGAGCTCCTTCGGCACCCGTCCCTGCGCCTGGCAGGCCACCAGGAACTCGAACATGCGCTGCATCTGCGTGCCGCGGCCCAGCTGCCCGCTCTGGCGGACGCGCTCGACTTCGGCTGCGAAACTGGCGGATTCAGCGCTTGCGGGCGGGGACTCGGACACGGCGGAATCTTAGCAGGCCCCACTCACGGGCAGACGGGCAAACTCCGGCCGAAACTGGTACTCTCGCGGGCCTTTTTCCCCGGCCGTTCGCGGCCGAGAGTGCGCCCTCCCCCATGCAACGCCCGATCCGCAACATCGCCATCATTGCCCACGTCGACCACGGCAAGACCACGCTGGTCGACTGCCTGCTCAAGCAGTCCGGCACCTTCGCCGCGCACGAGAAGGTGGGCGAGCGGATCATGGATTCCAACGCGATCGAAAAAGAGCGCGGCATCACCATCCTGGCGAAGAACTGCGCCATCGACTACGGCGGCGTGCGCATCAACGTCGTCGACACCCCGGGCCACGCCGATTTCGGCGGCGAGGTCGAGCGCGTGCTGTCGATGGTCGATGGCGTGCTGATCCTGGTCGACGCGGTGGAAGGGCCGATGCCGCAGACGCGTTTCGTCACGCGCAAGGCGCTGGCGCTGGGCCACAAGGCCATCGTCGTGGTGAACAAGATCGACCGGCCCGGCAGCCGCCCGGGCTGGGTCATCGACCAGACCTTCGACCTGTTCGACAAGCTCGGCGCCACCGACGAACAGCTCGACTTCCCGGTCATCTACGCCTCGGCGCTGCAGGGCTGGGCGAGCCTCGATGCCACGCAGCAGCAGCCGGACATGTCGGCGCTGTTCGAGGCGGTGCTGAAGTACGTGCCCGAGCCCAAGACCGACGCCGAAGGCCCGCTGCAGATGCAGGTCTCGACGCTGGCCTACAACTCCTACGTCGGCCGCATCGGCATCGGCCGCATTCGCCGCGGCACCGTCAAGCAGGGCATGAACGTCGTGCTGCGCTATGGCGACGAAGACAAGGGTCCCGGCAAGATCGCGCAGGTGCTGGCATTCCAGGGCCTGGAGCGCGAGCCGGTGGAAAGCGCCTCGGCGGGCGACATCGTCGCCATCACCGGCCTGCCGGAAGTGAACATCGGCTTCACCGTCTGCGACCCGCTGACTCCCAGAGGGCCTGCCGCCGATCGCGGTGGACGAACCGACGCTCGCCATGAACTTCCAGGTCAACACCTCGCCGCTGGCGGGTCGCGAAGGCAAGTTCGTCACCAGCCGCCAGATCCGCGAGCGCCTGATGCGCGAGCTGGAGCACAACGTGGCGCTGCGCGTCGAGGAAACCGGCGATGCCGATGTGTTTCGCGTTTCCGGCCGCGGCGAACTGCACCTGACCATCCTCATCGAGAACATGCGCCGCGAGGGCTATGAACTGGCCGTGTCGCGCCCGCAGGTGCTGCTCAAGCAGATCGACGGCATCACGTGCGAGCCCTACGAGTCGCTGACCGTCGACGTCGAAGAGGCGCACCAGGGTGGCGTGATGGAGGCCCTGGGCCAGCGCCGGGCCGAAATGAAGGACATGACCATGGACGGCCGTGGCCGGGTGCGGATCGAGTATCGCGTGCCCGCGCGCGGCCTCATCGGCTTCCAGGGCGAGTTCATGAACCTCACGCGCGGCTCGGGACTCATGAGCCACGTGTTCGACGGCTACGCCCCGATGAAGGGCGAAGTGGCCGAGCGTCGCAACGGCGTGCTGGTCAGCATGGAGAACGGCGATGCCGTGGCCTATGCGCTGTGGAGCCTGCAGGAGCGCGGCAAGCTGTTCGTTGGCCACAACGAGAAGCTGTACGAAGGCATGATCGTCGGCATCCACAGCCGCGAGAACGACCTGGTCGTCAATCCGATCAAGACCAAGAAGCTCACCAACGTGCGCGCCGCCGGCAAGGATGACGCCATCCTGCTGACGCCGCCCATCGAGCTGACGCTGGAATACGCGGTGGAGTTCATCGCCGACGACGAACTGGTCGAGGTCACGCCCAAGTCCATCCGCATCCGCAAGCGCTATCTCACCGAGAACGAGCGCAAGCGCATGTCGCGCGCGGCGGAGAGCGTGCTGGCTGACTAGCGATGGGCCAGGTCGTCACGCCAACGGTCCGCAACCTGCTGGTCGCCTGCATCGGGGTGTACCTGCTGCAGATGGTGATGGGCGAGCGGCTGGTCGACCTGTTCGGACTGTGGCCGCCGAATTCCTTCACGCCGCATTTCCAGCCGTGGCAGCTGGTCAGCTACGCCTTCCTGCACGACCCTGGCAGTTTCACGCACATCCTGTTCAACATGTTCGCGCTGTACATGTTCGGACCGGAGATCGAGCGGCTGCTCGGCGCGCGCCGGTTCTTCACCTATTACATCGTCTGCGTGATTGGCGCCGCCATCGCCCAGCTGGCGGTGCTGCGCCTCGTGGGCAACCCCCCGGTGCCCACCGTGGGAGCCTCGGGTGGCATCTTCGGGCTGCTGCTTGCCTTTGGCCTCGCCTTCCCGCGTCGGCGCCTGATGCTGATCTTTCCCCCGATCCCCATGCCGGCCTGGCTGTTCGTGACGCTGTATGGCCTGCTCGAGCTGTATCTCGGGGTTTCAGGCCACGCCAGCGGCGTGGCGCATTTCGCCCATCTGGGCGGCATGGTTGGCGGGTTCGCGCTGATCCTCTACTGGCGCGTGCAGCAGCGGCGCTGACCGCCGCGCGTCAGGCCGCGACGACCCGGTTTCGACCCGCGTCCTTGGCCTGGTACATGGCCTTGTCCGCGCGGTCGAAGGCATCGCCCGAGACATCCTCGGCGCGCAGCGCGGTGATGCCGCCCGACACGGTCACCGACACCGGCGTGCCGCGGAAGTGGAAGCCCACCTCGGCAACCTTCTCGCGGATGCGGTTCATCAGGGCCTGGGCATCCTCCAGCGTGCTGCCCGGCAGCACGAAGACGAACTCCTCGCCGCCGTAGCGCGCCACGAAGTCCGTGCTGCGCACGCTCGCGGCAAAGCACTCGGCCACGACCTGCAGCACCTTGTCGCCGGCGCGATGGCCGTAGGAATCGTTGACGCGCTTGAAATGATCGATGTCGCAGGTGGCAAGGCAGATCGGCTGGCCGAATCGGCGGAACCGGTCGAGCTCGTCTTCAAGACGCTGCTCGTACGCCAGGCGGTTGGGTATCCGGGTTAGGGCATCGAGCAGGGACAGGCGCTTTTCGTCGGCAAGGCTCGCATGCAGCTTGCGAGCCTCCTTCTCGAGCTCTTCCATTCGCCCGCGCATCTGGTCCGTGCGCTCGCGGGTCTGGCGCGACCGTTCCAGTTCGCGACCCTTGAAATCCTGCAGATGCCGGCCGATGGAATCCATGCGCGTGCGCAGATGCTTGCGCAGCGTGGCCAGGTCGTTGCCCGAATCGACGGCGCTGCCGAGCGCATGCATCTCTCCGGAAATCTGCGTGTTCAGCGTGTCGTTGCTCGCCTTGCGCTCGTCTTCTTCAAGGTCATGGCCGGCGACATAGCGCGACAGCATCTCCAGCTGGGCCACCATCTGGTCCAGCATCTGCTGCAGTTCCTCGCGCGTGCGCTCCAGCCCCTGGATGCGCTGCACGATCAGGCCACCGACGCGTTCAATAACCTGCGGCAGCTGTTCGGCCGTCAGCGAGACGCCAAGCTCCCGGTCGATCTCGGCCACTCCACCGGACAGTTTCGGCTCACGCCGCAACTCACCCAGCAGCCTGGTGAGCACCGAGCGCACGCGCTCGTCTCCCAGCACAGCCTGGCCCGGCAGCGGAGCTCTTGCGCCGGCAGCGGCAGAAGGATTCGGGGACGGATCGCTTTCAGGGGCAGCCTGCTGCGCCGTGCCTGCGGCCTCGGCCTTGTTGGCAGCCGCAGCGCCGGACTTCATGCCGGTCAGCGTGGCGGTGCCCATGTCCAGTTCGCGGATGGCGCTGGCGATGCCGTTGCCCAGCGTCTCCAGCTGCGCCGCATCCACCTCGCCCCGGACGGCGTTTCTCAGGCGCCCGAGCGCGGCATCCAGCCCGGTGGACTGCCCCTGCGCGGCCAGGCACAAGCGGCCAACCAGCCAGCGCAGCACCTGTTCGCGCGCGCGCAGCAGCTTCTCGTCTCGTTCGAGTATCCGCAGGCTCTCCTGGTACTTCCGGAGCCTGTCATCGTTTTGAGCTGCGTTGACCAATCCCGATCCTCGCGCGCCAGCCATCCATCCATCCCGGGACAACATGTTCCCGCAATCCGGGGTGCCGGGGATGCGCGCCACGTCCAGTCTTCACCCGGCCCGCTTTATGTATCGGCCGTCCGGTCGGCAAACTGCAGCTGCGCCAGGCGCGCATAAAGTGAATTGGTTCTCAAAAGATCCGCGTGGGTGCCCACAGCAGCGATCCGGCCCTGGTCCAGGACGACGATCCGGTCGGCCTTCAGCACGGTCGCCAGGCGATGGGCGATGATCAGCGTCGTGCGGGAGCTCATCAGGCCTTCCAGCGCCTGCTGCACCAGCAGTTCGCTTTCCGCATCCAGGCTGCTGGTGGCCTCGTCCAGCAGCAGCACGGGCGGATCCTTCAGGATGGCCCTGGCAATGGCGATGCGCTGGCGCTGCCCGCCCGAAAGCCGCGTGCCGCGCTCTCCCAGGAAGCTGTCGTAGCCCTGCGGCAGGCGGCGAATGAACTCATCGGCCGCAGCCGCCACGGCGGCCGCCTCGATCTGGACATCGGTGGCCTCGGGGCGTCCGTAGCGGATGTTCTCGCGCGCGCTCGCCCCGAACAGCACGGTGTCCTGGGGCACCATGCCGATCTGGCGGCGCAGCTGCACCGGATCGACGTGGCTGATATCGATGCGATCTAGCAGGACGCGGCCACGGGACGGATCGTAGAAGCGCAGGAGCAGCTGGAACGTCGTGCTCTTGCCGGCGCCCGACGGCCCGACGAAAGCCACTGTCTCGCCGGGTTCGATCGTCAGGTCGAACCCCTCCAGCGCCGCGGCATCGGGGCGTGAGGGGTAGTTGAAGCCCACGTTCTCGAACCTGAGTGCGCCGCGCGCTCGCGCGGGCAGTGGCTGCGGATGGGCCGGCGCGGCGATGGCAGGCTCCGCCTGCAGCAGCTCCACCAGACGTTCCATGGCCCCTGCCGCACGCTGCACCTCGCCCCACTGCTCGATCAGCGCGGCAGCCGAACCCGACACGATCACCGCGTACACCAGGAACTGCAGCAGCTGCCCCCCGGTCATCTGCCCCTGCAGCATGGCGCGCGCGCCGAGCCAGAGCACGAAGGTGATGGCGCCCATCACCAGCATGGAACCCAGGGCAGTCAGCAGCGCCCGCACGCGGTTGCGGCGGATGGCCGTGAAGAACCCCGCCTCCACCGCCTCGCCATAACGCCGGCTCTGCAGCGCCTCGAGCGTGAAGGCCTGGATGGTCTGCATGGCGTTGAGCGTTTCACCGGCAAGTCCGCTGGAATCGGCCACGCGGTCCTGCGCATCGCGCGACAGGCGCCGCACCTTGCGGCCCACGGTGAACAGCGGCAAGAGCACCAGCGGAATCAGCACCACCATGATGCCCATCAAGCGCCCACTGGTGGCGCCCATCAGGATCAGCGCGCCCAGCATGTTCAGCGCCGAGCGCAGCGTGATGGAGATGCCCACGCCCGACATGGACTGCACCAGCGTCGTGTCGGTGGTGAGGCGCGACAGCACCTCGCCCGTGCGCGTCACCTCGAAGAAGCCCAGGTCCATCTTCACCACGCGCGCATAGACAGCCTTGCGGATGTCGGCCACAACGCGCTCGCCCAGCCAGGTCACCAGGTAGAAGCGCAGCGCCGCGAACACGCCCAGCGCCACGGCCACGCCCAGGAACAGCAGGAAATACCGGTTCACGGTGCGCGAATCGCCGGGAACCAGGCCCACGTCGATGAGGGCCCGGCCGGCCAGCGGCAGCGCCATCAGCGCCGCCGAGGCCACGACCAGCGCCAGGATCGCGCCGGCAAAGACCAGCCGATAGGGACGCAGGAACGGCCACAGCGCGGCCAGGGGCCGGATCGAGCGGCCCTTGGGGCGCGCGGAAGGGGCTTCGCTCATCAGGCCAGGCGGTTCAGGCCGTTGTAGGCCGCGATCCGGTAGGCCTCTGCCATCGTCGGGTAGTTGAAGGTGGTGCTGATGAAGTAGCGCAGGTTGTTGATGTCGCCGCTGGCCATGACTGTCTGTCCGATGTGCACGATCTCCGACGCATTGTCGCCGAAGCAGTGTACGCCAAGAATCTCCAGCGTCTTGGTGTGAAACAGCAGCTTGAGCATGCCCACGCGCTGGCCGGTCATCTGCGCCCGGGCCAGGCTCTTGAAATGCACGTGGCCGATTTCATACGGCACGCCGGCCTCCTGCAGCTCGCGCTCGGTGCGCCCGACAGAGGATATCTCCGGAATGGTGTAGATGCCGCTGGGAATGAGGTCGGACCGCCGCGGCGGCGCGGCGGCATCGACGATGTATTGCCCGACGTAACTGCCCTGCTGGTAGGCGGCGCTGGCCAGCGCCGGCGGTCCGATCACATCGCCGGCAGCGAAGATGTGCGGCACCGCCGTCTGGTAGTGCTCGTTCACGGCAATCTGCCCGCGCTGTTTGGTCTTCAGCCCCACCGCCTCCAGGTTCATGTCGTCGGTGTTGCCGGTGCGGCCGTTGGCCCACAGCAGCACGTCGGTCTTGATCGAGCGGCCCGACTTCAGGTGCATCACCACATCGTCGCTGCGCGCTTCCAGGCGCTCGAACTGCTCGTTGTGGCGGATGATGCAGCCCTGGTCGCGCAGGTGGTAGGAAAGCGCCTCGGCGATCTCCTCGTCCATGAACGACAGCAGCCGCTCCTGCGTGTTGATCAGCGTGACCTTCAGGCCCATGTTCAGGAAAATCGAGGCGTACTCGCAGCCGATGACGCCGGCGCCATAGATGGCCACGCTGAACGGGGTCTGCCCGTAGCGCAGCACCGAATCGCTATCGAGCACGCGCGGATGCGAAAAATCCAGGCCCGGCGGATGGTAGGGCCGGGAACCGGTTGCAATAACGAACCTTTCGGCGCGCACGCGGTACGGATCGCCGCTGCGCGGCGTGATCTCCAGCGTGTGCGGATCCACGAAGCGCGCGGTGCCTTCCAGCACCGGCACGCGGTTGCGGTCATAGAAGCGCCGGCGCATGTGCACCTGGGCCTCGATGACGGTGCCCGCGGTGGACAGCAGCTGCGGCAGCGTGGCCGTGAGGCTGGCCGACATCTTGCGCAGCAGCGGATTGGCGCGCAGGTCGGAAAGCGTCTTCACGGCGTGGCGCAGCGCCTTGCTGGGTATGGTCCCCCAGTGCGTGCAGCCGCCGCCCACTTCCGTATAGCGCTCCACCACCGCCACCTTGCGGTGGTTCTTGGAAAGCATCATGGCCGCGCCCTCGCCGGCGGGGCCCGTGCCAATCACGACAACGTCAAAATTTTCCATGGCGGTCAATGCTAGCGGCAGTGCGGCTGCAAAGTGCAGCCTTGCGCGCGCGTTTGCGACGTGGGTTCAGTCGTCGCCGGCCGGCTGCCCCGGGAACAGCACGTCCTGGAAGCCGAAACGGCTCATGTCGCGGATTCGCATCGGGTAGAGGATGCCGTCCAGGTGATCCACCTCATGCTGCACCACCCGGGCATGGAACCCATCCACGGTGCGGTCAATGGGAGCGCCCTGCGGATCGAATCCCTGGTACCTGAGCCGCAGGTGGCGCGGCACCAGCCCCCTGAGGCCGGGAACGGAAAGACAGCCTTCCCATACCTCTTCCTGCTCCTCGCCCAGCGGTGTCAGCACCGGATTGACGAGTATCGTGCGCGGCACGGCCGGCGCATCCGGATAGCGCTCGCTCTGCTCGAAGCCGAACACCACCACGCGCAGCGATTCGCCGATCTGTGGCGCGGCAAGACCGACGCCTCCAGCCGAATGCATGGTGTCGAACATGTCGGCCAGCAGTTCCTGCAGTTCCGGCGTGCCAAACGACTTCACTTCGGCCGCGCGCTGCAACAGCAGCGGGTCGCCCATCCTCAGGATATTTCTGACCGTCATGTTCCGCGCTGCTCTTAGGAGATCCGCAAAAAAGCAAAGGCCCGGCGAACCGGGCCTCTGCGTGCGTTCGATGTGAACGGCGCTTACCAGCGACCGCCACCACCACCACCGCCACCGCCACCGCCACCGCCGCGGCCATAGCCGCCGCCACCGCCGCCCGGACGGCCACCGCCACCGCCACCGGTACGCGGCTTGTCCTGCGCTTCATTGACGCGCAGTGGGCGACCGCCCATCGAATAACCATTCAGCGCCTGGATGGCGCGCGCAGCATCTGCCTGCGGCATTTCCACGAAGCCGAAGCCACGCGGGCGACCCGTTTCCCGATCGGTCGGCAGGGCAACGGATTCAACCGTACCGTGCTGCGAGAACAGCGAACGCACCGCAGCCTCGTCCGCCGAGAACGGGAGGTTGCCAACGTAAATCTTCGCCATGAGTACAGATCTCCAATCATCGAAAGAACACATCAACTGGTTTGATCGGAGACCCTTCCACTAGAGCAAGCGCGCTGGAATGCACGTCAGACAGAAGCCGGAGACCTACGATCGGCCAATATTCTAACCACGGCAACAGCGTGGAAAGAAGCCCTTTCTATGCATGTCAACCCCTGCCGGTGCATGCAAACGCATAACAAACTGCCACGGCAGCGTGTTGTTGAGCAATCAAGTCACGGGATCTGCTTGCCTGCCGAACTACTGCGCAAGCGGCGCGATGTGGAACAGCTTTTCCGCGTTGCCGTGATAAAGCTTGTGCCGCTGTTCGTCCGTTACCTCGACGCCATCCATGAAAGCCACCGCCGACGCGCTCGGCTGGTAGGGGTAATCGATGGCCCACAGCACGTTGTCGATACCGAGCTGGCGAATGGAGAACTCGAGCGCCAGCGGTGATTCCTGCCCGCTGGTGGTAATGGCGAAATTGCGCCGCAGGTATTCGCTGGGCTTCAACTGCAGCCGCGGCGCGCCCGCGCGCTGCGCGCGTTCGCTCATGAAGTCGAGCCGCCATGACCAGAAGTGCACCGCCTCGCCCATGTGTCCCAGGCAGATCTTCAGGCGCGGAAAGCGATCGAATACACCCGAAAGGATCAGCCGCACCGCGTGCGTGGAGACCTCGACGCCGTAGGCCCACAGCGCGGCGAACATGCCGTAGTCGCGCATTGGTCCCGCGAGCAGCTCCGAGGGACCACGCGGATGGATGTAGATGCAGCGGTCCAGCGCCTCGGCGGCCTCGAGCACGGGCCAGTACTTCGGGTCGTCCAGGTATTCGTTGTTGGTGTGGGAATTGACGATGAAGCCGTTGAGTCCCAGCTCGCGCACCGCGCGCTCCATCTCGCGCACCGCGCGCTGCGGGGAATGAGGGGCGAAGCTTGCCAGTCCCGCAAAGCGCCGTGGATGGCGGGCGATGACTTCGGCGAGCCTGTCGTTGGCGACGCGGGCCAGTTCGGTTGCAGTGTCGGCATCGAACATCTGCACGCCGGGTGCGGTCAGCGAGAGCACCTGCATGTCGACACCGTTGGCATCCATGTCGCGCAGGCGCTCGTCTTCTATATCGAGCAGCGGCGCGAGGAATTGCGCCTGGTAACCGGCGCCGTCGCCGTAGATGTTCCGCACCAGCATCATGTCGATGTTCTGCGCGCCGGTGCGGCTCTCGCACAGCTTGCGCAGCGCGTGCGCGATCTCGGGAATGGAAAACGCTTCTTCGGTCGCGATGCGACGCATGCTATTGCCCCGTGGGTGGATCCAGCGCGAGGTGATACTTCAGCCAGGCGGCGATATCGAATATTTCCGGCCGGCACAGGTTGTGCCCCATGGAATAGGCACGCCATTCAACGGGCAGGCCAGCGGCGAGCAGCGCGTCGCGCGACAATTCGCCGAACGCCGGCAGCACGACCACATCCTCACGACCATGGCACATCAGGATGGGCGTTGCGCGATTCGCGCCGACGGCCTCGGCCGCCAGCCGGTCGCGCAGCGGCAGGTAGCAGGACAGCGCGATGATGCCCGCGAGCCGCTCCGCATGCCGCAGGCCAACATGCAGCGCGGTGGCACCGCCCTGCGAGAACCCGGCCAGCACGATGCGCCGCGCCTCGATGCCCTGCGCGCGCTCGACCGCGATGTAGGACTCGATGCGCTCGCGCGTTGTCTGCAGGCCCGCCTCGTCGTCACGGCCTTCGGGAGTGAGGTCGCGAATGTCGTACCAGGCGCGCATCGCGTAGCCGGCATTGACGGTAACCGGCCGGACATCGGCATGGGGAAATACGAACCGCACGCGCGCGTTGCCGGGCAGGTTCAGTTCGGGCACCAGCGGCACGAAATCGAATCCGTCGGCGCCCAGGCCGTGCATCCAGATCACCGCCGCGTCGGCGGGACCGGCAGCCGGCGACATCACCACCGCGTCTTCGCGTTCGGTCGTGGTCGTGCGCAAGGCTTCAGCCCCGCGCGGGCGATTTCAGCGCCTGCTCGACCAGGAACAGGTCGGTGAGCAGCGCGCGCACATGGACCGAGGCATTGAAGTTGTCGACCAGCAGCGAGGCGATGCGCTCGCGACCCAGCACCAGGCCGATGGCGCCGCGCGCCACCAGCACGTCGCGCTCGACGGCGTCGGTGAAATCGCGGGTTCCGGTGGGGACCGGCGCATCAGCAAAGGCCGCGCGCAGCGAACCCTGCATGCCCGTCAGAGCTTCGTGCATGCGCGCCAGCGTGTCGCGCAGCTCGGTGCCGGCATCGTCCTGCCTGCCCTGCGCGGCATAGGCGAGCAGATATTCGTAGCCACGCTCGATGACGTCGATGCGCTGCCCGAGCAGCAGGGCTTCACTCACCGCGGTCCACCCTGTTCAGATCATGCTCCCGGGCCAGATCGGAGCGGGAGATGAAGCCCTTCGTCATGGCGCGCAGGTAGGCGCGCTTCTCCGGAAGGATGGCGAAGTACACATGCACCAGCACAAGGAACACCGACAGCAGCGCAGCCAGGTCGTGCAGCAGCGTGATGATTCCCCACGAGGCCATGGAACGCACGTAGGGGTCGCGCTCCAGGAAGGGCACGCCGGCCTTGCGCAGCAGCAGCAGGCCCGTGACGATTGCGACCAGCACCGCCACCGTCCAGGCCTGGTGCATGAGCTTCTGGGCCAGTGTGTACTTGCCGGCGCCGCCCGCCTTGAGGTCGGAGGGCTTGATCATGATGCCGCGCGGCTTCTGCCAGAACAGCGCGCGCAGCACATGCAGCGCGATGATCACCGTGAGCAGCAGCCCCGAAACCCAGTGCACGCCGTACCAGGCGAAGCGCACGCCCAGCATTGGCAGCAGGCTCGTGGCCAGCAGCACCAGCATGATGGCGGCCATGACCCAGTGGAACGCGCGGTCGATGCCGGCATGGCGGATGATTTTCTGGTTGTCGCTGGCCATCTTCAGCCCCCGCCCTTGCCGCGCCGCAGGGCGCGCACCACCAGGTGCACCACGATGACCGCGATGCCGGCCCAGAACGCCACCGGGAGCAGATCCCACGAGGCCCCGTCAATGATGCGGTTGCCGTATGAATCGTGTCCGAATCGCAGCAGGTTCATGTGGAGGCACCCCCCGCGCCCTTGATCGCCCGCCGCACCAGGTTCGACAGCAGCGGGATCTTGAAGCCATTGAAGTTCAGCGGCTGCGCGCCTTCCACGGCGGCGACCGCGGCGCGCTCGATGTCATCGTCATTGCGCGTCTTGCCGATGATGGCGCTTTCCGCGGCCTCGAGGCGCCACGGTACGCAGGCCGCGGCGCCACATACCAGGCGCGCGTCGCGGATGGTCTCGCCTTCCATTTTCAGCGCAACGGAAAGGCTCAGCAGCGCGAAATCCCAGGCTGCGCGATCGGCCACCTTCTCGAAATAGAAGGCGCTCTTCGCCCAGGTGCCGGGAATGCGCACGGCAGTTAGGATTTCACCAGGCTCGATCACCGTCATGCGCTGGATGTTCACGTCCGGGCCCACGAAGAACCGTGCGGCCGGAACGACCCGCTCACCGCCCTTGCTGCGGATCACCATGCTGGCATCGAGCGCGGTCAATGCGTTGGCCGTATCCGACGGCGTGACCGCGACGCAGCGGCTGGCGCCGAACACGGCGTGCTCGCGGTTCTGGCCCTCGGGCGTATCCGCGTAGCACATGTTGCCGCCCGCGCGATAACAGTCCACGCCGCCGCGGTAATACCAGCACCGGGTGTCCTGGCAGAGATTGCCTCCCAGCGTGCCAGCATTGCGGATCTGCGGGCTGGCCACGCGACCAGCCGCGGTGGCCAGCAGGCCGTAGCGCTCGCGGACCAGCGGATCGTCCTGCACGTCGGTCAGCGTCGTGAGCGCGCCGATCTGGATGCCTCCATCGGTCTCGCGCACGCCCTTCAGTTCGGCGATGCCGGAAAGATCGACCACCGCGCGGGTGCGTCGCGTGCGGTTCTTCAGCCAGTCCCAGCTGTCCTGCCCACCGGCCACCAGCCAGCCTTCGGGTCCCAGGCGGTCCGCCAGATCGAGCGCATTGTCCAGCGTGTCGGGCTGGTACAGGTCGAAGAGCGGCATCATGTCGCGCAGCATGCTTCGTTCCCTTTACTGGCAGTTGACCTGCAGCGGGCCATGCGGATGCGGCCGCCCTGCAAGCTGGTTGAGGATCATGTCGGGCACCACCGGTGTGCGATTGAACACATGGCCGCCGATCGCCTCTGAAAGCGCGCACAGCACCGCCGCGGTCGCGCAGCCCAGCAGCGGCTCGCCGATGCCCTTGGTGCCCAGCGGGCTGGAGGGATCGGGCAGGTCCACCGCGTCGGTGCGAAAGCGCAGCGCCACATCGCCATAGGTGGGCGGCTTGGCCTGGTAGAACCCCACGCTGGCCGGCAGGCCATTCTGCGGGTCGTAGACGATGCGCTCGAGCGCCGCGACACCGAAGCCCTGCACCGCGCCGCTCTTGATCTGCGTTTCAAGGCCCGCCGGGTGGATCACGGTGCCGCAATCGGCCACGCCCATGTAGTCGAGGATGACGTGCTTGCCGGTTTCAAGATCAAGCTCGATCTCGACGAAGGCCGCGGCGAACGCCGCCGGCGCGCCCGTCAGCGGCAGGTTGTCCTTGGCCACGCCCACCAGGCCGGTGCCGGCAATGGCCGTTGCGGAGGTCTGCGTCATCGGGTTGATGTCCTTGGGCAGTTCGTGGCCATCGTACTTGCCGCCCATCTGGATGGCCCGCTGCGCCGCCTCGCCATAGGTCATGCCCGTTCCCGGACTGCCCTTGCGGAAGACGCGCCGGCCATCGATGTCGTACTGCTCGGGCGAACCGCCAAAGCGACGCGCCGCGATTTCCTTGAGCTTGGCCAGTGCGTCCATGGCCGCGACGTAATTCGTGCGCGCCATCGTGAAGTTGGTGTTGCTGCCGAACTGGCCGATGTTCCACGGCAGGTGGCGACGCGAATCGCCGCGCTCGATGATCACATCGTCCCAGTTCAGCTTCAGCACCTCGGCTGCGATGCGCGAAGTGCTGGAATGCGAGAACGTGCCCAGGTTGCCCACGCCGGTATGGATATGCACCTTGCCGGTGGGCAGGATGCGCATCAGGCCGTCGAACCCACTGAAGCCGGCGGGATGGAAGGCCTGGCAGATGGCCACGGCCGTCACCTTGCTGCCGTTCTTGCGGCCATGGCGCGCCAGGCGCTCCTGCCAGCCGAACTTCGCGGCGCCCTTCTCGAGCGCCTCCTTGATGTAGCAGCTGGAGACCGTCGCGCGCTTGGCGCCGAAGGCCGCCTGGTGCCCGCCGGCGTTCTTCAGCCGGATGGCCAGGCGATCGACCTTCAGTTCGCGCGCGGCCTTGTCGAGCAGCGGCTCCATGATGTGCGCGATCTGGTTGTAGCCCGGTCCGCGCTGCGCGCTGCGGATGATGGAATTGGCGTACACCGGCATGCCGCGCCAGCGCATGGCCTCGGGCTGGTACAGGATCGAAAGCCCGTCGGCGGCGTTGCGGAAATCGAAGAAGCTCTGGCAGGCGCCGTTTTCCTGGATCACGTAGAGGTCGGCGGCCAGCAGCTTGCCGTCCTCGGCAAAGCCCAGCTTCACCTGGCCCTGGAATCCCAGCCGCGCGGAGCCGTTGTAGTACTCCTCGGCACGGCTGATGCGCATCATCACCGGGCGGTTGATCTTGCGCGACAGCAGCGCAGGCAGCGCCTGCAGCGGATAGGCGCCGCCCTTGGAGCCGAAGCCACCACCGCAGTATTCGGCCACGAGCACCAGGTCAGACGGCGGGATGCCAATCATGCCGGCCAGCGCGGGCGCGATGAACGACTGGCTCTGCGACGACACATGCAGGATGCACTTGCCGTTCTGCCAGTAGGCCATGGCCGTGCGCGGCTCCATGCTGTGGTGCGAGTTGCTGGCATGCACGAAGGTTTCGTCGAGAACCAGCTTGCAGCGCGCGAAAGTGGCGTCGAGGTCGCCGTATTCCCATTCCTGCGCCGCCTTGCCCGCGGGCATGCGGCTGCCGGCGTTGTCGAAATCCTCTTTCGTCCACTTCAGCGTCTGGAACTTCACGCCGGCCGCGCCGACATTGCCGTCGGTCCGCGCATCGTGCGCATCGGGATGCAGGCTCGCCAGCGGATCGACATGGAAGGGCAGCGGTTCGAACTCGATGCGCACCTTCTCGATGGCATCCTGGGCGGTGGTTTCGTCTTCCGCCGCCACGAGCATGATGGGCGCGCCGACGTAGCCGGGCTCCATCGTCAGCAGCGGGATATCCGGCGCATCGGGATTCTTTACATCCTCGGGCAGCAGCACGCCGACCACGCCGGGGATCTTCAGCGCCTCGGACACGTCGATGCTCTTCACGCGCGCGTGCGGATAGGGGCTCGACAGCAGCCGCGCGAACACCATGCCCTCGGCGCGGAAATCCTCGGCGTACTTGGCTTCGCCGGTGACCTTGGCCACCACGTCGTGCGGCAGGAAATCCTTGCCGAGAAGCTTATGCGCCATGGTGGATCTCCGCCGTGTTGCCGGCCGCGCGCATGATGGCGTTCAGGTAGTTGTCGTAGGCGCCGCAGCGGCACAGGTTGCCGGACATGGCATGCCGCGCTTCCTCGCGCGTGGGCCTGGGGTTCTTCTGCAGCAGCGCCACCGCCGCCACCACCTGGCCCGGCGTGCAGAAGCCGCATTGCGGGCCCAGCTCGTCGACGAAGGCCTGCTGCACCGGATGCAGCTCGCCATTCGGGCCGCGCAGGCCCTCGATGGTGGTGACCTTGCGGTTGCGCACGCTGTGGGTGAGCGTGGAGCAGGAGTAGTACGTGGTGCCCTCGATCATCACGGTGCAGGCGCCGCACTCGGCCCGATCGCAGCTGAGCTTGGTGCCCGTGAGGCCGAGCTTGTAGCGCAGCGTCATGGCCAGGGTTTCCTGCGGCAGCACATCGACGCGGCGCAACTGGCCGTTGACGTTCAGCGAGATGAGCCGCTCGACCGAGCCGGCAACCGTGCCGGGCCGGGGGCTGCAGCCCGCGAGGCCGCCCATGACGAAACTTGCCGAGGAGGCCACCGCTCCGGAGGCAATCACGCGCTTGATGAACTCCCGGCGCGAAACACGCCGTGCTTCCATCTCGGCGTTGATGCTCGTATCGCTCATGTATCCCCCTTGAAGCAGCGTCCGGAAGCGTACTTGGGACCTGTGGCAGCGGCAAGGGGCCGGCCGTCTGGAGCCGCGCTAGACTGTCGGCATGGCACAGCAGCGCTTTACCCTGATCGTCAACGGCCAGACGCACGTGATCGACGCCGATGGCCAGACTCCCCTGCTCTACATCCTGCAGAACGACCTGGCGCTGCGCGGAGCGCGCTTCGGCTGCGGCCTCGCCCAGTGCGGGTCCTGCTCGGTGCTGGTGGATGACCGCGAGGTGCGCGCCTGCATCACGCCGCTGGCCGCGGTGGCGGGCCGCGCCATCACCACGCTCGAGGGGGTGGCCGCGTGGCATGCGCGGCGACGCGATCTGGCGAGGGTCCCGGACATGCATCCGGTGCAACAGGCGCTGCTCGAGGCCGAGGCGCCGCAGTGTGGCTACTGCATGAACGGCATCGTCATGAAAAGCGCCGAGCTGCTGGACCAGAATCCGCAGCCCACCGAGGAACAGATACGCGCCGCGCTGGCCGGTCACCTGTGCCGCTGCGGCACCTACCCTTCTATCCTGCGCGCCGTGCAGAAGGCGGCCAGGACATGAGGTCGCCTGAGACCTCGTCCGACCTGCTGCCTCAGGCTGCCCGGCGGGACTTCCTGCGCGCGGGAGGCGCACTGGTCGTGGGGCTGTCGCTGGCTGCATGCGCGACGCCGGAAGGCTCCGGCGTTCGCAGCGGCATGCGCGCCCTGCCGCTGCGCCTGCGCGAACCGCAGTCCACACCGCCGGCGGCCGATCGCGTGGACAGCTTCCTGGTGATCCACGAAGACAGCACCGTGACGCTCTACACCGGCTTCGCCGAACTGGGCCAGGGCACCACCACCTCGCTGCTGCAGATCGCCGCCGAGGAACTGGACCTGGGCATGGACCAGATCCGCGCCGCACCGCTCGACACGCATCTTTCGCCCAACCAGGGCGGCACGTATTCCAGCGCCTCGGTGCAGCGCGGTCGACCGCAGATCACCGCCGCCGCCGCGGAAGCCCGCCGGGCGCTGCTCGCGCTGGCGGCGACCCGCCTGGACGCCGATGTGGCACGGCTGAGCGTGGCGCGCGGCCGGGTGCGCGCGCGCAAGGGCGGCCGCAGCGTCAGCTACGGCGAGCTGATCGGCGGCCAGCGATTCGAGCTGTCGATCACCGGCAAGGCGCCGGTCAAGGCCAGCACCGAATACCGCCTGGTGGGGCAGAAACACAAGCGCGCCGATCTCGCCGCCAAGCTCACCGGCCAGCAGGTGTACATCCAGCAGCAACGCCTGCCGGGGATGCTGCATGCGCGCGTGATCCGTCCGCGGGGCCAGGCCGCCTATGGCGCGGGCGCCCGCGTGCTGCGCGTGGATGATTCCGCGCTGGCCTCGATACCCGGCGCGCGCCTGCTGCGGCGAAACGATTTCCTGGGAGTGGTCGCGCCGCTCGAGTGGGATGCGATACGAGCCGCGCAGGCGGTGATCGTCGAGTGGGAATCGCCACCGACATTGCCAACGTCCGCGGGCCTGCACGCACAGATGCGCGCGGCCACTACCACCGACAACGTGGTGCTGGAGCGCGGTGACGTTCGCGTGGCGGCCGACGAAGCCGCGGCCACCGTGGTGCAGCGGGGCAATGCGCCGTACCAGGCGCACGCACCGTTTGCGCCCAACTGCGCGCTCGCCGACATTCAGCCGGAAGGCGGACTGGTCATCTGCTCCTCGCAGGATGTCCACGCCGCACGCCGTGGCATCGCCGCGCTGGTGGGCCTGCCAGCGGAGAAGATCCGCGTGCAGTTCGGCGAGGGCGCGGGCACCTACGGCCACAGTTGCTACGACGATGTGGCGCAGGCGGCCGCGCTGCTGTCGCAGCTCGCGGGCAGCCCCGTGCGGGTTCAGTTCATGCGCGCCGATGAACACGGCTGGGACACCTACGGCCCACCGCACGTGGGCGAAGCGCGCCTTGCCTGCGATGCGAACGGCCGACTCGTCGCTTACGAGTATCACGGCTGGCAGCACAACTGGAGCCTGGTCGAAACCACCTCGCAGCTGGCAGGCGCGGCGCCCGCCACCGAATGGCCACCGGTCGCCGTGCAGGGCGTGAACGCGCTGGTCTGCGGCGGCATGTACAGCATCCCGAGCGTGAAACTGGTGAATCACCGGCTGCCGGGCCTGCAATACCTGCGCGGCGCCTGGCTGCGCTCGCCGCTCGACCTGGCCTTCGCCTTCGTCTCCGAGCAGGCCATCGACCAGCTCGCCGTGCAGTTGTCCATCGATCCGGTGGAAATGCGCCGGCGCAACGTGAAGGACGAACGCTGGCGTGGCGTGCTGGATGCGGTTGCCGAGGCCTCGCAGTGGAATGCCGCGCGCGTGCCGGGGCGTCTTGGCAACGAGCGCATCCGCCGCGGCCGCGGCGTGGGACTGGGCACGCACCTGATCTCCCATGGCGCCTCGGTGGCCGATATCGAAGTGAACCTGGACTCCGGACAGGTTCGCATCCTGCACCTGTATGGCGCACTGGACGCGGGCCTGGTGGTCAATCCGCTGACCGTCGAGCACCAGATCGAGGGTCAGCTGGTGCAGACCGCCAGCCGCATGCTGCTCGAGGAAGTCCACTTCGATGCGGGCCGCGTGACCAGCCTGGATTGGGTGGGCTACCCCATCCTGCGCATGGACGCCTGTCCGGCGGTGACGCCGGTGGTGGTGCAACGGATGAACGAGCGCTCCACGGGAGCGGGCGAGGAAACCATGGCCGCGGCCGCGGCAGCCATCGCCAATGCCTTCTTCGATGCCACCGGTCGGCGCATGGAGCAGTTCCCGTTCACGCCGGAACGCGTGCTGGAAACCCTTAAGGCCGTATAAGCCAGCCGCCCGATCTTCGCCAAAATCGCGACAGCCTTCCCCGCATCGCCACAACCGGTTACCTTGGGCTCCTCCACCAAGGGAGAATCAAATGGCAATCTGGGACAAGGACCCCGCGCAGCCGCAACCGGCCGCGACCTCCGCCCCGCCCCGTCCGGCAACGCCGACGGGCTCCGCACCGTTTCTCGACCCCGCCAAGGCGCCGAAGGAGCGCACTGACATGAAGGAATCTCTCATCGCTTCTGGCTTGTCCATCGAGGGCAAGATCATCGGCTCCGGCCACGTGCGCGTGGCGGGCAAGTTCAAGGGCGATGTACAGGTGGAAGGCAACCTGCATATCGATTCCGGCGCTCGCGTCGAGGGCCAGGTGCGCGCCAGCGAAGTCATCGTCAGCGGTGAACTGCAGGGCAACATCGAAAGCGCCAAGCGCGTCGAGCTGCAGCAGGGCGGCACCATCACCGGCGACGTGAAGGCCGGGTCGCTGACCGTGGCTGCGGGGTCGCGCATGCGCGGCGCCGTGGACTTCGGCTTCGATGATGGCGCGCGCGCGGCAACGCTGCTCGCCGACAAGGGACGCAGCAACGTCGCATGATCGGCGCACGCGCCGTTGTCCAGGGGGCAGGTGCCACGCGCACTTGCCCGCACTGCCGGGCCACGATCCTGGAGAGCGCGATCGTCTGCCCGGGATGCCGGCATCACCTGCGCTTCGACAAGGACGCTAAACCCGGCGGCGCGGTTGCCACGCACACCGCGTGGCAGATCGAGGGCACCATCGACGCCGAGCGCACCGACTCGACTTCGGAATATTCCATCCTCGTCACTGTGCGCAACGAGCGCAACGAGGAGATCGCCCGGCAGATCATCAACGTGGGCGCGCTGCAGGGCGTGGAACGGCGCACCTTCTCGCTGTCCATCGAGATGTCGGATCCGAAAACGCCCGTCCCGCCACCTCGCCGGCGCTGACACCTTGGAACTGAATACTTCCGCGGCTGCGGAAAGAAACAAGCAGCCCATCCTCGCCGAACTGCGCCAACTGCTGCCCGCTTCGGGACGCGTGCTGGAGATCGCCTCGGGCACCGGCCAGCACGTGGAATATTTCGCGCGCGAGATGCCGGGCCTTGCATGGCAACCCACTGATCGTGACGACGCGGACCTGGCGCAGATCGATGCGCGCCGCCGTCAATCGGGCCTCGCCAACATCCTTCCCGCGCTGCGACTCGACGTGCTCGAGCAGCCCTGGCGCATGGCCAGGCAGGTCGACGCGGTGCTGTGCATCAACATGATCCACATCTCGCCGTGGGAAACGACGACGGCGCTGTTCAGCGGCGCCGAGCGACTCACGGCCGCAGGCTCCGGGCAGGTGATCCTCTACGGCCCTTTTCGCGAAGGCGGGCTGCATACGGCGCCATCGAACGAGGAGTTCGATGGCTGGCTGAAGGAAAAGGACGCGCGCTTCGGCGTGCGCAACCTGGAAGACGTGGAAGCCGTGGCTGACGAGCACGGCTTCACGCGCGCGCACCTGGCGCGCCTGCCGGCCAACAACCTGCTACTGGGCTTTCGCCGCCGCTGACTGCACGACCTTGTCGACGCTGCCCACCGTCACCGAGTGGTAACCGGGACGTGCGGTGGCGTAGGTGCGCTGCGCGAGCGCCCTGCCCCAGTCTCCCTGCGCCATCAGATCCCGGTAAAGCGGCAGAGCGAATTTGCGGCGACCCATGCTGGTGAGGAAGTCCTCCAGGTTGGTCACCGCAGGCGAGTAGCGGTTGGCGACGGCCAGCCGCAACCAGGCGAAACGCACTTCGCTGTTGCGCTGCGCGTCGAGGTTCATGACCTGCGCCAGCGAGGCCAACTGCGCAGCGGAAAGCTTGCGCGGCAGCCGGTTGAGAAACCGCACCCGCTCCGTGTAGCTCCATGCACTCACCTGCTCGGCGGCGATGCCTCTCGTGGCGAATGCCGCGGCGCGCTGGTCGACTGCCGCGAGCAGCGCCGAAGAAACGTGCACGGCATTGTCGGGCAGACCCGGCTGGTACACCCATTCGTCCAGCTTCAGCTTCTTCTCAAGCTCAGCATCGGCCTTGATCAGGTTCGCGCGCAGGTCGGTGAGGAAACCGGCCGAGGTCTGCGGCTGGAAGGCATGGCGATCGAAATAGGCCTTCAGGTAGGCATCCCAGCGCTCGCGGCCCACCGCCGCTTCGATGGTGCGCAGGAACGTGGCGCCCTTCACGTAGGCGATTTCGGTCATGCCGTCATCGGGATTGCGGCCGGCAAGTTCCAGGTGCAGGCGCGTGTCGGCGGACTGCGGTCCACCCAGATCCTTGATGGTGCCCTGCAGCTCGTCCCAGGAAAGGTCGGCCAGCATGTCGGCCGTTTCCCTGCCGTACACCTTCTCCATGATGCGGTTTTCGAAATAGACCGTGAACCCCTCGTTCAGCCAGAAATCCGCCCAGGTGGCATTGGTGACGAGATTGCCCGACCAGCTGTGCGCCAGCTCATGCGCCACCAGGCTGACCAGCGAACGGTCGCCGGCGATGATGGTGGGAGTGGCGAAGGTGAGGCGCGGATTCTCCATGCCGCCGAAGGGGAACGACGGCGGCAGCACCAGCAGGTCGTAGCGACCCCAGCGATACGCGCCGTAGAGGGACTCGGCGGCCGCGACCATCTTCTCGAGGTCGGCCAGTTCATTGGCAGCTGCCGCGAGCCGCGAGGGCTCGGTGTACACGCCGGTGCGCGCGCCCAGCGACTGGAAATCCAGCTCGCCGATGCCGACCGCGATCAGGTACGGCGCCACCGGTTGATCCATGCGGTAGCGCCACTCGCGCTGGCCACCGGCGATCTCGCGCGGTTCGGCAGTGCGCTCGCCGCTCATCACGACGGTGAGCGCCGCGGGCGCGCGGATCGTGGCTTCCCAGGTCTGGCGGATGCCGGGGCTGTCCTGAGTGGGCACCCAGCTGCGCGTGAGGATGGCCTGGCCCTGACTGAACAGGTACGGCTGCTTGCCACCGGCCGTCTGCGCAGGCGCCAGCCACTGCAGCGCATCGGCATCGGGACTGCTGGAATACGCCACGACCACGCGACGCGCGGCCCCCAGCTCGATGCGAAGCGCCGACCCCAGGACCGGAACGGCGGCCTCGAGCCGGAAGGTGAGGTCCTTGCCCTCGCCATCGCGCACCGACTGGATGTTGAGCCGGCTGGTGTCGAGGGAGAGCAGCGGTTCGGCGCCCTCGGCCAGGATCTCGAGCGTGGCCGTGCCCTGCATCGTCCGCTTTTCGAAATCCGCCGTGAGATCGAGCATCACATGCGTGACCCGCGCCACCGCGGGATCGGCATGGGAATGGATGTCGCGGGCATCCGGCGTGGTGAGCACCTGCGCCACGGCCTTGGTGGCCGAGGACTTCGCAGGCCCGGCGTCGCGTGACTGACATGCAACCAGTGAGCCGGCGACCAGCGCCAGCACGATGAAAGTGTATTTGCGCATGGCGCAGAAGATAGCAGGCAGCGCGGTTCTTCAGCGTAGAATTGCCGTCGTGCCTGCCGTCCTTTGCATCGAAAACCTGGGCAAGACGTATCCCGGCGGGCTCACCGCGCTCAAGTCGGTGAACCTCACCATCCAGCAGGGCGAAATCTTCGCGCTGCTGGGCCCCAACGGCGCGGGCAAGACCACCCTGATCGGCATCGTCTGCGGACTGGTCAACGCCACCACCGGCAGGGTGCTGGCCGCTGGCCACGACGTGAAGCGCGAACCCCGCGCCGCCCGCAGGCTCATCGGACTGGTGCCACAGGAACTGGCCACGGAAGCCTTCGAAACCGTCGAGGCCGCGGTGAAGTTCAGCCGGGGACTCTACGGGCACCCGCCGGATCAGGCGCTGGTGGAGCGCGTGCTGCGCCGGCTGACGCTGTGGGACAAGCGCGATACGAAGATCATGGCGCTGTCGGGCGGCATGAAGCGCCGCGTGATGATCGCCAAGGCGCTGGTGCACGAACCGAAGATCCTCTTCCTCGACGAGCCCTCGGCCGGCGTCGACGTGGAACTGCGCCGCGACATGTGGCAGGCCGTGCGCGACCTGCGCGATGCCGGCGTCACGATCATCCTCACCACGCACTACATCGAGGAAGCCGAGGAGATGGCCGATCGCATCGGCGTCATCAACAAGGGCGAACTCATCCTGGTGGAAGACAAGACCGAGCTCATGCGCAAGCTGGGTCGCCGCGAACTGCGCCTGCACCTGACCGACGCGCTGCATGAGGTGCCTTCCCCGCTGGCGGCGTACTCGCTGACCCTGATCGATGGCGGCCTGACGCTGGTGTTCAGCTTCACGGACGAGGCCGGACAGGAACGCATCCCCACGCTGCTGCGCGATGTGTCGCTGGCGGGGCTGAATTTCCGGGACCTGCAGACCCAGCAGACCTCGCTGGAGGATATCTTCGTGTCGCTGGTGAAGGAGCGCTGATGAACTGGCACGCGGTCCGCGCCATCTACCGGTTCGAAATGGCCCGCACCTTCCGCACGGTGGTGCAGAGCATCCTGACGCCGGTGCTCACCACGTCGCTGTATTTCGTGGTGTTCGGCTCGGCCATCGGCTCGCGCATGACCGACATCGACGGCATCCCGTTCGCGGCCTTCATCGTGCCGGGCCTGGTGATGCTGTCGGTGCTCACCGAGAGCATCGGCAATGCCTCGTTCGGCATCTATTTCCCGAAGTGGTCGGGCACGATCTACGAGCTGCTTTCGGCGCCGGTCTCCACCGCCGAGATCGTGCTGGGCTACGTGGGCGCCGCGGCCACCAAGTCGATCATGATCGGCCTGATCATCCTGGCCACCTCGGCCTTCTTCGTGCCGCTGTCGGTGCTGCATCCGCTGATGATGCTGGGCTTCCTGGCGCTGACCGCCCTCACCTTCAGCCTGTTCGGGTTCCTGCTGGGGATCTGGGCCACCAGCTGGGAAAAGCTGCAGTTCGTGCCGGCGCTGATCATCACGCCGCTGACGTTCCTGGGTGGCAGTTTCTATTCAATAGACATGCTGCCACCGGTATGGCGCACCATCACGCTGTTCAATCCGGTGGTGTACCTGATCAGCGGCTTTCGCTGGAGCTTCTACGGGCAGTCCGCCATCAACCCGCTGGTGAGCATCACGATGGTGGTGCTGATCATGGTGGTGTGCCTGGCGCTGATCGCCTGGATCATCCGCTCGGGATGGAGGCTGCGGCACTGAACCGCAGCGGGGGCGGCCGTTCAGCCGCCCGCGGCAATCCGAAGCGAGGGACGTGCCGGGAGAACTTCCCGGGCCGGTTCGCTGACCGCAGGATCTTCGACCTTGGCAGGCGCTTCAACCGGCAGGGACTGCAGCAGCGGGAACGGATCGCCCCCACGCAGGCAGCGTCCGCTGTTGGTAAGCCAGCGCTCGATGTGCTGGCGGAAGCGCGCGATGGCGTCATTGCGCAGACCGGAAACCAGCGCCTCGCTCTTTTCCTGGCCCTTGTTGACCTGCCACCACCACTGCAGCCGGTCGACACGCGCGCCTTCAAGATAGGTGAACGTAATGGTGAAATGGCGACCACGATCCGTGGCCGGCAATTCGGCGAAGGCAAAATATGCCTCAACCGCGCGTGGCAGTTCTATCAGCGTCATAACCCGGAGAGTCGCAACCTTGAGTCGGAATCCGTGACGGTGGTGCAGCCCAATCATAGCATCGTGCGTCGCGTCGCAACATAGCGACGAAAAAATTTACCAGCGCAGCGCGCGGCGCATGATGTGATAGATCTCGTTCTGGTCGATCACGCCGCGCGCCAGTTCCGCGCCGGGACCAGTGGCGAACAGCGCCACGTCTTCGCCGCCATGCGTCTCGGCGCCCATGCCCACCAGCGACTGCTGGTGAAAGCCGGGATCCGTCGTATCGACGGTTGAAAGATCCTGGTCGCGTCCCGGCGCTATCGGCCGGGGCGTACCGTCCACCTGCCCGTTGATCAGCGCGAATCCCGGGCCATTTGCATACGAGAGCGTGGTGTAGGGCTTGCGGTCCGCCGCCAGCGCGGGCGCGGTGGCGCCAGGGGACTTCACCAGGCCCAGGATGGGATTGCCCCGCTCGGGATATCCGGAGATGGTCAGCACGTGGCTGTGATCCGCGGTGACCAGGATCAGCGTGTCCCGATCCGCGGCCTTCACCGCCTCGCGCACGGCGTCGGAAAAGGCGATGGTATCGGTGAGCGCGCGATAGGCATTGCCCGCGTGGTGGGCATGGTCGATGCGCCCGCCCTCCACCATCAGGAAGTAGCCCTTGCGATTGCCGCGCAGCAACTCGATGGCCTTGGTGGTCATCTCGGCCAGCGAAGGTTCACCGGCCACATCCTGCGCGCGATCGGCCTCGTAGCGCATGTGCGAGGGCTCGAACAGTCCCAGCAGGCGACGGGTGCGCTTCGCATCGACCTTCAGCAGGTCATCGCGCTTCCAGACATAGGCGGACTGCGGCTGGGCACTGGTCCACTCCTGCACCAGGTCGCGGCCATCGCGGCGACGGCCCATGCGCTGCGGATACTCCGGATCGGCAGCATTGGCTGCCGCGAAGAACTCGCGCCCGCCTCCCAGCACCACCTCGATGCCATCACCGGCCTTCTGCCGGGCGATGAGCTGCGCGGCGATGTCGGGCAACGTGGCGCCGGGCGCCTGCACAGCGGCCTCCCAGTCGCGGTTCGGCGTGTGCGCGTAGGCCGATGCTGGCGTGGCATGCGTGATGCGCGCGGTGCTGACGATGCCCGTGGACAAGCCGCGCTCTTCGGCCTGCTCCAGCAGCGTGGGCAGCGCATGGCGCGCCACGACGCCGGCATCGGCGGTGTTCTCGGGCGTTTCAGGAGACACGGACAGCGCGCCGTCGTTGGCATGCGAACCGGTCATCATGGCGGTGGCCGTGGGCGCGGAATCGGACACCTGCTGGTCCGCGGAATAGGTGCGCACCAGCGCCGACCAGGAGAAATCCTCGAAGCTCAGGTGATTCTGCTCGCCGGATACCCCGCGCCGCTGCCCCTCGAGGATGCGCGCCGCCGTGACGGTCGAGATGCCCATGCCGTCGCCGATGAAAAGGATGACATTGCGCGCCCGCCCCGGCCGGGGGCCGCTGGCCTCGCGTTTCGCAACCGCTGCGGCGGCGCGCTGGTAGTCGCCGGGATCAGCTCCAGCGCCCTGGGCGCACGGCACGGCGGCCAGCAACATTGAAACCATCAGGCATCGGGAGCGATTTGCAGTGTTGGGCATGGGGCACCTTGGCGTTTAAGGAGATGTTGCCTGAGGCCCCCGGCATTTGACAGAAGCCTCCGGGATCGGACGCCGACCCGATGCTGTCAACGCCTTCGTTGCTGCGCCGTTGTATCCCGCAGCAACCCCAACATCCTCCGAAGGGAGATAGACATGAAGACGAGCAAGACCCTCATCACCGCAGCTGTCCTGGCGCTGCTGACCATTCCCGCCCTGGCCCAGGACCGCGGCGATCGGGCCGATGCCCGCCTGGATGCCCGCGGCGAGCGCATCAACGAGCGCCTCGACAACAAGGGCGAACGCATCGATCAGCGCCTGGACAACCGCGGCGACAAGGCCGAGCAGCGCCTGGATGCCCGCGGCAACCGCGTCAACCAGAAGCTCGATGCGGCTGCCGAGAAGGCCGCGGCCAATGGCAACGAGGCGCGCGCCGAGCGCCTGGATGCCAAGGGCGACCGGATCGACGAGCGCCTGGACAACCGGGGCGAACGCCGCGAGGAGCGCCTGGACAACAAGGGCGATCGCATCGAGAACCGCCTGGACAACCGCGGTGACCGCATCGAGAACCGCCTCGACAAGCGTGGCGACCGTATCGACCGCCGCGTGGACCGCCGCCAGAACCGGCGCGGTACCTGATCCCCTAGAGAGCTGACGGCTCGAGCTGGCGGATGAACTCCGCCAGCTCATTTCCGGCGGTGTCCACTTCACTGCCGATCTGCATCACCACCGATACATGATTGTGCCCGCGCTGCCAGAGCACAGCGGGCGACCTGCCCACCGCCTTCACACGCGCCGCAAACACCGCCGCCAGGTGGTGATGGAAGGGACCCGGATCGAACTGGCAGATGGTGAACAGGCTGGGAATCGCAAGAGTCGCGAGTGTCTCCACGGTGGAGCGCTGCGCATCGAGGCTGCGGTCGGCGCCGTAATACACTTGGTAGTCATAGCCATCCGGATACACGTCGAGCGCGTAGATGCCCGACACCAGGATGGCGGCCGCGGCCGGTGCGCTGCTGCCGGGCGCACAGCCATGGCGCGCGAGGCAACCGGCAACATGCGCCGCGCCGGCGGAATGACCCATCAACACGATGCGCGCAGGATCTCCTCCATGCCGGGCAATCTGCGCGCGCAGCCACGACAGCGCCAGATCGACATCCTGCGAACCGGCTGGCCACTTGTTCGCGGGCGCGAGCCGGTAGGTCATCGTCACGCCGATGAAACCCGAGCGCACGGCCCAGGCCCCCACGTTGTTGAAGAAGGGATCCCCTTCGCCGCCCTTGTCGCCACCGACATAGCCGCCGCCGTGCACGAACAGCACCACGGGCAGGTTGCTGGCGCTGGGCGGGGCAAAGACATCGAGTCGATGGCGCGGATCGGGACCATACAGAATATAGCGAGTTACGCGCGCGTTCACGGCCTGCGGCGAAAGCGCGCGTGGCACGAACAGTTCGCGCGTCGCGGTGATCTCGGCCAGCGTGAACGTGTCGCCCAGCTCGCGCAGCTTTTTCCATACTTCGGTCATTCGATATTCCCCCGACTGTCCCCGACCGCCGACAAGGCGCTTGCCGGGTCGTTGTCGGCGACAATAGCGCCCTCTCGTGAACCGGAGAACCACCATGGGCGCCACTCGCCTCAGCTGCCTCATCCCCGCCGCCGCACTGCTGGTGCTGGCCGCGTGCGGCAAATCCACGCCACCGGCGGCCGAAGCCGGCGCCAGCACCGCGCCTGCCGCCGAGGTCGCCACTGAAGATCTGGCTGCCCGCGAAGCGGAACTGAAGATCCGCGAGGAAGAACTGGCCACCCGGGAAGCGGCACTGGCCGAAGCCCAGTCGCAGGCCCCCGCGGCATCGGTCGGCGCGGCGCCTGCAGCCAGGCCCACAGCGAAGCCCGTGCCCGCGGCGAAACCCGCTCCCGTAGCGAGCAACCCCGCTCCCGCGAAGCCGGCGCCGATGCCTGCTGCGCAGCCCATCGTCGTGCCCGAAGGCACGCAACTGGCGCTGGCGCTGACTGAAGATGTGTCGACGAAGACTGCCAAGGTGGGCGACACCATCCGCGCCACGCTCGTCAGCGACGTGCGGGTCGACGGCAAGCTGGCCATCGCGGCGGGCACCACGGTCGCCGGACAGGTCACCGATGTCGTTTCCGGCAGCAACAAGATCGGCGGCGTGCCGCGGCTCGGCATGAGCTTCGATCGGCTGGAGTTGCCGGGCAATCGCGATGTGCCCATCAGCGGCCTGGTCACACAGAAGGGCAAGAGCGACAACACGCGCGATACCGTGAAGATCGTCGGCGGCGCCGCGGCCGGCGCCATCCTGGGCAACGAGGTCAAGGGCGGCGACAAGGGCAAGGTGATCGGTGGCCTGCTGGGCGGCGCCATCGGCGCGGTGGCCGCGCAGAAGACCGGCACCGAAGTGAAGCTGGCGGCGGGCACGGAACTGGCCATCGCGCTGGCCGCGCCGGTCGAAATTCCGCGCTAAGGGCACAAGTCCGGCGGATCGGGTTCAGCCCGCTTCGCCGTCCCGCAATCGCATCAGCGCCCGGACCTGCTCCAGCGCTGACTGCGAACAAGGCGGCAGCTGCGCCTCGGAAGTGCCCAGCGGGGTGACGCGATCGCCCCATCGGGCCAGGTGCGCGCACCAGGTGAGGCCGGCGCCAAAGGCCGGCAGCAGCAGCAACGATCCGGCTTTCACGCGCCCTTCTTCCAGGGCCTCCACCAGCGCCACCGGCACCGTGGCCGCGGACATGTTGCCGTAGCGCTGCACGTTCACCATCACGCGCTCCATCGGCACCTCCAGCCGCTTGGCCACCGCTTCGATGATGCGCAGGTTGGCCTGGTGCGGCACCACCAGGTCGACATCCGTCGCGGCAAGTCCGCGCGCGGCGAGCACATCTGCGCAGGCCTGCCCCATGCCGCCCACGGCGCGCTTGAAGATCTCGGGGCCCTCGAAGATCCAGTTCGTCACGCCCAGCCGGCGGCTGAAATCCGCGTACCTCGCGCCCATGCCTTCGATGACCAGCGAACCGCGACCGCCGACATCGCAGCCCAGCTTCTCGCCGAGCAGGCCGGTCTCGGCTTCCGTCGCCTGCAGCACGATCGCCGCGCAGCCGTCGCCGAACAGCACCGACACATTGCGATTGCGCCAGTCCATGAAGCGGCTGATCACCTCGCCGCCCACCACCAGCGCATTGCGCACGACACCCGTGCGGATCAGCGCATTGGCCGTGCTCCACGCGTAGAGGAAGCTGGTGCAGGCCGTGTTCACGTCCATCGACGCCGCGCGCGTCGCGCCCAGTGCCAGCTGCAGGCCGGAGGACTGGTTGGGCGCCTGGTCCTGGAAGCTGGTCGTGCCGAAGACGATCAGTTCCACGTCAGCCGGCGCCAGTCCCGCGGCCGCCAGCGCCCGCAGCGACGCCACTCGCGCCAGCTCATCGAGGCCCACATGGGAAATCCGCCGCTCGCGGATGCCGGTGCGCGAGGTGATCCACTCGTCGCTGGTGTCGAGGAACTGCGCCAGGTCGGCGTTGGAAAGCACCGCCGGCGGCAGGCACTTGCCCCAACCCGTGATGGCCGCGTGCATCAGAGCCACTCGCGTGCAATCACCGCGGCGCCGCCGGTCATTGCCGATTGGCCGGAGCCGGCGGAGCGGTATTCAGCAGCGGCGTCACGGCCATGCCAGCCGGCACAACCACCGTGCTGGAGTTGCCGCTCTCGGCGAACTTCAGCAGGGCCTGGTTCGCCTCGTGCTGCAGGTACTCGCGCGTGAGGCTTCCGGAAATGATGCGGTTGGAATCCGCGATGCCGCGCGCCTCGGTGACCTTTATCTGCGCCTCCTTCTCGGCAATGCGCGTCTGCACCTCCATGGCTTCCAGCTTCTTCTGGTTGGACACGGCGGTGCGGATGGACTCCTCGATCGACGGATCCGTGGACACGGCGCGGATGACGACGCGCGTGACCTTGAACACGCCCGGATCAGTGCTGTCCAGTTCCTGCTGCATGTTCTGGTGCATGGCGTTGGCCAGCTCATCGCGGCGTGTATGCATCACCAGTGAATCCAGCTTCGCCACTTCCTCGTAGGCGGCGTTGCGCGCCACGCGGAATACCAGGTTGTAGGCCGGGAGCATGACTCCGCTGTCTTCCAGCAGGGCAGACTGGTTGGCGTACTTCGCGAACAGGTCGGCGATTGCAGCCGACTCCGCCCGATAGAACACGCTGATGTCCATGTCACGCAGCGACAGGTTGTCGCGCGCCTTGGGCGTCAGGTCAGTGAGGTCGATGGAGACTTCCTTGCCGGTGAACTCCTGCACGCGCGAGATCAGTGGCCACTTGGTGAAGACGCCAGGCGTCACTTCCTCGCGGTCCATGATACCCAGCGTGGTGCGCACACCGACGTTGCCGGTGTCGATGGTGCCAAAGGCGCCACCCAGCAGCAGCAGCAGCAGCGCCAGCACCAGGCCACCACCGATGCGGCTGGTAATGCGTCCGATCGGGTTGCCCGTTGTTCCGTCTCCGAATTTCAGTGCCATGATGTCCTCTGCTGCGCCTGTACCGGGATTCGGCCGGCTGCCTGGTGGCGATTGTAGACGTCGCTCCCGGTCGCGAGGGACGGCCGGAGGGCAGCCGGGAATCAACTCTCGACAGTAGATATTACTGTGATATCATCCTCATATCACTTGAGGGAGAAGAACATGCCCAGACCCACACAAGCCGCCACGCATGAATTCGAACGAAATGCGATGTCCGGCTTTCCCATGTTGTTCATCAACGTGCTCTGGCTCCTGGGGTGCCTCTACTTGTTCTTCAGCAGCATTGCGCGCGTTCAGTACCACCCCGGCCAGTTTCCCTGGGGTGTGCCGATCGCGGCCGTGTTCTTCCTCGCCGGCCTCATCGCACTGTTCGGCTACTTCACGCTGCAGCCGAACGAGGCGCGGGTGCAGATACTCTTCGGCAGCTACAAGGGCACGGTCCGAAAGAGTGGTTTCCACTGGGCCAACCCGTTCTATTCGCGCAGCCGCGGCGGTCAGGGCAGCAGTACTGCGGAGAACAACGCCAAGCCACTGTCGAACCGCGACCTGTTGCGCTCCGTGCGGGCGGACCTGACCCCTGCCAAGCCGACGAAGCTCTCCCTGCGCGCGCACAACTTCAACAGCGAAACGCTGAAGGTCAACGACAAGCGCGGCAATCCGGTGGAAATCGCGGCGGTGGTGGTCTGGCGCGTGGCCGATACCGCGCAGGCGGTATTCGACGTGGAGGACTACCAGAGCTACGTGCAGGTGCAGAGCGAGTCCGCCATCCGCAGCATCGCCAGTCGCTTCGCCTATGATCACGGCGTGGAGCACGAGGCCACGCTGCGCGGCAGCGCCGACGAAGTGGCGCAGGCGCTGCAGGATGAACTGCAGGTGCGACTTGCGAAGGCCGGCGTGACGGTCGAGGAAGCCCGCCTCACGCACCTGGCCTACGCGCCGGAAATCGCCTCGGTGATGCTGCGCCGTCAGCAGGCCGAAGCCATCATCGCGGCCCGCCAGCTCATCGTGCAGGGCTCGGTGGGCATGGTCGAAAGCGCGCTGACCCAGCTGGAGCGCAATGGGGTGGTGAAGCTCGACGAGGAGCGCCGTGCCGCGATGGTCAGCAACCTGCTGGTCGTGCTCTGCGGCAATGGCGAGGCCACACCCGTCATCAATGCCGGCACGCTGTACGGCTGATCGTGCCGCCCGCCGAACGCAAGGCATTCCTGTTGCGGGTCCCGGCGGACCTGTGGAAGGACCTGGAAAAATGGGCCGCCGACGATCTGCGCAGCATCAATGCGCAGATCGAGTTCCTGCTGCGCCAGTCCGTGGCCGCCCGCAAGGGCGGCGGGCGCAACCGCGACCGGGACAGGGACCCGGACTGAGCAGTCGTTCTCGCCTTCCACCAGGGTGGGCCGTGTAGTCTATTGCTTCGCCAAATGCTCAAGAAGATCCGCGTCAACCAGGCTGCCAAGGGCATGTACATCCAGAAGCTGGAAGGCTCCTGGATGGACCACAATTTCTGGCGCACGCGGCTTCTCATCGAGGACGACGCCACGCTCGCCCTGCTGCACAACTGCGGCGCCACCGAGGTGTGGATCGACATCTCCCAGGGTGACGATGTCGGCGAGGATGCAAGCCCCCTGGCGACCCCGCAACCGCCGCCACCGCCGCCCCGTCCCACTGCGGCGCCGACCGACAAGCCCCAGGACCTGCGGCAGGAACTGAAGCGGGCGGAACTCATCCGCGAACGTGCTGGCGCCGCCGTGCGCAACATGTTCCACGAGGCCCGCATGGGCTCGGCCATCGATCCCGACGCCTTCGTCCCCGTGGTGAACGAGATCGTGGATTCGGTGACGCGCCATGGCGATGCGTTGATCAGCCTTTCCCGGTTGAAGTCCGCCGACGAATACACCTACATGCACTCGGTGGCCGTCTGCGCACTGATGGTGTCGCTCGGCCGCAACCTGAACCTGTCGGAGGAAGACTGTCGCCTCGCCGGCATGGCCGGGTTGATGCACGACATTGGCAAGGCCGGCACGCCGCTGGAGGTGCTGAACAAGCCCGGCTCCCTCACCGACGAGGAGTTCCAGATCATTCGCCGGCACCCCGAGATCGGCGAAGGCATGCTGCGCGAGTCCGGCATGACCAACGAAAAAGTGCTCGATGTGGTGCGCCATCACCACGAACGGATGAGCGGCAATGGCTATCCCGACCGGCTGCCAGCCGAAAAAATCACGCTGCTGGCGCGCATGGGCGCGGTCACCGATGTATACGACGCCATCACTTCGAACCGGCCATACAAGGCGGGCTGGGATCCGGCCGAGTCGCTGGCAAAGATGGCCAGCTGGAAGGGACACTTTGACGAAGAGGTCCTGAAGGCCTTCATCAAGAGCCTGGGCATCTACCCCACCGGATCCCTGGTGCGGCTCTCTTCGGGCCGCCTTGCAGTGGTGGTGGAACAGAACCAGGCCCGCATCACCGCGCCGAAGGTGAAGGTGTTCTTCTCCACCAACAGCGGCACGCAGCTGCGCCCGCAGCTGCTCGACCTCGCGCAGCCCGGCTGCACCGAGAAGATCCTCGCGCGAGAACCCCGCGAGAACTGGCCCTTCGAAAACATAGAAGAGCTGTGGCACGACGACGCCTGAACTGATCCGCCGCCGCACGCCGACCCCATGCCCTAGAATGCCCCCAGAAGAAGTCTTTTGGGGGACTGCGGATGAACATGCGCAACATTCTGGCCGGGGCCGCGTTCCTCGTGGCCGCCCTGCCCGCTTCCTCATGGGCGGCCAACGCCACGGTACCGGGACGGCTCATCGTCGATCCTCCCACGCTGATCTCGCTGGGCTTCGCCTGGCCCATCGAAGGCGATGACAACCGCAATGCCAGCGTAAAGATCGAGTACCGCGCCACGGGTGAGGCACCCTGGCGAACCGGTCTCGACCTGCTGCGCACGCAGCGCGAGGAGATGTTCCTGCGCTATGCCTACAACGTGACGCTGCCCAACCAGTTCGCCGGCAGCCTTTTCGATCTGTCCGAAGACACCGAATATGAAGTGCGACTGACGCTCACCGATCCGGACGGGGTGAGCGGCGCGGCGGTGCAGACGCTGAAGACGCGCACCCGGCCCGAACCGAAGCCTGCCACCGGTGGCCGCGTGTTCCATGTGTATCCGCCCGGCTACAAGGGACCCACCGAACAGCCCGCCTTCTTTGGTCTGCTGCAGGCCTACTACCAGGGTTCCCTGGGCGGGGACTGGAGCCGCGCCTCCCCGCCGCGCGTGCAGGCCGGCGATGTGATCAAGGTGCACGCCGGCGTGTACCGCAGCCGCCACGACCACTACTCGCACGAGATCAACTCCGGCTTCACCACCTGCTGCGGCACGCCGTGGGACGGCACGTACTACCTCACCCAGAAGGGCACCGCCGACAAGCCCATCGCCATCGTTGCCGCGGGGGATGGCGAAGTGATCTTCGACGGCGACGGCAACACCGTGCTGTTCAACGTGATGGGTTCGCAATACCACTACTTCGAGGGCCTCTCCTTCCGCAACACCGGCACGGTGTTCGAGGCCGGCATGAAGGATATCGCGGGCTCCACCGGGCTCACGGTGAAGCGCTCGAAGTTCAGCGACATCGGCACGGCCGTGCACTCGGACTGGTCCGGGTCGCGCTACTTCACGCTCATCGACAACGACATGCTGGGCCGCGAGTCACTCGACTACGTGTTCACCTGGTACGGCATCGCGCCCTGGGTGAACCGGCTGGACTTCGCCGAGCGCGGCAAGCTGAAGTCCTTCTATGCGGTTTCGATCTACGGCGGTGGCCACGTGCTGGCGTACAACCGGGTGCGCGGCTTCCACGACGCGCTCGACCACGCCACCTATGGCGCCCCCGATGGCTGGCCCGACACGCCCGCCGACCGGCTGCCGGCGGGCATCGACATCTACAACAACGATGTCAACGTGATGCACGACAACTGCTTCGAGACCGATGGCTCGGTGCGCAACGTGCGCGTGATGCGCAACCGCTGCTTCAATGCCGTGCTGGGCGCCATGAGCCCGCAGCCGGTGTTCGGCGGACCGGTGTATTTCATCCGCAACGTGGTCTACAACGCCTGGTGGGGGCCTGTGAAAATCCACGGCGAACCCTCCGGCATCTACTACCTGAACAACACCTACGTGGGCGAGTTCCGGCAGATCATGGCGGCCTCGAACATGCACCTGAGGAACAACCTGATCCTGGGCCAGGGCACGCAGCAGCGGGTGTTCTCGCTCGACACCTATACCAATTACAGCAGCTCGGACTACAACGGCTTCCGGCCGAACCCCGGGTCGGCGCAGTCGTTCGCGTGGAACTCGCCGCCGTTCTCCGAGGTGCGCAATTTCTATCCCGAGCGTCGCGCCGAGGGCCTGACGGGTCAGACAGCACCGCTGGTGCAGCGTGCCTTTGCAACCCTGACTGAATACTCAAAGGCCACCGGACAGGACGCGCACAGCCGACTGGTGGACTACGACGTGTTCGTCAACGCGAAGGCGCCTGACTTCTCGGACCCCACGCATGTGGTGGCCGTGGATTCGGTGGACCTGCAACTGCGCAAGGGGGCTGTAGCCATCGATGCGGGCACGGTGCTGCCCAACATCACCGATGGCTTCCTGGGCCGCGCGCCAGATCTGGGTGCGTATGAGTTTGGAGTGCCGCCGCCGCACTACGGCCCGCGCTGACCCGGGCTAGGCCAGCCAGCGACCCAGGTGGCTGGCGATCGCGGGCGCGTTTTCCAGGGCGGCTCGACAGGCGACATAGCCATCGGGCCGGATGAGATAGAGGCGATCGGCGCTCCCTGATCCATAGCGCCGCGCCAGATCCGCGCCTGCCGGCAACAGGTGGGATGCGAGCACCGGCGCGAAACGCCGCTGCAACTCGCCGAGTGTGGCGGCAAGCCGCTCCGGCTCGCCGGCGGTTCCAGGGATACCCAGCAATGTGTATCCCGTGCCGCGAGTGGCGGCAAACAGCCTGCGTCCGTCTGCTAGGTCCGCATCGGGCGCGCGATCACCGGGCAAAGGACCGCCAGCAAGATCGTGCTCGCCTTCCTGATCCACCTGCTCGCGATAGTTGTACGAGATACCCGAGCAGCGCCCCACCACGGCCTCCAGGAACTGCGGGTCTGCCATCCGCGAGGTGCGCTCGGCGATGCTCTTGCCATGCCCCCATGAAGATCTCGTGCAGTGCCGACGCCGCCCATATCACCTGCGAGGCGATGGGCTTGCGTTCGGCCTCGTAGGTTTCGAGCAGGCTCTCCCGGGCACGGCCCTGCAGCACCAGCGCGAGTTTCCACCCCAGGTTCCATGCATCCTGCAGGCAGCAGTTCATGCCCTGGCCGCCCGAGGTGGAGTGGACGTGGGCCGAGTCGCCGGCAAGAAAGACATTGCGGTCACGATACGTGTGCGCCAGGCGCACGCGACTCTCCCACTTCGAATGCCACACCACTTCGCCGATGCGAACGCCGTCGAAGTGCTGGTCGATGACGCGGCTGAAACCCTGTTGCGGCGTCACTTCCGGTGCGGCGGCCTCGCCGCGATCACTGAGCAGCAGGCGGTGATACCCGCCGGGCAGTTTCACGATCATCACGAAATGCCCGCGGCCCGTGCAGTAGTGCACGTACTCGTCGGTGTCCGGGAAGTCATGCAGGAAGGCATCCAGGTTCTGCATGACGGAACCCTTGTAGTCGCTCTCGTCCTGCAGCAGTCGCAGCGAGCGGCGAACGCGCGAGTTGCCGCCATCGCAACCGACGATGAACCTGGCGTCGATGGCCTCAATGCTGCCGTCGGCGTGCTGGACGCGGGCCCGGGCGCCACCCTCGACATGCTCCACATCAACCAGTTCCGAGCCCCATTGCGTAGCCTGGCCGTATTCGTCTAGCAGGAACTCGCGCAACACGTTTTCGGTTTCGTGCTGGCCATGTACGTAGAGTCGCGGATACCGGCAATCGAGCCTGGTGAAATCCAGGCCAGGCCGCACTTCGCTGCGCCGGCCCGAGTCATCCACGAAATGCAGCACGTAGCCCTTGCTGGGCAATGCCCGCGCCAGATACCGGTCGATCAGCCGCTGGTCCAGGCGCTCCATGATCTCGGCGGTGCGCGCATGGATGGTCACGGCACGCGATGTCTGCGCTGCCCGTGGCAGGCGATCGATGGAGCGCGCCGGCACTCCCCGTCGCGCCAGTTCAAGGTGCAACAGGGTTCCCGCTGCACCGCCCCCGACGATGAGCACAGGAATCATGTGCGCCAGTGTAGCCCCGCCGCGGCGCAGCTGCGCCAGAGCCCGGCTCAGTGGAAGCCGAGATCACCGCGCGGCGCAGCCCACGGCACGCTCCTTGCACATTTCGCAGGCGATGCCGGATCAATCAACGTCTCGGCAAAGCCCACTCCAGGCTCCCGGTCGAAACGCAGGTCGCCGAGTATCCAGCCTTCGCCGGTCATCGCCGCGAAGGGCGCCCGGAGAAAGCTGGCAAGGCGCCGCGTGTCGCAGTTGCTTGCTGCAAGTCGCGCGAGCTCGATCGCATCCATTGAAAACTGGCTCGCCCAGCGCATGCCATCCCTGGATGGAATCTGCAGCGCCTCGAGTGGAGCCGTTGCCTCTGCGCCGATGCTGCGAGCGCAGGGCCCGCCCGCCTCCGCATCCGCCTTGCCCTGCAACAGCGAAAGTTGACCCATCCGCGCCAGGTACGTTCCGCCCTCACGCTGCAGCAGCATCACTTCCCAGCACAAAGGGTGAGCCGGCGCGGGAGACAGCACCAGATCGAGCGTGGTGGCGCCGGGGAATTGCTCTGCGGCCAGCACGTTCACGCGCCGGGTCACAACGGCCCGTGCGGCCGAGAACACCCCCACCACGGCGGACAACAGGCTGATTGCGACCAGGGAAGCAGCACGCGGCGAGAGCCGCCTGCCGGCGAACAGCAGCAGCAGCGCCAGCGCCGGCAGCGTCCACCACACGACGCCGAAGCGGTGGAATGCCAGCACCGCAATGCAGCCCACGGTGATGACCAGCGCCAGCAGAATCCGCGCGACGCGCGTGCGCAGCGAGAAATACAGCGGCGCGGTGGCCAGCCAGAACAGCGGTTCGACGATGAATACCGAATCACCGTAGTACCAGCGGTTGTCCCAGGGCCAGAAGGGATGCACGCCGTACTCGTTGAGCGCGTCCATGCCCAGGTGAAGCATCACGGCCAGCAGCGCCATGGCACCCAGCAGCCCGGCGTCCGGGGCGCGGAAGCGCTGCCCCCGCCAGCGCAGAATTGCCAGCGTGGCCAGCAGCATCAGCCCGGCCAGCGCCACGCACGCCACCAGCGTATGCGTGTGTCCGCGGTGATCCACCAGGTAGTCAACGGAGTCTCCCGTGAAGACCTGCATGCTCCAGAGCAGGTCGGCATCCGGAAGGTTGCCGCCGATGACGCCCAGCGCGAGCAAGGTCGTGCGCCTGGCCGGATCCGCCAGGCCGCCCTGCCGTGCGCGCGTGCAGCGCGCCATGCCCTCGCCGGCAGCAAGGCCGATCAGCGTGTGGGTGAGGTTGTCCAAGCCCGGCTCAGCACTCGATGACGTTGACCGCCAGGCCCCCGCGCGAGGTTTCCTTGTACTTGGTCTTCATGTCGGCGCCGGTTTCGCGCATGGTCTTGATGACCTTGTCGAGCGACACATAGTGCGTGCCGTCGCCGCGCAGCGCCATGCGCGCGGCATTGATGGCCTTCACGGCGGCAATGGCGTTGCGCTCGATGCACGGGATCTGCACCAGCCCACCCACCGGATCGCAGGTGAGCCCCAGGTGGTGTTCCATGCCGATCTCCGCGGCGTTCTCCACCTGCCTGGGAGAGCCGCCGAGCACGGCGCACAGCGCGCCGGCTGCCATGGAGCAGGCCGTGCCCACTTCCCCCTGGCAACCCACTTCGGCGCCGGAGAGCGAGGCGTTCTCCTTGTAGAGGATGCCGATGGCGGCCGCCGTTAGCAGGAAATCGTACACACCCTGCTCGGTGGCGCTGACGATGAAGCGCGAGTAATAGTGCAGCACCGCGGGGATGATGCCCGCGGCGCCATTGGTGGGCGCGGTGACCACGCGCCCCCCTGCCGCATTCTCTTCGTTCACGGCCAGCGCGTAGAGATTCACCCAGTCGAGCACCACGAGCTGGTCGCGCAGTGCCGCCTCGGGATTGCGCGTGAGCTGGCCGTGAAGATCGTGGGCGCGACGCTTCACCTTGTAGCCCCCGGGAAGCACGCCCGGCGTGGCACAGCCGCGCGTGACGCATTCCTGCATCACGCTCCAGATGCGCGAGAGACCGGCGTCGATCTCGGCATCCCTGCGCCAGGCACGTTCGTTGCGCCGCATGATGCTGGCGATGCTCTGGTGCTCGCGCGCGCAGATCTCGAGCAGCTGCTCACCCGTGGTGAACGGATGGGGCAGCGCTGTCGAATCGGCGACGATGCTCTTCTGCCCGGCATCGCCGCTGACCACGAAACCGCCGCCAACGGAGTAGTACACATGCTCCGCGAGCACCAGGCCTGCGGCATCGCAGGCCGTGAACTTGATGCCGTTGGAATGCAGCGGCAGGGATTCGCGGCGATTGAAGATGAGGTCGGTCTTCTCGTCGAAGGCGATGTCGCGGCGGGCGAGCAGGTTCACGCGGCCGGTTTCGCGAATGCCAGCCAGCAGCGAGGGCACGGCTTCCACATCCACGGTATCAGGCTCATGCCCGGCCAGGCCCAGCAGCACGGCCTTGTCGCTGCCATGTCCCTTGCCTGTGGCGCCCAGCGAGCCATACAGCTCGACACGCACGCGGGCCGTGGTGGCAAGCACGCCCGAAGACTCCAGGCGCAGCACGAACAGGCGGGCCGCGCGCATCGGACCCACGGTGTGCGAACTGGAAGGACCGATGCCGATCTTGAACAGGTCGAAGACGCTGACGGCCATGAGGTGAGTATAGGTGAGGGCTAGTCCGCGCGGCGGATGCTGATGACCTTCACCGGCTGGGCAAGCATCTGCCCCTTCATGGAGCCATCACCAGCCTGGTCCGACTTGGGCAGGTCCAGCATGCCGCGCAGCACCGGCATGCCGTCGGGCACCTTGCCGAAAGCGGCATACCCCACATCTGTCCCTTCGGGCTTGGCATCCAGCGAGGTGAGGTCGCCCAGCACGAAGAAGAAATCCGCCGTCGCGGTGCCCGGGTCTCGCATGGCCATGGAAATGGCGCCATCGAGATGGGACAGTCCCGTGACCTTGGTGGATTCATGGGCAATGGGCTTGTAGATGAGCTTGGGATTGCCGCGCAGCCCGGCCTGCATCAGGCCGTACTGGCCATCCTCGCTGATCTTCACCGCGCGATAGAACGTGATGCCGTCGAACCGCTTCGCGTCCACATACTTCAGGAAATTGGCCACCGTGACCGGCGCGCGGTCTTTCTCGAGCGCGATGCGCACATCGCCGCGCGCGGTATGCAGCACCACATTCACCACTGCGTGGACCGGCGCAGGCGCAGACGGCTCGGGTGCCGGCGGCGCGGCAGCCTCTGGCGCAGGCGCAGGCGATTCCTGCGCGAACAGGCAGGCGGGCGCAAGCAGCAGCGCCGCGAGCAGCATTCGGCGGGGCAGGCAGGCGGGCAATGCGAACCGGGCGTTCATCGGCACTCCCTCAAATCGTTCGGGCAAGTATGGCACGGACCCTGTTCTGCAGGCATGCTGCGGTCATGCCCATTTCCGGCGACAACTACCGACAGATCGGCCGCACGCTCGCCGGCGCGGTATCCGTGGTGATGGCCCGCGAGCGCAGTGGCAACGGCATCGTAGGCCTCACGGTATCCTCGCTGGTCACGCTCAGCTTCGATCCGCCGCTGGTCATGTTCGCGATCCAGCACGACGCGAACAGCTATCCGGCCATCGTCGCTTGCCGGCACTTCGGCGTGAGCCTGCTGACCGCGAAACAGGCGGATGTCGCGGCGCGCTTCGCTGTCCGGGGACAGGACAAGCTTGCCGGCACGCAGGTGGAAACCGGGCAGGTGCTTCCGGTTCCGCTGCTCGCGGATTCGCTGGCGCAGATCGAGTGCTCCACCAGCCAGATCTTCATCAGCGGCGACCACGCCATCGTGGTGGGCCTGGTCGAGGCAGCCCGCACGCGCGACGAGGAACCGCTGCTCTATTTCGGTCGCCGCTACGGAACGTTCACGGCGCCGCCGGGGTCGTAACCTCGTCATGCGTGACGTTCTGAAACCCCTGCAGGATTTCCTTCGCATGGAATCCGCCGGCGGCCTGCTGCTGATGGCGGCGGCCTGCCTGGCCATGATCGTGGCCAACTCGCCGCTGGCGCCAGCCTATGGCGCGCTGTTCAACCTGCCCGTCTCGATCCAGTTCGGCAGCGCCTGGCTTTCGAAGCCCCTGCTGCTGTGGATCAACGATGGCCTGATGGCGGTGTTCTTCCTGCTGGTGGGACTGGAACTCAAGCGTGAGTTCCTGGAGGGACACCTGTCCTCGGTCCGCCAGGCCGTACTGCCCGCCATCGCCGCGGTCGGCGGCATGGTCGCACCCGCGCTGGTCTACGCCTGGTTCAACCACGACGACCCCGAGTCGATGCGCGGCTGGGCGATTCCGGTGGCCACCGACATCGCCTTTGCGCTGGGCGTGCTTTCGCTGCTGGGCAATCGCGTGCCGGTGGCGCTCAAGGCGCTGCTGCTGAGCCTTGCGATCTTCGACGACCTGGGCGCCGTCATCGTCATCGCGCTGTTCTACACCGACTCTCTTTCCATGCCGTCGCTGCTGGCAGCGGCCACGCTGATCGCCGCACTGTTCGCGCTGAATCGCGCCGGGGTCACCCGCCCTTCCGCCTACGTGTTGCTCGGCATCGCGCTGTGGATCGCGGTGCTGAAATCCGGCGTGCACGCCACGCTTGCCGGCGTGGTGCTGGCCATGTTCATCCCGCTGCGCGCGGCGGGCAGCGCCACCTCGACGGCGACCCACCTGGAGCAGAACCTGCACCCATGGGTCGCTTTCGGCGTACTGCCGCTGTTTGCATTCGCCAATGCCGGGGTTGCGCTGCAGGGTTTTTCGATCGGCAATGCCCTTGAGGGCGTGCCGCTCGGGATCGCGCTGGGATTGTTCCTGGGCAAGCAGTTGGGCGTGATGTCCTCCATCTGGCTTGCGGTGCAACTGCGACTGGCCGTGCTGCCAGCCGAAGTGCGCTGGTCGCAGCTGTATGGCATGTCCCTGCTCACGGGCATCGGCTTCACGATGAGCCTGTTCGTGGCCTCGCTGGCATTTCCCGCCGCGCAGGGAGGAAGCCTGGATCGCCTCGGCGTGCTGCTGGGCAGCCTGGTGTCGGGCGTGGCCGGGTACGCGGTGTTGCGGCTGGCATTGTCGAACCGACGCGCGGACCCCGCGCCTAGGCGAAGCGCGCTTCCAACTCGGCCACCAGCGGATGCATGCGACGACCACGCGGCCGCACCAGAAACAGCGTCTGCTTCACTTCATCGGTGCGCCCGACCACGCGCAGCTGGTAGCGATCGAGCACCTCGGACTCGATCGACGTCGGCACCGCGATGACGCCGAGCCCGGCCTGTGCAAACCCCTTCAGCAGCGCGCTGTCATCCACGTGCCCGGCGATCCGGGGTCGCAGCCGATGACGCGAGAACCAGGCTTCAAGCGCCTGGCCGATCAGCGATCCCGGCGCGGAGCCGGCGATGAACGGCGCATCATCCAGGCTGTCCGGGAATTTTGCGGCCAGCCGATTGGCGAGCTGGCGCGCGGCGACGAAGCTCATGCCCGAGGCCGCCACCTCCATGCCGTGGAGGCCGCGCGTGAGATTGGCGGGCACCGGCGCATCGGCCAGCATCATGTCGAGCTCACCCGTGGCGATGCGGCCCAGCAGCTCTGCCTGCGGGGCCTCTTCGCAGTTCAGTTCCAGGTCGCTGCGATGGCGATCCACCAGCGGCTGCAGCACATGCAGCGTGAGGAGCTTGGGCACGCTGTCCATGACGCCGACGCGAAGCACCTGCTGCCGCGGCCGGGCGCGACCCTGCAGCACGCTGCTGAGCTCATCGCCCAGCGCGAAGATGGCATTGGCGTAGTCGAGCGTGGTGGCCCCCTGCGGAGTGAGCACCAGCCGGCGCCCCACCCGCTCGAACATGGGCTGGCCCACGGATTCCTCGAAGACCCTCAGCTGCGCGCTGAGCGTCTGCGGGGCCAGGTGCAGCGCGCGCGAGGCCGCGGTGACGGAGCCGCGCCGGGCGATCTCGGCGAAATACCGGAGGTGCTTGAGATTCAGTGCGTTACGGTCCATATATCCTATTTTATAGGATAACAATTACGTTTCTTTCTGCTTTTTTCTGAAATCCAGGGCCCGTAGCATTTCTCGCAGGAACCACCCAACCGACGAGGCACGCCATGAAAATCGACCTCCAGGCCCGGACTTTCCCGCTCACCGAGGCGCTGCGCCATGCCGTGGAGGCCGAGGCGCGCCGCTACCACGACGAGTTCGCCGAACGCCCGCAGGCGCTGAGCGTGCGACTGTTCGATGTGAACGGCACCAGGCATGGCGTCGACAAGGGCTGCCTGGTCTCGGCTCGCGTGGGCTCATGCAAATCCACCGTCGTCGCCAGCGGCATCGATTCCGACCTGTACCGCGCCATCACCACGGCGTTCGTCCGCCTGACGCGCGGCACCCGCCAGGCGCTGAACCGCAACCGGCGATTGCGCCGCAGCGCCGCCCGCCCCGCCGCGCCCGAGACGGCAGCGGCCTGAATCGGCAACGCCCGTCATGGACATGCTGCCCTCGCTGCTCGCCTCACCGATGCTCGGCAAGCCACTGTGGCTGTGGCTTGCCTTCATCGGCATCGTGGTCGCGCTGCTGGCCTTCGACCTGGGCGTGCTCAACCGCAAGGAACACCAGATCTCGGTGCGCGAGAGCCTGCTGCTGTCGGCGGGCTACATCGGGGTGGGCATCGCCTTCGGCGCATGGGTGTGGCACTACCTGGGCGCGGCAAGCGGCATGGAATACCTCACCGGATTCCTGATCGAAAAGACGCTGGCCATGGACAACGTCTTCGTGATCGCGATGCTCTTCACCTACTTCGCGGTGCCGCCGGCCTACCAGCATCGCGTGCTGTTCTGGGGCATCCTGGGCGTGATCGTGCTGCGCGCCATCATGATCGGACTGGGCGCCGCGCTGATCGCGCAGTTCTCGTGGGTGCTGTATGTCTTCGGCGCGTTCCTCGTGCTCACCGGCATCAAGATGCTGATGACGATGGGCAGGCCGCTGGACATCGGCGGCAATCCACTGCTGCGCTGGCTGCGCGCGCACCTGCGCGTCACCGATGCCCCGCACGGCAGCCGCTTCTGGGTGCGCCTGCCCGCGCCCGATACGCGCGGCGGCCCGCCCTCCAGCAACCCCGCCGCGCCGCGGGTGCTCTGGGCCACGCCCCTGTTGCTGGCGCTGGTGCTGATCGAGGCCGCGGACCTGCTGTTCGCGGTGGATTCGGTGCCGGCAATATTCGCCATAACCCAGGACCCCTTCATCGTCTACACGTCCAACATCTTTGCCATCCTGGGGCTCCGGGCCTTGTATTTCGCCCTGGCCGCCATCATCGACCGGTTCGCCTACCTGAAGTACGCGCTGGCGGGCATACTGGTGTTCGTCGGCGGCAAGATCATCGCCGCCGAGGCCGTGGGCAAACTGCCAGCCTGGATTTCGCTCACCGTCACAGCGGCGCTGCTGGCGGGGGGCATCCTGTATTCGCTGTACCGGACCAGAACTCCGGCACAGCAGACATCTGTGTGTTGATCCGGGACCTCCCGGGAGGATCGTCATGAAACGTGTATTGCTGTTCGTCCTGACCAACGTTGCCGTGATGGTGGTGCTGTCGGCGGTCGTGTATCTGCTCGGCCTCGACAAATACCTGAGCGGCAGGGGCGGCATGGGCGGACTGCTGGTGGTGGCCGCCATCTTCGGCTTTGGTGGCGCCTTCATCTCGCTGGCCATGTCCAAGTGGATCGCCAAGCGCTCGATGGGCGTGCATGTCATCGAGCAGCCGGCCAACGCCACCGAGAAGTGGCTGGTCGACACCGTCCGCGCCTACGCGAAGGAAGCCCACATCGGCATGCCGGAGGTGGGCGTCTTCGATTCACCGGAGCCCAATGCGTTCGCCACTGGCATGCGCAAGGACTCCGCCCTCGTGGCCGTGAGCACGGGCCTGCTGAACCGCATGCGCAAGGAAGAAGTCGAGGCCGTGATCGGCCACGAGGTGGCGCACGTGGCCAACGGCGACATGGTGACGCTGACGCTCATCCAGGGCGTGGTGAACACATTCGTGTTCTTCATCGCCCGCGTGATCGGCAACATCGTCGACAACGCCACGCGCGGCAACAGTGAGCGCAGCGGCCCGGGAATGGCTTACTTCGCCACCGTGATCTTTGCCGAGATCGTGCTGGGCATCCTCGCCAGCATGATCGTCATGTACTTCTCGCGGCAGCGCGAATTCCGCGCCGACCACGGCGGTGCGTGGCTTGCCGGCCGGCAGAACATGATCGGCGCGCTGGAGGCGCTGCAGCGGCAGCGCGAACCGCAGGGCCTGCCCGCCAACATGGCCGCCTTCGGCATCAACGGCGGCGTGCCCTCGGGCCTGCGCAAGCTGTTCATGAGCCACCCGCCGCTCGAAGAGCGCATCGCGGTCCTGAAGGCCGCGGCCTGATTCATACAAACAAGGATTGAAGAAAAATGCAGATCACGGACCTGATCCAGCACATGGGCGGCCTGCAGTCGGTGGCCCGGGAGTTCGGGGTGAACAACCAGGACGCTGAGCGCGGCGCCGCCGCGCTGCTGCCCGCCATCCTGGGCGGCTTCAAAAAGCAGGCGCAGGCACCCTCGGGCCTCGATGGCCTGTCGGGCATGCTCAACCAGCTGGGCGGCGGCGGGTTGCTGGACAACGTGCTCTCGCCCCAGCCCACCGACGTGAACCTGGGCAACAACGTGCTGGGCCAGATCTTCGGCAGCAAGGATGTCAGTCGCAACGTGGCCGCCAATGCGGCCGCCCAGAGCGGCATGGATCCCTCGATGCTCAAGAAACTGCTGCCGGTCATCGCGATGATGGCCGCGGGCTACATGGCCAAACAGCAGGGTGGGCGTGCAGCCGCGCCCGCGGGTGGCGGGCTCGGTGGATTGCTGGGCGGAATGCTGGGCGCGGGTGGCGCGAAGTCCGGCGGCGGCCTGGCATCCATGCTCGACATGAACGGCAATGGCAATCCGCTCGACGACATCATGGGCATGGCCGGCCGACTGAAGCCCTAGGCCAGTGAGAAGGGGCGCCGGGTTCATCCCCAGCGCCCCCGGGGCGAGCGCCTAGAAGCGGTAGTTCGCCTGCACGCCGATCGTGCGCGGCTTCTGGTAAGCCTGGTTCACGAACGGGTTGAACAGCGAATACACGGTGCACCCCGTACCGCCCGTCGCGGCGTTGCAGCCGCCCCGTCCGATGCCGGAATTGCCAATTTTGTCGCGGCTGTTCAGCAGGTTCACCGAGTACAGGCTCAGGTCCCACCGGTCGATGTTGATGCCCAGGCGCGCATTGACCTGGTCGGTCGACCCCACATCCCGCGTGAAGGGATTGTAGTTACCGGTGCCGAAACTCGACCCCTGCAGATAGCTGCCCGAGTAGAGGTAGTCGAGCCTCGCATAGGCCCGGTGATCGAAGGCGCTGAAGTCGAAGCGCATTCCGGCGTTGGCCTGCAGGTCGGGTACTCCCAGCGGATCACCCTTGTTGAAGGTCACCGCCTGCGTCACACCACTGACGGTGGGCACCGGGCCGAGCACGGCCTCGCGATATTTCGCATCGACAGTGCTCAGCGAGACGCTCAGCGTCATCGGGTCGATCGGGCGATAGTCGAGCTGCACGTCGAAGCCCTTGCTGCGCGCCTTGCCGCCGTTCTGGTTCCAGTTCTGGCCGCAACCCTGTGCCGACGTGGTGACCTGGATATCGTTCCAGTCGATCTGGTACGCGGCCACGTTCAGCTGCATCCGGCCGTCGAGCAGGCGCAGCTTGGTGCCCAGTTCGTAGCTCTTGACCGTATCCGGACCGTACTGCTTGGGAATGTCATCCACGGTCAACCCGAACTGCGCCAGTCCGGCCGAACACACCTGCGGATTCAACGGCACGTTGACGCCGCCGGCGCGGAATCCCTTGGCGCCGTTGGCATAAACCATCATCCCGGCAGCGGGCTCCCACTGCAGCCCCACCTTGGGCGTCAACGGCGTGTCCTTGCCATTGCCCTGGACGAAGGCGAACGGCGAGCTGATGCTCGGCCGCGCCGACAGCTGGCCGTAGTTGGCCTGGGTGAAGTCGAGCTTTACCTCCGACCAGCGCAGGCCGGCCGTCAACTTGAACGTGTCGGTGATGGCATAGGTGCCCTCGCCGAAGAAGGCCAGTTCCGTATCGACCAGGCGCGCGTCGAGCACGGAGACGTAGCCGTTGGGATTCGGCACACCATACCTCTGCGCGCTGGTCAGTCCGTAGAGGGCCAGGTCAGGCGCGTCGTAGTTGCCGTAGATCGTGTAGTCGATATGCGTACGCAGCCGGGCATAGTAGGCGCCGGCTACCCAGCCGAAACGCCCATCGCCGGCAGCCGATGACAGCCGCACCTCCTGCTCGATGCCATTGCGCTTGTTGGAACTGATGAATCGACCCGCATAGACCTGGACTGGACGGAACAGAGGGAAGCTGGTTCGTCCCGGATTCTCCAGCGTGGTCTGAACACGGCTGGGATCGTGACCCTCGCCGGCATCACCGATGGTGTGGTCGTCGATGTATGAGGTGATCGCCTTGAAATCGAGATCGCCGAACGTGAAGTCCACCGTGAAGCTCGGCAGGCTGGTGTCGGTCTTGCCGATGCCGTACACGCCATCGAAGGGCGTCAGCGACTCGTCGCGATCCAGGTAGTTGAATGGACCATAGGTCTGCGCCGCGCGCCGGAAGGTGATGACCGGCGCGGTGTTGCAGTTGACCGTCGGGGGCGCGGTGGTGGCGGTGGGCGCCCGTGTGCTGGTGTTGTAGCAGGTTTCAGGCGTAGTGAAGGTCTGCGTAGCCGGAGCGCGCGTGCCGTTGGGGGCGTAGACCTCCGTCTGCGAGCCGGGCCCGCCCTCCGTGCGATAGGCCGAACGGTACCAGGCCAGCGTGGCCATGCCGTTGTCACCCAGCTTCTTGGCAAACGCCGCGCGAATCGCCCATTCACGCACGCCGTTTGCATCCTTGCGATCGATGCGGCCACCGTCATAGACATTGAGCGTGTCGATCCAGCCGCCGGTGTTGCGCGCGATAGCACTGACGCGCATGCCCAGGCTGCCATCGATCAGCGGCCCGCCAAAGGCTCCACCTAACTCCGTGGAGGGCGCGCCATTCTGCAGGACGTAGGTTTCCGCGCGCATCATTCCGGAATAGTCGGTCAGGCTGGGCGTGGGGGTGATGAAGCGGATGGTGCCACCCTGCGAGGAGCCGCCATACAGCGTGCCCTGCGGACCCTTGAGCACCTCGACACGCTGCAGGTCGAACAGCAGCGGCAGCGGGGCGCCATTGTTCTGGCTGACACCGGGATTGTTGCGCTTGGTCAGCGCGGTGTCGTCGAGGTACACCCCGGTGGTGGCGGCACCCGTGGTGGCCACGATGCCGCGGATGGCGAAGGTGCCCACGCCGGCCGTCTGGTTCACCAGCGTCAGGGCCGGCACGATCTGCGTGAGGTCTGACGCGCTCTTGATGCCGATCTGGTCCAGCGATTCCTGCGTGACCGCGGCGATGGACATCGGGATCCTGTTGGCGGTTTCCGTCTGGCGTGTGGCCGTGACGGTCACCTCTTCGAGCAGGCTGGCTGACTGCCCGAAAACCGCTGCCGGCGCAGCCAGCGCCAGGCTCACGGCCATTCTCACTGCGAACAGGCCCGAATGCGCCGATTTCACATGCTTGTTCATGTTTCCCCCGACCCCTTGCTGATTGTTTGCGATGAACCTTTTCGAGAACCGTTCTCATGCGGGGTCTTCGCCCCTTAAGACCCGTTAAGGCGCCGTGGCAGGAACCTGCGGGGCATGCACAAATACGACCCGAGGCGTATTGTATGCACATCATACAAACATGGGGACCCTCATGAAATACAGGAATCCGATTTTGCTGGGCTTGGTGCTGTCGGTGGCTGCTGTGGCCCAGGCCCATCACTCCTTCGCGATGTTCGACAACGAGACGGAACAGACCATCGAAGGCACCGTGAAGGAATTCCAGTGGACCAATCCGCACATCTGGGTGCAGATCAACGTCACCGGAGCGGATGGCAAGGTCACCGAATACAGCATCGAGGGCGGCAGCCCGAATGGGCTGCGCCGTCAGGGCTGGTCCAAGGACACGATGAAGCCCGGTGACAAGATCGTGATGAAGATGCATCCGATGAAGGACGGCACGCCGGGCGGCAGCTTCATGTCCGCCATCGTGAATGGCCAGCCCGTGGGTCGTCAGGCGGCGGCACCAGCCGAGGGCGCACCCGCGAAATCAGAATACTGACTGGTGGCTGCCTGAACCGGCCGGGCCGGCGCTCTGCAATCAGTTCGCCGGCGGGCCAGGCCGGGCATCGGGCGGCATCGGGAACAGCCTCTCGGTGCAGACATGCCACCCCAGATCCCCGCCCTTCACCAGTTCGAAGGTGATCTTCGTCTTCCACGGTGCTGAGTAGGTCGCCGGATCATCGATGGTGATCTCGTCGGTCATCGTGGACCTGCCCGAGCGCGTCAGTCGCTCGGTGACCTTGAGTTGATCGGAAAGCGGCAACCCGGCCTCATCCAGCCAGGTCTTGCCATTGAACCCGGCCGTCTCGATGACGAGCGAGCCATTGTCCCAGTGTCCGGCTGACGTGCCCTGCCAGGTCGGCTCTTCGAACGTCGGCGACTCATCCAGAGGGACATGGCGCACCAGATGCTGCCACTCGTGGATCAGCGTCACCTTGTGCGGCGTCTGCACCAGCATGAAGGGGCGCATCTGGTACATGGAGCGCGGAGTGCCGGCTGGCTGGCACAGGTCAAGCGGGTCTCCCGACTGGCCTGCCTTGCGGGCCTCCAGCCTGCTCCTGTAGAGCGCAGCCGCCTCAGGCAGCAGCGGCGGGAGCTTGCCTTCCAGGGTCCGGATGCCCGCCACATGGCGCTGTGGCTTCCAGACGCCCCGCAGGTCGCCCTCGGTTCCCGCCATCGCGACGCCAGCCAGGGCGCCGGCAGCAACGGCCGACAGGATCAGTTTCCTTGCAAGTCGCATGGTGGGCCTTCCTACTTGATGACCGTGATGAACTTGCCGTCGGGGCCCGGCACGTTGCGGTTGTTTTCCTCGCAGACGTATTCGGCCACGCGCTGCCCCTGCCCACCCACGTAGTTGAACTGCCGCCTGGCCTCCCAGGGTTTGTCGTAGGCCGTCGGATCGATGATGGTGAAGTTGTTCTCGAGCTGGTTGCCGACCTTGCGGATGCGTTCGATGACGCGCGTGTTGTCGGTCATCATCGTTCCACGCTCGTCGATCTGGCCCTTGCGTGACAGGCCCGCGGTTTCCACCACCAGCGTATCGCCTTCCCAGTGGCCAACAGAATAGCCGCGGATGTGATTTTCCAGCCTGGCGGGCATCTTCGTATTCATGTGGATGATGCGCCACACATGCTGGGACTCGTAGATCCAGACGATGGCGTCTTCGGTCTGGATGATCTCGGTCAGGTAACCCGCCGTGAAAATGCGCGGCACCCCGCTGCCATAGCAGGCGCCCGTTGGATCCCAGCGCGTGACGCCCTTCTTTTCGTCTTCCGCGCGGTCACGAAAGACCTTCTCGGCCCACGGCTTCCAGGGCGGATCTCCCCCTGCCGTGGGGACGATTCGCAGTCCGGCGCCACGCACCTGCCAGACGCCTGAAATGTTGGGATCGGCCGCCGGCGCCCGCGTGTCGCGCAGCCTCGCATCGCCCATCGGCAGCGGCGGACCCGCCGTGGCAGTGCCTACAAGATGCAGGGCGAGAGCAGCAACGGCAACAAGGCCTCGCAGGAGCTGGCGCTTCACTGGTATATCCCCCGGTATCTGGCTGCAGCCATATTTAGTAGATAGTACTTACCATCCACGGTCGAGTCGATCCCGGCAGGGGCCTTTTCGCCCCCGCAAAACCATTGCCTAGGGAACCTTCGCGCCCTTCTTCTCAGCCAGCATGTCGATGCGATCGCGCCAGACTTCTTCATTGCACTCATAAGGCAGCAGGTGCCCGTTTGGCACCTGCGCCCAGCGGCGCGTGAACTTCAACGGTTCGGTGTAGAACTTCGGATCGATCATCGTCACTTCCGCCGCCAGGAGGCGCCTCCCCTGCGCGTCAACGCCATCCAGCCGGTAACGCTCGACGATGCGCGCCTCTTCCGAATGCGGTGTCGTGCGCTGGTCAAGCTGCTCCACCAGGTTTTTCGTTTCCACCACCAGCACGTCACCTTCCCACCGGCCGGCGGAATAGCCCGTGCGCCCCGGCACGCGATCCTGTTCAGGCGCGTTGCGCTCACCGAAGTACACCCGCCTGGTTTCGCCGTGCAGTTCGTAAATGATGGTGATCTGCTCCGGCCGCTGGATGATCTCGAAGGGATACCCACCCGCGCCGAGCATCGCGGCCGGCATGCCAGCGCCGAGACACACTCCTCCGGGCGTATCGCCAGTTTCCGCCACCAGCCTGTTCCAGGCATCAAAGCGCTGCTGGGTTTGCGGGTGCAGCGGCAACTTCGGAATGGCCGATCCGAACGAAGTGCGATTGCCCGCGCCGTCGGCCGTCGTCCATACGCCAGTCAGGTCCGGCGGTGCCGCGGCAGCCGGCAGTCTCTGAGCGCAGAACATCGACGCCATCAGCGCCACGGTCGCCGTGCATGTGACTTGAAGAATCTTCATAGCGTCTTTGCCACTCTGAACCCCAGGTAGTTTCGCCCGCGCGTGGTGGCGGCATACGGCGCGCCGCGCCTTGCCGATCGTTGCATGTAGGGATTGCTGGTGAATGTGCCATTGCGGAACACGCGCACGGAACAGTCGCCCTCGGTGCTGGCGCTGCCATCGACTGGCGCATGCGCCATGTCAGCCTCGTAGCAGTCCTGCGTCCATTCGAACACATTGCCATGCATGTCATGGAGGCCCCAGGCGTTGGGCGGGAACGAGCCCACCGGCGCGGTTTCGTCGCCGAACACATCCTTGCCCTCGGTGTAGGGGCCGCGTTCACCATGTCCCCGCATGCCGAAATTGCCGCGGTCGTAGTCGATGGCGTCGCCCCAGGGGAATGCGGTGCTGGAACCCGCGCGAGCAGCGTATTCCCATTCCGCCTCGGAAGGCAGCCGATAGGCATCATCGCTGCCGGTTTTCCAGTTGAGCCAGCCCACGAAGCGCTGCGCGTCATGCCAGCTCATTCCCACCGCGGGTCGGTTGCCCCGGCCATGGTCCCTGTAGTCCTTGATGCGGGTGCCATCCGGGTTGGTCCGCAGCGCGATGTCGATGGCCTCGGCCTCGCACCAGTTGTCGCGCGCACATGCTTCCCACTGGTTCCATGTCGCTGCCTTGGTTGCGATGGCGAAGCTGCGGGTGAGGGTGACGCGATGCTGGGGTTCATCGGGATCGCGTTCCGGTTCGCTGGCGGGGGAACCCATCAGGAACGTGCCGGCTGGCAACACCACCAGCTCTGGGCAATTGCGGCACTCCTGGATGCGGGCGCCGGGTTTCGGCTGCCTGCCAGCGGCCGAGGCAACCGGCGCGATCAGCACCGCCACGACCACCAGGAAACCAAGACCGAACCCACGGGATGTGATCATTGCGTTACCCCCCCCTTGTTGCGCTGCCTGCCAGCTTCATCCGGATCGGCGACGCAGCGCTATCAAACCCCGGCCAGGGTCTTTCTGAAAATCTGGTAGGCCAAGACCGAATAGACCACACCGCCCAGCGGAAACCCCGCAAGAATGGCCATGACGCTGTTGGATGTGAATGCACCCAGCAGCGTCGTGGGCCAGTCGACCACCCGGCCCAGCACGCCGAATCCCGCCTGGGTTGCGAGCAGGGCTGCCACCTGCAGCGCGCCCGCGAAGCCGAAGCCGGCTGCCACCGAAACGACCTTGATCCGCGTCTGATGTCGCATTGCGCAGCAGCATACCTCGGCTCAAGTTCCGCAGGCTGGCGCCGATAGCCACTGTGAACGCCCCGCTGGGCGCCCCGACATGCCCACTGCCACCACCTCGAACCCTACCCCCCGCAGCCACAGGCTGTGGTCCAATCCGGAGTTCGTGCAGGCCGTGGCGCGACTGGTGATCGTCGGCTGCGCGATCACCTATTCCTTTTCCGAGTTCGGCGCCGAGCATGCACCCTCGCCCCGGAACTTCGTGCTCGGAAAATGGGTTTCGGTGCTGGCCGGCATAGGCGCCGCGCTGATCTTTCTCTGGACGATGCGCTTCTCCGCTCCGTCGGTGACGCGGCGCCTGATCGGCATCACGCACGACACGCTGGCCATCTCGCTCGCCATGTACCTGGGAGTGGATTCCAATGCCATCTTTGGCGTGGTCTACCTGATCATGATCGTCGGCAACGGATTTCGTTTCGGCGCGACCTACATGGGCTACGCGACCGCCTGCTCGATGCTGGGCTTCGGCGTGGTGCACCAGCTGAGCCCCTACTGGCAGGCCAATCCAACGCTGAGCTTCTATGTCGCCGCCGTGCTGGTGGTCGTGCCGGGCTACATGTATGGCCTGCTCAGATCACTGCACAAGGCGCGCGCCGAACTTGAACAGCGCGCCAACCACGATCACCTGACCGGCCTGATGAACCGGGCCGCGATGGAGCAGAAGATCCTCGACACGGTCCACGGCCGCCCACACGGGCACGCGCTTCTGTACATGGACCTGGATCGCTTCAAGCATGTGAACGACAACGCCGGTCACGCGGCGGGCGACCACCTGCTCAGGCAGATCGCGCATGTCATCCGGCGCAATGTCCGCGATCGGGATCTGTGCGCGCGCCTGGGCGGTGACGAGTTCTGCGTGCTGCTGATCGACAGCGGCATGGACACCGCTGCACAGACTGCCGAGCGTATCCGCGACCAGGTGGAGAAGTTCCAGCTCGTGTGGGGCGGACGCGCGTACCGGGTGGGCACGAGCATCGGCGTGGCCGCCAGCGACTCGGTGCAGGATGGCCAGTCCCTGCTGCGCCTGGCCGATGCGGCCTGCTACGCCGCCAAGAACCAGGGCCGCAACAGCGTGCACGTGGTGGGCACGCACCAGCGAATCACCGACACTGGTCTGCTGCGCCAGCTGCCAGCCGAAGGACAGGAACGCGCCGCCACCTAAGTAACGGCGGCGGCGCCCTTATTGCGCCTGGGTCACGGTTGCGGAAAGTGACTGCTTGAACCCTTCCCATTCCTCGGCGGTCAGTGCTGCCGTGAACGTCGGCGGCTTCGCCGGTATGCGATCCAGGATCTTCAGCGCCCGCTCCTCGGAGCCAGGGTGCGTGCGCGCCAGCGCCGTCAGCGGCAGCGAGCCCCCGTCTGCCATGGAGGCCAGGAAATTCGCGAACGACGTCGGATTGATCCCGGCCTCCAGCAGCCAGTCGACGGCCGCGCGGTCGGCTTCGGACTCCATGTTGCGATCATAGGAAAGCGACACCATCCGGCGAAACAGCAGCAGCGCCTGCTCGGCATTCGTGCCCATCAACACCGAAAGCCCGATCTCCCGCAGCAGTTTGCTGCGCACATGTCCGCGCTCGGCATGCGCCAGCTCGTGTGCCAGCACGCCCGTCAGCGCATCGGCATCGGGAGCGGCGAACACCAGACCTGCGTTCACGATGATATGGCCACCGGGCAACGTCGCCGCGTTCACGGCCATGTCGCGCACCAGGTGGATGCGATACTCGGCACACTCCAGGCGAGCGCCATCGCAGATCCGGCCCAGCATCTTGCGCACCGTGGCTTCCATCTGCGGGTCGCGAACGGTCTGCTGGTCGGAATCGAGCGCATCTTCGACCAGGTCGTCGATCTTCGCCTCCAGGCGCCCCTCCACCTTCTCGGTGTGGAATACGCCGGTCCAGGGGATGCGGGTCATCCCGGCCATCGCCACCACGATGACCACCGGCATAACCACTGCCGGAAGGATCGACTTTGCCCAGCTCGCCTTTCCCAGCAGCGCATCGACGATGGGCGCGATGCTCCACCAGCGCACATCCACGCCCTGGCGCGTCCTCACGGCCGCATAAATGGAAGCGATGAGCTCCGCGACATTCAGCCCGATCATCACGAGCCCCCAGCCGACGTAGAAGTCGTCCAGCTCGCGGCGACCGAACAGCAGCGAAATGGTCATCCACATGAAGGTGGAATTGATCGGGATCAGCAGCAGCTGCCCCACCAGCGCCTGAGTGGAATGCCAGCGGGAAAAAGGGGCGCTGCGACGCGCGCCAAAGAAGAATATGACCGAGGCCAGCAGGTTCAGGATGGGAAGGGGCGCGCCCCCGACCAGCAGGACCAGCGACAGCAAATAGGCGTTCGATGCGCTTTCGGCTTCGTCGTCAGCGATCACTTCAGAGTCCTTTCGAAAGGGTCCATATCCAGTTGCCGGCCAGCAGCCCGACACCGGCAATCGCAACCGGCGGTCGCCGCGCGAAGGCCTCTGCGCTGCGCCAGGTGCGCAGCAACCGGTCGGAACCGGTTGCCAGATCCCGGAGCATCAGCCCCAGCGCGAGCGCGCCCACGGCAAACGTCACCAGTCCAATGGGGTTGTACTGCAGGGGATTCCTGCCCTCGAACAGCGCCAGCACCGCGCGCGTGCTCCCGCAGGCCGGACAGGCGAAACCCGTGGCCAGCTTGAACGGACAGATCGTGCTGCCGCTGCCCGCGGCACTGGCACATACCAGCCACGCTCCGCCAGCGGCGCCCAGGGCTGCGACGCCGGCGTAGAGGCGGTTCCTAGATGAGAGTGGCAACGAACTTGTCATGGTTGCGCTGACGCGCCAGGCCCATGATCAGGAACCAGTCGACGATGGTCCAGATGCCCAGGCCACCGCAGGTGAGCAGCTTGGCGATGCCGAGACCGGTGTCGCCGATGTAGAAGCGATCGATGCCCAGCGAGCCGATCAGCACCGAAATGATGATGGCAGTGGTCGGGCTCTTGAACTGGAAGCTCTGCACCGTGGCGAAGCGGTCATCGGGCATCGACACCAGCCGCTGCCGGATGCTGGGCAGCGACATGCTCGGGAAGTTGCTGTTGTTGATCATCATGAACATGTCGACTTTGCTTTCTTCCACGTGCCTGGCTCCCTGTGAATGCCGTGTTGTTGTGTGTCGTCTTCCGGACGGGCGAGTCTGTTCGCAGTGCGGGCCGGCTGTCCAGTCCGGGTGCCCGAACTGGGCCCTATGGTGCCCAAACCGCGACTGAAGTAGTGTCAACCGATGGTAGGCAAGGACGTTGCAACCCGGGAAGGACCGGGAGTGAGCATGCGAGCGCAATCTGCGGCGACAGCTGCATGGGTCATGGCAGCGATGCTGTTGCTTGCAGGCTGCGGCGGCAGTGGGTCCAGCGGCAGTCCTCCGCCACAGCCACCCCCGCCCCCGCCTTCCGCGCCGGCCGTCACGCGGGAAGAGGCCTTCCGCTTCCTCAGCCAGTCCACGATGGGTGCGACCGAATCCGAGTCGGCGCGACTGATCGCGCTGGGGGACTCCACCAACGCCTACTCCCGCTGGATCGACGCGGAACTGGCGAAACCCGCTTCGTTGCTGCTGCCAGCAGTGGAGTCCGCCTATCCGAATCCGGTGCCAGTGGGTTTCAACATCGGCTCGCTGAACGCACCGCGCATTGAAAGGTGGTTCGGGAACTCTCTCACCGGCACCGACCAGCTGCGCCAGCGCGTGGCCTGGGCTCTGTCGCAGATCTTCGTCGTGTCCCAGGTTGGCGCGCTGCAGAACCTGCCCAATGCCACGGCCGACTTCCACGACATGCTCGCGCGCAACGCGTTCGGGGATTTCCGCAAGCTGCTGGAGGACGTGACGCTCCACCCGGCAATGGGCGTGTACCTGTCCATGCTGGGCAACCAGAAGGCCGTGGCCGGCACGAACCTGCGCCCAGACGAGAACTACGCCCGCGAAGTGATGCAGCTGATGTCCATCGGACTGGTGGAGTTGAACCTGGACGGCACGGTCAGGCTCGACGCCAATGGCCAGCCGATTCCCACCTACGACCAGTCGATCATCGAGGGATTCGCGCGCGTGTTCACCGGCTGGACCTGGACCTGCCAGACCACTCTGCCCGGTTGCACCTTCAACAACGCCCGGCCCCAGCTCGCCCCGGTTGCCGGCTACAACCAGGTGCTGCCCATGCGCCTGTATCCGGCGCAGCATGAAACCGGCGCCAAGAAACTGCTGTCCGGAGTCACGCTGCCCGCCAACCAGACCGGTGATCGGGATCTGCAGGATGCACTCGACAACATCGTCGCGCATCCGAACGTGGCGCCATTCATTTCAAGGCAACTCATCCAGAAGCTGGTAACCAGCAATCCGTCGGCCGCCTACGTGCAGAGGGTCGCTCAGGTGTTCAGCAATGACGGCAGCGGCCGACGCGGCAACCTGGCGCAGGTGGTTCGCGCCATCCTGCTCGACGCCGAAGCGCGCCCTGCATCCAGTGCGGCCTCGCCGCCGGTGGCGCCCGGCAAGGTGAAGGAGCCGCTGCTGCGGCTGACACAGTTCTGGCGCGCCTACGGCGCACGCGCCGCCAGCGGCCGTTTTGGTGTCGGTCGCAATTTCCCCGGTGGCGTCAGCGCGGTGTTCGGTCAGGGTCCCGGGCAATCGCCGTCGGTATTCAATTTCTTCAGCCCCGGTTACGCCCCGCCCGGTGAAATCCAGGCGCAGGGCATGGTGTCGCCGGAAATGCAGCTGGCCACCGAATACCTGAACACGCAGACGACGAACTATTTCTGGACCCAGGCGAACTCCCGCACCGTAACCCAGGCCCCCACGCTCAATGCCGATGACATGTTCATCGACACCACGGAAGAGATCGCGTTAGCAGCGGATTCCGAGGCGCTGGTCAATCGCGTGGCCGAGCGGCTGCTGGGCAGCGCGGCGAGGATGTCTCCCGTGCTGAAGGCGCAGGCCAAGGCGCAGGTCGAGCGTTCAACCAACATGAACACCCGCGTCGCCGATGCGGTCTACCTGATTGCCGTCTCACCCGAATACGTCCTGCAGCGATGAACACACGACGCCGATTCATGAAAGCAGCAGCGGCCGGCGGGCTGGCCTATGCCTTCGGCCGCACCGCGGGCACCGTGCACGCCCAGAGCCTGGGAGTCGGCGGATTCAACGACTACAAGGCGCTGGTCTGCGTGTTCCTCGCCGGCGGCAATGACTGCTGGAACATGGTGGTGCCCACCAGCACCGCCGAGTACAACGCTTATTCCCGTTCGCGGGGCGGCGAGGCGGGCGTGGGTTCGGGACTCGCCATACCGCAGGCCTCACTGCTGCCCATCAGCCCGCAGAACGCCAATCTCAATGGCGTGACCTTCGGCCTGCATCCGTCGATGACCGGCCTGCAGGGGCTGTTCAACTCCGCCCAGGCAGCCGTGGTGGCCAATATCGGTCCGCTGATCCGGCCGACCACGAAGGCCCAGTACCAGACTCCGGGCTGGGAATTACCTCCCCAACTGTTCTCCCACAACGACCAGCAGGATCAGTGGCACACGCTGCGTGGCAGGCAGCTGGTCAAGACCGGCTGGGGCGGACGCGTCGCGGATGCGCTGCTGTCGCAGACCGGTTCACAGCAACTGCCGCTGGCGGTGTCGCTGGCGGGCCAGACGCTGTTCGAGGCTGGCTCCGCGGCTCGCCCGTACGTGATGGGCCCGACGGGCGCCGCGAACTTCGCCGGGTTCGGCACCGGCGCGGTGGCGCTGGCCCGTCGCCAGGCCTTCCAGGCCGTGCTCGACGCCACGGTCACCTCCACATCCAACACCGTCTACGAGCGCGCCTATGCCACCGTGCAGGCCAGCGCCTTGCAGTTTTCAGATCGGGTCAACACGGCACTGGGACAGGCTGTCTCGTTCACTTCCCTGCCCGACACCGGCGTGACGCTGTCGTCACTGTCGACGCAGCTGCGCACGGTGGCCAAGATGATCTCCGTGCGCAGCCAGCTTGCGATGTCACGACAGATCTTCTTCGTGCAGATCGGCGGCTTCGACACGCACGACGATCTGGTCACGTTGCAGCCGAACCTGCTCGGCGATGTCAGCAACTCCATCAAGGCGTTCTACGATGCGCTGGTGGAAATGGGCATGGGTTCGGCCGTCACGCTGTTCACGCATTCGGACTTCGGCCGCACGCTCACCTCCAACGGGGATGGTTCCGATCATGCCTGGGGCGGCATCCAGTTCGTGGTTGGCGGCGCCGTGCGGGGCGCCACGCTCTATGGCGACTACCCGCTGCTGGAAATCGGCAGTGCGCTGGACGTGGGTGGCGGGCGTTTCATTCCTTCGGTCTCCGTCGACCAGTACGCCGCGACGCTCGCCAGCTGGTTTGGCGTGGCCGATGGCGACCTGCCCGTCGTTTCGCCAAATATCGGCAACTTCAGTCAGCGCAATCTCGGCTTCATGCTCTGACGCGGCCCGCTGCCGATCGCCTGCGCTAGATCTCGTTCGCCTTCGCGAACCGCGCGATGTGCTCGCCCGCCCTGAACGCCAGCGCCTCGATGGTCATGGTCGGCTGGCCGCGGCCCGAGGTGACGAAGCTCGAGCCGTCACACAGGAACAGGTTCTTCACGTCGTGGGTGCGGTGATACTTGTCGATCACCGATGATTGCGGATCGTCGCCCATGCGGCAGGTGCCCAGCAGGTGCACGCCCCCACGCCGCTCGCTCACATCGCCGGGCTCGATCAGCTTCGCGCCCGCGGCATCCAACACCTCCACCGCACGATCCCGCAGGAAGGCGGCGAACTTCAGGTCATCGGGGTGATCCTTGTAGGTGACGCGCATGGCCGGCATGCCCCAGGCATCCTTCAGCTCCGGGTCGATGTCCACGCGGTTGGTCTCGAGCGCCAGTGACGTGGCATGGCCCGAGACACTCATCGAGCGCGTGTAGGCCTCGAGGTAGTCCTTGAAGCCATCGCCCCAGCGCGGCACTCCCGCCGGCACATTCTGGCCCCAACCCAGCGGCGCCGCGGCCCGGGCATCGAGTCCGCCGCCACCGTAGTAGCCGCGCTTGGGATCCACGTCGTAGTAATCGTGCAGGATGCGCGTGACGGCCACGCCCTTGTATTCGTTCAGCGGATGCTCGAACAGCGCCTGGGCGCCACCGCCCTGGTTGAACATCAGGTACTTGCCCACCACACCGCTGGAGTTGGCCAGTCCCGAAGGAAAGGCGTCGGTGGCCGAATTCAGCAGCAGGCGCGGCGTCTCGGAGCCATTGGCGCACACCACCACGGCCCTGGCCTTCTGGAACTGCTCCTTCCGGTCGGCGTCGAAATAATGCACGCCGGTCGCGCGCCCCCTGGCGTTCATGCCCACGCGGAACACGTAGCTTTCAGCGCGCACCTCGCATTTCCCGGTGGCCTCAGCCTCCGGAATCATGGTCCACACGGAGGAGGACTTGGCCATCACCTCGCAGCCGAAACCATTGCACAGTCCGCACTGCACGCAGGCGGCCCGCCCTCTGTAAGGCACCGAGGCGATCGCCATCGGCGCGGGAAAGGGATGCAGGCCCAGCTTGCGCGCACCGCGCTCGAACAATACGCCGGAGGATTTCACCGGCAGCGGCGGCATCGGATAAGGCTTGCTTCGCGGGGGATCGAAAGGGCTCGCGCCAGCCAGGCCCGAGACGCCAATCTCCCACTCCACCTTCGTGTAGTACGGCTCGAGTTCCGAATAGCTGATCGGCCAGTCGGCGAAGCCGGTGCCAGAGATCGGCCCCAGCACGCTGCGTTCGTTGAAATCGATCTCGTGGAAGCGCCAGAAGTTGGCGGTGAAATGCACGCTGCTGCCGCCCACGACGCGCGCATAGGTAAGGGAATTGCGTCCCTCGCGCACGGCTGGTTTCGCAGGATCGTTGCGGAAGGTCTGGGGATTGAGCACCGGATTGTTGGTGATGCCGCTCAGCTGCCGGTACTTGAGTTCATCGTGTTCGAACTGGCCGGGCGCCATGCGCGGCCCCTGCTCCATCACGACCACGCTGTTGCCGGCCATGGAGAGCTCCCGGGCCATGATTCCGCCGGCGGCGCCGGAGCCCACGATGACGAAATCCACGGTTTCGCTGGTCTTGTACTTGCGTGTGGCCATGTTCGCCTCAGGCGGTCCAGGTCTTGGTGCCGGGATACGGTTCGAATCCCGGATAGTCCGCGTCGTAGTGACCAAACGGCGGCTGCCAGAAGTGGCGGTCCTCGAAGCCGATCAGTTTCCAGCCGAGCCGGTCGCGATTGCCGCCGTACTTGGGCAGCGCAATGAGTCCGAGCAGCGTCAGGCGGCGCACGGTGTTGAAGAAGGGCGTTGCATCCACTTCGTGCAGCCAGGCCCGCTGGCGCGCGCTGCCGACAGCGGAAAATGGCGTGGCCGTGCTGCTGTGCGCGGCGAAGTCGCGCTGGAAGTTCGCCAGCCCCCTGCGGAACGCGGGCAGCTCGGCGGCAAAGAAGGTGCCCAGCGCCCTGTCGATGAAGTAGATGACTCCGGCTTCCAGGGCGCCGGGCATGTCGCCGCCGGGAATGATCTGGCTGGCGATGGCCTCCACTTCCACCGCCTCGGCGGCGCTCAGCGTGGCGAAGCCCGTGGGCGCAAGTGAGGCGGCGCCCGCCTGGGCCATGTGGTCGGCATGTTCCGCAGCGGCGGCGATGTCCGACCAGCTCAGGTCGATTAGTCCGGCACCCGCGAGCGTCATGCCAGCCGACAGGAACTGCCGGCGCGTCGGAATCTTCGGGGACACTGCGGTTCTCCTCGCCGTTTGGACCCTGGGTCCAAACAGGAAGAGCAAGGCCCGTGCCACGCGTCAATTCGTCGTGGGCGACCTCAAGGCGCCGGCATCAGCGCGGTTCTGATGCAAAGGCGCGGGTTGGACGCGCCATCCTGCGACACAGTTGCTCCATCCAATCGATGGTCGAACCTCAGGCGTCGATCTCCACGCGCTTCACTTCGCCCACGATGAACACATAGGCGGCAGCCCCCACCAGGCCCAGCGTGGCAATGTAGGCCAGCGCTCCATAGAAGCTGCCCGTGCTGCCCACCACGAACCCGACCACCAGTGGCGTGACGATGCCCGCCAGGTTCGCGCAGAAATTGAACACGCCTCCGGTGAGCCCGATCATCTGCTTGGGCGCGACATCGGAGATGAGCGTCCAGCCCAGGTTCACCATGCCCTGCCCGAAGAAGGCCACCGACATGATGGCGATCACCGCCGCATTGCTGTCGACGAAATTGGCCAGCACCATCGTGGAAGTGAGCAGCAGCCCGGCGATGATCGGCAGCTTGCGACCCAGCGTGGCCGAACCCGTGCGGCGGATGATGCCGTCGGAGATCACGCCGCCGAGCAGCACGCCCACCGAGGCGGCGATGTAGGGCAGCGAGGCCGCGAATCCGGATTTGATCCAGTCCATGCCGCGCTCGGTGGCGAGATAGCTGGGAAACCACGTGAGGAAGAACACCAGCGTGGAATTGCCGCAGAACTGGCCGATCGAGGCGCCGAGTATCTGCCGGCGACCCAGCAGTGCGCGCACCTTGGCCCAGCTGAAGCTGAACTTCGCCTGCTGCGAACCCAGTCCGCCGCCGGCCGCGATGTGATCGAGCTCGGCCTGGTTCGCGCGGCGACTTTCGTGCGGTTCACGGTACAGCGCGTACCACACCAGCGCGAACAGCACGCCGGCGCCGCCAAACAGATAGAACAACGCGCGCCAGCCGAACTGCACCGAGATCCACGTGAGCACCGGGATCATGAACCCCAGGCCGATGTACTGCCCCACCGAGTACACGCCATTGGCGCGGGCCCGCTCGGTCTGCGGGAACCACGTGGACAGGATGCGGCTGTTGGCCGGGAAGCACGGCGCTTCGGCCAGCCCCAGCGCCAGGCGCGCGGAGAACAGCCCCACGACGCTGGTCATGAGTCCGTGCACCATCGTCGCCAGCGACCACAGGCCCAGCGACAGCGCATAGGTCAGGCGCGAACCCAGCTTGTCGAGCAGAAGCCCGCCCGGCAACTGCGCCAGCGCATAGGTCCACGAGAATGCGGAGAAGATCAGCCCCATCACCTGGGGCGTGATGGCCAGTTCCTTCGCGATGGCAGGCTGCGCCACGCCCATCACGGAGCGGTCCACATAGTTGAGCATCGTGGCCAGCGTGATCAGCGCCAGGATGCCGAAACGGACGCGGGTGGGTTTCATGCGCGGGCCTTTTGCAGGTGGATCAGGTGCCGCACCGCCAGTTCGTAGCCGTGGGCGCCAAGCCCTGCCACGGTGCCAGTGACCACCTTGGTCATGATGGAGCGGGAGCGCCACTCGGCCTCGCGCCGGTGGATGTTGGAGATGTGCACCTCGATGATCGGGCAGTCCACCATCTTGATGGCATCGAGCACGCCGTACGCCGCGTAAGTGAACGCTGCAGGATTGAAGGCGATGCCGGCGGCGCCGGTGCGCGCCTGCTGGAACCAATCGATCATTTCCCCTTCGTGGTTGGTCTGCCGGAAATCGAGGTCCAGGCCCGCCGCGTCCGTCAGCACGCGACAGCGCGCTTCGACATCAGCCAGCGTGTCACGGCCATAGATTTCCGGCTCGCGCACGCCGAGCAGGTTGAGGTTCGGACCGTTGAACACATGGATGCGCTGGCGCATGACTCCCCCGATTTCCTTGCTGGCCTTGTATCAGAACCCAAAATGTACTAACTAGTCCATACCATGAGCACACGATGGCTTTCCGGCCTGCTGGCCGGCCTGTACGTCTGCGTGGCGCTGACCGCCGCCGCGCCGGCACCCGCCCCCGGCGAAGACTGGCCCACCTATGGCCACGACCCTGGCGGACAGCGCCATTCTCCGCTGGCCGACATCACCCCGGCCAACGTCGCGCGCCTGGAAGTGGCATGGACTTACTCCCTGCGAGGATCGGCGACGCCCGCGCAGGTCGCCCCGCCAGAAGATGCCGCCAGCAGCGCGCAGCGCGCCGCGGAAGCCGCAGGCCCTGCCCCGCGGCGTCGCACCCGCCTGGCGGCGTCGCAGGTAACACCGCTGATGGTCGATGGCCGCCTGTACCTCACCACGCCCTACGGCCGCGCGGTGGCGCTGGATGCCACGACGGGCCGCGAGGTGTGGAGCACGCCGGTCCCGGGGCCCGGCCAGCCTTCGCTGCGGGGAGTCGAGTACTGGCGCGGCGACGGCGCCGTGGGTCCCCGCCTGTTCTTCGGCACGCGCGACGGCCGGCTGTTCGCGCTCGATGCGAAGGATGGCCGACCGTCGCAGGGATTCGGCGCGGATGGGGTGGTGAAACTCGCCACGGCCGAAATCCTCCAGGGTGGCGACGAGCGCTTCTACGGCATGACCTCGCCGCCGCTGGTGTACGGCAACCTGGTGATCACCGGCGCCGCCGTGCAGGAGTTTCCGCCGCGCGGCGCCGCGGGCGATGTGCGCGCCTGGGACGCGCGCACCGGTGCGCTGGTATGGACATTCCACAGCGTGCCGCGACCTGGTGAGCGCTTTCACAACACCTGGGCCGCAGGCAGTGCAACGAATCGCTCGGGCGTCAACGTCTGGGGCTTCATGACGGTAGACGTGGCCCGCGGCATCCTCTACCTGCCGTTCGGCGCGCCAGCGTTCGATCGTTATGGCGGTGACCGGCATGGTGACAACCTGTTCAGCAGCTCGCTCGTGGCGGTGGACGCAGCGACGGGCCGCTACCTCTGGCATTTCCAGGTAGTGCGACACGATATCTGGGACAACGACCTGCAGGCGCCGCCGCTGCTGTTCAACGCCACGGTGAGCGGGAAACGCGTACCAGCCGTGGCGATCACCTCGAAGAACGGGCTGCTGTTCGTGCTCGATCGCGTCAGCGGCAAACCGCTGCATCCGGTGGAGTATCGCAAGGTGCCAGCGAGCGATGTGCCCGGCGAACGCACGGCGCCCCTGCAACCCTTCCCGCGTTGGACACCGCCGCTGGCACGCACATCGTTCCGCTTCGACGATGTGGCGCGCTTGACGCCAGAGCACACGCAATGGTGTGAACGCTGGATGGCCGACAAGAAGATGGTGCCAGGCGGCCTGTATCACCCGGTGCACCTGAACCAGCCGACCATCAGCTTCCCGGGCCTGCAGGGCGGCAACAACTGGGGCGGCAGCGCGTTCGACCCGGCAAGCGCGCTGCTGTACGTGAACACCAGCGACCTGGGCCAGGTGACTGAACTGGTACCGTCCAGCACCGGACCGCTGCCATACGAGCGAGGCCCCACCAGTGGCCGCTTCATGCAGCCCGAAACACGCCTGCCCTGCCAGGCTCCGCCCTGGGGCCAGCTGCATGCCATCGACATGTCCACGGGGCGAGTCCGCTGGCAAGCCACGCTGGGCACCACCGACTCGCTGCCTGCGGCATTGCGCGAAACGGGGCGCCCGAACGTGGGCGGGCCCATCGTAACGGCCGGTGGTGTCGTGTTCATCGGCGCCACCGACGACAGCCGCTTCCGGGCCTTCGACGCGCGCACGGGCCAGCTGCTGTGGACGCACCGGCTGGGCGCCTCCGCGCATGCCACGCCCATGAGCTATCGCGGCACGGATGGCCGTCAGTTCGTGGTGGTGTCGGCCACGGGCGGCAGCTTCCTCGACAGCCCGGTGACGGCCGATGAACTGGTGGCCTTCGCGCTGCCGCGACCGGCACCCACATTCCGCGATCCGTACGCCGGCAGCAAGAAACTGCTGGTGATCGCCGATCTTTCGACCGGCAACCAGATCGCGCACCTGGGCGTCAGCCACGCCATGGCGAGCCTCGAGCGCATCGGCCGCGAGAGTGGCGCGTACGTTGCGATCCTGCGCACCGACACGAACCTGGTCACGAAGGGCGAAGTGTGGGGCACGGGCGACTACGCGAAGGGCGGGCGCCGGCAGGCGCCGATGCACAGCCTGGACTATTTCGATGCCGTGCTCTTCTACACCAACGGCGAGCTGAATCTCACCGATCGCCAGAAGCAGGACCTGCTCGACTTCGTGGCGAAGGACGGCAAGGGTTTCGTGGGCGTACACACCGCGGCCATCACCGCGGCCTCGTGGCCCGAGTACGCCAGGATGCTCGGCGGCTTCTTCGACAACCATCCATGGAACGTGTCGTCGGCACGGCTGATCGTCGAGCGTCCGGATTCACCGATGATGCAGGGCTTCGCCACCGGTCAGACGCTGGTGGACGAGCACTACCAGATGCTTCCCGTGCCCTACTCGCGCAGCGAGGTGGACGTGCTGGCGCGCCTGGATCCCGACAGCCTCGACCTGTCGAATCCGGGCGTGCATCGAACGGACCGCGACTTTCCAGTGGCCTGGATCAAGTCGTACGGCAGGGGGCGCGTGTTCTATTCATACATCGGCCACCCGGACGCGGCCTGGGACGACCCGCGCGTGCAGACGATGTACCGCGAGGCGATCCGCTGGGCAATGGATGGCGGCGCGACGCCGCAGCCGCACCCGCCTACGACGCGCTGAAATTGGCGACCAGGTAGTCGAGGATCACGTCGAATTCCTCGTCGGTGATGCGCGCGCCGCGCATGATCATCGCCTCGATCGTACGCTCCCACTCGGCCTCGGACTTGCGCGCCGATGTCACGACGGTGATGGCATGGCAGGGACCGCAGGCCAACTGGACGCGCGGTTGTCCGGGACCTGGCGGAAACCGCGTTGGCGCGCCGATGATTCCCTCTTCCATGGCGCTGGCTGCAGGGTCCGCAGCGCGCACGGCAGCCCCCGCCCAGCCGATCGCTGCGCAAAGCAGCGCAACAGCGACGCGGCGCGAGCCGCGCGCCGCTGGTTGTACCACCCTCAATCGCGCGGCCGACCGGTAGCCGCGGGGCGTTCGGCGGGCGCGCCGCCCCGCAGCAACGGCAGCGCAGCGGCATTGGGCCAATCGATCATTCGCACTTCAGGCCCGAACTCGAGCATGCGGGGGCGCTGCGGATCAAACGCCGGCCAGTCCGCAACGCGAGGCACGCGGGGTCGACCATCGCGGGCGAACGTCAGCAGCGCCTGGGCGGCGTTTTCCTCCAGCGATACATCCACCGGCTCCCAGTTGCGCGTCTGGCGAAACAGGTTCAGCGACTCGCGGGAACGCAGGAAGTACGGCACCTCCACCGTGTGATAGGCGCCGGCCGTGGCCGGATCGTGATCGATGAAGGTGATGCCCGGCGCATAGGGCTGGCGGCGCGTGAAGAAATACGCGAATGCCGGCGCCTTGCCGAATTCGCGCTGGGCGCTCGCCCAGTTGAACATCGACAGTCCGACCGAGGCATCGCGTCCCATGTCGGTGGCGGCACGCTGCGCGGACGCCAGGTCGGCGGCCGCATAGGCCTTGATCAGCGCGTCGGCGGTCTGCGGGAAATTGCGCCGCACGGCAGCCTCGTAGTCAGCCACCGAACCAATACTACCAAGGGGGCGGAAGGTTTCATCGCGAGTGAATCCCAGCATCACCGGCACATCGCTGTGACGATGGCTGGCAAACACCTCGCGCGGCGTGCCAGCCACGTATTTGCCGTCGATGACGATTGCCGGACGCTGCACTGGCGACGCAAGAATGCGATCACCGGCGATGTCGCGCAGGTCTTCGATGGACTTCGCGCCCAGCGCGCGCTGCAGCTCGAGGCCTGCCGCCTCGCCCTGCGCCAGCGGCGCGACGGACATCGGCTCTCCGAACGGACTGCCGCTCATGCCCACCACGCGGTGGAACAGCCCGCGCGCCTCGGGGCTGGCCTGCAGCAGCGACACCGAGCTGGAGCCTGCGGACTGGCCGGCGATGGTCACGTTGCCGGGGTCGCCACCGAAGGCGGCGATATTGTGCTGGATCCAGCGCAGCGCCGCGATCTGGTCCATCAGGCCGTAGTTGCCGGAACCCGAGTAGCCGGATTCACGAGTGAGCTCGGGATGCGCGAGGAACCCGAGGGCCCCGACGCGGTAGGCGATGTTCACGCGCACCACGCCATCGGAGGCGAGTCCCGCGCCGGAATAGTTGGCCATGCTGGCCGATCCCACGTTGAAGCCGCCGCCGTATACCCACACGATTACCGGCATTCTCTCGCCCGTGGGCGGCGACCAGATGTTCAGGTACAGGCAGTCCTCGCTGATGCCCTCGTTGCCGAAATAGTGGTTCATCGTGCGCGAACGCAATGCCTGCAGGCACATCGGCGCCGCGCGATCCGCGTGGAACACGCCATGCCACTTCGCTGCCGGCTGCGGCGCCCGCCACCGCAACTCGCGAACCGGGGGCGCCGCGAAGGGCACGCCCATCCAGGCGCGGATTCCGCCTGGCAGCGTGATGCCCTCCACCGCCCCGGACTCGGTCTGCACGGGAGCGGCACCGACGCCGGACACCAGCACCAGGGAAACGCTGGCCACAAGGCCTCTCAAAAAGCTTCGATGTGTCATGTTTCCCCCAAATGTGAGTTTTTCTAGTCGGCCTTCATCCAGGCCAGGATGATGTCCGCGATCTGCGCGCGGCGTTTCTTCTGCGTCTTCGGCGAGCCGAGGTCGACGCCGAAGTTCGCTTCGAAGGTGTAGCGATTGGACACGTTGAAGAAGCACAGCGCGCTGATCGACATGTGCAGGTCCACCGGATCGACGCCCTTGCGGAACAGGCGCGCCGCCACGCCCTTGTCGATGATGGTCTTCAGCGATGCGATGACGCTGCGGTTGCGTTCCTTGATGCCCGGTATCTTGCCGATGTGGTCGCCGTGATGGATGTTCTCGTTCATCACCAGCCGGACGAAGTCCGGATGCGAGGCGTGGTAGTCGAAGGTCAGCTCGATGAGCGCGCGCAGCGCCTCGTCGGCGGGCATGGTCTCGAACAGCCGCTCGGCCTCGCGCTTGCGGATATGCCCGTAGGCCCGCTCCAGCACCGCCTCATAAAGGCCATCCTTGCCGCCGAAGTAGTAGTAGATCATCCGCTTCGAGGAGTTGGTCTTCTCGGCGATCTCGTCGATGCGCGCGCCGGCCAGCCCCTTGTCGGCGAACTCGCGGGTGGCGACCTCGAGGATATTGGTGCGTGTCTGGTCAGCTTCGAGGATGCGGCTTTCGGCTGTCTGCTTTTTCTTCACGACGGGTTCCCGCTGGCTGGCTGGAGGGCGTCCGTCTTGAAGCGGGCCTGCGCTGCCAGACGGATCGTGGCGTTGGCGGCGCCATAGGCCTGGTAGCCCCTGCGCTGCACGACCTCGAAGAATACACGCCTGGCAAAGGCACGGGAGTAGAACTGGAAGTATTCCGCCTCGCCGTCCCTGTCGTAGAGAATCTGGTGCGACTTGAGCTGTTCCACCAGCGCATCGTCAAGGCCGAAGCGGGCCGAGATATCGTCGTAGTAGTTCGGCGGAATCGGCAGGATCGGCAGCTTCGCCCCGGCCGCCGCGCGCGCGGCGGCAAAGATGTCGGCCGTGTGGAAGGCGATGTGCTGCACGCCCGCCCCCATGTAGTGCTGCACGAAGCGCGAGGTCAGCGTCTGCGCGCCCATCGAGCCGTTCAGCGTGATCCGCATCGCCTTGTTGCCCGACTCGATGGCCTGGCTCTGGATGAGCCCCAGCGGGTCGGCGATCTCGATCTGCGGCGTCTTGGTGACGTCGAACAGCGCCACATAGTAGAGAAGCCAGCTCAGGAACTCGTCATAGCGCATGGTCTGCGCGATGTGATCCACGCTGGCGAGACCCAGCGTTGCCCCGGCCTTCACTTCCGGCAGCGGCACGAACTCCTGCGCCCAGACCTGCTCTTCGGTGCCCGCCTCGATGAAATAGAGCAGGCTGCCGCCCACGGCGCGCACGCTCGGAATCTGCATTTCGTCCGGCCCCACCGCCTGCGTGAAGCGCGGTATGGCGAGCGCCTCGGCCCGTCGCATGGCCTCGGGCACATTGCGCACGGCAAGGCCAATGGCGCAGACGGACGCACCGTGCACGCTGTCGAAGTTGCGTGCGAAGCCATCCGGATCGCAGTTGACGATCAGGTTGATGTCGCCCTGCGTCCAGCGCGTGACCAGCTTGCGCTTGTGGTGCCCGGTGGGCTGGAAGCCCAGCGCGCCCAGCATGCTGCCTAGCGCGACGGCCTCCTCGTCGCTGGCGGCGAACTCGATGAACGCGACGCGCTCGACGGCCACCGGGGAAGGCATCTTAGGCGTGGCCGGAGGGCGCAAACGCCGACCGGCGCTGTCGTCCAGCAACTGCAGCGACCGGTAGCCATCCAGCGCCACGCCGGCGGTGGATGCGGCCCGGAAACGGTCGTTGAAGATCTCGAGAGACCAGTATCCCTGGTAACCGGTGCGCAGCACCGCGGCGGCGAACTCGGCCAGTGGAAAATCGCCCTGGCCCGGCATGTTGCGGAAGTGCCGGCTCCAGTAGAGATAGTCCATGTCGAGCTTCGGCGCATCGGCGATCTGCACGATGAAGAGTTTGTCGCCCCGGATGTCGCCGATGCTGGCGCTGGGAATCTGGCGCGACAGCGAGTGGAAGCTGTCGAGGATGAGGCCGATGTTCGGATGATCGACGTCGCGCACCAGGCTCCACGCGTCGCGGTGATCGTTGACATGGCGGCCCCAGGCCAGCGCTTCGTAGCCAACCCGCATCTGATGGCGGGCGGCCAACTCGCCAAGCGCCGACAGGTCGTCGACCATGGCCTGCCGGTCGGGCTGGGCCGACGTGGAGCAGTTGGAGCACAGCAGGATCAGGTCGGCGCCCAGCTCCGACATCACGTCGAACTTGCGGGCCATGCGATCGAAGGCCCGGGTGCGCAGCGGCTCCGGCAGGCCCTCGAGGTCCCTGAAGGGCTGGAACAGCGACACCTGCATGCCCAGGTCGCGCACCATGCGGCCCACGTCGCGCGGCGTGCCCGGGAAGGTGAGCAGATCGTTCTCGAAGATCTCCACTGCATCGAAGCCGGCCGCGGCCACGGCACGTAGCTTTTCTTCCAGCGTGCCGCTGATCGAAACGGTGGCGATGGACGTCTTCATGTGCGGCCTGCCGGGGGTGCCGGGGCCGTATATATGAACTAGTTAGTACATAAAGGCAAGCGCGCCCTAGGACAGGCGCGCCTTTGCCAGCGCCCGGGCGACCCGCGTGACCAGGCCGCGCGGCAGGGGCTCGTCAAATGGAAACTGCAGGTTCCCCTTCGGACCCGCATAGCGCTTCAGCGCGGCCACCAGCCGCGCATCACCGCGGACAGGCGGATAGATGCCGATGTGGGCCTTGAAAGCGGCGCAGTAGATGAACACCTTGTCCTGCCTGAAGGCCGGGATGCCATAGCTGATCACCGGGACACTGCCGGGCACGGCCTTGCGGATCAGCGTGAGCACGGGCTTTAGCTTTGCCCGCTGGGCGGGCGTGAGCAGCTCCAGGTATTCCGGAACCGTTGTGATCTTGGGTCGAGCAGCCATGTCGCGCATGCTAGACCTACTCCTGCCCCAATAGCGACGAACGGCGCCTATCGTCCGACGAGTGGTTGCCCATCCGACGAACGGCCGCTACGAGCCGACGGGCTGCATGGACAGCCCAGGGACGATGCTCCTAGCATGGAATCCAAGGAGAAAGCCGATGTCTGAACTCAAACGCAACACGGATTTCACGGCCGGCAACGCTGCCGCCCGGACCGCGCAGAACGCGGCGGGCATCGACGAGTCGCAGCCCTGGCGTACCGCGGAAATGCAGGCCGAAATGGAGCGCTGGGCGGTGTCTGCCGACGCGGGCTTCGATCCCTACAATCACGTGGGCAACCGGGCAAAGAAGCCGCAGGCAGCCTGAGGGCGCTTTTCAGCGCTTGGCTGCGACCGACCCCCTGCTCACCAGCAGCGTGACCACGCCGGCCACCAATCCCCAGAACGCCGAACCGATGCCGAACATCGACAGGCCCGACGCCGTCACCAGGAAGGTGACGAGCGCCGGCTCCCGTTCGGATTCTTCGCGAAGTGCGGCGACCAGGCTGGCGCCAATGGTCCCCAGCAGTGCCATGCCGGCTATGGCGATGATCAGTTCGGCGGGAAAGGCCGCGAACAGCAAGGCCACCGTGGCACCCAGCATTCCCATGACAAGGTAGAACAGGCCCGCGGCTACCGCAGCCACGTAGCGCCGCGCCGGGTCTTCATGCGCCTCGCGGCCGGTGCAGATGGCGGCCGTGATCGCGGCGATGTTGAGAGCGAAAGCGCCGAATGGCGCCAGCAGCAGATTCACGATGCCGATCCAGCCAATGGTCGGCGACACCGGGATGTCATACCCGGATGCCCGGCTCACCGCAACGCCAGGCACATTCTGAGAAGCCATGGTGACCAGGAACAATGGCAAGGCGATGCCGATGCCGGCGGCTACGGAAAAAGTAGGTACCGTGAATATCGGCACGGCGCCTTGCAGCGACACACCTTCCATCGCGATCAGCCCGCGAACCGCCGCGAACAGTACGCCCGCCAGCAGCGTGAGAATGACCGCATAGCGCGGCAGCAACCGCCGCGAAAGCAGGTAGACACCGAACATCGTCAGCACCAGGCCGAGCTGCGTGTGCATGGCCGAGAAGGCGCCCATGCCGAATCTCAGCAGTACACCGGCAAGCATTCCTGACGCGAGTGAAACCGGGATGCGCCCGATCAGGCGCTCGAACACTCCCGAGAAGCCGGCGATCACGATCATCAGGGCGCAAAGCACGAATGCGCCAATGGCATCCGAAAGCGGCAACCCCGCGCCACTGGCGATCAGCATGGCGGCACCCGGCGTGGACCACGCGGTCACCACCGGCTTGCGATACGCCAGTGAAAGACCGATGCAGGTGACACCCATGCCAAGTCCCAGAGCCCAGATCCATGAGCCGATCTGCGCGGGCGTGGCGCCCAGGGACTTGGCTGCCTGGAACACGATCGCAGCGGAACTGGCGAATCCCACCAGAACGGTGACGAAGCCCGCGGCGATGGCGGACAACGAAACGTCTCGCCCCAGCCGGCTCAAGCCGGACCAGGCTATCCTCACCGGGGTCGCTTCTTTTTCTGCGATTTCAGGCCGGCAATGTACGCCAGCTCCTTCTTCGCCACATCGTCATCGGGATCGAGCTTCAGGCAGCGCCTGTAGAGCTTCTCCGCCTTCTTCAACTCACCCGTCTCGATCAGCACGAACCCCTGTCCACGAAGCGCGCGCGTGAGCAGCGCGTTGACTTCCCTGCCCTGTGGATCCGCAAACAACTTGGCGCCACTCTCGGCCTGCTCATAGGCCCGGGCGGCCTCGGGCCAGTTCTTTTCCAATTGCAGGATTGCGCCCAGTTCGTTCCACAGTGCCGGATTCAGAGGCGCGACCTCGATCCCATGGCGCAGGGTTGACTTGGCATCTTCGTAGCGTTCCAGGTCAATCAGGGCATATCCCTTGAGGTGAAGTGCTGCGCTCCACGCGCCACTGACGACTTCTGAATCCCTTGGAGGCTGTCCCTTCCGGGCGGCAGCCGCATTAAGTGAAGAGTAGAAAAGCACCTCGCCCAGCGTGTTGGCCGAGTAGAGTTGCGGTCCATCGGGCCTCGCCAGCCGCTCGAATTCCGCAATCACCGGATCAAGGTACTGGTCGATGGCAGTCTGCGGATTGCCGGCATGGATCGCATCAAGCGCCTTCACCAGAAGCTGTTCGGACTGCTCCTCCGACGGCGCGGTGGATGTTGTCGACAGCTCCTGTCCGCGCAGCAGCGGACTTGCCATGCCACTGGCCAGCAGCAGCAGGGCCGCAAGATTCCGTGCCAGGCGCGTGGATTGCATGGTTGCAGCTCAGTTCACGATCAGGTGGTTCTTCAGTAGATACAATTCAGACAGGGAAATATACTCCGGGATCAGTTCAATGCTGACGCGGTGGCGATACTTCGCTCGGGTGCCGATGTCCATTGCCAAGGAGTAAGGCAGCCGCATGAATGCAGGGGTGTCCGCACCGGGCCCACGCCGCGTCCTGATTCTCGACGACCACCCGGTGGTGCGGCAGGGAATCAAGCTGATGATCAACGCCCAGCCCGACATGACAATTGTCGGCGAGGCACAAACCGAATCCGAAGCCAGAAGGCTGGTTCGGGAATTACTCCCGGATGCCGTGATCGTGGACCTCTCGCTCGGCGAGGGAGACGGCTTCAACGTGGTGCGCGATGTCAGCGCGCATTTCCCGCTTATCCGCGTGCTGGTGCTGTCGATGCACGATGAGGCCATATACGCCGAGCGACTGCTCGCCGAAGGTGCCTCCGGCTACATCATGAAGGAAGCTGCCACCGAGCAGCTCGTGACGGCGCTGCGCACGGTGCTTCGCGGCGAGCGGTACATGAGCGAGAACCTCAAGCGCGTTCTCGAGGAGCGCAGGAACCGCAACGAGGGGCAGAGCTCGCGCCTTTCCATACGGGAGCTGCAGGTAATCAGCCTGATTGGCCTGGGCCAGGGCACGCGGGAGATTGCCGAATCGCTATCGCTTTCCGTGAAGACCGTAGAAGCACATCGCCAGACCATCAAGCGCAAGCTGGCCCTGGAAACCAATGCGCAATTGGTGCAATACGCGCTGCGATGGCACGGCACGCACTCGGGGTGGTAGCGACAGCCTGCCCCGCCAGCCCTACATGGCGGCGTTGATCACCGAACCGATCGTAACAGGGCAGTGGCTCTGGGCGCAGGTCTGCTCTTCGCACAGTCGGCAGATGATGTCGGCGTCGTTTTTGCAGTGCGTCATGGCCGTGAGCATGACTTCCATCAGCCCAACCATGGTGCGTTGCTGCTCGGCGTTCAACGCCTGGAAAGCCGAATCCAGCGCCTCGCGCCTCGCCCTCAGGACCTCCCGCTTCAATTCCCGGCCCTTGGGGGTCAGGTAGAGGGACAGGGATCGTTTGTCCCTGCCCGGACGACGTTCGATGAGGCCCTGCTCGTCGAGTTTATCGACCAGGCGCACGCAGCCGGAGTGGCTCATCTGCAGGATGCCGCTCAGGAACTCCACGCTCTCGCCGTAGTTGTGCCCGATGGTGACCAGCGCGGCCGGAATCTGGCCACCCAAGCCAATGGCTTTCTCGGCCTGCCACTGCATCCGGTCGTTGACCGCAGTGACCAGCGCGCCCAGCAGATTCTGACCCCTTGCAACGTGCACTTTTTTGCCTCGCTTTGCCGGAATTCTAGACCAAGCGCGGCCCCAATCCCATTTTTGGCCCCCGACCCCCGGGATTTGCCCTTCCGGGCGCGCGCATCGTTATATGTAATACGCATATATCGCATTTCTGGACAGCGGAAGGGAGTTTCGTCATGAAGATGGACAGCACGAGGCTTGCGCCAGGGGATCTTCCGGAGATCCTGTCGGCCCTGGGCAGGCGCAGCGAACGGGCCAGCCTGGGCGCAGACATCGATGCAGCCAATGGCATATTGCTCGATCCGGCGATCGATCCAGAGGAGAAGAAGGGGCGTTTTCGCCAATGGGCGAGGCGCCACCAGCCTTGCCTGTTCGGCCGCCTTGGCGCGAAAGGCGCGGCTGGCGTCCATTACGACCTGTGCTGGATCGACCGGAACACGCTCGCCCAGGGCGGCGAAAGGGTTTCGCAGGTCATCCAGAAGGCACGTGAAGACTGGAAGCAGCGCGCGGCGCGCGGCCTCTCGCACGGCTTCCTGATCATGTTCAACGCACCGGAACTGGCATATGCAAAGCCAGGACCGCAGCTCCTTGAAGTTTGCCGGATGCTGTGCGATCTGTTCCTTGTTGAACACGCGCCCGTAACCCCCGACACCATCTATACGGAGTCGGTGCCCTTCCAGCAGGCCAATGGCGATATTGTCTGCCTGCGCGGCGGCATCAACGTGTTCTATGGATCCGCGCATCGCACCCGCAACCACGATCGGCGCGTGCCGGGAGGAATCCTCGTGTCAGTCAACTCGCCGGGCTTGCTGGCGCACAGCATGGTCAAGCGCGGCCTGGCGCCAGACCTGGAGGCGGCACTTGAGAAAGTGCGCAATCTCGCCTGGGCGTCCATCGGCAACGGCGGGCTTTCGCTGGGGAACCGCAGCGCTTCGAGCTGCACCTGGCACAACCGCGATTCCAGCCGTCCGGCAGGTCTATGCCCGATGAAGCACCGACCTGCGCATGTGCCGGAAGACTTCTCGGCCGGCTACTACTCGGCCCACTACCACACGGATGTGCTGCTGCCGAGCAGCGTGATGCTGGATGTACGCCATGATCTGCCGCGCGACGCGGGCGAAGTCTGGCCGAAGCTCGACTTCGAATACATCTCCACGCAGCAGTACGACGAACAGCACGAGAACCACGGTTTTGTCCACGGCACGAAGGTGGAACCCGACATGAAGTACCGGCACAGCTGGGCGCCGCGCCTGCCGCCTGCACCAAGCGATCGGGGAGAGCTGTCATGACGGCGCCGCGCTCCGCGATTTTCATCGTTGCGGCGATCGGCGCAACCTTCTGCTGGGGCGCCGGCATGACGCTCACGAAGCTCGCCCTGGGGCACTTCGAGCCTTCGCTGCTGCTGTTGGTGCAGTTGCTCGCCAGCATCGCGTTCCTGCTGATCATCCTGCTGGCAACAGGGATCCGCACCACTTCGTGGTCACAGGTCCTGCGCAACAGCGGACTGGGAGTGCTCGAGCCCGGCCTCGCCTATTTCCTTGGCCTTGAAGGATTGAATCGCATCAGTGCCGCCGAGGCGGTGGTGCTCTCCTCCACCGAGTCGATCATGATCGTGCTGCTCGCCTGGATGCTGGCGATCGAGCGTCCGCGGGGCGTGGTGCTGCTGCTGGCGATCGTCGGGGCGGCCGGGGCCGTGCTGGTGGCCGGCAGTCACCTGCAGCATGCGGGTGGCTCGCTCTCGCTGTGGGGTGACGCGCTGGTGCTGGGCGGCGTGCTGAGTGCGGCGATCTACGTGGTGTGCTCTTCACGGCTGGCGTCCGTGACCCAGCCACTGCCGGCCCTCATCGGTCAGCAGGTGGTGGCCGTGGTGTTCGCCACCGGCATCCACCTGGCGCTCACTGACGGGGGATTCAGCCCGCAGTCTGTGCCCACCTCTGGCTGGCTGCTCGCTGTTTCATCCGGAATCGTCCAGTACGCCTGCGCCTTCTGGCTGTACCTGTGGGCGTTGAAGGGGCTGCGCGCCGATGAAGCTGGGCTGTATCTCAGCCTCATTCCGGTGTTCGGCCTCATGATCGCGATGCCCGTGCTCGGCGAGCGACTCACCGCCATGCAATGGATGGGGACGCTGGTGATCATTGGGACGATTGTCGTGCTGACGCGCCTGCGCGATGAACAGCAGGCGGTGCTGGATGACCCGAACAAGGCACGGTCACCCGCGGCGTGATGACCGCGGGCGGTCGCGCGTGGGCGTCAGTTCGAAGCCTGGTCTGGCGAGGCGATGCTCGCCAGCACCATGCGCTCGCGCAGCAAGGCGACTTCCGCCAGGCGGTTTCTGACGGCGACATCGGGATCGATGCCTTGGCTGCGCGCCAGGCTGCGCAGCAGATCATGGGCTTCGCGCAGCATCGCGCCGCTGTCTTGCTGGTTGGAGCCGGAGGGCTCGCGCGACAATTCGTGCAGGGCGCGTTTGATGGCGCCCAAGGTGGGTTCGTCAGCACGACTGACTGGCGGCAGCGCGTGGACTGGCTTCTCCGCCTGCACCACTCTCGATTGCTCTCTTCGGCTTCGCATCTCGGGACTGAATATATGCAGAACGCATACGTTCGGCAAGACTAGGGAATAGCCAGACGCTGGAAGCCGCACGGCCACGGGCGCCCGTGAGAAATGACATCAATGATGGGTTGTCGGGACGATCGCCCGACGCCGCAAGCGGCTACAGGCTCAGATCAGCCGGACGGGGGACGTCGCGGGCCCGGCGGTCGAGCTCGACGTTGGCGCCGGCCACCAGATCAACACCCGACTTCCCCGCAAGGAGAATCAGGTAGAGCAGCAGGTCGCCGTATTCGGCCTCGACATCCTTGCGGGGCTTGTCGGCCCGACTGGCTGCGAACTGGTCCAGCAGCCGCCTTACGTCCGCAAGGGATACATCCGTGTGTTCTTGGGCCATCAGGAACCTAACAGGCTCGTGGTTGGAGGTACAAATGCCAACGCGAGTCTAACCCGTCGTACGTCAGTTGTCCGAGCGCCGTCAGCCCCTAATCCGCCTCTTCTGCTTCCGTCAGCTCCTTGTCGGCGGGGTATCGCACGGCGTACAGGTGTCGAATGGTTTCGGTCTTGCGCGGCGCGCCTTCCAGGCGCCAAAGCAGGACGCCGGCTTTGCCATCCAGGTCCTTCTGGGTGGGTGACGTTGCGCCCTGCAGAATTTCCACCCTGATGCCTGAGTCCTTCGGAACAGGCACCCGGTCAATGATCTCGATGGGTAGCGCCATGGCATGGAAATTGGTTATCTCGTAGCGGCGCCGATGCTCGACCAGCATCTGCCGACCTGTCATGCCGCGGCGCCCGGATTCGGCGCGCTCCTCACGGACCGCGATTCGGATGCGGTCATCGATGCCAAACGGGACTCGGACCTGGGTGCCTGGCAGCAGCAACGGCAATACGGCATTGCCGACGTAGGCACCGTCGCGATAGAGCTGAACGCGACCGGCTTCACTGGGTGAATCCTTCTGGAAGTCGAAGGTTGCTTCCAGGCGTGCCGCAGGCTCCACTGACATCACTGCGCGCGCCACAAGCGTCGCCTCGAACGACTCCTCGGAGACCGGGTACAGCCGTGTCTGACGATTCGCCGGGATGCTGATCCGGCCAGGAATGCGGAACTCTGATACGAAATCCGTGGCGAACTCCTCCGCCGTGATTACAGGTGCATCGTCCGGCTGATCTTCCTTCGCGGCGCGGAAGCTTCTTCCCATGCGCCGCGATCCGGTGACTACGATCTCTTCCAGATCAGAGGCCGATGTGCCAACCATGCGCGGATCAGACAGTGTCAGGAACAGCGACTCCACCTCCGGCGTGCCCGCGTCCTGCCGTGGCTTGGCCGTAGTGACGGCAACTTCAACGCCCTGCCAGTCCTCACCTGAACCCTGGCGAATGGAGGCCTGCCGGAAGATCGATACCCGCTTGGCCTGGGAATCGAGACGGGCTTCATAAAGCCACTGCCATCCAGCGTCCCCAACGCGATACACCACCACTATTGGCAAGGTGACCGCCGCCGTCGCCTCCACGGTAGCGCGCACTTCACTCGTGCTCTTGCGCGAAGTGACTACCTTGTCCAGCTCGGCTTTGGCTGCCGCGAGCTGATCATCAAGTGAGCGGGTGGCAATATTGGCGGCACGTATCTTCGCGCGTGCAGCGGCGGCATTGGTGCCCATGGTCGCCAACGTGGGCGAAAGGCTTGCGGCGTCGATGACGGACCTGCCCTCGCGGTCTGCCGGTGCTGCTGCGATTGCATCCAGCAGCTTCAGCTGGGTCTGCGCTGTTGCGATGTCATCCTGCTGGGCCAGCTTCTGGTCCTGGATGTCCGCGTATCGCCGACGCAGCGTGCGCTCGGCTTCGCTGACGAACTGGGTATCGACGATCTTCTCGATTTCGATGCCGCCCAAGCGAACGTTGCGTGACTCGGCGATGACACGCAGGCTGCCGGCGTCGATCGGATCGGGCAGCCCGTGCAGGATGAGCCGGCTCGTGCCGGCTGGAATGGTTATCTCGCCGCGGCGGCTGATTTCGGCAGACTGGGGATAGACAAGAACCTGATCGATGGGCAGCTTGATGTCGATGTCGGCGGCCCGGACCGCGGGTGACAAAGCCAGGGCAAGGACAAAGGTGGCAAAGCAATCCAGGATCAGCGCTTCACGACATGATCGTAGGCAGAGTCTGGACATTCGTTTCTCCCCATGGCGCACCGACATGGGGTGGCCTTGTTTCTTACCTGCGATCACTTGGCAGGACCCGGGCATCCCCTGCTTTCGATGCGCAAGGCAGATTGTGCCACCGCCCAGATGGGTTCAATCAAACAGATGCACGGCGCCAGATGAAGTTCGGACTCCCGACCTTCTGGTTCGCAAGCGCAATAGGCATCTTAAGGGATCTTTGATTTCAACAAGTTAGCGCAGCCGCGATGAGCTCAGTGGCCGAACGCGCGACGGCCTCGGGATCCTCGCTGGCCTCGGTCTTCTGCAGGCAATGGATGGCAGATGACAGGTCCTTGCAGCGCTTACGGCGCCAGGCGCCTCAACTGCTGGTCGATGAATTGCTCATCTGGATAGATCTGCTTCAACTGCAGCAAGAACTTCTTCGCAACTTCGGGCTTCTTCAGTTGTTCCGCAAGAAGCAATGCCGCGAACAGCCCTGCCGGCAAGTGAAGCTTGTGATCCCGATTCTCGCGCACGAACGGCTGCAGGATCCTCAGGGCGAGCTCGGGTCGACCGCCACTGGCCACGCGTTTTGACAACGGAGTGACCAGATCGGGCGTCGGCGCAAAGAACCGTGCGTCACTCTTCAATGCCGCCTCCACCAGGATCACGGCCTCAGCCAGTCTTGGCCCTTGCGCCAACGACAGCAGTTGCGGACGCGCGGCCACCAGGCTGGCGCCGAGGTCCGCGCATCTGGCGAGCAAACCCGCAAGCTCCCGCTCCGGATAGGCATGCTGTTCCAGCATCGCGGCGAACTGGCTCGGGGTCAGCTGCGGACCAGGCGAGTTCGTTGTTGCGGCGGTACCGGCGGGCATCGGCGTGGGAGCGGGATCCTTCGGCTCGATGGTTCCCGCCTCGATGCCCGGTTCGCATCCGAGCGACGTGTCGTAGACGCGCTCGACGATGAACGCAAATGCAAGACTCAGACCGAAGCCGAGCACGGACAGAAGCCATGACAGGACTTCGGAACTGCCGACCATCCTGGACATCAGCGCCAACAGCACCGAGGCGCCGATGAATACCAGCATCACGACATACGAAGGCCAGAAATAGCGCCAGGTCTCGGTCGATACCCGCTGCCATGCAAGCCGAAACGCCACTACGGGCCCCTCTTCGGTGCGGATGATCCGTGCAAAGGAAAGCGAGTACCGGATGCTCAGACCGACCCAGAAAGGTGCGAACGCAAAAAGGACGACCACCAGGCCGATCAGACCAATGGTTCCCAGCAGCAGCAGCGACGCAATGCCGCCGCCAGCGAATCCGCCACCCAGGGATCTGAATACCACGTAGGCCAGGACGCCGAGCGCCACGGTAATGGCGACAGCGACCCCGGCCCAGACCAGCGCAAGGCCAGTGGCTTTCAGGAAGATGCGGCCGCCGGATTGCGTAGCCCCGAGGCCGTATGGCCGACCTTCGCTGCTGGCAAGCACAGAGTAGGCGCCAGCGAACAGGCCGGAAGTCAGCGCGAGCGCAACGAGCGCGTCGACGAGGCGGGGCCACAAGCGGGCCTCGAACAATGGCGAGCTCACCGCTATTTTGGGCAGCAGCAACTGCAGCGCCGATCCCAGGAGGCCAGCCACAAGAAGAATAAGGAACTGCCGCTGCAGAAGTTCCAGCAATGGACCGAACCATCCGAACAGGTTCGCCCCGGCAAGACGCGCGTCGAAAGGATGCTCGCCCGATCGGCGCGGAGGTGGGGACTTGCGTTTCGCAACAGCCATACCGCTGGAATCCTGCCGGCCAATGTGACTTAAAGGCGTGACAGGGTTCACGACCGTGGTGGCCTCAGGAGACATTTACGAGATTGAATGGAAGCGAGCGTTGCTACGTTTCCGCTTTCGTTCCATAAATTAAGCACCTGGGAAAATCACCCAAGTACTTGTTTATTTGGCGCGCCCTCCCTCGACAACTGCATCAAAGCGCCCTTTCAGGCACCAAAGGCTACGCTTTCGCTACGTTGCGGATAGGAAGTTCAAACCATCCCGGGAGGAGAGTCTAATTAGTGAAACCAGGCATATATCGGCAGCCCCGGAGACCTGGGTCGGCGTTCGCCAAGCCCTGCCCGGCAAACCCCGCGACCAGGAATCCCTCCGGAGCCGCAGATCCCCGCTCTCCCTGAACCCACCCTATCCCACACCGGCCCAGGGGAAGCCGGGCACACGCCACCGCCATCCTCGACCGCATGCCGCATCAGGTCACGAACTTCTCGCTGCAGAGGCATGCGCTGACTGCAGGACGATGGTGCTACAGAGTGGCAATCCAGGCGAGCAGTTGTTCACGCTGGCTGCGCTTCAAGGCATTGAAAGCGCGGCGCGAGGACTGCGCCTGGCCACCATGCCAGAGGATGGCCTCTTCCACCGTTCGCGCGCGTCCATCGTGCAGCAGGGCCACCTGGCGATCCTGCAGCACATGCGCCAATCCCCACAATGGCGCCGTGCGCCACAGGCTGCTCACGGGCTGGCCTTCGATGGTCCGGTCCGCCAGTTCTTCACCCATGTCATGGCGCAGAAGGTCGGTGTAGGCATCGATGCGTGCCGGGCCGCTGAGCCGCGACACCGGCAGATGCGGCTGGTGGCAGGCCGCGCAACCGGTAGCGACAAACAGTTCCGCGCCCTTCTGGTCGAGCGCCGCGTCGCGCGCCGGCCGGGCCGGCACCGCCAGCCGGGTCTGGTAGGCCACCACGGCGGCGAAGTGCTCGCCCGACACTTCCAGCTCGCCACCATTGGGTGCCGCGCGGCATTCGGACTGTTCGGCCGTGCAGTCATCCTGCGCCTCCCACAGCGAAGTCACGCCCATTTCGCGTGCGAAAGCATGCGCCGACTGGTCCGCGATATTCGCCACCTCGGCCTGCCAGCCCAGGCGCGCCAGCAGATCGCCGCGCACGGCGGCCGGCTGTGCGTCGCGCACGGCCTGCAGTGTCTTCTGCGACACGGACTCGAGCAGGCCATTGCCGAACACCGCCGGCGCGATGCGCGGCCGCAGCACGGTACCGGGCGGCAGCGGACCGTATTGCAACTGGGCCACTGCGTACACCGGCTCACGCAGCGTCCACGCGCTGCCATCCGCATGGCGGCCGGCACGCTCGCGCCAGGAAATCTCGATGCGCCCCTCGGGCCTGTGCCCATCGATGGCCTGGTTGTTGATCACGTGGTTGTAGACGGTGGCCGGGCCACCGAGCTGCATCACGAACGAGTTCGACAGTTTGTCGGGTGCGGGCTCGGCGCGACCGCGTTCGCCGTTGTTGTGGCAGGACTCGCAGCTATTCGTGACGAACAGCGGACCCAGTCCGTCGCTGGCCGCGGCGCCGCTTCGCCCCGCGGCCGCCCAGGTGGTGTTGAACACCGCCTTGCCGAGGTCGAACTGCTCGCGCGGCAGCGGGCTCATCGGCTCGTAGGCAGGCGGGTTCAGGCGATCGGTGAAGGGTGCGCGGCCGATGAACGCGGGTTCGTCCGGCTGAGTCGCGGTCGGTGTTTGTGCGCCTGCCAGCATCGCAGCGCTGGACGCAAACAGCAGTGCAACTGCTTGCGCCGTGATGTCGCGTGGTAACCCGCACCGGATGGCGCGCGCTCTTGTCTTCATGCTCAGACGATACACTTGACCAGCGCGCGCGTCATCGACTGCAGGTGGCGTGCAAGCGGTGAGACGCAGTCGCACCTAGCCCCGCCCGATCATCGGGCGGTGACAGACGCAGGGAGCATTAAGGCCCCCGAAGAATCACTCTTGTTCAGCGCTATTCGTATCGCCAGCGCTGTTGACCGGCGCGGAAACTAGACCAGGCTGTGACCCTGATCGGAGTCTATTGGCCATCACTAAGCAAGATCATGTTCTCCTCGGGAATCATAAGATTGCCGAGCAACTGCATGGTCAACATTGCACGCCGGTTACTGGTCAGCTTCCGACGGCTGTTTACATACCTGGCGCCCGAGAAATTGGTCGCCGTGGCCAGTCGCATCGAACGGCAACCGCTAGTAGATCCAACAGGGGAGTTAAGTGTCAGAAACGCAGCAAGCGCTGCTACGTTTCCGCCCGCGTTCCGTCAACTATGCACTTGGGAAAATCACCCAAGTGCTTGATTGATTGGCGCGCCCGAAGATATTCGAACTCCTGACCTTCTGGTTCGTAGGCGCGTCGGTGGATTTTGAAGTTCTGTGTTTTCAACAAGTTAGCAGGCCCGCCCTCACTCGAAATCGGCACCAAAGCGCATATTCAGGCACCCAACGCTACGTTTTCGCTACGTTGCCGTGGCGGATATCGGGCAGCGGAAAGGAAATTCAAACCATCCCCGCAGGTAGGTCTGGTTCGTGTAACTGGGCTTATGCAGGCAGCCCGGGAGACCCGAGCCGGCGTTTTCCTGGCACTGCCCGGCACCCCGCGACCAGCAATCGCTCCGCAGCCGCAGATTCCCGCCTTCTCTCTGAATTCCGCCCTGCCCCATGCCGGCACAGGGGAAGCCGGGCATACGCCGATCCACCCCGCCGCTTCAGCCGACAGCTCTCCCACCTTTCGAACTCAAAGCAGACTGCACTGCGCCGGAGGCGCCCGCGCCCCAGCTCCGCGTCTAGGTTGTCGACCTTAATTGCAGTTCCCCGTGACGGTCACATTCAAGGCGATGCCGGTGCAGCAGGGGTAGTTGCTGGTGATGCTGCCGGTCGTCAAGGCCCAGCGATCGGCCGATGATCTCGCGCATGATTTCACTGCTGCCGGCGAGGATGCGACTGACGCGGGCGTTGGTGTACAGGCGCGAGATGGCGTACTCGTCCATGTAGCCTGCGCCACCGTGAAGCTGCACGCACTCGTCGACCACGCGCCCTTCCAGTTCGGTAGCCAGCAGTTTGGCTTCGGCCGCCGTGACGATATCCAGTCGACAGTTGTTGTGCTCGATGACGCACTGGTCGATGAAACACTGCATGGCGTCAATTTGCGCCCGCATGTCTGCCATCTTGAAGCGCGCATTCTGGAAGGTGCCCACCGGCTGGCCGAATACTCTGCGCTCCTTGATGAAATCCAGGGTCACCTCGAATGCCGTGAGCGCCAGTTGCAGAGATCCCACCGCCGTGATGAGCCGCTCTTCGGCTAGAAATGTCGTCAGGTACTGGAATCCCCTGCCGACCTCGCCCAGCAGGTTTTCGTGCGGCACCTGCACATCATCGAAGAACAACTCCGAAGTGTCCTGCGCCTTCAAGCCCATTTTTTGCAGGTTGCGGCCGCGTCCAAATCCCACCATGCCGCGCTCGACGATGAACAGGCTAAGCCCATGCTTGCGAAGGGGGTCGGTGCGGGCCGCGACGACGAATACATCACCGATCTGCCCGTT
>JADJXW010000003.1 GCA_016720075.1 Pseudomonadota bacterium
GTGACCTACCGCTGGCTGGGGAAAGACAAGCCATAACCTAAAGGCGTCGGGAACCTATGGTTCCCGGCGCCGGTCCCTCCCGTTACCCCTTCGACTTCAGGGGGCAGGAGCGACCATGTCGGGCCCCCATCGCGTGCTGGCCGGCAGCGCGCGATGGCGCCCGCTGCCGCTGTTGCTGGCGATCCTTGCCCATGGCGCCGCGCTGTGGCTGCTGCTGGCGGCACGGCAGTCCGTCCGGGAATCCGCGGCACAGCCGGTACTGGTGTACATGCAGCCCCTTTCAGTGTCGCGAACAACGACCACGCCGCTCGCAAGTCCGGCGCGAGCGCTGAAGCGCTCCAGCGCAACACCCGCGCCGCCACCGCCGATCATTGCGCCCGAACCCTCCGCGCCATCCACTGCGATCCAGCTGCCGCCGCCCGACTGGCAGCTAGAGCTGCAGCGCTCGGCGCGCAACGTCGTCGCGGAGCAGGCGGCAGCACAGAAGCTTCGATCACTGGACTCGCGCCCGAAGGTCCTGCAGCTGCCCCGCGAGTCGACCGAGCCCAAGCCCGGCGACGTTGCCATCCTGCCCAATGGAGATCTGCTCTTCACCTTTGCGCACGGCTGGACATGCCTGCATAGCCAGCCCGCCCTCGACGAGGCCTTTTCAGTCTGGGCGAAACACCGGCCGGCGAAATGCACGAAGAAAGGCGACGGCACGGACGGCGGTAAGATCGAGCTGCAGCCGCGGGACTATCTGCGCGAACCGCTCCCCGATCCGCCGGCAGCGGATTGAGTTGCACCGCCCGACACCCATGAGGACTCCCAGTGCAGTCACCTGAACGATCCCCCGGCTTGACCAGGCTTGTTGCCCCGTTGCTCGCGCTCGCGGCGCTCTGGCCATCTGCCGCCGTGCCTGCGCAGGAACTGCTCGAAGAAGTGCTGGTCACCGGCGAACAGCCGGGGCCTGCGATGTGGAAAGTGAAGCGCGGCGACCACACGCTGTGGATCGTCGGCACGCTGACGCCACTGCCCTCGAAGATGACCTGGCGCTCGCAGCAGGTGGAAGACGTGATCTCACGCTCGGGCGAGATCCTTGGTCGATATGAAGGCCGCGCGAAGATCAAGGGCGGCAACTTCGCGGCGCTGCGCTTCCTGCCCGCGATCATGCGGCTGCGCTTCAATGCCGATGGCCGCACGCTGCGCGAGGTTCTGCCGCCAGAGGTATACGCGCGCTGGAGCGCCACGCACCGCCGCGTCTTTGGCCATGACCCCGACCCCAAGGAGCGCGCGCGCCCCTTCTATGCGGCCGACCTGCTGTTCGATGAAGCACTGGAGAAGGCCGGCCTTTCCGAAAGGGAAGCGGTCTGGCCCAAGGTCGATGACCTGGCCCGGCGCCACAAGGTGCGCATCCGGCAGCTGCAGATCGAGCTGCCGGTGGATGATCCGAAGGGACTGATCCGTGATTTCGCCGCCGTTTCGCCGGAAAAGGAAACTGCCTGCCTGGTGGCCACGCTGGATCGCATCGACCAGGACCTGCCGAACATGCGCCGCCGGGCACAGGCCTGGGCCGTGGGTGACCTGGCCACGCTGCGCGAGCTGCCGGTGGTGAACCAGCAGCGCACCTGCGTCGAGGCGCTGCTCGAAAGACCGAAGCTGCGCGAGCTGGCCGACCAGGCGCGCGCGAAAGTCGACGCCGACCGGCCGGGAATCATCAGTTACATGCTGCTGGCGCATGCCAACAGCTTCACGGTGGAATCGCTCGATGAGCTGCTGAAGCCCGATGGGCTGCTCGCGCAGCTGCGCGCGGCGGGCTACACGGTGGAAGAACCGCAGTAGCGCCAAGCGCGGGATCTTGAGGATCCCGCGCTGCGCCACGGCCACGCTACAGGTGGCCTTCCTTCAGGGCCGGCGCGGCGGCGGCCGGCGCGCTCTTCTGCTGGTCGGCGTAGGCCGCACGCTGCACCGAAACCAGGTAATCGTGGATGTGCTCCACGTCCTGTTCGGACAGCAGGTCGTCCCAACGCGGCATGCCGCGGGGCTGCAGCGCGCCGCGCAGCACGATGTCCTTGAACGCCCCATGCGTCTGGGTTGTCATGCGCCGCAGGTCGGGCACGGGCGAGCGCGGGAAGTTCGCGTGGCAGCCGCCGCAGTTCACGCCGAACTGCCTGGCGCCATCGGCGATCGTGGCGGCAGAACCGGTCTGCGCCGGCGGCTCGGGCAGCGGGCCCGGTGCAGGCACATCGGGCGGCACTGGCGTTGCGCCGCCATCCAGCCGGAACGCGAGGATGCGGTTGGCATTGCCCTTCTCGGCCGCCGCATTGCCAGGGAACCAGGTGTTCCATCCACCGCCACCGCTGCCGGCGAGGATGGCGATGTACTGCGTTTCGCCCACGGTGTAGACCGCCGGCGCGGCGATCATCGGCGTGCCCACGGTGATTTCCTTCAGCAGCGTGCCATCGGTGTCCCTGTACACGCGCAGCACGCCATCGAGACCGCCCTGGATCACCAGGCCGCCGCCGGTCGAGGTGACGCCGCCATGGTCCATGAACGACCTGGCCGGCGCGCTCCAGACCACTTTGCGCTGAATGGGATCCCAGGCCTTGAGCGTGGCCGTCATCTCGATGCTGGGCTGGGTCTTGAGGAAGGCTGGGTCGGCGAGGTGTCGCAGGTGCTGCGGCACGGACTTCGGATCGGCCAGCATGGAAGCGAATGCGATCTGCACGCCGGACTGTGAACGCTGCGGCAGCCGCGGCGGCGGGTTCGTCACGGGAGTCAGCACGAAACCGGAGTGTGCCGTGGGTATGTACACCAGGCCGGTCTTCGGGCTCAGCGACATCGGATTGAAGTTGTGCCCGCCCACGCCCGATGGGAACACCAGGCGCGGCTTGCCGTCGTCGTAGTCCACCGCCTTGTTCTCGACGGGACGACCCGACTTCGGATCGATGCGCTCGGCCCAGTTGGCGTCGACGAACTTGTCACCGGCGAGGAACTCGCCGGTCTTGCGGTCGAGCACGTAGAAGAAACCGTTCTTCGACGCCTGCATCAGCACCTTGCGATCCGCGCCATTCCACTTCAGCGAGGCCAGCATCAGGTGCGGCGTGGCGTCATAGTCCCAGCGCTCGCCGGGAGTGGTCTGGTAGTGCCAGGCGTACTGACCCGTGTCGGCATTGAGCGCGACGATGGACGCCAGGAAGAGATTGTCGCCACCGCCGGGGCTGCGCAGCGCGCGACTCCACGGCGCGCCGTTGGCGGTGCCGAAGTAGACCAGGTTCAGCTCGGGATCGTAGTTGAACGCATCCCAGGCATTGCCACCACCACCGCGGTCCCAGTCGGTGCCGTGCCAGGTCTCGAGGGCCCTGGCCATGATGCCATCCGACGCCGCGCCTTCCGGCCCCAGCTTCGGATCGCGGGGCACGATGTAGAAGCGCCAGGCCTGCTTGCCGGTTTCAAGGTCGTAGGCGGTGACATAGCCGCGCGAGTCGTACTCCGCGCCGCCGTTGCCGATCACCACGTTCCTGCCCGCGATCTGCGGAGCGCCGGTCACGGAATAGCCGCGGGTCTTGTCGGTGAGCGTGTCGACCTGCCAGAGCACCTTGCCATCACGCGCGTCGAGCGAATGGAGGATTCCATCGAAGGTGGCCACGTACACCCTGCCCTTCCACACCGACACGCCGCGATTGACGATGTCGCAGCAGGCGCTGCGCACGTTCTTGAAGTCGACCTGCGGCTCGAAGCGCCACAGCGCCTCGCCCGTGGCGGCATCGAGCGCGTACACGCGCCCGGCCACGCCGGAGGTGTACATCACGCCATCGACCACGATGGGCGTGGCCTGCATGCCGCGGTTGGTGCCGGTTTCGAACTGCCAGGCGAAACCCAGGCGCGAGACGGTCTCGGCGTTGATCTGGTCGAGCGGGGAATAGAAGGTCTTGCCGGCATCGCGACCACTGGTCAGCCACTGCCCGGGTTCCTGGTCGATGGCCGCCAGGCGCCCGGCCTCCACCCTGCCGGTGGGAACGGGCGCTGCGTCCGCGGCGTCGGGCGCCTTGCTGCAGGCGGCAAGAACGGCGGCCAGCGACAGGCCGGCAACGGCGACACGAGTCAAGGACGGCAGAGTGCGCTTCATGATTCCCCCGGATTTCGGCGTCTATTGCATCATTATGCCCACATGACGAATTCCAACGACAGGGACCGGCTCGCGGCCCGGGATCTGGCGCACCTGTGGCACCCGTGCACGCAGATGAAGGACCACGAGCGGGAGCTGCCGCTGATCCCCATCCGCAGCGGTTCGGGCGTGTGGCTCGAGGGCCATGACGGCGCGCGTTACCTGGACGCCATCAGCTCCTGGTGGGTGAACCTATTCGGCCACGCCAATCCCCGGATCAATGCGGCCGTGGCCGCACAGCTCGGCAAACTCGAGCATGTGATTTTCGCGGGCTTCACGCACGAGCCGGCGGTCGACGTGGCCGAGGCGCTGGTGCGCCTCGCCCCCGCCGGGCTCGAGCGCTGCTTCTTCGCCGACAACGGCTCGGCGGCCGTGGAAGTGGCGGTGAAGATGAGCTTTCACTACTGGCGCAATCGCGGCCGCGCGGGCAAGCAGCGCTTCATCACGCTCGCCAACAGCTACCACGGCGAAACGCTCGGCGCGCTGGCGGTGGGCAATGTGGCGCTCTACAAGGACATCTACGCGCCGCTGCTGATGGACGTGATCACGGCGCCCTCGCCCGACTGCTTCGACCGGGAAGCGGGCGAATCCTGGGAAGAGCATTCAAAGCGGCAGTTCGCCCCCATGCGCGCGCTGCTCGAACGGCACGCCCACGAAACTGCGGCCGTCATCGTCGAACCGCTGGTGCAGTGCGCTGCCGGGATGCGCATGCACCACCCCGCGTACCTCACGCTGCTGCGCGAGGCCTGCACCGACCTTGGCGTGCACCTGATCGCCGATGAGATCGCCGTGGGCTTCGGCCGCACCGGCACCCTTTTCGCCTGCGAGCAGGCCGGCATCCGGCCTGATTTCATGTGCCTGTCGAAGGGCCTGACGGGCGGTTACCTGCCGCTGTCGGCCGTGCTGACCACGAATGACGTCTACGAGGCGTTCTACGACGAATACGCGAAGCTCAACGCCTTCCTGCATTCCCACAGCTATACCGGCAATCCCCTGGCCTGCGCCGCGGCGCGCGCGACGCTCGGCATCTTCGAAAGCCAGCCCGTCATTGCGCGCAACCGCGAACTCGCCGCGCACATGGCGCGGGCCACCGCCTCACTGGCCGATCATCCGCATGTGGCCGAGGTGCGCCAGACCGGGATGATCCTCGCCATCGAAGTGGTGAAGGATCGCGGCTCGCGAACGCCCTACGATTTCCGCGAGCGCCGTGGTCTGGTCGCCTATCGCCACGCCCTGTCGCGTGGCGTGCTGCTGCGGCCCATCGGCAACGTGCTGTATTTCATGCCGCCGTATGTGATCACGCCGGATGAAATCGACCTGCTGGCCGACGTAGCCCGCACCGCGATCGAGGCCATGACATGCGCGTGACCCGCGTTTTCGTGGAAGCGCCGCTCTCGACCGGCGCGCAACTGGCGCTGCCCGCCGGGCCCGCGGGGCACGTGGTGCGAGTGCTGCGCCTTGGCCCCGGTGACGCGCTGCGCCTGTTCAACGGCACGGGCGGCGAGTTCGAGGCCACCATCGATGCGGTGCGCCGCGATGCGGTGTCGGTGCGCGTCGGCGCGCACCACGCCGTGGAGCGCGAATCGCCGCTTTCCATCCTGCTGCTGCAGGGCATCGCGCGCGGCGAGAAGATGGACCTCGTCCTGCAGAAAGCCACCGAACTGGGCGCGAGTGGCTTCGTGCCGCTGATGATGGCGCGCAGCACGGTGCGGCTGGATGAGCGCACTGCCCTCACGCGCCAGCAGCACTGGCAGGCGGTGGTGACCAGCGCCTGCGAGCAGTGCGGCCGCAACACCGTGCCAGCGGTCGCTGCGCCAACCCCATTCCAGAAATGCCTTGCCCCTGCGCCGGGGCTGCGACTGCTGCTGTCTCCCGGCGAAGGCGCGCTGCCACTGGCCACTGTGCTGGCCCGGCCCCCGGAGCGTGTCGAGCTGTTGGTAGGGCCCGAGGGCGGCTTCGACCCGGCCGAGACGGCCGCGGCGCTGGCGGCAGGCTTCCAGGCCGCGAGGCTGGGGCCCCGGGTGCTGCGCACCGAAACTGCGGGCCTGGCCGCGCTGGCGGCCTTGCAAACGCTGGCCGGCGACCTTAGATAACAATTCCCTAACAATAAACGGTCTTCTTATGCCTGATCTGTTCACGCCGATCCGCCTCGGCGATCTCGACCTGCCCAACCGCATTTTCATGGCCCCGCTCACGCGGGCGCGTTCCGGCTCCACCCGGGTGCCCAACTCGATGATGGTCGAGTACTACCGCCAGCGGGCCAGCGCCGGCCTGATTCTGTCCGAGGCGACGGTGGTCTCGCCGCAGGGCATCGGCTATGCCGACACGCCGGGCATCTGGTCCGCAGAGCAGGTGGAAGGCTGGAAGGCCGTCACCCGCGCGGTGCATGGGGCCGGCGGGCGCATCTTCCTGCAGCTGTGGCACGTGGGCCGCATCTCCCATCCGTCGTTCCTGGGCGGCGAAACCCCCGTGGCGCCCAGCCCCATTGCGCCCTCCGGACATGTGAGCCTGATCCGGCCACAGACGCCGTACGTGGTGCCGCGCGCGCTGGCGCGCGAGGAGCTGCCCGGCATCGTCGAGAACTTTCGTCTCGGCGCCGCCAATGCACAGGCCGCGGGCTTCGACGGCGTGGAGATCCATGGCGCCAATGGCTACCTGCTCGACCAGTTCCTGCAGGATCGCAGCAACCAGCGCACCGATGACTATGGCGGCAGCATCGCCAATCGCGCGCGGCTGCTGCTGGAAGTCACCGATGCGGTGGCGGGCGTCTGGGGCGCATCCCGCGTAGGCATGCACCTGGCGCCGCGCGGCGATGCGCACGATATGGGCGATTCGGATCGCCTTGCCACCTTCAGCCACGTGGCCCGCGAGCTGGGAAAGCGTCGCATCGCCTTCATCGCGGCGCGCGAGAAGCCCGGCCCGGACTGGATCGGCCCGCAGCTGAAGGCTGCGTTCGGCGGAACCTACGTGGCCAACGAGGACCTGGACCTGGCCTCGGCCAACGCGCTGCTGGCCGCTGGGGAAGCCGATGCGGTCGCCTTCGGCAAGCTGTTCATCGCCAATCCGGATCTGCCGCGGCGCTTCGCCACGGCCGCGCCGCTGAACCCGCCGGACCCGCAGACCTTCTATGCGGCCGGACCCGCGGGATACACGGACTATCCGGCGCTGGCGTGAGATCGAGCGGCCGGCCGCGGCCGCTTCAGCCCATGTCGGGCAGCGACTCGGTTTCCTTCGCGACCATGGCCTCGAGGCGATCGAGGTCGGGCACGAGTGGCGTTTCGTCGAGCACCTGCAGCTGGCAGACGATGGGACTTTCGTCGGGGAAGTCGCGCACGGCATCGAGTTTCACGAACTCGGGGCTGATGCGCACCAGCTGCGGAAAACCCTGCGAGAGGATCGCGATATGGCCGGATTCCACGGCCTCGGACACGGCGTTCAGCACCACCACGCGCGAGCGCTGCGTGGGCGGCGCCACATCGCCGCCGCAGCACCCCTCGAACGAAACCATCGGCACCTTGCGGCCGTTCCAGTTGATGACGCCCAGATGCCACGGCGGCGCGCCGGTCATCTCCTGCGGCGTCTGGTAGCCCACCACTTCGGCCACGCAGCCGCGCGGCACCAGCAGCCGCTCCTTGTCGAGCGGCACCATCAGTCCATAGATCTCGGCCGGCCGGTCATTGTTGCTGGACATGTTGCTACCGTCCGCCCGCTGCGCGGGATTCGTCGTCCTCGCCCACCAGCGGCGCGATGGCCTCGAGCAGCTGGCTTTCCTGGTAGGGCTTGCCGAGGTATTCGTCCACGCCCAGCTCCAGCGCGCGGGCGCGGTGCTTCTCGCCCACGCGCGAGGTGATCATGATGATGGGCACGCGCTTCAGGCGTTCGTCCGAACGCATGTGCGCGGCCACTTCGTAGCCATCCATGCGCGGCATCTCGATGTCGAGCAGCACGATGTCGGGAACGTTCTCCTCCATCACCGCCACCGCGTCGGCGCCGTCGCGCGCCGTGAGCACGCGCATGCCATTGCGCTCGAGCAGGCGCTGCGTCACGCGGCGCACCGTGATGGAATCATCCACCACCAGCGCGACGATGCGCCGGTCGAGCCGCTCGCGTGGCACGGCCGCGGCCTGCGGCTTGCCGCGCCAGCCAGCGCGCACCAGCGCGCCGATGTCGAGGATGACCACGATGCGACCATCGCCCAGGATGGTGGCGCCCGACACGCCGCGGATCGATGCGATCTGCGGGCCGACGGGCTTGACGACGATTTCCCTAGAACCGATGAGCTCCTCGGCCACAAGGCCGGTGGAAAGCTCGCCGGCGCGCACCAGCACCACCGGCAGCGTGGGCTCCTGTTCCGGCAGCGGGCCGGCTTCCATGCCCACGAAATTCGCCAGGTGCTGGAAGCGGTACTTGTGCCCGCCATACAGGTAGGACGGCGAGTCGCTCAGCATGTGCTGCTGGATTTCCTCGCGCGCGATGCGCACCACGCCTTCGACGGTGGGCAGCGGCAGCGCGTAGTACTCGTCGCCGATGCGCACGATCAGCGCATGGCTCACGGCCAGCGTGAACGGCAGGCGGATGGTGAAGCGCGAACCCTGGCCCGGCACGGTTTCCATGTGCAGCGCGCCGCCGAGCTTCTTCACTTCGGTGGCCACCACGTCCATGCCCACGCCGCGGCCGGCGGCCTGCGTCAGGTTCTCGGCCGTGGAGAAGCCCGGCTCGAGGATCAGCTGCATGGCCTCTTCGTCGGTCAGCGCCTGGTCCGGGCGGATCAGCCCGAGCGCGATGGCCTTGCTGCGGATCGCCGCGATGTTCATGCCGGCGCCGTCGTCACGAACCTCGACGATGACCTCGGCACCTTCGCGGCGCAGCGCCAGCGTAATCTGACCGCTCTCGCTCTTGCCCGCGGCGAGGCGCTTCTCGGGCGATTCGATGCCGTGCACCACTGCGTTTCGCAGCAGGTGTTCGAAGGGCGGCAGCATGCGCTCGAGCACCTGGCGGTCGAGTTCGCCGGAGGCGCCTTCGACCACGAGTTCGGCCTTCTTGCCGGTGTCGCTGGCGGCCTGGCGCACGATGCGCGACAGGCGCTGCACATGGCGCTGGAACGAGACCATGCGCGTGCGCATCAGTCCGTTCTGCATCTCGGTGATGGTGCGACCCTGCTGCAACAGCAGGTTCTGCGCTTCACCCGTCAGCGATTCGAGCAGCGACTGGATGCTGGCCACGTCGCTGGCGGTTTCCGCCAGCGCGCGCGAGAACTGCTGGATGGACGAGTAGCGGTCCAGTTCGAGCGGATCGAAATCCGTGCGTGGACCGGACTCGGTCTCGTGCCGGTGCAGGATCTGCGCCTCGGTCTCGATCTCGAGCTTCGAGAGCTGTTCCTTCAGTCGCGTCACCGTGCGCGACAGTTCCGCGAGGTTGAATTCGACCGAGCCCAGCTGCTGCTCGACGCGCGAGCGGGCAATGCTGACTTCGCCGGCCTGGTTCAGCAGCTGGTTCAGCAGCTCCGCATCCACGCGGGCCATCTCGGCGCGCTCGGCGGGCGGAGATGGCTCGCGTCCCGGCGGCACGGCCGCCGCCGCCAGCAGGCGTTCGAAGGCTGGCGGACGCTGCGGAGGATCGGCCAGGACGGGCAGTGCCTCGTCCGGGGTGGCGTCGTGCCCGGCCTCGGATTGTGGCGCCACAGGGGATTCCAGAACGGCGGCCGCCAGCGATTCGGCTGCGGTAACCGGCTCGTTCGCTGCTTCGGGCAGGATGTAATCCGGTTCCGACATCGTCGCTGCGGGCGCGGCGACTTCGGGAGCGGGTGCTTCCGGCGCGGCCGCAACGGGCACTTCCACCGGCGCCGCGCCGGACAGCGCGCGTACCTGTGCCAGCAGCGCGCGCGCCTGCGCGATCGGCGCGCCCTGCGCCAGCAGGTCGCGCATGCTCGCCAGCGCATCCAGCGAGCGCTGCAGCGCATCGCGGGCCTCGCGACTGGGCGGCACAGTGCCCAGTTCGATGCCGATGATCAATGATTCGAGTTCATGCGACAGGTCGCCCATCGCCGCAACGCCGGCCATGCGCGCGCCGCCCTTGAGCGTGTGCAGCGGTCGCTTCAGCGCGGCGAATTCCTCGGGGCGGGGCGCCGTGAGGCTGATGCCCTGGAACGAGGACTGCGAGGCCTCGAGCAGTTCCGTGGCCTCTTCGCTGAAGATGGCGGCGATCTCAAGATCGTAGTCGGCTACCGCGGGGGCCTCGTCCGTCTCTGGTTGCGGCTCAGGTTGCTGCTCCGGCTGTGCGCTCTGTGGGGCTCCGCAGCGACCTCGACCTGGCGGTTGTTGCCGGTCTCGTCGGTGGCAATGCGCCGCTCAAGGGCGACTTCGGCCTGCGCAATGCGCGCGAGCAGATCGCCGTGCGAGACAAAGAAGCCCGTGCTCTCGTCCAGGTTGCGACTGACGCTCTCCATCGCCTCCATGCAGGACTCGACCAGCGACAGGTCCTCGTCCACCAGGCTGGCGGCGCTGTCGAAGGCCTTTCTGAGCCAGTGATTCAGCGGCTCGGCGAGGCGTATCCCATGGCGTGCCTCGGCCATCTTCGAACTGCCCGACAGCGTGTGGCATGCGCGATATACCGCTTCCGGCAGCAGGTACGGACCGGGCATGTTCCGCACCTTGTTGATCCAGTCGCGCACCGTGGCCACATGGCTGTCGGTCTCGCGCGCATAGATGTCGCGCAGCGTGGGCTCCTGCTCCTCGGGCACTTCTTCGTGCACCGGTGGCGCCTGCGCGGCGGGCGGCAGCGACGGCGCCAGCTCGATCAGCGTTTCGGCCACCGGCATCACATGCTTGCCGGCCGCCAGCGCATGCGCGCGCGCACTCAGCGCGGGAATGTCCGCGTCGGGCGCGATGCCCTGGTCCAGGTGCCGGATGAGCTGCGGCAGCACGGTCACCGCCTCGCGCAGCACGCCCAGGATGGGCGGCGAGCGCGTGAGCGTCTTGTCGAGCAGCCGGTTCAGCAGGTTCTCGATGGACCACGCGAATTCGGCCAGTGCGGTGGCGCCGACCACGCGGCCACTGCCCTTCAGCGTGTGGAACGCGCGGCGCGCACTCACCAGGGATTCTTCCTGCGCGGGGTCCTGGTCCCACTCGGGCAGGTTGCGCGAGATGCGCGCCGTTTCCTCGCGCGCCTCTTCCATGAACAGCGCGATCAGTTCCGGATCAGCGGCTTCCGCCAGCGCGGGCCGGGAGCGGTGCGGCGCCACCAGCACTGGCGCGACCGCCGGCACGGGCGTCGTGTCGCCGCGATCGAGGACGACCGTGGCAGCGTATTCGTGGGGAACCAGCGCGGGAGTCGTGTCGACCGGCGAAACCGTGGGCACCGTGGGCCAGGGCTGCGCGTCCACCGCGTTGAGCGCCGCCTCGGCATTGTCGAGCATGTACCAGGGATCCGAACGCCCGGCCTGCAGCGTGTCCATGTAGTACTCGACGCTGACGATCGCATCGGCCAGGCGGTCGAGCGCCTGGGGCGCGAGCCCCGAGCCACCCTGGCGCATCACGCTCTTCAGGTGGGCATTGACGCGTTCGATGCACTGCACCGCCCGCGTCTTGCCCAGCATCAGCAGGCCCGCCTGGATGCCGCGCATCAGGTCGAGCCAGTTGTCGAAGCCGGCCGCATCGAGCGTGCCGCCGACGTTCTGCGCAATGTATTCCTTCACGCGCGCGAGGTTCACCACGCATTCGCGCAGCACCGCGGACTGCACCTGCTGGAAATCCACGTCGACGGTGGGCTGCGCCTCGCCCATGCGGCGCGGCAGGATCATGCCCACCAGCTCGTCGTCGAGGTGATCCTCGATCTGGATCAGCGCCGCGGCCACGTCGATCAGCGCCGATTCGCTGGGCGCCTCCTTCGTGGCGATCATGCTCTCCAGGCGCGCGATCTCGCCCTGCACGCGGGCCCGCTGCTCGCCCAGGCCCAGCACGCCCAGCGTGTCGCCGATCTTGCGCAGCAACTCGACCTGCGAACCCAGCTCGTCGGGCGCGGCGCCGCCGCGGCGCACGTAGATATCGAGCACATCCTTGACCTTGGCCAGGTCCTCACGGATCGCCGCGGCCACGGTCTGCATCAGCTTCACCGAGGGCGCGGAGAGGTTCTCGCGCTCCTGCTCGATGCTGTCGTCCACCGGCAGCAGCTCGCCGAGGCGGAACGAGGCGCGCACCGCATTGACACGCGGCCCGCTGCTGCTGGCGCGCGCGACGTAATAGAGAAGGTTGTTCAGCAGTTCGACCGGCGGATGCTGCGCGAAATGCGCCTCGCCGTGCTCGTACAGGCGCTTGATCTCGCGGTCCGCAAGGCCAAGCAGGCGCTTGATCGACACGCTGCTCTCCAGGCCGCGATCGCGCAGGGCCTCGATGACGGCGCCCGCGACCCACCACAGCTGGAACAGCGGCTGCGTGCTGGCCATGCGCTCGAACTGCGTGGCCACGGCGGCGAGGTTCTCGAGATGGTGATCGACGCGTTCGCCGCGGATCCAGCCGATCAGCGCCATCTGGAAGCGCGAGCGCGACTTGCGCGCCGCCTGCGAAAGCGTGGTGCGCTCCTCGCTGGAGGGCTGCTGCGGCGCGGCCTGCTGGTCGGATTTCAGGTTCAGCGACAGCAGCGTGCCTTCGGACAGCAGCGGGCTGCCGCGCACGGCGCGCATGTCGTTGAGCAGCGGCAGCAGCACCAGCGCCATGTCGCGCCCGCCGGCCAGCACGCGGTCGAGGTAGCTCGGCAGCTGCACCATCGCGCGCATCAGCGCATCGAGGGCTTCGGCCTGGTTCTTGTTCTCGCCCACCGAGGCTTCCAGGTAAGCGCAGACCTGGTGCATCTCCTCGGCCAGCAGCGCGGCGCCATGGATCTCCATGACGCGCAGCACGCCCTGCACCTGCGCGAGCTCAGTGCTGCATTTCTGCAGCAGCGCGACGTTGGCCGGCTGCTCGACATAGGCTTCCAGGCCGACGCGGGCCTCGGACAGCGACGCCCCGACCTCGCGGGCCACGGCATCCAGCGTCTGGCTGGCGACCTGCGGCGCCAGCTCTCCGGCCGGATCAGCCATTCAGCTCACCGGATATGCGGCGGAAGGTGCCGGTGGTGGCGATTTCCGGATCGGGAGCGACCGGCACGCGATGCTGGCCGGTGCTGGCGGTGGAAGAGGATTCGGGCAGGCGGAAGCCGGACACGGACTTGCGCAGCGCTGCCGACAGCTGCGCCAGCTTGCCGATGGCGTCCGACGTGCTGTTGGTGGCGTCGGCGGTCTGCGAGCTGATCTCGCGCAGCACCTGCATGTTGCGCGCCACGCTCTGCGAGCTCTGGCTCTGGCTGCGCGCGCTGGCGGAGATGTTGTGCACCAGGGAGGCGATCTGGTTGGACACCTGTTCGATCTTCTCGAGCGCGCTGCCGGCGTTCTCGGCCAGCGTGGCGCCGCCCACCACGTCGGCGGTGGAGCGCTCCATCGACACGACCGCGCCATTGGTGTCGGTCTGGATGGTGCGCACCAGCGCATCGATCTGCTTGGTGGCGTTGGTGGCGCGCTCCGCGAGGCGCTGCACCTCGTCGGCCACCACCGCGAAGCCGCGACCGGCCTCGCCGGCCATCGAGGCCTGGATCGAGGCATTGAGCGCGAGGATGTTGGTCTGCTCGGCCAGGTCGTTGATCAGCTCGACGATGTTGCCGATCTCCTGCGAGCTCTCGCCCAGGCGCTTGATGCGCTTGGAGGTCTCCTGGATGGTCTCGCGGATGGCGTTCATGCCGTCGATCGTGCGGCGCACGGCCTCGCCGCCCTTGTGGGCGATGTCCACCGAGTGACGCGCAACGTCGGCGGCGCGCTCGGCATTGCCGGAGACTTCCTCGATGGAACTGGCCATCGCGCCGATGGATTCGGTGGCCGCGGCGATCTGCCGGGTCTGCGCGCTGGAGGACTTGGCCAGGTGCTGCGACAGCGCCTGCGTCTGGCGGGCAGCGCCGTCGAGCTGCGCCGAAGATGCGTTGATGGTCATCACCAGGCCGCGCAGCGATTCCACGGCGATGTTCACCGAGTCGGCGATGGCGCCGGTGATGTCCTCGGTGACGGTGGCGGTGGCGGTAAGGTCACCAGTTCCCAGGCCCGCGATCTCGTCGAGCAGCCGCAGGATGGCGCCCTGGTTGCGTTCGTTCTCGCGCCGCTGCGACTCGACCGCCATGCGCGCGGCGGCGGCTTCGTCGGCCCCGGCGCGCACCGACAGGAACAGCAGGCCCAGCGGCACCAGCGCCAGCAGCGACAGCACGCCGCCGAACTTGCCCGCCGCGGTGCCGGAGAACAGCCCGAAGCCCGCGGCCAGACACAGCACCAGCGCCGCCAGCGTGATGAAAACCAGGCTGCGCGAGGCGTTGGAATTGTCAGGCTGCTGCATCGAGGAACCCCGGATTTTCGACGAGCAGGCGCAGACTGAGCACGGGCCAGGCCTCGGGCCCGCGCCGGAAGGCGCCCGCTACAAAGCGCTCGCAGCGCACGATGGTGGGCGGCGCGTTGCCGCTGAATTCGCCGTCGGTGAAGCGCCGGAAGCCCAGCACCTCGTCGACCATGAGCCCCGCGGGCACGTCACGGTGGTTGACCACCAGCAGCCGCGTGTTGCGCGTCAGCGGCGTCGGGCCGCTGCCCAGGAATGCCCGCAGGTCGATGACCGGCAGCAGCGCGCCGCGCACGTTGGCCAAGCCCTTCACCCAGGCCTTGGCTCCCGGCACACGGGTGAGCTGGTTCGGATAGGGCAGCACTTCACGGGTTTCCTCGCGGGCAACCAGATAGGCCTCGCCGGCCATTCGCCAGGCAACACCCACCCACTCGCGGTCGGGTGCGGCCTGTTCGCCGGGCGCAGCCGTCGCCGACCGGCCGCGCCGATCCAGCGCAACGAGCAGGTCGTAGGGCTTGTCGCGCAGCGCGCGGATCAGGGAACTGGTGTCCACCCCTTCGTACGCTCCCTTATGCAGCGAGCGTGGCCTGGGCTTTGCGTACCAAGAGATCGGGAGTGACAGGCTTGACCATGTAGTCGACCGCGCCCTGGCGCAGCCCCCACACGCGATCCGTCTCGAGTCCCTTCGAGGTGACCATGACTATGGGAATGGACCGGGTGCCCGGGTCATTCACGATGGCGCGGGTGGCCTGGTAGCCATTCATGCCCGGCATCACGATGTCCATGAAGATGAGGTCCGGATGCATTTCCTTCGCCAGCCGCACGCCTTCCTGGCCGTCCGAGGCGGTGGCCGTGGTGTAGCCGCTCTTCTCGAGCGCCTTCTTCATCACGTGCACCTCGGTGGGCGAATCGTCGACGATGAGTATCAGGGCCACGTTCCTATCTCCCAATGTGCGTCTCGATCGCACCCAGCAGCTCTTCCTTGGTGAACGGCTTGGTCAGGTAATGCTCCGAGCCGACGATGCGGCCGCGGGCACGATCGAACAGACCATCCTTCGACGAGAGCATGATCACGGGGATGGTGCGAAATACCTTGTTGTGCTTGATCAGCGCGCAGGTCTGGTAGCCATCCAGGCGCGGCATCATGATGTCGACGAAGACGATGTCCGGCTGGTGGTCGGCGATCTTGGCCAGCGCGTCGAAGCCGTCGATGGCCGTGAAGACCTCGCAGCCCTCCTTCGCAAGCAGCGTTTCAGCCGTGCGGCGGATGGTCTTGCTGTCGTCGATGACGAGCACTTTCAGACCTTTGAGGTTCGCGTTCTCGTCGCTCACCGCAGTCTCACTCCTGAGGGCCGAAACCTGGCCTGTGGAACCGCCGTCTTTTAACATATCGGCATACCCCTCGCCATGGCGTGGATAGCGCCACCCCGCCACAAGCAGCCAGGGAGGACGGGTCGATTCTGACAGTGGGATAACATCACGCCTTGAACTGGTGCTCGTTTTACGGAAATCCCATATGTCTAAACGCCCCCACCTCGCCGTGGTCATGGACCCGATCGAGGAGATCAAATACGCCAAGGACACCTCCCTGGCCATGCTCCTGGCGGCACAGAAGAGGGGTTATGAGCTGCACTACCTCACCCAGCACGACCTCTACCTGCGCGACGGCGTGGCGCGCGGCAGGGCGCGTCCGCTCACCGTAGAGGCCAATCCCGGGCGCTGGTTCGAGCTGGGCGCCGTGCAGGACGTGGCGCTGGGCGACATGGACGTGATCCTGATGCGCAAGGATCCGCCCTTCGACATGGAATTCATCTACACCACCTACATCCTGGAGCGGGCCGAACTGGCCGGCGCGATGGTGGTGAACCGCCCTGCGGGCCTTCGCGACATGAACGAGAAGGTCTACACGGCCTGGTTCCCGGAATACTGCGCCCCCACGCTGGTGACGCGCGACATGCAGTCCATGGCCGCTTTGCCGCCGAGCATGGCCGCGTCGTGGTCAAGCCGCTGCACGGCATGGGCGGCCGGTCGATCTTCGTGGTGGACCAGGGCGACAAGAACCTCAACGTGGTGTTCGAGACGCTGACCGAGTACGGCAGCCGCTTCGCCATCGTGCAGCGCTACCTGCCGCAGATCGTGGAAACCGGGGATTCGCGCGTGCTGGTCATCGATGGCCAGCCGGCCCCTTTCGCGCTGGCGCGCATCCCGTCGGCCAGCGACAACCGCGGCAACCTGGCGGCCGGCGCCACCGGCGTGGCGCGGCCGCTGAACGACCGCGACCGGCAGATCGTGGCGGGCATCGGCCCGAAGCTTGCCGAGCGCGGCATGCTGTTCGTGGGCCTGGACGTGATCGGCGGCTGCGTGACCGAGATCAACGTCACCAGCCCCACCGGCGTGCGCGAGATCGACAAGCAGTGCGGCACCGACCTCGCGGGGCTGTTCATCGACGCCATCGACCGCCGCCTGGCGGCGCGCGCGCGCGGAGCCTGATGCCCTCGGCCGCCGAACCGCTGCCTGAACCGCCGCGCCTGGCGCGGCGGCGCGCCGATGGCATGCAGGAGCGCACGACGCGCGACCGGCTGACCACCATGCTGGTGCTGGCGGCGATGGTGCACGGCATGCTGATCCTCGGAATCTCCTTCACTGCGCCGGGCGCGGGCGATGGCCCGGTGGACCGCGGCATGGAGGTGATGCTGGTTTCCGAGGAGTTGCCCGAGGCCCGCGAGAACGCCACGGCTACCTACCTTTCGCAGCGCACGCAGACCGGTTCGGGCAATACCGAGGAACGCCGGGCCGCCCGCCTGCCCTCGCAGGCCCGGGCAGAGTCGGCTCCCGCGCAACGCGAGCAGCGCGAGGCCGCCCTCGACGCCGAGCAGATCCTGTCCAGCAATGCCGAGGCCGGCGGCACGCCCATCCAGATCCTGCCGCTACCGCCGCAGCTGGCCGGGGAACAGGGACAGCCCAGCCCGTCGCAGCGCGCCGGCGATGACGAACTGGTGCTGCGCGGCCTGACGCGCGATGAGCTGTACCTTGCGGCCGATACCCGCGCCTCGCGGCTGGCGCCGTACCTGGATTCCTGGCGACGGCGCGTGGAGCGGGTTGGCACCCTCAACTACCCGTCGGCCGCGCAGCGGCAGGGCCTGAAGGGCAACCCGGTGATCGAAGTGACGCTGCAGCGCGATGGCCGGCTGCGCTCGGCCCGCATCCAGACCTCCAGCGGTCGGGCTGAGATCGACGCCGCCGCGCTCGACATCCTGCGCCTGGCCAGTCCCTTCGACCCCTTCCCGCCGGAACTGTCGCGCGATTACCGCACGCTGCGTTTCGCCTACGAGTGGCGCTTTGAAGGCAGCCCGGCGGCAGGCGCGGTCACGGTTCCTTGAGACTCGGAAAAGTCGACCCCATACTGATAACCATGGCCGACAACCTGACAAATCAGCTCCTGGTCGCCATGCCGGGCCTGCAGGACCCGCATTTCTCGCAGACCGTCACGTTGATCTGCGAGCACAGCGACAAGGGCGCCCTGGGCATCGTGCTGAACAAGCCGCTGTCCATGCGCCTGTCGGAAGTGCTGTCGCAGATGAACCTGCCCGCGCGCGACGACAACGTCGGCTCGCAGGTCGTGCTGCGCGGCGGACCGGTGCACCAGGATCGGGGCTTCGTGCTGCACCGGCCTGGCGGCGTCTGGGATTCCACGCACCGCATCTCCGACAGCATCCAGGTCACCACCAGCCGCGACGTGCTGGCGGCCATGGCCCGCGGCGAAGGCCCGGAGAGGGCGTTCATCGCGCTGGGCTACGCCCAATGGGGCGCCGGCCAGCTGGAACAGGAACTGAAGGACAACTCCTGGCTGACGCTGCCGCTGGACGAGGCCATGCTCTACGAACTGCCCTACGAGGATCGCTGGCTGGCGGCCTGGCGCTCGCTGGGCATCGATGTGGCCAGCGTCAGCCCCAGCGCCGGTCACGCCTGACGTTGAACCGCGCGCAGATCGTGCTCGCGTTCGACTTCGGCCTGCGCCGCATCGGCGTGGCCGTGGGCGACACCCTCACCCGGAGCAGCGCCCCCCATGCCACGGTGCCCTGCCACGACTCGGGCCCGGACTGGCCCGGCATCGACAAGGTGATCCGGACGCTCGGACCCGACCTGCTGGTGGTCGGCGCGCCGTATAATGACGATGGTTCCCCCGGAAGAATTGCCGCCGCCGCCGACGCCTTCGCGGCCGAACTCGGCGCGCGCTTCAAGCTGAAGGTGGAACGCGCGGACGAACGCTTCAGCTCCGCCGAGGCGGCAAGCCTGCTGCGCGAGCAGCGGGCCTCGGGCCAGCGGCGGCGCAGCGTGAAGAAGGGCGATGTCGACAGCGCCGCCGCGGCAGTGCTGCTGGCGGGCTGGCTCGAGAACAACCGACAACTCTGAATTCAAGGTTTCCTGGAACCACATGGCATTGACGCAACAGCGCCGGGCGGATGGCAGCCTGCGACATCTGCTGACGCTCGAAGGGCTGACGCGCGACGAAATCGAATCGCTGCTGGAGCGCGCCCAGCACCATGTGCGCCGCCTCGGCGAACCGGCGCCGCACTCCAGCGCGCTGGCCGGCGTCACGGTGGCCAACATGTTCACCGAACCCTCCACGCGCACGCGCGTGTCCTTCGAGCTCGCGGCCAAGCGCCTGGGCGCCGACGTGGTGAACCTCGAGGTGCAGCTGTCCTCGCGCGTGAAGGGCGAGAGCATGCTCGACACCGTCTTCACGCTCGAGGCGCTGCACGTGGATGTGTTCGTGCTGCGCGATGCCGAACAGGGAGTGCCGGCCATGGTGGCCTCGCACGTGGCGCCGCATGTCAGCGTGCTGTCGGCCGGCGAGGCGCATGTGTCGCATCCCACGCAGGGCCTGCTCGATGCGCTGACGGTGCTGCAGCACAAGAAGCGCTGCGATGGCCTTGCCATCGCCATCGTCGGCGACATCCGGCACTCGCGCGTGGCGCGCTCGGCGGCCTGCCATGCGCTGCGCACGCTGGGCACAACCGATATCCGTATCGTGGCGCCGGAGGCGCTGATGCCCGATCCGGCGGAATTCGAGGGCTGCGCGCGCTCCACTTCCATCGAGACCGGCATCGAAGGGGCCGACGTGGTGATGATGCTTCGCATCCAGAAGGAGCGCTTCGCCAACACCACCATTCCGGCGGGCGATGATTATTTCCGCGAATTCGGCCTCACGGCGGCGCGGCTGGCGAAGGCCAGGCCCGATGCCATCGTGATGCACCCGCAGCCGATGAACCGCGGCGTGGAGATTGACGGCGCCGTGGCCGACGGCCCGCGCTCGGTGATCCGCCAGCAGGTCACCAACGGCGTGGCCGTGCGCATGGCGGCCCTCGAGATCCTCGCCGCGCCCCTGGCCGCGCGCAAGGCACGCTGATGGCCTACGCCACCGGCAAGGGCAACCGCGGCACCATCTTCGTCGAGGATGCCGCCATCCTGGCGCGCGAGGAATTCGCGGGTCATCAATACGTGCTGCGCCTGGCGGCACCGGAAACCGCCGCGCGCGCGACGGCGGGCAGCTTCGTGCATGTGGTGGTGGATCCTTCCATCCCGATGCGCCGGCCGCTGTCGATCATGCGCGTGGATCGCGAGGCGGGCTGGATCGAACTGCTGTTCAAGATCCATGGAGCGGGTCTGCAGCACCTGGCCGCGCGGCGACTCGGCGAGACGGTAAACCTGATGGGACCGATCGGCCACGGCTTCACGCCGCACGCCGACAGACCTCGCGCGCTGCTGCTGGGCGGCGGCGTCGGCATCCCGCCGATGGTGTTCCTGGCCGAGACGCTCCGGGATCGCGCGGCCGAGGGCTTCAAGCCCTTCGCCGTGCTGGGATCGGAGCTGCCCTTTCCGTTTCGCGCGCGCCCCTCGACCATCGTCGTTCCCGGCATGCCCGATGGCGTGATCGCCGCGATGCCGCTGCTGGATTCCTGGGGCGTGCCCAGCCGGCTGACCAGCAAGGCCGGATTCCCGGGCTGCCACGATGGCTTCGTCACCGATCTGGCGCGGCTGTGGCTGGGCCAGCTGGGCGACACCGCGCGCGGCGAGGTGGAACTGTTCGCCTGCGGGCCGACTCCCATGCTCAAGGCCGTGGCGGCGCTGGCGCGGGAATTTTCGCTGCCCTGCCAGGTCTCGCTGGAGGAATACATGGCCTGCGCCGTGGGCGGCTGCGCCGGCTGCGTGGTGGAAGTGGCCACGCCCGCGGGCCCGTCGATGGAACGGGTCTGTGTGGATGGACCCGTGTTCGACGCCTACACTGTTTTCGCCTGATTCAATCCAAAGGGGGATGAAGATGATCACGTTCAAACCACGCCGGACCGCCCTGGCGCTGATGCTGGCCGCCGGCCTTGCCGTCGCGGGTGCTGTTGGCGCCGCCGAACCGGCCGCACCCGCTGCACCGCCCAAGCCCTATGCAATCCCCGCCGGCGTGCCCAAGTACGTGCGCGATGCGGTGGAATCCAAGGACCGCACGCCGGCCATGACCGCGCGCGACTTCGACCGCAAGCCGGCCGAACTGCTGGCGCTGTCGGGCGTGAAGCCCGGTGACCGCGTGGTGGAGTTCGCCTCGTTCGGCCAGTACTTCACCACCCTGCTCTCCCCGATCGTGGGCGAGAAGGGCCTGATCTACATGTATGACCTGCCCTACACCGAGGCGCGCGCCGGCGCGGCCAGCCGCGATTTCGTCGCCAAGCACCCGAACTCGCGCTACGAGCTGGTGGACTACAACGACATCAAGCTGCCGCAGAACGTCGACATCGTGTTCAACGTGCTCTATTACCACGACCTGTCGATCAACAAGACCGACGTGGCGGTGCTGAACAAGAAGGTGCTGGATTCGCTCAAGCCGGGCGGCATCTATTTCGTCGTCGACCACAATGCCCGACCGGGCTCGGGCCGCACCGACACCGACAAGCTGCATCGCATCGACCCCGAGGTGATCAAGCAGGAGCTCATCGCCACCGGCTTCGAACTGGTGGAAGACAGCAAGCTGCTGGCCAACCCCGAGGATGATCACTCGTGGATGGTGTTCGCGCCCGGCAAGCGCGGCACCACGGACCAGGCCGTGCTCAAGTTCCGGAAGCCCGCGAAGAAGTAATCAGGCCTGCTGCGCGCGGCGCCAGTCGGCGCCGCGCCAGCGCACGTAGGCCACTTCGCGCAGCAGCACGGCCAGCGCGATCTCGGCGGCCAGCACCATCCACGGTGCCTCGGCGGTGCCCACGTACAGCGGCTGCACCAGCCCGTAGAAGATTCCCGCGGCGAGGCCTGTTCCCGCCAGCGCATCGAAGAACCCGCGGTGATGCTGTTGCATCAGCCCCAGCCAGCCCGCGCACAGGCCAGGCACCAGCAGCGCCGGCACCAGGTACGCCAGCGGCAAGGCCGGGCGTGGTGAAAACGGCACCCACACGAGCAGCGCGCAGGCTGCCACCGCGATCCCCACCGCCACGGCAACCCGCAGCATCTGGCGTTCCATCCAGGCGTGCAGCTCCAGTCGCGTGCGACCGGCCGGCAGCCACAGCGCCCGCGAGCGCCGCGCCATGCTGCTCGACACCGCGCCGGTGATGAGCGTCGCCGCCGAGAGCACGCCGATCATCATCGATTGCAGGGCCATCACACCGGCCTGGCGGCCCAGCACCCACTGGATGAGCAGCAGAACCAGGCCCGCGACCAGGACCTGAAGGCCGATTCCCGGTGAAGTGCCATTGGCGAGGACCCAGCGCGTCATGGCCTGCTCACGCGTTGCCGGCGCCTGCGGGGCGTTGACTGCTGGGTCTGCTGCATCGCCGGTGACATCGCGCCGCCGCCAGGCGCCCGCATGGATTCTTCGCGCGCGCAGGAACCATACGGCGAAGACCGCCCCCACCGCCGCACTCATGAGCACGCCGACGGGACCGCCCAGCAGTCGCGCTGCATCCTCCACGCCGAAGGCATGCAGCAGCAGACCGGGCGCCTGCCAGAGGATCAGGATCACCAGCGTCCACAGCGGGCTGCGGCTGGCGATGAACAGCACCACCGCGCACATCGTGCCGAAGTTCAGCGTCAGCGAGAACATCAGCAGCAGCGCCTCGGCGTCCGGGCGCAGCTTTGGCGGAACTGCCTGGAATGCCAGCCAGTAGCAGAACATCCAGCACAGCGTTGCGAGCATCAGGATCCCGAACGCGCCAGCCAGCAGCCGACCCCGCGCGTGCGGGCGCAGCAGCAGCGCCCGCGAGGCACACAGCATCCTGAGGAACGCGCCGCCAGCCAGCAATGGCACGATTATCACCAGCATCACGCCGAAGAAGGTGATGGGCAGCGTGGAGCCGGGCATGTTGAACGGCAGCCTGAAGAGCTGGCCACCGACCAGCACCGTGAGGCCGATGACCGTCAGCGCGCGCTGCAGCGGCAGCATCCAGAATCCGACACGCAGCAGCTGCCAGAAGGTCTTCATGAATGCACGGCCAGGAAGATGTCCTCGAGTGTCAGCGGCGTCACTTCCACGCGTGCGCCCGACTGCCGTTCGATCTCCGGCAGGCGATCAGGATTCCAGTCGCGCACCACCAGCACCGCCGTGCTGCCCCGCACCTCGCCGTGGATCTGGCCCGGGACAACCGGGGCGAGAGGATCTCGTGTTCCGCCCGCAGCACCAGCCGCACGGTGGATTCCTTCAGCTGATCCAGCTCGCCCTGCCAGGCGATGCCGCCCTCGCGCAGGATCCACACGTGGCTGGCGATGCGCTCTATGTCGCTGACGATGTGCGAGGAGAACAGGATGGTGCGGCCGGTTTCCGCGGCGATCTCCAGCAGCGTGAGCATGAAGGCGCGGCGCGCCACCGGATCCAGTCCCGAGGCGGGCTCATCCATCACCAACAGGTCGGGGCGATGACCCAGCGCCAGGAGCGTCGCGATCTTCTGCCGCTCGCCGCCCGAGAGCACGCCAACACGCCGGTTGAGGGGCACCTCCCATTCACGCGCCAGGCGCTGGATGAGCGCGTGGTCCCATTGCCGGTGGAACGAAGCCGCCAGCGCCAGGTGCTGCTCGCCCGTCATCAGCGACATGAGCTCGTCCTGCTGCGCCACGAAGCCGATGCGCGCCTTGCAGCCGGCTGAAAGGCGGCTGCTGGCCTCGCCGAAGACACGTGCTTCGCCGGCAGTGGGCGTGGCGAATCCCAGCAGCACATCGAACAGCGTCGATTTGCCCGCGCCGTTCTTGCCCAGCAGGCCGACCACGGTGCCCGGTGTGGCGCGCAGGCTGACGTCCTTCAGGATCTGCCGACCACCGGCGTCTTTGGCGAGGTGGCGTGTTTCGACCACGTAATCGTCATTCATGCTCCTTCTCCCAGATACGGTCTAGCAGGGCCGCCAGCTCCCGCCGCGAGAGCTCGAGCTGGCGCGCCGATTGCACCAGCGCCTCGGCCTGCGGCTCGATCTGTTTCAGGCGTCGCTCGGCCGGATCAACGGCGCGCCTGCGCGGCGCCACGGTCATCGGCCGGCCGCGATTGCGCTGCAGGAGCCCCTCGGCCTCCAGCAGGCTGTAGGCCTTTGAAATGGTCATCGGATTGACGGCATGCGCCAGCGCCAGGTCGCGCACTGAAGGCAGCTCGACGCCGGCCCTGAGCTGCCCGCTGGCGACCAGGCGCCGCACCTGCTCCTGCAGCTGGCGATAGATGGGAATGCCGGAGTGTGGGTCGAGCGTGAACATCAGCGCAGCCGGGATGGTTGGCATGTGGCCATGTGTATTAATACTATAATACACATGGCGACCGATCGGCGTGCGTGATTCACGTTTTCCGGCGCTGTCTCCAGCACTCGGCCGCGGACTGGCGACTGAAGTCGGTGAACGGACCCCGGCCCTGGGTTCGCCGGTGTTCCCAGGGAGCATGCGCCGTGGCCCCTCCCCACAGGCCCAGGCGCCCGCGCCGGGCGGTCGCCTCGATGTCGCAGTAGATGCGCTCCGTGCGTCGCAGGTAGCTGCGATACGCCCAGGCATGACCGGCGCGCAGCAGCTCGCGATTCACGTTGGCGTCATCCAGAAGAACAATGGCGACCATGCGCTCGTAACGGTCCTGCGAGACCGGCTCCAGCAGCACCTCGCGATCCTGCACGCGCTGCCGCAGCCAATCCGAGGCTTCACGGCCGCTGGACTGATCGCGCTCGGGCGCATCGACGCCATGCAGACGGACGCGGATGCGCCCACTGGCCAGCAGCACGTCGAGGGTGTCGCCATCGATCACGCGGGTGACGCGACCGGCAAGCACCGGTTCGTCGGCAGCACTCGCCGGCATCGAGGCAAGCAGGAGCAGCAGCGCCAGCAGCAGCCAGCTGAACGGCTCAGCCGCCGCTGATGAGTTTGCGGATGGCATCGCGCCGCAGGTTTCCGGCGATGTCCGCGGCAGTGGCCCGATTGTTGTTGCGCAGGTCGGCATTGGCTCCTGCGCCCAATAGTGCCTTGACCAGCGGCGCGGAGGCATCCCGCGCTGCGATGGTGAGAGCCGTGTCACCCTGCTGGTCGCGCAGGTTCGCGTTGGCGCCGGCGCGCAGCAGCGCCTCCACGGCCTGCAGCTGATCCGAGGCGGCGGCCTGCATCAGCGGCGTGGCGCCCAGGCGGTTGGTGGCGTTCACGTTGGCACCTGCCGCGACCAGCGCAGGCACCTGCTCCGCAAGGCCACGGGCAGCCGCGGCGGCCAGAACACCGTTGCCCTCGGTATCGGTCATCCTGGCCGGGACTCCCGCAGCCAGCAGTCGCTGCAGTGCCTTACCGGCACCGGACAGCGCCGCGTGCATCAGGCTGTCCCTGCCCTTGGAATCCTGGGTGCCGGCGGTCGCGCCGGACTTCAGCAGCAGGTCGAGCAGCGCGACATCGTCACTGGCCGCAGCGAGCATCAGCGGCGTGCGCCCTTCCGCATCCACGGCGTTCACCTGTGCGCCGGAGCGCAGCAGCAACTCGATGATCGGGCGCTGACCGGCCGCAACGGCTTCCACGAGCAGTGGAGCGCCTGTGTTGCCGGGCTGTGTCGCCGAAGCACCGGCCTTCAACAACCTCTCGAGCAGCGCAGCATCAGCCTGCTGCAGCGCCGTGCCGGCGGGCGTGCGGCCCCGGGAGTCCTTCTGCTGCGCGGTCGCGCCGGCCGCAAGCAGCAGGTCAACGGCCTCCAACACGCCCGCATCCGTGGCGGCAAACAGCGCCGAATTCTTCTGGCCCGCCGACCAGGTGCCCCGCGCCAGAAGCGTCTTGAGCAGTGAGGTGTTGCGCCTCGTCGCCGCCACGTCAAGGTCCGACATGCCGGTGTAGGCATCGCGCGCCTTGGCGCGCTGCACGTCGCTGAGTGCCTCGGAGCGAGCGCTTGGCGGCCGGCTGGGCTCGGCGCCACCGGCTTGCAATGCGGAGACTACGGGCTTCGCATCACGGCGCAGCGCGATGTCGAGCGGTCGATCGCCATCCTTGTTCTCGGGATTCGGCGCAGCACCAGCAGCCAACAGCGCGCTGACGCGCTCGGCCGTATCGGCCATGGCGGCGCGATGCAGGGCCGTGTTGCCCAGCAGGTCCGCGGCGCGCGGATCGGCCTTCGCCGCCAGCAACGCGGGGATTGCAGCGCCTTTCGGGGCCGCGGCGGCCAGCAGCAGCGCCGTCATGCCGTTCTGGTCGCGGGCATCCACCACGGCGCCCGCGGCAAGCAGCCATTCGACGGCACGCGCGGCATCGTTGACAGCGGCCACCGACAGCGCGGCCCGGCCGAAATCATCGACGGCGCCGGAAGGCGTCTTTGCATCAGCGAGCTGCCGCAGCAGCGACACATCGTCGGTGCGCGCGGCGCGCAGCCATGCGGCATCACGCGCCGACTGCTCGGCCAGGTCCTGCGCCGGAAGGAAAGCCATCGGCAACCGCCCCGCCTGGATCAGCGCCCGCGCCTCCTCCATGCCGCCCTGGGCGGCGGCATCCAGCCAGCGTCGCGCGCCGGCCTCATCCGCTGGCGCGCGGTTGGCAAGCTCCACCGACAGCAGGTACGCCGCGCGCGGCACTCCGGCGGCGGCGGCCTTTTCGAGCAATGGCAGCGCGCGCGCCGGATCAGGCTCGCCCGCGGGATTGGCCAGCAGCAACGCCCCGAGCAGGTACATGGCGTGCGCGTTGCCACGCTTGGCCAGCGTGTCGAGCTCGCGCATCGCGCCGTCGAAGTTCTTCTCGCGGATGGCAAGGCGCGCCTTGTCCAGCGCCGCATCACTGCGCACCGTCGCGGCATCCTGCTTCACCGCGCTGCGCTTCGCGCTGGCGGCAGTCACCGACCCGGTCATGCCGGCGCTGAACACCAGTACGCCGGTGATCCATGCGGCGCGGCGCAACGCGCCAGCGCTGCCTTCAGGCCGTGCCATGCTTGGTTTCCACGTTGATGCCGATGGTCTCGAGGAAGGCCGTGGGCAGCACGCCGCCGGCGCTGACGATGACGGCGTCGTTGGGCAGGCGCTCCTGGTTGCCGCCGCCACAGTCCATCACAACGGCATCCGGCTCGATGCGCAGCACATTGGACTTCAGCAGCTGGCGCAAGCGGCCACTGGCGGTGGCCTGTTGCAGCCTGTCGCGGTTCTTGGCCTTGGCGCGCGAGAATCCATCGCCACGGTATGACAGCGTTACTTGCGTTTCCGGCACATCGGCGAGGCGGGTCGCGGCCTCGGGCGCGCTGTCGCCGCCGCCCACCACCAGCACGCGCTTGCCGCGATACTGCTCGGCGTCGATCAGGCGGTAGACAACCTTGGGCAGGCCCTCGCCCTCGACGCCCAGCTTGCGTGGCGTGCCGCGCCGACCGATGGCCAGCAGCACATGCTGCGCACGCAGCTCGCCCTTGGACGTGCGCACGAAGAATCCCGCCGGCGTGCGCGCGATGTTCTCGACGCGTTCCTTGTAGCGGATCTGCACGCCGGTCATGCGCTCGACTTCCTGCCAGAAGGCCAGCAGCTCTTCCTTGCTGGTGCTGCGGAACTTCACCTTGCCGACCATTGGCAGGTCCGCGGGCGCCGTCATCACGACCTTGCCGCGCGGATACTGGAACACCGCACCGCCGAGCGAATCCTGCTCCAGCGTGACGAACTTCATGTGCTTCGACATGGCCATGAGCGACGCGGAGAACCCCGCGGGTCCGGCGCCGACGATGATGAGGTCGAGCACGCTGGGGTCGCTGTTCTTGACGATGCGCGCGGAGATGTGCTCGACGGCGCGTCGACCCTGCTCCAGCGCATTGCGGATCAGGCCCATGCCTCCCAGCTCACCGGCGATGAAGATGCCCGGCACGCTGGACTCGAAGTCGGGGGACACGGTGGGAATATCCACGCCGCGCTTCTCGGAGCCGAACACCAGCGAGATGGCGCCCACGGGACAGGCCGCGCGGCAGGCGCCGTGGCCGATGCAATCCCCCGCGGTGATCAGGTTGGCCTTGCCATTGATCAGCCCCAGCACCATGTGCTCGGGCTGTTCAGGGCAGGCGCGCACGCAGGATCCACAGCCCACGCAAATGGCCGGATCGATGATGGGGTGAAGTGAAACCGGCTCGGCCAGCCCCGCGGACTCGGCATCCTTTTTCGCCGCGAGACTGTGCCTCTCGGCGGCCCTGCGCTTGTGCAGGTACCAGGCCCAGATGCCCAGCATCGGCAGGATGTAGATGATCCAGGTAGCGTTCACAGCGCGCAGCCTCCGCCAGGAGCGTTTCATATTCCAGTGTCGGCATCACACGACGGCACGGAATTGCCGCAACCGCAGCTGAGGTGGCGATGATCTCGCGGAGTCCTTAAGGAACGATTAACCAGGGACGTCGCTGGCCACCGACGATGTGGCGCTAGCGTGAATCCGTTCAACAATACACATGCGCCACCAGCAGCCGGAAACGGGGCGTGGTATCTACGTATAGCGACCCAAAAGGCCCTTTTTTCCGCAAGAACAACATGAACGCAACGCCCGCAATCATCTTCCTGACAGGCGCTGCAGCGGCCCTCGCCGCGTTGGCGATTCTCATCCCCATCCGGGCCCTGCCCCAGCGCCCCGCCCGTTGCCGCGAGTTGCCGCCGTGCTGGCGCTGGCGGTGCCGCTGCTGGTGGTCATGCTGCTGGCCACGACGAAGGCACTGCGCGCCAAGGCGACGATGCCGACCTGCCGGTAGCGCTGACGAACTCCTCTGGCAACGCTGACGCTGACTGGGCCAGCGTGGCGCATGCCTTTGGTGGGCCGCCGCCGGGTGCCTCGGGCTCCACCGGTGCGCCGGTGGAACAGCGCGCCGAAATGAGCGTCGCGCAGATGGAGGCAGCAACGCGCGCGGCGCCAGGCAATCCCGCCCACTGGCTCGCATTGGCCCAGACCCAGCGGCTGGCGCGCGACTACCCCGCGGCGGTCAGCGCCTATGCCCAGGCGCTGAAACTCGACGATCGCAACGCCGATGCCTGGGCGGACTACGCCGATGCGCTGGCGTCGGCCAACAACCGCAAGCTGGCCGGTGAGCCTGCGAAAGCCGTTGCGCGCGCGCTGGCGCTGCAGCCAAGGCACCTGAAGGGCCTGTGGCTGGCCGCAAGCCTCGACATGGAGCTCCAGAAGTACCCGGACGCGCTGGGACGCTGGCAGCAGCTGCGCGCCGCGCTGCCGGAAGGCTCACCCGACGTGGCCATCATCGACGCCAATATCGCCGAGGCCAGGGGCCTGGTGGCGGGCGCGGGCAAGACGGGAGGCTGAGGATGGTGCGCGCACCGTCAATCCTCAGCCCCATGGTGCTCTTCACGCTGGTGTGCGTGGCCCTGATCTTTGTGGGCATGAACGCGGACCTTGCCCGCTTCATCACGCCCGAAACCGGCACGGGCTACATCCTGGGAATCGTGGGCGGCAGCATGATGATCCTGCTGCTGGTGTATCCGGTCCGCAAGCGCATGCAGTCGCTCGCGCCCATCGGCAGCGTGAAGGCCTGGTTCCAGATCCACATGGTGCTGGGCGTGCTGGGTCCGCTGCTGGTGCTGTTTCACTCCAATTTCCGCACCGGCGCCACCAACAGCAATGTGGCGCTGTACTGCATGCTTCTGGTCTCAGGCTCCGGGCTCATCGGCCGCTACTTTTATTCACGCATCCATTCGAAGATGAGCGGCAGCCATGAAACACTGGCCGGACTGCGCGGCCAGCTCAGCCGGTTGCAGATGGTCTCGGGCAGGCTGGCCTTCGTGCCTGACTTCGCCGAGCGTGTATCGACGCTGGAAGCCGTGATGACATCACGACTCGATGCCATCCCGCAGCTGCTGCACCCACCGGTGGTGCTGTTCCGGGCCTGGCAGGCGCGGCTGCGGATGTATTCGCACCTGCGCCGCTCGGCCCACGCGCATGCGCTGATCCAGGGTTTTCCGGTGAGCCGCATGCAGCGGGAGCTGGAAGCCGCGCGCGAGCTGGCGCGACGGCACATCGATGCCGTGCGACGGGTCACGGAGCTCACCACTTACGAACGGCTGTTCTCGCTGTGGCACGTGCTGCACCTGCCGCTGTTCTTCATGCTGCTGGTGGCGGGCATCGTGCACGTCGTGGCGGTTCACATCTACTGACGCGCAGATGCGAACAGGGAGGCTTGCGTTGATGCTGTGTGTGATCGGGACACTCGGCGGTTTTGCCGGTGGCGCGCGCAGCGCGACGCTGGAAGGCCTGCTCATGCCCGGCCCCCTGCACAGCGAACACGCCAAGCAGGAATCCGACTGCACCACCTGCCACGACCGCGCCAATCGCGCCCGGCAGGCAACGCTGTGTTCGGCCTGCCACAAGGATGTGGCCACGGATATCCGCGACAAGCGCGGCCTGCATGGCAAGCGGCCGGAGATCGCGCAGGTCCAGTGCAACGCCTGCCACAGCGAGCACCTGGGACGAAATGGCCGGATCACCCCCGCCGTGGCGGCGGCGTTCGACCATTCGCAGACGGACTTTCGCATCGACGGCGGGCACCGCAATGTGGGCTGCGCCGGATGCCACGCGGCAGGCAAGAAGTATCGCGAGGCGCCAAGTGGCTGCGCGGACTGCCACAAGAAGGCCGAACCCCACCAGGGCAAGCTCGGCACCGACTGCGCCGCCTGCCACGAAACCTCGCGCTGGTCCGCGGTGCGCTATGACCATGGCAAGACGCGCTTCGCGCTGCAGGCGCGCCATGCGCAGATTCCCTGCGCCGCCTGCCACTCGGGCAACCGCTGGAAGGATGTCCCGATGGCCTGCGCCAGCTGCCACACGCCGGATGACGTGCACCGCGGATCGCGCGGCACGGCCTGCGCCGACTGCCACACGCAGTCCTCGTGGAAGGACGCGAAGTTCGACCACGAGAAGGTCACCGGCTTCGCGCTGCTCGGCGCGCACCGCACCGCCAGTTGCCAGTCCTGCCATCGCACGGGGCGGTTCGAGGACAAGATCCCCAAGGACTGCTCGGGCTGCCATGCCGCCATCGATTCGCACGCCGGTCGCATGGGCACCAAGTGCGAGAGCTGCCACGAGGCCAGCGCCTGGAAGGACACCCACTTCGTGCACGAGCGCGATGCCAAGTTCACGCTGCGCGGCGCGCATTCGAAGCTCGCCTGCCACAACTGCCACGTGGCGCGCGTGACGGATCGCAAGCCTGCAAAGGACTGCGTTGCATGCCATCGCGCGATCGATGTCCACGCGGGCTCGCTGGGCACCAAGTGCGAGAGCTGCCACGGCCTCGATGCCTGGAAGAAGGACATCCGCTTCGACCACGATGTCACGGCCTTCCCGCTGCTGGGCCAGCACGTGGCGGTGCCCTGCGCGGGCTGCCACACGACGAAGAAGTTCAAGGATGCCCCCAAGGAATGCGCCGGCTGCCACAAGGCGGACGACGTGCACAAGGGCAACCTGGGCAAGGACTGCGCGCGCTGCCACAGCCCCAATGCGTGGACGCTGTGGCAGTTCGACCACCAGAAGGAAAGCGGTTTCGCGCTGAGCGGCGCGCATTCGCGCCTGCAGTGCAATGCCTGCCATCGCCGGCCGGCCGGCGAAGCCAAGCTCGGCAAGGACTGCGCGTCCTGCCATGCGAACGATGATGTTCACCTGGGGCAGTTCGGTCGCCGCTGCGACAGCTGCCATTCCACCATTTCGTTCAAGCGCGCGAGGCCGCAGTAGCATGCGCACCCACCCGATGCTCGCGGGCACTGCTGCTGCTCTGCGCGATCGGCCTGGGCGCTGCGCCGCAGGCCAGTGCCGCCGATGCCACGACGTTCGATCACCTGACCACCGGCTTCGAACTGGAAGGCGCGCATCGCCAGGTGCGCTGTGAAGGATGCCATGCGGATGGCGTCTTCAAGGCGACGCCGCGAACCTGCGCAGCCTGCCATGTCACCGGTACCCGCATCGGCGCGATGGCCAAGCCCGCCACGCATATCGTGAGCACCGATCGCTGCGAGGCCTGCCATACCACGGTGGCCTTCCGACCGGTGACGCGCTTCGAACACTCCGAGGTGCGCGGCAGCTGCGCCGCCTGCCACAACAACGTGCAGGCGGCCGGCAAGCAGCCGGGCCATATCGTCACGACGGCGGCCTGCGACTCCTGCCACTCCACCACCTCGTGGACACCGGTGCGCCGCTTCGACCACACGGGCGTGACCAGCGGCTGCTCCGCGTGCCACAACGGCACCTCAGCCACCGGCAAGTCCGCGCTGCACCTCCCCACCAGCAACACCTGCGAATCCTGCCACCAGACCACGGCCTGGTCGCCGGCCACCTTCGACCACACCGGCATCACCGCCAACTGCTCCGGCTGCCACAACGGCACCCGGGCCACCGGCAAGAACGCCACGCACATCCTGTCCACCGAACGCTGCGAGTCGTGCCACACCGCGAGCGCGTGGCGACCGGGCACGCGCGTGGACCACAACGAGGTCCAGGGCTCCTGCTTCGCCTGCCACAACGGCACCATCGCCACCGGCAAGAACGCCACGCACCTGCCCACCAGCAACGAGTGCCAGGCCTGCCATACATCCACGGCCTGGCGCTCCGCCAGTCGCTTCGACCACACCGGCATCACCGGCGGCTGCGCCACCTGTCACAACGGCACCACGGCCACCGGCAAGAACGGCACGCACATCACCACGACCGATTCCTGCGAGAGCTGCCACACCACCAATGTGTTCCCGCCCGCGCTGCGCGTGGACCACAACCAGGTGCTGGGCACCTGCCAGGCCTGCCACAACGGCACGACGGCCACCGGCAAGACCGCGACGCACATCCCCACCACGCTCAACTGCGACAGCTGCCATTCCACCAGCACCTGGACCACCGGCAACTTCGACCACACGGGCGTGGTGAACGGCTGCTCGGGGTGCCACAACGGCACGCAGGCCGCCGGCAAGCCCGCCACGCACATCGCCTCTACGCTGGTCTGCGAGTCCTGCCACGCGACCACAGCCTGGCGCCCGGCCACGCGGGTGGATCACACGCAGGTGCAGGGCACCTGCTCGGCCTGCCACAACGGCACGTCGGCCACCGGCAAGCCCGCCAACCACATTCCCACCACGCAGAACTGCGCTTCGTGCCACGCCACGCTGGCCTGGCGCCCGTCGACCTTCTCGCACGCCGGCATCACCACCGGCTGCTCGGGCTGCCATAACGGCACCAATGCCACCGGCAAGAGCGCCACGCATGTGGTGACCACCAGCCGCTGCGAGTCCTGTCATTCGACCACCGTGTGGACGCCCGCGACGCGAGTCGACCACGCCGAGGTTCAGGGCAGCTGCGTCTCGTGCCACAACGGCACACAGGCCACCGGCAAGACGGCCAACCACATTCCCTCGCACAACGACTGCCAGATCTGCCATGCCACCACGGCCTGGCTGCCGGCCAACACCTTTGACCACGCGGGCATCGTCAATGGCTGCGCCGCCTGCCACAACGGCACACAGGCAACGGGCAAGAACACCACGCACATCACCACCTCGAACCTGTGCGAGAGCTGCCACACCACCAACGTGTTCAATCCCGCGCTGCGCGTGGATCACACGCAGGTGACCGGCACCTGCCTCTCGTGCCACAACGGCACCACCGCCACCGGCAAGAACGCCACCCACCTGCCCACCACGCTGAACTGCAACAGCTGCCACACGACGGCAGCCTGGACACCAGCGACTTTCTCACACACGGGCATCGTCAACGGCTGTTCAACCTGCCACAACGGCACCACGGCCACCGGCAAGAGCGCCACGCACATCAATTCGACGGTGCGCTGCGAGTCCTGCCATGCCACGAATGTCTGGCACCCGGCCACGAGGGTGGATCACACGCAGGTGACCGGCACCTGCTCGGCCTGCCACAACGGCACCATCGCCACGGGCAAGACCACCACCCACGTGGCCACGACCAATAACTGCGACGCCTGCCATTCCACGCTGGCCTGGCGCCCGGCCGTGTTCGACCACGCAGGCGTGGCGGCAGGCACCTGCGCCAGCTGCCACAACGGCGTGAACTCCACGGGCAAGCCGGCCACGCACATCGTGACCAGCGAATCGTGCGATGCGTGCCACAGCCGGCTGGCCTGGAAGCCCGCCTCGTTTGACCACAGCCGGATCACCACCGGCTGCCAGGGTTGCCACAATGGCGTGAACTCCACGGGCAAACCCACCGGTCACATGCAGACCGCGCGCGACTGCTCGGTGTGCCACAAGTACCCGGCCTGGACGCCGCTGAGCTTCAAGCACACCTCCAGCGAGTATCCCGGGCGACCACACGGGAACGAACCCGAGCTGCACCGGTTGCCACAAGACCAACACCGACCAGGCCACCTGGCAGTTCCCGGCGCATCGCCCGGCCTGCGCGGGTTGCCACCAGAACGATTACGACGCCGGTCCGCACACGAAGTACGGCAACGTCAAGTACACGGTGGCCGAGCTGAAGAACTGCTCGGGCGCCTGCCATGTCTACACGGACTCCACGCTGAGGACGATCTCCAGGACACGCAACGGTCCGGAACACCGGGTGACGGCGCGCGGCTTCGACTGATGAGGCGGCGGGCTAGTCCAACACTGGCGCTGGCTGCCGCGCTGGCGCTGCACGCTGCCGGCGCTTCCGCCCAGACCACGCGCCTGCTGGCCGGCAGCGGCGTGACGGCGCGCGATGACCATGTGGACCTCGCGCTGGATTTCACCTGCACGCTGCGTTACCAGACCCACACGCCGGCCAGCGAGGGCGATGAACTGCGCGTGCGACTGGCCATTGGTCCTGATTGCCAGCTCCCGCCTTCGGCGCAGTTCGCCGTCGAGCGACTGCTGACCGGGGACGCCGTGGGCCTGGTGCGCAGCATCGAACTGCAGCCCGGGCTCGCCGGCGGCGCCGAGCTGATCGTGCGCTGGAACCGCATCGAGAAATACGTGCTGGCGCCGTCCACCGGCATGCGCGGCCTGCGGATCCGCGTGCAGCGGACCGGCGCGGCCTCGCGCGTGGTCGTCGGCGATGAACTGCAGAAGCCCGGTGGCTTTGCGGTGAACCTCGGGTCCTCGCAGGAGAAGTTCAGCGACATGGCCGTGGCCAAGGCGGCGGCGCTGCTGCGCACGCCGGTGTTCGTCTCGCAGCGCGAAGTGGATGGCGTGACCTGGTTCCGGCTGCGCGCGGGCCCCTTCGATACCCGCCGCGAGGCGGATGCGGCGCTGCGCGCCGCGCGCGGCAGCTATCCGACGGCCTGGCTGGGCATCGATGACGAAGTCGAACCCACGACGGCCGACGCCGGCGCTGAAGTGATCGCGCGCGCCGCCAATCCCGCGCGCGCGGCCGAGACGCGCGCCGACGCCGCACTCGACGCCCGGCTGGAAGAAGCCCGCAGCGCGCTGTCCGCCAAACGCTTCGACGACGCCATCACGCGCCTGACGCAGATCGTCGCCGCCGAGGACTACCTGCATCGCATCGAGGCCGCCGAACTGCTGGGCCTCGCGCGCGAGCGCAAGGGACAGCTCGCGCAGGCCAAGGCAACCTACGAGGACTACCTGCGGCGCTATCCGGATTCGCCGGCCGCGGCCCGCATCCGCAGCCGGCTGCAGACGCTGCGCACGGCCAGCCTGCCCGGCCGCCGCGGCACGGGCGGCGGCGATGGCGCCACGGGCTGGAGCGCCTATGGAAGCGCCTCGCAGGTCTACCGGCGTGACGACCTGCGTCTGTCGAGCGCGGCGCTGTCACGCAACCTCACCACGCAGAACGCGATGCTCACCGACGTGGATGGCCTGGTGCGGCGCCGCGGCGAACGCCTGGATTTCACCAGCCGGATCAGCATGGGCTACATCAAGGACCTCATGCAGACCGGCCGCGGCGACCAACTGCGCGTGTCGTCAGCCTATGTCGAGCTCAACGATCGCGAGCTGGGACTCGGCACGCGGCTGGGACGGCAGTCGCGCGGCATGGCGGGCATCTCCGGCGCCTTCGATGGGCTGCTCACCAACTGGCAATGGCGCGACAACATCGGTTTCAGCGCCTCGGCGGGCATGCCGGTGGAGAGCACCCGCAATGGCATCGCGACGAATCGGCAGTTCGTGGCACTGGGCGCGGATTTCGCCAACGCCAGCCGCAGCTGGGACACCGCCGTTTACGTGCTGGGCCAGCAGTATTCCGGTGAGATTGATCGCCGTTCCGTTGGCCTGGAATCGCGTTACATCCGGCCGGGCCGCACGCTGGTGGCCATGGCCGACTATGACCTGTACTTCGGCGACCTGAACAGCGTCGCGGTGCTGGGCACGCTGATCACCGATTCGCGCTGGACGTTCAACTTCGATGCCAGTCGCCAGCGCAGCCCCATGCTCAGCATCCGCAACGCGCTGATCGGCCAGCCCACGGTGGCGTTCGATGACCTGTTCGTGCAGTTCACGCCGGATGAAATCGACCAGCTCGCCGCCGATCGCTCCGCGAGCCTCACTCAGTTCGGGCTGACCGCCTCGCATCCGCTGGGCGATCGGGGCCAGTGGACGGTGAACCTGCTGTCGAGCAATCTTTCGAGCACACCTGCATCGGGTGGCGTTGAAGCAGTGCCTTCGCTGGGCCGCGACGACGCGCTCACGACCGAACTGATGTGGAACAGCCTGCTGCGCGCCGGTGACACGCAGTCCCTGGCGCTGCGCTACCAGCGCGGCGGCACCGGCACGCTGATGTCGGCGGGCATCGGCAGCCGGTTGCCGCTGGGCGCGGGACTGCGACTCACGACACGCGTCCGCGCGGACCGCCGCACCGACATGCCCGACTCCGGCAGCGAATGGGTATACGTGCCTTCGCTGCGCCTGGACTGGCTGCATGGCCGCAGCTCCATCGAGGCCGAAGCGGGCGCCGAACTGGGCAGCAGGTCGCTGCCGACCACCAGCGAGCGGCGCACGCGGTATTTCTTCAGCCTGGGATACCGGCTGTCGCTGGACACGCGGCGATGATGAATCGGCGGGCAATGCTGGGAGCACTTGTGCTGGGTGGGCTGGTCCCGATGTCCGGGCTGGCCGCCAGCAGCACCACGCTCGACCGCAGGACCGGCGCCACGATCCAGTTGTCGACCGAACCGTGGGTGCTGGCGCTCGACCAGCCACACCTGGCCGCCCACGCGCGCGATTACATCGCGCTGTATGCGGTGGAGATCAACATCGCCGGCAAGCGCGCGTACCAGCTGGCCGCATTCCTGTGGTCCACGGTTCCCGGCCGAACGCGCTATGCGGGCGACAAGCCGGTGCTGCAGCTGCGCGTGGGTGATCGGGAACTGACGCTCGATCCATCGGGTCGCACGCCGCGCGACATGGGCATCAGCCAGTGGCCGCTGAAACCACCGGGACGCGGCGCGGCAATGGCCCTCTACGAGGTGGATGAAGCGCTGCTGCGGGCGATGTCCACCGACATCGGCGTTCGGGCCAGGGCAGCCAGCGATGCCACGCTGCCCGAGGATGTCTGGTTCGAAGTGTGGCGCAGCGGTCGAGCGGCCTTCGCCGATTTCCGCTCCCGCACGATGGAATAGCCGCTTCAGGCAGCCTGCCTGAACCTCACCGATACCCGGGTTCCCTTCTCGCCTTCGCCTGCGGCGATGGCCACGCGCGCGCCGTGCACATCGGCGACGCGGCGCACGATCGAAAGCCCCAGGCCGCTGCCCGTGGCCTTCTGGCCGGGCAGGCGGTGGAAACGCTCGAACACGCGCTCCCGTTCCGGCTCGGGAATTCCAGGTCCGTCATCTTCCACGGTGAGGACCGGGCCTTCCTCGTGCGCGCCGGTCGCGACGGTGATGCGGCCGCCGGGAGGCGTGTAGCGCAGCGCGTTGTCGAGGAGGTTTCGCACCATCACCGACAGCAGCGCCGGATCGGCACGCGTTGCGCCGGGCTGCAGCGTGCCACGCAGCTCAACGCCACACTGTTCGGCCCGGTCCCGGTGCACCGCGAGCTGCTCGCGCGCCACGTCGGCCAGATCCACCTCGCGCAGCTTGTCGTCGTGCAGGGGCTGATCCGCGCGCGCCAGCGCCAGCAGCTGCTCGACCAGTCGCGTGCTGCGATCCACGCTGGCCAGCAGATCGCGCGCAGTCGCCTCGCGCTCGGCCTGGTCGCGCGCGGCAACGAGCACCTGCGCATTGGCGCGGATGGCCGCCAATGGCGTGCGCAGTTCATGCGCGGCATCCGCGGTGAACCGGCGCTCGGTCTGCAACGCCGACCGGATGCGCAGCAGAAGACGGTTCAAAGCATCGACCAGGGGCCGCACTTCGCGCGGGACACCGGCTGTGTCCACCTCGCGCAGATCCTGTTCGCTGCGCTCACCCACGCTGGCCGCCGTGCGATGCAGCGGCCTGAATGTGGCATCGACGACCACCCACATCAGCACCGCGGCCATGGCCAGCAGGAACGCGGCGCCGCCGGCGATGCGCCACAGTGCGAGCCGGTCCAGCGCCGCGTGCCGCGTCGGCTCCTGCGCGATCTGGATGTGGAGCGTACGCGGCCTGTTCCAGGTGGAGTAGGAACGCCAGGAAGCACCGTTTACCGTGGTCCAGCCAAAGCGCTCCACCTCCGCCGCGAACGGCAGCAGCGGAGCCTGTAGCGCCGAGCCCGAGCCCGCGCCCGCGCCCGCTGCGGCCAGCATGTCCGGCGTCCATATCTGGAAGTGAAACCCGGCGGGTCCGGGCTGGGTTTCGGCCTGGAGCAGCGCCAGCCCCAGGACCTCACCGTGCTCGGCCATCTCGTGCTCGGCCAGTTGCAGCAGCAGATGGGCGGAACCGCGCAGCGAATCATCGAACAGCCGGTCACTGGCTTCGTGGTGCGCGCGCCAGTTCAGCACGGCGCTGGTGCCGAATAGCGCAGCCGCCAGGCAAACCAGCAGAACAAGCAAACGCGTGCGCAGCGACCAGCCGCGCGGTTCAGGCATTGTCGATGACATAACCCTGGCTATGGACGGTCCGGATGAGGTCCTTGCCGAGTTTACGCCGCAGATTGTGCACGTGGACCTCGATGGCGTTGCTCTCGATGTCGCTGTTCCAGTTGTAGAGCGATTCCTGCAACTGCGCTCGCGTCCGGACATGGCCGCGATGCTCCAGCAGGTGCAGCAGCAGCATGAATTCCCGTCCGGTGAGGGAAACAGCCAGGCCCGCGCGCGTCACCTGCCTGGCTGCCGGATCGATGCGGATGTCTCCATGCACCACGGCGGCCTGAGATCGCCCCATGGCCCGGCGGTGCGCTGCGCGCAGGCGTGCGCCGAGTTCTTCCAGGTCGAAGGGTTTGACGATGAAATCATCGGCGCCGCTGTCGAGCCCCTCCACCCGATCCCGGATCTCGTCGCGCGAGGTGATGATGAGAATGGGAGCGGCATAGCCGTCACGCCGCAGGTGCGAAATCACCTGCATTCCATCCTGGCGGGGCAATCCGAGGTCCAGCAGGATGGCGTCGTATTGGCCATCGCGAGCGGCAAGCTCGGCGGCCACCCCGTCCTGCAACCAGTCCACGGCATGCCCCTGCTGCGCCAGCCCCGTCTGCAGGGCCCGCCCGATGTGCTCATCATCTTCCACCAGCAACAGTCGCATGATCTGCGTTCTTTCCCAGCCGCGGGGACACCCCTTCTGGTCGCATAGCGTACGGATGCGCCCTTAAGCATCACTTAAGACGCATTGGACAATATTGAGCCGTTTCCGCAAGGAGTGGCCCGATGCGAATGACTTTCAGCCAGTGCGCCCTGCCTGGTCTCTTCCTGGTCCTTTGCGTCGGCCCGTTGAGCGCCGCCGATACCAGCGCGCAGAAGATACCGATGAACGCCGCGCAGCTTCAGGCCGGCGGCGTCACCTTCTCGGCCACGAAGCCCGTCGACGCCGGAGTCGCGCCGGCCGGCGCGGGCTACTCGCTGCGGCTTTCCGGCCGCGTGGTCGTGCCGAATGCCGCGCTGGACCAGGTGCTGGCGCCGGTGGAAGGCCGCATCGAGGCGCTGCTGGTCGATCCAGGCCAGAACGTGCGCGCCGGGCAGGCGCTGGTGCGCATCCGCAGCGCGCAGGTGCTGGAACTGCAGAGTGAACTCATCGGCGCGCGCGCGCGCGCGCAGCTGGCCAGCTCACGCGCCCAGCGCGACCAGCAGCTCAACGCCGAAGGCATCATCTCGCGCAACCGCCTGCTGGAGAGCCAGGCTGCGGCCACCGAAGCAGAAGCCGCGCTGCGCGCGCAGTCGCAGATGCTGCGCCTGGCTGGATTCTCCGAGGCCGCCCTCGCCCGCATCCAGGACGCCGGCGACATCGCGCCTGCGGTGACGCTGGCGGCGCCGCGCGCCGGCCGTGTGCTGCAGCAGTCGGTGACGGCGGGCCAGAGCGTGGCAGTGGGTGATCCGCTGCTGCGCGTGGCCTCGCTCGACCGGCTGTGGATCGAGATGCAGGCCACGCGCGAGCAGGCGCAGGGCATCGCAGCGGGCGACGCCGTGGCCGTGGCCGGCTGTCCCGACGCGGGCCGCGTCATCGCCAGCGCGGTGCTGCTCGACGCGCAGAGCCAGACACTCACCGTGCGCGCGGAGATGCCGCGCGCGGCCGACTGCCTTGCGCCCAACCAGTTCGTGGAGGCGCAGGTATCGCCGCGCGCCGCGACCGGGCTCGTGGCAGTGCCCGAAGCCAGCGTCGTGCAGCACGCCGGCGGCAGCCATGTGTTCCTGCGCGACGCCGAAGGACTGCAGCCCGTGGCCGTGAAGGTTGAACGCCGCGCCGGTGGCAGCGCCTGGGTGCGCGGCAACCTGCCACCGGGTGCGCAGGTGGCCAGCAGCGGACTTGCCGCCATCAAGGGCAGCTGGCTGGGCCTGGGCGCGGCCCCGCAGGCGCCGTGATGCTGTCGCGCCTGGTCGCGCTGTGTCTTTCCCAGCGCCTGCTGGTGCTGGTGCTGACCACGCTGCTGGCAGGCCTCGGCCTGTGGGCGCTGCGCGGCCTGCCCATCGACGCGTTCCCGGACATCTCCTCGACGCAGGTCAAGATCATCATGAAGGCCCCGGGCATGACGCCCGAGGAAGTCGAGACGCGCATCACCGGCCCCATCGAGCAGGAGCTGCTCGGCATCCCCGGCCAGACCATCCTGCGTTCGAAGTCCAAGTACGCCATCGCGGACATCACGCTGGATTTCGTGGATGGCACCGACATCTACTGGGCGCGCCAGCAGGTCAGCGAGCGCCTGGCGGGTGTGGTGCCTAACCTGCCCGCAACGAGCAGCGGCGGCCTTGCGCCCATCACCACGCCGCTGTCGGACATGTTCATGTTCACGCTCGAAGGGCCGCAGTCGCTGGAGGAAAAGCGCACCGTGCTCGACTGGGTGATCAGGCCGCAGCTGCGCGGTCTGCCGGGCGTTGCCGATGTGAACTCGCTGGGCGGATTCGTGCGCAGCTACGAGGTGGTGCCCGACATCGCCGCCCTTGCCGCGCGCGGGCTGACGCTGGGTGAGCTGCACGATGCGATGCTGGCCAACAACCGCAGCGACGGCGCGGGCCGCCTGCAGGAGAACGAGGAGAGCTGGCTGATTCGCGCCGACGGCGATGTGCGCAGTCCCGAAGACCTCGCCGGCATCGTCATTGCGACGCGCGGCGACGCCTCGGTGCGCCTCGGTGACGTGGCGCAGGTGCGCATCGGCGCGCTCACCCGCTATGGCATGGTCACGCAGGCGGGAACGGGCGAGGCCGTCGAGGGCCTGGTGATCGGTCTGCGCGGCGCCAACGCGCAGCAGGTGGTGCAGTCGGTGCGCGAGCGTCTGGCCGAGATCGCACCCACGCTGCCCAAGGGCATGCACACCAGCACCTTCTACGATCGCGGCTCGCTGGTGGAGCGCGCGATCAGCAACGTGTCGAGCGCGCTCGGCGAGGCTGCCGTGCTGGTGTTGGTGCTGCTGTTCCTGTTCCTGGGCAATGTCCGCGCGGCGGTGGCGGTCATCATCATCCTGCCGCTGGCGGCGCTGACCACTTTCCTGGCGATGCGCCTGCAGGGACTGTCGGCCAACCTGATGTCGCTGGGGGGCCTCGCCATCGCCATCGGCATGCTGGTCGATGCCGCCGTGGTGGTGGTGGAGAACATCGAGGCGCACCAGGCTCAACCAGGCGCGGCGCGGCATTCGCGGCTGCACGTGATCTATCGCGCCACCGCCGAGGTGGCCGCGCCGGTCACGGCCGGCATCGCCATCATCGCGCTGGTCTTCCTGCCGCTGCTGAGCCTGCAGGGCCTGGAAGGCAAGCTGTTCAAGCCCGTGGCCATCACCATCGTGTTCGCGCTGCTGGGTTCGCTGCTGCTCTCGCTCACCGTGGTGCCGGTGGCCGCCACCTGGCTGCTGCAGGGCGGCCACTCCACGCCGCGACTGGTGGTCTGGCTGGAAAACCGCTATCGGCGACTGCTGGAATGGGCGCTGCGCTCCGAGCGCACCGTGCTGATCATCGCGGGCAGCGCGCTGGTTGCCGCCATGGCCACCTTCGTGCTGCTTGGAAAATCCTTCATGCCCACGATGGATGAAGGCGATGTCGTCATCCAGCACGAGAAGCTGCCTTCGATTGGCCTGGCGCGTTCGGCGGCAACGGACCTCGACATCCAGGTTGCACTGCTGAAGGAAGTGCCGGAGATCGAGCGTTTCGTCGCGCGCGTGGGCTCCGATGAACTGGGCCTCGACCCGATGGGCACCAACGAGACCGACGGCTTCGTGAAGTTGAAGCCACGCGACCAGTGGCGCCGCCAGGACAAGGCCTGGGTCGTCGACCAGATCCGCGCCGTCACCGACCGTTTCCCCGGCGTGAACACCAGCTTCACGCAGCCCATCGAGATGCGCGTGTCGGAGCTGATCTCCGGCGTGCGCGGGGATCTGGCCGTGAAGGTCTTCGGCCCGAACCTGGCAACGCTCGAGGAACTGGCGCAGCGCATCGCCGGCGAACTGGAACAGATCGCGGGCAGCGAGGATGTGAACGCCACGCAGAACGGGGGCGTGCAGTACCTGCAGATCGCGCTGGATCGCGGCCGCATCGGTCGCGCCGGCCTCGACGTGGAAGCCGTGCAGAATGACCTGCGCTCGCTGGTGGAAGGACGCCAGGCCGGCGTGGTGGTGGAATCCGGACGCCGCCTGCCGCTGCTGCTGCGCGGCCCGCTGGCGGTCACCGATGGCGGCGGACCCGACCAGTTCGCGCAGCTGCGGCTGCCGGTCGCGGCCGGCTACGCGCTTCCCCTGAGCGAGCTGGCGCGGCTGGAACGCACCGAGGGCCCGGTGAAGATCGAACGCGAGAACGGCTCGCGCATGGCCGTGATCCGCAGCAACGTGCGCGATCGGGACCTGGTGGGCTTCGTGGAAGAAGCCCGCGCGCGCATCGCGGAGAAAGTGCCGCTGCCGGCCGGCTACCACCTGACCTTCGGCGGCCAGTTCGAGAACCAGCAGCGCACGGCGGCCCGGCTGGGGCTGGTGGTGCCCGTGGCGTTGGCGCTGATCTTCCTGCTGCTGTTCGCCACGTTCACCTCGGTGCGCCAGGCGCTGCTGGTGCTGGTGAACATTCCGCTGGCGCTGGTGGGCGGCGTGTTCGCGCTGGCGGCGGCGCGCGAATATGTGTCGGTGCCCGCTTCCGTGGGCTTCATCGCGCTGATGGGCATCGCGGTGCTCAATGGCCTGGTCATGATCAGTTACTTCAACCAGCTTCGCGCCCGCGGCATGCCCATCGAGGACGTGGTGCGCGAGGGTGCGGTGCGCAGGCTGCGTCCCGTGCTGATGACGGCCAGCATCACGGCCTTCGGCCTCGTGCCGCTGCTGTTCGCCACCGGGCCGGGCTCCGAGATCCAGAAGCCGCTCGCGGTGGTCGTGATCGGGGGACTGTTGAGTTCCACCGCGCTGACGCTGGTGCTGCTGCCCAGCCTGTTCCGCCGTTTCGGCGTGGAGAAGTAGATGGATACACCCCCCTCCGCGCATGACTGCCTGCTGACGCTCTCGTGTCCGGCGGAGGTCGAAGAGGATCTCATCGACCTGCTGCGCGAGCATCCGGAATGGGTCAGTGGCTTCACGTCACTGGCCGCGGAAGGTTTCGGCTCGGGCACCACGCTGCATTCCGCCATGGAGCAGGTGCGGGGCCGGTCACGACGCAGGCTGCTGCAGGTGGTGCTGTCGGCGGCAAGCGTCGAGCCGCTGATCGAGGTGCTGCGTACGGCCCTGCCCAGCGACGAGATCGCCTGGTGGACGATGCCGGTGAGGGGCTTCGGGAGGTTCGCATGAAGCAGATCGCAGCCCTGGTGATGCTGGCGCTGGCGGCCACTGGCGCACAGGCGCAGGCGACGGCGGGATTGCCGGCCCCGGAAGACGTAATGACCACCCTTCGTGACTCGCCCCGACTGCAGGTGCAGGTCGAGTCGATCGAACAGGGCGTGCAGCGCGAGCGCAAGCGGCGCGCCGGCCCGCATGAATGGCAGATCTCGGCGAGCCAGCAGCAGCGCACCGAAGCCAGCGGCCTGCGGTTCGACGAACAGGAATACGGCCTGCAACGCGCCATGCGCTGGCCCTGGAAGGCGTCCCTCGACTACCGGCTCGGCAGGCAGGAACGCCTGGTGGGCGAACTCAGCTACAGCGATGCCTGGCATGAAGCCGGTCGCGACCTGCTGGACATGTGGTTCGAGTGGGTGGGCACCGAAGAGGCGGTGAGGATCGCCGATGTGCAGCTGCAGTCACTGCGCGACCAGCAGCGCAGCGTGGAGCGCCGCGTGGAAGCCGGCGATGCCGCCGCCGTGGAGCTGCAGCTGGCCGATGCGGAAACCCGTCGGATGCAGTCCTCGCGCAATGCGGCGGCCGTGGCTGCGATGCGCGCCAGGGAGGCACTTGCCAGTGACTATCCGGGGTTGCCATTGAAACTGCCGATCCCGCTGGCGGAGCCGCAGGCGCTGCCGGGCACGGATGGTGAATGGATCGAGCACATCACCTCCGACAACCACGAGCTGGAGCTGGCCGAAAGCCAGGCCGCGGCATCACGCCTTGCGGCCGAGCGGGCAGGCGCCGATCGCCTGGCGGATCCCACGCTGGCGCTGCACTACAGCGACAACCTCGACGGCAATCGCCGCCTTCTGGGCCTGACCGTGACGCTGCCCATCGGCGGCAGTGCCCGTTCGGCCGATGCGGCGCTCGCGCGCAGCCAGTCGCGCGCCGCCGAGGCCAACTTGCGGCTGATTACCGACCACGTGCGCTCCGATGCCCGCGCCGCCATCGCAGCCGCGAGACTGAGCCTCGGGAACTGGCAGGATCTTTCCGAGGCCGCGGCACGCATGCGTCGCGCAGCCGATGCCGCTGCGCGCGGCTACGAACTGGGCGAGCTGGACCTGTCGGTGACGCTGGCAGCGCGCCGCCAGGCGCTGGAGGCCGAGCAGCAGCTGATGATGGCGCAACTCACGGCGCTGCACGACCACGCGCGGGTGCTGCTGGATTCCCACCGGCTCTGGGCGCTGCCGGAAGGGCACGAGCCGATCGAGCCCTGACCGGGTTACCATGCGCGAATGAAATCCGTTTCCCGCGTTGCGCTGCTGTTGGCAGCCCTGGTTCCCGCGCTGGCGCTGGCCCATGGCGTGGCCGGCGGCGATGCCGCCTACGTGGCATCCAGCCGCGGCGTGAACGTGTTCCCGTTCATGTACCTGGGCGCCAAGCACATGGTCACCGGCTACGACCACCTGCTGTTCCTGGCCGGCGTCATTTTCTTTCTGTACCGGCTGAAGGACGTGGCGCTGTACGTCACGCTGTTCGCCATCGGGCACAGCACCACGCTGCTGGCCGGCGTGCTGGGCGGCATCCACGCCAATGCCTACATCGTCGATGCCATCATCGGCCTGTCGGTGGCGTACAAGGCTTTCGAGAACCTGGGCGGATTCCGCCGACTGGGCTGGCAGCTCGATACCCGCGCCGCGGTGCTGGGTTTCGGCTTTGTGCATGGCTTCGGTCTTGCCACCAAGCTGCAGGAGCTGTCGTTGTCGCCCGATGGCCTGGCGGCGAACCTCGTCAGCTTCAACGTGGGCGTGGAGCTGGGGCAGCTTGCCGCGCTCGGCATCATCCTCCTCGCGTTCAATTTCTGGCGGCGCTCACGCACGTTCCTGAGCGGCGCCTGGACGGCCAACGTGCTCATCATGGCCGCGGGCTTCGTGCTCATCGGCTACCAGCTTGCCGGCTACTGGCGCGGCGCCTGATCCTCCGGAGAAATCATGGACACCCCGAAATCCCCCTTCCAGGTCGAGGCGCCCAGCGCGTCGCGGCTCATCAAGTCCGTGCTGATCGCGCTCGCGATTGCCGCCGTGGTACTGGTGGTCGTGGTGCTGCCGGCCGAATACGCCATCGACCCCACCGGCATCGGCAGCAAGCTGGGGCTCACTCAGATGCGCCAGGGCGGCGGCGATGACATCCAGTTGAAGGACACGCTGGGCGGCAACGAGAACGTGGGCCAGGTGCAGGTGGCCGATGTCGGCGAACCGCTGCCGCTGCCCAATCCGGCCGTCTTCCAGGGCGCGAAGGTGGCGCCGAAGAGCGAAACCATCACCATCACGCTGCCCGTGGGCGGCGAAACCGAGGTGAAGGCCGTGCTCGCCGCAAACAAGGTGGTGCTCTATTCATGGAAGGCCGACAAGGGCGTGGTCTACGTGGACTTCCACGGCCATTCCCCGGACTGGACCAACAAGCAGGCCTTCGTGCGGTACCTCGAGGCCAAGGACGGCATCGCCGAAGACAGCGGCTCGCTGGTCGCCCCCTTTGCCGGCGAGCACGGCTGGTACTGGGTGAACATCGGCGATGACCCCGTCACGATCACGCTGCAGGTCAGCGGCTACTACGACGAAATGAAGAACTACGGGGCGCTGTAGGCCGCATACAGGGCCCGGAACGGTTCTCATAACCGTTCTCAACTGGCGCCAGGGGCGCCCCCTCGCCAGCATCGCCGGCCACCTGCATGCTGCCTGGGGGCCTTTTCATGTCCTTTCCCGTTTCCGCGCGCCATTCCGCGCTGCTGTTGCTGTGCGCCGCCTCGAACCCCGTTCTTGCTGCCTCCCCCGATCCCGCCCTGGATGAGGTCACGGTGACCGGCAGGCTCGAGGAAACCCTGCCTCAGGAGCTGTCCAGGTATGGCTCGCGGGTGGACACCATCTCCTCCGACCAGGTTGAGCGGGGCGGCTACAACGACGTCGCGCAGACCGTGCAGGCGCTGACGCCGGGACTCTACCTCTCGCCGCTGTCCGGCCCGTTCGACTACATGGAGCTGTCGCTGCAGGGCTCGCGCAGCAGCGAGGTGCTGTGGCTGGTCGACGGCATCCGCCTGAACAACCGCCTGTACAGCACCACCACGCCGCTCGACACACTCCCGGCGCACATGGTCGAACGCATCGAGGTGCTGGAAGGTGGCGAGGGACTGTTCTACGGCACGCAGTCGGTGGCGGGCACGGTCAACATCGTCACCAAGCAGTTCTCCGACCAGCCCGACGGCCAGGTGGAGCTGGGACTCGACACCAACCACGGCAGGCATGCCAACGGATTCTTCCGCACCGCCATCGGCGAACACCGCTTCGTGGCCTATGCCTCGAAGGACAAGGCGGGTGGTTTCCAGCCCTTCGGTGACGCGGACTACCAGCCCAGCGGCACCGACCGCGAACGCGGCTACGACGTTGCCAGCTACGGCCTGAAGTACGCATACGATTTCGGCGGCGCGGCGCGCGCCAGCTTCGGCTACCAGCACACCGACGCCACGCTCGACTACGTGCGGCCCTTCGAGATCGCGCGGGCCTCCAACGACCGCAACGAGGACCTGCTCACCGGCAAGGTGGACATCTCGGCGGGCGAGAACCTGCAGCTGTACGTGAAGGGCTACTACCACGACTGGGACACGCTGTTCAGCCAGGTCAACAACAGCGGCGGCGGGGCCGTGGTGATCTCGGATCGCGAGTTCTGGGGATTCAAGGACTACGGCGCCAACCTGCTGGCGAAATACTCGCCGGGTGGCGCGCTGGAGTATCTGGCCGGCTGGGACTACCAGCACTACAGCGGCCAGGACCAGGTGTTCCTGATCGCGCCGAACGCCGAGACCGTGCACGCGCCCTTCGTGCAGGTGCGCACCACGGCAGGCTTCAGCCAGGACGTGCGTCTGTCGCTCGGCGCGCGCTACAACGATCCGGGCAAGGGCAAGTCATCGACGGTCTGGTCGGCCACGGGGCACTGGGACATCACGCCGGCGCTGTTCGCGCGCACCAGCTTCGGCACGGGGTTCCGGCTGCCCGATGCCTATGAGCTGTTCGTGATCGATCCATGCTGCGAGCAGGGCAACCCGAACCTGAAGCCCGAGCGCAGCCAGTACCTGAACCTGTCGATCGGCGGTCGCGCCGGCACCGCCGAGCAGCACCTCGGCTGGGAACTGGTTGGATTCTTCCGCGATGTGAAAGACCTGATCGACATCGTGACCGGCCCGGGCGGCATCGACACGCTGGACAACGTGGCGGGAACCTCGAAGGTGCGGGGCGGCGAACTGATCCTCTCGGGTCGCATGGCGGGCGGATTTTCCGCCAACGCCAGCCTGACGGTGACCGACGCGAAACCCGCGGGCGGCAGCCTGCAGCAGCAGGAAACGCCAAAGACGCTGGCAAAGCTAGCGCTGAACTACGCGCCGCGCGACGGCGCGCTGTTCGCCGGCCTCACGCTGCTGCGCACCGGCGACACCTTTCGCAGCGCCGCGGGCGCCCGCCGCAACTACGGCAACTATGTCGTGCTCGACCTGAATGCCGGACTCAGGCTGGGCGCCGACCGGCGCCACCGCCTCAGCCTGCGGCTGGAGAATGCGCTGGATGAGCAATATGCCTCGCGCGTTCGCACCGGCACCACGGATGCCGGCGGCGCCTATGCCTTCTCCTTCCGCGGCGCGCCGCGCACACTGCATGCCAGTTACGCCTACGAGTTCTGATCGGGCCTGACATGTTGCGAACGCTGCTGTTCATCCACCGCTACCTGGCCGTGGCGGTGGGCCTGCTGATGGCCCTGTGGTGCCTGTCGGGCTTCGTGATGCTGTACCAGCAGTACCCCACGCTCACCGACGCCGAGCGACTGCGGGGCCTTCCTCCACTGCGTCTGGAGGGCTGCTGCCAGTCGGATTTCCTGGCGGGCGATGACGCCGCCGGCGGTGATTTCAGCATCCAGATGCAGCGCGGCGTGCCCGTGCTGCTGCAGGAAGGCAGCAGCCCCTTCGACCTCGCCAGCGGCAGGCCGCTGCGCGAGCCCACGCAGCAGCAGCTGCTCGGCATCGCGGCGGATCACGCCAGGGCCTCCGGCATCGCGGCCGAGCCACGCTGGCTGCGCGAGGGGGGCATGGACCAGTGGACGCTGCTGGCGGCCGGACGCGACCAGCGCATCGCCCAGGTGGCGCTGGGAGACGCCGCAGGCACACAGCTTTACCTGGCGCGCGACACCGGCGAACTGCTGCAGGACACCAGCCGCCGCGAGCGCGTGCTGGCGTGGCTGGGCGCCATTCCGCACTGGCTGTATCCGATCTCGCTGCGGCAGCACGCGAAGCTGTGGTCGGACATCGTCATCTGGACGGCCGTGATCGGCACCTTCCTCACCGCCACCGGCCTGTATGTCGGCATCGCGCGCTGGCAGCGCCGGCGCGATGGTCGTCGCGCCTCGCCCTTTCGCGGCTGGTGGTACTGGCACCATGTGGCCGGCCTCATCTTCGGCGTGCTCGCGCTGACCTGGGTGTTCAGCGGCCTGCTGACGATGACGCCCTGGGGACTGTTTGCCGGCAGCGGCGTTGCCTGGCAGGTGGGTCCGCAGATATCGGGCACGCCGTCAGCCACTGATCTCAAGCGCTTCGTCGATGAAGCCCCGGCGCGGCTGGCCAATGGCGGTTTCGTGCGGCTGCGGTCCCAGCCGCTGGGCGGCAGGCTTTTCGTGCTGGCCGAGCGGGCCGATGGCAGCAGCCTGCGCGTGGATGCAGGCGGCGTCCCGGCGCCGCTCACCGAGGACGAACTGCGCGCTGCGCTGGCCGGTATCGACCCGCCACTGGCGGATCTGAGCCTGCTGCAGGGCGACGACGCCTACTACTACTCGCACAAAGAACGGCAGGAACTGCCGGTATGGCGCGCCGTCCTTGCCGACGGGCAGCGGACGCGGATCTACATCGGCGCGAACACCGGGCAGTTCAGGATCGTCGATGGGGATGCGCGCTGGATGCGCTGGCTGGAGCGCGGCCTGCATGGCCTGGATTTCGCGGGCCTGCGCAAGCGCCCGCTGTGGGACATCGTCGCGCTGCTGCTGCTGGCCGGCGTGACGGTGGTGACCGTCAGCGGCGCGTGGATGGCGCTGCAGCGGCTGCGAAAGGATCTCAGCCGAAATTGATGGCTCACGGTGCAGCGCCGTGCCGGATCACGCCTCAGCCAAAATTGATGCGTGCTTCCAGGTTGGTGCGCGAGTCGGCGTTGGCCAGCGCATCGTCCATCGATACGCGCCCGGCCTTGAACAGGCCCACCAGCGAGTTGTCGAAGCTCTGGATGCCCTTCTCCGCGCTGTTGCGGATGGCTTCCTTGATGGTGCTGACGTCGCCCTTGCGGACGAGCTCAGAGATGTGCGGCGTGTTGAGCATCAGCTCCACGGCCGCAACGCGCTTGCCATCGACGCCCGGCAGCAGCCGCTGCGCGATGATGGCGCGCAGGTACTGCGAAAGATCGAGCAACACCTGCGGATGCTGGTTGTGCGGGAACATGTTGATGATGCGATCGAGCGTCTCGGCGCAGTTGTTGGCGTGCAGCGTGGCGAGCACCAGGTGGCCGGTGCCGGCGAGGTTGATCGCCGCCTCCATGCTCTCGGTGTCGCGGATCTCGCCGATGAGGATCACATCCGGGGCCGCGCGCATCACGCCGCGCAGCGCGCGGGCATACGTCTTGGTGTCGAGACCGACTTCGCGCTGGTTGACGATCGAGCGCTTGTTCGAGTGCAGGAACTCGATCGGATCCTCGATGGTGACGATGTGGTCGGCAAAGTTGTCGTTGCGGTAGTTGAGCATCGCCGCCAGCGTGGTGGACTTGCCCGAACCGGTGGCGCCCACCATCAGGATCAGCCCGCGCTTGAGCTTCGACAGGTCTGTCATGAGCTCCGGCATGCCAAGCTGGTCAAGCCGCGGCATGTCGGCCGTGATGTAGCGCATCACCATCGCGGGGAAGCCGCGCTGGTAGAAAATGGCCACGCGGAAGCGGCCGAGGCCGGGCTCCGAGATGGCGAAGTCGATCTCCAGTTCGCGCTGGAAGAACTCGATCTGCTCCGGCGTCATCAGCCCGAAGGCCGCGGCGCGCACCGCATCCGGGGTCAGCACCTGCTTGTTGATCGAATGGATCTGGCCCTCGATCTTGATCTTGATCGGGGCGTTGCAGGTGAAGAAAAGGTCCGAGGCGCCGCGCTCCACCATCAGCTTGAACAGCGGGCGGGTCTTCAGGCCGGCCGGCGTGGTGGCCACCTTGAAGTCATCGGCATCGGTTGTCTTTTCGGTCATGGTCACATCATCCGCCCTTCATCCTCGTCCATCAGCGACAGCCCGCCGGCATCGTCGGCCGGGCGACTGTCGCGCTTGCTTTCCAGCTTCACGCGCAGGCGCAACTCGTTCTTCGAGTCGGCGTTGCGGATGGCGTCGTCGTAGGAGACGAACCCGCCCTCGTACAGCTCGAACAGGCACTGGTCGAAGGTCTTCATGCCGAGGCGGTTCGAGCGCGACATGACTTCCTTGATCTTGGCCACCTCGCCCTTGAAGATGAGGTCCTGGATCAGCGGCGAATTGAGCATGATCTCGGTGGCCGCGATGCGGCCCGCGCCGCCCTCGCGCGGGATCAGGCGCTGCGAGATCAGGCCGCGGATGTTCAGCGAAAGATCCATCAGCAGCTGCTCGCGCCGCTCTTCGGGGAAGAAGTTGATGATGCGGTCCAGCGCCTGGTTGGAGCTGTTGGCATGCAGCGTGGCCAGCACCAGGTGGCCGGTCTCGGCGAACTGGATGCCGTATTCCATCGTCTCGCGGTCGCGGATTTCGCCGATCAGGATGACGTCCGGCGCCTGGCGCAGCGTGTTCTTCAGCGCGTTGTGCCAGGAATCGGTATCGACGCCCACCTCGCGGTGCGTGATCACGCAGCCCTTGTGGGGGTGCACGTACTCGACCGGGTCTTCGATCGTGACGATGTGGCCGCGGGTCTTCTCGTTGCGATAGCCCACCATGGCGGCGAGCGTGGTGGATTTACCCGAACCGGTGCCACCCACGATGATGACCAGGCCGCGCTTGGACAGCACCACCTCTTTCAGGATGGGCGGCAGGTCGAGCTCTTCAAAGCTGGGAATGGTGGGGTTGATCAGGCGGATGACGCAGCCCACCTGCCCCTGCTGCACGAAGGCGCTGACGCGGAAGCGGCCGATGCCCGGCGGCGCGATCGCGAAATTGCACTCCTTGGTGGAGTCGAATTCCTTCGACTGGCGGTCGTTCATGATGGCGCGCACCAGCGTCGCCGACTGCTCACCGGTGAGCGCGCGCTCGGTCTGCGGGCGGATCTCGCCGTCCACCTTCACCGCCGGCGGGAAGCCCGCGGTGATGAACAGGTCCGAGGCCTTGCGCTCCACCACGCGGCGCAACAGGTCCTGGATGAGCTTTATGCCTTGTTCACGGTCCATCTTAGAGCGCGTCCTTGTTCTGGGCCTTGAAGCGCGCTTCTTCCTTGCTGACCAGGCCCTTGCTCACCAGCTCCGTCAGGCACTGGTCCAGCGTCTGCATGCCCTGCGCCTGGCCGGTCTGGATGGCCGAATACATCTGCGCGATCTTGCCTTCGCGGATCAGGTTGCGGATGGCGGGGGTGCCGATCATGATTTCATGCGCCGCCACGCGGCCGCCGCCCACCTTCTTCAGCAGCGTCTGCGAGATCACCGCGCGCAGCGACTCGGACAGCATCGAGCGGACCATTTCCTTTTCCGCGGCGGGGAACACATCGACCACGCGGTCGATGGTCTTGGCGGCGGAACTGGTGTGCAGGGTGCCGAAGACCAAGTGCCCGGTTTCGGCGGCGGTCAGCGCGAGCCGGATGGTCTCCAGGTCGCGCATTTCACCCACCAGCACCACGTCGGGGTCTTCGCGCAGCGCCGAACGCAGCGCCTCGGCGAAGCCCAGCGTGTCGCGGTGCACTTCGCGCTGGTTGATCAGGCAGCGCTTGGATTCGTGCACGAATTCGATCGGATCCTCGATGGTGAGGATGTGGTCCGGGCGGTTGTCGTTGCAATGGTCGACCATGCCGGCCAGCGTCGTGGACTTGCCCGAACCGGTGGGGCCGGTGACCAGCACCAGGCCACGCGGCAGCATGCACAGGTCGCGGAAGATCTTCGGCGCGCCGAGGTCATCGAGGTTGACGATGTTCGACGGAATGCTGCGGAACACGGCGCCGGCGCCGCGGTTCTGGTTGAAGGCGTTGACGCGAAAGCGCGCCAGCTTCGGGATCTCGAAGGAGAAATCGGTCTCGAAGAACTCCTCGTAGGCCTTGCGCTGCTTGTCGTTCATGATGTCGTACACCATGCTGTGCACTTCCTTGTGGGAAAGCGCAGGCATGTTGACGCGTTTCATGTCGCCATCGACGCGGATCATCGGCGGAACACCGGCTGAAAGGTGCAGGTCCGAGGCGTGGTTCTTGACGGCAAACGCCAGCAGCTGGGCGATATCCAGGGCCATGAGTGCTCCGAAGATGACTGCGGCAGTATAGTCCACCGCAGCATTGCTCCCTATGTTAAGCACTCCGCAGAATTCAGCCCCTGCAGCGCCTTCATCACCGGGTGACGAAGCGCTCACGTCCGGCCTTGCGGCATTGCGCCAACGGCTCGACGCAGCCGCGCGGTCAGCCGGTCGCGATGTGCGCTCCATCACGCTTTTGGCCGTCAGCAAAGGGCAGCCGGCGTCGCGCCTCGAGTCCGCCCTGGCGCTCGGCCTCACGCAATTCGGCGAGAACTACCTGGATGAGGCGCTCGGCAAGATCAGCGCGCTGGCGGGCACCGCGGCCGAATGGCATTTCATCGGTCGCCTGCAGGGCAACAAGACGCGGCCCGTGGCGGAGCATTTCAGCTGGGTGCACGGCGTGGATCGCGAGCGCATCGCGCGGCGCCTGTCCGAACAGCGATCGGCGCGCGCCGCGCCACTGAATGTCTGCGTGCAGGTGAACATCGCCGGCGAGGCGAGCAAGTCCGGCGTGTCCGCCGCCGAGGCGCTGCCCCTGCTGCACGCCATCCGGCCGCTGCCACGACTGCGCCTGCGGGGCCTCATGTGCATGCTGCCTTTCGACCTGCCCGCGACCGAACAGCACCGTCACTTCGCGGCGCTGCGCGGCCTGCTGGAAACAGCCAACGCCCAGGGCCTCGGCCTCGACACGCTTTCGATGGGGATGAGCGACGACCTGGAAGCCGCCGTGGCCGAGGGAGCCTCCATCGTGCGCATCGGCACAGCGCTGTTTGGCCGGCGCCCCCAGTAGAATGCAGGCCATGTCTGACCTCGAAACCCTGACCATCGCCCTGATCGGCGGTGGCAACATGGCCCGCGGAATCATCGGCGGACTCATCGGCAAGGGCGCCCGCCCCTCGTCCATCACCGTTTCCGAACCACAGGAGGCCAGCCGCCAGGGACTGGTGGCCGACTTCGGTGTGCGCGTCACGGCGGACAACACGGAGGCGGTGCGTGGCGCGCAGGTGGTGGTGCTGGCCGTCAAGCCACAGCTGATGTCTGCCGTGGCACGCGCGCTGGCCGCCGCTGTGCGCGACGCAAATCCCCTGGTCATCTCGGTGGCAGCCGGCATTCGCGCCGACCGCCTGCAGCACTGGCTCGGTGCGGGCATCACGGTCGTCAGGGCCATGCCCAACCGTCCGGCATTGATCGGCGCTGGCGCTTCGGGGCTCTACGCCGCTGACTCCGTGTCAGCGGAGCGGCGCAGGCTGGCAGAACGGGTGCTTGCCAGTACAGGGCTTGTCGTTTGGGTAACCCGGGAGGAGCAGATCGACGCGGTTACCGCCCTTTCCGGCAGCGGCCCGGCCTACTTCTTCCGGCTGGCCGAACTCATGGCCGAGGCCGGCGTGGCGCTGGGACTCGACGCCGACGTGGCGCGGCAACTGGCCGCGCAGACGCTGGCAGGCTCCGGCCAGCTGGTCGCCGCCGAGAAGACACCGGATCTGGCGCGCATGCGCGCCGAGGTGACCTCAAAAGGCGGAACCACCGAGGCTGCGCTCAACACCTTCGCCGCGCAGGACTTCAACAAGCTGGTCACGGCCGCGATGACCGCCGCGGAACACCGCAGCCGCGAACTTGCGGCCCAGTTCGGGGACTGAACACATGCGCGCCATCTACTTCATCGTCGAATCGCTGATCGGGGTTTTCCAGGTGCTGCTGCTGCTGCGACTGCTGATGCAGCTGGCCCGGGCGGACTTCCGCAACCCGATCGGCCGCGGCATCGTGCAGATCACCGATCCGGTCATCCGCCCTCTGCGGCGCGTTTTTCCTCCGGCAGGCAAGGTGGATACCGCATCCATCCTGGCGCTGGTGATCGTCTCGGCCGCAAAGGTCTGGATCCTGCATCTGCTGCTCGGCGCGGGCTTTGCGCAGCCTGTTTTCATGGCGCGCCAGGTGCCGCTCGACCTCGCGCGACTGGTGCTGAAGACCTACCTGTTTTCCATCATTCTCAACGCGATACTGTCTTTTGTTGCACCAGGAAATTACTCGCCGGCGCAGTCGATTCTCGCGTCAATATGCGACCCGGTGCTGAAACCATTTCGCCGGATCATCCCGGCCGTTGCGGGCCTCGACCTGTCTCCACTGTGGGCATGCATCGTCATTCAAGCGCTGTTGCTGGTCATCTAGCGACGAGAAAACGCTTGAAAAAAAGCCTTGCGCGACACACTGCATGTGTTATGTTTCGCGCCGAACAGAGCGTTGGGGATGTTCCCCGCGCGAACAATTTTCAACTCGCGGGAGTATCCAAACATGGCGAAGAAGGGCGGCGCACCGACCAAGTCCGAGATCCTGGCAACCATTTCCAAAGACACGGAGCTGTCGCGCAAGCAGGTCAGCGCGGTGTTCGAATCGCTGAATGGCGTCATCAAGAAGAGCCTCCGCGGCCACGGCATCGTCACGCTGCCCGGCCTGCTGAAGCTGAAGGTCGTCAAGAAGCCCGCCACCAAGGCTCGCAAGGGCACGAACCCGTTCACGGGTGAAGAGATGATGTTCAAGGCCAAGCCCGCCAGCAAGAAAGTGCGCGCTCTGCCGCTGAAGTCCCTGAAGGCGATGGTCAACTAAGACCAGCCCTCAAAAGCTTCTCAAAGCCCGGAAAACCCAGCGTTTTCCGGGCTTTTTGCTTTATGGGGCTCCGCCGAGGAAGTCGGCGACCACGCCCTGCAGGGCAGGCAGGTGGCCGTGGAAGAAGTGCCCCACGCCGGGCATCACTTCAAGCCTCGGCGCGGGGTCGAGCTGCTCCGCCCAATCGATCACCAGCCCGCCGTCGATCACTTCATCCGCATCGCCCTGCACCACCATCCACGGGCAGTTGGGCACGGAGATGTCGCGCACCGATCCGAAATTGCGGCCCAGCGCCGGCGCGACGGTGATCAGTCTTTCAACGGCGCCAATGCCACGCGTGGTGCTGGCGCGCAACGCGACCACGCCACCGAAGGAAAATCCGGCCAGCCACAGCGAGGCATCCGGCCAGCGCTGTCGCCCAAATGCGACGGTAGCGAGCGCGTCCAGCGTTTCACCCTTGCCTTCGTCGAAGATTCCTTCGCTGGCGCCGACGCCACGAAAGTTGAAGCGCAGGCTGGGAATGCCAAGCGTGTGCGCGGTGCGCGCCAGCGTCGTGACCACCTTGTTCGTCATGGTGCCGCCGTGCAGCGGATGCGGATGGCAGACCACCAGGAACGCCCGCGGCATCGTGCCCGGCGAAGGATCCTCGAGCACGGCCTCGATGCGGCCCGCGGGACCTTCGATCATCACCGGCTCGGGCCGGGGAATTGCGCTCGTCACTCGCCCTCGCCCCGAAAGCCCAGCGACGCGGAGTTGATGCAGTAGCGCAGTCCGGTGGGTTCGGGTCCGTCGTCGAACACATGCCCCAGGTGCGCATCACAGGCCGCGCAGGTGACCTCTGTGCGCACCATGCCGTGCGAGAGATCCCGGTGCTGGCGGATGCGATCGCCGGCCAGCGGCAGCCAGAAGCTGGGCCAGCCGCACCCGGCGTCGAACTTCTTCTCCGATTCGAACAGATCGGCATCGCAGCACACGCAGTAGTAGGTGCCCCTGGCCGTATGCGCGGAATACTTGCCGGTGAAGGCCCGCTCGGTGCCCTTCTCCTGCGTGACGTGGTACTGCAGCGGCGAGAGCCGGGTGCGCAGTTCCTCGGGCGTGGGTTTGCGGCGCTGGGTCATGGATTCCCCGATCAGTGTTGCAACAGCTTCAGCAGCAGGCTGTTCAGCCGGCGTGAGAACTCGCCCGGATTGGCCAGCTGCCCCTGCTCGGTGAGCTGCGCCTGATCGTACAACAGCTGCGAAAGCTCGCTGAAATCCGGCTCCTCAAGGCCGGCCAGCCGCTTCACGAGCGGGTGTGCCAGGTTCAGTTCCAGCTGCGGCTTCGATGCCGGCAGCTCGCCCCGGCCCGCGGCGGCCAGCACGCGTCGCATGGATTCGGACAGGCCATCCTCGCCGCGAGTGAGACAGGCGGGCGATTCGGCCAGGCGCTGGCTGGCCTTCACGCCGGCCACCGCATCATCCAGCGCCTTCGCCACGCGCTCGAGCAGCGCCTTGCCCTGGGCCTCGTCGGGTGCGGCGGAGTCGGCGGCGGGCTTGTCGGCCTCGGGCAGTCCGGTGAGGTCCAGGTCGCCGCTCGCGGCATCCTGGAAGGCTTTGCCCTCGAATTCGTGCAACTGGCCCATGATCCACGGGTCCACGCGATCGCCCAGCAGCAGCACCTCGACCTTGCGCGCGCGCAACTGCTCGATGAAGGGGCTGCCGCGGGCCGCCGCGCGCGAGTCCGCCACCACGTAGTAGATCTTCTGCTGCCCGGGTTGCATGCGCGCCACATAGTCGGCAAGCCCCGTCTTGTCCTCGTCGCCCGCCTCGTGCGTGCTGGCGAAGCGCAGCAGCGGCAGCAGCTTGTCGCGGCTGGAGTAGTCCTCGGACACGCCCTCTTTCAGCACCGCGCCGAATTCGCGCCAGAACTGGGTGTATTTCTCCGGATCTTCCTTGGCCAGGCGGGCCACGAGGTCCAGCGCGCGCTTGGTCAGCGCGCTTCTCATGGCCTCGACTTCCGGATCCTTCTGCAGCAGCTCGCGCGAAACGTTCAGTGGCAGGTCGGAGGAATCCAGCACGCCCTTGATGAAGCGCAGGTACAGCGGCAGGAACTGCTCGGCGTCGTCCATGATGAACACGCGCTTCACATGCAGCTTCAGGCCGCGCGCGGCATCGCGCTGGTTCAGGTCGAAGGGGGCACGGGCCGGGATGTACAGCAGGCTGGTGTACTCGCGCTTACCCTCCACCTTGTTGTGGCTCCAGGCCAACGGGGCTTCGCCGTCGTGGGCGATGTGGCGGTAGAACTCGCGGTACTCGTCGTCGGTGACCTCGGTGCGGGGGCGCGTCCACAGCGCCTTGGCCTGGTTCACGGCCTCGAAATCGAGCGTTGCGGCCCCTTCCTTCGGCATGAACACCGGGAAGGCCAGGTGGTCGGAGTAGCGCCGCACCAGCGAGCGCAGGCGCCAGGCGTCGGCATACTCCTTAGCGTCGTCCTTCAGGTGCAGGATCACCTGCGTGCCGCGCTCGGCACGCTCCACGGTTTCCACCGTGAACTCGCCGTCAGCGGCCGAGCTCCACCGCACGCCGGCGCCGGCCGGCTGGCCGGCCTTGCGCGACAGCACCTCGACGCGGTCCGCCACGATGAAGGCCGAATAGAAGCCCACGCCGAACTGGCCAATGAGGGCCGAATCCTTCTGCGCGTCGCCGGTGAGCTTGCCGAAGAACTCGGCGGTGCCGGACTTGGCGATGGTGCCCAGGTGGGCCACGGCCTCCTCGCGGGTCATGCCGATGCCGTTGTCGCGCACCGAGATCGTGCCGGCCTTGGCGTCGGCCTCGATCCAGACCCCCAGCTCCTTTTCCTCGCCCAGCAGGCCGGGGTCGGCCAGCGCCAGGAAGCGCAGCTTGTCGTTGGCGTCGGAGGCGTTGGAAATCAGCTCGCGGAGGAAGATCTCGCGGTGGCTGTACAGGGAGTGGATCATGAGCTGCAGCAGCTCACGAACCTCGGCCTTGAACCCCATTTTCTCGGGGGTGGCGGTGGCGGCTTCGGACATACGCTAAGGACTCCAGCGGGTCAGGAATAGGACCCGTGGAAGGTGGGGCTGTAGCCCCGCTAGTTCAAGGGCCCGCGGGGACTAGGGGTTCCGGCGTCCCTTGGGGAACACGGCGCGGGAAAAGCCCACCGCCAGGTGGCGGCCGTAGCCCATGAGCTCGTCGAGCTCATCCCAGAGCAGCAGCAGGCGCTCCACGAACGGCTTACTTCTTGCCTGGGGGAACGTCGGATTCCCAGGTCTGGCGGACCTTCTCGGACCAGTTCTTGTAGTTGGTCCAGGTATTCATGCGGCTGATCGCGGCGTGGCGACCCCGCCCGCGCTGCACCCGTGCCGCCCAGTCGGCATAGAGCTCGGAACTGCCGGGACCGGGGCGTTCCCCCGTCGCGACCAGATCATCACCATGCGCTTCGCTGTTCGACATTCTCTGCCCTTTTGAGTGCGTGGGGGCAGATTAGGGAAAAGGCCGGTTAAATCGACAGGAACTGCATCACGGGGACGGCGACCATTTGCCGCGTGGCGTGCAATGAGCACGCGCAATAAGTCGCATCAGGCGACGATGCGATAGCAGGGCTTGTAGGTGCTGCCCGGCAGTTTCATGCGGCCCGCGGCCACGAAGCTGCGCAGCAGCTCGTCGAGCAGGTCCATCACCACCTTGTCGCCGGTGAGCTCGAAGGGTCCGTGGCGCTCGATGGCCGACACGCCCTTTTCTTTCACGTTGCCCGCGACGATGCCGGAGAACGCGCGACGCAGGTTCGCGAGCAGCAGGTGCTGCGGCTGGTCGCGGTGCAGCGCAAGGCCGCGCATGCTCTCGTGCGTGACCTCGAAGGGGTGCTGGAAGTCCTCCGGCACGCTCAGCAGCCAGTTGAAGCTGTAGGAGTCGTTGCTGGCGCGGCGGCGCGCGCGCACGCGCGAAACCTCGCCCACCAGCGCGCGCGCGACAGCGGCAGGGTCATCGACGATGAACTGCAGCCGCTCGACGGCCGCAGGTCCAACGGCCTTCTCGATGAAGCGCCGGATCTGCTCGAAATACTCCGCGCTGCGCTGCGGCCCGGTGAGGATGACCGGCAGCACCTGCTCGGCGTTGCGCGGGTCGAGCAGGATGCCCAGCAGGTAGAGTATTTCCTCGGTGGTGCCCACGCCGCCCGGAAACACCACCACGCCATGGGCCAGCCTGACGAAGGCCTCCAGGCGCTTCTCGATGTCCGGCATGATCACCAGCTGGTTCACGATGGCGTTCGGCGGCTCGGCCGCGATGATGCCCGGCTCGGTGAGGCCGATATACCGGCCGTTGGAGATGCGCTGCTTGGCATGGCCGATGGTGGCGCCCTTCATCGGGCCCTTCATCGCGCCCGGCCCACAGCCCGTGCACACATCCATGGCCCTGAGGCCCAGTTCGTAGCCCACCTTCTTCGTGTACTGGTATTCCACGTCGTTGATGGAATGCCCGCCCCAGCACACCACCAGGTTGGGCTTGATCTTGCGGTCCAGCACGCGCGCGTTGCGCAGCACATGGAACACGGCATTGGTGATGTCGGTGCTGTTGGTGAGGTCGAAGCGGCCGTTCTGGTCCACCTCGTGCGCGGTGTAGACCACGTCGCGCAGCACCGCGAACAGGTGTTCCTTGATGCCGCGGATCATCTGCCCGTCGACGAAGGCGCCGCCCGGGGCGTTCCTGATCTGCAGCCGGATGCCCCAGGGGTGGCGCACCACCGTGACATCGAAGTCACGGTAGAGATCGAAGATTTCCTTCGCGTTGTCGTTGTGGCTGCCCGAGTTCAGGATGGCCAGCGCGCACTTGCGGAACAGCTCGTGGACGCCGCCCTGCTCCGAGTTCAGCAGCACCTGGATCTCGGACTGCGACAGCATCTCGAGGCTGCCGCGGGGACCGACGCTGGCATCCACCAATTCAGGCAGGTCGACTACGGCTTCCAGGATGGGGCTCGCGCGGTCAGGGCAGGATGTCGATGGGCGTGTTGTTGTTGGTCAACAGCCAGATTTCGACCATGTCGGAGTTGGACACGGCGATACAGCCGTCGGTCCAGTCCCGCTCGTAGTAGGCCGGATCGCGCTTCAGGCGATTGGGCAGGCCGTGGATCATGATAGAGCCGCCCGGGTCCCAGCCATTGGCCTTGGCGCGCTTCATGTCCTGCGGACCCGGGTAAGAGACCTGGATCGACAGGAAGAAATCGCTGCGGGCGTTGCGGCGGGTGAGCCAGTAGCGGCCCTCCGGCGTGCGGAAATCACCGACACGCTCCTTGTGGCCCTCGGGCACCAGGCCCAGCGAGACCCTGTACGAGCGCAGCACTTCGCTGCCCCGCAGCAGGTCCATGCGTCGCTGTCCCTTGTAGACCACGACGCGCGTGGCCGTGGGCAGCTGGGCCGGCGGCGCGGAGCCCGCCGTGGAGCGCTCACTGGAGAACGGTTCAGCCGGCAGCAGAGCCGGGGCGCATAGCGCGCCCGCGAGCAGCAGGATCCGGAAGAGGCCCATTGGCTTCATGGGGGGCATTATAAGCAGGTCGCGCGGCGGGCCTGCAGGGACGTGCTTCACAGCGGCTTCAGTCCCCGCTGAACGGGCTGTGCGCTGGCACACCGCACACCCGGGCTACAAACCCAGCCGTTGCCCCGACGCTTTCCAGGGGTGCGGGACGCGCAGACGTCCCCATAGCTGCCTCCACTCAACGGCAGATGTGATCGACAGGTTAACCAGCGTTCCAGACCTGGGGTCATCCCGCGCTGGCGAATGCGCTCACGCCGCGACGAGCCCCCACACCGACAGGTGCGCTGCGGGCGACATGCGCTGCCGAATGCCACCACGCCCGGTTGGTGCCCCCCTGGCGGCCCCGCGGGGCACCCGGGCGGCGATCAACCATGCGCGCGAAATCGTTTCTCCCACCGCCGGGCGAACCCCGGCGGCCGGGGCGCCGCCGCTGTGGGCCACCCCAATCACTCGGGGCTGGCGGCCGTCGGCCCTCTGCTCGCCGCGCAGCCCGATCGGCCGAAATACCGCAGCGCCGCGGAGATCATCGCCGCCGCGCCCGAGGCCGACTGGCGCACACCAGATCCCCGGAATCTGCTCTACATGGAGCTGGCCACCGGCCGCGTGATCATCGAGCTCGCGCCGCAGTTCGCCCCCGAGCACGTGGGCAATATCCGCACGCTGGCGCGCGCCGGCTTCTGGGACGGCACCAGCATCTACCGGTCGCAGGACAACTTCGTGGTGCAGTTCGGGGATGCCGATTCGGATGATCCCGCGCGCGCGCGACCACTGGGCGAGGCGAAGAAGCACCTGCCGGCGGAGTTTCATCGTGCAGCGAAGGATCTCGCCTTCGACCGCCTGCCCGACGCCGATGGCTGGGCCCGTGAAGTGGGTTTTGCCGAGGGTTTCCCTGCCGGCCGCGATCCCGCGAAGAACACCGCCTGGATGGCGCATTGCTACGGCACCGTCGGCGCGGGCCGCAGCGATGCCGACGACAGCAGCATCGGCACCGAGCTCTACGTGACCATCGGCCAGTCGCCCCGCCAGCTCGATGACAACATCACCGTCGTGGGACGCGTGCTGGCGGGCATGGAATTGCTGAGCACCATCAGGCGTGGCCCGCCGCCGCTGGGGTTCTATGAAGATGCGCGCGAGCGCACGCCGATCCGCTCGATCAGGTTGGCCAGCGAGTTGCCAGAAGCGGACCGCACGAGGCTGCAGGTGCTGCGCACCGATACGCAGAGCTTCCGCGACGCCACCGAGGCGCGGCGCAACCGCGTCGATGGCTTCTACAAGCGCCCCGCGGGCCACGTCGACCTGTGCAACGTGCCCATTCCGACCCGCACGGCGCCTGCTCCCGCCAGTCCATGAGCTACGTGGTGCTGCTGCTCGTGCTGGGGGCCATCTGGGGAGGCTCCTTCCTGTTCATGCGCATCGCGGTGAATGACTTCGGGCCCGTGCCGCTGGTGGAGATGCGCCTGGCGCTGGGCTCGGCGCTGCTGCTGCCCTTCCTGTGGCGCGACCGCGAGAAATTCACGCTGCGCCGCTGGCCGATGATGGCGTTCATCGGCCTGATGAATTCCGCGCTGCCATTCCTGCTCTTTGCCTGGGCGGCGGAACGGGCGCCTGCCGGCGTGGGCGCCATTGCCAACGGCATGACGGCGCTGTGCGCGGCGCTGATGGGATTCCTGTTCTTCCACGAGAAGCTCAGCGCGCGCCAGAGCATCGCGCTGGTCGCCGGCTTCGCCGGCATCATCGTGCTGGCCAGCGGCAAGATGGCCGGCATGAGCGTGGGCTGGGCCAGCATCGCAGGCGCAGTGGCCTCGCTGATGTACGGCCTGGGCGCGCACATGGCGCGGCGCCACCTGCAGGGCCTGCCGCCGGCAGCACTGGCTGCGGTCACGCTGGGGTCCGGGGCGTTGCTGGCGGCGCCGTTCGCCATCGCCACCTGGCCGCGCCATGCCATTCCGATGAAGTCCTGGCTCAGCGCGGGCGCGCTGGGGATGCTGTGCACCGGCATCGCCTTTGCGATGTTCTACCGGCTGATCGAGAAGGTGGGCGCGAACCGCACCACCATCGTCACCTACCTGATTCCGCCCTTCGGCGTGGCCTGGGGATGGCTGTTCCTGGACGAACCGGTGACGCTGACAATGAGCATCGCCTGCGTGCTGATCCTGGGCAGCGTTGCGCTAAGCCAGAACTGGGGCGCGAAGCGCTGATTCAGGCGGCGGGCTTCACCAGCGCCGCATCGTTGTTGCGCGGATTGTTCACCCGCTTCGACACCGGCCAGGCACTGCGCAGGTCATCCGGATACTGCTGCAGGCACGCGAAGGCCTCATCGGGCGTGCCGGCGAGCCAGGCATCCCACTGATCGGGCTTCAGGATCGCAGGCTCGCGCAGCTTCGTGTTGTGGATGCCGGCCATCATCGGCGAGGCCGGCAGCGTGATGATGGTGAAGCTCAGGATGGGTTCGCCCTCGGGCGGGGTGCTGCTGTCCCACAGGCCGGCGAAGGCGAAGATTTCCTGGTCGGCGCAGCCGATGAACCAGGGCTGCTTGCCCTCTTCCAGCGTCTGCCATTCGTAGAAGCCGCAGGCCGGCACCAGGCAGCGCTGGCCGCGCTTCCACGCCGTTCGATAGGCCGGCGAGGTGCGGAAGGTTTCGACGCGCGCGTTGATGGTGCTGTAAGGGCCGGGATCGCCCTTCGCGAAAAAGGGAATCAACCCCCAGCGCATGCCGGTGAGTTCGCGCCGCCCTTCCTGCCAGCGGACCACCGGCAACCGCATCGACGGTGTTGCGTTGAACAGTTGCCGCAGCCACTCGGCGCCCTGCGGGCCCACGATGTTGAACTGCCGTTCCAGCGCCGCGACTTCGGGCGTCATGAAACGGCCGCACATGTCAGCGATCCTTCGACCTGGTGTCGAGCGACAGGATGACCTTACCCACGCTGTCGCCGGCATGCGCGAACTGCTGCGCCTCGGCGGCCTGCGCCAGCGGGAAGACCTTCGTCACGCGCACCGTGTACTTGCCCGCGTCGGCAAGTTTGACCAGCGCGCGCAGCGTGTCGCCGATGGAGCTGCCGGGCGCCGTGGCGCGGATCTGCACGCAGGTCACGCCTGCCGCGGCGCATTGTTCGTCAGGTGGCGGACCGGCGATGGAAGTGAGCATGCCACCGCGCTTCACGTAGGCCAGCGCGGGCGCCGCCTGGCCATCGACCATGTTGAGCACGGCATCCACGTTGCGGATGCGCGCCGCGACATTCTGTTTGTCGTAGGCCACGAACTCTTCGACACCCTGCTGCTTCAGCCACGCCTCCTGCGAGGAATGACCCGAGGCGATCACCTTGCCGCCCATCGCATGCACCACATCCACCGCGGCGGAGCCCGCGCCGCCCGCGGCGCCAATGATGGCCACGCGCTGGCCGGGTTTGATGTTCGCGGCTTCCGCGGCGCCGTATGCGGCCATGCCCGCGATGGGAATGCCGGAGGCCTGCTCGAACGTGAACCGCGAGGGCTTGGGAACGACCTGCGCAACCTCTGCGACGACGTACTGCGCGAAGGCGCCATTCACGCGGCCCACCACGGCATCACCCGCCTTGAACGCGGTGACGCCCGCGCCCACGGACTCGACGATGCCTGCGGCGTCGTAGCCGGGTATGGCCGGCAGCTGGGCGCCAGAAGGCAGCGAGATCGGCGCCGGGCGCCGCTTCCAGTCCACGGGATTCACCGCCGCCGCATACACGCGGATGAGCACCTGGTCCGCGCCGGGCGCGGGCGCGGGCACCGTCTGCAGCTGGAACGACGCGGCATCCGCGCCGGTCTGCACGATGGCCTGCATGGTCGCTGGCGCGGCGTGAACGGCAGGGGCCAGCAGCAGAAGCGCCGCGGATAGCAATGTATTGTGTAGTGTCTTCATGATCAGTCGATCTTATCCTGAACATCCCGCAACGAGGCATCGCGCGCGAACTGCACGACCACATAGCTGCAGGAGGCGGAGATCTTCGTGTTGGTTTGCCGCGCCCAGGCCACTGCCGCATCCAGAAGCTGCCGCGCGACGCCATGGCCGCGAACGGCCGGGTCCACATGCGTGTGATCCACGAGGATGCGCGCTTCGCCGAGGCGTTGATAGGTCATCTCGGCAACCTGCCGCCCGCCCTGCTCGAGCGCGAATACGCCGCGATCACCGGCCTCGCTGTGCGTGATCTTGCCCGGCATGCTCAGAACTTCCCGCTGGCGCCGCCGCCACCGAAGCCACCACCCTCGCCCTGCACCGGTGCCGGCGGCGCTTCACCGGGCCGGGGCGTCAGGTGCGCGGCCGCAGCCACCTGCAGCAGGTCGAGGCCGCTGGTCTCCTCCAGCGGCCGTGACGTGACGCCCTCCAGCCGCACACGCAGCAGGCGATCCACGACGATCGCGGTGGCCAGCAGCGCCAGGCCCGCTGCGATCAGCTGCCAGTGCAGCGTCCAGACCACGAAATGTCGCAGCGCCCAGGCCATGCACACCACCAGGCCCAGCGCCCCGATGAGCGGTGCGTGCGAACGACGCTTCACGCCGACGACGACATACAGCACAAGGAACGCCAGTACGAATGCCAGCGCAACCTGCCCGCGCACGGACGCGTCGCTGCCGGACCACGCGGCGAGCCACCCATATGCAAGCCAGGGCATCACGACGACCAGCCCGTCCAGCATGCGATCGGTCGAAGGCCGCTGCCACTGCCAGCCACTGCTCATGAGCGCGCCGACGGACAACGCCGCGCAGAAGGCGCCGGCTTCCATCTCCCGCATGCCGCCACCGAACAGATGCCCGCTGCTCATCGCCACGGCCAGCGACAACAGCGCCGCCGCCAGCGTCGTGATGTAGGGATTCAGCAGCCGCCAGCCCACCAGCAGCGCCGCGGCCGCGATGAGCGCGACGCCGACCTCCTCATGCCCGCCGGAGCGATTCCAGAGGAGGATCTGCACCACGATCGAGATGGCCCCGCACAGGTACACGATTTCTTCGACGCCGGAGTGAATCACCCTGCGCTGCGCCACCAGCCATTCGGCGACGAGCACCATGACCAGGCCACCCAGCAACCAGGGCGAGGGAAACGACACGAGCATTCCGGCGAACATGCCTGTGCCGACCACCCCGAGCACGAAGCCCAGGCAGCGTGCGAGCCAGGTCGTGGTCTTCCAGGGGCCACCGCTGCCCGCTTCCTCTACCTTCTGGCGCAGCGCCGGATAACGCAGCGCCAGCACCAACCAGCGCTCCTCGCTCACCGTGGGACGCGCGATGATCATGCGCGGGACTCCTTGAGCCTTGCCCGCAGGCTGAACAGCAGCACCACCGCGCCGATCACCGTCATCAGGCCCAGCGTGGAGGTCAGCCCGAAATCGCGGAACAGCAGCGCCTCGAGCCAAATCAGGCCGATGGTGCTGTAACCCACCGCATAGACCAGGTAGCTCTCGCGGCGCTCGGTGAGCCCCACGCGGCCCGATGCCAGCGCAAGCCCCAGCAGCGTCACGGCGCCGATCCAGCGTGTCGATGCATCGGCACCCAGCGCCAGCGCGCCCCAGAAGCCGAAATTCACCGCGAACTGCCGATAGACATCGCGGAAGCCCGCGCCCTGCTCCGCAGCTTCCATCACATGCAGCCGGCTGCCGGCGTAGAACACGATGGCGCACACCAGCGCGCGCGGACCTGCGCCCCACCAGCGATTGCCAGACTCGAACAGCGCGCCGAACTGCAGCTCCGCACCCATCCACGTGGCAAACGCTGTCAGCGCCACGGAAAGCACCAGCCGTGAACGGAAGAAATACGCCGTGCCCAGGTGCCAGGCCGCCAGCAGCAGCAGGTGGCGCGACCAGGCGTTGCCCAGCAGGCGGAACTTCACTTCGGCATAGCCGATGGCGGCGCTGAACAGCAGCGCGGCCAGCAGCAGCACATAGTCTTCGCCCAGTCGTCGCTCGCGCCGCTGGCGGCGCGCGCGCAGCGCCACCGCATAGCACAGCAGCGAGGCCAGCAGGATGCCCGCCAGCAGCGCCAGCGGACCGATGCGATCGAGATTGGCCTTGACCAGCAGGCCCACGCCGGCCACCACCGTGGCGACACCGGCATAGAGCATCACCACCAGTTCGCGGTGGACGGAGAAGATCTCGCGGCGCTCCAGCCTCACCGCGGCGGAGCGGGCCTCCGCGGACACGCCTTCCACGGCCAGCGTTTCGAGTTCCCGGGACAGGTCGTGCACGATGCCCAAAAGCCTATAGGATTGGGACTTCGCGCGCACCAGCAAAAGACCATGGGGGAATAACGATGCGTAATCGACTGTTTGCCATCATCACGGCCGGCGCACTGGGATGCGCCACTGCACTGCCCGCCAGCGCCATGTGGGTGGCGAGCTGGGTTGCCCCGCCGCATGCGCCGCTGGCAACCGAAGGACCCTTCGGCGCGGCCTCCTACGACAACGTGACCCTCAGCCAGATCCTGCGCGTCAGCGAAGGCGGCAATAAGCTGCGCATCCGGTTTTCTAACCGCTATGGCGCCGGCCCGCTTGCCATCGGCGCGGCGCGCGTGGTGCGCATCGACGATGCGGGCAAGGAGATCGAAGGCAGCTCGCGCGCGCTCTCGTTCGGCGGCACGGGCGAAGCGGTGATTCCGCGTGGCGCGCCCTTCGCGAGCGATGTGGTGACGCTCGACGTGCCCAGCCTTTCGCGCCTGAAGGTGGAGTTCTACCTGCCCAAGGCCACAGGGCCATGCACCTGCCACCTCACGGGGGTGGATGAACTGGCGGTATCACCGCCGGGCAATTTCGTGGGCAAACCCTTCACGCCTGTATCAAAGGCGCAGTTCCGCGCGTTCCTGGCGGTGGTAGAGGTGGATTCACCGAAGGCGCTGGGCACCATCGTCGCGTTCGGCGATTCCATCACCGATGGCGTGGGCGCCACGGCCGGCGCCAACCGCCGCTGGCCCGACATCCTGGCCAATCGGCTGCAGGCCGCGGGCCAGCGCTGGGCGGTGGCCAATTCGGCCATCAGCGGCAATCGCATCCTGAGCCCGGGCATGGGCGAATCGGCGCTGGCGCGTTTCGATGAAGACGTACTCAGCCTGCCCAACGTGAAGTACCTCATCGTTTTCGAAGGCGTGAACGACATCGGCAACCGCTTCGGCGTTCGCGGCCCGAACCAGCCCAACTTCCCGGGCCTCGACCAGCCCGAGATCACCGTGGAGCAAATGATCGCCGGCTACCAGCAGATCATCGCGCGCGCGCACGAGAAGGGCATCAAGGTGATCGGCTCGCCCATCGGCCCGTACAAGGGCGCCTCTTACTGGAGCGAGGCCGGCGAGGCCGCGCGGCAGAAGATCAACGACTGGATCCTGAACAGCGGCGCCTTCGACGGCACGACGCGCCTGGATCTTGCCTTCGCCGATCCGGCCGACCCGCGGCAGATGCGCGAGGGTTATCACATGGGTGACCACCTGCACGGCAGCGATGCGGGGCTGAAGGCCGTCGGCGAATCCATCGACCTGAAGCTGTTCAAGCGGGTCAAGTAGACTTTCGGCGCGCCAAAAGCAAAAGGGTTGTCCCGTGACAACCCTTTGCTGTTCATCAGCCCGCGCAGGCTGGATCAGTCGTGGTCGCGGCGGTCGTCGCGATCACCCCGCCGGCCATCCCGGCGACCATCCCGACGGTCCCGGCGATCGTCGTGGCGATCATCTCGCCATTCGCGGCGATCGTCGCGGCGGTCACTGCGCCAGTCGTGGCGGTCATCACGCCGATCGTTGCGCCAGTCACGGCGGTCATCGCGCCGATCATCGCGCCAGTGGCGGTCGTTGTAGTGCTGGCGATGACGCGGCACATACACGTTGCTGTACCACTCGTCGCGCACGAAATACACCGGGCGCGAGCAGGCGTTGTAGCGGCCGCAGTACCTACCCCAGTTGCGATAGTGGTCACGCGGCGCGCGGACGTATACGGGGGCGTAGGCCCGGTGCCGCGCCGCCAGCACCACCGGCTGGCTGTAGATCAGGCCAGGGCGGCCATAACCACCGATATCAAGCTGCCCGTAGAAGCCCGGCTCGCCGACGCTGATCGAGATTCCCACATTGCCGGCGAAGGCCGGCGCCGTGGCGGCTGCGGCGGTGAGCGCGAGTGCGGCGATGAGTTTCTTCATGGCGATCTCTCCTTCCTTCATCCGACGCGGATATTCCCGGTCGTTGGAAGGGAGATTGCCACCGCGCACCTGAACCGCCGCGGAACGGCGCTATTCAGGTGCAATTCAGCTTCGGCGCCGCGATGCCCTATTGGCTGGCGCGAAGATCCGCCCGCGCCTTCTGGCGCACATAGTGCGCAATGGCATCGAGCTGGGCGTCGCTCAGTTCCGGGAACGGCGGCATGCCGCGCGGCGCCAGCGTGCCTTCGCGCACCACCCGCAGCATCGCCTCGGTCGACAGCATCACCGGCGATGCGCGCAGGTCCGGTGCGATGCCACCCGCGACGATTCCCATGCCATGGCACAGCGTGCAGCGCTCGTACTCGAACTCGCCCTGCCTGGCCTTCTTCGCATCGACGGTGAACCCTTCCCCTTCGAGCGGCACCGCTGGCCGCGGCGGTGGCGTGGCGGGCAGCTTCGCCGCGCCATCGAGCGTGAACACCAGCAGTCGCCGCGGATGCAGCCGCGATTCCCATCCCCAGCGACCGGAGATGGGGCCGAACGCGGCGGTGGATCCGCCCAGCGGGCCCGCCGTGACAGCCACGTACTGCTTGCCCTCCACGCTGAAGGTGATGGGCACGCCGGTGGCAGCGACGCCGGCGAAGAACGACCACAGGTCCTTGCCGTCCTTCGCGCCATAGGCATGGAAGTAGCCATCGGCCAGGCCCTCGAACACCAGGCCACCGGCGGTGGCCATCGCGCCGCCGTTGGAAATGCCCGGCGTCTCGACGCTCCACACCGTGCGCCTGGCGACCGGATCCCAGGCCTTCAGCACGCTGCGGCCTGCATCGCGCGGCACGCCCGGCGTGCCAGCGGCGGGGAAGCCTGTGTAGTCGGTGGTGCGCATGCGCGGTGAATAGTTGGCGTGACTGGCGCCGCTGTCGCCGAACTCGGCGGGCATCTCGAGCGTGGGCACATACAGATAGCCCGTCTGCGGACTGAAGGCCTGCGGCGTCCAGTGGTGCACGGCCTGGAAGCTGGGCCACAGCAGGATGTTCTTTTTCTCGTACTTCGCGCCGGGTGCGAGCACGGGCTTGCCCGTGGCGAGGTCGACGCGCTCGGCCCATGTGACGGTGCCCAGCTTCTCGGCCGACAGCAGCTTGCCGTCCTGGCGATCGATCACATAGAGGAATCCATTCTTGGCCGCATGCAGCATGACCTTGCGCTGCGCGCCGTTGACGGACAGCTGCGTCAGTGTCATGTCCGTCGAGGAATCGTAGTCCCAGGAATCCCCCGGCGCGGTCTGGTAGTGCCAGGCGTACTTGCCGGTATCCGCATCCAGCGCCACCACCGAGGCGATGAAGAGATTGTCGCCACCCTGGGGGCTTCTGATCTTCCAGTTCATCGGCGTGCCATTGCCGGTGCCGATGTACAGGCGATTGAAGTCCGGGTCGTAGGTGATGGAGTTCCACACCGCGCCACCGCCGCCGTATTTCCACCACTCGCCGGTCCAGGTTTTCTCGGCCATGGCCAGCGCCTCGTCCGAGGCCTCGCCATCCTTCATGCCAGGCTTGGGAGGCACCACATAGAAGCGCCAGAGCTTCTGGCCGGTCTCGGCGTCGTAGGCCGTGACATAGCCGCGCAGCGCGCTGAAATCACCGCCCGAGAACCCGATGACCACCTTGCCGTTGAACACGCGCGGCGCGCCGGTGATGGTGGCGCCGTCCTTCGGGTCCACCGTCTGCGCGCTCCAGGCCTCGGCGCCATCCTTTGCGTTGAGCGCGATCAGCCTGCCGTCGCTGGTGCCCGCATAGACGCGCCCCTTCCAGAACGCGATGCCGCGGATACCCCAGGCCGTGCGGATCTTCTCGCCGTTGACCTGCATGGCCATTGCATCATGTCGCCACAGCAGCCTGCCGGACTTCGCATCGATGGCGTGTATCACTCCGTGACCCGCTCCCAGGTAGATCACGCCATCCACTGCCAGCGGCGTGGTGATGGAGGTGTTCACGTCCAGGTCCAGCGTCCACGCCAGGCCCAGCCGGCTCACCGTCTGCGCGTTGATCTGGTCGAGCGGGCTGTAGTGCCCCTCGCTGAATGTGCGCCCGTAGGCCAGCCAGTTGGCGCCGTCCTGCTCGTTGGCGAGCGCGGCGTTGTCCACGAGGGTGTTTGCGCCAACGGAAGCGTCGCCGCCTGAAGGCGTCTTCGCGCAGGCCGCGAGTAGCGCCAACGCGCCGACCAGAATCGCATGTCGCATGTTCATCCCCCTGGTGACGCCAGCGATCATGCCAGAGACCCCCCGCTACGGGCAGGGGTTGGGATGGGCGCGGTGTATGCCCTCGATGTCCTTCATTACTTCGGTCGAAAGCGTCAGCTCGGCGCTGCCCAGGTTCGTCCTGAGCTGCTGCAGTGTGGTGGCGCCGATGAGCACGCTGGTCATGAAGCGCTGCTGACGGCAGAAAGCCAGCGACATCTGCGCAAGGTCCAGCCCATGCCTTGCGGCAAGTTCGGCATAGGCCGCGGTGGCGCGCGCGGCATGCTCGCTGTTGTAGCGCGAGAAGCGCGACCAGCGCACCATGCGCGCCTCGGGCGGACGCGCGCCGCCCAGGAACTTGCCACTGAGCACACCAAACGCCATGGGCGAATAGGCCAGCAGCCCCACCTCTTCGCGGATGCACATTTCGGCCAGGCCGATGTCGAAGGTGCGGTTCAGCAGGTTGTAGGGATTCTGGATCGACACCACGCGCTGCCGGCCGGTGGTTTCGGCCAGGTGCAGGTAGCGATGCACACCCCACGGGGTTTCGTTGGACAGTCCGATGTGGCGCACCTTGCCCGCTCGAACCAGCTCGCCCAGCGCATCGAGTGTTTCCTCGATGGTCACAGCCTGCGCGGGCGTCAGCGACTGGGCGTGCTCGTATCCCAGGCGACCGAAGTAGTTCGCGGGGCGACTGGGCCAGTGCAGCTGGTAGATGTCGATGTAGTCGGTCTGCAGCCGCGCAAGGCTGGCATCCACTGCAGCCAGGATGTTGGCGCGATCCAGCCGGTTGTCACCGCCCCGCACATGGCTGACGCCCAGCACGGCGCCGGGACCGGCCACCTTCGTGGCCAGCACCACCTTGCTGCGCCTGCCGCTCTTCGCGAACCAGCTGCCGATGATGCGTTCGGTTGAGCCATAGGTTTCGGCGCGCGGTGGCACGGAGTACACCTCGGCCGTGTCGATCAGGTTCACGCCGTGGTCGAGGGCATGGTCGATCTGCTCGTGGCCCTGCGCTTCGGTGTTCTGTTCACCAAAGGTCATGGTGCCAAGGCCTATCGCGCTGACCTTGATGCCAGCGCGACCCAACAAGCGGTATTCCATCAGTAGTCCTCAGCCTGGAGTTTCGATGAAGGGATTGTGGAGGGTGACGCTGGCGAATCGGCGTCCATGCTGCATGTCCTCGGTCAGCAGGATGCGGCACTCGGCCTCGATCGCGGCGGCGACGATCAGCGCATCGTAGAACGGCAGATTGCCGGACCGCGCGATCTGCACCGCCTCCCGATGGATCTCCCGTGTCAGCGGCCTTGCGGGCCCTGCGAGTTCTTCCACGACCTCGAGGGCCGCATCGATCTGGCGCCAGTCCCAGCCCAGTTTGCGCCGCGCGACGCTGGTGAACTCGTTGATGACCTGGATGCCTGTGACACCACCGGCTGCGAGCATTTCCTCGGCCCGCGTGCCTCGCCGATCGCCCTCGGCAAACGCGTAGATCAGGATGTTGGTATCGAAGAAGCGCTCACCGGGCATTGGCCTCTTCCCGCTCGATCCGGAAGCCCTTGGGCAGCGGCTTCTTCAGTGCGCGAAGCCGCTCCAGCGCCCGCTCGCGACTGCGATCCCGCGAGATCTCGAAGTTGCGCGAGCCGGTGGCGACGATTTCGATATCGTCCCCGGACTTCAGCCGCAGGGCCTTCACGACGGCTTCGGGAAGGCGCACGGCAAGACTGTTGCCCCATTTCGCTACGCGCACGACAGGTTCCGGATATACATTTGTTAATGTATATCTTAGGACGACATGACGTGCCGGACAACGCCGTTTTGTGTCGGTTCCGCCGCATTTCAGCCATGATTGGCGCTTCGCCCCCACGCACGCACCCCATGCCTCCCGCATTGCGCCTGTTACTGCTGCCCGCTGCCCTGATGACCGCCCTGTTCTGCCATGCCGCAGCGCCAGCCACCCAGAAGGACGAACTGGACGAAGTCACCGTCAGCGGCGAGCGCGTGAAGATCGAGGCGATGCGGCGGGAGATCGTGCAGCTCGAAGACCGCTTCTACGACCGCTACAACGAGCTGAACACCGTCGACGACTTCGACATCCACTGCATCGAAGAGGCCCGCACCGGCACGCGCTTCATCAAGCGCTCGTGCCGCGCCGTTTACCAGGAACAGGCGCTGGCCGATGAAGGCCAGGCGGCCTTCAAGATACTGCAGCGCTTCCGCGGACCGGGCCCGGCGGTGGCAGACAGCGGACCACCGGTCCCCGCCACGGTGACGATCGAGCGGCGCCTGCCGGAGTACAAGAAGAACCTCGAAGAGGTGGCACGCAGGGATCCGGAGCTGACGCGGCTTCTGGAAGAGCGCGCCAGGGTTATCGAACGTTACAACGCGGCGCTCAGGTCGCCTCCGGCACGAACTCCCTGATCCGTGGAGTTCCCTCCGGCGTCCAGCCACGGCGCTGCAGGCAATCCGCGATCCGCGGATGGGTGGGCGGCAGCGAGCGACGCCTGAATACGAGTCCGCCGCCCTGCTGGAAGCGGCACGCTTTCAGATCTTCCTGGAACGACGACCTGGTGCCGGACTTCACCGGCTGAGCCGCGGAGCACGCTGCCAGCAGGCACAGCCCCGCCATCGCGCCTGCGAGCGCAAGCCGGGAATATCTCGAGGTGACGGCAGCGGACACGTTCGCTCCTGACGATCGGATCGCTACACTCTACGCCAGGATCAACGGCCACTGGCATCGGAGCAGGGGATTGGAAGCGTTCTTCGTTTCAACGGGCGTCGTCGCGCTGGCGGAAATCGGCGACAAGACGCAGCTGCTGGCGCTGGTGCTGGCGGCCAGGTTCCGCAAGCCCGTTCCGATCATCCTCGGCATCCTGGTCGCAACGCTGGTCAATCACGCGCTGGCAGGCGCCGCGGGTGCCTGGGTGTCATCGCTCATCGGGCCGACGGCGATGCGCTGGATCCTTGGTATTTCCTTCATCGCGATGGCGCTGTGGACGCTGGTGCCAGACAAGATCGACGAAGAGAAGGATTCCGCGCCGCGGCTGGGCGTGTTCGGCACGACGCTGGTGGCCTTCTTCCTGCTGGAGATGGGCGACAAGACGCAGATCGCCACCGTGGCGCTGGCGGCCAAGTACAGCTCGCTTGCCGCCGTGGTGGCGGGCACCACGCTGGGAATGATGCTGGCCAACGTGCCCGCCGTGCTGCTGGGCGAAGTCGCGGCGAAGAAGCTGCCCATGCGCATCGTGCATGGCATCGCCGCAGCCATCTTCTTCGTGCTGGGCGTGATGGTGCTGCTGGGGTTCGGCTCGCAGGGCTGAACCCCACCGGCTTCAGGGTTTGGCGCAGCTGAAGTTCTGTGCCTCGTCGGTGCTGCCCTGCCCCTTGTACTTCGCCACCTGCGGATGCGGGCACAGCGGACGCGTGCGCGGCGACTGGTTGGGCAGGTTGCTGGCGAGAACCCGCTCGGGCGCCTTGCCGGTTTCCACCCATTGGTCGAGGGTGCCGAGCCAATCCACCGACGAGGGACCTGCGCCACCAGCGCAATGCCCCATGCCGGGCGCCATGAACAATCGCACGCCGTTCTTCGCGCGGCTTCTGCCGATGTCCTTCACCAGCGCCTCGTAGAAGTTCACCGTGGACTGCGCGGGGAATCAGGCCATCGGCCCAGCCGTGCGAAAGCAGCAGCTTGCGGCCGCCCTTGAAGAAGCGATCGAGCCCGTCGGGAGGGGATGTCGAGCGCGTTGCTGCCGTAATCCAGCGCGCTGGGTGTCGTGGTCGTAGTCGAAGCTGCGGAAGTTCCAGGCAGGATTGTTGAACACCGGTCCCTTGAAGAACGTGGTGGCTACCGGGAATGGCTCTTGTCCCACGGTCAGCGCGGCCATCTGCGCCTCGCTGCCCACTGCAAGACCGGGATAGATCTGTTTGCCCGTGCGCGGATTCTTCGGCCCCCGCATAGACGGCGCGAATCGCGGCCACCTGCTGCTCTGTGAGGCAATCGGCCGCGTCGCCCGCCTTGCACTGGAGCACCACCGGATCGAAGCGGCAGGCCGGCGGATGGCCGATGATGCCGTCGTTGACGCCGTCATCGGCATCGCAGGCCGCGAGCGCCGCCTTCTGCACCATCTGCAGCTTGGGCGGCGGCACGCGACTGGCCTCGTCCTTCATGGTGGCCGCGCCGGTCCACAGCGACATGATCATCAGCGGCACCATCTGGTTGGCGGGCGCCACGGCCGAGATGCCGTCGTAGTCATCGGGATAGCGATATGCCTCCATCAGCCCGATGCGGCCGCCGGTGGAGCAGCTCGCGTACAGCGAGCGCTTCGGGCCATTGCCGTAGAACGCGGCGATGGTGGCCTTCGCGGCCACAGCCGTTTCGTGCACCGCGCGATGACCGAAATCGGTGAGCTTCTCCGGATGGCCGGTGAGGAACGAACCGTCGAGCGGACTGCCCTGGTGACCCACATCAGAGGCCGCCGTGGCGTAGCCGCGCGACAGCGGGCCGGTCATGTCGCCATAGGCGATGGATCCCGCCCACACGCCGTTGCCGCCACCAACGAACTTGCCGTTCCAGCCGGCGAGCGGCATCCACACTTCGAAGCGGATGTCCGAATCCGGCGTGGGCTTCGAGTTGGCCGCCACGCGGCAGAATGCGGGCAGTGCGGCGTAGTTGCCGCCCGGAGCGCCGCCCATGCCCGCAGGTCCCGGGGGCTTGAACTGGCCCGCCGCCACTTCCTCGGCGGCGGTGATGGTGACATTGGGTAGCTTGAGGGACTTCGCCAGATCGGCGCATGAGGTAGCGGCAACGGCCGGCGCGGCCAGCAGTGCGGCCGCGCCAGTGGCAGCCAGCGTGTAGAACGAACGGGCAACGTTATTGCTCATGATTCCCCCTTAGTTATGCGGATGATACGCCAGCGCGCGCCAGATGAGGCTCGCGGCCGCAACGCTCAACAGGATGCGAAACGCCAGCCGGAACACCTGCTCCGGCACGCGCATCAGCAGACGGCTGCCCACTGTCGTGCCGGCGAATCCCGCCATCACCATCGCGGCGATCAGCGGCAGGTACTGCCGGAACGCGAACCCCATAGCGACAAACACCGCCACCTTGAGCACATGCTGCAGGGAGTTGAGCGTGGCATGGGTTGCCACGAGCTGACGCCGGTCGGGCAGGCCACGCACGAACGCGGCGATCAACGGCCCTGCGGCGCCCACCACCATGCCCACGGCGGACACGACCAGGCCACCCACGAACTGCACGGCGCGACTGCCGGTGATGAACTTCGGCTGCGGCAGCCAGGTGGTTGCCAGCACAAAGCATCCGATCAGCGCGGAGAAGAGCCTCTCGGGGATCATGAAGGCGAACTTGCCGCCGATGACGGACCCGATCACGCCGCCCAGCGTCACCCACAGGATGAAACTCCACTGGATGTGATCGCGCAGTGTGAAGGCCCGACCCACGTTGCTGCCGAGCTGGACGCAGCCGTGCACGGGCACCACCACCACGGGTGGCATGACCAGCGTCATCGCGATGATCATCAGCGACCCGCCGCCCAGCGAAAAAGTGGCGGTGATCAGCGACGTGAGAAAACTCAGCGCAACCAGCCCGAGCGCGGCCCATTCACCGAGGCCCGCAGGCAGAATCGATTCCAAGGAGACTCCCACATCCAATCCGATTTGGTGTCCAATAGGGGAAACCCGTTCAGGAGATCCCAAGCATGTCAAAGTCTCTTCCGCGTCGCACCGTCCTCAAGGCCGCATTGATGGGCACCGCGGCGCTGCCGCTGATGGCCCGCCTCACCGATGCCGAGGCCGCCGCGCAGCCGCTGGTCGATGTGAACGACCCCGTGGCCAAGTCGCTGGGCTACATCACCGACACGACCAAGGTGGATGCCAAGGCCAACCCACTGCACAAGGTCACGCAGAAGTGCGCCAACTGCCTGCAGTTCCAGGGCAAGGCCACCGACAAGCAGGCCGTGTGCAACCTGTTCCCGGGCAAGGACGTGCTCGGCGCCGGCTGGTCAAGGTCTGGGTGCAGAAGCCCGGCACCTGAAGTGCTCCTACCGTGGCGCGCCACTCAGGCGCGCCACGCGCTCGCCCATCAGCACGTGCCGGTAGCCCTTGCCCGATGCGTTCTTCGGTGTTTCCAGCGTGACCTTCACGCCCTTCTGGAACACGACGATGAAGTCCGATCCGCCGAACAGGAAGTGACCCATCGGTCGCCCTTCTGCCTGCGGCCTTCCTCCAGTGGTTTCCTCGAAGTTGATCGAACTGACCGGCGACACGCCGATGGGCATCAGCGCCACTGAGTCGAACTTGTCGGTCTGCAGCACGATGAGTCCACGTGTTTCCAGTGACTGCCAGCCCACCAAGGAAGGATCGAAACTGTAGCGCCGGTTGGCGGCATCCCAGGTGGTGAATCCACCCGACAGCTCGCGCCCCGGAATCACGCGTATCTCCCAGATGGTGCCGGTCATCGGGAAGTGATAGCGGTGGTAGTCGCCCACATCCAGGAACAGGTGCGTGAACGTGCCGCCCGCGAAGGCGCTGGCATAGGACTGCCATCCAGCAGGGCTTCGACGGATTCCACCGTTGCCCGTCTTCACCGCCACGCCTTCGGTCGCCACCAGCTTCAGGTCTTCACCCACCGACCAGGTGCCCATCGGCACGGCATCCACCGGAAACAAACACCGCATCGTCGTCAGGAGCGGCGATGGGTCGCTTGTCGGGCGAAGCCAGGCGCCGCGCGAAGAACTGGTTGAAGGATTTCCAGTTATCGGGGGATTCATACCAGCCGCGCTTCAGGCCGAAGACCGGATCTTCCCGCGCCAACTGCAGCATCCCTGCGTTCCAGGACTCCGGCTGGTCCAGGTACAGCCCCCATGATTTCACGAACCCCTGCAGCCACGAGTTGTAGGAATCCACGTACTGCAGCGAGTTGTTGAAATAGCGCGACCCCCGAGCTCATCCAGCGGGATGTCGGAAATGAAGTACAGATAGCCCAGGCTCTGGTCGATGCGCTTGTAGAGCGTGGCGTCGGGCGCGTGCTTGATGAGATTGGCGGGCGTTGCGCCTTCGGCGAACCTCACGAACTGGTAGTACTGCTCCAGTGTCTGCGCCGGATTGGTTTCAGGATCCGGGTTGAGCTGCCGCCCTTCCTCGATGGCCTTCTCCAGCAGTCGCTTGAGCTCCGGTCGGCCGCAACGAGCTTCTGCAGTTCCCCGGCAGCGCCCAGTATCTGGCTGGGCTCCGGTAGCGGCGGCGCCGGTGGCGCTGGCGGCGCGCCGCAGGAAGCGGACAACACGCCCAGCAGGAGGCAGATCAACAACCTCACGCGCATGAATCACTCCCTGTTTTTTCAGCGCGTATCCCTCCTGAGCAGCAGCAGCACGATCACGGCCAGCAGCAGGAACGCACCGGATAACAGCGATGCTACCAGCACTCGATGTGTTTCCCAGAACGCCATCATCAGCGCAAAGGCGCCCCAGGCGGCCGCTGAACAGATGAAGAACGCCGCCACCAGCGCATAGACCAGCGCGGACGCGGTACGGCGCAGTTCCTGTTTCCAGGAAGCACGCAGCGATGCGGCACGATCCTCGACGAAGTGGCTGAAGGCACCCGTCAGGCGCATCAGCGTGGCGATGAGTCGCATGGCTGCGCCCGATACGCCCGATCCGGCTTCGGATTCCATGGGCTCAGTTCCGCCGCGACAGCAGCACGCCCAGCAGGAACGCCGCCGCGGCGGCGATGCCAATGGCAGGCCAGGGGTTGTCGCGCACCAGGCGGTCGGCGCCGCGGGCACTGCGCTTCACATCCGTCATGACCCGGTCTTCGACGGCCTCCAGTCGCTCGCGCGCCTCGGCCAGGCGGGCCGAGAGCTTTTCGCCTGCTTCCCCGGCCTGCTCTGCGGCGGCACCGGCAGCGCCTTTGAGCAGCGCCTCCAGATCACCGATCAGCCGGCTCAGATCGTTCAGGGTTCGTTCCGTGTTGCTGCTCATGACGGTGCTCCTGTTGGAACTTCAGGGAGAATATGGCGTAGCTTGCGACCAGATGTCACGAATGTCCCCATTTACCCGCCAATCTGAACGCGTCTCAGTGCGCTGGGGCTCCATGACCTGGGTGGCTTTGCTGAGCCTGCTGTTCGCAGCTCCAGGGGCGGCACAGCTGGTTCCGACGCAAATGCGACACTACACCCTGCTGCAGCAGGCACTGGTCCGCTATCGCGACCTGGCGACGGACCCGACGCTCACGCAGCTGCCACCGCTACAGGCCCGATCGGTCCGGGTGGGCGAACCGTACACCGGCAGCGAGGCGCTGCGCCGGCCGCTGAGGGCCACCGGAGACCTGACCGATGCCGGCGCGCCCACAGCGCCCGAGCTGCTGGATGAGCCGCTAGTCGACGCACTGCGCCACTTCCAGCGTCGCCACCGCCTCGAGGAAGATGGCGTGCTTGGCCGCGCCACGCTGCGCGCGCTCACCACGCCGCTCGCCCGGCGGGTGCAGCAGATCGAGCGCACGCTGCAGCGCTGGGAAGCGCTGCCCGTGAATCCAGGCGTGCGAACCCTGTTCATCAACATCCCGCAGTTCCGGCTGATCGGCCTGCACTCGGCGCAGGATACCGAGGCGCAGATGCTGAAGATGGCGGTGGTCGTGGGCCGCAATGAAAAGCGCCTGCGCACACCCACGATGGTCACGGAGCTGACGGATGTGGTCTTCCATCCCTACTGGGATGTGCCAGCCAGCATCACGCGCAACGAACTGCTGCCGCTCATTCGCAGGAACCCCGGCTACGTCAAAGACAGCCACATGGAGATCGTGGCGACCAATGGATCCTTGCTGGCCGCCGATGAGGCGGGACTGCAGGCGCTGGGCGCGGGCAGCGCGCGGCTACGACAGCGACCCGGCCCCGACAATGCGCTGGGGCGCGTGAAGTTCGTGCTTTCCAATGACATGGCCGTGTACCTGCACGACACGCCCTCCACGGCCCTGTTCGAGCGCGCGCGACGCGCATTCAGTCATGGCTGCGTGCGCGTGGCCGACCCGCTGGCATTGGTGCGGTTTGCGCTGCAGGATGATGCGGCCTGGGCGCCCGAGCGCATGGACGCGGCGATGAATGGTGACCAGACCCTTCGCGTGAAGCTGCTGCAGCCGATCAGGGTGTACGTCGTGTACGGCACCGCGCTTGCACTTGAGAACGGCGAGGTGCGCTTCTTCGACGATGTGTACGGACTGGACGGGCCGGGCTAGCCAGACCAGGCGCGCACGCGGCCCGTATCGAGGTGCACGAAATTGGAACGGGCGTAGTAGCCCACGCCACCGCTGGCCATCGACAACGCAGCGTCGCGCAGCTTCGCACACGAGACTCCCGACAGACGCACGTCGATGGCCCTGCCATCCATGTGCAGACTGCGTCGGGCCACCCCCGTGCTTGCCGAACGCAGCTTCTCGTTGCTGGCCGGCGAGCGGTAGCCGGAAATGACCTCGAAGTGCGGATCGCGATCGTGCCGCACGGCCAGGTGATGCAGCACATCGAAAAGCTGCGGATCGATGGGGTGCGCATCGCCGGTGCGATGGTCGCGCAGCACATGCTGAAGCTGCGCGAGCGCCTGAGGAATGTACGCGCCAGCTTCGAAGTAACGCGTGTGCAGGGATTCACCCGTATGGGTATTGATCAGCGACAAGTCCCGGACCGATGGCAGTTCGTCGGACCAGGCGCGACGCCCTGCCCCGGCCACCCAGAGCGTCGGCACGGTCAGCAACGCACCCAGAAGTCTGCGACGGGGAGAGTTCACGAAGAGATTCCCCGAACCTGCTGCGGTGAATGCCCGAACTCGGCGCGAAAGGCATCGGTGAAATGACTGTGTGAGGAAAACCCCACGTCCAGCGCGATCCGGGAGATCTGCTGAGGCTCATCGAGCAGTCGCTCCAGTCCTTCCCGCAATCGCAGCCGGACTATCGCCCGGTGCAGCGTCAGGCCTGTTTCGCGCCGGAAGATGCGCGACAGGTGAAATGGCGAACAGCCGACGGACCTGGCGATGCACTCGACGGAAAGCGGCTCCGCGAAACGGCGACCAATGAACTCGCGCACCCGGGACACCAGCTCGCGGGCGACAACCGCGGTTTCGGGTTGACCGTCCGCATCGAGGCACAGCCTGCGGATCAGCTCGAAGGCGGGCTCCTCGAGCGCGATCGGATCGCCCTTCGCGGCGCCGCCCTCGGCCGCGCTCAGCAAGGTTCGATGAAGAAGATAGGCCTGACCATCCAGCGGTAGCGTGCGACGGGCAAAGGTTGCTCCGCACTTCCCGCCCCCGCGCGTTTCACGTTCTTCGTTCAATGCGCGCGTGCCTGCTTCGGTCAGCCGGAAGATCGTGCACTGATCCCCGCCCCGGGCCGGATGGCGTACGCGGTATTCGGTGTTGCGGTTCCACAAGGTGGCGGCGGTGGCATCGGCGAGGATGGACACGCCGTGGATGTCCAGTTCCCACATGCCGCGGCGCGTGATGACGATGCGGTCATCGCCGCACCATTCGGCGTGGCGCCCTGCCGTATCGTCGCCCGCGCAGCGCCAGTCGTCGATCGAGATCAGTCGACCGCACAACAGACGGGACATGCAGGAGCAGGATTGTGGAAGCGCGTGGGATGGCACGCAGCCAGTATAGCCACGCCCATCTTTCACGGGATACCGGGGAAAACCTCATGAACCTGCACCGCACCATTCTGGCCCTGCTGATGACCCTGCTTTCGGTGGCGACCTTCGCCCGCGACATGGGGTTTCGACCGGATGCCCAGACCCGCGAGGAAGTGCTGCGGCTGCGTGAGGTCGCATGGCGTATATGGTTCGGCAACGATCAGGAGGGCTTCAAGCGGATGGTACCGAATGAACTCGTGGCGTTCAACTGGGATGGCGGCACCTGGGAGGATCGCGACATGGTGCTTCAGGGCATGTCCGAGTTCGCCGGAACCGGACTGAAGCTCACATCGCTGGAGTTCCCGGACAACGTGTTCCAGAAGTACGGCGAGACGATCATCCTGTACACGACATTCAGGGTCGTTCTGGCCAGCGGCGACGGATCACAGCAGACGATCAGCGGCCGGGGGACGGAGGTGTTCGTGAAGAGACGGGGGCGGTGGATTCACACGGGGTGGCATCTGGACAGGACGCCGGCGGCCTGAAGACAGGCCCATGTATGGCGCGCCGCCTGAGACCCTGGCTGCGGACGCAAGCCTTGGATGTCTAGCGAAGGCGCTGCCCGGCGATGCAGGCCTCAATGAGCTTGGTCAAGCGTGCAGCTCTCGTCTCGGCGCGCTTGGCAGAGGTAATCCAGTGAAGGACTACTTTCCTGTAGCTGGGCGGCGTGGCCTTGAAGAAGCGCCAGGCAAGCTTCTTCCGCATGAACGCGCGAACCTCATCCGGCGAAAGTTCAGCGGTCGCTTTCTGCTCGTACGCGTAGACCACGGATCTGGCCTCGGTGCGACCTGCGAACGCACTCTCACCATGGGGTGTCATTCGCCCCTGAATTCGCAGCTGTTCGACCTTGCCAATGTTGATGGCGCTCCAGATGGACGTCGCCTTCCGGGGAGTGAAGCGGATGGAGTACGTGTCGTCGTCGATCCGCTTGCGCACTCCATCGATCCAGCCGAAGCAGAGCGCCTCGTCGACGGACTCGGACCACGACATGCTGGGCCGACCCGTGGCAACCTTGTGATACCCGACCAACAGTTCGCTAGCGGTCGCGGCGTTCTTCACAAGCCACGCACGAAAGGCGCCGGCTGATTCAAAGAACCGGGGTGATGCCATCACAACTTCCTGTCTCTAACTGATCGGCACACTGGCGCGCTGCTTATGTTAGTCGGACCGCATGCGACTAACGACGTCGTTCCGGTGAAGCACACCGCACCAGCGCCGCAGAACCGCTTGCCAAGAAACCATCGCGAAAATCTCGCGTGTGCCGCGCCTTGTTCCTACCTTGCCAGAGTCAGATTTGCGCTGCAAAAGGCCACAGCTGTCTTGTTACTGGGAGTGTAAGTAACGAAGACCACCGTGCAGGCCCCACCCTCCGGAACCGAGACATCCGATTCTGCACTGACAACAACGATGTCACCTGGCGGTATCTCGGAAGTCTTGAACCACGACTTTGCAATGTAGATTCCTTCAACAGAGCGCCCAATTGGCCCGGAATCACCTGACGCATAGTAATAGCGCACGTATGTGCGCAGCGCAGATGCCTTGGGCGGAAGCTTCACTCGCCTTTCGATACCGCGAATCTCGGCACTGCTGGGTTTCGCGAAGGCGTCGTCGGCCTGAGCGTCAATCGACGCAATGCATGCAATTCCTGCCAGAACTGGAAACCAGGACCTCACCACGCTCAGAGCCACCTGCGAACAGACGCCGTGTATTGGGAGAACTGCGGCCCGAAACGCTCTCCCAGCGCGCGCTCTTCGGGCTTGATCTGGAACTGATTCATGTACGCAATGAAGAGCGGCAGCAGCATGAAGGCCGCGACATTTGACAGGTAGACGGCCCAGCCGACAAGTGCGAGCAGAAAACCCAGGTACATGGGATTGCGTGAGAACCGATAGACGCCGCTTGAGACGATCGCGGTCGACGCACCAGGCGTGAGCGGGTTCACCGTGGTGCCTCGCCGACGAAAGGCGACGACGCCTGCCAGCGCAATCAATGCTCCAAGAAGCGCGAGGGCGATCGCAAACGCGACGCGGGCAGGCAGCGGAACCGACGCTCTTGGGATTGCCCGGGAGGCGGCGAACATGACGCCCGCAAAGACGACTGCCACAAGGAGAGGCGGAAGGCGCAGTTCGAGCCAGCGCATGCGCGGTCTACCGCCCCCGTTCAACGGCAGGCCACAGTGCGTCCCAGCCCGCAGCCGAGCACATTATTGGCCCCATACCACTGCAACGGACTGTCATGCGTCAGGGACTCCATGTGATTCGGCCAGAAGGAGCAAGCCGCGCTGCTGCTGTCATTTCCCGCGCAACGCCAATACTACCTCTCGCACTGCCTCCGTCACGACCTGCGGCTTGTCGATCTGAATGAAATGCCCACTGCCTCGGACGATGACGTGCCTGGAGTCTGGCGCCTGCGCAGCCAGCTCACGCTGCAATCCAAGCCAGAATTCCGGTCGCAAGCCGCGGCGGCGGCGGACCTGTGAACCCAATTGGGGTGGTAGTGACGTTTCCGATGGCGTTCCGGCGGACAGGACAATGAGCGGCATGGGTCTCAGCGGCGCGCTGTCCTTCACCTCGTTTCCACTCAACTCTACGCCCTGCATTTCCCTACGGACCATCTCGGGCATGCGGCGAGCCTGATCCGGTGATGCCTCTGTCACCAATGAAGGGGCTGCACGGCGTATTCGGTCGTAGTGCTCCCAATGCGTGGAGTCAACAAGGACGAGACCCGCAACTTCATCAGGATAATTGCGGGCGTAGTACTGCATGTAGAGCCCGCCAAGCGAATGGCCTACCAATACATATGGAGGTGAAAGCTCCCGCTCAGACAACAAGACGCGCAGCTCCTGCACCACCGACACAGCGTCGCGTACCCCAAGCGCAGGCGGGCTACCCTCATGCCCCGCGCGATTGTACGAGAATGTCTCGGTGAATCGACTTACCTCGCCCTGCACCTGTTTCCATGTATCCAGGCTATCGCCAACACCGTATTCGAAGACTACCACCGGCCCTCCGGAACCAGCCTGGCGGTAACGGTGCGTCTGTGGCTGCTCGCCTGCCAAGGGTGAAGCGCAAGTCCAGCAGCCAAAGAGCACTATTGCCAATCGGCGGCACGGCTCCTGAATTGCTCGAATCATGCGGCCCTCCGACTTCAAGTGCCTTGGGACTCCGGGCTTTGCGGTACACACGGGCGCCCCGAAGTCGGGTCAGTACTCACTGGGATTTCTCCTGCGGAACTGCGGAATCCATGACACGTATGCTTCAGTTGCAAGGAGCGGCACGACCCACGACGCCCACTCGCGCGTCGCATCTCGCAGCTCCTCGTTCTTGACATAGAAGAACAGGTAGTCCTGAAAGTCGAACATCAAGCGCAGCCAGACCAGCACCAGAGCCATTGCATAGCTCCGGATCATGAAGGCTCGATGCGCAGCGAAGTTTCTGGTCACCGCGTGCCGCCAGGCCGCCAAGGTGAAGAACAGCCACAGTGTTCCGGTGATGGCAATGGATAGGCGCGACCCCTCGTACGGACCAGCTGCACCCATGTAGATCGCAGTGGCCGCTGCCACCGTTGCGCCTGCGACGTATGCCCGCCCAACCAATCGATGGATGAATGGCGTGCGCTGCCGAAGTTCGGAAGTGAACTGCAACGGGGCGCCCAGCAATACCGGCAGAGCAAAGATCAAATGGACGTAGTACCACCCTGTAGCGATGGGATTCGGTGGGCCAAGTCGTCCAGGCACGCCGAACCGATAGTTGATGGCCCGATAGAGGTAGTAGAGGCTAAGCAGGAACAAGCTGCCGACAAAGAAGTGCCTCCACAGGCGCGAACTTTGAGCGGCTGTCATGTCAGGGATCCACAGGCGGAGCGGTTGACGTCCAGAGTCTACTGTCGGGGGGCGCGCGTCTCCCGGCCACCCTGCTTCAGGACCAGACCGGTCACACGCTCGCCACCTTCAAACTCGATCTGCGCGTTGGCGGCCTTCAGAAAGAATTTGCCTTCGGATTCGGCGAACAGAGGACTTTTCCTGGCCGGTCGCCTGCGACACAAGCTGAGCATTCTCCAGCGTGATCATCAGGTTGAATCCCGGCGCAATCTGATAGGTGCCCGGATAGCGCTGCAGTACAGCCAGCGGCAGCTCAACGGCGACACGCTCCAGAACCCGTGGCGAACGTCGCTCCTGGCCGTTCTGGCGAAAGATGAGCGCCGTGGCTTTGCCATCCGCACCCAGTTCAAATTGAACCTCGGCCTCGACGACACGCGCAAAGAAGGTCGTCGGGGTTTCTGCGAACAGCGGCACCGGCGGTTGGCCGCCCAGCCGGCTGATGAGCTGATCGCCCTCGACGCTGACTATCAGGTTCGCGGTCGGCGCGAGTTCATAGGAGCCCGCCAGCATCTCGAGGCGTTCCTTTGGAAGCGGAATTGCCGTTCGCTCCGAATTCAGGCGCACGGGGTCGCCGTGTGCGAACTGGCCGAGCTGCCCTGCCAGTTGCGTTGGCGCGGTGCCATTCACGTTCGCCAGCACCGCCACGGTGATCTTGCTGTCAGGGAAATACGTGAGCTGGGTATTGAATCCCTCAATGCCACCGCCGTGCTCGATCATCCTGCGGCCGCCTGGGGCACTCACGCCGACCCCGAGCGCGTAGCCGCCCTTGTACGGACTGGAGAACTTCTGCAGGGACTCAGGCTTCAGCAGCCGACCTCCGAACAGCCCCTGCGTCCAGCGCAGAAGGTCCTCGGTGGTGGAATACAGCGCTCCGGCGCCGTGCGGAATGGTCATGTCTACGTAGGGGGCGTTCATCAGCCCACCCGGCCCCGGGGTATAACCCGCCGCCCGGTTGGGAAGAATCGTCGCATTGACGTCATATCCCGAATCCTTCATGCCCAGGGGCTTGAAGATGTTGTCGCGGACGAACTCGGCATACAGCTGGCCGCTCACTCGTTCCACGAGGTAGCCGAGCAGCACGTAGCCCGAGTTGCTGTAGTTCATACGCTCGCCCGGCGTAAACTCCAGCGGCTTGTCGCGGAAGTGGGCGATCGTCTTTTCGGCCGTTGTGGATGCAAACTTCCACGTCTGCATGTATTCGGTGTAGTTCCTGAAGTTCGGTATGCCCGAGGTGTGGGTGAGCAGGTGGTAGATCGTCACGGCATCCCATGCCGCCGGCGCATCCGGCCAGTGCTTCTTCACCGGATCTTCGAGCGCGAGCTTGCCGCGTTCGGCCAGTAGCAGGATGGATGCCGCCGTGAACTGCTTCGTGACCGACCCAAGCCTGAATTTCGTGGCGGGCGTATTGGGTACGTTCCATTCCAGGTTCGCGAAACCGTAACCCTTGCTGAGGATCACCTGGTCTCCGCGGGCGACAAGAACGGCCCCCATGAAGCTCTTGTCTGCCACGCGTGCCTGGACAAGTCGCTCCATGCGCGCAACGTCCGGCTGCGGAGTCTCTGCCGCTGCAAGGGGTGCGGATGCTGAGGCAACCAGCAGCGAAACAACCGCCAGCGCAGCGGCGGCAAGGGCGCGAGTCGAGACCAACATGACACTTCCCCTCAAGTGGGTGACCGGCGGATGTCATTCTTGCGCGTGGTGTTCGGCGATACAAGGCGGCTGAGCTGGGGATTTTTGGCGCCGGTGGCCGCTCCAGCGATTGGTCAGGCCTCGAATAGAAGCCATACAAACAAGAGAGTGCCCGCAAGGCTCAGCACCGTTCTAACGGCATGCAGTGCGCCCCATCGCACAAGCAGTGCCCGCGTCTCCTCACTCGAGAGATCCCGACCCGCGACCAACCAGGCAACTCCCGCGCCCAGTAGCCAGGCGCCGATTCCGCACAGGAAGCTCAGAACCGCCAAGGGTGCCTGGAGCCACGTAGCGCGCTTGTAGCTCGGAGCCCATTGCAGTGCGGCAACGCGCGTCTCAAGGCCCATCCGTGCGGGGTGCTCGACGACATTGATGTAGAGCGCTGCGCCAGCAAAGAGGGCTGCTGACAGCACTGCGAGTAGTTCAAGGATGGAAATCAAAGAGGTCACCTTTGCTGGGTCTGCCGAACTGGTCGAGCGGGTGCGCGCCGGCGCACATGACAGGGCAGTTTATCGTTCACGGTGGCCCAAACGACGGGTTAGGTGGCGATGCACCGGCGGACTCACAGAGTGCCCTCCACATTGGCGAGCACTTCGCAATCACAGTATCCACCGTTCTCACCGAGCCAGGACACCACACGATCCTCAGGCAGCTTGTGGCAGGCCAGAAACGTCCGCGTAAAGCGATGCGAGTGATCGCACCCTTCTGAGAGCGACTCATCTAGAAAGTCGCAAAGAGCATCCAGTTCAACCTTGGTCAGCGGCGCTTCTGCGGTCGCCTGCTTGCGCATACGTTCAGCGGCCTCCTTGGCCAACGCATTGCGACGCTCCTTGTCCGAACGTGATGTCACAACAGAGCCGCCCAACGGTTTACATCAGAGCCCGCACGCCGGTCTTCCAGCACGCGGGCGCGCGGCACTGAACGGCGCACCAGGCTCAGCGGCCCGCGGCCGAGCACCAAATGCGTTCCTGCGCGCTGCAAGTGTTTGCTAGACGGCACGGCCCACGTGCTCCTCTATGGTCCTGGCAAAGCGCTCAAAGCTTTCGTTGCTATCAAAGAAGTGACTGGGGATGAGATAGAAGACGGTGCTTGCCGGGTAGAGCAGAACGAGCCTGCTGTTGCGCCGCCACCTGATTATTTGGGCCCATGGGACAAGCCCCTCACCGTTTTGGCGCCGGAAGAATATGCCATCGTCTCGCACTTCAATGGTGCTGTGTTCAGAGAGAGCCTTGTATTGCCGATACGTGCGGCGGGCTCGCCACGGAATGGCAATTCCGAAAAGGCAGATCAGTCCGGCAGGCGCAAATAGCGCCCACCAAGAAGGGCTGACGTAGCTAGCCCAAGCAAAGAGAAGCAGAATGCAGCCACCGAGGATGGCGTAAATCGGACGCGGCTTCACGTGCAGATACATGGCTCCGACGTGGTCTGTTTCCTGGATTGTTCCGCCGATCATTTGCACAGTCCTAGTGCCGCCTAACGACTGAGTTCAGCGGCCGCACGCTGACCTGTCAGCACGCGGGCGCGCGGCGCTGACGAGGGCACCAGGCTCACCCGCCGGCGGCCGAGCACTTTATGTGTCCCCGGCGCTGCATGTGTTTGTTGGGCGGCACGATCGAGGGATTACTGATCAATTTGCAGCTCCTCAAGAACGAAATCACCAGACGAACAAAATAGGAGCAATTGTCTTTCTGGCTCGACTTTCACTGCCGTGGCGCTGCGAAGTGGTCCGAGTTGCACCGTCCCGCGCCCATTCCTATCGAATTCAAGCCTGAAGGGTAGTCGTTCCTCTGTCGTCGGGATCCGGCGCTTCGCGAGGTAGGCATCCTTGTACTGGACAAGCCGAAGCTCCATGTAAGTACTCCAGTACACCGCCTGGACTCCCGGGTCAGCTTTCATACTGCCTACAACTACAGTGACAGCGGGTATCCATTTTGTCTCTCGTCGAAAGCGTGTTGCGCGAACATAGCCAGTCACTTGAAGTGGACCAGGCAGCAGCGGCAAGCGAATAGTCTCGAACTTGCCTGCAGGTGCCGAGCAAACATGCGTAGCCTGCAAACCATTTGCGCTAATGACACTGGCTCCGTCAGCGCGACACTGCATCGTCCATGACGCTCCGCAGGCGACCAGAACTAGCGAAATGGCAATCCCGTGACTCATGAGTGCCGCCTAACGCCCGAGTTCAGCGACGGCACGCCAGCGCCCGGGCGCAGGGCAGAGAGCCGTCCGAACTAGATAACGGTTGGGCGCATGCACTTTATCTATCCCCGCTGTTGCAACGAGATGTTAGCGGTTGACACGTTTAACCATCCACTTTGGGAATCCGTACTCTTGGTGAGGCATGTGCGTCGTTCCGTCAAAACCAACCTCAACCTGTCGATAGCCGTGGAGACCCTCAAAGCCTGTTGCGCCAGGTTGAAATAGAACGATCCTCTGCGCGAACCCTATCGTAACAATACCGCTAGCGCGCTCTTGTATGGAAGCGCGCCTACTTTCTAGCAGCTTCTCTCGAGTGTATATGCCGTCCAATATATCGGTCTGTAGTACCGGCTTGTCCGCTGGGTGCCCGTGCAGAGTGAACCCGTTTCTCAGGATGAACTCTTCCGCTGCAGCGACAGCAGTTCGCTCCCATGGCATGACCGGCAAGAGGGCGTTGAGCATCAGTAGCCCAAGGTAAGCAGCGGGCAGCGCCGCTAAGGTACCGCCAGTCGCCAGCGCCCCTCCCAACAATGAGCGTGGGCGACCTGCCCTAAGCCAAGATCGCAGCGCGAATGGCAGAACTACCAGCTCGACAGAGGACATTGCGAATGCAACGAGCATCGCGGTAATGCTTGACCAAACGGCGCTCGCAAAAGCAGCAAACAAGCCGATGGCCAATGGAATCGCCAAGACCAGGATGGTCGGCACACCCATGAGGCGCGGAACTGACTTTGCCGATGGTTTCATGGGACTTGGACGAGCAGTAGGTGTCAGAAACCGCTAACGCCCGAGCTGAGCTGGCTGCCCAGAAGCGCCTGAAGTGACTACTTTATCCATCACGGTCAGCTCCAGCGAGTTGTTAGCGCGCTCCATGGGATCATTCGCCAGTCCGTGGCGGAAGCACTCGATCCAGCCAGAAGTCCGCGTCTAATCGCCGCTGCCCCATCAACGAGCTGTCTGTAACAAATCGCACCGTGGCGTCTCGTAGACAAGACTTCGCAAGCTCACAGTGTTCATGAATTCGTGACGCATCTCGTGACTGAAGGTTTAGGCCTCCATGAACTACACGGTTTCTGGTTACCTGAATGTCACGCACATTCTCGTATCGCTCGCGACGCTCTGGCTCTTTCGCAAGATACGCGTAGTTGAGCGCAACGCGAAATGATAGCTCCGAGCGATCATTCGGGTTCAGCAATGCCTCGAGGCCAATGACGGCGTCCAACAAAGCATCGACGGGGGAGAGGCGACTTTCGGCATCTAAGAGTCGTGCCGCAGCAATGCTCAATTCATCCCTGCGGGCACCAGAAAGTGACTTGTATAGCGTGACAAGGCGACCAACTTCTTCTTCGGATAGCTCCATAAATGAGAACGGATTAACCACAAGCGGTGCCGAGCTGTGGCCGCTCATGTTCGGCAGAATAGCTGGTCGAATTGTGTCGAAGCTTGCAAGGATGCCTACGCGACCGCTCTTCAGCATATGAATCGCAGCCATGACGTTGTCGATCTTCGTCTGATGAAGTTGAGTCACCGACCAATCCGGCGTCCAGAGCTCATGAACTGGAGTCAGGCGAATCGAAACTGGTGTCTCGGATACAATGGCAGCAGTAACAAACTTTGACGTGATGTCGAATCTAGTCTCGGACGAGATGTCGTTGCTTCCAAAGTCTGCAATCTCCTCAGCAGTCAGGCGGCGGATGTATAGATCGTTGCCGAGGGCAACCCTTTCAACCTTGTCCGGCAGCTTGAGGCCGTTCAGAACCGTCAGGACCTCACGCACTCCGACTTGGGTCTTAAGAAGGCCGTCTAGCTCACCAAGGACACTTGAGATTGCGTTGTCTGTGGATATTGACCCCGACATCCTCACCGCCACTTCACGCGAAAAGCAGGCTAGAAGGGCGAAGCAGTCCTGGATCCGTTGACTGCCGCTAGCATGCTGAACATAGCCAAGGAGCTCCGGCTGCCGCTGACGTAGCACTTGGTCGAGCGCTGTCAGCTCCTTTGAGTTCGCATGTTTCTTGCGGAAGGCGATCCATGACTGGATGCCCTGATAGGGCTCGATGTTTACAGAGTAGCTGCCTACTCCGGTTGGTCTGGGCACTCTCTTCCAGTCTGCAGCTGGCTCAGCCATCCATTCCGGCACCATCTTCGAAAGCGCCTCGGCGAGGCGTTGCCTTACATCGGGGTCCAAGCCCGAGATCAGCGTTGAGCCAGAAGAAGCGTGGCTATCCATGGCTCACCATGACAGGGAAAGTACTCAAGAGCGCAAACGCCCGAGCTGAGCTGCCGCAGCACAGCGCCTTGAAGTGAGCAGTTTATGGTGCACGGCCAGCTCCAGCGAGTTGTTAGCGCCCCGCGGGACGGCAATTGTTGCGGTTGCTAGATTCATATCCATGTTCATCGCGCGGTTGAGCCCATACTTCTTCTCAAGGTACTGAATAACCGCAGCACCATCGCGACGATCCACATCAGTGTCTGCGATGTATGCATCACCACTGGCTTCTTCGGCAAGCGGATCCATCAGCCCATCTGGGAAGTTCGCGGCGAATGGCGATGCCTTCAGCGTTGAGTAGCGCGGCGAGTAGGTATTCAGACATAACTTCATCGTGACCGATTCGCCAACACAGAACGCCGCCACAGCACCGTCGAGATCTTCCCGGTATCGGAAGAAGTCGGAGTTTCGGAAGTAGTAGCACTCTCTTAGAGTTCTCCGGTCGAGCTCGAAGAGCTTGGTCGACCCATAGAGCGTGGCCATGAACTGATAGTGCTTAGCCTCCGCGTCGAACCCCATGCCAGTGAACCAAATGATGCGCGCATCTGGCGCAACCTTTGCAGCGGTTGATGAGAGTTGCTTTCGCGCCTTAGTTACGATCCCAGAAAGTCTGTTGCTATGAACAAGAGGCGTGCTTTGCCCATGTACTCGCCCTGACCTCAATGCGTCTTCGCGCTTTTGCATCGACTCGGGGTTCTCGAACTTTGCCTTCTCCTCTACGAGAAGCTTGAATCCATTGAGCTCAGCGAACCAATCCGACTCCTCAACCGAGGACGTCGGAATCTCGGGCACTGGCGCCCCATGCACTGAAGACTTGCTGCGCGACTGAGAACTCGAGCGACATAGGCGCTAACGACCTAGTTGAGCGGCCGCGCGCCGAGGCGTAGGCGCAAAACCGATGAGCTGGAAGCCAAGATAACGGCTGGGCGCGTGCAGTTTATGCATCACGGCCGCTCCAACGACGGTAAGGCAGGCAACCACACCACCAGGATCCATGCCTCAGCCGTCAAGATGGCGTCGTACGTCATCGGTACAAGTGAACTCAAGCCCATCCACTGCCGCCACCCCTTTAAGCACATCACGAAGGTGCACTCCGCTTGAAGCTGGGTCAAGGACATAACTACCCGAGACAACGGAAAATAACCCGTGGCGGTTGGCGGTCGTGAACCTTGGTGCGAGCGGCTTGCCGTCAGAGGCAAAGAACAGCCACACGCCGTCCTCAACATCTACGCCTTCGCAATACGCTATCGCGTCCGCCTCTGTTGGGAACGCCGTAAGAGTCCGGTCGTCGGTCGATAGCGCAAAGATCACTTGGTTGCCTAACTAGTTTTAGACATGCGTTATTTGCCGAATAACCTGGCCATGCCTTCTCCCAATTCCCCTCTTCCGTCAGCCATTTAGCCCTTTCCCTGTCGCATATCGCAACCGATAACCGGCAGCGCACTTAATCCGGACCAGACCCACTCCGCACCCTGCCCTTCCAGCCATCATCCCTTCACAGGATCTTCCTGCGGTAAATCAACCACTGCCCATCGCGCTTCACCAATTCATCCTCGTACCGCCCCTGCGCTGCGATCCGGAAGCTGTACATGGCCGGTCCGCCATTCACTGTCATCCAGTAGCTGCGGTGGGTGGCCTTGTCGGCGCTGACGATGTCGATGACGGCGTTGGTCATCACGTGGTGCATGCTGGGCGGCGGGTCATTGGCGGGGTCGGCATCTGCCGCGCGCTTGGCCCGGTCGGCCTTCAGGTCCGTGATGATCGTGGCGATCTCGGCGCGGCCCTGAAGACCTTGCCTTCCATCGCAAACTCCGCGTCCTCGGTGAAGGCCGAGGCATACACGTCCGCGTCGAACGTATCGAGCCCGGTGGAATAGCGCACCAGCGTCGTTTCAATGGCCTGGCGGTCAACGTAGTTCTGCAGCGTCGCCTGCAGGTTGTCGGGCGCCTTCGCGCAAGCCGCAACCAGCATCGAAAGCGCCACCAAGGTGGCAATGCCCGGGCGGAATACCTTCATCTGACTCTCCCTTGGATCTGGTGTTGTTCGATTCTCTTGGCCTTCAACGACAAAAGCCCGTCTCTTTCGAGACGGGCTTTCCTGGCTCCTGCCAGTCGAGCGCATCCTGCCTGTCAGCTCAAACTCATCCGCACTTCGAATCCCCGCAGTTCAGGCATGTCATGCAGCCGTCCATCATCACCACGGCGGCGGTGCTGCACTTGCTGCACAGCTGCGCGCCTTCGGGGAAATGGCTCTTGCTGAAGGCATCGGTCTGCTTCTGCTTGGCTTCGAACTCGGCGCGCTTGTCGGCCACCAGCTTCTTCTGGTGCTCGTCGAGCCCCACGGGGCGCAGCAGGCCGATCAGCGTCAGGTGCTTCTCGATCACGTAGCCCAGCTCGGCGATGATCGAGGGCATGAAGCGCCCGCCCGGCTGCCAGTAGCCGCCGCGCGGATCGAACACGGCCTTGAGCTCGTCGACCAGGAAGGCGACGTCGCCGCCCTTGCGGAACACGGCCGAGATGATGCGCGTCAGCGCCACGATCCACTGGTAGTGGTCGAGGTTCTTCGAGTTGATGAACACCTCGAACGGCCGGCGCTGCTCGTGCTCGGTGCCTTCGTTCAGCACGATGTCGTTGATGGTCACGTACATGGCGTGATCGGAGACGGGTGTCTTGATCTTGTACGTACTGCCAATGAGCATCTCGGGGCGCTGCAGCTCCTCGGTCATGCGGATGACCTTGGCGCTCTCCTTCACGGGCAGCCTGGTGACTTCGCCACCGGCTTCGTCGGCGGGCTTGCGCACGCGGTACTTGACGATCTTCTTGTCGATCTTCATGGAGCTCATCTCAATGCGTCTCTGACGAGGTGGTCTGGTACTTGCCGTAGTAGCCCTCTTTCAGGGCGTCGTAGAGATTGGCGGCCGAGTGCTTCTCGCCGTCGTATTCGATCTCTTCGTCGCCGGCCACTTCCACCTCGCTGCCGTCGTCGAGCGTGAACACGTACTTGGTGTTCTTCAGGTCTTCTTCCTTCACCAGCACGCCCTGGAACGCCTCGGGGTTGAACCGGAAGGTGGTGCAGCCCTTCAGGCCCTTCTCGTGCGCATACATGTAGATGTGCTTGAAGTCGTCGTACTTGTAGTCGGTGGGCACGTTGGCCGTCTTGGAAATGGAGCTGTCGACCCAGATCTGCGCGGCGGCCTGGATGTCCACGTGCTGCGTGGGCGTTACATCGTCGGCCGTCGAGAAGTAGTCAGGCAGCTTGCCCCTGCCTTCGGTGGCGTTGGGCATGGCGTCGTGGTTCACCAGTTCGCGGTAGGCGAGAAGCTCGAAGCTGAACACGTCCACCTTCTCTTTCGTCTTGCGTCCTTCGCGGATCACGTTGCGGAAGTAGTGGTGCGCGAAGCTGGGCTCTATGCCATTGCTCGCATTGTTCGCGAGCGACAGCGAGATGGTGCCGGTAGGGGCGATCGATGAGTGGTGCGTGAAGCGCGCCCCAACCTGCGCAAGATCGTCAACCAGTTGTGGCGCCACGGCAGCGACGCGCTGCATGTAGCGGCTGTAGCGGGCGTGCAGGAGACGACCCGGGATATGTGCCCCGACTTTCCAGCCATCTTTTTTCATCTCCGGCCGCTTGCGCAGCATTTCGGATGTGACTTCGAATTCTTCGTTCATGATGGGCGCCGGGCCTTTTTCGCGGGCGAGCTCGAGGCCCGCTTCCCAGCCGGCCACGGCCATCTCGCGGGCCACGTCTTCGGTGAGCTTCACGGATTCGGGGCTGCCGTATTTCATGCCCAGCAGCGCGAACGTGGAACCCAGGCCAAGGAACCCCATGCCGTGGCGGCGCTTGCGCATGATCTCGTCGCGCTGGCCCTGAAGTGGCAGGCCGTTCACTTCGACCACGTTGTCGAGCATGCGCGTGAACACGCGCACGACTTCCTTGTATTCATCCCAGTCGAAGCGCGCATCCGCGCTGAACGGGTCGACGACGAAGCGCGTGAGGTTCACCGAACCCAGCAGGCACGAGCCATAGGGCGGCAGCGGCTGCTCGCCGCAGGGATTGGTGGCCCGGATGTTCTCGCAGAACCAGTTGTTGTTCATCTCATTGACGCGGTCGATGAGGATGAAGCCGGGCTCGGCGAAGTCGTAGGTGGAGGTCATGATGACATCCCACATGCGGCGCGCCGGCACGGTCTTGTAGATCTTGCAGGCCACCAGGCCTTCGTCGCTGACGATGTAGCCCTCGTGCGTGGGCCATTCGCGCCAGGTGAACTTCGCCGGATCCTGCAGCTGCTTGCGATCGCCTTCGAACTCTTTCTCGCGCACCGGGAAGGCCAGCTTCCAGTCGAGGTTTTCACGCACGGCGTGCATGAACTCGTCGGTGATGAGCAGCGAGAGGTTGAACTGGCGCAGCCGGCCGTTCTCGCGCTTCACGCGGATGTATTCCATGACATCGGGATGGCCGACGTCGAAGGTGCCCATCTGCGCGCCGCGACGGCCACCGGCCGACGACACGGTGAAGCACATCTTGTCGTAGATATCCATGAACGACAGCGGGCCCGAGGTGTAGGCGCCGGCGCCGCTCACATATGCGCCGCGCGGACGCAGCGTGGAGAATTCATAGCCGATGCCGCAGCCGGCTTTGAGCGTGAGGCCCGCCTCGTGCACCTTGGCGAGGATGTCATCCATGGAATCGCGGATGAGGCCCGACACCGTGCAGTTGATCGTGGAGGTGGCTGGTTTGTGCTCCCACGCCCCCGCATTCGATGTGATGCGACCGGCGGGAATGGCGCCCTTGCGCAGAGCCCACAGGAACTTCTCGTACCACTGCTCGCGCACCGCGGGCCGTTCGACGTCCGCAAGGCAGCGCGCCACGCGTTTGTACGTGTCGTCCATGGTGGCATCCAGTGGCGTGCCTTCCTTGGACGCCAGCCGGTACTTCTTGTCCCAGATGTCGAGCGAGGCTTCCTGGTAGGGAATGCTGTCGACGGATTTAGGCGCGATCTTCACGGCAGTGTTCATGAACGAAAGAGAACCTCGTTACAGGCCGAGTTTTGTTGGTTAGTCCCCCTGGCACAAGATGTTGTGCCCGGGAAAGGGAGACTAGATAAGACAAATGGCAGCGTCAAGCTGGCTGCCTTTGTCAGTGACGCACTGAAAATACTTTGTAGATCATTGTGTTGCAGGATTCGCTCGGTGAAAAAACTTTTTCAAGTCCTTCTTTCACAACGCCCTGACCGAGGTTGTGCGAATCAACCTATTGTGTCGCGAGCGAACAGCCCGCGAACATGTTTTGCACAGGTTGTTCCTCCTGGGGCCCCTCGCGCTAATTTCACAGGCGTCGTTTCATGGAGCGAACCAATGAGATCACGTGGATTCCTGCCTCTGGCAGTCACTTTTTTTGCGGGCACCGCTCCGCTGCTGATGGCCGCCGAGGCCCCGAAAGACACCGCCGCTGCATTTGGCGCGCTGGAGTCGGCCACGGATGTGTCGATATCCGCCGATGGCAAGCGCCTGGTGTATGTGGGACCAGGCCCCGCAGCCAGCACCATCGCCGTGGTCGTCGAGCTTTCGCCGACCAGCGTGAAGCAGATCGCGCGCGGCGACGGCAAGCCGATGCGGATCAACGACTGCGCCTGGTCGGCCGCGAACCGCATCGTCTGCCGGATGTACGGCATCGCCCCGGTGCAGGCCACGCTGCTGCCGTTCACGCGCCTGCTGGCGATGGATGGCGATGGCGGCAACCAGGTGCTGCTGGGCCAGCGCAATTCCTTCGAGCAGCTCGGTGTGCGGCTGTTCGACGGCGACGTGATCGACCTGCTTAATGGCGTGGACGGCAATGTGCTGATGGCGCGCAGCAGCCTCGCCGAAACGGCAACCGGCGCGCTGGCCTCGCGCGCCGACGAAGGCACCGGCGTTGATCTGGTGGACACGCGCACCGGCAAGGCCACGCCGGTGGAAAAGCCCGCCCGCAACGTCCAGAGCTATATCTCGGACGGACTGGGCAATGTGACTGATGGTGTCTTCCGCGGCCAACGACGAAGGCACGATGCGCGGCGTCTTCACGCACTTCTACCGCAAGGTGGGCTCGCGCGACTGGCAGAAGCTCGGCTCCTACACGGTGGATGACGAGGCCAACAGCATCAATCCGCTGGCGGTGGATCCGCTCGTCGACGCGGCCTATGTGCTGAAGAAGCTCGATGGCCGCGACGCGCTGTACCGCATCTCGCTCGATGGCTCGCTGCAGACCGACCTGGTGTTCGCCTCGAAGGAGGTGGATGTGGCGGGCGTGGTGGCCGTGGGCCGCGGCGGCCGCGTGATCGGCGCCAGCTACAGCACCGACCGGCCGCAGGTGGAGTATTTCGATCCGGAATACCGGGCCGTGGCCCGGCAGCTGGCGCAGGCGCTGCCGAAACTGCCGATCATCCAGTTCGCGGGCGCCAGCGCCGACGAACAGACGCTGCTGATCTACGCGGCCAGCGACGTGGATCCGGGCCGCATCTTCGTATTCGACCGCGCGAAGAAGACGCTGGTCGAGGCCATCAACCTGCGGCCCGACCTGAAGGGCCGCACGCTGTCGCCGCGCCGGCCCATCACCTACCCGGCCGCCGACGGCACGAAGATTCCCGGCTATCTCACGCTGCCACCTGGCGTCACTGATCCGAAGGGGACTGCCCGCCATCGTGATGCCGCATGGTGGCCCATCGGCGCGCGATGACTGGGGCTTCGACTGGCTGTCGCAGTTCTACGCGCAGCGCGGCTTCGCGGTGCTGCAGCCGAACTATCGCGGCTCCACCGGCTATGGCGACGAGTGGTACCAGGAGAACGGCTTCAAGAGCTGGAAGACCTCGATCGGCGACATCTGCGATGCGGGTCGCTGGATGGTGGCGCAGGGCATGGCCGATCCGTCGAAGCTGGCCATCGTGGGCTGGTCCTATGGCGGCTACGCGGCGCTGCAGGTGAATGTGCTGGATCCGGACCTGTTCAAGGCCGTGGTGGCCGTGGCGCCGGTCACCGACCTTGCGCTGCTGAAGGCCACATCGGCCGCGTTCACCAATTCCGCGCTGGTGAAGGATTTCATCGGCAGCGGCGCGCATATCGAGGAAGGCTCGCCGGCGCAGAACGTGGCGAAGTTCAAGGCGCCGGTGCTGATGTTCCATGGCGACATCGACCTGAACGTGGACATCGCGCAGGCGCGCAAGATGGACAAGGCGCTGCGCGGCGCGAAGAAGTCGAGCGAGCTCATCGTGTATCCGAAGCTCGAGCACAGCCTCGTCGATGGCGAGGTGCGCGCCGACCTGCTGCGCAAATCAGACGCATTCCTGCGCACGACGCTGAAGCTGCCGGCGGCCACCACGCCGTAGGTGTTGCATCGCACAACAAGAGGCGTTCGCCGCGCCTCTTGAAAGCCGGAGGGTCAGCCTTACATCTGGTTCATCGAAAGCATTTTGTGTTGGAGGTAAAACCGACATGAGCATCGCAATCCGTGAACCCTGGGGCCTGCTGAACCGACTGAACCGCGACCTGGATGGCATCTGGGCCGGCGCACCGTCGACGGAAGTGGCCTTCATTCCGCCCGTCGATGTGCATGAAGAGAAGGATCGCTTCGTCGTGCGCGCCGACCTGCCGGGCGTGAAGCCCGAAGACATCGAAGTCACCGCCGAGAAGGGCGTGCTGACGCTGCGCGGCGAGCGCAAGGCCGAGAAGCGCGAGAACTCCGACGGCTACGAGCGCATCGAGCGCGTGTCAGGCAGCTTCACCCGCCGCTTCGCGCTGCCCGAGAACGTGCAGGCCGACAGCATCAAGGCGAAGTTCGCCCATGGCGTGCTGGAAGTGGGCATCCCGAAGCAGCCGGTGGTGGCCGCGAAGCGCGTGCAGGTGGAAGCCGCGTAAGGAATTGCCACTGCCCGGGACTGACTCTCCCGAGCAGTGAGTTGACGACTCCCCCATTTGGCCCCGCTTGTCGGGGCCATTTTTTTCAGTAGCGCACCGCGGCTACGTCGGTGTTGGAGAAATCCTCACCCTTGAAGAGCAGCGACTCGCCGCTCGCCTTGGACAGCGCATAGCTGAAGCAGTCGCCGTAGTTCAGGCCCGCGCTGTGCCGACCCTTGCCGAAGCGCCGCCACGCCTGGCGCGCAATCTCGGCCTGCTCCGCCGTGACCGGTGACACCTGCATGTCGGCCCGGGCGAGCAGCAGATCCAGTTCCCGCGCCGCAGGTTCGCCGTGCCGGGTTTCGATCACGATCGACGCCTCGAGCAGTGTCGCTGCCGATACCAGGCGCACGGCATCGTCTTCGATGGCCTGGGCCATGCGGACCGCCTCGGGCTCCAGCGTCAGCAGCGCGACCAGCGCCGAGGTGTCGATGACCATGCTTAACGCGGCAGGCCGTTTCGGTCGTAGCCCACGATATCTTCGGCGGCGCGCTTGTCTTTCACGGGCAGGGCCGCGCATCGCCGGCCGATGGCCAGGATCTGGTCCGCCAGCTTCGGGCCGCGGGGTTTGCGCAGACGCTGCAGCCGCTCGCGCAGCGCCTGCACGATGGCGCCAGTGAGTGTCTCGCCAGTGACCCTGGCCACTTCGCGCGCCAGGCGATCAGCTTCCGGGTCCTTGATGCTCAGCGGCATGAGTATATACGCCCTGGTACCTGTATATACCCGACTATATTCCTGATTTTCGCCCTGCACAATGCAGGGCAATCTGCCAGCTCACGGCCCGCGTCGCAGCCGGCATATGCGGGCTGTTCGCCTCGATTACTTGCGCAGTTCCTGCTGCGCCAGCCACAGCGCCAGCGTCACGACCTGCTCGGCGCCACCGGCCGAACGCGGCTCCAGGCGGTACTTGCCGTTCACCACGATGGTCGGCGTGCTGTCGGCCAGGTACGACTTGATCGTCGCATCGGCGCGCTTGACCTCGGTTTCCACCGAGAACGACTTGGAGGTCTGCACGAACTTGGCCGCGGGCACCTTGGTGACGCGCTCGTAGAACCGCGCCACCGCCTCGATGTTGGGCAGCGGCGAACGCAGGCGGCCGGTGCGCGGATCGGCGATGGCGAGCTCGCCGTTCTGGCCCCAGATGGCCTGGAACATGGCCGCATGCGCCTGCTTCGCCACACCCAGCGCCTTGGCGGTGATGTAGGCGCGCTGGAACACGGGCCAGTTCTCGGCGGCCACCCATGAAGCAGGAACGTATTCCGTCGTCACGCCGGCGGGCAGCTTCTTCTCGAGACTGTCCATGTAGGGCAGGAAGGCATTGCAGGCCGGGCAGCCAGGAAAACACCTCGGTCACCGTGACCGCACCGGGCCGCGGCGGCACGGTCTGCGGAATCCGGAAGTAATGCTTGCCCTCGGTCCAGGTTTCCGCGGCCCAGGCGCTGGTTGCTGCCGCGCCCGCGGCGATCGCAAGCATCTGCCTGCGCGAGATCATCGTCATTTCGTTTGCTCCTGTTTGGCCAGCACGTACAGGCAGGGAAGGTAGTCCCCGCAGCGGTTCTTCAGCAGATCCTCGAAGTGTGGCACGCGCTCGTAGTACGTGGCCACCGAGGCGAGGTGGGCGTTGTTCAGGCCCGCCTCGATCCATGACCCGAAGCCCGAATTCATCCCCTGCTCCTTCTCCATGACGCGGATCGCGGCGGCAAGTTCCGCCAGGCGCTGCTGCTTGGCCGCGCGCAGCGCCTCGGGCGCGAGGCGACGCCGGTAGATGCGCGCCAGCTCCTCGCGGGCCTGGTTGATGGAAGCCGACAGCGCCACGCGCATCCTGCGGCGCTGCTGCCAGCGCGCGAGCAGCGCCGCATTTCCCAGCCGCGCGGCATAGCGCGCCACGCCCGCCTCCTCCACCGCGGTGGCGAAGGCCTCGTTCCAAGAGGATTCACCCGGCCAGTACGCCACCTGGTGCGCAAGCTCATGGAAGATGAGCGCGGCAAGATCCAGTTCCGCGTAGCCGGTGACCGTGTTCAGCAGCGGATCGGCGATGCGGCCCAGCGTGGAATACGCCGGCACGCCGCCCACGATCACATCATCCCCGGCGCTGCGGCGCATGCTCGCGAAGGCATTGGCGGCACGCTCGCTGAAATAGCCCCGGTACGACACACAGCCGGCGATCGGAAAGCACCAGGTGCGCGGCTCTACCGAGAACTCGGGCGTGGCCACGACGTTCCACACCACATAGCGGCGGCCGATGTCCGCATAGCTTCGGTACGAGGCGTTGTCGGGCAGCCCCAGTTCCTTCGATGCGAAATCGCGGATGCGCCGGGCGCGCAGCAACTGCGCCTTCAGCGTGTCGGCAGTGCCGGGACGCGCAATCACCTTCTCGATGGGCGCCCGCGCGCTGATGACGGCCAGCTGGCCGCGGGCGGCCTGCAGGTAGTAGCAGCCGCTGGCCGCCAGCGCGGCAGTGGCCACGGCCAGCAGGCGCAGCGCGCGCGTTGGCGCAGTCGATCGGGGTGGGTTCGTGGGCAACATGGTTCTTGAGTACGATGGGCGCCATGCAAGTCTATCTGGTGGGCGGCGCTGTCCGGGATGCCCTGCTCGGGCGGCCCGTGGGCGAGCGCGATTACATGGTGGTCGGCGGCACGGCAGATGCCCTGCTTCGCGCCGGCTACACGCCCGTGGGCCGGGATTTCCCGGTATTCCTGCATCCGCAGACCAAGGCGGAATACGCGCTGGCGCGCCGCGAACGCAAGACCGGCCCCGGCTACCACGGCTTCGTCACGGAGTTCTCGCCCGACATCACGCTGGAGGAAGACCTGCTGCGGCGGGACCTGACCATCAACGCCATCGCGCAGGCGGATGACGGCACGCTGATCGACCCCTATGGCGGACAGGCCGACCTTGCGGCCCGCGTGCTGCGCCATGTGTCGCCGGCGTTCAGCGAGGATCCGGTGCGCATCCTCCGAGTGGCGCGTTTCGCCGCGCGCTTCGCATCGCTGGGATTCACCGTGCACGACAGCACGCTGGCGCTGATGCGCCAGATGGTTGAGGACGGCGAAGTGGCATCGCTGGTGCCCGAGCGCGTCTGGCAGGAAACCGAGCGCGCGCTGGGCGAACCGCGCCCCGAGGTGTTCTTCGAGGTGCTGCGCGCCTGTGGCGCGCTGGCCGTGATCTTCCCCGAGGTGGATCGGCTCTTCGGCGTGCCGCAGCCAGAGCAGTGGCATCCGGAGATCGACACCGGCGTGCACGTGATGATGTGCCTCGCGCGGGCAGTGGCGCTGGATGCGCCGGTGACGGTGCGCTTCGCGGTGCTGGGGCATGACCTGGGCAAGGGCGTGACACCGAAGGATCAGTGGCCCAGGCACATCATGCACGAGTCGCGCGGACTGCCACTGGTGGATGCGCTGTGTTCGCGCCTGAAGGTGCCCACCGCGCATCGGGAGCTGGCGCGCATGGCCTGCGCGCAGCACACCAACGTGCATCGCGCGCTCGAGCTGCGGCCCGAGACCGTGCTGAAGCTGCTGGGCGAGTGCGATGCCTTCCGGCGCCCGGAGCGCTTCAGCGAGATGCTGCTGGCCTGCCAGTGCGATGCCCAGGGCCGCATGGGGCTGGAGGAAAAACCCTATCCGCAGCGCGCCTACCTGGAACGCGCGCGCGAACTGGCAGCGGCCGTGGCGCTCGATGAGGCCGATCGCGCGGGCCTGGAGGGCCAGGCCATCGCGCGCGAGCTGCAGGCCCGGCGGCAGAAGGTGCTGGAAGAGCACAAGCGCGCATCAGGCGCGGTCGCGTCGCACTGAAGCTCAGGCGCGATCCACTCGCGCCGCGTAGCAGCCCCACTTCGCGTAGTGCGCCTGCAGGTATCGAGCGCCAGTATTCGCCAGCATTCGCTCGATGAGCGACGGGAGCTCCGTGCCGGGCGTGATATCCGCATCGATCATGTGATGGCGTGAGTCAAAGGCGCGCAGCGCGATCAGCCGTCGCGCCAGCGCCGGCGGGATCACATTTACCTCATCGAAGGTTTCACCACCGCTCTCGCGCACGAAGATGGCATGCGAGGCGCGGAACGGCGTGTCGGCGGGTTGATGCACGTGGTTCAGCAGCAGCACGGCCTCGCCGGCGGGCACGTCATCGAGCGTGACGCGGTCCGGATAGCCGGGCGAGCTGTCCGCGATGATGCGTTCCGCGCCGCAGCGCCGCAGGACATCAGGCGACTGATCAATCAGATGCGCGAAGGCGTCGCGCCGCAGGCCCTGTATTCGAAAGTTCATGGTGCCCATGCTGCCGCAGGCGCAGGATGGAGGCTTCCCGCTTCTTGCGATCACGCAGAGGCGGAATTCAATAGATGCGCTCTATCGATTTCATCCAAACAATCGACTTCCTGGAGAAGCCACCCGCATTTAGTGTCTCTGCCATCACAAATTCCACGGAGTAGTCCCATGACCACTGAAAGCAAGTGCCCCTTCGGCCACGGCAGCGCCGGCACCACCAACCGCGACTGGTGGCCCAACCAGCTTAGGCTCGACCTGCTGGCCCAGCACTCCTCGAAGTCCAATCCACTCGGTGATGAATTCGACTACGCGAAGGCCTTCAAGGGCCTGGACTACAAGGCACTGAAGCGCGACCTGGTGCGCCTGATGACGGATTCGAAGGACTGGTGGCCGGCGGACTTCGGCCACTACGGCGGACTGTTCGTGCGCATGGCCTGGCACAGCGCCGGCACCTACCGCATCGGCGATGGCCGTGGCGGCGGCGGCCGCGGACAGCAGCGTTTCGCGCCGCTGAACAGCTGGCCCGACAACGTCAGCCTCGACAAGGCGCGCCGCCTGCTCTGGCCCATCAAGCAGAAGTATGGCCAGGCCATCTCCTGGGCAGATCTGATGATCCTCACGGGCAATGTCGCGCTCGAGACCATGGGCTTCAGGACCTTCGGCTTCGCCGCGGGGCGCGAAGACGTGTGGGAGCCGGACCAGGATGTGTACTGGGGCGCGGAGAAGACCTGGCTCGGAGGCGACCAGCGCTACACCGGCGCGCGCGACCTGGAGAACCCGCTGGCCGCGGTGCAGATGGGCCTCATCTATGTGAACCCGGAGGGGCCCGAACGGCAACGCCGACCCGGTGGCGGCCGCCAAGGACATCCGCGAGACCTTCGCGCGCATGGCGATGGACGACGAGGAGACCGTCGCGCTGATCGCCGGCGGCCACAGCTTCGGCAAGACGCATGGCGCGGGGCCCGCGACGCATGTGGGCGCGGATCCGGAATCCGCCGACATCACCGAGCAGGGTCTGGGCTGGCGCAGCACATACGGCACCGGCAAGGGCGCGGATGCGATCACCAGCGGCCTTGAAGTCACCTGGACGAAAACGCCCACGAAGTTCAGCAATGATTTCTTCGAACTGCTCTTCGCCTTCGACTGGGAACTGGTGAAGAGCCCGGCCGGCGCGCAGCAGTGGCAGGCCAAGGGCGCGCCCAAGGTCATTCCCGACGCGTTTGATCCTTCGAAGAAGCACGCGCCCAGCATGCTGACCACCGATCTCTCGCTGCGCTTCGACCCGGCGTACGAGAAGATCTCGCGCCGCTTCCTGAACGACAAGCAGGCCTTCGCCGATGCCTTCGCGCGCGCCTGGTTCAAGCTCACGCACCGGGACATGGGCCCCGCGCGCGCTACCTGGGCCCCGAGGTGCCCAGGGAAGAGCTGATCTGGCAGGACCCGATCCCGAAGGTGAACCACCGGCTCGTCGGCGACAAGGACATCGCGAAGCTCAAGCGCGCGATCCTGGCCGCGGGGCTGTCGGTCGCCGAACTGGTGTCCACGGCCTGGGCCTCGGCCTCCACCTTCCGCGGTGGCGACAAGCGCGGCGGCGCCAATGGCGCGCGCATTCGCCTGGCACCGCAGCGCGACTGGGAAGTGAACCAGCCGGCAGTGCTCGCGAAAGTGCTGAAGAAGCTCGAGCGTGTGCAGGCGGATTTCAACGCCAAGGCCAAGGGCGGCGTGCGCGTGTCGCTGGCCGACCTCATCGTGCTGGGCGGCGTGGCGGGCGTGGAAAGCGCCGCGGCGAAGGCCGGCGTGAAGGTGAAGGTGCCGTTCTCGCCGGGCCGCATGGACGCCTCGCAGGAACAGACCGATGTGGAATCGTTCAAGCCGCTTGAACCGGTGGCCGACGGCTTCCGCAACTTCCACAAGCAGAAGTTCTCCATCGGCGCCGAGCACCTGCTGATCGACCGCGCGCAGCTGCTCACGCTTACTGCGCCGGAGATGACGGCACTGGTCGGTGGCCTGCGCGTGCTGGGCGCCAACACCGGCGGCTCGAAGCACGGCGTGCTGACGAAGAAGGTGGGTTCGCTCACGAACGACTTCTTCGTGAACCTGCTCGACATGGACACCGAATGGAAGCCCGCCGGCGACGGCTTCGAGGGCCGCAGCCGCAAGACCGGCGCCACCAAGTGGACCGCCACCCGCGTGGACCTGGTGTTCGGCTCGAATTCGCAGCTGCGCGCGCTGGCCGAGGTCTACGCCAGTTCGGATGCGAAGCAGAAGTTCGCGGTGGACTTCGTGGCGGCCTGGACCAGGGTGATGAACCTGGACCGGTTCGACATGAAGTAGCCGGCTCTTCCTACAAGCCCCGCTTCGGCGGTGGCAGCGTCACGATGACGACGGTGCCCGCGCCCTGTTCGCTGTCAATCGAGAGATTGGCGCCCAGGCGCGCGGCACGGGTCTGCATGCTGCGGATGCCGCGTCCGCCCGCGACGGAGCCGGCGTTGAAACCGCAGCCATTGTCCTGCACCTGCACCTCGATCTGCGCGCGCACCTGACTCACGGCAATCTCGATGTCGCGCGCGCCGGCATGGCGCAGCGCATTGGTGATAGCCTCCTGCAGGATGCGCAGCAGCTCCAGCGACTGGGCAGGCTCGAGCCCCTGGCGCTGCATGAGTTCGCCCATGTTCCAGTGCAGCAGCACGCCGGCGGCCTGGATGCGGTGCTGCAGCCGATGACGCAGCATGCCCAGCAGCGTGGAGATGTCGCGCGCGGCCGGATCCTGCGCATCCATCATCAGGCGCAGGTCATCCACGCATTCGCGCAGCACCAGCGCGGCTTCCGCGGCACTCATGCTGCCGCGTTCCAGCGACGTCAGCGACGAGGTGAGCGTTGCCCCGAACCCGTCCTGCATCTCGCCCATCATGCGGCGGCGCTCGTTGAGCACGGATTCGAGCTGCTGCACGCGAAGCTGCTGCCGGTGCGCCGCGGTCAGCCTTTCTGAAAGGTGCTGCGCATACAGCCGTTGGCCGATGGCGGCGCGGGTGGATTCATTGAGCCTGAGCCCGAACACCGTCACGCAGGCCGCGAACGCCACGCCGACCGGCACGCCCCACGGAAGCTGCGCGTGCAGCAGCATCGCCGAGGAAAGCACCAGCGTCTGGCCCACGACGATGGCGTAGATGACGCGCCGGTGTGCGCGCGTCACGACGTAGGCGAGCATCACCGTGGACTGGATGGCCGCGGCCGAAAGCTGCACCTCGCGGTCCGTGGGCAGGAACCACGGCAGCGCGCCGCTGGCGGCGCCACATAACCCACTGAGCACGGCCCATGTGGTTATCCAGCGCTGCTGCGCGTCGGATCCCACCGGCGCGGGTCGGCCTTCGTACACCCAGCAGCTCGCGCCGATCATGAGGAAAGTCGTGCAGTACAAGGCCGCCCACAGCAGCGGCAGGCTTGTCGCGGTCAGGAAGTAGTACAGCCCACCCAGCGTGCCGCCGACCACCAGCGCGCCCAGCACGGACATGCGCCAGTTGGCGAAGCGCGACATGAAAAGTTCGTGGTCGATCCTGGCGCGCGATTCGCGCAGGAAACGGGATTCCTCGCCGGTGTCTTCCGTGGCCGTATTCACGAATCCAAGGATACGGCAGAGGCCAGCAATTCGTACGACCTGCGCCGGGCCGCAGGATCGAAAATGGCGCTGGCGACGATCAGTTCGTCGGCGCCGCATTCCGAAATGAAAGCCTCGAGACCGGCGCGCACGGTGGCGGGTGAGCCTACGAACGAGCAGCCCAGGAAACCATCAACCGCCTGCTGCACATGAGGCGGCAGCGGATCGATGGGCTCCGGCGGCGCAAGCCTGCCCGGGCTGCCGGTGACCAGTCCTATCACCACCCGCTGCAGCGACGTGAACAGATGCCGGGCTTCCTCATCGGTGGGCGCGCAGATCACATTGCAGCCGGCCATGGCCCAGGGCTGCTGCAACTGGGCCGAAGGTTGGAAGCGCTCTTTATATACACGCATGGCGGAGTGCAGCGACGCGGGCGCGAAATGCGAGGCGAAGGCATAGGGCAGCCCCAGGTGCGCGGCAAGCTGCGCGCCGAAGAGACTCGACCCCAGTATCCACAACGGCACGTTGGAACCGGCGCCGGGCACCGCGCGCACGCGCTGGCCGGGCTGCACCGGCCCCAGCAACTGCTGCAGTTCCTGCACGTCATCGGGGAAATGCTCGGCCGCGCGCGGATCACGACGCAGCGCCCGCCACGTGAGCCCGTCGGTGCCGGGCGCGCGGCCCAGCCCCAGGTCGATGCGACCCGGGAACAGCGCCTCCAGCGTGCCGAACTGCTCGGCGATCACCAGCGGCGAATGATTGGGCAGCATGATGCCGCCGGCGCCCACGCGGATGCGCTGCGTGACAGCGGCCACCTGGCCGATGACCACCGCAGTGGCGGCGCTGGCGATGCCGGGCATGTTGTGATGCTCGGCCAGCCAGTAACGCGTGTAACCCAGGCCATCGACATGGCGCGCCAGATCAAGCGTGCTGCGCAGCGCCTGCGACACATCGCTGCCCACGGGCACATGCGCAAGATCAAGAATGGAAAGCTTCACAGCGAACGCCTCAGGTCCTGGTGGGCGAAGGCCGCGAGCGGCGCGCTGAAGTTGCGCCCCAGCGCGATGGCCTTGAATCGCTCGCCCATCTCGTGCGGCATCAGCAGTTGCCGCGCTTCGCTGGCCCTGCGGATCCGCGTGGTTTCATCCTGCGCCGACATGATCTCTTCCTCGATGCCCAGGCCCAGCAGCAGCGCCGCCTGTGTGGCGAAGCCCAGCACGTCCAGTGATGCGGCATCGGCGGCCTCGGCCACGCGCGTGAAATCCACCCAGGCCGTGATGTCTTCCATGCCAGGATGCGCGAAGGGATCGTCGTGCGCGCGCTGCCGATAATGACAGCGCAGCGTCCCCGTGCTGCGCTCGGCGTGATAGTACTCGTGCCGCGGCAGGCCGTAGTCGATGAACAACGCCACGCCGCTGGCGAGGCTGCGCGTCATCTCGGCGATCCACGGCCCCACACGCGTGCACAGCTCCGACGCATAGCCCGCATGCCAGGGCAGGTTGCCGTGCAGGCGCAATATCTCGGCGCGCAGCGCGGGCGGCGCGGGTTGGGTCTGCCACTGCAGCTCGCCGGTCGCATCGAGCATCACGCCGCGCGCGAGCGGCGCATCCGGCTGCCACTCGAAGCACTCCACCGGCAGCGCATCGAGCACCTCGTTGGCCAGCAGCGCGCCCTGCCATGGCTCGGCCGGCGGCGCGTCCAGCCACTGCACGCGAGCGGCGACCTGCGAAGGCAGCGTGGCGAGCAGCGCGTGCTGACGCTCGCGCAGATCGGCGCTGATCTCCAGGATGCAATAGCGCGCGGGCAGGCATCCGGCCGCATGCAGCGCAGAGAGCACATCGAAGGCCAGCCGGCCGCTGCCCGCGCCCACTTCCAGCACATCGCCGCCGCCCAGCTCACCCAGCACCTGCGCGCAGTGCCGTGCCAGGCAACGCCCGAACAGCGGCGAGATCTCGGGCGCCGTGGTGAAATCCCCGCCCGCGCCCAGCTTGCGCGCGCCGGCGCTGTAGTAGCCCAGCCCCGGCGCATACAGCGCCAGCGCCATGAACTCGTCGAATGGCAGCCAGCCGCCGGCCGCGCCAATGGCCGCCCGCAGGCGCTCCAGCACCTGCTGTGCATGGACTGTTTCGTGCAGATCATCAGCCGCCGTCATAAGCTCCCATTATGGAGCAGTCACTGCACGACAAAGTCGTCCTGATCACCGGCGGCGCGCGCCGGGTGGGCGCCGCCATCACGCGCAAGCTCCATGCGGCGGGCGCATCAGTAGTGGTGCACTACCATCGCTCCGCGCAGGAGGCGCAGGACCTCGCCGCCGAATTGAACGCGCGGCGCCCGGGCTCCGTGACGCCGCTGGGCGGCGACCTGCTGAAGGTGCCGCTGCTCGCCGCGCTGATCGAAGCCACCATCGCGCGGCACGGGCACCTGGACATCCTCGTGAACAACGCCTCCACTTTTTATCCCACGCGCGTGGGCGAGATCACCGAGGCGCACTGGGAAGACCTGATGGGCACCAACCTCAGGGCGCCGCTGTTCCTGTCGCAGGCCGCGGCCCCGCACCTGGCCGCTCGCAACGGGCTGATCCTCAACATCGCCGACATCCACGGCCTGCGGCCGCTGCGCCATCACCCGGTGTACAGCCCCGCCAAAGCCGGCCTCATCATGCTGACGCAGTCACTGGCGCGGGAACTCGCGCCGCATGTGCGCGTGAACGCCGTCGCGCCCGGGCCGGTGGAATTCCCCGACAGGGGCCTGACCGAAGAGATGAAGCAGGCCATCATCGACAAGACCCTGCTCAAGCGCCGAGGCTCGCCCGAGGACATCGCCCGGGCGGCGCTGTTCTTCGCCGCCGAGGCACCTTATGTCACAGGGCAGATCCTGGCCGTCGACGGCGGGCGCAGCGCCAACGCCTGAATCCCAGACTGTGCTGCGCGGCACAGATCATTCATGACGAAGGGTCGACCCTTGCACCCACCGTCTTGATCAGGGATCGGTCTCATATGCGTTCCATTACTTTCGGCGCCCTGGCGTTGTGCCTGCTGCTGACGGGCTGCGGCATGGATGAACCCGCGTCGGCGGTTCCCATCAATGGCAGTGGCGGCAGCGGCGGCGGCGCAAGTTCCGGTGGCGGCGCTGCAGGCGGCGGCTCCGTGGGCGGCGTTGCGATCCTCAGCCACAACGCCGGACAGGACTGCATGGCCTGCCACAAGACTGGCGGCACCGGCCGCGGCGTGTTCACCGTGGCCGGCACGGTCTATCGAAGCGGCGGCGGCCCGCAGACGGCCGCCACCGTGAACATCTATCCACAGGGATCCAACACCGCACAGGCCACGATGACCGTGGACGGACTGGGCAATTTCTGGACGACGCAGACCGTGGCCGCGCTCGTGCCTGCCGCGGGCCAGACGCTGGTGCAGGGCGTGCGCGCGGTTGTGGTGCCCACGGGCGGCACTTCAGCGGCCATGCTGGGCGTGATCAGCAATGGATCGTGCAATGCCTGCCATTCCCCGGGCGGCGGCACCGGGCGCGTGACCGCGCAGTTCACCGACATGGGCGGCGTGCACGCGGCAGCGGCAGGCACGGGCGAGGGCGCCGTGCCTGCAACGGCCGCGCTGCAGTCCTCCACTCCCACGCTGGCCCGGATTTCAACCGCCGCCGACCACAGCTGCGTGACGAAGACCGATGGCACCGTTCTGTGCTGGGGCTCAAGGCCCGGCGATTCACCCACGCCGACGCCGGTGTACACGGCGCTGGCCGACACGCTGGTCGATTCGCCGTCGCTCGCATCGCGCATCACCGCGCCGGATGTGGCGGGACTGGAGGGCGTCACCTTCGTGCAGGTGTCTTCCGCCGAGGGTTACAGCTGCGGCATCACCACGGATGATCGCGTGAAGTGCTGGGAAGGCACGCACGCTTCGGTGGACATTCCGCTGCCCTGATCAGTTCGCGGGCGCCTTCGGCCACGAAGGCGCCTTTTCTTTCATCAGCTCGCGCAGGCTCTTCGGCTTGCGGCCCGTGAGCTCCTCGACCACGTTCGATACGGTCGACAGATGCCCCAGCCGGATCTCGCGCCCCAGCGACACCATGCCGTCGCTGCACCAGGGCACTGGCGAGCGCGAGAAATCACCGGTGGCCTCGCGCGGCACGCCGAGTGAATCCCACATCGCGTACATCTGCTCGTCGGTCAGGTCGACCACTTCCACCGGCGCGCCCGACAGTTCGGTGATGAGCGCCGCCACTTCCGGCCACGACACCGCCGTGGGACCGGTGACGTCATAGGCGCGGTTGCGCTCGCCTCGGCCTGCGATCAGCGCAGCCGCCGCCGCCGCCACGTCATCGCGCGAAATGAAGGCCACGCGACCCGCGCCGGCATTGCCGATGCTCTTGCCGGTGGTAATGGCGATGGCGGCCTGGTTCTCGGCCATCGCATCGCCGTACTGGCTGTTGCGCATGAAGTTCCAGGAGAGGCCGCTTTCGAGGATGAGCTTCTCGGTGAACTTGTGATCGGCGATCTCGAATGAATTGATCTCGGGGTCGCCGGCGCCAAGGAAAGACGTGTACACCACGCGCTTCACGCCCGCGGCCTTCGCCGCCTCCACGGCATTGCGATGCTGCGCCTGGCGCTTTTCGCCCACTTCCATCGCGGAGACCAGGAACACGGCCTCGGCATTGCGGAAGGCATCGATGAGCGAAGCCTTGTCGTTGTAGTCGGCCTTGCAGGCCCGAGCGCCCTTCGCTCGCCACTCGGCCAGCGTCGCCTCGTTGCGGCTGGTCACGGTGATCTGGCTCACCGGCACGCGCTCCATCAGCCGCAGCGCCGTCTGCGCCCCCACGTATCCGCCCACGCCCGTTACTACGTACATGTTCTATTCCTTGTTGAGATCGAGCGCTTCCACGGTGAGCGGATGCGCGTCCTGGTCGAATTCACGCCACAGCCCGGCGATGGTCCTGTGCTTCGTCGGATGCATGAGCTGCGGCGCGAGCTCCGCCAGCGGCCCCAGCATGAAGGCCCAGCGCAGCAGGTCCGGCCGCGGCAGCACCAGCCCCGGCACATCCTGCACCACGTCGCCGAACAGCAGGATGTCCAGGTCCATCGCGCGCGGCGCCCACTTCGGCGCCGCGCGCGGCCTGCCGCACAGGGTCTCGATGCACTCCAGCTCGCCCTTCAGCAGCTGCGGGTCGCCGCGCACCGGCACCTCGGCCACGAAATTGATGAAGTCCGGCCCCTCGAAGCCGCCGGCCGGATTGCGATAGCAGCGTGAGAAGCGCGTCCCGGGATGGCGTCCGCGCAGCGCGCGCGCCGCATGCGTGAGGTTGGCCTCGGCGTCGAGATTGCTGCCGCCGGAGACGTAGGCCAGCGTCACGGGCGCCCGGTCAGGCCTTGCGGCGCTCGATGGTCACGCCCACGTCACGCGAGCCGCGGATGGCGCCGGGCTTGTTCAGCGACATGCGGATCCACTCGATGCCGAACTCATCGATCAGCGTCATCGCCAGCTTGTGCGCGAGGGTTTCGACCAGGTGGTACTGCGCCTCGCTCACGAAGCCGATCGTGCGCTTGGCGATGCTCTTGTAGTCGACGGTGTCCACGACCGAATCGCTGCTGGCCGCGCGCGCGCAATCGACCGGGAATTCCATGTCGATGACCACGGTCTGCTTAACATGCCGTTCCCACTCGAAGAACCCGATGGTGGTTTCGACGGCCAGGCTGCGCAGGAAAACGATATCCGATTGCTGCATCGCTGCTCTTCTTGATGGAAATCCGTTCAGGTGCCGGGTGCGCGCAGCGACATCAACGGCCACTGCGCGCGCGCTTCGATTGCCAGGTGCTGCGCCTGCCCGCCTGCCTTCAGGCGCGCGAGCCCCGCCACCGCGATCATCGCGGCATTATCCGTGCAGAACTCGAAGCGCGGGAAGTAGATCGCAACCCCACGGGCAGTGGCTGCCGAGTGCAGCGCATCGCGCAGCGCGCGGTTGGCGCTGACGCCGCCGGCCACCACCAGGTGCGAAAGGCCGGTGTCATCCAGCGCCCGCGCCGTCTTGCCCACCAGCGATTCGACAATAGCCTGCTGCACACCGCGCGCGATGTCGGCGCGCCGCTGCCCATCGGCGCCCAGGCCCGCCGCCTCGCCCTCGCGCACCGCGAGCATCACGGCGGTCTTCAGGCCCGAGAAGCTGAATTCGTATCCCGGACGATCGAGCATCGGCCGCGGGAATTCGAAAATACCCGGGCGTCCCTGCTCCGCCAGGCGCGCCAGCTCCGGGCCACCCGGATAGGGAAGCCCCAGCAGCTTGGCGGATTTGTCGAAGGCCTCGCCCGCCGCGTCGTCCCGGGTTTCGCCCATCAGGTGGTAGTCCCCGAGGCCGCGCACCTCGATGAGCATGGTGTGCCCACCGGACACCAGCAGCGCCAGATGGGGGAAAGGCGGCACCCGGTCCTCGAGCAGCGGCGCCAGCAGATGCCCCTCCAGGTGGTGCACCGGCACCGCCGGCACCCCCAGTGCGAAGGCCATGCTCCGGCCCAGCGCAGCCCCGGTCAGCAGCGCCCCGACCAGCCCGGGACCGGCCGTATAGGCCACCCCGTCCAGTTCGGCCAAAGTGGTGCCGGCGCGCGCAAGCGCCTGACGCACAAGGGGAAGCAGCCGCTGGACATGGTCGCGGGAGGCCAGTTCCGGCACCACCCCGCCATACAGCCGGTGCAGGTCCACCTGGCTGAACAGCTCGTGCGAGAGCAGGCCGAGCCGGTCGTCCAGCACCGCCACCGCGCTTTCGTCACAGGATGATTCGATACCCAGAATCCGCAATGGACACCCTACCTTCCAGCCCTTAGAATCCCGCACCCGTTTTACCGTCCACCTTCCTTCGATAAAGGCTTCGAGGACTTATGCCGAGCGTGCGTGTTCGTGAGAATGAATATTTCGACGTGGCCCTGCGCCGCTTCAAGCGTGCCTGTGAAAAGGCCGGTGTTCTCGCCGAACTGCGTCGCCGCGAATTCTACGAAAAGCCGACGCAGGAGCGTAAGCGCAAGAAGGCCGCCGCGGTGAAGCGGCACGCCAAGCGCAACACGCGCGGTGGCGAAGCCCGTCCCGCCCGCGCCTTCTAAATCGCCATGTCCCTCAAGGAGCGCATCACCGAGGACATGAAGTCCGCGATGCGCTCTGGCGAAAAAGAGCGCCTCGCAACCATCCGCCTGATCACCGCTGCCATCAAGCAGCGTGAGGTCGACGAGCGAATCACGCTCGACGACGTGCAGGTGCTCTCGGTCATCGAGAAGATGGTCAAGCAGCGCAAGGAATCCATCGTGCAGTTCGAGGCCGGCGGCCGTGCCGATCTCGTCGCGAAGGAAAAGGCCGAGCTCGACGTGCTCGCCGCCTACCAGCCCACGCAGCTTTCCGAATCCGAAGTGGATGCGCTCATCGCCGCGGCCATCGCCGCCACCGGCGCCGCCTCCATCAAGGACATGGGCAAGGTCGTGGCCCACGTGAAGACCGCCGCCGCAGGCCGCGCCGACATGGCCTCCGTCAGCGCGCGCGTCAAGGCAAAGCTCGCCTCGTAGGAGCACACATGGGCCGCGCACTTCTGATGGTCATCATCTTCGCCGTGGTCGTCGGCGTCGTGCTCAGCTTCATGCGCCGCAAGGGCGGCGGCGACAAATAGCCGCTAGTCTTCCCGCAGCAGCGCCGCTCGCCTGAGCGTCAGCGTTCCGATTCCCGCCAGCACCAGCAGACCCGCCAGGAACAGCATTCCGCCCTGGAAACTGCCGGTCGCATCGCGGATGAAGCCCACGGCATAGGGCCCCACGAATCCTCCGAGCGAACCCATCGTGTTGATCAGCGCGATGCCGGCCGCCAGCGCGCCGCCATGCAGGAATCGCGGCGGCAGCGCCCAGAACGGCCCGCGCGTGCACAGGTCGCCCATCGCCGCGATGGTCAGCGCGATCATGCCGGGCACCGGCGACAGCAGGTAGGCGCTGGCCGCAAAGCCCGCCGCGCCGATGAAGCTGGGCAGCGCCACATGCCAGAAGCGCTCGCCACTGCGGTCGGAGCTGGCGCCCACATAGAGCATGGCGAACGCGGCGCCGATATAGGGAATTGCCGAGATGAACCCCACCAGCAGGTCGCTCTGCCCCGAGATGCCCTTCACGATCTGCGGGATCCACAGGTTCAGCCCGTAGCTGCCGCACTGGCAGGCGAACAGCACGAAGCACAGCATCCACACCGTGGGATGCGTCAGCGCCATGCGCAGGCTGCCACTGCCGGCGTGGCGATCGCGCGTGGCGAGGGCCTCCTGCTCCACGCGCCAGGCCACATGCGCCTGCTGCTCGGGCGTCAGCCAGCGCACATGCCGCGGGGAATCCGGCAGCCACCGCCAGGTGACCACGCCCAAGATCACCGCCGGCAGGCCCTCGAGCACGAACAGCCACTGCCAGCCCTGCAGGCCATGCCAGCCGTCGAGCTTCAGCAGCGCGCCGGCCAGCGGGCCGCCAAACACCGTGGACAGCGGGATGCCCAGCATGAACCAGGAGATCGCGCGCGCCCGCTCGGCTTTCGGGAACCAGTGCGAGAGGTAGTAGAGGATGCCGGGCAGGAAGCCGGCCTCGGCCACGCCCAGCGAGAAGCGCAGCGCGTAGAAGCTCCACTTGCCCTCGACGAACATCATCGCCACCGACAGCAGGCCCCAGGTGACCATGATCCGCGAGATCCAGCGGCGCGCGCCCACCCGGGCCAGGATGAGGTTGCTGGGCACCTCGAACAGCGCATAGCCGGCGAAGAAGATGCCGGCGCCCAGCCCGTAGACGGTGGCGCTGAACCCCAGGTCCGCGTTCATCTGCAGCGCCGCGAAGCCGATGTTCACCCGGTCGAACCAGGCGATCACGTAGAGCAGCAGCAGGTAGGGAACCAGGCGCCAGCGCAGCCGGGAGTACAGGGCGGGTTCGTCGATCATGCGGTCATGTTAGCGTAGGCCTCCCCATGGCCGGTCTCATTCCCCAGTCCTTCATCGACGATCTCGTCGCCCGTGCCGATATCGTTGAGATCATCAACGCTCGCGTGCCGTTGAAGCGCGCCGGCCGGGAATATCGCGCCTGCTGCCCCTTCCACCAGGAAAAGACGCCCTCGTTCTGGGTCAGCCCCATCAAGCAGTTCTACCACTGCTTCGGCTGCGGCGCGCACGGCACCGTGCTGGCCTTCCTGATGAACTACGACCGCCTGCCCTTCGTCGAGGCGGTGGAAGAACTGGCGCAGCGACTGGGCCTGGAAGTGCCGCGCGAGCAGTCTGGCAGCCCAGCGCCGCAGGCGATCAGCGACGATCTGTACACGCAGATGGGCAAGGTGGCCACGTTCTACCAGGAACAGCTGCTGGCCACCGAGCGCGCGCGCGAGTACGCCAAGAAGCGCGGCCTGACGCGCGAGATCGCGACGCAGTTCGGCATCGGCTACGCGCCCGACAGCTGGAACGAAGTGTTGAAGCGCTTCGGCGCCAGCGAGGAATCGCGGCAGAAACTGCTGGAAACCGGCCTCATCATCGCGCGCGACAGCGGCGAAGGGCACTACGACCGCTTCCGCGACCGGCTGATGTTCCCGATCCGCGATGCGCGCGGCCGCGTGATCGCCTTCGGCGGCCGCGTGCTCGATGCGGGCGAGCCGAAGTACCTCAATTCCCCCGAAACACCGCTGTTCCACAAGGGCCGCGAGCTCTACGGCCTGTACGAGGTGCGCCAGAACCGCGCACCGCTGATGCGGCTGATGATCGTCGAGGGCTACATGGACGTGGTGCGCCTGCACCAGAGCGGCATCACCTATGCGGTGGCCACGCTGGGCACGGCCACCACGCCCGAGCACCTCAAGCGCGCGTTCCGCCTGGTGCGCGAGATCGTGTTCTGCTTTGACGGCGACAAGGCCGGACGCGCCGCGGCCTGGCGCGCGCTGAACAACGCGCTGCCCGAGGCCACCGCCGGCCGCGAGCTGAAATTCCTGTTCCTGCCCGATGGCGAGGATCCGGATTCGCTGGTGGGCAAGGAAGGCAAGGAGGCCTTCGAGGCCCGGCTCGCCGGGGCGCTGCCGCTGTCGGAATACCTGGTGCAGCACCTGGCGGGGGCCATCGACATCTCCCATGCCGACGGCAAGGCACGCTTCGTGGCCGAGGCCCGGCCGCTGCTCGAACGCATGCCCGAAGGCCCCTACCGCGAACTGCTGCTCGACCGGCTGGCGGAGGCCATCGGTGTGAGCGCGGAGCGGTTCCTGAAGATCGTGGGCCCCATGACGACGCCTGATTCCTCGATTCCGGCGCCGGCGCAGGCGCCGCCGCGCTCCCCGCGCACGGCGCGCAGCACCGGCCGCGGCTCGCTGGTGCGACAGGCCGTGCAGACGCTGCTGCATTTCCCGGGAACGGTGGCCCGGATTCCGGCCACCGAGATCGAGGCGCTGGGCTCGCTGGACGAACCGGGCGTTGAAATCCTGGTGCAGCTGCTCGAAGGCGTGCGCCAGCAGCCGGCGGCCAGCACGGCGCAGCTGCTGGAACGCTGGCGCGACCACCCGGCGGCCGATCGCCTGGGACGCCTGGCGGCCGAAGCCTCGATTGTTCCGGACGAGGCCGCGGCCCTCGACGAACTGAGAACCGCCCTGCGCAAGCTGGCGCAGGGCGCTGCCGCGGCCGAACTGGATGCCCTGATCGCCAAGGAATCGGGAAATGGCCTGTCGCCGGAGGAGCGCGACCGGCTGCGGGAACTGCTGCGTCGGGGTCCCGGATAGCGGCCGGGAAGGTGCCGTTGGCAGCCATCTTGCAGGGAACGGAAATCCTGCCGAGATAGTCTCAAGATCAGTTCACAGACCGCCTGCCCCGCACTAGAATCGCCGGTTCGCCAAGGCGCCCGGGGGTTCTTTCCGTCCTCCCCAGACGCGATCAAACGGACCAGCTGGAGATTTCATGGCGCCGAACCGCAAGCCGCAGAAACCCGCCGCCCGCAAGCCTGCTGCGAAGCCGGCCGCCAAAGCCGCGCCCGCCAAGCCCGTCGCGAAAGCGGCCAAGGCGGCCAAGCCGACCAAGCCTGCCAAGGCACCGGCCAAGGTGGCCCCCGTGCCGGCACCGAAGCATGCGGCGAAGCCCGTGGCGAAAGCCGCTGCGCCTGCGCCCGCCAAGCCGCTGAAGGGCGGCAAGCCCGAGGTCGTCGCCGATCCCAAGGGTGCGCATGCGGCCAAGGGCGCTCCTGCTGCGAAGCAGGCCGCTGCGCCTGCCGCGCCCGTCGCGGCTCCCGGCAAGCCCGGCCGCAAGCGCCGCGGTGAAGGCAGTGCGGATGCCGAGGCGCTCAGCGCCATCGAACGCCGCGCGCCGGTCATGCCCGAGGAACGCCAGTCGCAGCTGAAGCTGCTGATCGCGCTCGGCAAGGAACAGAGCTTCCTCACGTATTCGCAGGTCAACGACCACCTGCCGAGCGAGATCGTCGATCCCGAGCAGATCGAAGACATCGTCAACATGATCAACGACATGGGAATTCCGGTGTATGAAAAAGCACCGGACTCCGAGCCGTTGCTCGCCACCGAGAATTCCCAGCCCGCCGACGACGAGGCCATCGAAGAGGCCGCCGCCGCGCTGGCCGCGCTCGATGCCGAACTGGGCCGCACCACCGACCCGGTGCGCATGTACATGCGCGAGATGGGCACGGTCGAACTGCTCACGCGCGAGGGCGAGATCAGCATCGCCAAGCGCATCGAGGAAGGCCTCGACGCCGTGCGCGGCGCGCTGGCCACCTACCCGGCCACCATCGAGCACGTACTCAACGTCTACGAGACGGTGAAGGGCGGCCAGGGTCGCCTGGTCGACATCATCGTCGGCTTCATCGATCCGAATGCGCCCGACGTGATCGCGCAGCCGCAGAACCCGACCAAGATGGAAGTGGTCGAGGCCGCGGATCCGAGAAGGAAGACGAAGAAGAAGCCGCGGATGGCGAGACCGAAGAGGCTGTCGACACCGGTCCGGATCCCGAAGAGGCCGCGCGCCGCTTCGCCTCGCTGACCAAGCTGCACCACAACGCGCTCGCGAACATGCAGAAGCTGGGCACGGCCGATCCGAAGACGATCAAGGCCCGCGCCAAGGCCGCTGCGGAATTCATGGAGCTGAAGCTCTCGCCGCGCATGTTCGAGGCGCTGATCCACCAGCTGCGTTCGCACATCGGTGAAGTGCGCCAGCTGGAAAAAGAGATCATGGTGATCTGCGTGCGCGACGCCGGCATGCCGCGCAAGGAATTCGTCACCACCTTCCCGCGCAACGAAACCAACCTCAAGTGGCTGGGCAAGCACGTCAAGGGCGGCAAGAAGTATTCGCAGGCCCTGGCCCGCTTCACCGATGAAATCGAGCGCCGCCAGAAGAAGCTGGCCGACCTCGAGGTGGCGCATCGCCTGACGATCAACGAGATCAAGGAGATCAACCGCGACGTCTCGATCGGCGAGGCCAAGGCCCGCCGCGCGAAGAAGGAAATGGTCGAGGCCAACCTGCGCCTGGTGATCTCGATCGCGAAGAAGTACACCAACCGCGGCCTGCAGTTCCTCGACCTGATCCAGGAAGGCAACATCGGCCTGATGAAGGCGGTCGACAAGTTCGAATACCGCCGCGGCTACAAGTTCTCCACCTACGCCACCTGGTGGATCCGCCAGGCCATCACGCGTTCGATCGCCGACCAGGCGCGCACCATCCGCATCCCGGTGCACATGATCGAGACCATCAACAAGCTCAACCGCATCTCGCGGCAGATGCTGCAGGAGATGGGCCGCGAGCCGACGCCGGACGAACTCGCCGTGCGCATGGAGATGCCCGAAGACAAGGTGCGCAAGGTGCTGAAGATCGCCAAGGAGCCCATCTCGATGGAGACGCCGATCGGCGATGACGAGGATTCGCACCTCGGCGATTTCATCGAGGACACGTCGGTCACCTCGCCGATCGACCAGGCCACGATGGAATCCCTGCGCGAAACCACGCACTCGGTGCTCTCGCAGCTCACGCCGCGCGAGGCCAAGGTGCTGCGCATGCGCTTCGGCATCGACATGAACACCGACCACACGCTCGAAGAGGTCGGCAAGCAGTTCGACGTCACGCGCGAGCGCATCCGCCAGATCGAGGCGAAGGCGCTGCGCAAGCTGCGTCATCCGAGCCGCAGCGAGCAGCTGCGCAGCTTCCTCGTCGAGGACTGACACCTCGAAGACGCCCAGCTCCCTGCAGCCACTGATCGATGACGGCATCATCGATTCAGTGGTGCGTCGCCTGCGCAGTGGCAAGGAGGCGGCGGTCTTCCTGGTGAATCGCGGCGGCGAGCTGTGCTGCGCCAAGGTCTACAAGGACGCCGACGAGCGCGGCTTCCACCAGCTGGCCGCCTACCAGGAAGGACGCAAGACCCGCGGCAGCCGCGATGCACGCGCGCTGCGCGGCGGCGGCAGGCACGGCCGCGAACTGGCCGAAACCCAGTGGAAGAACGCCGAGGCCGACGCGCTGTTCAAGCTCGACCGCGCCGGCGTGCGGGTGCCCAAACCCTTCGGCCTGTTTGACGGCGTGCTGCTGATGGAACTGGTGGCGGGCCCCGATGGCGGCCCGGCGCCGCGCCTGAATGACCTCGACATCAGCCCGGAGCAGGCGCGCGAGTGGCACGCCTTCATGATCTCGCAGGTGGTGCTGATGCTCTGCTCGGGCACCATCCATGGCGATTTGTCGGAGTTCAACGTGCTGGTGGATGCCACCGGGCCCGTGATCATCGACCTGCCGCAGGCCGTCGATGCGGCCAGCAACAACAACGCCTTCGCGATGTTCGAGCGCGACGTGAACAACCTGCGCGAGACCTTCGGTCGCAGCGCGCCGGAACTGCTGGCAACCCACTACGCCCACGAGATCTGGGCGCTGTATGGCGCGGGCAAGCTCACGCCAACTTCACCGTTGACCGGCGAGTTCACCTTCGATGAAACAGCCGCCGACGTCGAAGGCGTGCTGGCGCATATCGAGGAAGAACGGCGCCTGGCCGAGGAACGCCGGCTGCGGCTGGCCGAGGCGCAGGCCGAGGGCTAGCTGGCCGGTGGCGCGGCCTCCGCGTCCATCATCGCCTGCAGCACGCGCCGGCCCATCACCGCGGTGGTGTCACTGCGCAGCATCAGCTCCGGCGGCACGTCGTCGACGGTGCTGATGATCTTCTCGATCTGCTCGGTGGCGAAGATATCCTCGGCCAGCACGGGCTTCAGGTACTCCACCATGAACTCCACCCCCTCGCGGTCGGGAGACCCCATCGCGAAGAAATAGTTGGTGGTCGTTTTCGTCGCAGGCGTCACCGCATGCCACACGCGGCTGCTGTTCAGCTGGCGGCCCGCGTCCGGATAGCCTTCGGCCACTTGGCTGTCCCCGATGCCGGCGTGGAATCCGGGATAGAAGAAGTCCATGCCCGAGATGCGATCCACAGGGCAATCGATGCCGAAGCGTTCGCGCGTTACCGGCGGTGGCGGCGTGTTCTTCATGATGCGACGGCTGCGGAGCCGTCGCGCATTCTGGTCGCGCTGCTCGGGGGTTGCCGCGTCATCGGCTGTGCCGATGCTGCCGCCATGCAGGTAGCCCAGGTGCGTGAGATCGAGCAGGTTGTCGTTCAGCAGCTGGTAGCGGCCGTTCACGTGGTGGTGGTAGAAGGGTTTCGCGTGAAAATCCGCGGATCGCGAGAAGCCGATCTCCTCCTCGGTGGGCAGCAGCGATTCATCTGCCTTGGCTGGATCACCAGGCCAGATCCACGCCCACAGGCCCCGCTCCACAAGCGGGTATGCACGGATCGAGCACACCGGGCACCGTCGCCTGGCTCGGAATGAAGGTGCACCTGCCGTCGGCGCCGAAAGTGATGCCGTGGTAGCCGCACTGGATCGCGTCCCCGACCCGCCTGCTCTCGCCCAGCGGAAAATGCCGGTGCGGGCAGCGGCCTGCCACCGCCACCGCCGTGCCATCGCCCTTGCGGTAGATGACCACCGGCTGGTTCAGGATCCAGCGGCTGAGCAGTTTCTCGCCGATCTCCTCGCGGAACGCCGCGACGTACCAGCCATTGCGAGGCGCGTAGCTGCCGGGCTTGAACGGATACATGGACTCCCCCGATTCCGTGCCTGAGTGAGGCAACTTGACAGCGCTAGTTTAGCGCCCGGCGGCGCTGGATCGCCGCAACCAGCTCAGGTTGCCGGGCAGCGGGCTGCCAGTTCCCGCGCGCGTGCCGCATGCGACGCATAGTCGTGCGCCAGCATTGCGCCGGACTCCAGGCGTTCCCAGGTGGCCCGACTCTGGCGCAGCAGTTCGCAGGGCTGCATCGAGAGGGCCGCACAGCGCGACCCGTCACCCCCGGACCGGCAGGACAGCAGCAGTTCGGCAGTGCGCAACTGCAGCCGGGCCAGGTCCCGGGCCGATGTGACATTCAGCGGGTCCGCGCTGGACCCCGCGCGCACCAGCGCCGCCGCCAGCGCCGTGCCGGTTTCGACCCGATCGGCGCGACGCACGATGTTGCCGCGGTCCCGCTCGTAGAGCGTCCGGAAGATGCCCGCCGCGCGGCGGTATCCGGCCAATGCGTCGGCCGCCTGGCCGAGCCTGTCGAACCAGCCAGCCTGCGTGTACAGCGCCACCGCCAGGTCGCGCTGCCAGCCGGCATTGCCAGGGTCCTGCCGGGCGAGCGTTTCGCGGATCTGCAGGGATTCACGCATCAGCTGCATCGCAGGGGAAAGCCGACCCGCCTCAACGTGCACCTCCGCCACCTTTCGCAGGTCAAGCGCCACGGCGCGCAGCGCCCGCGTGTTGTCAGGCTCGGCTGCCTGCCAGGCGCGCGTCAGTGCCAGCGCTTCTTCCAGCAGTGGCTGCGCCTGGTCCAGTCGACCGGTGGCCAGGCGCTTGTTGCCCATCTCGAACAGCGCGCTTTCCAGCCAGTAACGGATGCTGCTTTCGGCCGGGTGCTGCTGGTGCAGCCTGCGCAGCGCGGCAGCGCTGCGCTCGTGCAGCGCCATCGAATCGTCAAACCGCAACAGGCTCGGACGGCTCTGCGAATACAGCACATTCGCCAGGTAGTTGCGCGCCCGCGCGAGGTTCACCTGTCGTTCGAGCGGCGCGCCGGCGCGCCCCACGAGTGACTCGAGCAGCTTCACCGCCGCTGAATAGCTGTCATGGGCGGCCTGGGCATCGCCCTGGCTCCAGCGCATGTCGCCCAGGTTCTGCAGGCTCGATGCCAGGTCCTGCTGATAGTCCTCGTTGCCGGGATCGACAGCCAGCAGTTCCCGCCGCAGTTTCAGCGCCACGTCGTAGTGCGCCATGGCATCGGAACCGCGACCCAGCTGGTTGATGACGGTGTAGTTGCCCTCGATGTCGCCGATCTTCTCGTACGCCGCGGCCAGGTCGCGTTTCAGCGAGGCATCCAGCCCCTGCTCCTTCACCAGCGAATCAAGGTAACGCAGCGCGCGCTCCACCAGCACCACGCGCGCCTGCGTGGTGCCCTTCTCCAGCTCCGCGTCCACGTCGAAGATCATCGCGTGGGCGAGCTGCCGGACATCGCCCAGTCGCTGCTCCGCGCGCTGGCGCTGCAGGTTCGCCTCGCGCGCCTGCCACAGCGACATGGCGGCGCCCCCGACAAGGGCCACGATCGCCGCGGCGATGCCCGTGGCGGCGAGCGGATTGCGCTTCAGCAGGCGCCCCGTTCGATACCCCAGCGTGCTGGGTCGCGCCGACACCGGTTCGCTGCGCAGATGCCGCTCTACATCGGCGCGCAGCTGCTCCACCGAGCCATAGCGTCGCGCCGGCTCCTTGCGCAGCGCCATCAGCACGATGTTGTCCAGGTCCCCTGCCAGTTGCCGCGCGGCAACCGCCTTCACCGTCGCGCACAGGCTGGGACGCGGCGGCTCCCGCAGGCAGATCTCGCGCAGCAAGCGGGCCTGGTCGCCGAGGGATTCGTGGAACGGATGCCGCCCGGTGAGCAGCTCGAACAGCAGGCAGCCCAGCGCATGGACATCCGTGGTCGTGGCCGTGGCCTCGCCGCGAATCTGCTCGGGGCTCGCATACCGCGGCGTGAGAAGCAGCATCGAGTGTCCGGTCACTGCCTGCGTTCGATCGACAGTTGCGGGGTCCAGCAGCTTGGCGATGCCGAAATCCAGCAGCTTCGGCGTGCCGTCGGCCGTCACCAGCACGTTGCCCGGCTTGATGTCGCGATGGATCAGCAGGCGCTGATGGGCGTACTGCACGGCATCACATACGCCCAGGAACAGGCGCAGCCGCGCGCGCAGGTCCAGGCAGTGCGCGCGACAATACTCATCGAGCGGCAACCCGTCGACGTACTCCATCACCAGGTAGGGCAGCCCTCCTGCCGTCAGTCCGCCGTCGAGCAGACGCGCGATGTGGGGATGGTTGAGATCCGCCAGGATCTGCCGCTCCACGCGGAACCGGGCGAGGATCTCGTCGCTGTCCATGCCGCGCTTGAGCAGCTTGATCGCCACCTGCTGGCGATACTCGCCGTCGCCGCGCTCCGCCAGCCACACACGCCCCATGCCGCCGCTGCCGATCTCGCGCAGCAGGCGATAGGCGCCGAGCTGTTCTCCGACCTCAGCCATTGGAAGCGGCCAGGGGCACGCGCAGCGTTACCTTGGTGCCGCCGAGCGTACCGGGATGCCAGTCGATCTGCGCGCCCAGTTCGTCGGCGCGCGTGCGCATGGACTGCGTGCCAGTGCCGCTGCCGATGTTCGCCCATCGAAGCGGCCATCATCGGTGACATCGCACAGCAGAATCCCATCCATTTCATACAGGCGTACCCGCAGCCACCGCAGCGCCGCGTGGCGCAACGCATTGGTCACGGCCTCGCGCATGATGCGCGCCAGGTGCAGCGTGGTGGCCTGGTCCAGCTGCATGTCGGGCAGCGCGGCGTCCTGTTCCCACAGCAGCTCCCGTCCGGCCGATCGCAGGCGCCGGTCGGTCTCGGCGCGAAGCTCACCCAGCAGCAGGTGCAGCGTGGACGCGGGTCGCTGCGCATCGGCGACCAGCGCGCGAAGCGACTGCAGCGCCTGTCGTGCCTGCTCCGCCTGCGCCGGATCAGGCGCCGCATAGACAAGATCCAGCAGTCGCGCACCCAGGTCGTCATGCAGGTCGCGATAGATCCGCTCCCGCTCCGCAGCGGCGGCATGCTGCCGCGCCTGGTGCTGCAGGCTGCTCGTGCTGGCGTTGAAGCCGTTCCCGTTCAACTCGCCAGCCGGCGCTTTCGCGCCGCCGCTGAGCCAGCAGCCATCCGCCCCACGCCAACCCGGCCAGGGCCACAATCAGCAGGGTTATGTCCAGTGGCGTGGGTGCACTCACCGTGTAAGCATAGCGTTGTGACGACAAGTCCTGCTCAATTCCAGCCACCCCGCCATGTGCTGGCGGTGGACGATCACCGGGCGGCTCGCGAATGGATCGGCGCTGCCGTTCTGGCGGCATTTCCGGTCGCCACGCTGCACACGGCGCCGAACGCTCGCGATGCAATTGCGATGCTCTTGGCACAGCCCGTGGATCTGGCGGTGATCGATATCGGCCTGCCGGATGCCTCGGGCCTGGAAGTGTTGCGAGTGCTGCGACAGCGCCGGCCGGATTGCCTTGCCATCATCGCCACGGTGTTCGATGACGACGCCCACCTGTTCGCGGCGCTGCGTGCCGGCGCCGCGGGCTATCTGCTCAAGGACCAGAGCCGCGAATCGCTAGCCGAGTCGCTGCTCGGACTGCTGCAGGGACGACCGGCCCTGTCTGCCGGCGTCGCGCGTCGGCTCGTGGCGCATTTCGTGGCGGTAGATCCCCCGGGGGGCAGTTCCACAGCGGTGTCTGCCGAACCTATACCCGCTCTGACCGGGCGGGAGCGTGATGTGCTGCAGCTGGTGTCCAAGGGCTGCAGCGTGCCCGAAACCGCCAAGGTACTGGGCATCAGCGCCCACACGGCGCATGGATATGTGAAGGACGTGTACCGCAAGCTTGCCGTATCGAGCCGCGCCGAAGCGGCACTGGCTGCAAACAGGCTCGGAATCGTCTGACGCCCCCCCTGACCAAGGGGGTCCAATCCGGTCGTCCAGGGGCTACGGTGGGAGCCACTACATCGCAAGCGCTGGCCCTGGTTTTGATGCTGCTGGCGCGCGGCACCAGCACTGGATCACTCCGCACACACCAACCACAGAGACATCACATGAGATCACTGCTATGCACCCTGGCGCTTGCCGCCACGCTGATTGCCGCACCTGCGCAAGCCGCCATGTTCGGCGGAAAAGACAAGAACGACGTCGATCCGGACGCGCGACTGACAGTTGCTGACTTCATCAAGGTCAGCGGCAAGGAAAAACTCACTGGCGCATCGAAGGTCGTCATTCCCAACTTCTTCGTGCAGTTCGTGCGCGACCAAACCATCGAGCGCAAGGGACGGATCGGTGCTGCTCATACACCACGCAGGTCCGCGGCATCGACAACGCGACACTGCAGGGCATTGCGGATGCGATTTACGACGGATTCGTCAGCGAGCTGAACGCAGCTGGCATTGAGGTCGTGACCAATGAAACACTGGAAGCCACAGCCGGCTTCAGCGAAGTGCGCAAGGCGGCGCGCGTGTCACCCTACATCGAGGAATCCTCTTCGGGCGGCGGCAAGCGCGACGAAAAGCACCAGGGCGTGAGCATTCTGATGTCCGCGAAATCCCTGCCGATCAACATCCGCAATAGCATTGATGACTACTGGTTGACCGCCAACGCCAGCGACGGCTTCAAGGTCTCGTTGGTCACGGCGCCGATGAAGGTGGCCCAGGCACTGAATGCCCCCCTGCTCGACGTGCGCCTGACCGTAGCCTTGTCGGCGCTCAAGGGCACCGTATCCAACAGCGGAGGCGGCAGTTATGGCATTGGCACGAGCGCCATTGCCACCAATGCCCAATCCACAGCCTTCAGGTTCGACGCCGATCTGTATCCGCGCTTTGTTGATGGCGGGAACCTGGTGGCACTCATCACCCCAAAAGGTGGCACGATCTACAAGCTGGAAAAGCCAGTGATCATCAAGGATCTCGCCTTTTCGCTGGAGGAAGGCAGCGGCAATAGTTCACGCGGCTCAGGCTTGTTTGGCGCTATCGGTCGCGCTGCTGGTGGCCAGAAGAACATGGATGCGGATGCATACATCGACCTGCAGGCCGCGGACTTCAGCGCCAAGATGACAAGCCGCGGAAAGGAAATTGCGCACCTTTTTGTCGAAGCACTGACCAAGTGAATTAAGGGAATCGGTCAATGCGACAGCGCGTAGACCGCCATGTTCACGCCCATCCGCAGGCCCAGCGATGCGCCTTCGGCCGGGTAATCCGGATCATCGGCCCACTGGTATGAATCGCCCAGGTCGTTGTTGAAGGCGATCGCGACCATCACCCGGCCTTCATCGTCGAGGACGGCGCGCCAGTGGGGCACCGCGCCGTCGTCGCGGTAGCCACCGCCGAACCGCAGTGAATTCCAGTTGGGCACCTGACCCTGCGTGTTCAGGTCGTATACCGTGTGCAGCAGCGGGTGGTCATCGGGCAGGTCGATGATCTCCCGGTCCGGGAACACGCGCCGCATGCCGTCGATGAAACCTTCCCATTCGTTGGTGCCGAAGAAGCTGTCGGCCACCAGGAAGCCGCCGCGCAGCAGGTAGTCGCGCAGCTTCGCCACCTGCTGGTCGGTGAGATCCCAGAATCCCGGCAGGCCCACGATCATGAAGGGCCAGTCGTAGACATCATCCCCATCGTCGAGATTCACCGGCTGCTCGGCCGGGCGCACGTCGATGGTGGTGAGCCGGCGCAGGATCTTCGCGTAATAGCGGTCGCCCCGCGGATAGTCCACGGCCCAGGCCGTGCCGCCCTCGCGCCAGTCCCCGAACCCACGCCGGCGAAAGCCGAAATTGCCCGGATACATCATGCGCGCCACCACGAACCCCGCTGGCCGATCCCAGCCTTCGGGCAGTGGCACGTCGGCCTGCGGCTCGAGGCTGGCATACACGCGGAATTCGCGCTCCGCAAACACGGCGGTGGCGACGCACAGCAAGAGGCCGATCGCGGGCAGCCAACGGGAACGCGGGACACGCATGATGCTTCAAGCGTACTCCAGGTTTGCGTTGCGGCGGACGGCTGTCTAGTCTGCGGGGGTGGTGGACACCAACGAACAAGAACAATTCCGCGCCCATCGGGATCACCGACCGCATTGCCAGCCTGGATTTCATCCGCGGCATCGCGGTGCTGGGCATCCTGGCCTCGAACATCGTCACCTATGCGCGCCCCAATGAGGCCCGGCGGGTGCTGGCGCTGGTGCACGAACCCACGTGGACCGAGTGGTTCCCGTGGCTGGTGAACTACATCTTCATCGACGGCAAGTTCCGCGGCATGTTCGCGGCGCTGTTCGGCGTGGGACTGGTGGTGTTCATGGAGCGCGCGCGGGCGCGCGGCGCGCCGGCCCGCTGGCTGCAGGTTCGCCGGCTGTTCTGGCTGGCGCTGTTCGGTCTGCTTCACTTCCTGTTCCTGTTCGAGGGCGACATCCTGTTGCAGTACGCGCTGCTCGGGCTGCTGGCGTTGTGGGTCGTGTTCTGGAACCCGAAGGTGCTGCTGGCGCTGGGCATCACGCTGCTGGCCGTCGACTCCACGCTCTCGAGCCAGGCGCTGTGGCAGTCGGCCGCCGAAGAACGCGTCGCCCTCGCCGCGCCCGCCGGCTCGAAGCCGCGCGAGGACTACGAGAAGTACTGGCAGCGTCAGCGCGACTCCGTGACGGAAGAGGCCCGGTGGATGGCCCAGGGCAGCATGGGCCAGATCCTCTCGCACCGCTTCACCCGCGAGGGACGCCTGAATCCCGCGGCAGTGCTCGACCCGGTTCTGGGTCTGCGGTTCGCGATCCTGGAATACCTGCCGATGATGATGATCGGCGCGGCGCTGTATCGAATGGGCTTCTTTGGCGGCATGTGGAACCGGCGCCGCATGCTGCGCTGGGGCACCGCAGGCGTTGGGTTCGGCATCGTCACGGCGCTGGCCCTGGGCCTGTGGCTGAAGCAATCAGGCTGGCTCTACGAGCTCAACTACTTCGTGTTCTATGGCCCGGTGCACATCCTGCGCCTGCCGATGACGCTGGGATACATGGCGCTGCTGGTGGCGCTGGCGCCGCGCCTGGTTCCGACGAACATCGGCCGCCGCTTCGAGGCGGCCGGGCAGATGGCGATGACCAACTACCTGGGCATGTCGTTCGTGATGGCGCTGATCTTCCAGGGCTGGGGCCTGGGCCTGTTCGACCGCTTCAACCGCTTCGAGCAGTGGGGCTTCCTGCTGCTGGGCTGCATTCTGATGCTGGCCTGGTCGCAGCCCTGGCTCGCGCGCTTTCGCTTCGGGCCGCTCGAATGGGTGTGGCGCTGCCTCACCTACTGGCGGCCATTTCCGTTGCGGCGCTAGCGCGGCAGCTGCGCGCCCGGCCGCGCCACGAAGCAGCCGTGGAAGCTCATCGGCAGGTTGAAGGGCAGTCGCACCCGCGCCACGGGCGCACCGAGGAAATCCTTCGTGTCGAGCACATACAGCTCGGCCAGGTTTTCCTTCACGCGATTGACCACTGACACCAGGTAGCCATCCCCCTCGGGGGAATCCGGCGCGCGCGGCACGAACACCGCTTCCTGCGACATGCCGGGATTGTCCGTCTTCAGCAGCTGGTGCACGCGATGCTCGCCGGTCTGCCAGTCGACCATCGCGATGCCGTCGAAGGTCTTGTGCCAGCCGTAGCGGTAGGTCTGCAGCCCGCGCCGCTCGTCCATCTTGGGCATCTCGCCGATGGCCTTGTCGAAGCCCTGCAGCGTGACCTTGCCATCGGCGCGCGACAGGTCGAAGTGCAGGCGCGTGAGCTTGCTGTCGGCCACCGCATTGGGCGTGGGATTGCCGTTCACGTCGTTGAAGAACGCGAAGCTGTTGCCCGGCGCGGCGAAGCCATCGACGAACACCTTGTCGCCCTCGCTCCAGGCATTCATGAAGTGCGCGATCATGGCGCCCGGCACCGCATGCCAGCGGATGTCCTTCGTGGTGCCGCTGCGCGGCATCACGCCATACATGGGATGCAGCGAGGGATCCCAGGCGTAGAAATCCCCACCTGACTTCATGCGCGCCAGGTCGACCGTGAGAGGCATCACGGTGAAGATCACATGCTCGCGCGTCATCGCGAAGTCATGGCACACGCCCGGATACGGCATGACCAGCTCTTCCTGCCGCACCAGGTTGCCCTGCCGGTCGAACACCGTCAGCGCCATCTCGTTGCGGTATTCCTTGTGGCAGAACTGGCCGTAGCTCCACCATTCACCCGTCACCGGGTCGATCTTCGGGTGCGCGGTCATGGTCCTGGTCTTCAGGCGCGGCTTGAACTCGGCGTAGCCGCGGGTTTCCAGCGTGGCCGGATCCAGCTCCATGGGGATGGAATCCTCGCGCAGCGCATACAGCCTGCCGTGATGCCAGAACGCGCTGGTGTTGCCGGTGTTGTCGCGATCCAGCCCGGCAAGCTCGGGCGCGTCGGTGTAGCCATTGCGGTACTTGCCGGCGAGCCGCCGCCGCGCCTTGCGTTCAGCCAGGTAGCGCTCGGTCTTCACATAGCGACAGCGGAAATCCACCTTGCCGCCGGAAAGGTGGAACACCGAGGCCATGCCATCGCCGTTCAGGATGATGTCGCCCGGCAGCGTGGGATAGGCGTCATCCGCGCCACAGCGGTAATACGAACCTTCCAGCGCTGCCGGCAACTCGCCCAGCACCTCGCAGTCGTACACATCGGCTTCGAAGCGAAACGGCTTCTGCGTTCCGTAGAAACTCAGCGCCTGGATGAATGGTTCCGGCATATGGCCCCCGAATTTTCGTAGGGCATAATGGCCGGCCGCTGCAGTGAAGACAATACAGAAGGGGGCGCCATGGCCGACGCAGGCTCGCGGAGCATTCCGGTCCGCAATCCGCGCACCGGTGGGATTGATTTCGATTTGCAGGTCGCGGGCACCGCCGACGTGGCCGCGAAGGCGGCTGTGCTGCGCGCCAACCAGAAGGCCTGGGCCGCGATGGGCCTTGCCGCTCGCAGCGCCGTCATGGCGCGCTGGCTGGGAGAGGTGAAAAAGCGTGCCGCGGCCATCGCCGAGGCCGATGCCGAAGACACCGGCGGCTGCCACACCTCGTACCTGCAGGGCTTCATCACGATGGGCAACATCGGCGGCTGGCTGGAAGACGCCAGCGGCGCGCTGGCGAAGGCCACCTGCAGCGGCCCCTCGAAGGCCGTGCCCAGCGTGGAGGTGCGCACCCAGTTCGTTCCCTATGCGCTGTGCGGCGTCATCTCGCCGTGGAACGCGCCGATGATGCTGGCGCTGCTCGATGCCGTGCCGGCGCTGTTCGCCGGCTGTGCCGTGCTGCTGAAGCCCAGCGAGGTCACCCCGCGCTTCACCGGGCCTCTGTTCGAGAGCGTGCGCGCCGTGCCGGAACTGGCCGCGGTGTTCGACTTCGTCACCGGAGACGCCGAGACAGGCAAGGCCGTGATCGACAATGCCGACGTGCTGTGTTTCACCGGCAGCGTGCCCACTGGCCGCAAGATCGCCGTGCACTGCGCGCAGCGGCTTATTCCCTGCTACCTCGAGCTCGGCGGCAAGGATCCGGTGATCGTCACCGCCAGCGCCGACCTGGAACGCGCCACCACCGCCGTGCTGCGCGGCGCCGCGCACGCCAGTGGCATGGTCTGCTTTTCGGTGGAGCGCATCTACGTGGATGAACGCATCCACGACGCGTTCGTCGCGCGCCTCATCGAGAAGGCGAAGGCCGTGCGCCTGAACACCGACAACCCGCGCGCAGGGCACCTGCACCCGTTCACGTTCGCGCCGCAGGCCGACATCGTGCGGCGCCACCTGGATGATGCCGTGACCAAGGGCGCCATCATCCACACCGGTGGCCAGGTGGAGATCCATGGCGGCGGCCTGTACATGCGCCCTACCGTGCTCACCAACGTCACGCACGGCATGCTCATCATGCAGGATGAAACCTTCGGCCCCTGCCTGCCGGTGATGAAGTTCCGCACGCTGGATGAGGCCATCGAGCTTGCCAACGACACCACCTTTGGCCTCACGGCATCGGTGATCGCCGGCAGCGAGGCCGAGGCCCTGCCCATCGCCGAACGCGTGAACGCAGGCTCGGTGTTCGTGCAGGACACCTTCCTCACCTTCGCCAAGAACCGCACCATCGGCACCAACAGCTTCGGCTTCTCGGGCGTGGGGGGCGGATCACGCACCGGCCCCGAGGCCATCCTGCGCTTCGTGCGCCGCAAGGCGCTGCTGACGCAGCATGGCGCGCCCGCCGACATCCAGAACGACCATCACCTGCACGGCGGACTCGCCAAAGGTACAAACCCATGAGCTGGCAACTGAGTGCGCTCGATCGGCTGGAGATCCAGGAAATCTACGCCAGGTACGCCTGGGGCATCGACCTGGCAGACCTGGACATGGCGCTGTCCACGTTCGCCGAGGACGCCTGGTTCGATCACCTGTGGCAGGGCAAGGTGCAGGGCCATGCGGCCATCACCGACAACCTGAAATCGCTGTGGTACGACCGCCAGCACTGGTGGATCGGCCGCCAGCACGTGATGAACACGTTCATCATGGAGCCGCGCGCCGAGCAGGGCGAAGTCGACGTGAAGTGCTTCTTCCAGATCCTGCAGCACAGCGTCGACTACAAGAACAACTTCGTGTTCGGCATCGGCACGCGCACCGACCATGTCACGAAGAAGGAAGGCCGCTGGAAATTCCAGAGCCTGTCAGTCAACGGCTGGACGCAGCTTGCAGACATTCCCTGGCAGGGCGAGATCACCATCAAGCGTCCGCCGCAGGCGCCGGTGTCCAATCCCAACCTGAAGGGCAAGCCGTGAAGGTCACCGCTGCCGTCAGTCGTGGCAAGGGCGACGCACCAGAGCTGGAACCGCTCGACCTGGAGGCGCCCCGCGCAGGCGAGATGCTGGTGCGGCTGGTGGCCACGGGCATCTGCCACACCGATCTGCACGAACACCCGGGCCGGCATGCGCCGCAGCCCATCGTGCTGGGTCATGAAGGCGCGGGTGTCGTGGAAGCGCTGGGCGCCGGCGTGCGCGGCTTCGAGCCCGGCGATCATGTCATCCTCAGCGGCAGCTCCTGTGGTCGTTGCCCGAGCTGCCTCGCCAATCGCCCCACCTACTGCGACCTGGCCATGCCGCTGTGCTTCGGCGGCAAGCGACTGGATGGCTCCACCGCGCTGAAGTGCGGCGAGGATTCCGTGCACTCGCACTTCTTCGGCCAGTCGAGCTTCGCCACGCACACCGTGGTGCCCGAGCGCACCGCCGTGAAGGTGGACAAGGACCTGCCGCTCGAGAAGCTGGGCCCGCTGGGCTGCGGCGTCATCACCGGCGCCGGCGCCGTGATCGAGGCGCTGCAGGTGGGTTACGGCGATTCCATCGCCATCTTCGGCGTGGGTGGCGTGGGCCTGTCGGCCGTGATGGCGGCCCGCCTGGTCGGCGCGCGGCACATCGTGGCGGTGGATGTGAATGCGGAGCGGCTCGCGCTTGCCCGCGAACTGGGCGCCACGCATGTGTTCAATTCCGACGACGACGCGGTGAAGCAGATTCGCGCCGTCACAGGTCGCGGCATCCGCTGCTCGCTCAACTCCACCACGGTGCCTGCCGTGCACACGATGGCGCTGGAAGTGCTGGCCATGAACGGCACGGCGGGCTTCGTGGCTGCGCCCCGCGTTCCCTGGGCGCCGGCGATGTTCCCGATGCTGGCCGGGGGCCGCCAGATGCGGGGCATCCTGGGTGGCGATGCCCACCCCGGCCTGTTCCTGCCGAAGCTCATCGACTACTGGCGCCAGGGCCGATTCCCGTTCGATCGCCTGCTCACGTTCTATCGCTTCAACGAGATCGCCCGCGCCTTCGATGACGTGCACCACGGCCGCGTGATCAAGCCAGTGCTGCTGATGGAGGGCACGCCATGACACCTGAAACACGTGCGAAGCTCGCGCAGCTCGGCACCGAGCTCACGCCCACGCTGCTGCAGACCACCACGAAGCTGATGGCCTCGATCGCCGCGCCGCGCGATTCGAACGTGGTCATCACGCGCGACCACCAATACGGCTCCGACGCGCGCAACCGCCTCGATATCCATCGCCGGGGGCAACCGCACGCAGCGCCCGTGCTGGTATATGTGCATGGCGGCGGGTTCGTGATGGGCGACAAGACCTCTGCCGGCTCCCCGTTCTACGACAACATCGGCCAGTGGGCCGCGCAGCAGGGGTTCATCGGCGTCACGCTCACCTATCGCCTTGCGCCGGCGCATCACTGGCCCTGCGGCCCGGAAGACATGGCGCAGGCGGTGCGCTGGCTGCGGGCGAACATCGGCGCGCATGGCGGCGATCCGGCGAAGATCTTCCTGTTGGGACAGAGCGCCGGCGCCGTGCATGTGGCCGCGTACACCGCGCACGCACAGTTCCATGACGAGGGCGACCCGGGCATAGCCGGCGCGCTGATGACCTCGGGCATCTACGACCCCACGACGCAGCCGCCGAACCCGTTTGGCCTCGCGTACTACGGGGAATCCCCAGCCACGCTGGCCCAGGCTCGCTGCACGGCTGGCCTGCTGGCCTCGCGGGTTCCACTGCTGTTCAGTGTCAGCGAGCTGGATCCCGCCGATTTCCAGGCCCAGGCCGCGCAGCTGGCTGCGGCGTGGTTTGCCGCCAAAGGGGCCTATCCCCCGATGGAATACCTGGCAGGCCACAACCATCTGTCGCCAGCGCAGTGCATCGGCTCCAGCGAGGACGACCTGGGCCCGCGCATCGCGCGCTTCATGGCCCTGGCCCTGGCCCTCGCACCGGTCAGCGGGGCTTGAGGTCCTCGCGCAGCGTGCGGCTGGCCAGCAGGTAGAACACCGCGGCCACCGCATAGGCCAACACGCACAGCGACAGCGCGCCGATGAGTCCGGTGCGCGAGGCGGCGATGCAGGCATCGACCATGCCGGGGGCAATGGCGCCCGGACGGCACAGCGCCAGGTAGCCTTCCTGCGCGAACGACGATGCCGCGATGCGGTCACTGAAGAACCCGACGAAGGTTGGCCCGATGCCCGTGCCGGCCAGCGCGTACAGCATCGCGAACACCGCGGCGGTCGACGAACGCATGTTCACCGGCGTGAGATTCTGGATCAGCGCCACGGTCGGGCCGTAATGGATCATCGCGCCGAGGCAACCCAGCCCGATGAGCACCACGGCAAGGCCCAGCGCCTCGCTGCGGAATCCCACCACGAAGCAGGCGGTGGTCAACACCAGCGCGATGGCCGGCGCGATCACCCACCACCGCGGATCGCGCGACGAGGCGCGGTCGGTGCCGAATCCGCCGATCACGAGTCCCACGGCCAGCGAGGCGCCCGACAGCACGCCGAACAACGCCGCGGCGGAGCGGATCGGCATGTCGAAGCTGCGCACGAAATACAGCACCATCCACTGCGCCACGCCCTGGATGCCGATCGAGCAGATCGAACCGCCGATCACGATCCAGCGCAGGCTTGCCACATTCCACACATGCGAAAGCACGGTGGACAGCCGCGGCGGCGCGCTGGGCTTCGCGCCGGCGTCATCGGCAAGGCCGCGCGGCGGCTCCGTCAGCCCGAACCAGGTCAGCAGCGCAACCAGCAGCCCGGGCACGCCGAAGCAGTAGAAGACCGCGCGCCAGCCCCAGTGCTGCGCGATCACGCCCGCCAGCAGCGCGCCGACCATGGCGCCAATGGGCAGCCCCAGCATGATCAGCGACATCGCGCTGGCGCGACGATGGCGCGGGAAGTGGTCGGCAACCAGCGAACTGGTGGGCGCCGTGAATCCGGCCTCGCCCGTGCCCACGCCGACGCGCGTGAGCAGCATGGTGGTGAAGCTGGTGGCCATGCCCGACAGCGCCGTAGCCGCAGACCAGAACGCCGTGGCCAGCGCGATGATGCGTACGCGGCTGTAGCGCTCGGCCAGCCAGCCCACCGGAATGCCGAGCCCGCCATAGAGCAACGCGAAGGCCAGCCCCTGCAGCATGCCGATCTGCGTGTCGCTCAGCTTCAGTTCCACGCGGATCATCGGCGCCACCACCGAGAACACCGTGCGATCGGCCAGGTTCAGGAAACAGACCAGGAACAGGATGCCGATGAAGCGCGCGCGATAGCGCCCCGACAGAAGTGGATGTTCCTGCACTGCCCCCCCCGATCCGCGGCCTTTGGCCTGCGTGTTGTGGGGCTCATATTGAACGGGCGCACCGCGCGCTGCAAACTGCTCCGATGACACAGCAACCCGTCCGATTCGATAACGGCGCAGGCTACGAGCGCTACATGGGCCAATGGAGCCAGCTCGTGGGCGTGGTCTTCCTCGACTGGCTGAAGCCGTCCAACGGACTGCGCCTGCTCGACGTGGGCTGCGGCAATGGCGCCTTCACCGAGCTGTTCGCCGCTCGCTGCGCACCGGCCTCGGTCAGCGGCGTCGATCCCTCGCCGATGCTCGAATTCGCGCGCGCCCGCCCGGCCCTGCGCGGCGCTGATCTTCGCCAGGGCGACGCCATGTCGCTGCCCTTCGCCGACAACAGTTTCGACCTGGCCGTGATGCCGCTGGTGCTGTTCTTCGTGCCCGAGCCTGCCCGGGGCGTAGCCGAAATGGCGCGCGTGGTCAGGCCAGGCGGCACCGTGTGCGCCTATTCCTGGGACATGGACGGCGGCGGCTTTCCCTATGCCGTCATGCGCGCCGAACTGGAACAGATGGGCGTTCGCACACCCGGGGCCCCCAGCGAAGAGGCCTCGCGCCAGGACGTGTCACGGCGGCTGTGGGAGTCGGCCGGACTGACCGACGTCGAAACCCGCGCCATCACCGTGCAGCGCACTTACGCGAGCTTCGATGAATACTGGGGCATCCAGTTGTCCGGCCCCAGCGTCGGCGGCATCCTGAAGGATCTTCCGCCTAGCGAAAGTGCGGCACTCCAGCAGCGCCTGCGGCAGCGCTTCCCGGCGGATGCGCAGGGCCGCATCACCTACAGCTCGACGGCCAACGCCATCAGGGGACTCGTGCCGGCTCGCTGACCTCCCGCAACTCTCCTATGATCGGTGGCTTTCGCGGGGGAGAAAGCCATGGACGAAAAGAACCTGAATCGCCGCCAAATGCTGGGCGCCGCCGCCGCGGCAGCCGGCGCCGCGGGCCTGCTCGGCCAGCTCGGATCAACGCCCGCAGCCGCAGCCGAAGCCGACAGCGCGCCTCCCCCGCCCAGCCTGGGCGAATCCCAGAAGCCGCCCATCACCGATGTGAAGGATAAAGTGGCCTACGTCACCGGCGGCTCGAGCGGCATCGGCCTTGGCATCGCGCGCGCGCTGCATGAACAGGGCGCGAAGGTGATCCTGGGCAACATCGACGAAAAGCAGTTCCCCGATGCGCTGAAGATGTTCCCGGCGAATGATCCGCGCGTGGCAACCGTGGTCCACAACGTGATGGACCGCGACGCATGGGAAGCCAAGGCCGACGAGATCGAGAAGAAATTCGGCCCGGTGCACATCCTGGTGAACAACGCCGGCGTGGGCCTGCAGGCGGGTATCGTCAGCGGTACCTACAATGACTGGGACTGGGGCATGGGCGTGAATTTCTGGGGACCCGTCTACGGCGTGAAGACCTTCGTGCCAAGGATGAGGGCCCGCCCAGCCGAGGGCTGCCACATTGTCACCACCACCTCCACCAGTGCCATCCTCGTGGGCCTGCCGGTCGGCATCTACGCGGTGTCGAAGATCGCCGCGCAGGGCCTGATGGAACAACTGCGCGACGACCTGCGCAGCACGAACATCGGCACCTCGACGCTGGTTCCCGGCATGACGCAGACCAACATCGGCCAGAGCGAAACGCACCGCCCCGAAAGCCTGAAGAACGCGCAGGCCGCGGCGCCGCAGCGCCCGCTGGTGCCTCCGCCCGGCGCCGGTGGCCGCCCGCCGCAGCGTCCGCCCGCGGCCAGCGATGCAGGCCCCTTCTGGGCGCGCCCGCAGGATCCGCTGACCGTCGGCCGCCTGGTCGTGAACGCCATCGTCAACAACGACCTGTTCGTCTTCCCCGCGCCTGAATATCGCCAGGGCATGGAAGCGCGCGCGGCGGCGTATATCGAATCGATGGTGCCGTTCTCGCCGTATCCGGCCAACATCCAGGCCGGCATCGACGCGAACCGCTACCTGTTCACGCCGATGTATGCGCAGGAAGCGGCCCACCGCCGCGCCACGCGCAAGCGCAACATTCCCGGTATCTGAACCCAGGATGCTTCCCGGAGACCCGCCATGTTCAAACCCCTGCTGCTGTCGATGACCGCCGCCCTGATCCCGCTTGCCGGCTGCGGCGCGAAGTCAAAGGCGCCCACGCCCGCACCGGCCGCCGAGCTGCTGGCCTCCGTCGACATCCCCCACGAGCAGTTCACGCTCGAGAACGGCCTGCGCGTTCTCGTGCACACCGATCGCAAGGCGCCCGTGGTCGCCGTCTCGGTGTGGTACGACGTGGGCTCGAAGCACGAGCCGCTGGGCAAGACCGGCTTCGCGCACCTGTTCGAACACCTGATGTTCAACGGCACCGAGAATGTTCCCGGGGACATCTTCGAGCCGCTGCAGCAGGTGGGTGCAACCGACACGAACGGCACCACCTGGTTCGATCGCACGAACTACTTCGAAACAGTGCCCACGCCGGCGCTCGACGTGGCGCTTTTCCTCGAAAGCGATCGCATGGGACACCTGCTGGGCGCGGTGAGTCAGAAAGTGCTGGATAACCAGCGCGGAGTGGTGCAGAACGAGAAGCGCCAGGGCGACAACCAGCCCTATGGCCTGGTGTCCTACGCCCAGCTCGCGGCGCTGCTGCCAGCGGATCATCCCTATGGCCACGACACCATCGGTTCGATGGAAGACCTGGACAAGGCCAGCCTCGCCGATGTGAAGAACTGGTTCGTCGACCACTACGGCCCGAACAACGCCATCCTGGTGCTGGCGGGCGACATCGACGCCGCCACGGCCAAGCCGCTGGTGGAGAAATACTTCGGCGACATTCCCCGCGGCAAGCAGGTCCCGAAAGTCGAAGTCCCGATTCCCACGCTCGCCGCGGCCAAGAGCGAGGTCATGAAGGACCGCGTGGCCACCACGCGCCTGTATCGCTACTGGGCCGTGCCGGGCCTCACCGATCCGGATGCGGGTCCGCTGACCATCGGCGCATACGTGCTCGGCGGACTTGCCAGCTCCCGCCTCGACAATGCGCTGGTGCGCGAAGAACAGAGCGCCGTGCGCGTCACCGCGAACTACCAGGACTTCGCGCAGCTCGGGTTCTTCGAGGTCTACGCCGACGTGAAGCCGGGCGTGGATGCGGACAAGGTCTCGGCGCGGCTCGATGAGATCATCGGCAAGTTCATCGAGGAAGGCCCGACCGACGACGAGGTGCAGCGGGTCGTGATCCGCCGCATTTCCGAGGCCGTGCACGGGCTCGAATCCGTTGGCGGCTTCGACGGCAAGGCGCCGACGCTGGCCGAAGGACTGCTGTATGCCGGCGATCCGGCGTTCTACAAGAAGCAGCTGGCGGCATCTACTTCAGCGGAAGTCCGCGCCGCGATGCAGAAGTGGCTGAAGCGACCGGTCTATTCGTTGAAGGTGGAGCCGGGTGAACGCACGGCCTATCAGGAAGCGGCCGGCGTGAAGGCGCGCGCGGGCGGCTCGCTGAAGCCTGCGCACTATGTCGAGCCGGGAGAATCCCCGGGTCGCGGCCCGCTCACGGCGGTCGATCGCAGCAAGCTGCCTGAAGTCGGCGCCATCGCCAACGTCGATTTCCCCGATGTGGAAACCGGCAAGCTTTCGAACGGCATCGTGGTGCGCCTGGCGCGCCGCGACACGCTGCCCACGCTGAACCTGTCGATGGTGTTCAACGCGGGCTATGCCGCCGATCCGCGAGACAAGCTGGGCACCCAGGCGCTGGCGCTGGCGCTGCTCACCGAGGGCACCACCACGCGCAGCAGTGTGCAGATTGCCGAGGAACAGGAACGCCTGGGCGCCAGCGTGACGGCGCGTGCCAGCCTTGATCGCACCACGGTGTCGCTCAGCGCGCTCACGCCGAATCTGGGCCTTTCGCTGGACCTGCTGGCCGACGTCGTGCAGAACCCGGCCTTCGCTCCCACGGAGCTCGAACGCATGCGCGCCACGCAGCTGGCAACGATCGCGCAGGAAAGTGCCGATCCGGCGGGCATCGCGCGCCGCACGCTGCCGCCGCTGGTCTATGGCGCCTATCCCTATGGCATACCCTCCAGCGGCACGGGTGATCCGGCCGTCGTGCAGAAACTCACGCGCGAGGATCTCACCGGTTTTCACCAGCAGTGGATCCGTCCCGACAACGTCGAGATCCTGGCCGTGGGCCGAACCTCGCTGCCCGACCTGCTGAAGGAGCTGGAATCGCGCTTTGGCGGCTGGAAGCCTGCCGCCGTGCCGAAAGGCAGCAAGGATTTCACCGCTGAGATTCCCGCGCGCGCCGAGCGCATCGTGCTGGTGGACCGGCCGCAGTCGCCGCAGTCGCTGATCCTGGCCGGCCAGGTGCTCAGCCAGGTGGGCTCGGATGACCTCGAGGCGCTGCTCGCGGGCAACGATGTGCTGGGCGGCAATTTCCTGTCGCGAATCAACATGGACCTGCGCGAGACCAAGGGCTGGTCCTATGGCGCCAACGGCGGCCTCACCCGGCCGGAACAGCGGGTGCTGTACCAGCTGCGGGCGCCGGTGCAGACCGACCGCACGGGTGAATCCATCGCCGCGCTCCGGCAGCATGTGAAGGACTTCGTCAGCGGCAAGGGCGTCACGCCGGCCGAACTCACGCGCACCATCAACGGCAGCATCCGCGAGCTGCCGGGCAGCTTCGAGACCTCGGATGCCGTGCTGAACCAGATGGCGCGGGATGTGCTCTACCGGCGCCCGTCGAACTACGCCGAGACGCTGGCCGAGCGCTATCGCGCCATGGACGCCAAGGCGCTGGACAGCGCCGTGCGCGGCGCCATCGATCCCAATGGGTTCACCTGGGTGGTGGTGGGCGACAGCAAGCGCGTGCTGCCGCAGCTTCGGAAGCTGAAGATCCCCGTGACGGTGATCGAAGCCACCTCCAGTGCGAAGTGAGCCGCGCACATGGCAAAGAAGAAGGCGACGCGGAGCAACGGCAACAAGACCACGCTGACGGACGCCAGCGTGGAGGAATACCTGGCCAGCATCACTGACGAGGCGCGGCGCGCGGACTGCGAGGCGCTGGTGAGGATCTTCAGCAGCGCCTCGCGCAAGCCGCCGAAGATGTGGGGCAGCGCCATCGTCGGCTTCGACCAGTATCACTACAAATACGACAGCGGCCGCGAAGGCGACATGTGCGCGGCGGGGTTCTCGTCGCGCAAGGGCCCCATCAGCCTCTATATCTCCACGGCAGGGCAGGAAGATCTTCTGGCGAAGCTCGGCAAGTTCAAGACCAGCAAGGCCGCGTGCATCTACATCAACCGCGTTGCCGACGTGGATGAGTCCGTGCTGAAGAAGCTTGTCGCCGCGGGCGTCGCGGCCGTCAAGAAGCGCTACTCCTGATCGAACTCCAGCCAGGCGATGCGGTTCGCGCCACCGTCTGCGATGTAGAGTCGATTCGCCAGTCTGAGCGGCGGTTGCCGGTCGGCGCCGGCCGATAGCCCGGACCCTCGGGATCCCTGCCCCAACTCCACCTCCGCGAATTCCCCCGCGGCGCTGGCGCGCACCACCTTCGTGCCCTGCGTGAACCAGATGTGGCGATCGGGCCCCACGGCGATGTTGATGGGTGATGGGGATTTCGAGGGTATCTGGAACTCGGTGATGCGACCCGCAAGCGTGATGCGGCCCAGGCGGCCGCCATCGGGCTGCATGCCATCCATGCTGCCGGAAAGCTCCACGAACCACATCGCGCCATCGGCGCCGGCGGTGATGTCCCCGGGGCCGCTGTTCGCGCGGGGCAGCGCGAACTCCGTGATCACTCCGGCAGGCGTGATGCGGCCGATCTTGCCGGCTCGAAACTCCGAGAACCAGATATTGCCGTCGGGCCCCGCCGCAAGTGCGCGGGGGCCGCTGTCTGGCGTGGGAATGGTGAATTCGGTGATGACCCCTGCGGGAGTGATGCGCCCGATCTTGCCGGCGGCGAACTCACCAAACCAGATGTTGCCATCTGCGCCCAGCGCGATGGCGCGAGGCTGGCTGTCCGGCGTGGGGATATCGAACTCGGCCAGCACGCCCTGCGGCGAGATGCGGCCGATGCGGTTGCCGTTGTGCTCGGAGAACCACACATTGCCATCCGCCCCCATCGCGATGATGCGCGGTGCGCTATTGGCATGGGGCAGCTCGAAGCGCATGAGTCCGCCGCCGTCCGGATTAAATCGGCCGATGTAGTTGCCCTGCCCCGCGGTGAACCACACGTCGCCACCGGGCGCGACGGTGACCGTCACCGGCCCGCTTCCCGGCGGCAGCGCCAGCGACTTTACCTCCAGGAATGACAGCGCGCGCCCACGCGCCTCCGCGACGACCTCCCTTTCGTCCTCGGCCGTCAGCCAGCCCTCGCGGCGCAGCGCCCGCGCGCTGGCCTGCACGCGGCGCAGGTACTGCGTGCTGCTGCCATGGATCTGGCGCAGGCGCGCGGCATCAAACGGGTACTGGTAGCCATCGAACATGCAGGAGAACTCGCCCTGCTTCGCGCCCACGTAGCGCGCCACCGGCACATCCACCAGCGGCGATCGCACGCCGCCACGGGCATTGCCGAATTCATCGGCGATGAAGGCGCGCTCCGGATCAAAGGGGGCCGCCACAGGCGTTTTCAGCTGCAGCGGCTGCGAGCGTGGCGCGGCCTTTCCCTGGCGCACCCACGCCTCCAGATGACGCCAGGCGGCATTCATCGCGTGCCGCGCCGGAAAGTCCGTGTCCAACACGCCTTCGGGCCGACAGGCCAGCGCAGGCGCAGGGCCCTGCCCCGTGGCGCGGCGCACGTCGGCCGCGGCGGCGAACGAACGCGCCTCCCACGCATCAGCATGCGCGGCTCCGGCCACTTCATGCCGGCGATACAGATCCGGCGCGCGATCGAAATCCGGCCTGCGACTGACGAGGTTGGTGCCGACATCACCCTCGGCGAACAATTCGATCACCGGCACGCCAGCCGGCGCCGTGCGCGAGCGCGGATCCTCGTCGGCGAAACCGGTGGCGCACTGGTGCAGCGGCACCTGCCACGGCGGACTGCCGGAATAAAGGAAGCCGTCATACAGCGGACCGCCACCCGGCCCCTGCACATGGCGGGCAAACACGCTGGCCCAGGTGCGCGCATATCCGGCGGTCTGCGACTGGCCGGTCATGTACAACCGCCGCGCCGGCTGGCGCAGCGGGTTGTCGGCACCGCGGCTCTTCAGCAGCGCGCCAACCTGCGTAAGGATGTCCCACGCGAGGCCCGTCTCTTCCGCCGGCGTCGAAGGCTGCGACCAGCGATTGATGGCTTCCTGCGTGCAGGTCGGGCCGGCTGGCGGATGCGCCATCGCCAGCTCGCCATAGCGCGCCGGATCGAACCGGCGCAGCGCCCGCAGCGTGTACGGCTTCACCGTCACGCCCACCCACGCGTGGCCATCGGCGATGAACTGACGATGGGAATGCCCCCACATGATGGGCAGATCCACCGGCGTGGAGGGATTCAGTCCCTCGACGATGACGGTGCCGCTGGACTTGCGCGCATCGCGCGGCCGGCGCACGAGGATGCGCGTGGCATAGGGTCCGTGCGCGCGCGCCACCGGCTCGCGGCCCTCGGGCCAGTCGTAGATTCCCGCGTTTCCACCGACAAGGTATTCCTCTTCCACGTAGCCCAGCGCGGCCAGATCAATGGGCACGGCCTGATGTTCCGCCGCCAGGAAGGCATGCGAACCCGGCGGACCGGTGATCCGCTGCACGCGCTCGGGCAGTGGTGCGGGCGCGCCCAGGGCGCCCGCACTGGCCAGCAGTGCCGCGGCCAGCGCTGCGGTCGCGATGCGCCGGATGCCTTCAGCCAGGCCGGACGTTGGCATTGAGACGGAACAGGTTCGTGGGGTCATAGCGCTTCTTCAGGGCCATCAGCCGTGGCAGGTTGCCGAGGTAGTTTTCATCGAGTTGTTTCTGCGTCTCTTCGGTGGCGTCGTTGGTATAGAAGCCATTGGTGTGCGGCACGATGGCGCCCCAGTACTTGAGCAGCCACTCGATGTGCTTCGACGGCTCCACATCCCCGGGCCAGTCCACCGTGAGCAGCGCGGTGGCATGGATGCTCCGGTGCGGAAACGCCGTGGCGTCCGCGGCAATGCGCGATGCCGCGCCGCCCACATGCTGGAAGCCCACATGCACGGCGCGCTCGGGGTGCTCGGCCAGGCCATCCACCATGGCATCGATCAGGCCGGGCTCGATGCGTCGCACGAAACCCGTCTTGGTGTAGCTGCCGATGGCGCGCTTCTCGTCAAGATCACCGGAGCGCTGCAGCGCCACGTAGTCCATCGTGGTGACCGTATCCAGCACCGGCTTGCCCAGCGCGCGCAGGTCGCGCATCGCGGCTGCGGCCGCCTGCGGCGAACCGCTGTGGCAGACGAGGAAGGCAATGCCGCTGCGGCCCGAGAAGTCGTTGTTGCTCGCGATGGCGCAGGACAGGTAAAGCTCGTCGGGCGCTGCGGCTTCATACTCGGAATAAAAGCGCATCACCTGCCGCGCCATCGACAGCGGGTACATCAGCACGCCGCCCACCACCTGGCGCTGCATCGGATGCAGGCCGAAATCAAACCCGGTGACCACGCCGAAATTGCCGCCGCCGCCGCGAGTGCCCCAGAACAGCTCGGCGTTCTCGTCGGGCGCGGCGCGAAGAATCTCGCCCGAGGCAGTGACGATCTCCACCGACCGCAGATTGTCCAGCGAAAGCCCGAAGCGGCGCGCCACCCGCCCGAATCCTCCGCCCAGCGTCAGACCACCCACTCCGGTGTGCGAGACAGTGCCTGCGGTGGTGACCAGCCCATGGGCCATGGCCTCGCGGTCCAGGTCGCCGAGCAGGCTGCCACCGGCTACACGCGCGAGGCGCTGCGCCGGATCCACACGCACACCGCGCAGCAGCGACAGATCGATCAGCAGGCCACGATGGCAGGTGGACTTTCCCGAAGGGCTGTGGCCGCCGCATTTCACGGCCAGCAGCAGGTTGGAGGCGCGCGCGAACTGCACCGCTGCGCTCACGTCGGCCGCACCGCGCGGCTGCACGATCAGCGCGGGTCGGCGCGTGAGCATCTGCGCGTTCCAGACCCAGCGCGCCTTGTCGTAGGTGGGATCGCCCGGCAGCAGCACATTGCCGCGCAGCTGCGCCGCCAGATCGCGTACCGCGTCGGATTTGAGCACAATGTCCCGGCCATCGGCCGTCACGGCCTGGATATCCGGTGACATGCCCCAGGCCCTCAGCGTCGGCAACGCCAGCGCTGCAGTCAGGCCAGACGACAGGATGAAACGTCTACGGTCCATGAGCACCTCCCCGTGATCGACAACCCAAGGACTTACTCTTTGCGCTGCGCCTCTTCCCCCAGCAGCCTGATGTGCGGCACTTTCGTGAACCGCCCCGCCATGCGCCGGCACAGAACGTAGAACACCGGCGTGAACACCAGGCCGAAAAGCGTCACGCCGATCATGCCGTAGAACACGGCCACACCCAGCGCGCGGCGCAGTTCGGCGCCGGCGCCCACCGCGAAAGCCAGCGGCGCCACGCCGCAGATGAATGCCACCGAAGTCATCAGGATCGGTCGCAGGCGTGTGCGTGCCGCCTCCACTGCAGCCGCGACCGGGTCCAGGCCACGCTCGGCCTCGCCCTGCCGCGCGAACTCCACGATCAGGATGGCGTTCTTGGCCGCAAGTCCCACCAGCACCACCATGCCGATCTGCGTCAGGATGTTGTTGTCGAGGTTCAGCGCATTCACGCCCAGGATGGCGGCCAGCAGGCACATCGGCACGATCAGGATCACCGCCAGCGGCAGCGTGATGCTCTCGTACAGCGCCGCCAGGAAGATGAACACGAACAGCACGCCCAGCACGAAGGCGAAATCACCGGAGCCGCCGGCGATCTGCTGCTGGTAGGCCATGTCGGTCCACTCGAAGTGCATGCCCGCCGGCAGGTTCTCGCGCGCCAGCCGCTCCATCGCCGCCAGCGCCTCGCCCGAGGAATAACCCGGCGCCGCTTCGCCCTGGATGTCGGCTGCCGGGTAAAGGTTGTAGCGCATCACGCGGTATGGCGCGGTGGCGGGCTTGAACTCGGCCAGCGCGCTGATGGGCACCATCGCGCCCGAGGCCGAGCGCGTCTTGAGGTTGCCCACCCAGGCCTGGTCCTGGCGATAGCTCGTGTCGCCCTGCGCGATCACCTGGAAGGTGTGACCCAGCAGCGAGATGTTGTTGACGTAGCTGCCGGCCAGGTACGTCTGCAGCGTGGCGAACACATTGCGCACGGGCACGCCCAGCATCTCGGCCTTGTCACGATCCACCACGGCATCCAGCGTGGGATTGCGGGTATTGAAGTTGCTGAAGGCGTTGCCGATGGCCTTCTCCTTCGACGCCGCCTCGGCCAGACCCTGCACCGCCGACTCCAGCGCGCGATACCCGAGGCCGGCACGATCCTCCACCATCAGTCGAAACCCGCCCGTGCTGCCGAGGCCGCGCACTGGCGCGGGCATCACGACGCGCACCTCGGCGGCCGAGATGGGCGCCAGGCGCTTGCGGATCTCGGTGGCGATCGCCTGCGCGGTGAGCCCCTGCTCCAGCCGTTCTTCGAATGGCTTCAGGATGGCCCACATCTGCCCCGAACTGGTCGAGGGACTGAAGGTGATGCCGTCCATGCCCGAATACACCGAGGCCGAGGACACGCCAGGGGTATCGAGCACGATCGGAATGATCCGCTGCACGATGGCGTCGGTGCGCGCAAGACTGCTGCCCGGCGGCATGGTCACCGAGATCGCGACGTTGGCCTGGTCCTGCACGGGGACGAATCCGCGCGGCGTATCCACCACGCGCCACGCCGTGATGCCCACCAGGCCGGCATACAGCACCAGCATCAGCACGCTGCGCCTCAGCACCACGGCAGTGAGTCGGCTGTAGCCCAGCGCCATGCGGTCCATCCACGCGTTCATCGCTTCGCCCCAGGCGAACAGCCTGCGACCCGCGCCGGTGCGCGCTTCGGTCGGATCATGCGGCTTCAGCAGCACAGCGGCCATCGCCGGCGACAGCGTCAGCGAAACGATCAGCGAGATCACGGTGGCCGCGGCGATGGTCAGCGCGAACTGCTTGTAGAACTGGCCGGTGATGCCGCCCATGAAGGCCGTGGGCACGAACACCGCCACCAGCACCAGCGCGATGCCGATCAGCGCACCACCCACCTCGTCCATGGTCAGGCGCGCGGCCTCGCGCGGCGCCATGCCTGCGCGCAGGTGCCGCTCGACGTTCTCCACCACCACGATGGCATCGTCCACCACGATGCCGATGGACAGCACCAGCGCGAACATCGACAGGTTGTTCAGCGAGAAGCCGAAGGCCGACATCACCGCCAGCGAGCCCACCAGCGAAACAGGGATGGCCACCAGCGGGATCAGCGCCGTCCGCCAGCGCTGCAGGAACAGCAGCACCACCACGGCGCCCAGCAGCATGGCCTCGAGCAGCGTGCGGCGCACTTCCTCCACCGCCAGGCGCGTGAACGACACCGGGTTGAAGATGATCTCGTAGGCCACGCCCGGCGGGAACTCGCGACGCAGCTCCTCCATCGTGCGGCGGATGTTGTCCTCGGCCTCGAGCGCGTTGGAGTTCGGCGCCTGCATCACCGACAGCGACACCGCCGGCTCCTGGCTCTTGTAGGCATTCAGCGCGTAGTTCTGCGCGCCCAGTTCCACGCGCGCCACATCGCCGATGCGCGTGACCCGACCCTGCGCGTCGCGCTTGATGATGGCATCGGCGAACTGCTCGGGGGACTCCAGCCGTCCCTGCGCGCGCACGTTCAGCTGGTAGGCCGCCGGCTCGTTGTTGAACGGCGGCGCGCCGATGGCGCCGCCAGCCACCTGCATGTTGCTGTTGCGCAGCGCGGTGACGATCTCCTGCACCGTGAGATCACGCGCCGCGGCGCGCTCCGGATCGATCCACACCCGCATCGCGTAGTCGCGCGCGGCATTGGTGGTCACGTCCCCCACGCCGGGCGTGCGCAGCAGCCGTTCGCGCACCTGCAGGCTTGCGTAGTTGGCGATGTACTTGCGGTCCACCGAAGGATCGCTCGCGAACATGTGGACGATGAGCAGCGTCTCGGTGGATCCCTTGCGCACCGTGATGCCCAGGTCGCGCACTTCCTGCGGCAGTTGCGGCAGCACCGACTGGATGCGGTTCTGCACCTCGACCTGCGCGATGTCCACGTTGATGCCGGTCTTGAACGTGACCGAGATCGTCATGCGCCCTTCGCCCGTCGACGAGGACGACATGTACAGCATGCCGGTGATGCCGTTGATCTGCTGTTCCAGTGGCGCCGCCACGGTCTCGGCGATCTCCTCGGCCGTCGCGCCCGGATATATCGCGTTCACCGACACCGTGGGCGGGGCGATGTTGGGGTACTGGTCCACGGGCAGCGTGAAATAGGAGATCAGGCCCACCAGCGTGATCACCACCGACACGGCGGCGGCGAAGATGGGCCGTTCGATGAAGAAGTGCGAGAGACGCACGGCTATTTCTTCGGGGCTGTCGCGGCAGGCGCGGCGGTCGTCGCCGCCCCGCCCTGCGGCACCTGCAGCGTGCTGGTCTCGCCCAGCGACACGCCCGACGGAAAGGCGGTGACGGTGCCATTCGTCACGGCCACCTTGCGGCCAGGGCGCGCGCGCTGCACGCCGCTGATCACGACGCGGTCCTCGGGCGAGAGGCCACCCGTGATCACCCTCAGGCCGGCCAGCAGCCGACCGGGCTGCACGACTTTCTGCTGGATCTGGTCATCCGGGCCGATCACGTACACCACCTGGCGCGTCTGGTCGGTCACCACGGCTTCGTCGGGCACCATCAGGGCCTCGAAGGGCTTGGCGGCGTACAGGCGCAGATGGCCGAACATGCCGGGCGCCAGGAAGCCGTCGGGATTGGGCACCGTGGCCCGCGCGCGGATCGTGCCGGAGCTGCGATCAAGCGCGTTGTCGAGGAAATCCACGCGGCCTTTCCAGCGGTACTCGGTTTCATCCTGCAGCCGGATATCCACCACGTTCGCCTGGTCCTTGCCCGCGCGCCGGTACTTGAGCAGCGCCGCCTCGGGCGCATCGAACACGAAGCGGATCGGGCTCTCGCTGACGATCGTCGTGAGCACGGTGCTGTCGGCGGCCACCAGGTTGCCTGGCGCCAGCCGACGCCAGGAAACACGGCCGGCGATCGGCGCCTCGATGCGCGTGTAGGCGAGGTTCAGCTGCGCGGTGGTCATCGCGGCTTCGGCCGACGCCAGGCTGGCCGCGGCCTGAAGCTGCGCGGCGGCGCGCAGGTCCGCCTGCGCCTGGCTCACCAGCCGGTCCTTGATCAGCGCCTCGGCGCGCTTCAGCTCCGCATCGGCGTTGGCCAGCACCGCCTTGGCGCCGGCAAGGTCAGCGCGGGCCCTGGCCATCTGCGCCTCGAAGGGCCGCGGATCGATGACGAACAGCAGCTGCCCCTTCTGCACGCGCTGGCCGTCCTGGAAGTGCACCGAATGGATGGCGCCGGCCACGCGCGGCCGCACTTCCACCATGTCCACCGCCTCGAAGCGGCCTGCGTAGTCATCCCAGTCGGTGACCGTCTGGGTCAGGGGCTGGGCAGCCACCACGGCGGGCAACGCCTGAGCGGGCGCCTGTGGCCGGGAACACGCCGCCAGCAGGGCAGGCGCGAGACCCACCACCGCGAGAACTGTCGATTTCTTCACCCGCCCCGCCCCCGACATTTTCTGAAGTTTGGCTAATATAGGCTGGAGCTTCGTCGCGTGCAGCGGCGTCAAGCTCCCAAGGAGCGGTAGAGCCTTGTCAGCGCCCGAGAATCCGAAGGACAAACCATCGCCGGCCGGCCGCGTGAAACACGATGCCGGTGGGCGTGCCATCTGGGAATGGGCGGCGGAAACCGGCCGCAATGCGCTGGATTCCACCTCGCGGCTGCTCAAGCGCCTCGACCTGCCCGGTCTTTCGATAGTCGACGACGAAAAAGAGAAGAAGCTGGCCGAGGAAGAGGCCCAGCGCGCCGAGCGCGAAGCCGGCTTCAATCCCTATGGCGAGGTGGATCCGCGCCCCGGCGCGCGGCCACCCGCAGGGGAGCCGGGGCGAAAAGTGCCCACCTTCGGCGGTCCGGCCGAGAAGGACCCCCTGGCCAACGCCCGTCGCAGCTTCAACCCCTACGACAAGACCACGCCCGCGCGCGGCGCCGCGGCCGCGAAGAAACCGCCCGCGTCGCGCCTCACCCAACCGGCGAAGCCTGCGGCCAAGCCGGGCCTGCTCGGACGACTGTTCGGCAGGAAGTAACGCAACAAGAAGAGACAAGGGGGAAACACATGCGGGGAAGAAACCTCACGCGCATGGCACTGGGCATGCTGCTGTTGGCCTGCTGTGTGCGCCTCGCGGCAGGGGCTGATGCCACCGTCACGCGCACCCCCGCCGGCAATGGCAATGGCGCCGCCGCGCGCCTGCCTCCGCCGCCGCCCGGCATGTTCGTGCCGCCGGGCCGCGCCATCACACATGTGAAGGGTGATGTGTACCGGGCCAACAACGGCGGCTGGTACGTGGGCATCCTCGACACGCCGGAAGGCCTGCTGCTGGTGGACACGCTCAGCGTGCCCTTCGCGACCTGGCTGAAGGACGAGCTTGCGAAGAAGTTTCCGGGCAAGCCGGTGAAGTACGTGGTGCTCAGTCACAGCCACTGGGACCACACCGAAGGCGGCAAGGTCTTCGCCGACACGGCGAAGTTCATCGCGCAGGAGGGTTTCCTGCGCAACATGGACGGGCGCTACCCCGCGCTTCCAGGCGACATCGTCGATCGCAACAGCGACGGCTACCTTGATGTGCCCGAGTTCGAGCAACCCTCGCAGCTGCGCCCCTGGTACTGCGGCGCCGGCGGCAACACGGTCTCGTCGAAGGACCGCAACGGCGACGGCCGCGCTTCCCCCGAGGAATTCTTCGCCGACACGCCGCGCCCCGACATCGTCTATGCCAGCCGCATGACGCTGCGGTTCGGCGGCAAGACCATCGACCTGGTGTTCCCCGGCAAGAACCATGCGAACGATGGCACGGCGGTGCTGTTCCGCGACGAGCGCGTGCTGTTCACGGTGGATTTTCCTGCGGACGCGCTGGTGCAGGGTTCCATGCGCTCGCTGCCCAGCGCCTGCGGGCCCTTCGACGGGCATTCCATGGATGAGTGGATCAAGTCCTACCGCACACTCGAATCGCTGGATTTCGACATCTCGGTGGGCGGCCACGGCACCGCGCCCTTCACGAAGCAGGATCTTGCCGAAGGCCGCCTGTTCATGGAGTACCTGAAGCGCGAGGTTGAGGGCGCGATGAGCCGCGGCATGACGCTGGAACAGATGAAGAAGACGCTGATGCTCGAGCCCTACCGGGAATGGCGCCACTACGAACAGCTGCGCGAATGGAACATCCAGGCGGCGTACGACAACCTGAAGACCTACAAATGAGTCTTTAAGCAGCGCCTGCCGCCTACTCCGCCACAACGGGTTTCGCGGGGATGGGCGGCGGCGCCGACAGCGCAGCCAGCGCCTGCAACGCTTTCGCATCCTCAGCGCTCACCTTTCCGGAATTCGGGCACCGCGGATCGGTGTTCTGCAGCGCCTTGAACATCGCCGGCGTCAGCGGGATCGGATCGCAGCCATGTCCCGTCTCGCACACCAGGTCCCATTCAGGGCGCGCCTTGATGTGGCAGCCGAAGCAGTTGCCGCCGAAGCGGTTCACGACCTCGACAAAGCCGCGCTTGGCGATTTTCGTGCCGCTCTTGCTGACATCCAGCTCGAAGAACTCCCAGTCCTTCGTGGCCGCGTTGAAGCCCTTCGGCTGCTTCACCATCACTTCGGTGGGCACCAGCTGGATGACCGAGCCCACCGGATACACTCCGCCGTTCTTCGACTGCGCGACGGCGAGCGTGGCCTGCATGTCGCCCAGCAGATTTCCCACATAGAACCCACGCACCGACTGCAGCTTGCTGATGCAGTCGAAGGTCCTGTCGCTGATGGCGATCTTTCCGTCGGCACCAATGGCAGCACCTGCCGCAGTGGCGCTCGGCGCCAGCGCGACAAACGCGAATAGGAATCCCAGCAGGCGGAAGGCTGATCGAATCCCGCTACTCATAACGCTTCTCCTTCTGTCTGGTCCTGACGACGGATGGCGCCTTGCCACAGTCGTGCTACCGTTCCGGCCGCACAGGGATGTGTGGCCGGGGAATGGATTCCCTTGTCTACGCCAGGTCAGGCGGGAACGAGAGAACCCGCCCTGATCTCTCCGATGCTGCGCGCGCCGCAACCCACCATGGCGAGCCGCAGTTCCAGGTTCAGGATGTCGAGCACACGCTCCACACCCGCCTGGCCAAAGCACGAAAGCCCCCATGCATACGGACGACCAATGCCAACGGCGCTGGCGCCCAATGCCAGCGCCTTGAACGCATCGGTGCCACGCCGAATGCCGCCATCGACCATCACCGGAATGCGGCCCGCGGCGCCCTGCACCACATCGGGCAGCGATTCGATCGTGCCGCGACCGGATTCCAGCGCGCGGCCGCCATGGTTGGACACCAGGATGCCATCGGCGCCGTTTTCCACGGCGAGCTCGGCATCCTCGCGGGCTTCGATGCCCTTGATCACCACCTTCATGGTGGTCATGTCCTTCAGGCGCTTGATGAAATCCCAGCTCAGCGAAGGCGAGGTCAGCCCAAGCCCGTTGGTATCCAGCCCCGTGAACATCGGCTTGATCGAGATGTTCTGCCGTGGATTGCCATTGGCATCGGTCACGTGGCAGTTGCCGCAGACGCGGGTATCGCTGCGGCGCAGGCGGCTGGCGGTGACCGTGTTGCGGCCCGCCGGCAGATCGACGGTGACACACACCACGGCGCATCCGGCGCGCTGCGCCCGCTGCACCATCGTGCGCGTGGCTTCGATCCGGTTCGTGGTGTAGAGCTGGAACCACACCGGTGCGCCACGCGCCTCGATGATGTCCTCCAGCCCATCGGACATCTGCGTGGAGACGATCTGGTTCTGTTTCTTTGCCCTGGTGGCGCGCGCCACGCCGATGTCGGCCTCGACATGCAGCGCGCGCAGTCCGCCAATGGGGCTGGTCATGATGGGCGATGACATCGCCGTGCCCAGCACCGTGGTGGCCATGTCGATCTTCGATACATCGACGAAGCGCCGCGGGATCAGCTTCCACTTCGCATAGGCGGAATGGTTGGCGTCGCGGGTGACATTGCCATCAACGCCGCTCTGCAGGTAGCCCCAGTGCGCGGGCGGCACGATCAGCGAAGCGGCCTTCTCGAAGTCGAACACATCCAGCGCATCGGTGGGCTTGGTGAGCCCCGGATCAACGGCGGCGCGCAGCGCCAGAGGCAGCGTCAGCGCGGGGCTCGCGGCCAGCCATTGCAGCAATGCGCGTCGTTGCATGTTCTTCCCCTGTTATTTCGGCGCAGTATAGCCGCCACCGCGCGCCAGCACCTCGAAGCCTCGCGTCAGGCGCCGGCCGGCGCCATCCACCACCGTTACCACATGCATCCCCGGCGCGATATCGACGGTGAGCTGGTGCACATGCGAGGTCTGGCCAGCGAACTCATCGTCGAGGTGCCAGAACAGCGTGGCGGCTGGGTCACGATGCACGGCTTCGAATACCGCATGACCCTTGCGGTTATCCAGGTCCACCGGCACGTAGATCTTTCCGCCCGGCCCGGGATAGATGAACTCCAGCGTGCCGCGCCCGTCGGCCGCGTCCTCGCCCCGGCAACCGGGCCGCAGTGGCGGAAGCGGGCGGTAGTCGCTGCGGCGCGCGCGATAGAAGTGCTCCATGGCCGGCGGCAGCACCAGCCACGCGGCGTGCCGCATGGCGCTCACGCGCTCGCACCCGGCATCCACCCTGAAACGGCCCGTGGCATCCAGGTGCACCGCCCGGTGATAGGGCGTCTGCCGATCGAAATGACTCTGCACCGGCACCAGCGCATCGACGGCCGTGCATAGATCCGACGCCAGGAACCCATCGTCGGCGCAGACGCTCACGCGTCGCAGCGCCGGCGCCGGTTCCACATACCAGTCTGCAGCAGGCAGGCGGTTGTGGAGCGCGAACAGCAACGGCGCGGCGGCCAGGCTGCCCGTGAGCCCTGGCACGCCCGTGCCGCTGGCGTTGCCGGCCCAGACACCCACGGTAAAGCGCGTGGTGCTGCCCACGGCCCAGCCGTCACGCAGTCCCCAGCTGGTGCCGGTCTTCCAGGCAATGCGGCGACTGCTGGCAAACTGCTTCCAGTTGGCCTCCTCGTCCGGGCGCTTGACCTCCAGCAGCGCGCTCTGCGTGAGCCACGCGGCGCCGATGGAAAGCGGCACGAGCCTGGCGGCAGCCTTCGGGCCTTGTGCCACTTCGGCTTCGCGCATCCACACCAGCGGATGCGGCGCTGGTGGCGGTCCCGCCTCCTGCCGTAGTCGCGCCCGATCAGCCAGGTTGGCGTAGGCCTGGGTCACATCCCACAGCGTGGCTTCGGCGCCGCCCAGGATCAGCGACAAGCCATAGTGATCCGGTGGCTGCGTCAGCGTCGAGAACTGCAGCGCCTGCAGCAGGTCGTAGAAGCGCGCATAGCCATAGTCGCGCAGCAGCCGCACGGCGGGCACGTTCAGCGACTGCGCCAGCGCCTCGTCGGCCGGCACCGCGCCACGGAACTGCCGGTCGAAGTTCTCGGGCGCGAAGCCGCGGAACTGCGTGGGAATGTCCGGCACCAGCATGCGCGGCAGCAGCTGGCCGCTGTCGAGCATGGCGGCATACAGGAAGGGCTTCAGGATGCTGCCCGTGCTGCGCGGCCGCTGCACGATGTCCACCGCCAGTGATCGCCGGCCAGAGGATTGCCAGGCCGCGTTGCCTACATAGGCCAGCACTTCGAAGCTGCGGTTGTCCACCACCAGCGCGGCGACATTGCCGATGCCATTGGCATCGAGCTCCTCGCCCCGTTCGCGGGTCAGCTGCACGGCCTGCCGTTGCAGCGTCGCATCCAGCGTGGAATGAAAACGGAACTGCCGCGGATGTCGCGCGCGCAGCGTGTCGAGCAGGTGTGGCGCATCATCCGGCAGCGCGAGTGGCGCCTGCACCAGCGGCTCGGCCAGCGCGAGCTGCAGGTCCACCTCCGCCATGCGGCCCTCGCGCGCCAGCACTCGCAGCAACCGGTCGCGCTTCTGGCGCAGCGCCTCGCGATTTCGGCCGGGATTCACCAGCGACGGGGAATTGGGCAGCACCGCCAGCGTGGCGCATTCGGCCCAGGAGAGCTGGTCCGGTGGGCGGCCGAAGTATCGCCACGCAGCGGCCTCGAGGCCCACCACATTGCCACCGAAGGGCGCGTGCCCGGCATACAGCGCCAGCAGCTCCTGCTTGGAATAGCCGGCTTCCAGCCGCAGCGCCAGCAGCGCCTCCACGCCCTTGCTCCACAGGTTGCGGCGCGGCGCCTTTCCATCGCGGCTGCGGACCAGCCGCGCGAGTTGCATCGTCAGCGTGCTGGCGCCACTGACCACGCGCCGCGCGCGCCAGTTGTCGCGCACGGCGCGGCCCAGTGCGAACACATCCACGCCGGGATGCGACTCGAAGCGATGGTCCTCGTACCTCACCAGCGCCTGCGCGAAGCGCGGTGGCACCTGCTGCATTTCCGGGAAGCGCCACTGGCCATCGGCCGCAATACGCGCGCTCAGCAGCTCGCCATCACGGGCCTCGAGCACCGCCGACAGCGGTGACTTGAAGAGCGGACGCGGTGCCAGCGACCAGAACCCGACGCCCGCCGCGACCAGCACGGCGAGCGCGATCCATCGTCTACTGCGCCACGACCTCGGTCCACTGGCCTGCGGTATGGGCCTGTTTCGACGCATCGTACATCGCCTCGACCAGCACGCCGGGCAGGTAGTACCGCCCCAGGTACGCCGCGTTCACGCGGGTCTGGAAGCGGATGGTTTCCCCCGGACGCAGGCTGAAATACTGCAGCACGCGATCATCGCGGATATCCACGTGGTCGGCGCGGCGCGCGGTCTGCGACAGCGAACCGTCGAAGCGGTTGCGCGCCTGCGGCTCGCGCTCGCCGGTGGCATTGCTTTCGCCCGCCAGGCGTTCGTTATGGATCTCCCATCCCGACGGCACGATCTGCGTCAGCGCGATGTTGTCGATGGCCACGCTGGTGCCATTGCGAACCGTGAGGTCCACCGCAAGATCGCTGCCCTGCTTCAGTTTCGCCAGATCGACCGGGTTGCCATCGGCATCGGTGTAGCCCACCTGCAGCGACAGGCCGCTGGCGGTGGCCTGCTCCACCTGTGGCGGCGGCGTGCCGCGCACGGCCAGCGTGGCGAACAGCGGACCGCCCGAGGTGTTGCGCAGCGTGACGGGCGCCCCCGCATCCGGGAAGCCCGCGAGCGTGGCCTGGTGAACCGGCGTGCGCGCAGTGACGGCGGTCTCCTTGCCACCCACCACCTGCACGAAGCTGAACGGCCCCGCGGTGCGCGCGCCGGCCAGCTGCGACATCGCCAGCAGCGAATAGGCCACGGACTGCGTCGAGTACCAGTTCTCGGTGCCCAGCTCATCCGAGATCGCGCGGATCAGCGGTTCGGCCTTGTCGAGCTGGCCCAGCTGCACCAGTGCCTGCAGCACCAGCGCATGGTCGCGCAGCGAAGAACCAAAGGTGTAATCAGTTCGCCGGTAATCGCGCACGGCCAGCGGATCACCGGTGGCAAGCTGCTTCGCGGCATCCTGCAGCCCGGCAAGCTGGTACGCGGCCGCCAGCACCCAGCGCGCCACGGCATCCAGCTCGCGCGTTTCGCGCAGCCGGTTCATGGCGCCCACTTCCGGCTGCCCCGCGCGGGCGAGCACATACAGCCGGTAGGCCTGGTCGAGCGTACTGCCCTTGCTGGCCGTCCACTCCTGCGCGGTGCTGCGCAGGTTGCGGATCATGCCGGCGCGCATCGACTGCGGCACCGTGAAGCCGCGCTTCTCGGCCTCGACCAGGAAGTGGCTGGCATAGGTGCTGGCATACACCGCGTAGCCTTCCAGGGAACCTGCCGCGAAGCCGCCACTGCCACCCGGCCAGTAACTGAACCCGCCATTGGCCAGCTGGAAGAATCGCAGCCGCTCGATGCCGCCACGGATGTTGTCCTCGATTTCCTTCGCGCGCGAATCTTCCAGCTTCACGAGCGAAGACAGGAACAGCTGCGGGAACGCCGCCGAGGTGGTCTGCTCCAGGCAGCCATGCGGATACTGGATGAGATAGCGCAGCCGGTTTTCCAGGTTCAGCGGCGGCAGCGCGGAAACTTCCAGTGTCACGCGGTTGGTGCCGGGCAGGCCATGCGGCGCCAACTGCGTCGTCCAGCTCTCGCCATCGCCCAACAGGTGCGTCTGCACCCGGGTGCTGGGCGGATTGGCGCTGCGCACCTCGATGTCGATCTGGCTGTCGGCGCGATGGCTGCCGCTCACGGCCGTGAACTTCACGCGGCTTGTTCCCAGGCGGCCACCGGCCTTGAGCTTCAGCAGCCCCAGCTTCTCGTCGATGCGCGTGAAGGTCACTCGCGTGGAAGGATCGCCCACCACCTGGAACATGCGATCGGGCGTCACGGTGAGCGTGACATCGCGCACCGCATCGTTCATCGCGAACACGCTGACCGGAACGGTGATCTCCTCGTTCGGCCCCACCACCCGCGGCATGGTGGGCAGGATCATCAGCGGCTGGCGCACGAACACCGACTTCTCGACCGAACCGAACGCCGCAGGCGTGCTGGCGTTGTTGCCGGCCACCACCATCACGCGCACCGCGCCTATGTAGCGCGGCAACGTGATGGCCTGTGTCTGCGTCTCGCCCGCCTTCAACTGGAAGGGCCCCAGCACCTGTGCCACCGGCGGGAAGCGCGACTGCGGCTTCTGCTCGTTGCCCGCGCCGGCTTCATCCGATCCGCCCAGCGCCAGCAGGCGTTCGAGATCGGTGCCATAGGCCCCGATCACCTGGTCGTACAGATCCCAGGTGCGAACGCCCAGCGCCTCGCGCCGGAAGAACTCCTTGTGCAGGTCGGGCGTCTTGAATCCGGTGAGTGACAGCAGGCCTTCGTCCACCACGGCCAGCGTGTAGGTCATCGGCTTGCCGGCGGCCTCGCGCACCTTCACCGACACCTTCGATTCCGGCCGCCATTCGTCGGCGGCCTCGAGCACCGGGCGCACATGCGTGCCCGGATCAGCGACCTCGAGCGGAATCACGCCATACAGGCGGATGGGCCGGTCGTTGGTCTTGCCCTCATGTGGCTGCACCAGCGTCACCGCCACATAGGCATTGGGCGCCATCGCCGCTGTGATCGGCACGCTGATGCGCGTGTTCTGCGGCTTCGGGAGCACCCAGCGCGCATCCAGGATGCCACTGCCGTTCTCCACCGTGACCAGCGCGCGGCCCTGCGAGGATTCCGGCAGCTGGATCACCGCCGTTTCGCCCACCTGGTAGCTGGCCTTGTCGGTGGTCAGCGAGAGCATGCTGGCCGCGGGTCCGCTCTGCTCGCGCTGCTTGCCCGCCCACGAGGGCCAGTCGATGTAGAACACGCTGCCCGTGCAGTGCCCACCGTCTTCATCGCAGGCGCGCACCAGGTAGCGGCCCCACTGTGGATAGTTGATCCGCAGCGTCCACTGCGCGCGACCTTCTGCATTGGTGGCCACCGTGGCCTCGGCAACGCGCGTGCTCTGCTCGCGCGCCACGTACTGGGCCAGCGAGTCCTCGGTGCGGTCCCACCACCAGCGCCACTCCACCTTATAGAGAGTGACCTGCACCTTCTTCACGGCCACCGGCTGGCCCTGCGCAGTGAGCGTGCCGATCTCGACGATGTTGTCCTCGTCGGTGCGCAGCATGCCGCGCGCCACATCGCCCTTGGGCAGGCGCAGCCCGACGAAGCGCGAATACGGGGCGAAGGGTCGCGCCTCGTTGTTGATGCTGAAGGCGCCGCCGCGCTCGAACACGCGCGTGGCGAACAGCGCGTTCAGCATGCCGGGCGGCTGGGCCGCCAGCTCGATGTCCTTCTCGAAGCGGGCCTCGCCTTGCGCGTTGATCTCGCCTTCGAACAGATCCTGCGGCTCGCTGCGAAACTCCCGCGCCGGATCATCGAACACGTAGTCGGTGAACCGGTCGAAGCGCGTGCGCGTGGGCGTGAGCCGCAGCTTCACGTCGGCCTTGAGGCCCGCCGCCGACGCGCCGGACAGCCACTGTGACTGCACGGTGCCGCGCACGGGCCTGCCGCCCCCCAGCACGGCATCCCCCATGTCGAGCGCCACCTTGAGCCGGTTGGGCATCACGGTCTCGACCTTCAGCGACTTGCGGAAACTCACGCCGCCCAGCGTGACGCGCGCGGTCCAGTCACCGGTGGGCGCATCCTCCGCCGTGCGCACATCGAAGCGGTAGAACGCATCCACCGGCGTGGTATTGACGAGGGTCTGCACCGTGCGACCCCGCGGATCGATGAGATCCAGCGTCGCCGGATGACTTGCGGGCAGGCTCTTCTCGCGATCGCGCAGCACGAACGTGAGCAGGATGTTGTCTCCCGGTCGCCACACGCCGCGCTCGCCGTAGATCGCGCCCTTCAACCCCTTGCTGACGGTTTCGCCGCCGACATCGAAATGGCTGACCGGCAGCGCCGCGCCGCTGTTCAGCTTCAGATACCCCTTCTGCCCGCGCGTTTCGGCCACCAGCAGGAATGGCGTGCCAGTGGGCGTGAGGCTGGCCATGCCGTTGTTGTCGGTGCTGGCCTGGCCCAGCGTCTGGCCCTGGAAGTTGCGCAGCGTCACCGACACATTCGGCAGCGCCTGCGCGGTGCGCAGGTCCGTCACGCTCACAAGCAGCCGGCCGCGCTGGTCCGCCTTGGCGAGCAGGCCCAGGTTCGAGGCCAGCAGGTTGCGTTCGGCCCGCGTGCCCTCGTTGTAGGTGAAGTAGGCGGGCTTGCACGGGTTCTCGCGATCGCGCCAGCGCGCCTGGTAGTCGATCTCGCCGTTCTCGTCGGTCTCCACGCCGAACCAGTCCTCGGCGAAGTCCCAGCTCGAGGGCATGGACGTGTCGCCGTCCTCCTGGTCCTGCAGCGCGTTGTCGGCCGCCGGCGCGGCACGCGTGGCGTCATCGCCCGCCGCCGCGCAGGCATAGGCCGAATCGGCCGGCGTGAGCTGCAGCGACAGGCGGAACATCGAGCCCGGATACTTGCGCATCAGCTCCGAGACATCGATCTCGTAGCGCTGCCAGCGACCGGTCATCGGTCCGGTGAGCGTCAGCGACTTGCGCCACAGGTAGCGACCCACGCGGCCGATCTCATCCTGGCCGCCCAATGCGTTCACCTGCAGGAACTGGGCGACGTTCTCCGGGAAGATCCGCGTGGCCACCACTCGCACGGAGCGCGCGCTCACCGCCTCGAAGGGCACGGTGAGCGTCTTGCCCTCGGGCAGGATCACGCCATTGCCGACGAAGCGCACCTGCGGCTTCTCGCTTTCCATCGTCAGCGCCTGCACCGACTGCGCGGCGAGAGGCTTGCCGCGCACGTTGCGGATGCCGGGCTCGAGCGTGACGGTGACATCGCCCTGCAGCTGCGCCGCCGGATAGAGCGTGAGCGCATTGCCCTCGATGCGGGTGGTAAAGGCGCCAGCGGAAAGCTGCACCAGGCCTTTCAGATCCTGCTGCTCGTCGAGCAGATCCGAGAACACGACGCGGATCTCGCGTCGACCATCGGCCTCCTGCGCGCCGGCGGAAACCACCGTGAATTCGGAAATCGCCGGCACCCTCGCCTCCAGCGAGTCGTTGCGGTCACTGCCGATGGGCTGGCCCTGGAAGTCCAGCTTCACGGCCGCGGCTTCGGCCTGGCGGGTGAGGCCCGTGAGCGAGAACTGATGCACGCGGCCATCGCTGGCATGCGACCACACCGATGGCGGTGAGCTGCCACGGTAGTCGGCCTTCAGCATGCGCTCGACCTTCGCACCGTCTTCCGCATCGGCGGTGACGATGCGGCCGTGCAGGCTCATCAGGTCCGGACCGGATTCATCGGTCTGGAACTCTCCCAGCTCCACGTCGTACTGCGGCGTCTGCACGCGAAATGAAAACGTGTAGGGCCCGATATCACGGGGCACACCTGCGAGCCCCTTGGCCACCAGCGTGGCCTGGTATTCCTGTCCGGGTGGCAGCTCGCGATCCGGCACCAGCACCAGTTCACGCGGACCACGGAATTCGAGCTTGCCCGCGACGGCCGGCTGCAGCTGCAACGTGTTGGCGGGCACGGCCGCCTCACCGCCCACATCACCGGCGAAGATCACGCGGATTTCCGCATGCCGCGACACGATGCCACTGGTGTGGCCGGCGATCACGCTGGCCCAGGCATCGGCCGATCGGGCATCCAGTGCGGGTTTCTTCTGGCAGCCCGCCAGCGCGAGGACACAAAAGAGGATCAGCCCGGACGTCAGGGTCCGGGACCAGGGACGGGTGGTGAGTTGCATAGCTGTTGCCGTGGATGGCAGGGGGATAGAATCGACTCCAATCCTACTACCAGCAGGCACCATGAATCACTGTTCACGCCGGCAAATGCTGCTGGGACTGGCCGGCGGCGCCACGCTGCTGGCAGCGACGGGAAAGGCTGCCGAATCATCGATCGGCCCGAAACTGCTGCTGCTGGGCACGCAGGGCGGACCGAACTTCAACGCCACGCGCGGGGAAACGGCGAGCGCAGTGCTGCTCGATGGACGCATCTTCATGGTTGACTGCGGCTATGGCGCGCTGGGTGCGCTGGTGCGCGCCAACCTGAACTACCGCGACGTCGATCATGTGTTCCTCACGCACCTGCACGATGATCACGCCGCCGACCTGGTCGCGCTGCTCGGTCACCAGTGGACGGGCGGTCGGGTAACTCCCACCACGGTTCACGGCCCTGCAGGCACGCGCCGGCTGGTCGATGCGGCCATCCGCTACAACCAGGTCAACGAGGAAATCCGGCTGGTGGACGAGGCGCGCAGCGTGCGCGTGGCCTCGATGTTCCGCTCGCACGAGGTGTCAGCCACGAACCAGCCCACGCAGGTGCTGCGCGCGGGCGATCTGACCGTGCGCGCCGTGCAGAACACGCACTACCCCGCCGCCACGCTGCGCCGCGTGTCGCACCGCTCGCTGGCGCTGCGCTTCGATGCGCGGGGCCGCAGCGTCGTGTTTTCAGGCGACACGGCCTATTCCCCGGCGCTGGTGGAACTGGCCCGCGGGGCCGACATGCTGGTCTGCGAGGCGATGCATGTGGCCGCCACCCGCCGCGGCTTCGATGAACGCGTGGCCGCGGGCGCCTATGCCGACAACCCGGAAGGCATCTGGCAGCACATCGTCGATACGCACACGCCGCTCGACGTGGCCGGCCGCATGGCGCGCGAGGCGGGCGTGGGCACGCTGGTGCTCAACCACATCATTCCGGGCGGCTGGAATCCGGAACTGGACGACGAGTTCTATCGCCGCGAGGTCGCGCGTGAATTCGCGGGGCGGATCATCGTGGGACGTGATGGCATGCTGATCGAGGACCTGAAATGACGGTAAAACTGCAGAACCCTGCGGGGCTCTACGATTCCTCTCCCAACGCGTATTCGCAGGTCGCGACAGTGCCTGCCGGTCAGCGCCTGGCCTTCATCTCGGGCCAGGGCGGGGACAATCCCGATGGTTCATTTTCGCCTGATTTCGCCGCGCAGGCGGCCAGCGCCTTCCGCAACGTGGGCCTTGCCCTGGCGGCGCTCGGCGCAGGCCCGGAGAACGTGGCCAAGATCACCGTGCTGATCGTCGATCACGACATGGAAAAGCTGCGCATCATGCAGGCCGCGCAGCGCGTGCTGTTCGGCGCGCACCACCCGGCGGCCACGCTGATTCCCGTGCCCTGTCTGGCGCTGCCGCAGATGCTGATCGAAGTCGAAGCGATCGCCGCGCTGCCGGCGTAGCGCCGGCCAGCCTCCCACTCCTTCCGCACAAAAAGGCTCGCCGCGACTGGCGGAGAGGGTGGAAGTCGATAAGGGGACGTCTTCCACCCCTCGCCAGTCGCGGCGAGACAATCACCAACCCAGTCGAGTCCTAGGGCGCGGCACCGGCCTGGATCCACGCGCGGATCTGGTTGATATCGGTCTGCGACAGGAAGGGTCCACCCACCGGCATCCGCGAACCGACGGTCTGCGTGCCCTCGACTTTGTGGATCACATAGCTGTTGTTGGGGTCTCCCGCCGTGACGCGCTTCAGGGCCGGCACCTCGAGGCTGGTCACGCCCACCAGTGCCGCATGGGTCGAGGCCGACGAGCTCATGTTCATGACTCCCGGCAGCGCGGCACCAGCGCCGTTGTGGCAGACCGAACACACCGGTCCGAAGATGTTCGCCTGCAGCGTTGCCAGTGACGGTGCATTGACGACCGTGACGGACACTGCCGTGCTGGTGGTCGTATTGCCCGCGCCGTCGCGCGCCACGGCCGTCAGCTGCTGGATGCCGCTGAACGTCGCGGTGTTCCACTGCACCGTGTAGGGCGCGGTAGTCGCGGTGCCGATGACCGTGGCGCCGGCCAGGAACTGGACCTGCGACACGCCGATGTTGTCGGCTGCGGTCGCCGTGACACTGACCGTTCCGGAGACATCACCGCCCGTGGGCGCCGTGATGCTCACGGTCGGCGGCGTGGTGTCCGGCACGTTGTTCACGGTTACCGCGATGCCGGCCGACGTCGTCGAATTGCCATAGGCATCGAAGGCCACGGCTGTCAGCGTTGCCGCGCCGTTGGCCACCGAGCCGGTGGCCCAGCTCGCGCTGTAGGGCGCGGTGGTATCCGTGGCGATCTCGGTGGTGGTCGTTCCTACACGCACATTGAAGACCACGCGCGTCACGCCGATGTTGTCGGTGGCACTCGCGGTGACATCGACCGTGCCGCTGACCATGCTGGCGGCCGCGGGCGCCGTGACGGCGACGCCGGTCGGCGCGGCGATGTCCGGCGCCGTGGCGCCAAGGTCGATGCGCGCATACAGGCCGTTCACTTCACCGTTGATGCCGGCCGCGATGTACAGCACGTTGGTGGGCTGGTTGCGACCCCCATTGCCGAACCACAGGCCCCACAGGCCAGGGGCTGCGATTGGCGCGCCCGCGGCGTTGCTGATCGCATGGATGAAGGCGCCGGTCGAGGCGTCGTAGCCATTGATCCTGCCGTCGCCGAAGTTGCCGACCAGCAGCGCGTTGCTCAGCGTGCCCCAGCTCGCTGGCGCCACCGCCACGCCCCAGGGGGCATTCAACTGTCCGCCACGCGGGATCAGGTGCTTGAGCAGATTGCCGTTCAGATCGAAGGTGTTGACGAGACCTTCACCGGCGCCCGGCAGCTCAACGTGCCCGGTGCCATCCTGCTTCGCGTAGGTCACGACCAGCACCGTGGTGCCGGCCAGCGTCAGCGTCTGGATGTTGTAGGGCGCGAAACCAACCGGCAGCGTGGGATCCGTGAAGCCGCCGGCGACCGTCACCTTGGTGAAGGTGCGATCAAACACGTCGATCTTGCGGTTGCGGAAATCGGCCGCGTACAGGAAGTTGGCGCCGGCATTGCTCGCGATGGCCAGGCCCTTGTAGTCCGCGCCATCGACGCTGTTGTAGGCCACGATGGCCGTGTTGGCATTGACGGTGGGCGCCCAGCCATAGAGTGAGCCGGACTCGCTGACGAACATGAACCGCGCCGACGCGGTGGTCGTGCCGTTGGTCAGCTGGAAGTCAGCGGTCGAACTGCTGGCAACGATGCCGGTGACATCGCCCGGGCCATTGGCGCCCGCGGGAATGCTCACCACCAGCGCCTGCACCAGGCCCGTGCCGTCATACAGCGTGGAGGTGCGGTCCAGGTTGTTGCTGGTCCACACCGGGCCACCGGGCAGCGCAGCCAGGCCCCAGGGATTCTTCAAGTGCACGTCGGTGCTTACCGCCGGCACTGCGCCGTCGGACACCAGCGAGCTCATCGTGTAGGCGCTGGGGATCGGCGGATCCACCTGCAGCACCAGACCGAAGGTGGTGCTGCCGCCGGCGTTGCTGGCCGTGACGGTGTAGGTGGCCTGTGCCGTGACGGCGGTCGGCGTGCCGCTGACCGCGCCCGTGGTGGCGTTGAGGGCAATTCCCGCTGGCAGTGCGGGCGCGACCGTATAAGAGGTCACCGTGCCGGTGACGGTGGGATTGAGCGTGGTCATCGCCGTGCTGACATTGGTGGTCACCGGCGAGGTGTAGCTCAGGCCGCTGGGCGCAGGCGGGGGAGGAGGAGGCCCGCCTCCACCGTTGCCGCCGCCATCACCGCCGCCGCAGGCGGTGATGACCAGCATCGTCGCCACTGCCAGCGCTCGCGCGACCGAACGGACCTTGCTGCTGAAAACGTCCCTCATGGCCTTTCCCCGGGTGATGCGGTGATGTGCATGCAGATGAGTGCCACGCGTCACGATTCCGGTTGCCTGTCGGGTTTCTGTTTTTTTCAATGCAACCTTTTGGCGGCGGCGCGCTACTTACCACTCAAAGTGGGCGCCACGAAGCCCGTTCGGGAGACTTGCGATGAAGAAGAGACTGCTCGGGCTGGCTGCACTGGTGATCACGGCTGTCCTTGGTTCCGGCTCGGCAATCGCCGAGCCCTACCTGGCCGTGGTCACGGGGCTCAAGTGCGGCGGCTGCCACGTGAACCCCACCGGCGGCGGCATGCGCAACGCCTTTGGCACCATCTATGGCCAGACGCAGATGCCCGCGCGCCTGCTCGACATGTCCTCCACGCCGTGGACCGGCGACCTGGGCCGCTACATCGGCATCGGCGCCAACCTTCGCGGCGGCGCCACGTTCATCAATTTTCCGGGCGGCCCGTCCATCTCCTCGTTCGACCTCACCAGCCTGCGGGCCTACGTGGACCTGCGCGTGATCCCGGACCGGCTCTCGCTGTACATCGACGAGCGCCTTGCGCCCGGTGACGCCAACAACGCCGAAACCTACCTGCGTCTGTGGAGCAAGGACCATCGCTTCTACGTGAAGGCCGGACAGATGTACCTGCCCTTCGGCATCCGCCTGCAGGATGACAGCGCCTTCACCCGCGAACCGACCAGCATCAACTTCAATACGCCGGACCGGGGCGTGGAGATCGGTTTCGAAGGCGGGCCGTGGACGGCGCAGCTGGCCGTCAGCAATGGCACCTCCGGCGGGCCGGAGGTCGACGACGGCAAGCAGTGGAGCCTGCGCGCCGAGTACGTCAGCTCCCGCTGGCGCGCGGGCGCCAGCTTCAACCTCAACGACTTCGATACCGGGTCCCGGCGTATGCAGAACGTGTTTGCAGGCCTCAGGACCGGGAAGATCGCCTGGCTCGGCGAGGTCGACTACATCGTCGACACCACTTCACCGCAGCGTCGCACGCAGGTGGCCGGCCTCCTCGAGGCCAACTGGAATGTGCGCAAGGGCCACAATCTGAAGTTCACGGCCGAGCACTTCGACCCTAACCGCGATGCCGCCCAGGACCGGCAGACGCGCCTGAGCTTCGTCTACGAATACACGCCCATCCCGTTCCTGCAGCTGCGGACCGGCATCCGCAACTATGACGACGTCAACGAAGTGCCCTTCCTGAACCAGCGCATCGTCTTCGTGCAGCTGCACGGGTTCCTGTAGCGCATCGCTTCGCGTCCGGACAGGCAGTCTCGGCCTACAATCAAGCCATGATTCGCCGGCTGCCCTGCCTGTTCCTGTGCCTGCTGCCACTGCCGGCGCTGCAGGCCGCGCCCCCGGACTGGGGCGGAAGCCTCGTGCTGAGCAGCGACAACCTGATGCGCGGCACGTCGCGCAGCAGCAGCGAACCGGCGCTGGCGGCGGAACTGCATGCGCAGTTCAGCAGCGGGTGGCTCGGCGCGCTGTGGGCCACCACCAGCCGGGTGCGACCCTCCGACCCGACCACCGTCGATATTGCCGCGACGCTGGGCTATGGCGCCGCCCTCGGCGATGACTGGTCGCTGCGCGGCAGTTTCACGCACTACGAAAGCCCGTGGCAGAACCCATCCGGCTTCTACCGCTACGACGAACTCACGCTGGACATCCGCTACCGCGAATCACTGCTGCTCAGCGCCAGCTTCTCCCCCGACACCTCCCGCTTCGGATCCGCCTTCGGTCCGGTGTGGAAGCGCAACGCCATGGCCTACGAGGCCACCTGGCAGCAGCCGCTTTCCCGCAGCCTGCGCGGCCATGTCGGCATAGGCTATTACGACCTTTCGGACCTGTTCGGGCGCGGCTACTGGTACGGCAGCACGGGCCTTGCCTGGTCCCGGGGTCACTGGCAGCTGGATGCGGCTTATGTCATTGCCGGGCGCCGGGCGCAGGACCTCTCCTACGTCGGCGATGGCGGCAGGCGGGGCCTGTTCTCCATCGGGTACTTTTTCTAGGCCCGCCAGGCAACCATCGGCCCGTCCGGTGGTACAAACAGACATGCCACGACCCTCGCCGCAATCCGCCGAAGCGCGCGAAACCCTTCTGCTGCAACGCGTGGCAGAGCGGGACCGTCAGGCATTCGAGGAGCTCTACAACGCCTACCATCGCCGCCTGTCGCGATTCCTCATGCGGCTGGCGCCCCGCTACGACTTCGCCGAAGAGATCATCAACGACACCTTCTGGGTGGTCTGGCGCAAGGCCGGCGAGTTCCGGGGCGCCTCGCGCGTCTCCACCTGGATCATGGGCATCGCCTACCGCCGCGCGCTGCGCGCGCTGCGCGATGAGCGCCAGGTCACCAGCATCGACCGACGCCTGTCCGAAGAGTCCACGCCCGACAGCGATGATTCGGCCGCGACCGCCGACATGCAGGACTGGATCTCCCGCGGGCTGTCAGAACTGTCAGAGGAACAGCGCCTCACGCTGGAAATGGCCTATTTCCTGGGCCATTCCTGCGAGGAGATCGCGGCCATCACCGGCTCGCCGGTGGGCACCATCAAGGCGCGTATGTTCCACGCCCGCGAAAAGCTGCGACTTTCCCTTCCCCTGCTCGGTGGCCTGGCGCCACGGGGTCCGACATGAACCACAAGCACGCCTGGGAGCTCATCCCCTGGTACGTCAATGGCACCGTTGCCGAGTCCAAGCGCGACAACCTGCTGTTCCACCTCGAGCACTGCAGCCAGTGCCGCGACGAAGTGGCGGCGCAGCGCGCGCTGCTGCAGGCCATGAAGACGCGCCCGCAGGTGGAGAGCATGCCGCATGCCTCGCTGCAGAAGCTGATGGCGCGCATCGACTCCGAGCCCGAGGTGCAGCACGCGGCGCCGGCCCGCTCATCGCGCACGCTGCGCTGGCTCACGGCGGCGGTGGTGCTGCAGGCGCTGATGCTGGGCGCGCTGGCCACGCTGCTGCTGCGCGCGCCGCGCGGCGAAGTGCCGGTCACCTACCAGACCGTCAGCTCCGCGGCGCCGGCGCCCGGTGCTCCCAGCGTGCGCGCGGTCTTCTCGCCGGACATGACGCTGGGCGAGCTGCAGGCGCTGCTCGAACGCGCACGCCTGCGCATCGTCAACGGCCCCTCGCCCGACGGCGTCTACACGCTGGCCACCGCCAGCGTGGCCGATGATCCGCGCCAGGCCCTGCTCACCGTGCGCGCCCACCCGGCCGCGCGGTTTGCCGAACCCATCGGCCGCTAGGACCATCCCGCCGTGACCAGGCACTCCGGCTTTCTGGCAGCGCTGCTGATACTTGGACTGGGTGGCTGCGCGTCCCCGGCCACGCGCGACGCGCTGTCCATCCCGTCGACGGGCAGCGCGATGGATGAGCAGGATCTGATCATCCTCGCCGTCGAGAACGACAGTCCCGGCACCGCGCCGCGCCCCGCCAGCACGCGGCCCGGCTATGCCGGCACGGCGTACCGCGCCAGTGATCGCGCCCGCGCGCAGATGCGCGACCTTGCGCGCGAGTATGGGCTTTCCGAAGTGGCCGCCTGGCCCATCCAGGTGCTCACGCTGCACTGCGCGGTGCTGCGCATTCCCGCCGGCGCCGAGCGCGATTCGCTGCTGCAGAAGATCGCCGCCGACTCGCGCGTGAAGCTGGCGCAGCCGATGAACGGCTTCGCGCCGCGCACGCAGACCTACAACGATCCGTACCTTGCCGTGCAGCGCGGCTTCCAGAGCATCGATGCCGCCGGCGCGCAGCAATGGTCGCGCGGCGAGAAGGTGCGCGTGGCCGTGATCGACACCGGCCTCGACGCCGCCCATCCGGATTTCGGCGGGCGCGTGGCGGTCCGCCGCAATTTCGTCGACCGCGATGCCAGGCGATTCGGGCTTGATCGCCACGGCACCGCCGTGGCCGGCGTCATCTCCGCCTCGGCGAACAACAACCTGGGCATCGTCGGTGTTGCGCCGGGCGTCGAGATCGTCGCGCTGAAGGCCTGCTGGCAGCTCGACGACCAGATCGACACCGCGCACTGCAACTCGTTGACGCTGGCCCAGGCGCTGGCCGCGGCCATCGCCGAGAACGCACAGGTGGTGAACCTCAGCCTCGCCGGTCCGCGCGATCCGCTGCTCAACGCGCTGGTGGCCGCCGGCACGCAGCGCGGCGTGATCTACGTTGGCGCGGCGCCGGCAGACGCTCCCGCGGATGGATTTCCCGGCGGCACGCCGGGCGTGATCCCCGTCGACATGGCCGAATCCGCTGCCGCGCGCAGCGGCGTGCTGCGCGCTCCGGGCCGTGAGGTGGTCACGCTGGTGCCGGGCGGTCGCTACGATTTCGTGTCGGGCTCATCGCTGGCCACGGCCCATGTCAGCGGCGCCGTGGCGCTGCTGCTGGCTCGCGATCATCGATTGAATCGCGATGCCGTGTACCGGTTGCTCGCGCAGAGCGGAGCGGGACCTGGCCTGGCAAGTGCGGCGGCGATCAATGCCTGCGCTGCATTGGCACGACTGCTGGAACGCACTGCCTGCACGAAGGTGGCCACTGTTCCGGCCACCGCTGCGGCAGCCGCATCGGGCACCGCGCCCTAGGCCTGGTTGCGCAGCTTCACCACCTGCAGCGCCACCGGCACCATCGCCAGCATCAGCAGCGCGCAGAGGTAGTAAGGCAGCAGCGGCAGCGCGCTCACGCGCCGAATCTCGGCTCCGGCAGTCCGCGGATGCCCAGGCCTTCGATCACGAACGTGGACCCGTCCAGAGGATCGGCCGGTCGGCCGAGGAAGGCCGGGCTCAGCGTGGGCACATAGAGCAGATCGAGCGCGGCGCCGCCGAACATCACGCTGCCGGGCAGCTTCAGCGGCATCGTCACGATTCGCTCGATGCTGCCATCGGGCCGGAACCGCACCAGCTTGCCGCCCTCGCAGATCGCGCTCCACACATGGCCTTCGGCATCGACCGTGGCGCCATCGGGAATGCCGCCCAGTTCGGCGGTGCTCGCGAAAGGCCGGCGGTTGCTCACGGTGCCACGCTCGATGTCGTAGTCGTAGGCGTAGATCAGCTTGCGGATGCTGTCGGCGTGATAGAAGGTGCGGTCATCGGGCGACCAGCACGGGCCGTTCGCCAGGAAGATGTCGGTATCGATGATGCGCAGCGCGCTCGCGCCGGGATCCAGCGCATACAGCTTGCCGCGCGCTTCCTTCATGCCGCGGTCGCTCGACCCCACGATGAAGCGCCCGCGACGATCCACCTTGCCATCGGCCAGCTGCACCTGATCGTTCAGGTCGGGGCTGGTGGCCAGCATGCGGCATTCACCGGTGGCGAAGTCGAGCGTGTGCACGCCGTTGGCCAGCGCCACGATGGCATTGCCATCGCGCGAGATGGCCATTGAACCGATGATGTTCGGCACCGACCAGCGCTGCGTTTTTCCGGTGGCCGGATCCAGGCGATAGACGGCCTTTTCGAGGATGTCTATCCAGAAGTAGTTCTGGGTCTGCACATCCCAGACGGGCCCCTCGCCCACCGAGCACTGGGGAACGTCGAGCCGCCGGATCTGCATGCGGGGTGCCTAGGGTTTGCGCGCTGATACCAGCGAATAATACCCGCCGCCGGTCTGCACGGCTTCCACGTCGGTGAATCCCGCATCCTCGAGGATGCTGCGGAACTCCGGCAGGCTGTACTGCTTGCCGCGCGTGGCCAGCAGCATCAGCACCGAGAATGCCGCGGCCGGCAGCGGCCCGCAGCCATCGTCATCCATCAGCATCTCGTGCAGCAGGATGCGCCCGCCTTTTGGCAGCGCGTCGAAAGACTTCTTCGCCAGCAGGCGATTGGTGGCATCCGACCAGTCGTGGAACACGTTCGAGAAGAAATGCGCGTCGTAGTCGCGCGGCCATTCCTGCTTGAACATGTTCACGGCCTGCGTGCGCACGCGAGCACCCACGCCCGCCGTGGCGATATAGGGCTCGGCTGCGGTGCACACCTGCGGGATCTCCATGATCGTGGCCGAAAGCCCGGACCATGCCTTCGACATCTCGATGCTGTAGATGCCCGAGCCGCCACCCACGTCGAGCACGCTCTTGATGCTGGCCAGCAGCGGCTGCTGTGCAACCGCCTTCGCGGCCGCGCGACTGTGCGCGTTCATGAAGGCGGTGAGCCAGGTGGCCATGTCCGCCGGCATTTCGCCGCGCTCCCACTCATCGGCGGCGGAAACATGCCCTTCGGCCTTGTTGCCGGTGCGCAGCGTGGCCAGCAGCTGAGTGTGCAGAGGCTGACGCTCACGGTACTGGTGGATCAGCGGGCCGTAGTAGCCCTCGGCCTCCGGATGCAGCCAGGTGCGCGTGGTGGCCGTGGCCCGCCAGCGACCCTCGCGCCGTTCCACGAATCCCAGCGCCGCGAGCAGCCCCAGGTGGATGCCCAGCGCGCGCGCGTCCACGTCGAGCTCGGCCGCCAGCTCGCCGGTGGTCAGCGCATGGGCTGATGTCGCGGCAAACAGGCCGATCGTGTCCGCCACCGTGACGATGGGGAAGCGGTACATCGCCAGCCAGTTGTCCCAGATGGCGCGGTCATCGCGCGTTGCCGGCAGAGCGCTCATGACGGCCTCAGGCCTTGACCTTGCTCGGTGCGGTTTCCTTCAGGAACAGCGCCACGAAGAATCCGACCACCAGGCCGCAGGCCGCGAAGTACAGCGCACCCTTGAGACCATACGGACCGCTGGCGATCCTGCCAGCGATGATCGGGCTGATGCCACCGCCGACGAACTCACCTGCGAAGATCACGAAGCCCGCCATCGAGGCCAGCATGCCCGGGGGCGCCGCCTCCGCCGCGACGGGACCGGCCAGGATCGCCAGCGCCGCGAAATTGAACAGCGAGGCGAAGAACAGCAGGATCCACAGCGTGGTGGTGTTGTCGGGGCCGGCCTGCGTGAAGAAGTACAGCGCCACGGCAGCCAGGATGTAGGAGGCGAGCGTCGAGAGCTTGCGGCCGATGATGTCGGACAGCGCCGGCATCGCGAACTGGCCGATGGCGACGCCCACGCCCACCGCCGAGAACACATTGCCCGCGGTGATGGGATCGAGCCCCAGGCCCGCACCCACCGGCGCGGTGAGATAACCCATGAGCATCGCGGCGATCACGAAGATGCCGCCCATCGCGCAGATCAGCGTCAGCGGAGCCACCTTGGCGTTGCGATGACCGAACATGCTGAGGAAAGGCGTGCCGCCGCCGCCGTGCCCCGTGTCGGCGCGCTTCGCCGGTTCGCGCACCACCATCCACATCAGGATGGCCATGATCACGCCGGGGGCGCCGACGAGCATGAACACCGTGTGCCAGCTATGGGAATCGAGCAGCCGCGTGGCGATCATGGGACCCAGCGCCAGGCCGAACAGCGAGATCATGCACTGGAAGATGCCGTTGTTCATGCCACGACGCGAAGGCTTGGAAGCCTCGACGGCCACCGCCACGCCAGTGGAAGCCACGGGACCCTCGGCGATGCCCATCACGATGCGGACGATGATCAGGCCCATCACGGTGCCCACCACGCCGCTGAACACCGACATCAGCGAGAACACCAGGATGGCCGGCGCCAGCACCAGGCGGCGCCCGATCTTGTCGGCCAGGTACCCCATCACGAACGCCGAGACGCCCCAGGCCATGCCGAGGTAACCGGCCATCGCGCCGCCGTCCTGCGGCGTGAGGCCCAGGTCCTTGGCCATCGTCGAATTCGGCGACTGCAGGATCACGGGAAGAATGAAGCGGTCGAGCCCCACCAGGCCGAAGGTGAGGCTGAGCAGCAGGATGATCTTCCACTCGTAACTGGTGTCCCAGTTCTTTTCTTGTTGTGCCACGGTGGCCCCCTTTTTTGGTGTTGTTGTGCGCGAGTCTACTTCAGAAAATCCAGGTCGGCGCCTCGAAGGTCACATCGCGCACCTGGTCCGACATGCCCTGCTCCCAGGTGCTCCAGCCGGAGTTCATGCCGTAGGGCGAGCGCTGCAGGAAGGCGTCGATCTTGCTGATCTTGCCCTTCTCGAGCTTGAACACCTCGGCGATCTGCCACGTCCAGGGCTGCACGGGGCCGGAAACCACCTCACGCCCATCCGGCGCCTTGAACCGGCGCGTCTCGCCGCCCGGATGATCGAAGAAGCCGAAGGCGAACACGATGCCCCGCTCCTGGTCGACGGCCACGAAGCGCCGGTCCCGGATGCGGTTCACGAAGTGGATGAGGCCGGACTGGAACTGTTCGAGGCAGCTCCACTGGCCGGAATACACCAGCGAGGTCTTCGGATCGGGGCGAGTCTGGCCCGCGGGCGTGGGCGCATTGGTGGCACGGCCGCCGTTCTCGTGGCGCTCGCAGTCCGCGGTGAAGGGATAATCGCCCTTGCCGTCATTGCGCTGCATGCCGGTGAAGTACTTGTTGCCCTGCGCGATCAACTCCGCGCGCGACATGCGCTCGCTGGCCGGCACGGACTGCAGGTACAGCGGATGCGTGCCGAGCTTCTCGACGTTCTCGTAGGCGCGCAGGTTGTCCGGGCGCACCACGATCTGCTCGATCTCGGCGATCTGCCGGTCCTGCACGCGCAGGCGCAGCGCCAGCAGCGAGCCGTTGAACTTGTCGGCCTCGCGGTGATCTTCCTGGATGGTGGCGAGCACCGTCACCTGCTGGGCGGGCACGTCGGTGACGAACAGCCGGTACTTGCCCTTGGCCTTCATCGTGTTCCACAGGCCATCGCCGATGAGCAGTCGCTGGCCATCCTCGGTGAAGCGCACGTTGGGCGACAGCGGCACGGCCTTCGGGTCGTTCACGACCACGGCATCCATGTAGCGCTCGACCATGCCCTCGAGGCAGGCCCGGTCACAACCGGCTGGCTGCGCGGCCTGAAGGGTCCCTGCGGCAATGGCCGCCGCGAACGCGTAAAGCACCCTGCTGTTCTTCATCGCCCCCTCCGCTGTTTGTTTGCGGGGCATTCTGCCCCATCGTTCCTGCGGGGTCGACGCTATCAGGGCGGCGCCGGGGGCCGCTTCGTGATCAGTTCGAACCGCAGCTCACCGTCGTCGTACAGGGTGCGCGTCATCCGGACATTCATGCCGGGAACGAGGTTGCGCGCCTTGAGGATCCGCACCTGCTCGCCCGTGGCCATGCGGACCCGGCAGGTCTGGCCTTCGCAATCCAGCACCGTGGCGGTGGTTTCGGATACCGACCTCACCTCGGCATGCCCGCCCCAGATGCCCCACCAGGCCAGGAACATGCCGAGCGGAATGCCGATGCCCAGCACGCGCGCCACGCTGTGGCCGCGAGCGAATCCGGAGTTCTCTAGGTTTTCCGGGGCGCGGCGCACAGGGTCTTCTCCATGAACACGCTGTTCGGATCAGGAAGATAGTGGCCAAAGGGCGCGCGCTCGGCATAGCCGGCGCGCGCATACAGTCGCAGCGCCTCGGGCTGCCGGTTGCCGGTTTCAAGGCGCAGCAGTGGCCGCTGGTGGGCGAGCGCCTGCCCTTCCAGGAATTCCAGCAGCGCCGCGCCCAGGCCACGACCCCGGGACTGCGGCGGCACGTACATGCGCTTGAGTTCCCCGTAACCGTCCATCAGCACCACCGCGCCGCAACCACAGACCTGTCCAGCAGTATCGCGCGCCACCGCGAACACCACACCCGGCGCGGTCAGCGCGGCCATGTCGATGCCATGGTGGCTCTCCGCCGGATACAGCGGCTTCTGGTAGGCATCCAGCGCATCGATCAGCGCGATGACCTCGGGCTGGTCGGGCCGCTCGATGGCGATGCGGATCATCAGAACGCCGGTGCCGTGCGTGCCGCTGCGGCCTTGATGGCAGCAGCATCCTCGGGCGTGAGGCGCCGCGCGGTAGCAGCCTCGTCCACTGCCGCGCCGAAGCGACGAATGAACTCCGCGCGCGTGCGGTACAGCGATTTGAGCGCGCCGGCACCCAGTGGCTGCATCGCCCCGGTCAGTGCGCACACGCCCTGCGCGCGCGCATCCGTGTTGCGCGGCGTGCTCCGGCCCCGATACGAGGCCAGCGGAACGTCGACCTGCGGCAGGCGCAGGCCGCCCAGCGCATTGCCCAGTGCATCGCGCTGCACTTCGCCGGCCGCATCGGTCTGGATGCGCGGTTCGCGCGTCATGGGCATCTGCCTCACCAGCAGGTCGTCGAACTGCTGCCAGATGCCGTTGAATGCGTATCCCACCGGGAAGTCGCGTCGCGGCTCGAGGCACAGGTCGGCCGCCGGTGCCGCGTGGCCTGCAATGGTGAGGTCCGCGGTGGCCGGCTGTCCCGCGGCGAAGGGACCGGAGTGCGCAGCACCCGCGATCTCGTAGAGCCGCAGCACACCCGGCGCATCCGCATCATCGACGCGGCGCTTCAGCGCGCGCTGGAAATCGGACTCGGTCATCACCGTCACGAACGGCACGCCCAGCGCCGGTGCGGCCCGGCGCCGATCAGTGTCCGGCAGCGCCGCCGCGCACTGGTTGATGAGCGCGGCGTTGGCACCTGCCGCATTCAGGTAGCCGTCGAACACCGGCGAACCGTCTCCCAGTCGCAGCACTTCATGCAGCGCATGCGCATAGGTGGTGATGTATCCGCCAGTCTGCGAATAACCCGCCGCGATCACGCGCTGCGGATTCAGCTGCAGCAGCGGATTTTCCCTGCTGGAACTCCTGAGCAGCGCGCCCACCTGCGCGATGAGATCCCAGGCCAGGCCATTCTCCGCATCGGGAAGATCGGCCGCGGCAGGCGTGACCGCGCAGGCCTCACCGCGCCGGTGCGCGAACGACAGCCTCGCGTAGCGCACGGCATCGAAGCGCTGCAGCGTCGCGACGGCCACGGGCTTCACGGTGACGCCCACCCAGGCGTCGCCTCTTGCCAGGAAATGTTCCCAGGAAAATCCCCACAGCGGCGCGAAGTCGTATTGACCGGTGGGATTCAGCAGCTCGACCACCACGCGGCCGCTGAACTTCGCAGCCTCCTTCGGCCGGCGCACCAGCAGGCGCGTGGCGTAGGGCACATCCGCCGCCCGGACCACGACGCCATCGCCGCTGCCGGCCCAGTCGTACACATTCGCGAAGCCGCTGACCAGCAGCTCCGATTCCACATAGCCGCGCGCGGCCAGGTCCACCGGCAGCAGCGCGTGATCCGCGCCCAGGAAGGGCCGGTTGGTGGCGCTGGCGGGAATGATGCTGGCGCGCGGCGTGGTCACCAGCCGCGCGTCGGCCGCGCCGGCGCCAACACCGGCCAGCATCAGGACCATCAGCAGTGGCAAACTCCGGTGCAGCATGGGCTGCATGACAGCCCAGCCCGGTGCGTACTGTCAAACGGAAGGTTCAACTTGGCCGACCCCCTGCTGGAAAGTTTCGACGACTTCATTTCCCGCTCCGCCGCCCGGCCCGGCAGCTCGCACTTCGTCGACGTGGCCGGCATCCGCATGCATTACCTGCAGTGGGCGGGCCCGCCCGGCGCGCCCGTGCTGCTGCTGCTGCACGGGTACCTTGCGCATGCCCACTGGTGGGATTTCATCGCGCCGTGGCTGGCAGAGCACTACCGCATCATCGCGCCGGATTTCGGCGGCATGGGCGACAGCGGCCACCGCCCCGGCTACGCGCACGGCGATTTCCATGAAGAGATCAACGGCCTCGTCGATGCGCTCGGCATCGCCGGCTGCACGGTGATCGGCCACAGCTTTGGCGGGCGCGCGCTGCTCTATGCCTGCGCGCACCGCCCCGAGCAGTTCAGCCGGGCGATCGTGGTGGATTCGCGGCTGGGCTCGAAGAGCGATCCGGTGCGCGGCTTCGACGAGGAATGGCGGCCCAAGAAGCGCTACGCCGACGAGGCCACCATCCTCTCCCGTTTTACATTGCGCCCGATCGAACCGGCTCCGGAGGCGGCGCTGCGCCACATGGCCCGGGCCTCGATCCGGCAGGACCAGGACGGCTGGGTATGGAAGTTCGACGAGAACGTCACGCGGCTGTACCAGGTGCCGAAGGACTACCCCGGCGTCGACGACACCGTGAACCTGCGGGAGATGAACACGCCGGTGGACTTCATCTATGGCGAGCTCAGCCGCGTGGTAACGCCTGCCCGGGCAGCACTGCTGGCCCGCTGCCTGCCCAACGTGCGTTCGGTAACCGGCATTCCTTGCAGCCACCACCATTTGCCGGTGAGCCAGCCCATCGCGCTGCTGGCCGCGCTGAGGGTATTGCTGCAGGAAAAAGTAGGCTAGGCTGCCGCGCATGAATACCGAGAAGCTGGTCAACCGGCCCTATATCCCCGCCAAGACAAGCCTGCCCGAATTCACGCTGCGTGCGGTCCTCACCGGCACGCTGCTCGGCATCATCTTCGGCGCCTCGTCGCTGTACCTGGTGCTCAAGGTGGGCCTCACGGTCAGCGCCTCCATCCCGGTGGCGGTCATCTCGATCACGCTGTGGCGCATGCTGTCGAAGTTCCGCATCCGCGACGGCAGCATCCTCGAGCACAACATCTCGCAGACCGCGGGCAGCGCGGGTGAATCCATCGCCTTCGGCGTGGGCGTCACGATGCCGGCCATCCTCATCCTCGGGTTCGACCTGGAACTCACGCGCGTGCTGCTGGTGGCCGTGCTCGGCGGTCTGCTCGGCATCCTGATGATGATCCCGCTGCGCCGCGCGCTCATCGTGCAGCAGCACGGGGTGCTGAAGTATCCCGAAGGCACCGCCTGCGCCGAAGTGCTCAAGGCTGGCGCTTCCACCGAATCCATCGCCGCCGCCGATCCGGCCGCGGTGGGCACCACGGTGGGCGGCATCAGCGCGCGCACCATCTTCACCGGCTTCGGCATCGGCCTCGCCTACAAGGCGCTGAACGTCGCCTTCAAGGGCTGGAAGGATGTGGCCGGCACCGCCTTCGGCGCCCCGCTCAAGGGCGGATCCATCGCCGCCGAGGTCAGCCCCGAGCTGCTGGGCGTGGGCTACATCATCGGCATGCGCGTCTCGAGCTGGATGTTCGCGGGCGGCTTCATCACCTACCTGCTGCTGATCCCGATGATCATGTTCTTCGGCGCGAACGCCGCCGGCATCATCCCGCCCGGCACCAAGCCCATCGGCGAGATGACTCCCGGCGAGATACGCAACGACTACGTGCTGTACATCGGCGCGGGCGCCGTCGCCACCTCCGGCATCATCATGCTGATCCGCTCGCTGCCGCTCATCCTGGGCGGCATCCGCTCGGGCCTGGCCGACGTGCGCGCGGCGCGCGACGGCTCCGGCAGCACCGACCGCCGCCAGCAGGACATTCCGCTGAAGTTCGTCGGCATCGGCATCCTGGTGCTGCTGGCGGTCATCATGGCCGCGCCGTCGCTGCACATGAACCTGCTGGGCGCAGTGCTCATCGTGCTGCTGGGCGCGCTGTTCGTCACCGTGTCATCGCGCCTCACCGGTGAAGTGGGCTCCACGTCCAATCCCATCTCCGGCATGACCATCGCCACGCTGATGCTCACCTGCCTGGTGTTCCTCATCGTCGGCTGGACCGGCGGCCAGTGGTATGTCACCGCCCTTTCGATCGGCGGCATCGTGTGCATCGCCTGCTCCAACGGCGGCACCACCTCGCAGGATCTGAAAACCGGCTTCCTGGTGGGCGGCACGCCCAAGCTGCAGCAGTACTCCATCCTCATCGGCGCCTTCGCCTCGGCGCTGCTGATGGGCCCCATCCTGCTCAAGCTCAACGAGAACGCCACGGTCTATGTGCCCGCCGCGCAGGTGGCGCCGCAGGGACTTTCCACCGACGTGGCCGCACTGGGCGACAAACGCGAATCCGTTGCCGGCGTGCAGTCGAAGGACGACAGCGCGAGCTACCACGTCTGGCACAAGACCGACCTGGCCGGCGGCCCCGCCGGCAAGTACCTGGTGGATGATTCCGGCAAGGCCGTGTGGCTGGTGGACCCGGGCATCAACGGCGTGCACACCACGCGGCCCGACGGCACCGAAGTGCGCAAGTTCGACGCGCCGAAGGCCACGCTGGTTTCCTACATCATCAAGGGCATCCTCGACCGGGAGCTGCCGTGGGAACTGATCATCTTCGGCGCGATGCTCGCGCTGGCGATGGAGTTCTGCGGCATGCCGTCGCTGGTGATCTCGGTGGGCGCGTACCTGCCCATCTCCACCACGGCGCCGATGTTCATCGGCGGCCTGATCCGCTGGCTGATGGACCGGCGCATGCGCCGCAAGCCTGAACTGGCGAAACTCGATGAGCACGAATTCAATGCGGTGGCCGATCGCGGCCCGGGCGTGCTGTTCGCCTCCGGCTACATCGCCGGCGGCGCCATTGCGGGCATCCTGATCGCGTTCCTGGCCGGCGTGATGGGGGATTTCGACGCGGCGCTTCAGCGCTGGGCCGCGGGGCACAATCCGTTCTACGCTGGTCCCTATGCAGACCTGCTGACGCTGCTGCCCTTCCTGGTGCTGACGCTGCTGCTGTGGCTCGTAGCCCGGGGCAGCTGGCTTTCAGGCGGCGGCAACTCCGCCGCCAAGCAGTAGCACGCTAGCGGCTGCGCGCCCTGCGGGCTGCCTGCCAGGCGGCCCGCGCCATGGCTGAAGTGATAGCCAGAGGCTTGCGGCAACGGACACACATTGTCCTGTTGTCGGCGTTTTCCGCTCCGCACCGTGGGCAGTACATCCGGATTCCCGTGGCCTTGGTACGAGGGATTCTGCCACAGGGGTCGTTGGGGTCGACAATCGATTTTGGGCGAAATCGCCCAAATTCACCGCTGGCGTTCAGCCCTTGTCGTGGCGGTGCGAGGCGGCCGTGAGCCGGTCGAGCACGCCCATCAGCACGGCCGAGGCGACGAAGGTGAGGTGGATGATGACGTACCACATCAGCACCTCGCTCTCGACCTTCTCGGCCTCCATGAACTTGCGCAGCAGGTGGATCGAGGAGATCGCCACGATGGACGCGGCCACCTTGAGCTTCAGCGAGCCGGCATCGAGCTTGCCGAGCCAGCCCAGCTTGTCGCCGCCGCCTTCCACGTCGATCTTCGACACGAAGTTCTCGTAGCCCGAGAACATCACCATCACGATGAGCCCGGCCACCAGCGCGAGGTCGACCAGTGCCAGCAGCGACAGCACCACATCGGCCTCGGACACGGATGTGACATGCGTCAGCGCATGGAACAGTTCCTCGAAGAACTTGATGCCCAGCACGACCAGCGCGAGCGAGAGGCCCAGGTAGACGGGGGCGATCAGCCAGCGGCTGGCGAAAAACAGGCGTTCGACGGTGCGTTCAATCATGGCGCGATTATAGAGGCCGGCGCGCCGCGCGTGAGGATGCTTCCCGCCCCGGCCAGCGCATAGGCATTGCGGCCGAAGACCACGCCACGCAGGTCCCGGTCGAACCGGTAGGACTTCAGCGTGGCCAGCGGCTCCGCGCCGGTACGCTGGCCGGTGACATGATCAAGAGTGGTGATCGCGCAGCGCGTGCAGGCCTTGGTCAGCTGCAGCCGCGCGTCGCCCGTCTCGAGAATGCTGGCTGCGTCCTCGGCGTAGGGCGCGACGCCCCCGAGCAGGATGTTCGGGCGAAAGCGCTGTACCGGCAGGTCGTGGCCCACGCGCGTGGCGAGGTCGGCGATGGATCCCTCGGACAGCACCAGCAGCGGATAGCCGTCGGAAAACAGCGTGGGCACCGCCTGGCCGGCGGTCCAGCGCTCATCCGCCAGCCGCGGCTGCGATTGATCGAAGCGAACCAGGCGCAGCGAGCGGGCCAGGAAACCGGAAAGAAGCTCCGACACCTCGCGGCCCGCATCGAAGGCGCTGCAATGCGCGCTCCACACCTGCACTGCAACGTTCTCGCCGCCATGGTCGACGGCGACCGCGGCGCTTTCACCCGAGGGAACCGTCAGGTGCAAGCGACCCGCTTCGATGGCGGTGGAGATCAGCGCCAGGCGACCTTCTTCGCGCTGCGTGACGAACCGCCCCGCGGCATCGACGATCATCCATTCGCGATCGTGCCGGAAGCCCTGCGGCCCCAGTTCCACGCGCTCGCACTCGATGCCGGCCGCCGACTTGACGGGATAGATGAACAGGCGGGCGAGGGTTGCCCTCATGCAGGCCGGACCGCGCCCCCCCGGGGCGGCGGTTCGACTGATTCGCGGCGCCCATCGGTTTCCAGTCCTTCGACGCAGCGTTCGAGGTAGCCGCGAAGCTCGGACACTTCCTGCGAAGAAAGGCGGGAGAGCATCTGCGTCATGACCGGCGCGCCCGCGCCGCGCGCGGCGTTCAGCCGCTCGAGCCCCGCGGGCAGCAGGTACCACCGGTCGGCGCGGCGATTTTGCGGATCGGGACGGCGTTCCACCGAACCCTCGCGCTCCAGCCGGCGCAGCAGGCCGGTCATGGTCTGGGCGGTGACCAGCAGCCGCCGCGCCAGCCGTGCGCCGGCGACCCCGGGCTCCTGCTGCAGCTGATCGAGCGTGACCAGATGCGCGAACGACAGGTCACTGCTGCGGCGCAGCCGCTCATCGACCTGGTGCCGGAATTGGTGCATCAACCGTTTGAGCAGGAAACTGATCTGCTCTTCGGGAGTGCGCTGGCAGGTTCGTTGCGAGGTCACGATCGGGGCCGGGGATTGCTTGCCAAAAGTAAGGTGCCTGATAATATATCAGCCACCTGATATCAGACAAGCCGAGCTCACCGATGCGCATCGACAAGACGCCCTTTCTGCGACCCCGCCTTCTGCAGAAAGTTCTCCTGATCGCGATCACCAGTGCCGCGTTGGCGGCCACCGGCTGCAGCCGGAACAAGCCGGCCGAGGGCGCAAGCCCCGCCGCGAGCCAGGGTGGCCAACCCGCCGCGGCCAAGGGCGCCGCGGGCCCGGGTCGCCCGGCAGGTGCCGCGGGCACTTCGTCCATGACCATCACCACCACGCAGGTGAAGAGCCTGGACATCGTGCGCAGCGTGCCGGCCACGGGTTCCATCCATCCCTGGCAGGAAGTGATCGTCAGCGCCGAAGTCGGCGGCTATCGAGTGGCCGAGGTACTGGTGGACGTGGGCACGCGAGTATCGAAGGGCCAGCCGCTGGTGCGCCTGTCGGGCGACATGCTGCAGGCGGACCTCGATTCCAAGCGCGCCGCGCTGCGCAGCGCCGAGGCCGCGCTGGTCAACGCTTCCGCGGCACTGCGCCGCGGCGAGCAGGTGCGCAACTCCGGCGCGCTGTCGGCCGCCGACCTCGACAAGCTGACGGCCGACCAGATCGCGGCGCAGGCGCGGGTTGAAACCGCGCGCGCGGATGTCACCACCTCCGAACTGCGCGCGCGCTACGGCACCGTTACCGCGCCCGACAGCGGCGTGGTCACCTCGCGCACCGTGAGCGTGGGCCAGATCGCGCAGGCGGGCGCCGAGATGCTGCGCATGCTGCGGCAGAACCGCGTCGAATGGCGCGCCGAGGTGCCCGAGGCGCAACTCTCGCGCATCAAGGTGGGCCAGAACGCCTCGATCACGGCGGTGGATGGCACGGTGCTCGCCGGCCGCGTGCGCGCGGTCGCCCCCACGGTGCAGACCACGAACCGCACGGGCCTGGTCTACGTCGACATCATCGGCGAGGGCGCGCGCCCCGGCATGTTCGCGCGCGGCCAGATCGACGTGGGCAAGGGCCCTGCCCTGCTGCTGCCGGTGGCCAGCGTCGTGATGCAGGATGGCTACAGCTACGTGTTCGTGCTCAAGGGCGCCAACTCCGTGGAGCGCCGGCGCGTGCAGCAGGTCGGCGTGCGCGGCGACGACATGGAAGTCTCCGACGGCGTGGCCGCGGGCGATGTCATCGCGGTGAAGGGCGCGGGCTTCCTCAAGGATGGCGACACGATCACGGTCAACAACGCCGCGCCCGCGGCGTAAGCGAGCCCCGCCATGAACTTCGTCGATTGTGTAGCGTGCGTTGTGCTGGGGGGCACGCCGTGAATTTCGTGACCGGCCCCCGGGGTTCTCGTGAACTTTGTGACGTGGTCGATCCGGAACCCCGTTCCGGTGATCATGATGTTCCTCGCGCTGGTGATCGGCGGCCTGTGGGCTTTCCCCAAGCTGCAGATCCAGGACCAGCCGGACATCAGCTTCCCCAACGTGTTCGTGCGCGTGGGCTACGCCGGCGTGCCGCCCTCGCAGATGGAAACCGAGATCACGCGCAAGATCGAGGACGCGGTCTCCAACATCGTCGGCATCGAGGACATCAACTCCACGATCACCACCGGCAACTCGCAGACGGTCGTCCAGTTCCAGTTCGGCACCGACCTGCAGCAGGCCATGGACGATGTGCGCGACGCCGTATCGCGCATCCGACCCGACCTGCCCATCGACGCCACCGAACCCTACATAGGCCGCGCCACCACGGCCGGCGCCGCCATCATCGCCTTCGGCGTCAGTGCCGAGAACATGAGCGACACCGAGCTGTCGTGGTTCGTCGACCTGAACGTGATGCGCGACATCAGCTCCGTGCCGGGCGTGGGCAATGTCAATCGCATCGGCGGCGCCTCGCGCGAGGTGCGCGTCGACCTCGACCCGGATCGCATGGCCTCGCTGGGCGTCACCGCCGGCGAAGTCTCCAGCCAGCTCGTGCGCACGCAGGTGGAACTGCCCGGCGGCGAGACCCGCATCGGCTCGCAGGAACAGAGCGTGCGCACGCTGGGCACCATCACCAACGTGCAGGACCTCGCGGCGCTTCGCATCCCGCTGCAGGATGGCCGCAGCGTGCGGCTGGACTCCATCGCCGAAGTGCGCGACCAGGCCGCCGACGTGAAGCAGGTGGCCCTGCTCGACGGCAAGCCCGTGATCGGCTTCGAGGTGCAGCGCGCGTGGGGCGAAGGCGCGCTGCAGGTGGCCGACCGCACGCGCGAGGCCGTGAAGGAACTGCAGAAGAAATACCCCAACATCCAGATCACCGAGCTGTACACGCAGGCCGAGTACATCCGCGACAGCTTCCACAGCTCCATGGTGATGCTGGCCGAGGGCGCGCTGCTGGCCATCCTCGTGGTGTGGTTCTTCCTGCGCGACATCCGCGCCACGCTGATCTCGGCGGTGGCGCTGCCGCTGGCCATCATCCCCACGTTCTGGGCGCTGAAGATGTTCGGCTTCTCGATGAGCACCATGACCATGCTGGCGCTGTCGCTGGTCGTGGGCATGCTGGTCGACGACGCCATCGTCGAGGTGGAGAACATCGTGCGCCACCTGCGCATGGGCAAGCCGCCGCTGCAGGCGGCCACCGACGCCGCCATCGAGATCGGCCTCGCGGTGGTGGCCACCACGTTCACGCTGTGCGCGGTGTTCGTGCCGGTGGCGTTCATGGACGGCATCCCGGGCCAGTTCTTCAAGCCCTTCGCCTTCACGGCGACGATCGCCGTGCTGTTCTCGCTGCTGGTGGCGCGAATGCTCACGCCGATGATGGCTTCCAAGTGGATGAAGCCCTACCACGAGGAGGAGAAGCAGGGTCGCTTCATGCTGTGGTACCTGGGCAAGGTGCAGTGGGCGCTGTCGCATCGCAAGACGACCATGGCGGCGGTGACGCTGCTGATGGTGGGCACGTTCTACATCGCCTCGACCCTGCCCACGGGCCTGCGCCCGCCGCCGGACAACGGCTTCTTCAACATCAACGCCAGCCTGCCGCCGGGCTCGCGGCTGCAGGACACGCGCGCCGTGGTGGATGCGGTACGCGAACGCCTGAAGGACAACCAGAACATCACCCGCATCTGGGCCATCGTCAACACGCGCAACGCCAACATCGGCATCGTGCTCGTGGACAAGAAAGATCGCGAGAAACAGCAGCAGCAGCTGCAGCGCGAGTTCCTGGGAATGATCCGCGACATACCCGGCGCCAGGTTCTCCGCCGGCGGCGGCAATTTCGGTGGCGGCGGATTGCAGCTCGAGATCACCGGCGATGATTCGAATGCGCTCGCCGCCGCGGCCGCGCAGATCGAGCGGGAGCTGCGCGCCGTGCCGGGCTTCTCGAACGTGAGCACCAGCGCAAGCCTGGTGCAGCCCGAGCTCGTCGTGCGCCCGCGACCCGAGCGCGCCGCGGAGCTGGGCGTGACCACGGCCGCCATCAGCCAGGCCACGCGCATCGCCACCAGCGGCGATGTGTCGAACAACCTTGCCAAGATGAACCTGCCCGACCGGCAGATCCCGATCATGGTGCGCCTCAACGACAAGGCCCGCTCGAGCATCGACCAGATCCGCCTGCTCAACGTGCCATCACGCTTCGGCCCCGTGCCGCTGGTGAACGTGGCCGACGTGTACTTCGGCGCCGGCCCCGCGCAGATCACGCGCTTCGACCGCAGCCGCAACATCACCATCAGCGCCGACCGGGGCACGATTCCGCTGGGCAGGGCCACGCAGATCGCGCGCGAACTGCCGGCCATGAAGAACCTGCCCGCAGGCGTGCGTCCGGTGGAAGCCGGCGAGGCCGAGTTCCAGGGCCGCATCTTCGGCAGCTTCATCCTCGCGATGGTCACCGGCATCTTCTGCATCTACGCGCTGCTGGTGCTGCTGTTCCACGACGTGCTGCAGCCGGTCACCATCCTGTCGGCGCTGCCGCCCTCGGCCGGCGGTGCCTTCGTGATGCTGTGGCTGCTGAAGATGGACCTGTCGCTGCCGTCGCTGATCGGCCTGCTGATGCTGATGGGCATCGTCACCAAGAACTCCATCCTGCTGGTGGAGTACGCGGTGATGGCGCGGCGCGAGCGCGGCATGTCGCGCAGCGAGGCGCTGGTCGATGCCTGCTCGAAGCGCGCCCGCCCCATCGTGATGACCACCATCGCGATGGCCGCGGGCATGCTGCCGATCACGCTGGGGCTGTCGGGTGACGCGGCGTTCCGCGCGCCCATGGGCGCAGCGGTGATCGGCGGACTGGTCGCCTCCACCGCGCTGTCGCTGTTCGTGGTGCCGGTGATCTACACGCTGATGGATGACTTCGAGCACCGCGTGAAGCGGCTGTTCGGTCGCCTGAAGCCGCGCCGCGCGGCGGCGCCCGAGGCCGCGGCGCCTAACGCGGCGCCGTGAGTCCGGCGACGGCGCGCTCGAACAGCGCGTTGTTGTCGGTATCGCTGGTGGCGCAGAACTCCAGATCGCGCAGCAGGCCGTCGGCCACCGCGTAGATCATGCCGTGCACGGCCACGTTCTGGCCGCGGGACCAGGCATCCTGGACGATCGTGGTGCGGCAGACGTTCTGCGCCTGCTCCAGCACGTTCAGTTCGCACAGGCGGTCGACCGCCGCGGGTCCGCCGCCGGCGAGCAGCGTGGGATAGCGCTCGCGGATGTCCTGCACATGGCGCAGCCAGTTGTCGATGAGCCCGAAGGACTTCGAAGCCATCGCAGCCGCAATGCCGCCGCAGCCATAGTGGCCCGTGACGATGATGTCCTGCACCTTCAGCACATCCACCGCGTACTGGATCACCGACAGGCAGTTCAGGTCGGAGTGGACCACCAGGTTCGCGACGTTGCGATGCACGAACAGCTCACCCGGCAGGAGTCCGACGATTTCGTTCGCGGGCACGCGGCTGTCGGCGCAGCCGATCCACAGGTAGCGCGGCGACTGCTGGGCCATCAACCGCGCGAAGAACTGCGGGTCGCGCCGCGTCGTCTCATCGGCCCAGCGGCGATTGTTGTTCAGCAGCTGCTCGAGTCTCCTCATGGATGCGATGGTAGCATCGCCGCGGTGAGCGAAATCGATGTGATCATCGTCGGTGCCGGCGCGGCCGGCATCGCGGCCGCCAGGCGGCTGACTGCCGCGGGCAAACGCTGCGTGCTGCTGGAAGCCCGCGCCCGGCCTGGTGGCCGCGCGGTAACCGACCACTCGCTCGATTGCCCCGCCGACCTGGGCGCGGCATGGCTGCACTTCGCCGACACCAACGCCTGGACCACGCTGGCCGAGCAGGCGGGATTCGAGGTCATCCGCTCCGACCCGGGTTGGGGTCCTGCTGCCTGGGTGGGCAATGCGCCGCCCACGGCGCAGCAGCGCGCCGCCTCGGCTGCCGGCTTCGAGAGGTACTTCGGCCTGGTCGAAGCCGCTGCGGCGGCGGGCCGCGATGTATCACTGGGTGAAATCCTGCCAGTGGATGATTTCCGGCAGCGCTTCGACGCCGTGATGACCTGGGCCGTTGGCGTGGAAACCGCCAATGTCTCCGTGCTCGATCTGGCGCGCTACGCGGAATCCGCCCACAACTGGGCGGTGCGCGATGGACTGGGAACCGTGGTTGCGCACGCGGCCGACGGACTGGACGTGAGGCTTGGCGCGACCGTCACGAACATCGACTGGTCCGCCGCCAGTTCGGTGCGCGTGGAGTCCACCGCAGGCACGTTGTCCGCCAGGGCTGCCATCGTCACGGTGCCCACCAGCGTGCTCGCGCGCGGCGCAATCAGCTTCACTCCGGCCCTGCCCGCCGCCTGGCGCGATGCCGCCGAACAGCTGCCGCTCGGCGTCGTGAACAAGGTGTTCTTCGCGCTCGCACCCGGCAGCTTCGATGCCGGTGACGCCCGCCACTTCATCGGCCGTGGCGACAGCGCGCGCACCGGCAGCTACTCGCTGTTTCCCGCGCGGCAACCGCTGCTCAGCGCGTTCTTCGGTGGTGACCTGTCGAAGGAGCTGGAGTCGCGCGGCGAGCTCGAGGCCTTCGCACGCGAGGAGCTGCGCGGCATCTTCGGCGCGCGGATCGATGCGCAACTTGCCTCGGCGCGATCCACCGCCTGGGGCGGCGATCCGTTCTCGCTGGGTTCGTACTCGGCGGCCCGCCCCGGCCATGCCGATGCGCGCGCCGTGCTGGCGCAGCCCGTGGCGCCGAACCTGTGCTTTGCGGGTGAAGCCTGCTCCGCGCCGTACTACGGCACGCTGCACGGCGCCTGGCTGTCGGGTCAGGCGGCGGCTGAATCGCTGCTGTAACGCGCGTCGTTCAGGATTTCTGCGCCGCCACCCAGCGCGCGAAGGCTTCCCGGTCGGCCGCCTCGACCACCGCCGAGGCCGGCGGCTTGGCCACCCAGGCCCGCATCGACTGCAGCAGCACGCCCGCATAGGAAGGATTGGATTTCTGCAGCAACTCGAACGCCTCGCGCGCCTGCGCAAGGCGGCCGGTGAGCAGGAACAGCTCGGCGCGATATTCGATGGCTTCGGGATAATCCGGTTCGAGCTTCAGCGCCGCATCGTAGGCCGAGAGGGATTCCTCGAACTCGCCCAGCCGGCGGCTGGTATAGCCGATGAGGTTCCAGGCCTCCTTCAGGCCGGGATCGGCGCCGACCACTTCAACCCCGAGGTGGAACAGGCGAAGAATACCCGTAAAATGTCGGGCATGAGTCTGTCGCTACGCGAACAATTGCTGAAAGCCGGCCTGGTCTCCGAACAGCAGGTCCAGAAGGCCGAGCGCGACCAGCGCCAGCAACACCAGCGTGGGTCGCACAACGTGCCCAAGGACAAGCGCCGGGGGCCCACGCCCCAGCAGCTCGCGGCGCAGAAGGCTGCGGCGGAAAAGGCCACGCGCGATGCGGAACTGAACCGCAAGAAACAGGAAAAGGCCGAGCGCCGCGCCCGTTTCGCGGAAATCCGCCAGCTCGTCGAGCAGCACCAGGTGCCGCGCGTGGAATCCGACGACTTCTACAATTTCCAGGACGGCACCAACATCCGCCGCGTACCCGTGAACACAGAGCTGCGTTCGCGCCTGATCGCGGGCGACCTGGCCATCGCGCGCTGCGAAGGGCGCTATGCGTTCGTGCCGGCCGCCGTGGGCCAGCGCATCCGCGAGCGCGTGGAGCGCGCCCTGATCCACTGGAACGATCCGGCCCGCAAGCCCGATGCGGACGATCCCTACAAGGATTACGCCGTCCCCGACGACCTGGTCTGGTAACGCGCCCGCCAACCGATTAGGCGCCAGCGCTCGGCGGGCTTAACATCCATCGGGTGAACACAACCCTGCGCATCGGCCTGCTGGTGCTGTTGCTGCCGCTGCAGTCGACTGCGGCCGAACAAACTGCCGCCGCTCCCACAACCAATGCCGCGCCAGTCATCCCCGACAGCGATCCGGAGCTGGCCGAGATCATCGTGCAGGCGCCGGAGCCGCGCTACGTGGCGCCCACCAACCGTGATCGCATCGGTCGCGTGTGGGTGCCGGTGTTCATCAACGAGAAGGGACCGTTCCGGCTGGTGCTGGATTCCGGCGCCACGCGTTCGGCGCTGACGCCGAAGGTGGCGGACATGCTCGACCTGCCACTCAACAAGACGCCGCCCGTGATGCTGCGCGGCGTGACCGGCTCGGCCATCGCGCAGACGGTGCGCGTGGACAGCATCAGCGTGGGTGATCTCTACGTGGGCCCTTCCACGGTGCCCATCGTCGCCGATGCTTTTGGCGGCGCAGAGGGGCTGCTGGGCGCCGACGGCATGCGCGACAAGCGCATCTTCATCGACTTCCGCAACGACTTCATCAACATCTCGCGCTCGCGCAACCGGCGCGCGGCCGCGGGTTTCCAGACCGTGCCGTTCCTCAAGGATGACCTGAACCTGCTGATCGTCGCGGCCACCATCGGCAACCTGCCGGTGCGCGCCATCATCGACACCGGCGCGCAGGCCAGCGTGGGCAACGTGGCGCTGCAGACCGCATTGCGGCGGCAGATCCAGCGCAACTCTCGCGGGCAGGACCAGGTGACGGGTGCCACCGGCGACGTGCAGGTGGGCATTGGCGCGCGCATCTCGCCGATCACGATCGGCGATCTTTCGATCCGCGACGCGCATGTCACCTTCGGCGACATGCACATCTTCGAGCGCTGGGGCATGTCCGACGAGCCCGCCGTGCTGATCGGCATGGACATCCTCGGCCTGCTCGACACGCTGGTGATCGACTACCGGCGCATGGAGCTGCACATCAAGCGCAAGCGCGACTTCAGCTGACAGGCTGCGCCGCGCGCCCGAAGAGACCGGCGAACCGGCGCTTGACCCCGTGCTCCAGGTCATCGAACACCGTGTAGATGACCGGCACCACGAACAGCGACAGCGCGGTGGATGCAACCAGTCCACCGATCACCGCGGCGCCCATCGGCCCGCTGAAGCCCGTGTCGCCGGAGATGCCGATGGTCATGGGCAGCATGCCCGCGGCCATCGCGATGGTGGTCATGATGATGGGCCGCGCGCGCTTCGAGCAGGCATCCACCAGCGCGTCGAAACGCGACAGCCCATGCTCGCGCCGCGCCATCACCGCGTATTCCACCAGCAGGATCGAGTTCTTGGTGACGATGCCCATCAGGGCCAGAACGCCCATCAGCGCCGGCAATGACAGCTCCATGCGAAACACGAACAGCGCGATGACAGCGCCGCCGATGGAAGGCGGCAGCGCCGAGAGGATGGTGATCGGCTGCACCACGTCGTGGAACAGCAGCACCAGCAGCGCGTAGATGCAGAAGATGCCCACCACCATCGCCAGCGCGAAGCCGGAGAAGATGTCGTTCATGATCTCGGTATCGCCGGATTCCACGTTGCGCACGCCGGACGGCAGGTTCTTCATGCTCGGCAGCTCATTGACCTTGTCCATGGCATCGCCGAGGGCCATCTCGCCGCGGTCGGCCGTGATCGAGATGTTGCGGCTGCGGTTGTAGCGGGTGATCTCGGCCGGACCCGCGCCGAAATACACATCCGCCACATTGGCCAGCGGCACCGGCCCGGACCGCGAGGGCACGGTGAGCAGCCGGATCTGGTCGATGTTCGTGCGGGCCGAATCGCGAAGGCGCACGCGGATCGGAATCTGCCGGTCCGGCAGATTCAGCTTCGAGAGATTGTTGGTGATGTCGCCGCTGGTGGCGATGCGCGTGGCCAGGCTGATCGCGGCCGTGGTCACGCCCAGATCCGCCGCGCGATCCGATCGCGGGCGGATCACGAGCTCCGGCTGCAGCAGGCTCGCGCTGGTGGTCACGTTGCTGATGCCGGGAACTTCGCGCAGTTCGCGTTCCAGGCGCGCCGCGGTCGCCGCGAGCACGTTGGAATCATCGCCGGTGAGCTGGATCTGCAGCGGGCCGCTGCCGGGATTGCCACCACCACCGGTGGAGATGCGCACGCCGGGTATGTCGCGGGTGGCCTCGAGGATGGCGGTCTGCAGCTGCTGCTGGCTGCGTTCGCGATCGCCCGAATCCACCAGCGTGATGAACACGCCGCCGCCGCGCGAACCCACCACGCTGAACACGTGCTGGACTTCCTTGAACTTGCGCGTCCGCTGCAGCAGCGCGTCGTAGGCCGACATGCCGTCTTCCAGGCGCGACCCGGGCGGCAGCTCGACGTTCAGGTTCACGAAGCCGAAGTCCTGCGCCGGGGAGAACCCCTTCGGCAGGAAGATCACCAGCGAGAACGCGCCCACCATGGCCAGCGACGAGGCGGTGATGGTCTGCCAGCGATGCGCCAGCACCCAGCGCACCTTGTCGAGGTACCAGGCCTTGAAGCGCCCGGTTTCCTCCTCGTGCGCGGCCGGCCGCATGTACTTCGAGGCCATCATGGGCGTGAGCGTGCGCGCCACCAGCAGCGAGAACAGCACGGCGATCGCCGCGGTGAAGCCGAAGGGCTTGAAGAACTCGCCGGGAATGCCACCCATGAAGGCCACGGGGATGAACACGGCGCACAGCGTCAGCGATGTGGCCACCACGGCAAGGCCGATCTCGATGGCCGCGTCGGTGGCCGCCTGCACGGGCGGTTTTGCCCATGCGCAGGTGGCGCACGATGTTTTCCACTTCGACAATGGCATCGTCCACCAGCATGCCCACCACCAGCATCAGCGCCAGCATGGTCAGGAAGTTCATCGAGAAGCCGAAGATGTGCAGCGCCCAGAAGGTGGGGATGACGGCCAGCGGCAGCGCCGCGGCCGAGATCAGCGTGGCGCGCATGTCGCGCAGGAAGAACCACACCACGATGATGGCCAGGATCGCGCCTCGATCAGCATGATCATCGACTCGCGGAAGTTGCGGCGCACCTGCTTGTCCGAGACATTGTTGATCTCGGTGATCTGGATGTCCGGATAGCGCTTGAGCAGTTCCTGCACCGCGTCGCGCGCGCCGTCGGCCACTTCCACGGCGCCCTCGCCCCAGGCACGGAAGACGCGAAAGCCGATGACCGGCTTGCCATCGAGCATGGCCACCTGCCGCACTTCCGCGGCCTGGTCGCGCACGTCGGCGATGGAATCCAGGCGCGTGGTCTTGCCCTCGCCCAGCGGAATGGGCAGCGCCGCCAGGTCCTGCACCGAGGTGATGGTGCCCAGCGTGCGCACGCTCTGCTCCTGCGCGCCGATGCGGGTTTCACCGCCGGGCAGCTCCACCTGCGTGCAGCAGGTTGCTCGATACGTCGCCGGCAGTGACGCCCAGCGCCGCCATGCGATCGGTCGAGGTCCACGCGCACTTCGCGCGATACGCCGCCGATGCGGCTGACCTGCCCGACGCCGGGCACGCCGCTGATGAAGCGCATCACGTTCAGGTCGACGAACCACGACAGCTCGGTGTCGCTGAGCTCTCCGGAGCTGACGGCAAACGTCAGCACCGGATCACCGGCGGTGGTGGCGCGCGAGATGTTCGGTTCGGTGGCGTCCAGCGGCAGGTCGGGCCGGATGCGCGACACCGCGTCGCGCACGTCGTCCATGGCCTGCGACAGCTCGGTATCGAACTGGAACTCGATGAAGGTCTGCGAACTGCCCGTGGAGACGGTGCTGTTGATGTTTTCGATGCCGACGATGTTGGAGACCGCGTCTTCCACCTTGCGGGTGATCTCGGTCTCCATCTGCGAAGGCGGCACGCCCGCAGCCCACCGACACGATCACGAAGGGAAAGGCGATATCGGGCTGGTTCTGCACCGGCAACCGCGGCAGGCTGTAGAGCCCACCAGCACCAGGGCGATGAACATCATCATCACCGGGACGGGATTGCGGATCGACCACGTAACGAAATTCACCGAAGGACTCCGCAGGCGCCAGGGGGATCCGGTCAGTCTACCGCAGCCCCTTGCGCCATGCGGTTCCGGGTCAACCCTGCATGAAATGTTACATGCCGGTCATCGCCGGTTCAGGTGGCGCGTTGATAATGACATGGGGGCGCGACCGCCCGTAAAACCGGAGTACGCCATGAAGAACCTGCCATTGCGCCTTGCCGCCAGCCTGCTGGCGCTGGGAGCCACCGCAACCCTGTCAGCCGGGGCCCTGGCCGCCGAGGGTGAACCTGCCGCCACGCCGCTGCCTGCCGTGCAGGCCTCGATCCCGTTCGTGGATCACCACAGCATCCGCGACTGGCAGGCCGACGGCAAAGACGGCCTGTGGGTCCAGGACCTGCGCCGCAACTGGTACTACGCCAAGCTGCTGGGCCCGTGCATCGGGCTGGATTTCGCGCTGAGCATCGGCTTCGACACCGGACCGTCGAACCAGTTCGACAAGTTCAGCTCCATCCTCGTGCCGCGCGAGGGTCGTTGCCAGGTCACCAGCCTTCGCGCAGCGATCCGCCGCCGCCGTCGGTCGAAGAAAAAGAAGAACAGGGTGATCGCGGAACAGGACGCGACGCCGAACTGACCGCCGGGCCGGGCGCTGCGGTTGATATCATCCCCGGACACCACTGTCCGGGGATACCGATGCGCCACGCCCTGATCGCTTTCACCATCCTGGCGCTGGGCGCCTGCAACACGCCCGCTCCACCTGCCGATGACGCCGCGCGCCAGCAGCAGGATGTCGCCGCCGTGAATGCCTTCGTGGATCACATTGGCGAAACCTTCAACACCGGCAACCTCGACGCCTTCATGCAGGTGTTCACCGAGGACGCCATCCAGTTCAACCAGGGCATGCCGGACGTCGGGCAAGGCGGCAATCCGCAAGCCGTACGAGGATGCGCTGGCCCGAACGACATCAAGGTCGCCTTCCGCACGCAGGAAGTGTCGGTCAGTGGCGATCTGGCCTTCGAAGGTGGCACGTACGACATCCTCATCAGGCCTCGCGACAACTCCGCGGCCGAACCGATGACCGTGACCAACCGGCACGTGCATGCTCAAGCGCCAGGCCGATGGTCTCGGAAAACATGGCGCATGATGACCAACGGCTCCCGCAGCGGCTGCGGCGCCGGAAGTAGGTTTCGCATGGACAACCGCGTCGTTCGCATCCACCGCCTCGGCGGACCCGAGGTCCTCAGCCTCGAACAGGCCGAGCCGAAGGAACCGGCCGCCGGCGAAGCGCTGGTGCGCATCCAGGCCATCGGCCTGAACCGTTCCGAGACGGTCTATCGCAGCGGCAAATACCTGATTCCGCCGAAGCTGCCATCGCTGATGGGCTACGAGGCCTGCGGAATACTCGAAGCCGTTGGCACGGGCGTCAGCGGTTTCACCGTGGGCGAGCCGGTCTGCGTGCTGCCGAACTTTCGCATGGGCGAGTACGGCGTGTATGCGGACCACGCCGTCGTGCCGGCCTCGAGCCTGGTCGCGCCGCCACCGGGCCTCGGCCCTGTCGAGGCCGCGTCGGTGTGGATGCAGTTCTTCGCGGCCTTCGGCATCGTGCAGGCCGGGCATCCGCGCTGGGTGATTTCGTGCTGATCCCCGCGGCCTCCAGCAGCGTGGGCCTCGCCGCCATCCAGATCGCCAACTGGCTGGGCGGGAGCCGATCGCATTGACGCGCACCAGCGCGAAGCGCGCGCACGTCGCGTGGGCGCGCGCCATGTCATCGCCAGCAGTGAATGCGACGTGGCCGCCGAAGTGCTGCGCATCACCGGCGCCGCGGCGCGAAGGTGGTGTTCGATCCCGTTGGCGGGCCGTTCGTGGAGACGCTGGCGAAAGCGATGGCCGACGAGGGAATCCTCATCGTGTACGGCAGCCTTGCCGGCGCCGCCACGCCTTATCCGCACTGGAGCGCCGCGCTGAAGGGCCTCTCAATACGCGGCTGGGTGGCCTCGCAGATCTGGAATCATCCGCAGCGATTCACGCATTTCCGCGACCTGATCCTGCGCGGCCTTGCGGGTGGCCACCTGCGCCCGGTCGTGGCGAACATTCGCACTCGACGACATCGTCGAGCGCACCGCTACCTGGAATCGAACCAGCAGGTGGGCAGGTCATCGTGACCACCGGCTGAGCAAGGCAGGCTCCTACGCGTAGGACTCCAGCAGATTGAGCAGCCCCACGGTGGTGGACAGGCTGCCGGTAACGATGATCTTCAGTCGCGCGCGGGTTTCGTCGTAGACCGTATCCACGCGCAGCGGCGTATCCGAGAGCTTGTCGCGACCCTTGATGGCGCCGCCGATGCCGGTCATCACGCGCATCGCCGCGTCGGGCGCGATGGCGTCGATCTGAACCACCGTCGAAGCCTCGCAATGCCGCGTGAGACGCTGCGGATCGGCTTTCCGCACGGAACCCCCAGCCAGCGCAGTCAGTTCGGTGGCGGGTATGCGGTAGAGCCGGCCAATACGGGTGGCCCGCAGCCGCCCTTCGTGGATGTAGCGCCGCACGGTGCGCACGTGCACCCCGAGCGAAGAAGCCACCTGCTCCACCGACATCAATCCAAGCACGTCAGGTGCCATTGTAATACCCAAATGTCGCTTATATACCTTGATAGGATACTTTAAAGTATTTCAAAGTGCGCGTTACTTCCCAGCTGCTGTGGGGGGGACTGGCGACGGTTGGCGCTCGCGGGGAGCCCCGCCACGATGGCTGCATCCAAGGTTGCGCCCAATTTTCCGGAGGACTCCATGAACAAACCACTCGCCGTGCTGACCATGTGCCTGGCCAGCGGCATCGCCACCGCCGCGGACAACGGCCTGTACCTGGGCGGCGGCATTGGCCGCAGCGACTTCGACCTGCAGGCCCCGCTCGATGGCAAGGACACCACCTGGAAGGCCATCGCCGGATTCCGTCTGCTCGACAGCTTCGGCGTCGAACTCAACTACACCAACTTCGGCAAGGCCACCGTGCCCAGCGGCATAGCCTGCATCGCGCTGGTGGGCACGAACTGCCCGTCGACCACGACGGTGGAAGGCAACGCGCTGTGGGCTTTCGCCGTGGGTTTCCTGGATTTCCCGGTCGTCGACCTGTTCGGAAAGATCGGCCTGTCGCAGGGCAACGCCAAGCTGCGGACGCCGGGATTCCCCACCTTCTCCGCCAGCGACAAGAACACGGACGTGGCCTGGGGCGCCGGAGCGCAGGTGCACTTCCTGAGCCTGGCAGTGCGCGCGGAATACGAGCGCTACAAGATATTCGGCGGCACCAAGCTCGACCTGGCGTCGGTGAGCTTCATTTACACGTTCCTGTAGCCACGGCCCGCCGCGGCCCAATGACACCGCGGCGACCAGCGCGGTGAGGCCAATGGCTGCGGCGAGCCCCGCAGCCAGGGCCAACTGCTGCTGGGCCCATCCCGCGCCCAGCAGCACGCCACCCATGTAGGTGCCGATGCTTCCGCCCACAACGCGACTGAGGCCCTGCACCCAGCCCAGCGCGGTGGCGCGCACCGACGCGTCGTAACTGGCGCTGACCAGCGCGAGCAGGCCCGAAAGGCCCGCGCTAGCGCTGACGGGCGGTGCAGCAGGCAAATCGCGGCGCGGCGCCGGCCGCGACTCGGGCAGCAGCAGGAAACCCAGCGTGACCGCCACCATCGAGGCGGCGCCGCTGGCGTACAGCAGCCACGGCCACCCGAAGCGCGGCACCATCAAGCTGGCAGCCAGTGACCGAAACCGCGCAGGCGCGAAATCCGACACCAGCGCCAGTGCCACTGGAAGGGCTGCGCCGAACCCCAGGCCCACGATGACGCGCAGTACCACCAGCATGGACATGTCACGGGTGAGCGGGATGAACAGCGACGGCGCGCCGGTGAGCAGCACCGCCACCAGCAGCACGCGCCGACGGCCAAAGCGGTCGGAAAGCGGCGCAATGCCGATGGCGCCGACGAGGGAAGCGATCACCGAGGGCCGCAAAGACCAGGCCGATCTGGGCGGGCGCAATGCCGAAATCGGCGCCGAGCAGGGCGCCACATAACGATGCCAAAGTGTCACACCTCCATCACCATGAACAGGCAGCAGAGCACCGCATTTTTGGCCGGCGGCAGTCCCCGGAATGTGTGCTCACCCCCTGTGATTCCATCAGCGGCATCTTGACGGTAGGCAGGCGGCAACTCAACGGAGGCACCCGCGAAGATCGTGATGCTCGCGCTGGGACTGCTGCTGGCCGCCTCGCCGGTGCTTTCCGCTTGACTCTGGACCTTGGTCCAGAGTCTAGACTGTGCCCATTGGAGGTCCATATGCAGACCATAGGCATCGGAACCCTGGCGCGCCGCGCGGGCGTAGGCATCGACACCGTGCGCTACTACGAGCGCTCGGGACTTCTCGCCCCGAACACCCGGCTTGCGTCGGGCTATCGGCGGTATTCGGACGCCGAAGTACCCGGCTGCGCTTCATCCGCCGCGCGCAGGCGCTGGGGTTCTCGCTGAGAAATCGGCGACCTGCTGGCGCGTGTCGTCCGGCGTGATGTTGCCAGCGTGAAACGCTCTGCAATGGCCAAGCTTGCCGATGTGGAGAACCGCATCGCAGAACTGGAACGCATAAGAGGAGGCCTGGCGCAGCTCATCAAGTCCTGTCCCGGTCACGGCAGGGCCGCTGATTGCCCCATCCTGAAAGCATTGTCGGAGGAGCAGACATGAACCACCCGCACTCCCACCACGAGCACCCGGCCTGCAGCCACTGCGCACCAGTCGCGCCGCCCCAGCCGGCGAATCCCGATGCCCTCTATACCTGCCCGATGCATCCGGAGGTGCGGCAGCGCGGACCCGGAACCTGCCCCAAGTGCGGCATGGCTCTGGAACCGCTGGATGCGGCGGAGGCCGCCACCGGGAACCCCGAGCTGCGCGACATGCAGCGTCGGCTGTGGATCGCGGCGCTGCTGACGCTGCCGGTGTTCGCGCTGGAGATGGGCGCCCACGTGACGGGCGCCCACCATCTGATCGGCAACCGCTTGTCGCAGTGGCTGCAGTTCGCGCTGGCATCACCCGTCGTGCTGTGGGCGGGGTGGCCATTCTTCGTTCGCGCCGTCGCCTCGATTCGCCACCGCTCCTGAACATGTTCACGCTGATTGCGCTGGGCACGGGCGCAGCATGGATCTACAGCGTGGTGGCGTTGCTCCTGCCCTCGGACTTCCCGGAACATTCCGGTTGCCCGACGGACACGTGGCCGTGTACTTCGAAGCCGCCGCCGTCATCACGACCCTGGTGCTGGTGGGTCAGGTGCTGGAACTGCGCGCCAGGGAACAAACCGGCGGGGCGATCCGCGAACTGCTCAGGCTGGCCCCAAAGACCGCGCGGCGCATAGTGGCCGGGCACGACATCGAAGTGCCGCTCGATGCGGTGATGGTAGGGGACCGGCTGCGTGTGCGCCCCGGCGAGTCGGTGCCGGTCGATGGCGTGGTGCTGGAGGGCGGTCAGGGGTTGATGAGTCGATGGTCACCGGAGAATCCATGCCCGTCGCCAAGCAGCCCGGCGCGCGGTCATCGGCGGCACCCTCAACGGAACCGGCATGCTGGTGATGCGCGCGGATCGGATCGGCGCCGACATGATGCTCACCCGCATCGTGCACATGGTTGCCGAGGCCCAGCGCAGTCGCGCGCCCATCCAGCGCCTGGCCGATATCGTCGCGGCCTGGTTCGTCCCCGCCGTCATGGCGGTTGCGGCAGCAAGCTTCCTCGCCTGGATGATGTTCGGACCCGAACCGGCCTTTTCCTTCGCACTGGTCAGCGCGGTATCCGTGCTGATCATCGCCTGCCCCTGCGCGCTGGGCCTCGCCACCCCCATGTCGATCATGGTCGGCGTCGGCAAGGGCGCCAGCGCCGGAGTGCTGATCCGGAGTGCCGAAGCCCTGGAACACATGGAGAAGGTGGATACGCTGGTCGTCGACAAGACGGGCACCCTGACGGAAGGTCGCCCCAGAGTAGTCGCGGTAGTGCCGGCTGCGGGCTTCGACGAGGCAACGGTGCTGGGCAACGCCGCTGCGCTGGAGATCGCCAGCGAGCATCCGCTGGCATCCGCCCTGGTTGCCTCGGCGCGCGATCGCAATCTGCCTGCTGGCCTGGTGGATCAGTTCCAGTCCGTGACCGGCATGGGCGTCACGGGCGGCATCCAGGGTCGCAGCGTCGGCGTCGGCAGCCTGGCGCTGCTGCAGCGCATGCACGTCGATGCCGCGCCGCTGGCGGCAGCCGCCGAACGGCTGAGGTTGGGTGGCGCTACCGCCATGTTCGTGGCCATCGATGGCAGGGCCGCCGGTGTCATTGCCGTGGCAGACCCCATCAAGGCCACTACACCGGCTGCGCTGCAGAGTCTTCGCGCAGCTGGCATCCGGATCGTGATGCTCACCGGCGACAATCGCACCACGGCCATGGCCGTCGCGCGTGAGCTTGGCATCGACGACGTGGAGGCGGAAGTCCTTCCGGAGCAGAAGCACGCCATCGTGAAACGATTGCGCGGCGAAGGCCATGTCGTCGCCATGGCCGGTGATGGCGTCAATGACGCGCCCGCGCTGGCGGAGGCCAGCGTGGGCATTGCGATGGGAACCGGCACGGACGTGGCCATGCAGAAGCGCCAGGGGTTACCCTGGTAAAGGGCGACCTCGCTGGAATCGCGCGGGCGCGAACGTTGAGCCGCGCCACCATGCGCAACATCCGCCAGAATCTCGCTCTCGCTTTCGTCTACAACGTACTGGGCATACCGATCGCCGCCGGCGTGCTGTATCCGCCTTCGGCCTGCTGCTCAGCCCCGTGCTGGCCGCTGCGGCCATGAGCCTGAGTTCAGTATCCGTCATCGGTAACTCGCTGCGCCTGAGATTGCTGAAGTTCTGGCAGGATCCCTGAGGGGAAGTCGTGGGATCCCCTGGGGCTTCGCGGCTTCAGGCGGCTGCTCCTGTGTTCTTGCCCATTCCCGTGCCGCGCCCATCTTCGCCGACACCTTGAATTTCAGGGTCGAGCTCATCTTGTGCTCGTCAGGCCCGACGAAGGTGTAGCTGATCGTGTAATCGCCGTCGGCCAGCCTGGGCAGCGGCACAGCCAGCTGCTCGGCGGCAGCCTTGGGCAATTCGAGCGCGGTCGCCGCACTGTCACCGACCTTCTGCACGGACAGGGCCTTGAGCTCCACGGCCTCCTGGAATACGAGCACCAGCCTCTCGGGGCTGGCCTTCACCGTGCTGCCGGCCGCCGGTATCGAGCTTTGCAGGTGCACGTGCGCCATGACCGCCAGTGGCGCCGACATCAGCAGCACCGCGGCCGTTCCAGGCCTTTGGAGTCTTCATGATCTTCTCCTTTGCTCAGTGATGGTCGTGGTCATTGTGAACCGGGGCACCGGCCTCCGGTTGGGTTGATTGCACCTTGTGCGCGCGAGGAACGCTGGCGCTGTCGTACCAGCCGGGATCCGCATCGCCCACCAGTCGCGGACGGACCTTGAGCAGAGTGAACATGCCACCCATCTCGATCTGGCCGAACGGCCCCTGCCCCATCGCCATGGGCAGCGTGTTCTCCGGCCCCTTTACGTGCCTCATGCCCAGATGCGTGTTGTGCTCGAACATGCCCGTCCTCGCCCATGTGCATCACGCCCGGCAGGTGCTGGCGCATGCGCTCCTCCAGCGCGCCCTGCTTCACGCCCACCGGATTGGCCAGCGAATGCCCCATGGCATTCATGGTGTGGTGTGACATGTGGCAATGGAGCGCCCAGTCACCGGGGTTGTCGGCGATGAACTCCAGCTCACGGACCTGCCCAACGCCGATGATCTCCGTGATTTCCGGTCGCCACAGGGTCCGGGGCCAGCGCCCGCCATCCGATCCGGTGACCACGAAGCGATGGCCATGCAGGTGGATGGGATGGTTGTGCGTCGAAAGGTTGCCGACGCGAAGGCGCACGCGCTCGCCCTGCGCCGCAAGCAGCGGTTCGGTGGCGGGGAACACCTTGCTGTTGAAGGTCCACAGGTCGAACTCGGTCATCACCGCAGGATCGGGGCGATACGTGCCGGGGTGCAGCGCCCAGTTGTGCAGCAGCAGCGCGTAGTCGCGCTGCACCGGTGGCTCCTGCGATTCCCGCGGATGAATGATGAAGAAACCCATCATGCCGAAGGCGAGTTGCGTCATTTCGTCCGCATGCGGGTGATACAGGCAGGTGCCATGCTGGCGCAGCGTGAACTCGTAGGCCCAGGTTTCCCCGGGCTGTATGTGCGGCTGATTCAGGCCACCCACGCCATCCATGCCGTTGGGCAGCAGCAGTCCATGCCAGTGCACAGTGGTCGGCTCGGGCAACCGGTTGGTCACGAGGATGCGCACGCGCTCGCCTTCCACGGCCTCAATCGTCGGGCCCGGCGTCGAGCCGTTGTAGCCCCAGCATCTGGCGCGGCAGCCGGGCGCGAACTCGTGTTCCATCTCCTCGGCGATGAGGTGGAATTCCTTAACGCCGCCCACCCAGTTCCACTCCAGTGAGCGGCCATCGAGCGTGCGCACGCGCGCCGGGCCTGAAACCGCGGCCTTCACGACCGTTGTCGGCGCAGCGGCAAGCGTTGCGGCGCCGGCGAGCAGCGTCCTGCGGGAGACTTTCATCGGGATTCCTCCAGGCCGCGCAGCGATCCCATCGCGCGCTGCAGTTCAACATGGGCGTTCCAGAACTTCAGTTGCGCATCCACATAGCCGGCGTAGGCGTCGTATTCCTGCTGGCGCGCCATCAGCACCGCGAAGCTGTCCACGAGCATGTAGTTGGCCTGTTCGGTGAGGCGCGCGACCACGGCTTCGCGTTCAGGGATGAGTCCTTCGCGATAGGCCTGCACCTGTTCGCGCGCCAGTTCGCCGCGATACCTGCCGGGCGAGCTCTGCCTGCGCGGAGATTTCCAGCTCCGCCAGTTTCGCTATTGCCGCGGCCAGCTCGGCCTCGACCCTGGCAACGGCTCCCTGGCCCTGCTGGAAGACCGGCAGCGCGATTTCGGCGGAGGGCCCCACGCGCCTCGCGCCATCGGCTTCCCGGTCCAGCGTCGCGCCCACGCGCGAATCCACCAGCAGCCGATAGCGCCGCGTGGACTCGTGCTTCACGCGCAGCGCCTGCACATGGCCGCGGGCCGAGGCGATGTCCAGTCGCTGCTCGATGGCGCGCGCGGCCAGCTCATCGGCCATCGGCAGCGCAGATGAAGGCATGTCGGGAAGCGACTCGGGCACTGCCCAGGCAGACCGCAGGGCGGAAATCCCCAGCAACTTCTGGAGAGTGGCGCGTGCGTCAGCCAGATCCAGCTGCGCGTCGTGCAGCGCGATGCGGGCCTGGGTGGCTTCGGCACGCTGGACCTGCAACTCCAGGTCGCTGATGTTGCCGGCGTCCCGGTACTGTCGCGCCAGGTCCGCCGCCAGCTGCGCGGCTTCGGCGATCGAGCGGCGGACGGCCACACGCTGGTTCGCCGCAACGCATTCGAACCAGGCGCGGCCCGTGTCGGCGAGCACGTCGAGCACGGCCGTGGCGATCACTTCCTGCAGCGAGGCGTACTCCAGGTTCGCGATTCGTTGCCGCGAGCTTCGCAGCAGCAGGTCCGCAAATGATGTCATCAGCGACGCGCCCACCTTGCTGCCCGCTGCCCCTCCGGTGGGCAGCAGCCACGACAGGCCCAGCGATGGATTCTGCAGTCGCCCCGCCTCGAACACGTCGGCGGCCGACAGGCCGAGTTCCGCGTAACGGGCCTTGAGGGATGGGTTGCCCGACAGCGCGATCTGCTGCGCCCGCTCCAGTGTCAGCGGCTGCGCAAACCACTCCCCGGGCACCGCACCGGCGACGGGCATCATCGGCGCGCGCGCCTGCACCAATGATTGGACATTCGACCGACCCTGATCCAGCGGCAGGCCTGCGCAGCCGCTGAAGAGGAATGCGGTCGCGATGGCGCAGCCCATGCGCCAGCACGAATTGGACATGTTGAATCTCCCGGACGTCTGCCGGCGATGCCGGCCCAATGCCACGTTTGCGCCGAACGGCGCTGGGGAGATCAGCCGATGGGAGGTCGAAGGTCCGGCGGACGAGTGATGGTCGGTGCCGGAAGATCCGCGCAGGGCATTACCGCCTGGCCCGGCTGCGGCGCCAGCCGCAATACAGCGAACGGCAGACCGCAGGCGGCCGCGCAATGGCAGCTGCCGGTCTTGCAGCAACCATCATCATGGGATCCGTCGTGATCTGGCGCGGGAGCGGATTCGGCCTCGGTGTGGCAGGGCATGCCAGACATCATTGCCGCATCATCCGCAGAAAGCGGCTGCGCGACTTCCACGGCAACGCTGGCAGCCTCTGCTGGCATGACCATCGCGGCCTGGGCAAAGCCCGCATGCAGCGGCAGCAACACGGCCAGCATGAGCCGCAGCCACTTCAAACGCGCCCTGGGAATGAAGCCGTTCACCTGCCCAGTATAGGAACCTGTTCCTGCGGCTGCCAGAAGCGCATCACAGCCCCGGCCAGCAGCGGCGCGAGGTCGATGGCATTGCTGGGGTGCGCAATGGAGTTCGTCGTCACTATTCTCCCCGCGCCAGCCTGCTGCAGCGCCTCCAGCGCGTCTGGCGCGAAGATGCCATGCACGCCCATGCACACAGGCGGCGCGGAACCCACCGCCCTGCACTGCCTGACGGTCTGCGCCATGGTCTGGCCCGAGGAAATGATGTCATCCACCAGCACCGGCGTACGTCCGCTCAGCTCACCGGCAGGTAGCGCGCTGACCGACACGTCGCGATCGCCCCGACGCTGCTTCTTCAGCACCCGCCAGGGACAATCTGCAGAGGCCGCCACGGAGCTCACCCACTGCTCGCTTTCCTCGTCCGGCCCGATCAGCACCGGATCGCCCACGTTGGCGCGTATCCATGCCGCCAGCAGCGGCGCCGCCTGCAGCGCCACGGCGGGAATGGCGTAGATGTCGGCCAGCGCATGCCAGCGATGCAGAGGAGGATCCACCGTCACCAGCCAGTCGAACTGCCGGGACACCAGCCGCGCGAAGCTGGTTGAGGTGATGGCCTCGCCCGGCTCGAACCGCGCATCCTGACGCATGTACGCCAGGTAGGGCGCCACCAGCCCCACGCTTGCCGCGCCCAGCTCGCGCAGCTGTCGGTGATGAATGCCAGTGGCAGGAAGTGCGGATTGGGTTCATGCAGCGTGCACAGCACGGCCACATGCCTGCCGCTGACGTCGGCTTCGATGCGCACGTGGGACTCGCCGTCCGGAAACTCGCGCAGCGCCAGGGGTATGTCGGGCACCGCCAGCGCCGCACGCAGCGCGGAAGCCAGCGCCGCCTGGCCCGGCAGCGCCAGCAGCGCCGCGCTCACCGCGATTCCACGCGGACGATGTCCGGATGGTGGGTGGCGAACGAGAGCGCATAGTCCCGTTCGCCCGGGGCTTCCGCATGGATCGTGTACAGCGCTGCGCCACGTTCCACGCGCTGTCCAAGACGCACATGCAGGTCCACGCCCGCGGCGCGCGACAGTGGCGCGCCGGCCAGCTTGGCCACCTGCGCGATGCGGCGATTGTCCACGGCCACGCATTCTCCGGTGTGCTGCGAAACGATCGTGCGCGTGAGCGGGGCGACCTGCGGTTCGCGGAAACCGCCCTGCGCCTCGCAGATGGCCAGGAATTTGGTCCAGGCCCGGCCTGAATCCAGGATCTGCGCCGCCATCCGCGCGCCGGTGCCCGCCTTCACCTGGGGCGACATTTCCAGCACGTGCGCGGCCAGATTCAATGCACGCTCGCGCAGGTCATCCGGCGCATCCGCCTCGCGACGCAGCACCGCCAGCACATCGCGCGCTTCCAGCGCCGGCCCGATGCCACGCCCCACGGGCTGCGAACCATCGCTGACCTGCACATCCACGCTGATGCCCAGCGCGGCGCCGACCGTTTCGAACCGCTCGCGCAGCGCGCGCGCGGCTTCCACCGAGCGCACCTTTGCGGTGGGCCCCACCGGCATGTCGATCACCACATGCGTTGAACCGGCGGCGATCTTCTTCGACAGCACCGACGCCACCAGATGCCCCTCGCTGTCGAAATCCAGCGGCCGCTCCACGCGGATCAGCAGGTCATCGGCCGGACTCAGGCGCACGTTGCCGCCCCAGACGATGCAACCGCCCTCGCTCTCGACCACACGACGCATCTGCTTCACATCGAGGCCCACCGGCGCCATCACTTCCATGGTGTCGGCCGTTCCGGCGGGCGAAGTGATCGCGCGGGAAGAGGTCTTGGGTATGATCAGGCCGGCGGCGGCAACGATGGGCACCACGATCAGCGTGGTGCGATTGCCCGGAAGCCCTCCCACGCAGTGCTTGTCCACCACCACGGGCGATTGCCACGTGAGCCGCTCTCCGGTTTCCACCATCGCGCGCGTGAGCGACAGGGTTTCGTCGGCGTCCATGCGATCACCCGCGCAGGCGGTGACCAGCGCGGCCAGGTGCAGGTTCGAGTAGTGCCCGTTGACGATATCCGTGACGATCTCGCGCCACGCCGCATCGCCGAGGCGCTGGCCGTAGACCTTGGCGCGCAGCGCGCTCACCGACTCCAGCGGATCCGGATGACCCACGTGGATCTGCGAGCCTTCCTGAGCGCCCAGCGCCAGCCAGGCGCTCTCGGACAGGCTGGCCTCGCATTCCTCCAGCATCTGCGACGCCACGACATTGAGCGTGGCGATCAGATGCCGGTCTCCCAGCGTCACCTGCACGCGTGACTGCGCCACGAACCCTTCCGAGCGGCAGACGTGGCAGTTGCGGTTCATGTAGAGAACCGCCTCGTGATAGGTGTCGATCCCCAGCCGTTTGAGCGTCAGGGTGCTGTTGGCCACGACTTACTTCAGCAGCGTTTCCACCGCGGCCGCGAACTCGGCCGACTCCGGCGCGACGCTGCTGCCCATGTGCTGCAGCACTTTGCCGTCGGCACGCACCAGGTACTTGTTGAAATTCCACGAGGGCGCCTTGGTCTGCCGCGCCAGCTCCTGGAAGACGGGATTGGACTTGCCGCCCTTCACATGCGTGGGCGCCAGCATCGTGAACGTCACGCCATTGTTGAGGAAGCAGATCTCCGCCGCCTTGGCTTCGTCGGCATCTTCCTGGTTGAAGTCATCCGAGGCGAAGCCCACGAGCACCAGGCCCCGATCCTTGTATTTCTGCCAGGCGGCTTCCAGCCCCTTGAACTGCGGTGTGTAGCCGCAGTGGCTGGCCGTGTTGACGATCAGCAGCGGCCTGCCCGCGAAGGCCTGGCAGATATTCACCTTCTGCGAGGAATGCAGCTTGCGGTATTCCTGGTTGAGCCACGCAGGGCAGAACGCGGCCTGCGGCGCGGGCGCTGCAACGGGGGCATTGGCGGCCTTGGCGGCAGGCGCGGCGCCCGAGCCTGCAACCAGCATCGCGGCGGTCACGAACAGGGCGGATACGACATTGCGCATGGGTGTTCCTCCGGTGGGTAGCCGAGACTAGCAAACCGCCACCTGAAGTACAGCGCATTGCCGGCTCAAGGCGAATGGTTGCCGCCCAGCAGTGTGCGTGCCACGCTTCGCCGATGCATCACTGGCTACCCGCCTGGCCCCTGCTCATCGCGTTCATCGCCGCTTCGCTGGCGCTCGCCGTCACGCCGGGACCCGGAGTCATCTATATCGTCACGCGCAGCATGTCGCAGGGACGTTCTGCGGGGTTTGCATCGGTCGCCGGCATCGCGCTGGGCAATTCGGTGAATGCCGCGGCAGCCGCGCTGGGCCTGGCGGCGGTGCTGGCCACCTCGGCACTGCTCTATGCCGTGCTGAAGTACCTCGGCGCTGCCTATCTCTTTTACCTGGCCTACCAGATGTTCCGGCAGGCCGACGCGACCACCCGGGCGGCCGCTCCGCCCCCTTCGCGGCCGCTGCACGTGTTCCGCGATGGAGTAGTGGTCGCGGTGCTGAATCCGAAGACCGCGCTGTTCTACGCCGCGCTGCTGCCGCAGTTCGTCGACTCGCCGGCTGATTTCACGCGGCAGGCCCTGGTGCTCGGCGGACTGTTCGTGGCCATCGCCGGCGTGTCGGATTCCATGTATGTGCTGCTTTCGCGCGCCATTGCCGCTCGCCTGGGCACCATGACGCGCGGCCTTCGCACCGGACGCTACGCGGCGGCGGCCATGTACGCGGGCCTGGGCCTGCTGGCCACGACGACGAACCATCCGGGCAGGCCGCCGCGCTAGCCCTCCGCCCGGAAATCCCCACCCTGCCTTCTTCCGAACAACGCAACGTCCTGCTGCTGGCTGGCGCCCAGGCGCTCGCCCAGACCACCTCGGTTGTGGTGATAACCGCCTCGGGCGTGGTGGGACTGAGCCTTGCGCCTGACCGGAGCCTGGCCACGCTGCCGGTGGCCATGACGCTGGTGGGGACGGCGGCGACGCTGATTCCCGCTTCGTGGTTCATGCAGCGCTTCGGGCGGCGCGCGGGTTTCGCGCTCGGCGCAACGATGGGATGCCTGGCGGGCCTTGCGGCCGCAGCAGCCGTGCACATCCACAGCTTCGCGCTCTTTCTGTTCGCCGCCTTCCTGGTGGGCTGCTTCTCGGGCTTTGCCCAGTACTACCGTTTCGCCGCCGCGGACGTGGCCAGCGATGCATTTCGCAGCCGCGCGATTTCCTGGGTCGTGTCGGGCGGTGTGGTGGCGGCCATCGCGGGACCAGCCATCGTGCGCTTCACCGACACGCTGGCCTCGCCGCCCTTCCTCGCCACGTATCTGGCGCTGATCGCGCTGGGCATTGTTTCGCTGCTGTTCATCACGCGCCTCTCGATACCGCCGATGCGCGTCGAACAGGGCGAGGGGCCCTCACGCCCGCTGTGGGAGATAATCCGCCAGCCCGTGTATCTCACGGCGCTCGCGGGCTCCACCGTCGGCTTCGCCGTGATGACCACCGTGATGACGGCCACCCCCATCGCCATGCTGATGTGCGGCCAGACCGTGGCGGATTCGACGCTGGTGATCCAGTGGCATGTGCTGGGCATGTACGTGCCGTCGTTCTTCACCGGTTCTCTGATCCGGCGGCATGGCGTGCTCGCGGTGATGGGCTGCGGCATCGTGCTGCTGGGCGCGCACGTGGTCATCGCGCTGTCGGGCGTCGAGTTCCTGCATTTCGTGTCGGGGCTGACACTGCTGGGCGTGGGCTGGAATTTCCTGTTCGTCGGCGGCACCACGCTGCTGACCGAAGCCTATCGCCCCGCCGAGCGCGCCAAGGCACAGGCCGCGCATGACTTCATCATGTTCGCGGTGGTGAGCGCGGGATCGTTCTCCGCTGGCGCGCTGCTCGATGGCTGGGGATGGAACGCCGTGAATCTGGTCGTTCTGCCATTCCTGTTCCTGGCTGCCGCGGCAGTGCTGGCGATGGCCTTGAAATCAGGACCCAGGCCCGGTCGATAGTCAGGCCTGAATCCTCCGCGATGAGCTGATTTGCCTTCCTTAGTGTAGATTGCCCGGATCGCACCCATACGAGAGCACTCACATGAGCAAGGGCCTGGAACGCAAGAAGGAAGGCAAGAAGAAGGCCGCCAAGACCTTCGAGGAAAAGCGCGCCGCGAAGCGGGAAAAGAAAGACAAACGCTAGGCGCTACAGCGCCAGGGCGCCCATCAGCTGCGGCACGGGCAGTCCCTGCAGGGCCTTCGGGTCGGCGAACAGGCCGACCAGGCCCTGAGCCTGCGGCGCCGGATAGTGCGCGCGCACGGCGGCTTCGAACTTGGCCTCCAGCAGCGGAATGCCCTCCGCGCGCCGCAAGCGATGGCCGATCGGATAGTCCACGTGCACGCGCCGCGTGGCGGAGCCATCCCTGAACTTCACCTGCATCGCGTTGCCGATGAAGCGTTTGTCGGGCGCGTAGTAATCGCTAGTGAACTGCGGATTCTCGACCACGCGCATGCGCGCGCGCAGCGCGTCGACGCGCGGGTCTGCGGCCACGTCATCCTCGTAGTCGGCCGCCGTCAGGCGCCCGAAGATCAGCGGGATCGCGCTCATGTACTGGATGCAGTGATCCCGATCGGCGGGATTCGACAGCGGCCCGGTCTTGTCGATGATGCGCACGCCGGGTTCCTGGGTCTCGATCAGCACCTCGGTTACCTCGTCTAGCCGGCCGCGCACTTCCGCGTGCAGCGCCAGCGCGCATTCCACGGCCGTCTGCGCGTGGAACTCGGCGGGGTAGCTGATCTTGAACAGCACGTTTTCCATCACGTAGCTGTCCAGCGGACGGGCAAGCTTCAGCGCCTGCCCCTTGAACAGCACGTCCTGGAAACCCCAACGCGGCGTGCTGAGCGCCGAGGGATAACCCATCTCGCCCGTCATCGTCAGCAGCGCCAGGCGCACGGCGCGCGCCGTGGCGTCGCCAGCAGCCCAGCTCTTGCGCGAACCGGTATTCGGCGCATGACGATAGGTGCGCAGCGCGCCCCCATCGACCCAGGCGTTCGATACCGCATCGATCACCTGGCCCTGAGAGCCGCCGAGCATCACGGTGGCCACGGCCGTGGAGGCCACGCGCACCAGCAGCACGTGATCGAGCCCCACGCGGTTGAAGGAGTTCTCGAGCGCCAGCACGCCCTGGATCTCGTGCGCCTTGATCATCGCGGTGAGCACATCGCGGACGACCAGCGGCGGCGCGCCCTCGGGCCGACCGCCGCGCGAACGCCAGTCGGCCACGGCCAGGATGGCGCCGAGATTGTCCGAAGGATGCCCCCACTCCGCGGCGAGCCAGGTGTCGTTGAAGTCGAGCCAGCGCACGAGCGCGCCGATATTGAAAGCGCCCTGCACCGGATCAAGTTCCCAGCCGCAGCCGGGCACGCGCACGCCACCGGGCAGCGTGGCGCCGGGCACCACCGGTCCCAGCACCCGCCGACAGGCCGGATAGGCCAGCGCCATCAGGCTGCAGGCGATGCTGTCCATCAGGCAGTAGCGCGCGGTGTCGTAGGCCAGGGGGCTTGCGACCTGGTGATCGCGGGCGTAGCGCGCGATGTCGACCATCAACGCGTCGGGCGCGGGGCGTACTGCCGATCTGCTGTCGTGCGCGGACATGAAATCCTCAGGGCCGCTGCGCGAGCGGCACGAACGGGCGCGGCTCGGGGCCGGTGTAGTTGGCGGAGGGACGGATGATCTTGCCGTCCTCGCGCTGTTCGATGACATGCGCCGCCCAGCCGGCCGTGCGCGCGACGACGAACAGCGGCGTGAACATCGCCGCGGGCACGCCCATCAGGCTGTAGCTGACCGCGCTGTACCAGTCCAGGTTCGGGAACATGCGCTTGGTTTCCCACATCACGTTCTCGATGCGTTCGGCCACCGCGTACAGGCGCATGTCGCCCTGCTCCTCGGCCAGCGACTTCGCGACGCCGCGGATGACCACGTTGCGCGGATCGGCAACGGTGTACACCGGATGGCCAAAGCCGATGATGACCTCGCGCGCGGCGATGCGCTGGCGGATGTCGGCCTCGGCCTCGTCGGGCGTGGCGTAGCGCTGCAGGATCTCCAGCGCCACCTCGTTCGCGCCGCCATGCTTTGGCCCCCGCAGCGCGCCGATGGCCCCGGTGATGCTGGAATAGAGGTCGGACCCTGTGCCGGCGATCACCCGCGCGGTGAACGTGGAGGCATTGAATTCGTGCTCGGCGTACAGGTTGAGCGAGGTGTGCATGGCGCGCACATGCTTCGGCGCCGAGGGCCGGCCGTGCAGCAGATGCAGGAAATGCCCAGCGATGGAGCGATCCTCGGTCTCGAGGATTATGCGCTGCCGCGACCGGCTGTAGTGGTGCCAGTAGCACAGCATCGAGCCCAGCGAGGCGATCAGCCGGTCGGCGATGTCGCGCGCTCCGGCCGCCGCGTGCGCATCGGGCTCGGGCAGCGCGCAGCCCAGCACCGACACGCCGCTGCGCATCACGTCCATGGGATGCGTGGTGGCCGGCAGCTTCTCGAGCACGTCGCGCACGACCTGCGGCAGGCCGCGCAGCGCGCGCAGCTTCTCCTGGTATTCCGCCAGCTCCACGCGATTGGGCAACCGGCCGTGGATCAGCAGGTGCGCGATCTCCTCGTAGTCGCAGGTCTCGGCGATCTCGATGATGTCGTAGCCGCGGTAGTGCAGGTCGTTGCCGGTCTGCCCCACCGTGCACAGCGCCGTGTTGCCGGCGACGACTCCCGAGAGGGCGACGGATTTCTTGGGCTTCACTTGCCTTTTCCCGCAGCGAACAGCGCGTCGAGCTTCTGCTCGTAGGCGTGGTAGTCGAGGTAGTGGTAAAGCTCATCGCGCGTCTGCATGGAAGGCAGCGCATCGCGCTGCGAGCCGGTGCGCCGGATGGTCTGCAGCGTGGCAAGCGCCGCGGCATTCATCGCGCGATATGCCGAACAGCAGTGCAGCACGATATCCACGCCGACCGCGCCGAGTTCATCGCGCGTGTAGAGCGGCGTCTTGCCGAACTCGGTGATGTTGGCCAGCACCGGCACGCCAACGGCATCGCGGAAGCGCCGGTACATGGCCAGATCGGTCACGGCTTCGGGGAAGATCATGTCGGCGCCCGCCTCGACGCAGGCCACCGAGCGCTCGATGGCCGCCTCCAGCCCTTCGCTCGCCAGCGCGTCGGTGCGCGCCATGATGATGAAATCAGCATCCAGCCGCGCATCCACGGCGGCCTTGATGCGATCCACCATTTCCTCGCGCGGCACGATCTCTTTTCCGGGGCGGTGGCCACAGCGCTTGCTCTGCACCTGGTCTTCGATGTGCAACCCGGCCGCGCCGGCCTTGCCCATCGAGCGCACGGTGCGGGCGATGCTGAGCGCGCCACCCCACCCCGTGTCGGCATCCACCAGCAGCGGCAGACCGCAGGCATCGGTGATGCGGCGCACGTCGATCAGCACATCCTCGAGCCCCGTGATCCCGAGATCGGGCACTCCGAGCGAATTGGCCGCAACTCCGCCGCCAGAAAGATAGATCGCCCGGAAGCCCGTCGCCTCGGCCATTCGCGCCACATAGGCATTGATCGTGCCGACGACCTGCAGGGGCCTTTCCTGCTGCAGCGCCTGCCGGAAGCGCGCGCCTGCGGAGGATGCGGGCAATGAGTGTGCGGTCATGCGACGATCTTGCGCCACGACCGCGGCCCCGACAACCGCCGCCACCGCGATGGCCAGGAGCCCGGCGCGACCTTTAGTATCGACGGATCAGGAATATCGGGGGCCAGTCCATGAAGACGCAGATTCCATTGCTCCGCAGGTCGCTCGCCTTTTCCGCCCTGGTGCTGCTGGGCGCCACTGCATTCGGACAGGCACCACCGCCGGCACCCGCGGGCCCCGACACGCCCGGCACGGGACCCTACCCGGCAATGAAGGAAGAGGACGCCTCGCTTGCGGATCATGTCGTCTACCGCCCCCGGGAAATCACCGCGATGGGCAACCGGAAGCTTGGCGTCGTGGCCTGGGGCAACGGCGGCTGTTCCGATGACGCCGCGAGCACCCGCTTTCATCTGCTGGAACTCGCCTCGCACGGCTATCTGGTGATCGCCAGTGGCCGGGTGCTGAGCGGGCCCGGCGCTCCGCCGCGCCCGGCACAGACCGCTGCGCCCAACGCAGCTCCCCCGGGGCCGCCGCCCGCTGGTCAGCCGCGTCAGCTGCCGCCGCCGAAAACATCCACCGCACAGCTCACCCAGGCCATTGACTGGGCTTTGAAGGAAAACGCTCGCGCGGGCAGCCCGTACCAGGGTCGCATCGATCCGGGGCAGATCGCCGTGTCGGGCTTCAGCTGCGGCGGACTGCAGGCCATCGCCGCCGCGAAGGATCCGCGCGTGCGCACCGCGGTGTTCCAGAACACCGGCATCTTCGATGCGGGCGCCAGTCCGATGAGCGGCATGACTATCAACAAGGACGCGCTGAAGGACATCCACACGCCGGTGATCTACATCCTCGGCGGCCCCACCGACATCGCCTACAAGAACGGCATGGATGACTTCCAGAAGATCAACCATGTGCCGGTCGCCGTGGCGAACATCGACAAGGGTCACGGCGGAACGTATTTCCAGCCCAATGGCGGCGCTGCGGCCAACGTGGCCGTGAACTGGCTCCAGTGGCAGCTGCGGGGTGACGAGAAGGCAAGGGCGATGTTTGTCGGCAAGGACTGCGGCCTGTGCAAGGACCCCGAGTGGAAGCTGGAAAAGAAGCAGATCCCCTGAACGCGATTGGTGGAGCATCGATGAGCAAGCGATCCCTGCGCGGCCCCGGACTGCTGCTTTGCCTCGCTATTGCGCTGGGCGCCACCGGCACCGCCACGGCGCAAGCGGCGGCGCAGGTTGCGCCGACGCCATCCATGGTGGCCAGGGCCACCGGCGACCAGCAGCGGCAGTACCTGTTCGCACCCACCGGCCAGCCGATGCCTTATCGCCTGTATGTGCCGAAGACCTGGGATGGCCGCAGCGCGCTGCCCATCGTGCTGTTCCTGCATGGCGCCGGCGCAAACGAGAGGACCTATCTCGACATCGCGGACGGCATGCTGCGCAACCTGGCGGAGAAGCACGGCTACATCATTGTCTCGCCGCTGGGCTTCGCGCCGCTGGGCGCCTATGGCAATCCGCTGAGATTGCCTGCGGTCTTTGGCGAATCGACCGTGGCGGAGTCGCAGATTGCCGCGCTCACGCCGCAGAAACGCCGCGAACTGGCCCTCAGTGAGCTGGAAGTGATCACCGCGCTGGAGGTGGTCACCGAGGAATATGGCGCGGACCGGTCACGCACATACCTTGCCGGTCACTCGATGGGCAGCGGCGGCGTGTGGCACCTGGCCGCGCGCTATCCGGACCGCTGGCGCGCCATTGCCCCGATGTCGGGACCCTTCGTCGAGGCGAAGACCTACCCCTTCGAGCTCATCCGTCCCCTGCCCATATTCATGACGGAAGGCACCGGCGCCACGCCCTCGCTTGCCGGCAGCCGTGCCATGGCGATGTTCATGCGCGAGCAGAAGTTCGACTTCCAGTACGTGGAGGTGGACGGCAACCACGGCTCCATGGTGCCGATGGTGTGGCCGGCGGTATTCGATTTCTTCGACGCGCACCGATGATTTTCCACCTGCCAGCCACCGCGCGGCAGTTGCTTCGCGCCGCAATGACCTGGTCGGTCATGACTGCTGCAGTCCTTGCCGCGGCTCCGACCGCGACGCCTGTTGGCAGCGCATCGACTCTGGAGCGCATCAGCCTCTGGCGCGCGGAACTGCCTCAGGGAACCGGACCTCACCGGGTAATGCGGCTCATCGAGCCGGATTTTCCGGAGTACACCGTCTACCGGCCAGCCGACATGCGCCGCGCCGGCAAGCTGCCCATCATCGCCTTTGCCAATGGCGCCTGCCGCAACACATCGACCGAATACGCTGCATTCCTCAGTGAGCTGGCATCACATGGCTATCTCATCATCGCCGTGGGCCGCGACGACCAGCCCTTCGAGATGGGACCCAATACGGCGCAGACCGCCCCGGATGGTCGCCCGCGGCAGGTCATCGATGTGAGCGTGCTGGTCCGCGCCGTGGACTGGGCCGCAGCGCGCAACGCCGATGCCTCAAGCCCCTACCACCGCAGGTTGCGCACGGACCGCATTGCCTACATGGGCCACTCCTGCGGCGGCATGCAGGCCCTTACGGCTTCGGCCGATCCGCGCACCACAACAGCAGTGGTGCTCAACAGCGGTTACTACCGCACGCCCCCGGCGAGGCCACCAGGTCCTCTGCCGGAGTATCGCCGGTGGTCGGAACTGCATGCGCCGACGGCGATCTTCACCGGTGGACCAAAAGACGTGGCGTACCGGATCGCCCTCGACAGCTACGAGGATGGCGTGGCCGCTAAGCTGCCCATGTTCCTGGCCAGCCTGCCTACAGCCGCGCACAGCGGCGCCTATGTCGCACCCGATCGCGACTGGTCGCGCTGCGGTGCTGGCATGGCTGGACTGGCAACTGAAAGGCGATCGCAAGGCACGCGCGCAGTTCGTGGGTGCGCGCTGCGGGCTGTGCACGAATTCTGCCTGGCAGGATGTGGCGCGCCACGCTCTTCGCTGAAGACGCGAGTCGCGGCGTGGCCTGAGGCCTGATCCCTTGCGTATCCTGTGGGCTGCATGGTTACCGCGCGCCGCATCGCCCACCTCGACATGGATGCCTTCTATGCCTCCGTGGAGCTGCTGCGCTATCCGCAGCTCAAGGGACTGCCGGTGGTCATCGGCGGGCGGCGTCGCAAGGACGACGATGTGCTGTCACAGGGCCCGCTGGACCAGATCCCGGTCGAGGCCTTTCCCCGCATTTCCGGCTACGCGGGTCGCGGCGTGATCACCACGGCCACCTACGCGGCGCGGCAGTTCGGCGTCGGATCTGCCATGGGATTGATGAAGGCCGCCAGACTGTGTCCGCAGGCCATCCTGCTGCCGGTGGATTTCGACGAGGTGCGACGACTGTCGCGACTGTTCAAGGGCACCATCACCGAGATTGCGCCCGTGATGGAGGATCGGGGCATCGACGAGGTCTACATCGACCTGACCGATGTTCCCGGCAGTGACGAGGACGGCGGTCGCGTGCTGGCGCAACACCTGCAGCAGCGCATATTCGAGGCCACAAGGCTCACCTGCTCCATCGGCATCGCCCCGAACAAGCTGCTGGCGAAACTGGGTAGCGAGTTCGACAAGCCCAACGGCATCACGCTGGTGACGATGGATGACCTGCAGGGTCGCATCTGGCCCCTGCCCTGCCGCAAGATGAACGGCATCGGCCCCAGAACCGACGAAAGTTGAAATCGCTGGGCCTGAACACCGTCGGTGACATCGCGGCGCGCGACCTGCAGTGGCTGATCGATTCCTTCGGCAAGAGCTACGGCGCCTGGCTGCACGAGGCAAGCTGGGGTCGCGACGAACGCCCCGTCGTAACGCACAGCGAGCCGGTGAGCTTCAGCCGCGAGACCACGTTCGAGCGTGACCTGCACGCGGTGCGCGACCGCGCAGAACTGGGCGCCATCTTCACGCAGCTGTGCGAGCAGGTGGCCGGCGATCTGCAGCGCAAGGGGTACGCGGGTCGCACGATCGGCATCAAGCTGCGCTTCGACAATTTCCAGACGGTAACGCGCGACACAACGATCGAGTCGCCAACCGCCGAGGCGGCCCTGATCCGCCGGCAGGCCGGCCTGAACCTCAAACGCGTGGATCTGTCGCGGCGCATCCGCCTGCTGGGCGTGCGCGTGGGCAAGGTCGCCAAGTCCTGAGAACGGCGGCGTTATTCGGGTGTATCTTGGCGCGGCATCCATCAGCCAGTGAGGTGTGCGATGAACAGCCGAATTCTTCCGCGGATCGCGTTCATGGTTTTCGCTATGGGCACAGCCGCCTTGCCAGTTGCAGCGCACCACGGCTGGGCCGGCCAGAGCGACGCGCAGACCCGGGTCACGGGCAAGGTGCACAAGCCGGTAAGCCTCGACGGGCCCCACGCGTCGCTGCAGATCGTCGTGGACGGCCAGGTATGGGATGTGACGCTTGCGCCCCCCGCCCGCACCCAGAATGCCGGCCTGCTGCCGGCAACGCTCAAGGTGGGCGAGGAAGTCACCATCCTTGGCAATCGCAGCCGCGATCCGAAGCGCTTCGAGATGAAGACCGTGCGGGTGACGGCGGGCAGCCGCAACTTCGACGTCTATCCCGACCGCATCAAGTAGGCCGCCACCCACTGTGTTGCCGGAAGGGCTGAGCTGGCTGGAGGCCTCCGCCCTCGGCCGGGCCGTGCGCGGCGCGGGCGTGTGGAGCTACGCCACGATCAACCTGGCGCACATCCTGGGCGTGGCCACGCTCTTCGGCTCGGTGCTGCTGCTCGACCTGAAGCTGCTCGGTTTGTTTCGGCGCGTACCGCTGTCGCAGCTCAGCCTGCCGACGGTGCGCTTGGCTGCCATCGGTTTTGGCATCGCCGCATTGAGTGGCCTGTGCCTGCTGGCCACCAACGCCACGGGATACACCGGCAACCCGTTCCTGCCGATCAAGTTCGGCGCCATCGCCGCGGGACTCGCCAATGTGCTGTTCGTGCACCGGATGCGAGCCTGGCGTGACCGGGGGCTTGAATCGTTCACGCCCCTGCAGCAGCGACAGCTCGCACTGGCGGGCCTCATCTCGCTGCTGGCCTGGACGACCGCCGTCGCGTCCGGAAGGATGCTGGGCTACTGGTAGCCTTCACTCCCATGCGAGCCAGCATTGCTTCTTCCGGCACCCAGTCCGTGTACCGCTTCCGCGCGAAGCTGTGGCGGTGGTCGGCGGGCAAGACCGCCTGGTACTTCATCACTCTGCCGGCGAAGGTTTCCCGCGAGGTTCGGCTGGTGGATGCGGGTCCCCGTCGCACGGGTTTCGGCTCGCTGCGCGTGGAGGTCACCCTCGGCAGCAGCACCTGGCAAACGTCCATCTTCCCTTCCGCGCCATTGAAGGCCTACCTGCTGCCGGTGAAGGCGCAGGTGCGCAAGAAGGAAGGCCTGCTTGAAGGCAGGCAGATGAATGTGCAACTGGTTGTTCGGCGCGGCGGCTGAACCGAAGCGTCGACCCGCCAGGAACCGGACCAGATCAATCCGTGCGTTCGTTGATGCGGACGATCCGGATCAACGCAGGCTCGCAGTGCAGTTCACTCAGCGAACACGGGTCGATTTCCAGTCGATGGTATGCGCCCAGCGGCGCCCCCATCGTCGACAGCAGCAGCACCCTGAGCACGCTGTCGTGGCTGTACGCGACGATGGTTTTTCCCTCGTGCCGCGAGACCAGGGTTGAAAGCCCCGCCGTCGCACGCGCAGCGACATCGGCGAGCGACTCGCCTTGCGGGAATCTCACGCGGTCCGGGGTTTCGCGCCACTGCGCATGCAGCACGGGCTCTTCCTGCGCCACTTCCGTGGCCAGCCTGCCCTGCCACAGACCATAGTCGGTGTCGGTGAATCCCGGCTCCACCAGGGGCGCGGGAAGCCCAACACGGCCAGTCAGCGCCGCTGCGGAATCCCTGCAGCGCTGCAAGGGGCTGGTGTACACCACATCCGGCCGATAGCGCGACGCAAGGTATTCGGCGGCCTTCGTGGCCTGTTCGCGACCTTCATCGCTCAGTGGCAGATCCATCCGCCCCCGAAACCGCTTCGGAAGGATGCCGGCCACATGACCGTGGCGCACGAGGAGCAGGGAAGTCATGAACCCGATGCTACAGTATGGACCCATGGGGGTTCATCGACTGATCGTGGCGCTATGCCTGCTGCTCGGCAGCTCCATCGCCTATTCGCAGCACGCCACCGGTTCCGATCTCTTCGGCGGTGAGCAGGCCTTCCAGAATTTCTGCGCCAACTGCCACGGCGCCGCCGGCAACCAGATCGCCAATGTGGACCTGGGCCGCGGAGTCTTCCGCAAGCCCTACAGCGACAGCGAACTCACCGACATCCTGATCAAGGGAATTCCGGGCACACCCATGCCCGCCACGCCCGGCATGAGCCCGGAACAGGCAACGCGCATCGTCGCCTACCTGCGCAGCCGCGCGGTGGCGCGGGACCCGGGCGCCGCAGGGGACGCCGCGCGCGGTCGCGCGCTGTTCGCCGGCAAGGGCCAGTGCTCTACCTGTCATCGCGCACAGGGCGAGGGTTCGCGCGTCGGCCCGGATCTGACGCGCATCGGCCTGCTGCGCACGCCGGAGCAGCTCGCCATCTCACTGCTCGAGCCCGACCGGGAAGTGCAGCCCAACAACCGCTGGTATGGCGTCACGCTGAAAGGCGGCGAGCGGATCGAGGGTCGACTGCTCAACCAGGACGCGTACTCCGTGCAGCTGCTCGACTCCACCAGTCAGCTCAGATCGTTCCAGCGCAGCGACCTGCGCCGCGCGGGTTTCCTGCCCTCGCCCATGCCCTCGGTTCGCGGCCTGCTGGCCGAACAGGAAATCGCCGACGTCGTGCAGTACCTGACCACGCTGCGCGGCGGCACGGCGGCGCAGGTCGAACCCCGCGCTCTGCTGCACCCGGATTCGCAGCCCGGCAACTGGCTGAGCTACTCGCGCGACTACGCCAACCAGCGCCACAGCCCGCTCACGCAGATCCATTCGCGCAATGTCGACAAGCTGCAGCTGCAATGGGTGTGGCAGGCGCGCTCGCTGGAGAAATTCGAGGCCACGGCGCTGGTCGTGAACGGCGTGCTCTACACCGTGCAGGCGCCGAACGACGTGGTGGCGCTCGATGCGACCACGGGGCGCATCTTCTGGACCTATTCCCACCAGCCAACACCTGCCCGCACCTGCTGCGGCCGCGTGAATCGCGGATTGGCCATCCTCGGCGACACGCTGTTCATGGGCACGGTGGATGCGCACCTGCTGGCCATCGATGCGAAGAGCGGCACGCTGCTCTGGGACACCGTGGTGGCCGATGCCTCTGCGCAGTACTCCATCACGATGCCGCCACTGGTGGTGAAAGACAGGTGTACATCGGCACCGCGGGCGGCGACATGGGCATCCGGGGTTTCGTGGCCGCGTATGACGTAAAATCGGGCCGGGAAGTCTGGAAGTTTCACACCATTCCCGGCCCGGGCGAACCTGGGCATGACACGTGGTCCGGGGATAGCTGGCAGAAGGGCGGCGCGGCGATCTGGAATCACGGCGCGCATGACGCCGACGCCAACCTTGTCTACTTCGGCACCGGCAATCCGGCGCCCGACTGGGATGGGCGCACGCGACTGGGGGACAACCTATACAGCGACAGCGTGATCGCGCTCGACGCCGATACCGGCAAGCTCCGGTGGCATTACCAGTTCACGCCGCACGACGAACTGGACTACGACTCCACGCAGGTGCCGGTGCTCGCGGACATCGACTGGAAGGGCGCGCCGCGCAAGGTGATGCTCTGGGCCAACCGCAACGGGCTCATGTATGTGCTGGATCGCATCACGGGCGAATTCCTGCTCGGCAAACCGTATGTGGAAGTGAACTGGATGGACGGCTTCGACGCGATGGGACGGCCGCAGCGCGTGCCCGGCATGGTACCCACGCCGCAGGGCACGCTGGTGCGTCCGCATGTGCATGGCGCCATCAACTGGGCGCCGCCTGCCTACAGCCCGCGCACCGGCCTTTACTACGTGGCGCACTGGGAGAACTCCGGCATCATCGCGATCGAGGGGCAGTTTCCGAAGGCCGTGGGCGTGAACACCCGCCAGACCACGATGGGCGATGTGACGCTCGAGCCCTTCCTCAACACCGACGATGAGGCGCGCGGGGTGATCCGCGCCTACGATCCCGCCACGCTCGAGCCGGTGTGGGAATACGCGCTGGGCAACATCACCTGGGGCGGCATGCTTTCCACCGCCGGCGATGTGGTGTTCGGCGGCGGCAAGGATGGCCACTTCGTCGCGCTCGATGCGAAGACCGGAAAACTGCTGTGGAAGGCCGCGCTGGGCGGCCAGATCAACGCCGGCGCGATGAGCTACGCGGTGAACGGCAGGCAGTACGTGGCGATCGCGGCCGGCACGGGACTGTTCGTCTTCGCGCTGCCCTGAGGGCTATTCCAGCGATCCCAGGATGCTCTGGTACTTCTCGATGTACCAGCGGTTCTCGTTGTTGTACCGCGGGATCGACACGGGCCTGATCTCGTCCCCGACTTCCCGCCACAGGCACGGGCATGTCACGCCTTCATCGGAGAGGTCATCGCCCGCCGGGCGCAGCTCCACCAGCGACACCTTCATTCGCTGGATGACCTTGTAGAGCTTGTTCACGTTCCGGGGCCGCCGTTGTAGGCGGGCCACGGGAAGATGCCCAGCACCTTCATGTTGTCGCGGTACGCCGCGCGGATATCCGCGCGCATCTGCCCCAGCTCGATGTCGAACAGGCAGATGGCGGCTTTCATCGCGTTCAGCAGGTTGGTGGCGCCGCGCTCGAAATCCGGATCGATGCGGGCACCGGGACAGCGGCGGACGACCATCGAATAGGTGCCATTGCCGCGCCGGTTGGTGAACTGCATGGGTCCGATGGCCGAGGCGCGCGACACGCTGTAGCGATAGGCCTCGCCCTTCTTCAGGCCGTACTGGCTCAATACTTCGTTGAAGGCCTGTTCCCCGCTGGAACGGAAGTCACCATCGTCGGTCTGTTCGATGATGGCCAGCGTCGTGATGACCTCCGGCGGCACGATGTCGGCGAGCAGCAGGTCGGGATAGGCCCGGGAGGCAATGCCGGCGGCGCGCAGCTCGTCGACGGCCTGGCGCGCGGTGGACAGCAGGTATTCCCGCCCCCCGCTGACGAACAGCGGATCGAGCGTGTCCTGCGTAAAGGGCAGGTAGACGATCGGCTTGGCCGTGGCGACCACGTCGCGCCACCGCTTTCTTTTCAGCAGTTTGCTGTCGAACACCGGGAACTTGCGGCCATAGACCTTCAAGGGCTCCCCGTCGCGGGTGAAGGCGAACATCAGGCGTTCGGCGCCCGTGCCCTTCACATGCCGCGCCTGGATGCCCGGCGTGCGCACCGTGAAGGCCAGCGGCCTGCCGCCCGGCCTCCACCGCACGGGCGGGCGCGGAATCTCGACCTGCGCGATGGACCACTCCATCTTCGCCTCGCTCCACAGCGCGAAGGCCACGGGACGGCCGCGCAGCACCTCGCGCTTGCCCTTGCCCGTGAAGGCGTACTCGAGCTTCACATCCTGGAGCAGCGCCTGCGCCTCGGCAACCAGGTCGTGGATCTGCTCGTGGCGGGCCTTGGCCTGCACGATGACCTCGGCCAGTTCCTGCGTGGAAGGCGGGGTCTGGGTTCCTTCCGTCTCGGCCACGGCCAGCGGGACTTCGTCTTCCTCGGACTTCTCGCCGGGCTCGTTGCTGGCCACTTCCTCAGCGGAAGCTGCCGGCGCGGCCTCGGACTCCGCCTCAGGCTCTGCTTCGGAGTCGGCTGAGGAGCCCTCCTCCACGACCATGGCCTCGTCCTCGCTCTCTTCGAGTGGCGAAGGCGGGGTGACGCAGGCGGCACACAGCAGGAAGGACAGGATGCAGAGGGACTGGATTGCGTTGCGGAGGACCATCATGAAGGTCGAACCCTGCCACGATCCACTCACCTCGCGCAACGCCGCTCATCGCGCCTCGTGACGTGGTGAACGCAATGCCGGCGCGCTGCCTCTCAGGGTTTGAGCGTGGCGGCGATCCGCCGGATCTCTTCGGGCGTGTGCTCACCGGCCAGCGGCGTGCCCGGCATCAGGAATCTGCCCATGTCGAGCCTGCCGACCAGCACGGGTTCGAATCCGATGTCCCGGATCAGTGACGAGGCCACTTCCACGGCGGCTTGGTCATCACTTGCGATGGGCATGCCAACCTTTCCGGGCGTCTGGTGCATGACACCCATGCGCGCCGCACCAACGGCGTTGAAGGCCCGCACGATGCGCGCCCCTGGCAGCAGCCGGGCCGAGACAGCCCCCGCGCCCTGCGCGCGCGCCTCATCGGCGATGGCGCCATCGCGCTGCGGAAACGGATTGCAGGCGTCGATCAGCACCTTGCCCTGCAGCGCGGCGCCCAGCGACCGGCCCAGTTCCGGCAGCGCACCATAGGGCACCGCGAACACCAGCACGTCGGCGAAGGCGGCCGCTTCCTGCGGTGTGCCGGCACGCGCGCCCGAACCCACCTGCGCGGCGAGTTTGCGGTCTGCCTCAATGTCCCGGGACGAGAACATGACCTGGTAGCCCTTGCTGGCCCACACGCGGCCGAGGTTGCTGCCCACGTTGCCGGAGCCGATCAGGCCGATCTTCGGCTTGCTCGTGGATGCGGGCTGCGCGGACATCACGGACAGCGGCGGGCAAGGCGATCGATGCCAGCAACACTGTCTTGACGACGATGCGACGGATGTTCATGGTGATCTCCCCAGCAGTTGATTGTGGCACATAGGCGCGAAACGCGGCATCCCGCAGGAACAGCGATGCCCACAGGAACACGCCCAGGTAGATGCCGAACAGGGTGTGGCTGGCGAGCGGACTGCCGGCCCGCAGGTGGCTGGCCACGGTGCCACCCAGCAATGCCGTGAACAGCACCGCGCCCAGCAACGCGGTGCGCGGCCACAGGAACAGCAGCAGCAACGCCAGTTCCAGCATGCCAAGCTCGACCAGATAGGTACTTGGCCATCCAATGGCCGTCAGGGAAGCCACGGCCACCTCGGCCCCCATCAGCTTGGGCGCCACCGAGGCCGGCAACAGGAAGAATGTGATCAGCGCGGCAAGAACCCAACCAGCCCTCCTCGGCTCCCTTTGGGTCCGTAACGGTACGAAATACGATGCCAGGATGAGAATGCCTGCAATCGGGGTCGCCGTGCTGGTTCTTGGCGGCTGTGCGTCCACACGTCACGAGGCAAAACCCGAGGTGGCGCTCCAGCCGCAAGCCACGAGCGCCGAGGCCGTGGTCGCGGCCGCCGCACCACCCGCACCCAAGCCAGTCCTCCAGCGCTATCGTCCCGCCGACCGCTCCGTGCGCGACATTCGCGAGCAGAGCGCGGCAACGGCACCGCCGTTGGATTTCGGGCAGCGACTGGATCACTCGCACGATCAACTGTACGCCTGGATGCAGGGCATCGTCGACGCCACGGACCGCGGCCTTGCCTCTGACAACCGCCAGGTTCAGCCGGTGCCTGCCGCGCCGTTTCGCATCGGCCTTTCGCTGGAAACGATTGACCGCAGCGGTGGCCCCCGCCTCAAGCTGGAAGGGGAGCTGGAAATGGCCCTGCAGCTGCCCAACACGAGAAGTCGGCTGCGAATATTCATCACCAGCGACGATCCAGATGAGTCGCCGCGCGGTCCCGGACAAAAGGCCTACCTGAGCGCCGGCCTGCGCCGCGAACTGCTGCGCGACGTGAATTTCGACCTGGGCATCAGGCTCGACGCGCCACCGGTGGCCTTCTCGTCGATCAAGTGGTCGCGTGAGATTCCCCTTGGCGGCCTCAGCTTCTACCCGCTGGCCAAGGTGTTCGTGGAATCCGGTCGCGGATTCGGCGCCTCCGTCGCCGCCACGTTCGATCACTGGTCAGGCCGCACGCTGCTGCGATCTTCCACCTATGCTCGATGGATTGCCGACGGGGACCGCAAGGACTGGTCGCAGTCACTGGTGTTTGCGCGAGCGCATGAACTGATCGTCCCCGACCGCTATGGATCGTATCTGCGCGCCAATGACATCGGCCGCGGCTGGGGCGTGAGACTGATGGCCAGCGGCGAGGATTCGAGGCGCGTGTCCTACTATGAATCCGGCATGTTCTACCGCCGCCGCACCTCGAACCGCTGGCTCTACTGGTTCGTCGAGCCCCTGATCCGCTGGGACAGGCAGTACGGCTGGAGCACGGACCCGGGCATCCGCGTTGGCCTCGACGCGCTGTTCTGGGACCTGGCGCGCCCGGCGCAGCGGCGCTGAACGCCGGCATTTCGCCCCTGCGCGCCCGATCGAAACGAGAATCGCTCTTGGGGGCGCACGATAAGTTGCCTGCCGGGCCCGCCATCCGGACAATTCATGCCCTGTTCAGTCAGTCGCCGCGAAAATGACTGCAACTTTCGAGGTGGCGACTGGTCCACGAATTCAAGGAACCGCGAGCGTGCGGATTTGGGAGTGAAGATGAAACGACTGAATCGTCTGGGTTGGGTGGTGGTGGCGGTTTCTGCATCCGCCCTCGCCGTGGCGCAGGTTGCGATCAAGCCCGCCAAGTCGGCTGCTGAAGCCAAGACCGCCATCGAAACGCGGCAGGCTCTCTTCAAGGACATCAAGAAGGCCTACGAGCCGATGATCGCCATGATGAAGAACCAGCAGCCGTTCGACGCGGCCGTCATCGCGACCAATGCCGCCCGCATCCAGGAACTGTCGGTGAAGATTCCCGAAGCGTTCGCGGTGGACACCCGCGCGTTCAAGGAAACCAAGACCGAGGCACAGGACCGCGTCTGGCTGAGCCAGGTGGAGTTCAAGGCCAAGACCGATGCCACGGTACAGGCCGCGGGCAACCTGGCTGCTGCCGCCAAGACCGGCGACAAGGCCTCGACGATGAAGGCCATCCCCGCCATGGGCAAGACCTGCGGCGGCTGCCACGACATCTTCAAGTTCAAGGAATAACGGGGTCGATCCCGCAGCGGCGGCACCCTTTTGCGGGGTGACCGCCGCTTTTCTTTTTGGGGATCACCAGGGCAGGCGCTGCCCGTCGTAGGCGAAGAAGCCGCCACTGTCCGGCGGCGCCAGCCCATCCATCACCTTCAGGATTTCGGTCGCGGCCACGTCCGGTTCACGCCCGATCTGGCTGCCGTTGAAGGGCGCTGACAGCGCCGAGTTCACCGTACCCGGATGCAGCGCGCAGAGCACGGCCTTCGGATGCGTGCGCGCCACTTCGATGGCGGCTGTCTTCACCACCATGTTCAGCGCGGCCTTCGACGCCCGATAGCTGTACCAGCCACCGAGGCGGTTGTCGCCGATGCTGCCCACCTTGGCCGACAGCGTCGCGAAGACGCTGTGCTCGCGGCGCGCCAGCAGCGGCGAGAAATGCGCCAGCACCATCGCGGGTCCCATCGTGTTGGCGCGGAACACAGTCTGCATGTGCGCGTAGTTCATTTCGGCCAGGCGGCGCTCGGGCATGCCGTGCGCGCCATGCAGGATGCCCGCGGCGTTGACGATGCAGTGCAGCGGACCCGGAATGAACAGCCGGTCGGCCGCGGCAGCGATGGATTCTTCCTTGTCGAAATCCACCGGAGGTTGCGAGGTGCGGCTGAGCTCAAGCACCTGCGCGCAGCGAGGATCGCTGCGCAGTTGTCGCGCGATGGCGGACCCGATGGCGCCGGTGGCGCCGATGACCAGGGCTCGGTAGCCCTCTGGCAGGCTATTCACTGGATGCACCTCCGTGAACGCGTGCAGTGTGCGCCTTCATCGCACAACGCCGGTAACAACTTGTATCCCGCCTATTGCCCTTTTGGGTATCGCAGGCCGGTTCCGACGCCTCCATCCGGCGCGAAGCGGTTCAGCCCGCAATCTCAGTGCTTCAGCAGATCGTCCAGCGCATCGCGCAGTTCTGGATGCCGGAACAGGAACCCAGCCTGCACGGCGCGTGACGGCTGCACGTACTGACCATCCACCAGCAACTGGGACATCTCGCCCAGCGCCAGCCTCACTGGCCGGACCGGAACGCGCAGCCAGAGCGGCCGCCGCAGCACGTTGCACAGGACCTGCTGGAACTCGCGCTGCGATACCAGTCCGGGCGCCACCGCGTTCAACGGCCCCTCGATCTGGTTCTCCAGCGCCCACTGGATGATGCCAACGGCATCGTCGATGTGAAGCCACGGGAAACCCTGCCGCCCGGATCCCATCACGGCGGCAATCCCCAGCCGGGCTGGTCGGACGAACGCAGGCAGCGCACCGCCATCGCTGCCGAGCACCACGCCAAAACGGGGCAGCACGCAGCGCACACCCAATGCGCTGCAGCGCTGCGCCGCCTCTTCCCACAGCCGGCAGATCTCGGACTGGAACACCGGCTGCGGGCCGGTCGCTTCATCCAGCCGTTCTTCTCCACGCACACCGTAGAAGCCCACTGCGCTGGCGCTGACCAGCACGGCGGGGCGCCGCGTACGCTGCGCCATCCACTGCACCAGTTTCGTGGTGGTGCCGATGCGGGATTCCATCAGCACGCGGCGACGGTGCTTTGTCCAGGGAGGACCCAGGATGCGCGCGCCGGCGAGATTGACCACGGCGTCGACAGTCTCATCGGGAAGCTCGTCGCGGTGGCGCCAGACAATGACCTTCCAGCCGCGGGACTGCAGTATCGGGCAGAGGTGCCGACCGATGAAGCCGGTGCCGCCGGTAACCAGTACTGTTCGGGATTTTGTTGGCTCGGCGGTATTCACTGGTGCATCTTCGCAGTCTTGTCGCGCCGTCGCGCGCCCGGATCAGTAACAGTTTGTATCGATTCGTTGCTACGCTGGGATGGCACACAGGCAGGCCGCATGATCGACTTCATCATTTCGCAGCGCCGACGGGACCTGGGCGGATTCGAGGTCGGACGGGTGCTGCCGTTCGGCCCGCGCCAGATGGTGGGGCCCTATATCTTCTTCGACCGCATCGGACCCAAGCAGCTGGCGCCAGGGCTGCCACGGGAAGCCGATGTACGTCCCCACCCGCACATTGGCCTGTCCACCATCACCTACCTGTTTGACGGGCAGATCATGCATCGCGACAGCCTGGGGTTCGGGCAGTCGATCGACGCGGGCGAGGTGAACTGGATGACCGCTGGCCGCGGCATCACGCATTCAGAACGGTTCGAGCAGTTGCGCGCTCACGGCGGCAAGCTTGACGGCATCCAGGCGTGGGTTGCGTTGCCGGTAGAGCGCGAGGAGAAGGATCCGGGCTTCTGGCACTACCCCAGGCAGTCGCTGCCGCGGTTCAGCGAAGGCGGCGCCACCGGATGCCTGATCGCCGGACGCCTGGCGGGCTTGGAATCGCCGGTGGCCGTCGACTCGCCGCAGTTCTATGTGCACTGGCAACTGGGCGCCGGCGCCAGGGTTTCGCTGCCCGCGGAATACAGCGAGCGCGCGGTCTATGTGGCCAGTGGCGCGGTGGAGATCGGCGACGTGGAGGTGGCTGCGGGCAACATGGCGGTGCTGCGCGCTGGTGCGGCGATCACGCTGGCGGCGACTGCAGATGCAGTGATGATGGCGCTTGGAGGAGAGCCGGTGGGGCCTCGATTCATCGACTGGAACTTCGTGTCCTCATCGAAGGAACGCATCGAGCAGGCGCGCGCCGACTGGGCCGCCGGCCGGATGAAGCTGCCGGACCTGGACCACGACGAATTCATACCGCTGCCCCCGCGCTAGGATTGCGGATGGCCGACGACTTTCACTACTACGAACCCGAGAAGGGCCACGGGCTGCCGCACAACCCGTTCAATGCCATCGTCGGACCGCGCCCCATCGGCTGGATTTCGACCCGCGATGCCGCAGGTCGATTCAATCTTGCGCCCTACAGCTTCTTCAACGCGTTCGCCTACACCCCACCGATCATCGGGTTCGCCAGCACGGGAGAGAAGGACACGCTGCGAAACGTGCGCACCACCGGCGAGTTCGTCTGGAACCTCGCGACGATGACGCTTGCCAATCAAATGAACGCGACGTCGGCTTCGGTTCCGAAAGATGTCAGCGAGTTCGAGCTGGCGGGTCTGTCGGCGATTCCCTCGACGCGGGTCAAGGCGCCCCGCGTGGGCGAAAGCCCCGTGTCATTCGAGTGCAGGGTGACGCAGATCCTGCAGCTGACTGATCAGCAGGGCAACGCGATGCCCAACTGGATGGTGTTCGGGGAAGTGGTGGCCGTGCACATCGCGAAGCATCTGCTGGTGGATGGTGTTTACGACACCGCGGCGGCCCGCCCCATTCTGAGGGCGGGTGGCGCTGACGCCTATGCGCAGATCACGCCGGAAATCATGTTCAGGATGGCGAGACCGACTTAGGACGCGAAGTGGTGGGCCTGCTTGGATTCGAACCAAGGACCAAGGGATTATGAGTCCCCTGCACTAACCGCTGTGCTACAGGCCCGCCGGGAAGGGCTGGAATTGTATCAGAGCGTCTACCGCGGCTCTTCCACGCCATAGTCCAGCGCTCGCAGCTTCTCGAGATGGCCCTCAGAGCCCAGCACGTCGCCCAGCCCCAGCACCGCAAACGTGGATTTGTTTCTTGCCAGCGCAGCCTGCGCTGCCTTCAGCCAGTCGAGCTGCGCCTGCATCGCGGCCTGCTCCCCGTGCCACAGTGAATCTTCGACGGGCTTCTTCGTGAGCCCGGCTTCCATGGCGGAGCCCTGCGCGTACCTTGCCGACATCACCGCCCCACCCAGCGAAAGGTGGACGCACCCTTCCTGAATGGCGTCCCGCAGTGTCACCCGCCGAAACGTGTTGCGCAGCCTGTCTACGCGTCTCCGAGCGACCACGCATTCTCCGCCAATGACTTATTCCCCTCGGACCTCGGGCTCGGACGCGGTCGAGGTCCCTGAGGCATTGAAGTCGGACGCGCTGACCTCCGCAGGTTCAGCGCCTCGGGGTCCCCTCCATCGTGCCCCCGGGAAGACGCACGGGCGGCCTGGGGTTTCCCGGGCCCCCGGCGGGCGGGCCCCGGACAGGGGCCCCCCGCGGGGGGGGCCCGGGGCGGCCGCGGCGGGGGGCGGCGCCGCGCCCCGGGGGGGCCGGCCCCCCCCCCGGGGCCCCCGGGGGCGGGCCCCCCGGGCCGGGCGCCCCGGGGGGGGGGGCGGCGGCCCCGCCGGGGGGCGGCCCCCCCCGGGGGGCTCCGGCCGGGGGGCGGCGGGCGCCCCGGGGGCGGCCCCCGCCCGCGGGGGGGGCCCCCGGCCCCCCTGGGGGGGCGGGGACCCCCCGGGGGGCGGGCGGGGCCCCCGGGCCCCCGGGCGCGCCCCCGCCCCCCGGGGGGCCCGGGCCCCCCGGGCGGCCGGGGGGGCCCGCCCCGCGGCGCCCCCCCCCCCCGCCCCCCCCGCCCGGCGGCGGCCGGGCGGGGGGGGGGGGGCGGCCCGCGGGGCCGCCCCCCCGGGCCCCGGCCCCCCGGGGGCCGCCCCCGGGGGGCCCGGCCCCCCGGGGCGCCCCCCCCCCCCCCGGGGCCCGGGGGCCCCCGGCCCCCCCGGGGGGGCCCCCCCCCCGGGGGGGGCGCCCCCCCGCCCCGGGGGCGGGGCCCCCCCGGGGGCCCGGGGGGGGGGGAGGGGGGGGGGGGGGGGGGGGGGCGGGCGGGGGGGGCCCCCCGGGGGGGGGGGGGGCCGGGGGGGGGGGGGGGGGTAGGATTGCCAGGTCATGTCCCGACTGATGGTCTTCCAGCACGTGGCCGCTGAACCGCTCGGCACGCTGCATGCGCGCATCCGCGCCCGTGGGCACCGCATCCGCTTCCACAATTTCGAGCGCCATCCCGACGCACAGCCGAACACCGATCGATACCATGGGCTCATCGTGCTCGGCGGGCCGATGAACGTGATGGACCAGCATCGCCACCCGCACCTGAAGACCGAGCTGCTCGCGATCGAAGCTGCGCTTCGACAGGACAAGCCCGTGCTGGGCATCTGCCTCGGCGCGCAGCTGCTTGCGCATGTGCTGGGCGCGCCGGTGCGCAGACATGAGCAGCAGGAGATCGGCTGGTACGACCTGGTCACCACGGCGCCAGGCCGCGTTGATCCGGTGCTGGGGCCCATCGGCGCGATGTCGCCGGTGTTCCAGTGGCATGGCTGCACCTTCGACCTGCCCGCAGGCGCAGTGCAGCTCGCGCGCACCGACACCTGCGAGCAGCAGGCCTTTCGCTTCGGCGCGAACGCCTACGGCTTCCAGTTCCACATGGAAGCCGACGAAGCCATGATCGATCGCTGGCTCGCACTGCCGGCCTATCGCGAGGAACTCGCGGCCGCGGCCATCGGGCGCGACGAGCAGTCGATCCGCGCGGTCACGGCCGAGCAGATGCGCCGCATGCGACCGGCGGCCGAGTCCACGTTCAATCGGTTCCTCGACCTGGTGGGCCGGCCGGAACGACGCCTCGTCCTGCCCTCCGGGCACGCGCGGGACTAAACGAACTATACTCAACCATTTGGTTGACTTGGAATCGCATGCAGGGCATCCTGCCTCCATGCCCCACGCGCTCGACGACACCTTCCACGCCCTGGCCGACCCGACGCGCCGCGCCATGCTCCTGCGCCTGTCCGAGGGCGAACAGCCCATTGCCGCGCTGGCCCAGCCGTTCGACATGAGCCTGTGGGGCGCAGCCAAGCACGTGCGCGTGCTCGAACAGGCCGGGCTCGTGAAATGCCGCAAGGTGGGCCGCTCCACGCTGTGCTCGCTGCGCCCCGGGCCGCTGGCACAGGCGGACCAGTGGCTGCGGCAGTGGGAACGATTCTGGTCCAGCGGCCTCGACCGCCTCGAAGCCCTGGTGAAAGCCGACAAGGAGAACCCGCGATGAACCGAATGCAGCGCCTCGCACCCGACACCCTGCGACTGGAACGGCAGCTCGACGCGCCGCCCGCAACGGTCTGGCGCTGGCTGGTCGATCCGGAACTGCGCGCACAGTGGTTTGCGGGCGGCACGCACGCGGGCACCGGGGGCTCGTTCGAACTGGAATTCGACCACGACCGTCTGTCGGCCGACCCGGTGCCCTACCCGCCGCAGTATGCGAAGCACAAGGGCGTGGTGGCGACACTCAAGATCCTGCGCATCGATCCGCCGCGGCTGCTGGAATTCGACTGGGCAGGCGGCAAGGAAGGCATCGTCACCATCGAACTCTCGGAACAAGACGGCGGCACGCACCTGGTGCTGACGCACCGGGGCATCAGCGGCCCAGGCCCCATGGCGGATTTCGGTGGCGGCTGGACTTCGCATCTCGACGTTCTGGCCGCGCGGCTGGCGGGCGGCGTGGTGCGCGATTTCTGGGCCCTGCACCTGCAGTCGATCGCCGCAGTAAAGGCACAGCTGGGCGGCTGACGGTTACAATCCGGCCTCCTGACAACAAGACCGGGGGACGGGATCATGACCAAGAAGTTCATCGCCGCGCTTGCCGCGGCAACCTCGCTGTTCGCGGGCGCCATTTACGCCGGCGGCGAAGCCGGCCCCATCAGCCTGCGCGACCAGGGCTTCTTCTGGGTGGGCGCCAAGACCGTCTCCGTTCAGGCTGGTCGCACGGGCTTTGGACCTCCGGGCCCGGGCACATCCGTCGAGGGCCAGATGCACGTGGGCTTCCAGCTGGTGCAGAACAAGCGCCACCCCTACCCGCTGGTGCTGGTGCACGGTGGCGGTGGCCAGGCCACCGACTACATGGGCACGCCCGATGGCCGCGATGGCTGGCTCGACTACTTCCTGGCGGCGGGCTTCGATGTTTACTTCGTCGATCGTCCGGCGCATGGCCGCTCACCCAACGTGCGCAGCTACGGCGCGCTGGGTGAACAACCCACCACCGAATTCATCGCCAACGTGTTCACGAAGCAGAGCAAGCAGTATCCGGGTGGCGGCGCGGCGAACTCGAAGGAAGTGATCCAGCACACCGCCAGCTCCGAGCCGGGCCCCACCGTGCCGATGGCGGTGCTGCAGGCGAACCTGGCCGAACTGCTGGATCGCATCGGACCCGCCATCATCGTCACGCACTCGGCGGGCGGACCGTCGGGCTGGCTTGCCACGGCCGCGCGCCCCAACCTGATCAAGGGCGTGCTCGCCATCGAGCCTGCGATGGGCATCACCGACAACCTCGCGCCGCTGATCACGTTCCAGCCCGCGCTGGGCGCGAACCAGAAGATCACGCTCGTCGAGCAGCCGGTGGAGAAGCCCGGCCTGAGCGCGTGCAGCCTGCAGCCGAAGGATTCGGTGCGCACGGTGCCGGCCTACAAGGGCAAGTCGATACTGTTCGTCGTGGCGCCGCAGTCGTCGCCGATGTTCACGCCCACGGTGCACTGCTCGGTGCACACGCTGAACCAGCTCGGCGCCAGCGCGAAGCTTGCGCGCCTGGAGGACTTCGGCCTGCTGGGCAATGGGCATTTCATGAACGAGGAGCTGAACAACGGCGACATCGCGAAGAAGGTGTTCATCCCCTTCCTGTCGTCGATCAAGTAAGGAAGGCGGAATCCTGATGAAGCTCTACTACCTCACCGGCGCCTGCTCGCTCGCCTCGTACATCAGCCTCATCGAGGCAGGCCAGAAGTTCGAGGCCTATGCGGTGGAGCGCGGCACCAAGAAAACCGCCGACGGCAAGGACTTCACCTCGTTCAACCCGAAGGGCTATGTGCCGGCGCTGGTGCTGGATGATGGCCAGGTGCTCACCGAGAACGTGGCGGTGCTCAGCTACATCTCGTCGCTGGATGCCTCGCACCGGCTGGCGCCGGCCGCCGGCACGCTGGGCTTCTTCCGCGTGGTCGAGTGGCTCTCGTTCATCAACTCCGAAGTGCACAAGTGCATGTCACCGATGTTCCGGCCCACCACCACCGATGAGCAGAAGGCGGCGCTGCGCGAACAGCTCGCGACGCGGCATGCATTCATCGAGGACGCGCTGGGCGACAAGGCCTATCTCACCGGCGAGAACTTCACGGTGGCCGACGCGTACCTGTACGTGACGCTGAGCTGGCGCGAGCGGGTGGGCGTGGATATCTCTCGCTTCCCGAAGCTGTCGGCCTACTTCGAGCGCTGCCGCGCGCGGCCGTCGGTGCAGCAGGCGCGCAAGGCGGAGGGGCTGCCGCTCTAGTTTGAGACCCATGTCGCGCTTGTTGAGAACCACTCTCAACAAGCCCGCCCCGCCGTGACCCGCCAGTGACAATGGCCACCCGCGCCATCCGTACCCTCACCGGCATGGCTCTGTCCGACCTCGTCGCCCTGAACCGCAAGTCGCCTGATGCGGCGCCCGATGCGCTGCTGCCGAACGCCTGCGCGGTGAAGACCTGCCTGCGCGAAGTGCGCATCGCGGCGCTGCCGGAAGAGGCCCGCCCCGCGCCGATGGAGGCGAGTGCCGCGGGGTTCGAAACCTACAGCGGCGCCGAGGCCTATCGATTCCTGCTGCAGCTGGCCTGCGGACTGGAGAGCGAGATCGCCGGCGAGACCGAAATCCTCGGACAGATCAAGCAGAGCTGGCGCGATTACGAGGCCGCGCATGCCGCCGAGGCACGCGCACTGCGGCCGTGGATGCAGCGACTGCTGCAGGATACAAAAGAGGTCCGCACCGAATTCGTGGTGGGCCTGGGCAGCGCCACCTATGGTTCGCTGGTGAGACGCCTGCTGGGTGGCACGCTCACCGGGCCCACGCTTCTGCTCGGCGCCGGGCAGCTGGCCGAAACCATCCTGCCCTTCCTCGATACCGGCGAGGTGCTGGTCTGGAACCGCAGCCGGGAACGCGCCGAGGCGATGCTGTCGCGCCAGCGCGTGGCGCAGACCGCTGGCCGCGTGGTGTTGCTCGAGTCCACGCCGGAAGCCGAGGCCGCTGCTTGGCATCGGGCCCGGGACGTGGTGATCTGCATTCCGGCGGACGCCGGGCGCGATACCGAGCGCGTGCGCGCGTGGCGCAACCGGGCGCGGCACGAGGGCCGCATCCTGCACCTGGGCATCGACAGCGCGGCCGGAACCGCCTGGCAACAGGTTTCGGATCTTTCGACGCTGAAGGACCTGTTCGGCCTGCGTGACACGCATGCGGCCCAGCGCGAACAATTGCTGGCCCGCGCGCGCAAGGCCTGCGCCGACAAGGCACAGCTCGCGCGGCTCGACGACACCGACGGTTCACGCGCCGGCAGTTCGAATCATGGCTGGGAAGATCTGGCCGTCTTCCAGGCTTTCGGCTACTAATCACACCCCATGAGCAACAAGACACTGCGTCTCGGGACGAGACGCTCCGCGCTGGCCTGGGTGCAGAGCAGCCAGGTGGCAGCCGCACTGCGTGCCGCGCATCCCGGACTCGAGGTGGAACTGGTGGGCATCGAGACGCGCGGCGATCGCGTGCTCGACAAACCACTGTCGCAGATCGAGGGCAAGGAGTTCTTCACCGCCGAGCTTGACCACCAGCTGGCCGACGGAAGCGTGGACTTCACCGTGCATTCGCTGAAGGACCTGAGCCTCGAGCGGCCGCGCGAGTTCGTGCTGGCTGCCGTGCCGCGGCGCGCGAACCCGCGCGACATCGCGCTGTTCGCGCCCGATGTGCCGCAGCGCCTGGCCGCAGGCGCGGGGCTGGTCATCGGCACCTCTTCGCCGCGCCGCGCCGAGCTGCTGCCGCCGTTCCTCGCGCAGGCACTGCCCTTCGGCGCGCGCAACGCGCTCACGCTCGTGAACCTGCGCGGCAATGTCGACAGCCGCCTGCGCCGCCTGCATGAGCCGCGCGGCTCGGAACGTCACCTGGATGGCGTGGTGCTCGCGCTGGCGGGCCTGTCGCGGCTGTACGCCGACACCAGCACCGAACGCGAGGGGCGCAAGCTGCTCGACTCGCTGCTGCGGGATCTGAACCTGATGGTGCTGCCGCTCACCGATTCGCCGGGCGCGCCAGGCCAGGGCGCGCTGGCCATCGAATGCCGCGCGAATGATGCGGCCACGCGCGAGCTGCTTGCGGTGCTGGAAGATCCGGCCACCCGCGGCGCCATCACGCTGGAACGCCAGCTACTGGCCGAGCACGGCGGCGGCTGCCACCAGCGCTTTGGCGCCACGCTGCAGTGGCTGCCGGGCCTGGGCGGACTGCTGCGCACCGGCGGCCGCAGTGGCAGCAATGTCGACATCACTGGCGAGCGCTGGCTGCCCGAAGTGGTGGTGGCCGATCCGGCTGGCGCCGTGCGGGCCTGGGATGGCAGCCACGCGCCGAAATCCGACGCGCGTTACCTGGTCGCGGGTGCACAGCTGTCCGCGCAACTGCACAGCGACGCCGTCTTCGTTGCGCATTCACGCGCGCTGCCGCCGGATGCGGCCTCCGCACTCGCCGGCAAGGTGGTGTGGACGTCAGGCAGCAGCAGCTGGTTCCGACTGGCCGCCCAGGGTGTGTGGGTGCAGGGCTGCAGCGAGGCCATGGGCGCCGAGGGCGCCGCATTGCTGGTTGCCGAGCCGCTGCTGCGCCTGCCGGCGCCGGCGCGCTGGTCGGTACTGACGCATGCTGCCGCGGTGGACCCCTGGGCACAGGGCGCATGGAAGGGCTCGCAGGTGATCGCCACCTATGCGGTCGATGAATCCGCGCTGCCCGACGAACCCGCTCTGCGCGCGGCCACGCATGTGTACTGGAGCAGCACCGCGCAGTTCGAGCGCGGACGAGGTCTCGTGGGTGCCACGACGCACCATGCTTCGGGTCCGGGCAAGACGGCCGAGCACATCCGTGCCGCCGGCGTGAGACACTTCCAGGCCTTCCCCACGGTGGCCGAGTGGCGTAAATGGACAGCAAGGGCGCGCTGAGCGTCAGACCGGTGCGGCAATCGCGCCGCGTCGCCATCCTGGCCGGCGGCTGGCTGGTGATGATCCTGATGCTCGTCATCTGGTGGGCCTGGCATCTGCTCGACCAGTCCCGGCACATTGCCGAGCTCTCGTCGCTGGCAGGCATGCCGCCCGCTGAGATCGCGGCCGAGTCGGCCCGCACGTTCCGCATGGTTTACTGGGAGGGCGGCACCTTTCTCGTGCTGCTGCTGACCATCTCCGGCGCGCTGTTCTGGTACTACCGACGCGACATGCAGCGCGCGCGCGGCACGCAGGCCTTCTTCGCCGCGCTGACGCACGAGCTGCGCACGCCCTTGACCAGCGTGCGACTGCAGACCGAAGCCATCGCGGCAGGCGAACCCTCGCAGGAACTGATCGACCGGCTGCTGGTGGACACGCACCGGCTTGAATCCCAGATCGACAAGACACTGGAACTGGCGCGCATCGAGGGCGGCGGCAGGCTTGCCGAGCAGGCCATCCGGCTCGACCAGTGGCTGGAACGCGTGCTGAACGGCATCGTCGCGGCCGAGGGTGAAGGCGCAGCGCTGCAAGTTGCCGTCGACAAGGACCTGCCCGCCGTGAGCGGCGACACCTCGGCGCTGCAGCTGATCCTGCGCAACCTGGTCGAGAACTCGCTGCGCCATGGCGATCGCAGCCTGATCCACATCGATGTGGAAGCCCGCCGCAGCGGCAACGTTGTGCAGCTGAGCTATCGCGATGACGGCCGCGGCTTCCAGGGCGACCCGGAGTCGCTGGGCAGACTGTTCCTGCGCGGCGTGGAATCGCGCGGCACCGGCGTGGGCCTGTACCTGGTGCGCGTGCTGATGGAACGCATGGGCGGCAGCGTGCGCTTCGCCCATGCCGAGGGCGGCGGCTTCGCCGCGATGCTCAGCTTCAAGCCCAGCGAGGGCTGAGGTTCTCCAGTCATGGACACGCCCCTGTTGCTGGTGGAGGACGACACCAACGTCGCGCGCACGCTGACCGGAAGGCTGGCCAGCGAAGGATTCGGCGTGACCCACGCCGGCAGCGTGGCCGAGGCAAAGAGCGCCATCGCGCAGCAGCGCTTCGTGGCCGCCATCCTCGACGTGGGCCTGCCCGATGGCAACGGCTTCGAGGTGGCCCGCCACCTGGGCGAGCACAGCCCGCAGACCGCGATGCTGTTCCTCACCGCCTATGGCACTCCGGAAGACCGCATCCACGGACTGGAGCTGGGCGCCGACGACTACATGACCAAGCCGTTCGCGTTCCGTGAACTGGTGCTGCGCGTGCAGAACATGCTCAAACGCGCGCGGGATATTTCCCAGTCCACCGCCGCGCCCGCGGGACCGGTGCGAATCGGCATCGCGCAGGTGGATTTCGCGCGCTTCACCGCGCACAGCGGCCAGTCGCTGCATCGCCTCACGCACAAGGAATGCGCGGTGCTGCAGCTGCTGCTGGAGAAATCCGGCAAGGCCGTGAGCCGGGACGAGATCCTCTCGCGCGCCTGGGCTCCCGACGAGTTCCCCACCGAGAGAACCGTGGACAATTTCATCCTGCGCCTGCGCCGCCTGGTGGAGCAGGATCCCGCCAATCCCCAAACCATCCGCAGCATCCGCGGCGTGGGCTACCTGCTAGAGAACAACGAATGACCGACACGACGCTGACCGCCGCCCTGAATCGCCGCAACGAAGGCCGCCCTCCCGTGTGGATGATGCGCCAGGCCGGCCGCTATCACTCGCACTACCAGATGCTGAAGCGCTACAACGACTTCATCACGCTGTGCCGCGAACCAGAGCTGGCCGCCGAAGTCGCGCTGGGGCCGATCCACGATTTCAATTTCGATGCGGCGATTCTCTTCTCGGATCTGCTCTTCCCGCTGGAAGCAATGGGCATGGGCCTGCGCTACGACCCGGGCCCCAAGCTCGACTTCCACCTGCGCTCGATGGCCGATGTCGCGCGACTGACAGGTGGGGCGCAGCGCGCTTCCCACATGCAGTTCCAGGCCGATGCGGTGACGCTGACTCGCCGCCGGCTGCGCGCCGACAAGGGCCTGATCGGCTTCGTGGGCGGACCCTTCACGCTATACGTGTACGCCGCGGCCGGATCGCACGAGCGCGCGCAGGATGCGCTCGCCGGCCTCGAAAACGGCGTCTACGCGGCCTTCAACGACAAACTGCTTGATCTGCTGGCGCACAACATGGCGCTGCAGTCGAAGGCCGGCGCCGAGTGCGTGGCGCTGTTCGACACGGCGGCAGGCGAAATAGACCCCGACACCTACGGCAAGTATGTGGTGCCCGTGCTGGCGGATGTGCTGGCGCGGTTCCGCAAGCTGGATGCCGTAACGCCGGTCACCTACTACTCGCGCGGCACCGGCCCGGCCTGGTGGGACCAGCTCAAGGGCCTGCCCTTCCAGTGCCTGGGCGTGGACTGGCGCCACGACATCACCGAGGTGCTGAAGAACTATTCCGATCGCTGGTGCATCCAGGGCAATGTGGATCCGGAATGGCTGCACCTGCCGCTGCCAGAGCTCGAAACACGGCTGCGCGAGTATTTTGCGCGCGTGAAGGCGCTGCCCGCTTCACTACGGCACGGCTGGGTCTGCGGGCTGGGACACGGCGTGCTGCAGCGAACGCCCGAAGCCAACGTGCGCCGCTTCGTCACCTTGCAGCGCGAGATCTTCGGGTGAAACACCTGCCGCTGGATCTGCTGGAGCGCTACCGCGAGCCCGTGCCGCGGTACACCAGCTATCCGGCGGTCATGCACTGGCGCGCGCCACCCGCGGCCGATGCATGGACTGGCGATCTGGCCGCAACCCTCGCCTCGGGCGTGGCGCGATTGTCCCTGTACGTGCACATCCCCTTCTGCCAATCGCTGTGCAGCTTCTGCGGCTGCAATGTGCGGATCGTGCGCAACCACGCGCTGGCCGAACCCTATGTCGACACGCTGCTGCGCGAGTTCGCGCTGTACCGCGAGCGCCTGCCGGGCGTGCCGCTGACGCTAGGCGAACTGCACCTGGGGGGCGGCACGCCCACCTTCCTTCCTGCCGGCGCCCTGGATCGCCTGCTCGATGGACTGCTGGAACACTGCACCGTGGCGCCTGGCGCGGACCTGGCCATCGAGGCCGATCCGCGCAACACCACCCGCGAGCAGCTCGCCGTGCTGCGCAGGCATGGATTCAACCGGCTGAGCCTGGGCGTGCAGGATTTCGATCCGCGCGTGCAGGAGATCGTGGGCCGCGTGCACGATGCGCAGACCGTGCGCCGTGTGGTCGACTCGGCGCGGGAACTCGGGATCGGCAGCATCTCGCTCGACCTGATCCACGGCCTGCCGCTGCAGACACCGGAGAGCCTCGCGCATACATTCGAGGCCGTGGCGACGCTGCGGCCGGATCGCATCGCGTTCCTTCCCTATGCCCACGTGCCCTGGATCAAGTCGAGCCAGCGCCAGTACACCGAGGCCGACCTGCCCGAACCGCAGGTGCGATCGCAGCTGCTGGCCGTGGGCCGCGACAGCATGGCGGACATGGGAATGATCGAGATCGGCATGGATCAATACGCGCGCGGCAGCGACCCGCTGGCGATCGCGCTGGCGGACCGCAGCCTGCACCGCAATTTCATGGGCTTCACCGCCAGCCACACCGAGGCGCTGGTGGGCCTGGGTGTTTCGGCGCTGGGTCATGGCCGCGCCAGCTACGCCCAGAACGAGAAGAGCCTGCAGCAGTATGAGACGCGGCTGGCGTCGGGTGAGCTGCCGCTGCAGCGCGGCCACGCGATGAGCCCGGATGACCTTCGCGTCCGCGGCCACCTGTGGAACCTGATGTGCGCCTCGAAGACCCAGGTCTCGGCGACGGAACATGAGCTGGCGTGGTGGCAGCTGGCACAGCAGCGGCTGCTGGTGGCGCGTCGCGACGGCCTGGTGGAACTGGATGCCAGCGAGATCAGCGTCACGCAGACCGGTCGCGCCTTCCTGCGCCAGATCTGCGCGGCGATCGATCCCTGGCAGCAGCGCGAACCACAGCAGATGATGATGGCCAGCGCATGACGCGGCGCGGCGGCACGCTGTTGCTGGCCTTCCTGCTGGCGCTGCCTGTCGCGATGCTGCTGGCGGCGCTGCTGGCCCCCTGGGCCCAGAAACTGCTGGCGCCGCTCGCGGTGTTTCCGCTGCATCGCATCTTCAGCCGGCTGACGATGCTGTTCGCCTTCGGCTGGATCATCCTGGTGATGCTGCGATCCGGGCTCGCGCGCCGCGATGTACTGGGCTATGGGCTGCCCGCACGTACCTTCGGTGTTCAACTGCTTGCGGGCCTAGCCGCGGGCCTTGCGCTGATGGCGATCGCCGTCGCGCCACTGTTCGCGCTGGGCCTGCGCGACTGGAACCTGGTTCGATTGGAAGGCAGTGGCGGAGCGGTGGTGGTGGCGCTGAAGGGACTGGGCAGCGGCGTGCTGGTGGCGCTGATCGAGGAGACATTCTTCCGCGGCGCCATGCAGGGCGCGCTGGAGCGCCGGGGCGCGCGGCGCCTGGGACTGCTCGCGATTCCCGCGCTGTACGCCGCCGTGCACTTTCTGGGGCGTGCGGCAAGCGTGCCGTACGAGGGCGTCACCGCGCTCAGCGGCTTCACGGCGCTGACGGGCTTCTTCAGCGGCTACGCCGAACCGCTGCGCATCGCCGATGCCTTCCTGGCGCTGTACTGCGTGGGCCTGCTGCTGGCGCTGGTGCGAAGCCGTTTGGGGAACATCGCTGGCTGCATCGGCCTGCATGCCGGATTCGTCGCCGTGATCGCGGTATTCCGGAAGATCTCTTTGCCGACCGACAATCCGCAGTGGTCGTTCCTGGTGGGCGACTACGACGGACTGCTGGGGCTGTGGATCGCCGTGCTGACGGCCGCGTGCTGCCTGGCGCTGTGGCTCAGAAGGGCTTGACCACCACCAGCCAGAGGATCACCAGCAGGATCAGCACCGGCGCCTCGTTGTACCAGCGCAGCGTGACGGATCTTGGCAGTGGCGCGTCGCGCAGCATGCGCTTCATGAAGATGCGCGTTGAGATGTGGTAGCCGATCAGCAGCAGCACCATGGCGAGCTTCACGTGCAGCCAGCCGCCGCCGAATCCGAACGCCGTCCACAGCCAGATGCCGCTGGCCAGCGCGAACACCGCCAGCATGCTGGTGAAGTGGTACAGCTTGCGCGCCATCACCTTCAGGCGCCGCACGTCTTCCCCCGCGCCCTGCCCTTCCACGTAGTGCACGAAGATGCGCGGCAGATAGAAGATGCCGGACATCCACGAAATGATGGCCAGCAGGTGGAAGACCTTGACCCAGAGATACCAGCTCGGATTCATGCCGCGAGTCTAGCCCATCACCGGGGGCGGCATCATTTGCGCGGCCTTGCGCCGCGCATGGGCTCGGCTTCAAGTGGATTCTCCGGCCAGTAGTGCCTCGGGTAGCGGCCGCGCATATCCTTGCGCACATCGGCATAGCTGCCGCGCCAGAATCCGGCGAGGTCGCGCGTGATCTGCATGGGCCGACGGGCCGGCGACAGCAGCTTCAGCGTGACCGGCACGCTGCCACCGGCAAGCCGGGGCGTATCGGCAAGGCCGAAGACCTCCTGCATGCGCACCTCGATGCAGGGCGCGCTCTCGTCCAGGTAGTCCACCGCGATGCGCGATCCGGTCGGCACGGTGACATGGGTTGGTGCGTATTCATCCAGTCGCTGGCGTTGGCGCCGGTCCAGGCGCGACAACAGAGCCTCTCCGAGCCTCCCATCGCCCAGCTGCGTCAGCCGCGTGATGTCCTGCAGCCAGGGCATGAGCCACGTGTCAATCTGCGAAAGCAGCGCCGCATCATCCCAGGAAGGCATTTCGTCCGCAGGTGGCGCATGCAACGACGCGAAACGCAGCCTCGCCAGCAGCACGCGGTCCGCATCGCGCCAGGGCAAGGCTGCGATCCCGCTGCCGCGCACCTGCTCCAGCAGCGCGCCGGACACCTGCTCGGAATCAATCTGCACGCGCTGCTCGGCCAGCAGCAGCGCGCCCAGCCGCCGGGCGCGCCGCGCCTGCAACGCGCCGCGCGGATCGGTCCAGGTCTCGATGTTCTCGCGGATCTGCGAAGGCAGCGCCGTCTCGAGCTGCGCCAACGTGAGTGGCGCAGCCAGCCGGATGCGCGCCTCTGCGCCTTCGGCATCGTCCAGGTCGAGCGCCACCAGGTACTCGGCGCCGGACAGCGTGGAGGCCTGCTCCAGCACCGCGCCACGTCCATTGGACAGCAGGTAGCGGAATCCCGCGCCGCGCGCCTGCGCGATGCGGTCGGGATAGGCCCAGGCGAGCAGCATTCCCGCATCGTTGTCGGATGAAGGCACGCTGCGTGATCCGCGCGCTGCGTCAGCCGATCCGCGCAGCAGCTGGCGCGTCAGGTCGCGAACCCGCGCCAGCGCGCCGGCATCCGCGCCGTGCGCATGCCCGCGCAGCGCCTCGAGCCGCGTGCGCATGTCCGGGTCGCGCGAGCGCAGCAGATCCCGCTCCGACAGCAGCGCCGCCAGTGTTGCCGCCAGGCCCTCGTGCGGCGTGCCGCGCGCGCGCACCAGCAGATGCGCCAGCCGCGGGTGCAATCCGGCTTCGGCCATGGCCTTGCCGGTGGCCGTGATGGCGCCGTGCGCATCGATGGCCTCGAGCATCAGCAGCAGATCCCGTGCCTGCGACAGTGCGGCCGCGGGTGGCGGATCCATCCACTGCAGCGTGCTGGCGTCGCGCGCTCCCCAGCGCGCCAGTTCCAGCGCCAGCGGCGCCAGGTCCGAATGCAGGATTTCCGGCGGCGTCTGCGCGGCCAGCGTCGCCTGCGCCCCCTCGCCCCACAGCCGCCACGCGCTGCCCGGCGCGGTGCGTCCCGCGCGACCGGCGCGCTGCGCGGCGGAAGCCTGCGAGATGCGCGCGGTGATCAGCCGCTGCATGCCGGTTCCTGGATCGAACACCGAACGGCGCGCGAGCCCTGCATCGATCACCACGCGCACGCCTTCGATGGTGAGCGAGGTTTCGGCGATGTTGGTGGAAAGGATCACCTTGCGTCGTCCGCTGACCGACGGACGCAGCACCTGCTGCTGCTCGGCAAGATCAAGCTCGCCGTACAGCGCGCACAGCTCGAAGCCACTGGATGAAAGGTCGTGCAGCGCCTCGCGCAGCCGGTGGATCTCCGGCGAGCCCGGCAGGAACACCCGCGCATCGCCGTGGGTCTGCTCCAGCACGCGTCGCACCTGCTGCGCCAACGGCGCGATCTCGCGCGCGCCCAGCGTGCGCTGCTCGGGAAGCGATGGCAGGGCACGTCCCAGATAATGTACGTCGACGGGATAGACACGTCCCTGCGCCTCGATGACCGGCGCATCGCCCAGTCGCGATGCCACCGCGGAAGCATCGAGCGTGGCCGACATCACCAGCAGCCGCAGCGGCAGGCCGAGCGAGTCCTGCGCCTCGCGGCACAGCGCAAGACCCAGGTCGGCGTGCAGGCTGCGCTCGTGGAACTCATCGAACAGCACCGCTGCCACGCCTTCGAGCGCGGGATCCTGCTGCAGCATGCGGGTGAGGATGCCTTCAGTGACGACCTCCAGGCGCGTTGCCGGACCTACGCGCGTATCCAGGCGCATGCGGTAGCCCACCGTCTCGCCAATCCGTTCGCCCAGCGCCTGCGCCATGCGCGCGGCCACGGCGCGGGCGGCCAGGCGTCGGGGCTCCAGCAGCAGGATGCGACCACCGGCCACCCACGGTTCATCGAGCAGAGCCAGCGGCACCACCGTACTCTTGCCCGCGCCGGGCGGTGCCACCAGCACGGCATTGCGCCCGGCGCGCAGCGCGGCGCGCAACTGCGGCAGTACGGCTTCAACGGGCAGCGGGCTGACTTCGGTCATCGGTCGGTCATGATATCGTTCCGGGCATGCATCGCAGCAGGCTCGCGGGCTTCATCATTGATTGCCAGACCGAAGACCTGGATTCGGCCGCAAGCTTCTGGAGTGCCGCGCTGGGCCTGCCGCTGCGGCTGGAAGACGACCCGGGCTACCGTCTTTTGCAGAACGCGCCCGGCGATCTTCATGTAGAGGTGCAGCAGGTACAGCACGCCAGCCGAGTGCACCTGGACATCGAATCCGATGACCTGGAAGCCGAGGCCCGGCGCCTCGAGGCGCTCGGCGCGCGGCGCGTCGGACCGGTGAAGCGCTGGATCGTCATGGAAGCGCCCACCGGCCAGCGTTTCTGCATCGTCAGGCCGCAGTCGAAGGATTTCTCCGCAGTCGCCAATGTCTGGAACAAGGAAGGCACATGAAGTGGCGTGATGGCAGGCGCAGTTCGAATGTCGAGGACACACGCGGCACCGGTGGAGGTGGCGGCGGCGGGCTCGGCGGCGGTGGCGGCTTCAAGCTTGGCCTTGGCGGACTGGTGGTGGTCGCCGCGGCGTATTTCCTGGGCGTGGATCCACGCCTGGTGATGGGCATCATGCAGGGCGTTGACGGCGGGTCCATGCAGCAGGGCGCCCCGGCGACGGTCGCCGCGGACCAGTCCCTGGACGAGGGCGCGGATTTCCTGCGGGTGGTGCTTGCCGATACCGAAGACACGTGGACCCCCATCTTCCAGGCCGCAGGCCGCCAGTACGTGCCCACCACGCTGCGGCTGTATTCCGGTCGCGATGTTTCGGGCTGCGGCGCGGCAAGCTCTGCGGCAGGCCCCTTCTACTGCCCGGCCGACCAGCGCGTGTACATCGACCTGTCGTTCTTCGATGAACTCATCCAGCGCTTCGGCGGCCCCGAGGATGCCGGCTCCGCTGGCAGCTTCGCGCAGGCCTATGTGGTGGCGCACGAGGTGGGCCACCACGTGCAGACGCTGCTGGGCATTTCGGAACAGGTTCAGCGCGCGCGCCAGCGCGCCACCGAGGAACAGGGCAATGCGCTGCAGGTGCGCATGGAACTGCAGGCCGACTGTTTCGCCGGGGTGTGGGCCCACCATGCGATCCAGGCAAGGCAGAACATCAGCCAGACCGACATCGATGACGGCCTCGCTGCTGCCGCGGCAGTGGGCGACGACATGATCCAGAAGCGCACGCAGGGCTACGTGGTGCCGGAGAGCTTCACGCATGGTTCGGCCGCGCAGCGCCAGCAGTGGTTCCGGCGCGGCCTCGAGAGGGGCGCCGTCGAGTCCTGCGACACCTTTGGGCCACAGTAGCGGCGCAGGCCTTTGCCGCGTCGTGAGATAGAAGAGGTTCCGCGACACACTAGAGCCAAGAAGGGAATTGCTTTCGCCCTGCGACAGGGTGCAGATTCCCAGTACGCAGAAGTCCGACGCCGCCCGAGAAGCGGGCGCGGATACGTGCTGACCGATAACCAATAACAGACAAGGGGTTGGATCAATGTCTCATCAAGTTCGATGCGAAGGAAATCGCGTGCGTGCCGCCGTGGCGGCGATCCTCGGGACGGCAATCGTAACGGCCTGGACGCCGCAGGTCAGTGCCGCGGAACCGCAGAAAACCGAAGAAAAGGACGAGGGCGTGGTGCTGCAGGAAGTGCAGGTCACCGGCTCACGTATCGTGCGCAAGGACATGACCAGCAACAGCCCGCTGGTCACGGTTGATCAGCAGAAGATCGAAGACAGCCCCTTCATCTCGGTCGAAGAGGCCCTCAATGACCTGCCGCAGTTCATGGTCGGCGGCGCTGGCATGACCTCTGGCGCGGTCACCTCGCTGCAGGGCGCCAATGGCGTGGATGGCGGCCGCGGCACTGGCGACGCCTCCAACAGCACGCTGCTGCCGGACAACGCCGGCATCATCGGCATCGTGGTGCCGGGCGCGGCCAACGTGAACCTGCGCGACCTGGGCGCTGGCCGCTCGCTGACGCTTATCAACGGCCACCGCGGCATGCCGGAAAACGCCGGCATGACGATCGACCTGAACACCATTCCCACCATCGCCATGGCGGGCGTTGAAGTCATCACCGGCGGCGCCTCGGCGGTCTATGGCGCGGACGCGCTGGCCGGCGTCACCAACATCCGCCTGCGCGAGGACTTCGAGGGCCTGAAGCTGCAGGTGCGCAGTGGCGTGAACGAAGCGGGCGACGGCGGCGAAGTGCAGATCGGAGGCCTGATGGGCGCCAAGATCGCCGACGGTCGCGGCAGCGTGCTGATCGGCATCGAGTACAGCAAGCGCAACAGCGCCCTGTGGCGCAAGCACGATGCCTTCCGCGAGGTTCTGGAGTCTCCGTACTCCTCCGCCGGCGACTTCGCCTTCGGCTGGGATTCGTACTATTCGGCGCCCACCGGCGCCGCCACGGCCGGTCAGTTTTTCCCTTTCCTGGGCGTGTGGGCCGGCAATCGACCGACGACTGCTGCGGGCCTGGCGATCTTTCCGAATCGCACCTGCGGCACGGCCAACTGCATCAGCTCCACCACTGGCCCCTACGGCGGTGGGTGGTATGTCAACCAGGATGGCTCGGTCTACACGCGCTCTTCGCAGACTCCTACGGCCAACGCGGTGACGCTGGCGTATGGGCCGCAGAACTACAAGCCGGGGTCCGGAGATCCCGTCGAGACTACCTGCACCTTCTCTGCGCCTACGCTCAATGCCACGACTGGCGTGGTGACCTCCCAGACCATTGCGGCGCCCAATACGGCATTTGCGGGCAGCCTGTGCAGCCCGACGCAGAACCGCATCGATTGGGATCGCAGAATTTCGGGACCACGCGAGGGCTACACCCTGGTCGGCAATGCCGACTACGACATCACCGACCGCCTCACGGCCTTTGCCAGCTTCAACTTTGCCGCCTCGGACACCGAGACGCGGCGCGAGCCTTCGCCATTTTCCGGCCCCACCTTCGGTGTGGCCGTGCCATTCGCCGCCACGGACGCGAACGGCCTGTCGCCCATCTACCTGCCCTCAGTGGTGCAGGTGGGCAGTGCGGCGGCGCCTGTCGGCTCCACAGTCACCTCCTACCGCACGGGCGGAACCAAGGGCACCAATTGCCCGGCCACGGGCGGCTGCACCATGGCGCAGGCATTCCCGCTGCCGGGGGACGTGTTTGATTCCGCTGGCCGGGTAATCACAAAGGGCGGCCTGCGCACGCTGATGGAATCCCGCCCGACACCAGGCGGCAACATCACGAGCGGCGCCTTCCAGGGACTGCCGAACAACTGCACGCTCAGGACCGTAGTGACACCGGGCACGCCGGGCGCCATCCTGAATCCGACCACCAACACGTATTACGTCACCCAGACCGACACCAATACCAACACGCCGCTGACGCAGTGCGGCCCCAATTCCCGCTGGGCGTTGAATACACAGCTGGGCTACCTGCCGGCGCGCGGCACGTTGAACACCACCCGCCTGTACAACTTCTCCGCGGGACTGCGGGGCGACACCGGCCTCGGCGACTGGAAATGGGAAGCCTACCTATCCCAGGGCGATTCGAAGACGAGCACCGATTACATTGGCTTCGCACCGCTGTCCAACTACGCGCGGCTGATGACGGCGCCGAACTACGGCCAGGGCTTCGAGCAGGTGGGCGTCAGTTCAAAATACCTGACCTGCGAGAGCGGCCTGGGTCCCTTCGACCAAGGTTTCGTGCCGTCCGCGGATTGCCTCGAAGCGCTGTCGGCCAACGAAGCCGACCGAAGCGACATGACCCAGCGCATCTACGAACTGACTTTCCAGGGCGGGCTGTTCACGCTGCCGGCGGGTCAGGTGCGTTCTGCGCTCGGCGCCACGTATCGCCGGAACGACTTCGAATTCAAGCCGGACTCCCTGCGCGAACTGGATTACATCGGTGATACCTCGGCGGGCGCCTTCGGCTCGGGCGACATCGATGCGGGGGTGACGGCCAAGGAAATCTACGGGGAGGCGCTGGTGCCGCTGCTGAAGGACCTGCCGTTCGTCAACAGCCTGGAGCTGGAGCTGGGTTATCGCTTCTCGGACTACAGCACAGGTCAGACGGTGGATACCTACAAGGTCCTGGCAAGCTGGGCGCCGGTGGAATGGGCGCGGGTGCGCGGTGGCTACAACCGCGCGGAACGCGCGCCCAACATCGCCGAGCTGTACCAGACGCCGACCGGCAGCGCGCAGTTCAGCGATGCGGCGGTCGATCCGTGCCGGAACGACGCCCCGACGCCAACCTCCGGACTGAACAACACGACCTTCAACGGCCGCCCCTCCAACCAGCCGGCCACCGACCCGGCCGTGCGCGCCAGGCTGCAGGCGCTGTGCAGCGCGATGATCGGCAATACGGCCTCTGCTTTCGATGCGGATCCGAACAACTTCAACGACGGCGGCGCACCGTCGATATTGCTGAACGGCAACGCGGACCTGAGGAACGAGCGCGGCGACACCTGGACCATCGGCGTGGCGTTCCGCTCACCTTTCGAATCGCCTCTGCTGGCGCGCCTGACGGGCACGCTGGACTGGTACGAAGCGCGCGTGTCAGACCCCATCGACGTGACCCGGACGTCCGCAATCGTGAACTCCTGCTACAACATCAATGGCAGCAATCCGGACCTGCTGCTCGACGACCCGAACGGCTACTGCAAGCTGATCCAGCGCGACCAGGTCAGCGGCGCGATCTCGCGTGTGTTCAACCCGTACGAAAACCAGGACAAGCTGGTCATCCGCGGCTTGGACGTGGGCCTGAACTGGACAGCGGCACTGACGGACCTGGGCTTCGAGAGCCTGCCGGGTTCGGTGTCCGTTTCGATGACTGGCAACTACCTGATGGACCAGATCCAGCGCTATGCCGGCAGCCCCGACAAGCTGGCCGACTACGCCGGTTTCAACGGCGCCTCGCGCATCCGCACCAGCACCGGCATCGGGTACAACTGGGGCCGGCATCGCGCGGTCGTCACCTGGCAGTACCGCCTGGGTACGCAGACGCCGACCACGTTTGCCACCACCCCGAACATCACGGGCACGCAGTCGCCGACCGTCAAGCGCAGCCCGCTGTTCGCCGGTTACAGCACCTTCAACCAGATCAATGCCACGTTCGGCACGCGGATCGGCCCGGTGAACGCGTCGCTCAGCGTCAGCAACCTGCTGGATACCCAGCCAAGCTGGGGCGGTTACGACCTGCGCGATCCGCTGAATGGTTTCGGCAATTTCAGCCCGTTCGACGACCTGGTCGGCCGGCGGTACTCGCTGAACCTGTCGGTTGATCTCTGACCTGCGGGCGCGAGGCAGGCGCAGGCGCCTGAACCAGCGGTAAAGTGCGGCGGGTGGCAACACCCGCCGTTTTTTTTTGGCAAAGAGGGGATGCATGAGCAGCCAGCCTTCTGCTTCCGCCGCAATCGAGACTGTTCGCAGCCTCGATGCGGCCGGCAGCCACCAGGAAGCCTACGAGGTGCTGGGCCGTGCCAGCCGGCAGGGGGATCTGGCGGCCATGTCGGAGCTGGGGCACCGCCTGCTGGTCGGGGACCGGGCGCCGCTGTCGCCGCAGCACGCGATGCCGCTGCTGATCGAGGCGATGAAGGCCGGCGAGCCGCGCGCGCTGGCGCGTGGCGCGGCGCTGACGGCCGGCGGCGCCTACGTGCAGCAGGGCTGGGAGGGCGCGCTGCAGCTGCTGGGGCAGGCCGCGGCAGCGGGCGATGTGTCCGCGCGCGGACAGCTGACCTGCCTGCAGCCGGCCGGCGCGCCGGCGGCGGACTGGGCGACGATGGCCTCGCGCGTGCCGCTGGCCGAGTGGCTGCAGCCCGCCGCGACGGTGGCCCTGCACGAAAAGGTGCAGCGCGTGCCGGGCCTCGCGCCGCTGCCGGTATGCGACTGGCTGATGGGCCGTGCCGTGGGGCGACTGCAACCGGCACTGGTCTACGATTCGGTGGACCGCAAGGTCGAGGTGCACAGCATGCGCACCAACACCATGGCCATGTACGACTACGCCACGCTCGACGTGGTGCAGTTCCTGGTGCAGGCGCGCATGGCGCTCACGTGTGGCTACCGCATCCAGCATTTCGAGCACCCGACGATCCTGCACTACCGGGTGGGCGAGCAGATCACGCCGCATTTCGATTTCATCGACGCGAAGGCACGCGACTACGCGAAGCAGATCGAGGAGATGGGCCAGCGGATGATCACCTTTTTGCTGTACCTGAACGATGCCTACGAGGGCGGTGAAACAACCTTTCCGGAGCTTGGCATCGTGAACCGCGGTCGGGCGGGAGACGGGTTCTTCTTCATCAACGCGCACCCGGACCTCTCGCCCGACCGGCGCATGCTGCACACCGGTTCGCCACCCACAGCGGGCGAGAAGTGGATCGTCACGCAGTTCATTTCCAGCAAGGCGCTGCGGCCCTGAGCGCAGCGCTGGCTCGCGCTAGCCGCGGGGCATACTCGCCATTCGGTGCAGACGCCAGGCCAGCAGGGCCCAGGCGCCGATCAGCAGCATTCCGCCAAGCGGCGTGACAAGGCCGAGCGCACGCGGCGCGCCGGCCAGCATGATGTAGATGCCACCGCTGAAGCAGGCAACTCCGGCCAGCAGCATCAAGGCGACGCGCGACAGCCAGGCGTCGGTCTGCGAGCGTGCCAGCAGCCCCACCGCAAACAGACCCAGGCCGTTGACGAGCTGGTACTGCACCGCTGTCTCGAGCGCATGCAGCTGGGAGGCGTCCAGCACGGCGCGCAGCGCATGACTGCCCAGCGCGCCCACGATGATGCCGGTGAGCACCACCAGCGCAGCCACCGACATCATCCGCAGCGGATTCATCTCGGCTTGCGCGGATTGCGCGGCAACCCGGTGTGCTGCGTGCGCATCGGCTGGGATGGCGTCCGGCGCGCGCCGGTGGGTCGGCGCTGCCCTTCACCCGCCCCGCCTGTGCCGCGTGGCTGATAGGCGGGAATCAGATGGTTCGGCCCGCTGCCGATCAGGTGCGCCTTGCCCATGCGCCGCAGCGCTTCGCGCAGCGTGGGCCAGTTGTTCGCATCGTGGTAGCGCAGGAAGGCCTTGTGCAGCCGGCGCTGCCTCAAGCCCCGCGCCACCGGCACGTTCTCGCTGGTGCGGGTGACCCGGCGCAGCGGATTCTTGCCGCTGTGGTACATGGCCGTGGCCGAGGCCATCGGCGAGGGCAGGAAGGCCTGCACCTGGTCGGCGCGAAAGCCGTTCTTCTTCAGCCAGATCGCAAGCTCGAGCATGTCTTCATCGGTGGTGCCGGGGTGCGCGGCGATGAAGTACGGGATGAGGTACTGCTCCTTGCCGGCTTCCTTCGAATATTTGTCGAAGAGCTCCTTGAAGCGGTAGTACGTGCCCACGCCCGGCTTCATCATCTTCGACAGCGGCCCCTCGCGCACATGCTCGGGAGCGATCTTCAAATAGCCGCCCACGTGGTGCTGCGCGAGCTCCTTCACGTACTCGGGGATTCGATGGCAAGGTCGTAGCGCACGCCCGAGCCGATCAAGACCTTCTTGATGCCGGGCAGCGCCCTCGCCTTGCGGTAAAGCTCGATCAGCGGCGTGTGGTCGGTGTTGAGGTTCTCGCACACCTTTGGAAAGACGCACGAAGGCAATCGGCAGCTGGCCTCGATCTCGCGGCTCTTGCACGCGATGCGGTACATGTTGGCGGTGGGCCCGCCCAGGTCCGAAATGACGCCGGTGAACCCGGGCACCGTGTCGCGGATGACCTCGATCTCCTTCAGCACCGAGCCTTCCGATCGGTTCTGGATGATGCGACCCTCGTGCTCGGTGATCGAGCAGAAGCTGCAGCCGCCGAAACAGCCACGCTGGATCGAGATCGAGAAGCGGATCATCTTGTAGGCCGGGATCTCGGCCTTGCCGTAGAACGGATGCGGCTGGCGCTGGTAGGGAAGCTCGTACAGCGCATCCATTTCCGGCGTGGTCAGCGGAATCGGCGGTGGGTTGATCCACACATCCATCGTGCCGTGCCGCTGCACCAATGCGCGTGCGTTGTGCGGATTCGCCTCCAGATGCAGGATGCGCGAGGCGTGCGCGTAGAGCACGGGGTCATCGACAACCTGCTCGTAGTCCGGCATCCGGATCACACTGCGCTCGCGGTCGGCGTTCTTCACGCGGCGACGGAAGCGCACAACCGTCTCGCCGGACGGCGCCGGCGAACCCGCAGCGGGCTCCGCGCCACCACGCGCGCCATCCGGCTCCATGGCATAGGGATCCACCGGCGGATTCAGCGCGCCCGGCGCATCCAAGTTCCGCGGATCGCTCTCGATGTAATCGCGGGCGTGCGCGCCGCGAACGAACACCGAGCCGCGCAGGTCGCGGATCGAATCCATCGACTCACCCGCATCGAGGCGCAGCGCCAGGTCCACCACCTGCCGCTCCGCATTGCCATAGAGCAGCAGGTCGGCCTTGGCGTCGAGCAGCACCGAGCGGCGCACCTTCTCCGACCAGTAGTCGAAATGCGCGCTACGCCGCAGCGAAGCCTCGATGCCGCCGATGATGATGGGCACATCGCGCCAGGCCTCGCGCAGGCGCTGCGAATACACGATCACCGAACGGTCCGGTCGCCTGCCCGCCTCGCCACCCGGCGTGTACGCATCGTCGCTGCGGATGCGCTTGTCGGAGGTGTAGCGGTTGACCATCGAGTCCATGTTCCCGGCGGTGACGCCGAAGAACAGGCGCGGCCTGCCCAGCGCGCGGAACGCCTCGGTGCCCTGCCAGGCCGGCTGCGCGATGATGCCCACGCGCAGGCCCTGCGCCTCCAGCAGCCGGCCGATGATGGCCATGCCGAAACTGGGGTGATCCACATAGGCATCGCCGGTGACGATGATCACATCGCACTGCTCCCAGCCCAGCGCCTGCATCTCCTGCCGGGTCATGGGCAGGAAGGGCGCAGGCCTGCGGGGGGCCGCGCGTTGCGCGGCCGCGAACAGGCTGGGGGGGCTGGGGGCGAGCATTTCGGGCGCTAAAGCCGGTCGGAATGGCGGTACAGTCTACCCCGGCCGAACCCCGCGCGCCGGCCTCGTGGCGCGCCCCGCTCCGGAGTTTGCGAGATGAAACACAACCGTCTTCTGTCCAATGCCATCGCCATTGCCCTCGGCGCAACGCTGCTCGGCGCATGCTCTCCCAAGCCGCCGGCCGCCACCGCGGCCGACGCCCAGGCCTTCGTGAAGCAGCTCAATGCAGACCTCGCCTCGCTCGCCATCGAAGGCAGCGCCGCGGGCTGGGTGCAGGCCACCTACATCACCGGCGACACCGAGATGCTGCGGGCCAGGGCCAGCGAACGCCTGCTGGAATACTTCAGCAAGGCGATCAAGGAATCCCGGCGCTTCGACGGCCTGGCGCTCGATGACGATACGGCGCGCACCATCAAGCTGCTGCAGCTCACCGACCAGGTATCCGCGCCCGCGCCCGACGACGCGGCCAAGCGCGCGGAACTGGCCACCATCATGGCGCGCATGGAAGGCGACTACGGCGCGGGCAAGTACTGCGTGACGAAGAACGGCAAGGAGGATTGCCGCAACATCGACCAGCTCTCCGTCACCATCGCGAAGAGCCGCAACTACGACGAACTGGCCGAGGCCTGGGCCGGCTGGCACAGCGTCGGCCGCCAGATGCGCAAGGACTACACGCGCTTCGTGGAACTGGCCAACGAGGGCGCCAGCGAAATCGGATTCGCGGATCTTGGCGCGATGTGGCGCTCGCCGTACGACATGAAGCCCGAGGAGTTCGAGGCCGAGGTGGACCGGCTGTGGGGGCAGGTCAAGCCGCTGTACGACCAGATGCACTGCTACGCGCGCGCGAAGCTGGCCGGCAAGTACGGCGAAGACAAGGTGCCCGCTGGCAAGCCGATTCCCGCGCACCTGTTCGGCAACCTGTGGGCGCAGCAGTGGAACAACATCTACGGGGACATCCTCAAGCCCTTCCCGTCAGTGCAGGCCGAGAACGTGAATGCCGCGCTGGTGAAGCAGTCCTACACGGCCGAGAAGATGGTGAAGCAGGCGGAGTCCTTCTACACCTCGCTGGGCATGCCTTCTCTGCCCTCGACCTTCTGGGAGCGATCGATGCTCACGCGGCCGCGTGACCGCGACGTGGTCTGCCATGCCAGCGCCTGGCACATGGACATGAAGGAGGACGTGCGCATCAAGCAGTGCATCACGCCCACCGAGGAAGACCTCGGCACGATCTACCACGAGCTGGGGCATGTGTATTACTACCTGGCCTACAAGGACCAGCCGTTCATGTACGAGAACGGCGCGCATGACGGCTTCCACGAGGCCATCGGCGACACCGTGCTGCTGTCGATGACGCCGGGTTACCTGGCGAAGGTGGGCCTGGTGAAACAGGCCCAACCTTCGCGTGAGGCGGTGCTGAACGAACAGATGAAGATCGCCGCCGACAAGATCGCCTTCCTGCCCTTCGGCAAGCTGATCGACCAGTGGCGCTGGGGCGTGTTCTCGGGCGCGATCAAGCCCGAGGATTACAACAAGGCCTGGTGGAACCTGCGCGAGAAGGTGCAGGGTGTATCGGCTCCCGTCGAGCGCACCGAGGCGGACTTCGATCCGGGCGCGAAATTCCACGTGCCGGGCAATACGCCGTACACGCGCTACTTCCTGTCCTTCGTCATCCAGTTCCAGTTCCATCGCGCGCTGTGTGAGGCGGCCGGATACAAAGGCCCGCTGCACGAGTGTTCGGTGTTCGGCAGCAAGGAGGCCGGGCAGAAGTTCCAGGCCATGCTGGCGGCAGGATCAAGCCGCCCCTGGGCCGAGACGCTCGAGAAGCTCACCGGCACGCGGCAGATGGATGCCAGCGCCATCATCGAATACTTCGGGCCGCTGATGGGCTACCTGAAGGAAACCAACGCCGGCCAGAAATGCGGCTGGGACGGCGAGGCCTAGTCCCGGGCCCCAAAAAGAAAGGGAGAGGAACCGCACCCGGCAAGCCCATGCCCGATGCGGCCCCCTCCCCGGGGACACCCGATCCTCAGATGCGGATCAGAGGCGCATCTTCAGGTTGACGAAGTAGCGGCGACCCAGCACGTCGTAGTAGCCGGCGCTGGTGGAAGCCGCACCGCTCAGCACGGTCTGGCCACCGCCGTTCAGCGCGGCGATCGTCTGGATCTGGCCCGCGCCCACGCGCTCCGGCTGGCGATCGAACAGGTTGTCGATGCCGACGGTCAGCGCCCACTGCTTGGAGATGTCCCAGTTGCCGGTGAGGCCGTACACGTTGTATTCACCCGCGCCGCGCACCGTGGTGTTCGGATCGGTGACATACAGCGAATTGCGCACCGGGGGCAGATGGCGCCAGTTCAGCGCCACATCCCAGTTGTTGTGCGAGTAGCGCATCGTGGTCACCGTGCGCCAGCCGAACATGCCGCCACGCGCCAGCGTCTTGGCATTCTCCAGCGGAACCTGCGTCGCGTATTCCTGCGCCTTGAACTCGAACAGCTTCGTGTAGGAAACGTTCAGGCTCAGCGCGCCGGGGATGGACTCCAATCCCAGGTCCGCCACGTCCGCCCGCCAGTTCAGGTTGGCGTCGATGCCCGAGGTGCGGATGATGCCCAGGTTCTGGTACTGCGACAGCACCTGCCCGGCCGCGCCGTTGGTCTCGTCGCGGATCAGGTTGCGGCAGACGCCGTTCGGATCATCGAGCGAGTAGGTCGGGTTGCTCTGGCCATCGCGGTTGAAGCACAGGTCATAGGACGAGGAGGCCGTGATCGTCGAGATCGCGTCGGTGATCTTGACCTTGTACCAGTCCAGCGCCAGCGTCGCGCCCGAGACCACGGGGTTCTCGAACGGCGAGCGCAGCACCACGCCCAGGGTCCAGGTCTTGCCTTCCTCGCTGCGCAGTGCGCGGTTGCCGCTGCTCAGCTGCAGGATCACGCCATCGCCGCGGCCTTCCAGGTAGTTGTTGGGATCCAGCGAGAACGTCGACGTGGAGTTGCCGATCAGCGCCGTGCACAGCGCCTGCACCTGCGAGCGGTTCGGGTTGGTGGCAACGTTGCCCCAGGCCGCGCGCGTGTCGGAACGGCACGGCTCGGCATTGGCCATCGTCACCGCCTGGCTCGAGGCGTCGAGGAACAGCTCGTTGATGTTCGGCGCGCGGTTGGCCACCTGGTAGCCGCCGCGGAAGCGGGCCCAGTCCACCGGCGCCCAGCTGAACAGCGCCTTCCACGTGGGCACGTTGCCCGCGGTGTCGTAGTCGGAGTAGCGGTAGCCCAGTTCCAGTTCAAGGCTCTTGGCCATGAACACGTCCTTGAGCACCGGCACCAGCAGTTCGCCGTAGATTTCCTTGACCGTGGTCTTGCCGAACACGTTGGCCTGGCCGAACGCGCCCACCGGCACGTCGAGGAACGACTCGCGCACGCGCGAGGCATCGGGCAGGTACTGGAAGTTGTTGGTCCGCTGCACGAGGCCGACGGCCGAACGCACCTCGCCCGCGGGCAGCGAGAACAGCGCGCCCTGCGCGGTGGCTTCGACGATGTCCTGCGACAGGCGCGTGCGATCGGTGTAGCGCGCGCTGATGGCCTTGACGCAGTCTTCGGTGATCGTGCCGCCGAACACCGGCAGGCCGCTGGTGCAGGTGGCCGCCGTGGAACCGGCGCCTGCAATCGACGCGCCCTTGCCGAAGTTCGGCGCCGAGGCCAGCGCCTGCCAGCGCGCAGTGGACACGAAGCCGATGTAGTCGAGGTCGGTGCGCGTGGAGCCGTGCGAGCCGTAGGCCTCCCAGGTCCAGTCGCCCAGGCCCAGATCGCCGCGGAAACCCACCATCAGCTGGTAGAGGTTGGTGGCGTTCTCGATCTGCCGCACCGGCAGGAAATCGAAGGTGCCGCCGAGGCGCCAGTTGCCATCCACGCCGGAGATCACCACCGGCAGTCCGGTGACCGCATCGTAGGAGATCGGGGTCGTGGCGTTGCTGGTGACGTTGGCGCCACGCGAATTCAGCAGCGCGGCCAGCTCCGTGGGCACCGGGAACGCCTGCGATTGGGTGCAGCCGCCGGTGGCCGGGCAGCTCAGGCCAAAGGCGCCGCCCGCCAGGTATTCGGCGCGGGTCGTGCCGTTGGCGTTGCGCGAGGGTCCGTAGATGTCGGCGCCGTAGGGAATGGTGGCGCCGAAGCCGCCCACCGCACCCGAGGGCTGCAGCACCTGGCGATTGGTGGTGTTGACAAAGTTGACCTGCGAGAACGCCTCGATCGCATCGTTGATCTTGAAGTTGCCCTTGCCGAACAGCGAGTAGCGCTCCATCGGACTGGAGTAGCGGTTGGCGAGGTTGTTCAGCGTCAGCACGCCCGACGGGTTGATCTTGTAGGCGGGGTCGTTGGCGATGTCGCCCGCCCAGCCCAGGCCGCGCAGGTCGGTCTTGAACACCGAATTGTCGGGGTTGAAGTAGAAGCTGGTGGTGCGCGACACGTTGTAGCCGACCGGACGCTCAGGGAACAGCGTGTTGGCGGCCGCCTGCGACGGCGTGCCGCCCACGCCCGGCTCGTACGAGAAGCCGTTCAGGCGCACGTTCGACGTGGAGTTGGTGGTCGGATCCTTCAGCGCGCTGCTGAAGAATGGACGATCCACGGCCAGCACTTGCTGGCGCTCGGTCCACTCGAGGCCAAGCATCACGTTGCCGCGGCCATCGCCGATGTTGGCGCCCATCAGCGCGCTGACGCGATTCTCTTCGCCGTCGCCACGCTCGGTCATGCCGCTGCGCAGCTGCATGTCCAGGCCCTGGAAATTGCTCTTGAGCTTGAAGTTGGTCACACCGCCCAGCGCGTCGGCGCCGTACACGGCCGAGGCGCCGCCGGAGATGATCTCGACGCTCTCGAGGGCCGACGAGGGGATGGAGTTGGTATCCACCACCAGCGTCGAGTTGATCGGCTGCGCGCGACGACCATCCACCAGCACCAGCGTGCGGTTGGCGCCGAGGCCACGCAGGCTGACGGTGGAGATGCCAGGCGTGCTGGTGGCACTGGGGAACACGTCGGCCGTGTTGAACTGGGTATTGGCCGGCACGAACTGCGGCAGCTGGTTCAGCACGCTCTCGACGGCCAGCGTGCTCGACTCGTTGAACACCTGGTCGGTGACGGTGACGACCGGGCTTGCGGCCTCAAGGTCACGGCGAACGATGCGCGAACCGGTGACGATGACTTCGGTGATGCCTTCTTCGGAATCCCCGGCGGCTTCGGCGGCCTGGACTGCGGACAGGCCCGACAGCGCAAGGGCAACGGCGGCGGCAACCCGCCAGGCGCCACTACGCGCGCAGACGGTGGACGTGATCTGGACAGTGGACATTCTCTTCCCCCAAATTTCGCATTGCGACGGATAACCAGGATCGCCCCCGAATACGGGGGACACGACCCGCTGACATGCCTAGACGGTTCAGCGCGGAAAAACCTCCATTCGTGATTGCATTGAGCTGTCCGCCGGCCACCCCTATAGTTCGCCGCCAATGGCCGCCGAACAGGGAATCACTTCCATATACCTGGCGTGTCGCGGCCTGATGGCGCGCGCGGTGCGACGCATCGTGGGCCAGCACGATGTCGAGGACATCCTCCAGGAAGCCTTCGTGCGCAGCTTCGAGGCCGAGGGTCGACAGACCATCCGCGACGCCCGCGCCTTCCTGATGCGCACCGCGCGCAACCTGGCGCTGGACCACGTTTCTCGAGCCGCCTACCGCACGACGGGCCCGCTGGACCAGGCCCATGAGGACTTCTTCGTCGACGGCGCCGCGCTTCCCGATGCGCAGGTGGATTCCGAGCGTCGCTTCCTGCTTTTCTGCCAGGCCGTGGGGGGACTGCCCGAACAGTGCCGCCGCGTGTTCGTGCTGCACAAGGTGTACGGCATGAGCCACGAGGAGATCGCCGCGCGGCTCGGGATCGCGCAGAGCACGATCCAGAAGCACATCGCTAAGGGCCTGCTGCTGTGCTTCGAGCAGATGCAGGACTCCGCGCGCGGCGCGCGCGAAGCACCCGCAAGGCGGCGCGCATGAGCAATGTCGCGGATTTCCCGGATCTGCCCCGCGCGCGCGAAGAGGCTGCCGAGTGGATCGCCAGGGCCAGTCGCGGGCTAACCGCCGAGGAGCGCGCCGAGCTTGACCGCTGGCGCGCGAGCCCCGCCAACGCCCGCGCGCTGGAGCAACTGTCGGCGCTGTGGAATGAGATGGACGTGCTGCGCGAGCTGTCCAGCATCTTTCCGGAGCCGCCCGCGGAGGTTGTCGCCGCGCCGGCGCCCACGTCCGCCTCCGCGCGCCCCCGGCGCTACGCGATCGCAGCCGCACTGGCGCTGGTCACGCTGGCCACCGGATTCGCGCTGCAGCACTACTTCGCTGCTGACCGGTCGCCTGGCATCGCCGCGCGCGCCGCCAGCAGTGAATTCACGACCGTGGTCGGCGAGCAGCGCAATGTGCCGCTGCCCGATGGATCCGTACTGGCCATCAACACCGCCTCGCAGGTGCAGGTGGTCGCGCTGGGCAGCCAGTCGCGCGAACTGCGCCTGGTGCGTGGCGAAGCCCATTTCACCGTGGCACATGATGCGGCGCGGCCTTTCCGGGTCACCGCTGGCGGCCACGTGGTGCAGGCGCTGGGCACGGCCTTCGATGTGAAGCTGCTCGCGGGCGGTGGCCTCGAGGTCATCGTCAACGAGGGTCACGTGCGTTTGCTGTCTGGCAATGGCAGCGTGGGCGACCTGCTCAAGGGGCAGTTCATGCTCATCGACACCGACGGGCAATCGAGGGTGGGTGAACTGGGCGACGACGCGCTGGCTTCCCGCCTGGCATGGCGCAATGGCATGCTGGCCTTCCAGGGTGAACCGCTCGCCGACGCGCTGCGGGAATTCTCGCGTTACACGAACGAGCGTTTCGCGATCACCGACCCACGACTGCGCGAGCTGCGCATCGGCGGCTACTTCACCGCGGGCGACACAGACGCACTGCGCGACGCGCTGCGGACGAACTTCGGCATCGCATCCCGGCGCGGCACGGATGGCGTGATCCAGATCGGACCGGAGCCCGGGCCCGCAGCACTGCAATGACCGCGCGCCGCCGCTTGCGGCGCCACGGGGCAGGACTGGCGCTGCTGCTGTTCACCGGAATGGCCCTCTGCGCGCCGCGCGAATTCGACATTCCCGCGGGTCCCGCCGAGCAGACGCTGACGCGCTTCGCACAGCAGGCCGGCGTGCCCGTGCTGTTTCCCTACGAACTGCTGCAGGGCAGGCGCACGCGCACCCTGCGAGGCAGGCTCGAAGTCCAACCGGCGCTGCAGCAGCTGATCGCAGGCAGCGGCCTCACCGCATACCTGGATCCGCGCGGCCAGATCACGTTGCGGCTGGCGGAACGGGCGGTCGCGGCACCTGCCACCGCGGCGCCACAGGATCTGCCCGCGCCGGATGAACCGACCTCCCTGCCGGCGGAGGACCTGCCGGAAGTCTCCATCACCGGCACCCGCATCCAGCGCGAGAATCTCTCGACGCCGACACCCGTCGCGGCCATCTCGCGCGTGGAGCTGGATGCCATCGGTCCGACGCTGCTGGTCGATGCGCTGGTGCAGTTGCCGCTGTTCCTCAACAGCGACACGCCGCAGACGCAGTCCTTCGGCACATCGGGCGCCGCCGGCGCCAGCTTCCTCAACCTGCGCGGCATCGGCTCGGTCCGCACGCTGACGCTGCTCGATGGCCGGCGCGTGGTGCCCTCCTCACGCAGCGGCACGGTGGATGTGGCGCTGCTGCCGCGCAGCGTCGTCCGGCGGGTGGAGGTCGTGACGGGCGGTGCTTCGGCCGCCTATGGCTCGGATGCGGTGAGCGGCGTGGTCAACATGCTGCTGGATGCGGACTTTCGCGGCCTGCGCGGCCATGTGCAGGGCGGCATCACGGGCGAAGGCGACAACGCCAATGCGGAATTCGGCGCAGCCTGGGGCCTGACACTGGGCGAGCGGTCCACGCTGCTGCTGTCCGGCGAGTATTCGCGCATCGAGGGCATTCGGGGCTACGACAGCCGCGACTGGTTCAACAGCACCGCGTCGATCGCCAACCCGGGCGGCGACCCGCGGGAAGTGCTGGTCGGCAACGTGCGCGCCACGGGCTACACCTATGGCGGCCTGATCACATCGGGGCCGCTGGCCGGAACGCAGTTCCTTGCCGGCGGTGTCCCGGCCCCATTCGAGGCAGGACAGTATCGAACCGCGACGACCCAATCCGGAGGCAGTGGGGTGGATCCGGCCGCGGACCTGATCTGGATCGTGCCGGACCAGCGACGCGTGTCCTCCTTCGCGCGCTTCACCACGCGACCTTCCGACACCCTCACGACGTTCGCGCAGGCAATCGCAGGCCAGACGCGCAATGCCTTCGACAAGGACCCTCCCAGCCTGTGGGGTCCGTGGGAAGCCACGATCTTCCGCGACAATGCATTCCTGCCGCAGGTGATCCGCGACCGCATGGACAGCGCCGGCGTGAGCTCTTTCCGGCTGGGCCGCGTGGGGGCCGGCGACCTGGGGCGCGCGCATGCGACGCTGACGGGCAACCTGCTGTCGGGCACCGTGGGCGCCACGTGGCAGCAGCCGGGCTGGTCGCTCGATGGTTACTACCAGATCGGGCGCGATCACACGCGGCTGCGATACGAGGACACGCTGCGCATCGACCGCGTGTACCGCGGCGTCGATGCGGTGGTCGATCCGGCCAGCGGCCGCACGGTGTGCCGCTCGACGCTCACTTTCGCCAACGATGGCTGCGTGCCGGTGAACCTGCTGGGCCCCGGATCGGTGTCCGAAGCCGCGCGCGCCTGGATAACCGAAGGCAGCGCCGAGCAGCTGCAGGATGTGCGCGAGCAGGTCGCGGAAATGACGCTGCATGCGGACGTGCCGCTGCTGCCGGCCGGCCGCGCCAGCATCGCGACCGGGGTTTCCTGGCGCCTGGAATCGGCAGACAGCCGCTCGCGGCGACTGCCCGAATCGCTGGAAGGTCTGCGCGTGGAGCCCGCGGCCAGCGCCGGCTATCGCGGCTTGCCGGCTGCCTATTCGGATTCGGCAAACATCTTCGAACGCACCGTGACGGTGGATGTCGCGGGCCAGTACTCGGTACGCGAGATCTTTGGCGAGGCATTGGTGCCGCTGCTGCGCGATGCGCCGCTGGCCCGACGCGTGGATCTGCACGCCGCGCTGCGCCAGGCCCGCTACAGCGGCAGCGGCACGGTGCTGGCCTGGAAGCTCGGAGCGGAATGGCAGCCCATTGATTCCCTCGGACTGCGCGCGACGCGCTCGCGCGACGTTCGCGCCGGCAGCCTGGCGGAACGCTACGACCTGTCCACGGCCGGTGTGACCATCGTCGACACGGTGCTGGCCGGCCGCCCCTCCTATGCGGTGATCTCGCAGCGAGAAGGCAATCCGGCCGTTGATCCGGAGCTGTCCGACACCCACACGGCAGGCATCATCATTCGGCCGTCAGGCTGGCCGGGCGTCTCGCTCACGGCCGACTACTACGACATCCGCATCCGCGACGTGATCGCGCTGTCGGGCACGCAGAACATCATCAACAGCTGCGCCGCCGGCAACGCCTCGGCCTGCGGACTCATCGAGCGCAGCGATTCGGGACTGATCACCCGCGTGCACAACCGGATCCTGAACATCGCCGGGGCGCGCTCGCGCGGCATCGACCTGGAGCTGGGCTGGCGCACGCCGCTGGCGTGGTTCGGCGGCGCCGAATCGCTGGCGGCACGGGCGTTCGTCACGCGCACGCTTGAGAGCTCCACCACCGATGCCACCGGCACCCGCAACGACCGCGCGGGCCAGACAGGGCTGTTCGGCGGCGCGCCCCGCCTGCAGGCCACGCTGTCGGTGGCATACGAACGCGGACCGTTGAACGTCGGCATCCAGCAGCGCTACGTGAGCAGCGGCAGCTATGACGCGACCTTCGGCGCGGCGGACCTCGCCGACCGCCATGTGCGCGCGGCCACCTACACCACGCTGCGCCTGGCGTTCAGCCCGCGCGGCGGGCGTGGCACCACCTGGTACCTCAACATACAGAACCTGTTCGATGCCGCCCCGCCGCGCTCCGGCGACTGGGGCTTTGGCGGGTCCATCCCGACCAACGAGGGACTGTTCGACGTGCTGGGCCGGCGCTTCGTGGCCGGCGTCCGACTGGATCTCTGAACGCGGCGTTGCGGGCTGTATGAATATACAGCCATGTTCCCGTAAGATTCCGGGATGTCCAAGTCTCCCGACGCCTGCATCCGCATCATCGGTGCGCGCCAGAACAACCTTCGCAACCTTTCCCTCGACCTGCCGCTCGGCGAACTGATCGTCATCACCGGCGTTTCCGGTTCGGGCAAGTCATCGCTGGCCTTCGACACGCTGTATGCCGAAGGGCAGCGGCGCTACATCGAGACCTTCTCGCCCTACGCGCGGCAGTTCCTCGACCGCATGGATCGTCCGCAGGTGGACCGCATCGAGGGCATTCCGCCGGCCATCGCCATCGACCAGACCAACCCGGTGCGCACCTCGCGCTCCACGGTCGGCACGATGACCGAGATCAACGACCACCTGAAGCTGCTGTTCGCGCGCGCCGCCACGCTGCACTGCCGGGGTTGCGGCCAGCCCGTGCGCCGCGACACGCCCTCTTCCATCATCGAGTCGCTGCGCGCGCATGCCGCCGCGGGCGATCCGCGCGTGCTGCTGTGCTTCGAGGTGGAGCGGCCGAAGAGCCTGCCCGAGAAGGAGCTGCGCCGGATGCTCGAGGCGCAGGGCTATGTGCGCCTGCTCGAGGGCAGCGCAGTGCGCGAGGGTTTCCTCACCGTCATCCAGGATCGCCTGCGCGTGGGCGGCGCCGATCCGGCGCGGCTGAACGAGGCCGTGGAGGCGGCGCTGCGCGCAGGGCGCGGCCGGCTGCTGGCGCACGCGCTCGATGACTCCGGTGAAGTGGCGGCAACCTGGCGCTATTCCTCGGCGCTGCACTGCGCCGACTGCGACCTCTCCTACCAGGATCCCCTACCAAGCCATTTCTCTTTCAATTCGGCGCTCGGCGCCTGCGAAACCTGCAAGGGCTTCGGCCGCGTGATTGGCGTCGACTACAACCTGGTGATTCCGGACCACGGCAAGTCGCTCGGCAGCGGCGCCATCAAGCCGTGGCAGACCGCGACCGGCAAGCAGTGCCAGGACGACATGGAACGCGCGGCGCGCGCAGCAAACATTCCGCTCGATGTTGCCTGGCAGGATCTTGCCGAGGATCAACGTCACTGGGTGATCGAGGGCGACGGCCGCAAGGGACGCAAGCACTGGTACGGCGTGAAGGGTTATTTCAGCTGGCTCGAGAGCAAGGCCTACAAGATGCACGTGCGCGTGCTGCTTTCGCGTTACCGCAGCTACACCGAATGCCCCGCCTGCCACGGCGCGCGGCTCAAGCCCGAGTCGCTGCTCTGGCGCATCGGCCCGTACAACCTGCACGAGCTGATGCTGCTGCCGGTGGCACGGTGCCGCGCGTTCTTCAATGAGCTGACGCTGCCACCGCCGCTGGGCGAGGCCGACAGCGAACTGCTGGGCGAGATCCGCACGCGGCTGGGTTACCTGGGCGAGGTGGGACTCGACTACCTCACGCTCGACCGGCAGTCCCGCACGCTGTCGGGCGGCGAGGTCCAGCGCATCAACCTCACCACCGCGCTGGGCACCTCGCTGGTGCATGCGCTGTTCGTGCTCGATGAGCCGTCGATCGGGCTGCACCCGCGCGACATGGGCCGCGTCATCGGCGTGATGCGCCGCCTGCGCGATGCGGGCAACACGCTGGTGGTGGTGGAGCACGACCCGCAGATCATGCTCGAGGCCGACCGCCTGCTCGACATGGGCCCGGGCGCCGGCGAACACGGCGGCACGCTGGTGTTCAACGGCACGCCAGCGCAGATCCTGCGCGCGAAGGGCTCGCTCACCGGCGACTACCTCTCCGGTCGACGGCGCATCGAGGCGGCGGCGGCCACCGATGCCATCGCCATTCCGGCCAACCGCAAGATCACGCTGCACGAGGCCAGCCTGCACAACGTGCAATCGCAGACGCTGGAACTGCCGCTGGGCCACCTGGTGTGCGTCACCGGCGTTTCCGGGTCTGGCAAGAGCACGCTGGTCACCGAGCTGCTGTATCCGGCGCTGCAGCGGCATTTCGGCAAGTCCGCGGAACTGGCCGGCACCTTCCGGCGCCTGGACGGCGCGAACAATCTCTCGGCCGTGGTGCTGGTGGATCAATCCCCCATCGGTCGCACCACGCGCTCCAACCCGGCCAGCTTCGTCGGCGCGTTCGACTCCATCCGCGCGCAGTTCGCGAAGCTGCCCGATGCGCTCGATCGCAAGTACACGCCCGGCACCTTCAGCTTCAACTCCGGCACCGGTCGCTGCCCCACCTGCGGCGGCAACGGCTTCGAGCATGTGGAGATGCAGCTGCTGGCCGACGTGTACCTGCGCTGTCCGGCCTGCAATGGCCGCCGCTTCCGCGATGAAGTGCTGGAACTGAAGATCGAGGGAGCCGCCGGCCGCCGCCTGAACATCGCCGAGGTGCTCGATCTCACCGTGGCCGAGGCCGTGGGTTACTTCGCGGCGCATCCCGACGTGCTGCAGCGCCTGCAGCCGCTGGCGGACGTGGGCCTGGGCTACCTTCGCCTCGGCCAGCCCGTGCCCACGCTGTCCGGCGGCGAATCCCAGCGGCTGAAGCTGGCCGGATACCTTGCCGACACGGGCACCGCCGGGCACCAGCTGCTCATCTTCGACGAGCCCACCACGGGGCTGCACTACGAAGACATCGCGCTGCTGATGAAGGCGCTGCGCAAACTGCTCGCGCGCGGTCATTCGCTGCTGATCATCGAGCACAACCTCGATGTGATCGGCGCGGCGGACTGGCTGATAGAAATGGGCCCGGAGGGCGGCGATGCCGGCGGACGCATCGTGGCCAGTGGCACGCCGGCGCGCTTCAAGTCGGCGCGCCTGGGCCACACCGGCGTCGCGCTGGCCGCCTATGCCGCCGACCTGGATGCCGTCGCGGACCGCGCGCCGGCGCCGCCGCGCAAGCGCGCCGAACCGCCCGCCGTCATCGAGGTGCGCGGCGCGCGCGAGCACAACCTCAAGAACATCGACACGCGCATTCCGCACAACGCGCTGACGGTGGTCACCGGCGTTTCGGGATCGGGAAAATCCACGCTGGCCTTCGACATCATCTTCGGAGAAGGCCAGCGGCGTTACCTGGAATCACTCAACGCCTACGCGCGGCAGTTCGTGCAGCCCGCGCAGCGCGCGGATGCCGACTCGGTGACCGGCATCCCGCCCTCGGTGGCCATCGAGCAGCGCACCAGCCGCGGCGGACGCAAGAGCACGGTGGCCACGCTCACCGAGATCCATCCCTTCCTGCGGCTGCTGTACGTGCAGCTGGGCATCCAGCACTGCCCCGACTGCGAAGTGCCCATCGAGCCGCTGACGCAGGAGCAGATCCTGGCGCGCATCATGAAGAATCATCGCGGCCGCGAGATCACGCTGTTCGCGCCACTGGTCTCCGCGCGCAAGGGCTATTACAACGAGCTGGCGCGCTGGGCGGCGGCAAAAGGCCACAAGCAGCTGCGCGTCGACGGCAAGCTGCTGCCCACCGCGCCCTGGCCGAAGCTCGCGCGCTACAAGGCGCATGACATCGAGCTGCCGGTGGGCACTGTGCGGGTTTCGGCCAACAGCGAACCCGAACTGCGGCAGCATGTGGCCTCGGCACTGGACCTGGGCAAGGGCCAGCTGATGCTGCAGTCCGGCGCCGATGGAGAACTGCAGATCCTCTCCTCGCGGCGCGCCTGCCCCGCCTGCGGCAAGGGCTATGCGGATCCGGATCCGCGACTGTTCTCCTACAACAGCGCGCGCGGATGGTGCGAGAGCTGCTTCGGCACCGGCCTTGCCATTGAATCGTTCGACGCGGAGCAGACTGGCGAGGAACAATCCTGGCTCGAGGCTGCGCAGGGCGCGCACGCCTGCGAATCCTGCGCGGGGCACCGGCTGAATCCGCAGGCCCTGGCCGTGAAGTTCCGCGACCTGTCGATCGCCGAACTGGGCGCCCTCCCGGTGGATGAACTCTCGGATTGGTTCGGCAAGCTGCGGCTGTCCGAGCGCGAACGCGCGATCGCCACCGACCTGCTGTCGGAGATCCGCGGCCGGCTGGGATTCCTGCAGCGAGTGGGCCTCACCTATCTGTCGCTGGATCGCGCCGCGCCCACGCTCTCGGGCGGAGAAACGCAGCGACTGCGCCTGGCCGCACAGCTGGGCTCGAACCTGCGCGGCGTGTGCTACGTGCTCGATGAGCCCACCATCGGCCTGCACCCGCGCGACAACCGCATGCTGCTCGACGCGCTGGGACAGCTCGCGCAGGGACGCAACACGCTGGTGGTGGTGGAGCACGACGAAGAGACGATCCGTCGCGCGGATCACGTGCTCGACCTGGGTCCCGGCGCCGGCTCGCGCGGCGGGCACATCGTTGCCAGCGGCACCGTGAAGCAGATCATGGCCAGCCCGCAGTCGCTGACCGGCCGTTACCTGCGCGAGCCGATGCAGCACGAGGCGACGCCGCGCCGCGCCGTGGTGACCCGCGGCGCCAGTGCCACGCCCATGCTGCGCATCGATGACGCGCGACTGCACAACCTCAATGGCGTGGACGTGGAGCTGCCGGTCGGCAGGCTCATCGCACTCACTGGCGTGTCCGGATCGGGCAAGTCAACGCTGGCGATGGACATCCTGCATCCCGGGCTTGCTGCGCTCACCTCGCGCGACCGCGGCAGGCACAAGCCGCTGCACTGCCGCGCCATCCGCGGCGCCGAGCATTTCGAACGCGTGCTGGAGGTCGACCAGTCGCCGATCGGCAAGACGCCGCGCTCATGCCCGGCCACCTATGTGGGATTCTGGGATGCCATCCGCCGCATCTACGCCGGCACCACGGAAGCCGGCATGCGCGGCTGGTCGGCCGGTCGCTTCTCGTTCAATACGGCCGGCGGTCGCTGCCCGGCCTGCGAGGGCCAGGGCCTGCGCACGGTGGAAATGAACTTCCTGCCGGATGTGAAAGTGCTCTGCGACGCCTGCCGCGGCGCCCGCTTCGACCCTGAAACACTGAGCGTGCGCTGGCGCGAGCGCAGCATCGGCGATGTGCTGGCCATGAGCGTGGATGAGGCCGAGGAGTTCTTCCGCAGCAGCCCATCCGTGCATCATGGCCTGGCGCTGCTGCAGGAGGTGGGCCTGGGCTACCTGACGCTGGGTCAGCAGAGCCCCACGCTGTCTGGCGGCGAGGCCCAGCGCATCAAGCTGGTCACGGAGCTCGCGCGCATCCGGCCCAACGCGCTGGCCCCGCAGCGCGGCAGCCTCTACATCCTCGACGAGCCCACGGTGGGCCTGCACATGGCCGATGTTGAAAGGCTGATCGCGGTGCTGCATCGTCTGGCGGATGCGGGCAACACGGTGCTGGTGGTGGAACACAATCTAGACGTGATCGCGCAGGCCGACTGGGTAGTGGACCTGGGTCCGGAAGCCGGCCCCGCGGGTGGGCGCGTGGTGGCCGCGGGCCCGCCGCTGCGCATCGCTGCGCATCGCACATCGCGCACCGGCGCGGAACTGGCCAGGTTCCTGGAGCGCAGCCATGGCGCATGACATCCAGTGCTGGAAATGCGGGGCGTCGCTCGCCACCCTGGCGCTGCCCTTCGGCCGGCAGGAACGCTGCAGGTCCTGCGGCGCGGACCTGCATGCCTGCAGGCTGTGCCGGCATCACGTGCCGCGTCTGCCCGCGCAATGCGACGTGCCCGACATCGAAGAAGTCCGCGCGAAGGATCGCGCCAATTTCTGCGACCACTACACGCCTGTGGCCGGCGCATGGCGTGGCGGCACCAGCGCGGCAGCCGATGCCGCCCGCGCGGAGCTGGAGAAGCTCTTCGGAAAGTAGCGCTCAGCCGCCCGACAGGCGGTTGAGCAGCTTGGAGAAGCGCGAACCGGGCTTCTTCTCGATGGGCTTGCGGATGGCCGAGTCGTTGACGATCTCCCGGCTTTCATCCAGCGTCAGTGTCGACGCACCCAGGATCTCCAGCGTCGACTCCAGCGGATTCGGCGCGCCCGGCGCCGCGCGTGGCGAGGGCGGAGGCTGGGGGCGCTTGCGCACGACCACACGCTTGCCGGTGGGCTTGCCGGCGGGCTTGCCGGCCTCCCGGGCCGGGGCCGCGGCGGTCTGCATCAGCGGCTTGCCGGCAGCCGCGGCGGCGATCTTCTCGCGGGCCGTCATCGACGCGGCGCCGCTGGCCTGCGGGGCTGGCGCGGCCGGTGCAGCCGCGATGTCATCGACATCGCGCTTCGCTGCGCGCGGGGCATCGTCCGGCAGCAGTTCGAAGCCATCCAGGGCCTGCTTCTCGATCGGCAGCGAATTCTCGGGGCGCTGCGGTGCGACGCCTGCAACGGCTCGCGGCGGCGCGACGGTGCTGCCCCCCTTCGCATGGTCACGCTCCCGCGTGGCCACCGGCACGATGGCCACGGCCGGATAGTCCGAGCGCACATAGTGCGCAACCTGTGTCGCGGAGTTCGGATCGCTGAAGAAGCCAAGCCGCAGTCCGAACCACTTTCGACCCTGCCGGCTGCCTTCCACGTTGTAGAGCGTGTAGGCATCGAAGATCGCCAGGTGCGGCAAGGTGGTCACGTCGATCGGCGACACCGCCCACACGAGCTGCACGGCAAAGCACGGCGGCGCGTTGTTCTGCGCATCGAGCTTGATGTCGGTGAGCGTCTGGGTATCTTCCGGCGTGACGATGCGTACTTCGCCCTCGGCCGGTGGCGCCGCTGGTGCGCGGGCAGCGGGCGCGCCCGGGCGGGCGACGGTACGGGCGAGGCGACGCGGGCCGGCGGCGCGGGCTTCGGCGCGGCTGGAGGCGCAGGCGGCGCCGCGGTCAACGCGGGCGCCGCCAGGGTCGGGATGGGCGTGGCTACCGGCGCCGGCGCGGATTCGAGCACGCGCAGCGTCTGCGAGTCATTGAGCTCCGCCGCTGGCATGCGGACCGTGGCGGTCGAGGCGGTTGGCGCGGGCGCGGCATCGCGCTTGCGCGGCGCCTCCTCGCTGAGCTGCGCGAGCACATCGCGCACATTCGACATCGTATCGAGCGATGCGGGCGGCTCCACGGCCGGCGGCGGCGCAGGCGCAACCGGCGCCGCGGGCATGGCTCGCGGCGCGGCCGGCGTCGACACCGTCACCGTCGGCGCGACAGTCATGCGGGCGCGACGCGGCACGCCGGTGGTCGGCGCGGGTCCCGCCCATGCAGCCGGGTACACATCGCGCACGGCGGCCAGCAGCGCCTCTGCTGCTTCCTGCGAAGCGAAGTAGCCCATGTGCAGGCGGAATCGTTCACGGCCGTCTTCGCGCTGGCGACTGACGAAAAACGTGTAGCGCTTGAGCTCCGGCGTATTCGGATGCGTCAACGCCATCGGTGAAGTGGAAGCGCAAAGATTGATGACGAACAGCGGCGCCGGATCGGCCACCACTTCACCATTCATTCGCGTTGCAAGGTCAGCGCTCATCTCGTGAAACTCCAGGGAAGTTCCGTCTTCCGGGGGCGGCTCCGCTGTCCTGGGAGATGAAATCATCTCCTGTAGACCGGTTGCTTTGCGTCACCGCCTTTCGACGGGTTTGCCTTGGTCACAAGTTCAAAGTGTCTGTGCGGGGCGACTCCGCGTCAACCGAAAAGTCAAAGTCATATGTCACCTTGGCTGTCGCAACTTTGCGTCATGCGAGGTGTGTGACGGCTACGGTGACATAAGCGCGCGCTGGCGCGGCATCAGGCGATCGCTGATTGTTCGGACATCATCTCGGGCCTGCGGCCCAGCAGCAGTTCGGTCATCGCCGAAGACGGCAGCGGCCGCGCCAGGAAATACCCCTGCGCCACATCGCAGCCGCGTTCACGCAGGAAATCCAGCTGTTCGAGCGTTTCGACACCCTCGGCCACCACCTGCTTGTCGAGCGCATGCGCCATCACGATGATGGTGCTGGCCAGCGCCGCGGCCGACGCGCTGTCGGTCACCTGGTCGACGAAGCTGCGGTCGATCTTCACGGAGGAGACCGGGTAGCGGCGCAGGTTGGCCAGCGCGGTATGCCCCGTGCCGAAGTCATCCAGCGTCAGGGCCACGCCGAGCTCGGAGAGCTCCTCGATGCAGGTCTGGCTGTCGGCGTCGGTGAGTGCCGCCTCGTTGAGCTCGAACGCTAGCTGCGCGGGCTGGATGCGATAGCGGTCCATCACGCGGCGCAGCTCCGGCAGCAGCCCCGGATCACGCAGCTGCTGCACCGACAGGTTCACGGCCAGCGTAGGCACGCTGACGCCCAGTTCGCGCCATTGCGCCAGCTGCGCGCAGGCCGCATCGAGCACCCAGCCACCCAGATCGACGATGAGGCCGGACTCTTCCGCGGCCGGGATGAACTCCGCCGACGGCACGATGCCGTCGCGCGGCCGCTGCCAGCGCAGCAGCGCCTCCACGCCGCGCAGGGACCCGTCGCGCACGCTGTACTGGGGCTGGAAGTACAGCGAGAACTCGCGCCGCTTCAGCGCGCGGTACAGGCCGCTGTCGGCCACCCGGCCGCCGCGCGTGGTCATCTTCGGGCTGTAGAACACGGCCGTGCCGCGCCCCATGTCCTTGGCCCGGTACATGGCGAGGTCGGCGTTGCGCAGCAGGTCGTCGAGCTGCACGCCGTCGTCGGGGAAGATCGTGACGCCGATGCTGGCGCGAACCATGTGGTCGCGGCCGCCCAGTCGCACCGGCATGTGCATCGACTGGATGATGCGGTCGGCCACGGCCGCCGCGGCGGCGGCATCGCTGACATTGCGCAGGATCACGGTGAATTCGTCGCCGCCCAGGCGCGCGACCGTATCGCCGTCCTTCACGCAGGAGCGCAGTCGCTGCGCCACGATGGACAGCAGCTGGTCACCGGCCGCATGGCCCAGCGAGTCGTTGACCTTCTTGAAATGATCAAGGTCGATGTACAGCAGCGCGCCGCGCGCCGGCGACTGCGAGATGGCGGCCAGCTCCTGCGCCAGCCGGTCGCGGAACAGCAGCCGGTTGGGCAGCTGAGTCAACGGGTCGAAATGCGCCTGGCGGTACAGCTTGTCGGCCCGCGCGGTGCTCGACAGCGCGATGCCCAGCCGCTGCGCGCACTGCGTGCCACAGGCCGCGACGCGCGCGCTCTGCGGCGGCGCCTCTGGGTAACCCACGGCCAGCACGGCCGACAGCTCCTGGTTGACCAGCACCGGCCACACCCAGAAGAACTCCGAACCTCCCTGCTGCAGCGGCATCAGGAAGCTGTGCCGCCCTTCCTCGCAGCGCACGATGGTAAGACCCGTGGTCGACTCGCGCAGCGCCTGAATCATCTCCTCGTCGAGCACCACGCGATTCACCGGGCAGCCGCCATCGGCACCGACGGCAAACAGGCGCCCGTGCCCGGTCATGGCCGGATCCACCAGCGTCAGGCCCACGTTGTTGGCCCCAGTGGCCTCGCGCACGCGCATCAGCACCTGGTCGATGACGCTCTCGTAGTCACCACCCATCAGCAGCAGGCCGTCGATCTCCTCGAGCGCACGCTGCGATTCACGCTGCGCGCCGATCACCTGCGCGCTGCGGTTGAAGGCATCCACCACCTGCGAGAACTCCCGGCACAGCCGGGCGTCGGGGGCAAGCGGCGTGATCCTGTTGGGCAGGCTCGACAGCGACCTGCGCAGCTGGCGAAAGGCGGGCAGGTAGAAGCGCCCGGCGGCCTCGCCGGCCAGCGCCGCGAGCACCAGCACCGCCACCAGCAGCGCGCTCTGCGTGCGCAGCGCCGAGGCAAAGGCCACGCTCCACGGGCGGTCGGCGCCGCCCGTGATGATGCCGATGCGAACGGCGGAGGTCAGCGAAGGCACTTCGAGCGCCGCCATCGCGCCCACCCAGGCGCCGCCCTGCGCATTCCAGGACAGATCGCCGTTGGGATAGTGGCCATCCTCGTCGGGCTGCAGGCTCGAGAAGCGCTGCGCGATCCAGCGCGCCAGGTCCGGCGTGCGCGGCATCGTGCCGAAGTACTCGCGGCCGGCCTCATCCAGCGCGAGCACCGGCATGTCCAGGTGCGAATCCCGCATCGGAGTCCACAGCCACACGTTGGATATCTGCACGACCAGCAGCTGCGGACTGCGCGTATCCACTGCGCGCACGATGAACAGGCCCGGCTCGCCGCCCAGCGCGGGGCCTGCCTGCAGCACCGAGCGGTCGGCCGCCAGCGCCTGCAGCTGCGAGCCGTTGAGGTTCAGCCGCACGGCACCCGCGTTGATCTCACCGGATTCCAGCGCCGGCACCACCGCATGCCAGCTGAAGAAGCCCGACTGCACGATGCGCGCGCGCGTCACCGGGGTGATCGCGGCATCGGGCGTGGATTCGACGATGGCCTGCAGGGCCGAGTCGGCCGAAAGCATGCGGCTGCGGATGGTCCGCGCGGCCAGGTTCGCCGCCTGGCGCATCTGCACCTGGTGCATCTCGCGGTACTGGCGCTGCTGCTTGCCGGCCTGCAGCAGCAGGCCCGCGAACACAACCAGCAGGCCGCTGAGCGCAACGGCTAGCGCTACGCGGCGTCCAATGCCACTGAATAGCGCAAGAGAGGTTCTGCGCATGCCGTTCTTCGGTCCAGTCCCGGTCGAAGGTGTTGGGACCTCATTTGACAATGCAAAGGTGCTGCCCGGGTGTGCGCTACTTCACCAATTGCCCCGATCAGTTGCGACGCAGCCCCGCCCGGGTCATCTCCTGCAGGCTGCTTCCGGCATAGACGTGAACTCCGCCACGTTGCGAGCGCGCCGCCCCCAGCATGGCGGCGGCCAGTTCCGGCGGCGCCACGGCCCGGCGCGCAGACAGGGAACCGTTCAGCAGCGGATTGAGCAGCGGACGCAGCAGGCCAAGCCAGTCGCCCGCGCCCATCCGCGCACGCACGGCGGGCACGCTGCCGGGCGCGAGGATGTCGAGGGCGGGATAGCGCAGTTCCTTCAACGCGGCTTCCAGCTCGCCCTTCACGCGCAGGAAGTCGCTTTTTGCGTTCCGGTCCGCGCCAGCCGCCGACAGCACGACAAGGCGCGAGGCACCCAGCCCGCGAGCCGTTCGCGCGAACGCGAGGGTGAGCTCCAGGTCGACGGGCCTGAGTTCGGCCAGCGTGCCGGCGCGTGCCTGGGGGGCGCCAAGGCAACAGAAGGCATCGTTGACGCGGATGCCGGTGAGCCGGGCCTGCATCTGCTCCAGCGGCAGGATGCGGTTTGCCAGACGGGGGTGGTCGAGGGGAACCGGACGCCGGGAGACGGCGTGGATGCGGGCGTAGTCGCCGCCGGTGAGCAGCAGCTTCAGCAGTGCGCGGCCGGTCATCCCCGTGCCTCCCGCGACGAGGGCGATGCGCTGGACCACCGGTGCTTCGACTGCCATCGGCCCGGGATTGTAAGCGGCAACGTCGCGCGGAGCGCGGTAATCTAGAGCGCATGACCCGCCTCCTTGCCGCCGCGCTGCTGCTGCTGCCCGTCGCGGTGCCCTGCGCGGAAGCGCCGCCCGATGAGCGCGCTGCCGCCTACCAGGAGTTCCGCCGCGGCTTCGATGCCGGCGATTTCGCCGTGGCGCTGCCGTCCGCCACGCGCGTGGTGGACCTCACGCGCAACCAGTTCGGCAAGGACGCGCCGCAGCTGGCCAACCCGCTGACCAACCTGGGCACCACGTACTACCGCCTGAAACGCTACGGCGAGGCGCTGGACAGTTACCGCGAGGCGCTGACGCTGCTCGACCTGGCCGGCAACGCCACCGATGAGCGGCTGGTGCGTCCGCTGCATGGCATGGGGGCCGCGCTGCGCGGCCTCACGCGCGATGCCGAGGCCATCACGCCGTTCAAGCGCGCCGTCGAGATCCTGCGCAATCGCGAGGGACTCTACACCGCCTCGCAGCTGCCGCTGCTGAAGGAACTGGTGGCCTGCCACACCGCCGCGGGCCAGATGGCCGACGCCAACCGCGACCAGCAGTACGCGTTCACCGTTGCGGAAACGGCCTTCGGCAAGGACGACCTGCGGATGCTGGGTCCGCTGGATGACTATGCCCAGTGGCAGGAGATCGCCGGGCAGTTCAGCGCCGCGCGGGTGCTGCACGCACGGGCCGTGCAGCTGGCCGATGCGAAGCTGGGCGAGCGCAACATCGCCGCAGTGCCGGGACTGCGGGGCATCGCGCGCACCTATCGTCTTGCATACCTGTACGGGGAAACCGAGGAATCCGCGCAGAGCGCCTCGACGCTGCAGGATCAGCTGGCGCCGACCATGATGACGCGGGTGGTCAACACCCCCTCATCGGAAGGCGAGCGGGCGCTGCGCAATGCGCTGGATCGACTCAACGCCAGCAGCGAGGCAAAGGCCGCGCAACGCGCCGATGTGCTGATCGACCTGGGTGACTGGTACCTGATCGCCGGGCTCGCGCCGCGGGCGCTCGCCAGCTATCGCGACGCCTGGCAGGCGCTCGGCGCCGATGCGCCAGCGAAGCTCGGCACGCCGCAGATGCTGGTGTACCGGCCACCGCCCGTCGCCGTTTCGCGGCGTGGATACAGCGCCGACACGCACGAGGAACAGGAAGTGCGGCTGCGCATGGCCGTGCAGCCCACGGGCGAGATCCGCGAGGCCATTGTCATGAACACGGCGCCGGAGCGCGAGGCCGCCGAGCGAGCCGTGATCGCCGCGCTGAAGCGGGGGCTCTGGCGCCCCGGCCTGGTCGAGGCGAATCCCGTGGCGGTCAGCGATGTGGAGTTCGTCGAGCGCGTCTTCGTGCGCCGCCCGAAGGAAAAGTAGGGCGATTATCCCTTGACACCCTCGTGTATGGCGGGACAGGCCGGTATCCGCAGGAATTCTTGATGGCATAAACAGACGGTTTATGCGTACATGTATCCGCGTGGTCTTGCCCATGCCGGGGGTGGGCAAGACGGGGTTTATATGGGGAACCTTTCTAAGAGAAAGGTTCGTATTATTGAGATATGCCCAAAGCCAAGAAGAAAGCCCGCCCCGCCTCCCTGGGCACCAGAAAAGCCGCCCCCATGCCCTAGCCCGGAGCTGTCATCGATACCGGGGGAAGTCCACATACTTAACCTCGGTGTCAGGAAAATTAGGGTCCTTCCACCCTTTAAGGACGTGGTGCAAAGTCTGCTGGAGACGCCGCCGGAGCCTAAGAAGTAGCGATAGCCTTCCGGTTGATCTTCTATGTGCGGGAATCGATTTGTAAGCCAACACAAAAAAACCGCACAATTCGCCGGGGAGGAATAATGGAAAAATTCAAAAACTTCTTGAGCGCGCTTATTGCTCCCAAGGTCATCGAAGCCATTGCGGTTTCCTTGGCAGTGATAATCGTGGTTATCTCGGTGTCCTATTGGAATGCGGTTCCAGCCGCAGAGTTGGACAGGAACGTTTCTCTACGAATCGCTGAGGTCACATTTTCCGCCTTGGGGTTTTGTACGCTTCTTCTTCTGTGGGCTTCTCTCCGGCATAGCTCGGTGCTGAATAAGCGCCTTACCTACCACGAGCATTTCCACGATCTACCGAGCGGCAATAAGGTTGAGGCTCTCTACGTGCTGTTGCAAAGGTTGGGCATACCGACCCCCAAAGCAAGCAGCGCTCTGACAGATGCGAACGCTCAGGCCATCATTGCTGATACCGAACCGCCCCCTAAGAAAGGGGAAATTGTGGTTCGAGAGTACTTAAATGATTTCGAAGAATTTGCCGCGGCAGTAAACTGCGGATTAATCGACAAGAATTACGCCTACCATATTGAAGGCCCGCGCACGGTAAATGCCTATTTCGGGTTCAAGGCAATAATTGAGCGCTGGATCTCACTGGAGAAACAACTTCCTCACGGCCTTGAGACGGGCGACGCTGCGATCTATGAGGAATTACGGAAACTATCGGTGGAGTGGAAGGCTAGAATGGATGCGGAGTCGGCTAGGGAACGGAGTAGGCCGAAGGGCGTCTCAAGAGCTTTGTGAGCCGAATCAACGGGTTACATATTACTGTCATTGACATTCTGTAGATTCAGCCCCAATCTAAGATCACTGGCCCAACGGAGAGCGAGAAAACCATGCGAAAAATGAGCAAGACTGGTCTGTAAGGCCGCTTTTTTCCTATTCTCGCGGGCTCAAGTAATTGAGCCCGTTTTTCATTCTGACTTGAATATAGTCATGGAGCGGCCGGGGGACGATCCCGGAGGACTTAGATAGAAGGCCGGCCCTGTAGTAACCCTTACCCGCCCCACATCGCCCGCCACGGCCCTGTAATCGGAACTCCGCCAAGAGCATCCCGGTTACAGGGCCTTGTCTTTTGTGCGCCGAGCCCTGGCGGCGGCAGGCATTGCCACCAAGGCTCTAGACCCTCCTGATCATGTAGGTTCCTTGCTTTTAGCCTTAAGCAAGTCTCATACTTGCATTGTTGGTATGCAGGAAAATCATGAACGACGATCTGCCGGTCCAAGGGCGCGCCAAAGGCGGTGCTGCGCGTGCGGCCAAGCTGTCGCCTGAGGCGCGAAAAGCAATTGCACTAAAGGGAGTGGAGGCCCGGAAGGAAATGGCCTCAATCCCCAAGGCCACGCACACGGGAAACTTGAAGCTTGGCGAGATGGAGATCGCCTGCGCTGTTCTTCCGGACGGGACCCGTGTCTTGTCTCAGCGAGGCGTTGGCCGAGCGCTGGGGCGCTCCTTTGGTGGCGGAAGCTGGAAGGCCCAAGCTGACGGGGAGGATTCTGCTGCTGCTGTAGTGCCGTTCTATTTGAACGTTCCGGCGCTTAAATCCTTTATCCCCAATGACTTACTGGTGCTGATGTCTGCGCCAAATCCATACCGACACAGCCAGGGTGGCGGCCTCGCATACGGTGTATCTGCAACGGCGCTTCCACAGATCTGCGACGTCTGGCTCAAGGCCCGAGAGGCGGGGGCTCTAGGCAAGAACCTTCCGCACCTGCGAGTCGCGCAGAAAGCAGAAATGATCATGCGCGGATTGGCGCATGTTGGGATCGTAGCGCTTGTCGATGAAGCTACGGGGTATCAGCGTGATCGCGCTAAAGACGCGCTCGCCAAGATACTTGAGGCGTTTGTGGCAAAAGAGCTTCAACCATACCTGAAGACTTTTCCCGCGGAATACTACGAACAGCTATTTCGGCTCTATGATCTTCCTTACCCGCCGGTAGGCAATAAGTCATGGCGACCGGGCTTCTTCGGTCAAGTTACGAACGAAGTCGTCTACTCGCGGCTTGCTCCCGATCTACTCCCTGAGCTGAAGAAAGCCGCTTCCAAGGCCGAGCGGAAGGCAAAACTGCATCAATGGCTGACACAAGATATCGGCCATCCAAAGCTGCGCGAGCATTTGGCTTCTATAGTTTCAATCATGAAGCTTTCGAAGACCCCACAGCAGTTCAAGGAGAACGTTAATGTCGTCCATCCTCGATACGGGGATACCAAGCCATTGCCGTTTGATGCGGAATCAGCGGGTGGCAAGGAGTTGTCTAACTAACTGTTCTGTACGTCAGCCGTTTGCCCTCAATCGCTTGGAGGGCATGGTCGAATCTTGTCTTGTCCAAGATCTCCAGCGCGGCCCGGTGGTTATAGCGCCAGTCGAACTCGACCAGATACCGTTGTAGGTGCCACTCTCCGCAGTGCTGGTAGGTGCCGATCATTCCGCGCTTGAAGACCGAGAACACGCCTTCAATGGTGTTGGTTGAGACCTTCTTAGCCTTGCCGGTGCCCTTGCGGGCGTATTCCTTGACCGAGTGATTGACCGTCTGCTGCCTGGCGAAGGGCTTGCCCAGGTTGACGTACATCCGGGCTTCGTCGGGCATCAGGTGGGCGTCAGGGCTGACGTTCTGGGTCAGAGTCTTCTTGATGTTGTCGAATTACTTGCCCGTGATGTGCTTGCTGCGGACATTGCCGCCGCGCTCCACTAGCGCAAAAACCATGTGCTTGTGGCCTGCGCCACGAGTCATCTTCCGACCGGGCTTGCGGCCAATGTAGGTCTCATCGGCTTCCACAACGCCGCCACCTGAACCCATGAGGCCGCCGCCCTGATCGCTCATGGCGTGGCGGATACGGTGGGCAAGGAACCAGGCCGTCTTGTAGGTGACGCCAAGGGTCCGGTGCAGCTGGTGGGCCGAAATACCCTTCTTGCTTGAGCAGAGCAAGTAGGCAGCAAGCAGCCAATTGGACAGGGGAATCTTGCTGCTTTCGAACACCGTGCCTACGGTCACGGAGAACTGTTCCCGGCAGGCGTTCTCGGAGCAGCGATACAGGCCCTTACGGGCGGGCTGAACGCGGCCGTTCTTGCGGGTCACGGCCTTGGTCTCAATCGCCCAGCCGCCAATGCAGCCGCAATGGGGGCAGACCGGACCGTTAGGCCAGCGGACCGACTCCAGATATTCCCGGGCCTTTTCGTCGTCGTGGAAGTAAGGGGCGTTCATTGCAGTGCTCATGGGAAAGCATAGGACGCCTATCGAATGGGTGTGTAAAAGGGATAATCGCCAAAAGTAGCCTTCAGCCCGCGGGCGGCGTGGCGACGGCTTCGATCGGCACCGTCTCGATCGGATCCACCATCACGGTGGACTCCCCGGCGCGCAGGATTTCCCCGGCCACCAGCTTCTGGGCAACCGGCTGGCGCGGCATCTGCACCAGCAGCTTGGCGGCAGCATCACGCATCGCGGCGCGCGTGGCATTGACCAGCGATGGCGCTGCGCGCCCGGCATCACCGGCACTGCCGTACCCGGTCAGCGTCAGCGAATCGGCCGGCTCCCCCTGCGGCGTGAACACACCGATGCGGTAACGGATGGTCACGGCCCAGTAGGTGCCGCCGGTCTCGCGCGCGGTGGCGAAGGAATACTGCTCGATGCGCGGCGAGAAAACCCCCTGCAGGCCGGTGGCCGCACGCGCTTCGTCGAAGTTGCGGAACACCTCGACCGTGGAGAACGAGGCGCCGAACACGGCCTTCAGCAGCTGCTCGTGGCCGGGACCGAGGTCGACGGCCCATTCGGCGGACGAGCGGGTTTCCTCGTGCTTGAAGGCGCGCAGTTCATCGTCGAGCACCAGGCCCACGTGCGCCTTCATGGGCTGCACCAGCGCCTTCGGCAGCTGGCCCTCGGGGGCGACGCGCACGCTGTTGCAGGCTGCCAGCAGCATCGCCAGCGGCGCCAGCAAGGCCAGCGGCGACTTCAGCGGATGCATTGGCGCACCCCGAGCACTTCGACGAAATTCCTGCACGGCTTCTCGTTGGTCAGCCCGACGAAGGTGCCGTCATTGCGGGCCGAGACTGCCCGCATCAAAGCAGCAAAGCGGATGTTTGTAAACGCGGGCATGCCCGCCCCTTCCGGAAACCCGACGGCATGGATGCGCGCCCGCGGCCGCTTGCCATCAGCGGCGTTGAGCCTGCCGATGGCATCGATGGCGGCCTGGATGGATTCGCCCGCGAATTCGTCGCCGATGACATAGATGCTCATCTTCTGGCCGGCCACGCGATGCTGGCGCAGCGCCTGCTCGATGCCGGGCACGGGATTGGACTCGCTGTAGGGATGCCAGTTCGGCAGGTTGTTGCGGATGCGGTCGCGGGTCTGCTGCCCGTCGGTGAGCCAGCGGCCCGTCGTGCCCTCGAACATGTACCGGCCCTGGTCGTTCATCACCTGCAGGCCCTTCACCTGCGGGTAGATGTCGAGCGTCTCGCGCATGATGTCGAGCGCCGCCTCCCAGTGCAGGCTGACCATGCTGTTGGAGGTGTCGATGACGAACACCACGTACTCGCTGTCCACCGGAATGCCGCCGACGGCCGCCACCGGCGCGCGCCTCTGCGGCTGGCGCAGCAGGCGTTCCATCTCCGCGGTGAGCTCCTGGTAGGCCGACACCAGCTGGTTCTCGACGATGTTGGCGACCGCAGCGTCGCTGCGGCTGGCCGCGAACTCACCCTTCACGTCGGTAAGGTCCCCCTGCAGCCGCGCCAGGCGCGCGCGCTCGGCGCGCAGCTGCGTGATGCGGCCCTGCAGCTCGCGGTTGAGCTGATCGGTGTCGCCGCGGATCACGAACAGCTCCTGCTGCAGGCGCAGCAACTGGCCATTCATCGAATCGCGCGCGCGCTCGATGACCACCGGCTGGTCCACGTCGGTGAGCACCAGCAGCAGGATGATCGCGCCGAAGCCACAGCAGATGCAGTCCATGAACGAGAGACTGAAGACCTCGGTTTCGCGCCGGTTGAGTTTCATGGCCAGTCCGCCGCGGGCATCATGAAATTGCCGCCGGTCACGCGCGCCATCGTCCAGAACATGTGCGGAGCCGGCAGGTCGCCCTGCATCGGCAGCAGGATCACATCCACGGGCACGTTCGTGGGCAGGCTCTTCTGCGCCTCCTCGAACAGTCGCGCGCGCTGCGCCACGTTCACGAACCGGCGCAGCGGCCGGTCCTTGCCCTGCGTGGGCAGGCCGTCGGTGACCAGCACCACCTGGTCCGGCAGCGGCGACAGCGTGCGGATCACGGCATAGGCGTTGATGAGGCTGGTGCCGCCTTCCGGCGTCAGCCCGCGCAGCCGGTCGATGGCCTCGGCCAGCAGCTTCGGATCCCGCCTCGGTGTTGAAGGCATACATCTGGAACTGGCTGCCGGCAGGCATCTGCGTCGACAGCCAGTCGGCGATGTCCATCGCCTGGCGCCATTTCGGCGCGGTGCGGCGCGCGGCCACCGGCTGGTTGCGCAGCTTGATGATGTTGACCAGGTCTTCATCCATCATGCTGGCCGAGCGGTCCATCAGCACCAGCACGCGCTTGCCCTTCACGTTGATGCCGGTGAGGTAGCGGCGGGCGCCGGTGCCGCGGAAGGCGCGGACCCGCTCGCCCGCCGGCGCCACCTGGGCGGCGCCGGCCTGCAGGCGACGCGTCCCCTCTTCCAGCTGCTTCAGGTCGGCCTTCAGCCGGTTGATGTTGTCGCGCTGCGCCATGCTGGTGGCGCCCACGCGCAGCGCCTCGGTGCGCGAGGCCGAAACCTCATCGAGCAGCGCCTGCGCGCGCGCCGCGGCCTGCAGGCTCTGCGACTCGGTTTTCTGCAGCGTGTTGCGCAGCACGACGAGATTGCGCGTGCCGACCAGCACCTCTTCCTCCAGCCGGTTGACCTCGGCCTGCAACTGGTCGCTGCGGTCGATGCGCTTGATGCCGGCCTGCCCCGCGATGATCGTGTAGAACAGCACCACGGCGCCGAATCCGCAGCAGATGCAGTCGAGGAACGAGAGGCTGAAGACTTCGACGCGGCGGCGGCGCATGGTCAGTCCGTCGCTTCCTGCAGCCTGACCAGCGGCAGCTCCACGCCGGGCGTTCCCAGCCGCAGCGTGCTGCCGGCCGCCAGGAAGGCCCGGCCCCGGACCCGCGCACCGTCGAGGAAGCTGCCGAACTGCGAGTGATCCACGATCTGCGTGCGGCCCCGCTCGCGCCGCAGCGTGCAGTGGCGGCGCGACAGTCCCGCCACGCCATCCGGCAGCGCGAGCACCGCAGCCGCCTCGCCCGGATCCCTGCCGATCACCAGGCCCGCGCCGTCGATGGCAATGGCGCGGCCGCGATACACCACATGCGTGGCCATCGGCCGGCGTTCCTCGCCACCGCCGGCCAGCAGCGGCAGGGGCTCGGGCAGCGCTTCGCCGCGCAGCTCGAGGCGCGTCAGGTACTGCACGCCACCGGACGGCTGTGGCGCGGTCGCCGGCAGCAGGCTCGCGGCACAGGCCGCGTCGCCCGCGCGCACCGCGCGCACCTGCGCCACATGCGCGGACTCGAGCAGTGCGGCCACGCCGGGCAGCGCGGCGAAGCGCTCGTCCACGAGCAGGCCGCATTCCGGCAAGCCGGCCACCAGCGCCTGCAGCGCCGCGGCCACGGGTTCCAGGTGCGGCGCGGCCGCCGCCTCGAACTGGTCGCGGGTGAGCGTCAGCGTCAGCTCGCGCCCCGCGCTGTGCACCCGGTAGTCGGCCTGGCCACTGCGTGCCGCCTCTTGCGCAAGGGCTGGCAGCGCCGCGCGCAGCTCCTGCTCGCAGCGCCGGTCATGCAGCGGATCGAAGCGCGTCTGCTGCACCAGCGTGCGGGCAGCCAGTGCAAGCCACGCATCGACCAGCCGCGAGGCGCCGCCCGGCAGGCGCACGGTGCGCTGCAGCTGCACCGCGGCGCCTTCGCTGACGACGACGG
>JADJXW010000004.1 GCA_016720075.1 Pseudomonadota bacterium
CCCGACCCATGCCATGCATCAGGCCGGCGAGCATGGCCTGGTCGGCGTTGACCTTGCTCCAGCTGCGCGCCACCACGTACGACATGGCGGCCACCCTGACGCTGCGTTCCCACAGGTCGTGCAGGGGCTTGCGCAGGGGCGCCAGCTCCTTGGCGTTCTTGATCTGGTCCATCGCGTAGGCCAGCGAGGCGCTGCGCACGTTCGACAGCCCTATGCGCGCGATGGCGGATTTCAGTTCGGTGATCTTGGCGCCGTTCGGGTTCAGCGCGGCGGAGTTCGCCATCTGCAGCAGCTTGGCCGCCATGGCGGGCTCGGCGCTGACCACGCGCGCGATCTGCGCGGCGCTGCAGTTCTCGTCGGCGAGCACCTTGCGCACGCGCACGGCCACGTCTGGGAACGACGGAATCTCGATCTTGCCGGCCGACATCTCCAGTGCCAGCGACTGGACGAACGCGAAGGCGGCCTGGTTGCTCGGGCCGGCAATATTGCCCTGGTGCTCAGCTGACATAATTTGGAAGGAGCCCCTGCTCTACTGGTTGCGTTCGGGATTGTGCAGACGGGTCAGGAGCTGTGCCTCGTGACGCGTCACACCTGTGGCGGAAACGATGTCATCGGGATCGGCGCCATGGCGCGCGAGCTTGAGCGCAAGTTCATAGCCGCGCTGCGCGCTGCCGGCGGCGGCCTGCTGCAGCTGCTGCCGATCCTCGATGCGGTTCTGTAGCGCCGCGATCTGGCCGGCCAGCTGCTGGGCGAGCTCAGCCAGGGAATGCGTCTGACCCCGGGATTCCTGCAGCTGCGCGAACAGTTCCCGCATGTCGCGGCGACCGGACCGGTGCCAGCGGCCAAAGGCGAACGCGAAGATCAGCAGCGCGATGGCCAGCAGGCCCGCGCGGGCCGCGAAGAACAGCCACTCGTTGGTTTCAAACAGGCTGGCGATATCCATGACCACTCCGGATAAGGATCTGCGCCGACATTCCGGCGCCCCATTTACAGAAGCATGATCCGTGCCACGCGGGCCTCAGGCGCCGAACAGCGCACGCAGCTGCTGGACTTCCTCGAGCGCAGTGTGAATTGCGTCACTGCAGGCTTCGCGGTCCAGGTTCAGACGGACCAGCAGCGGCTCATGCAGCAGGCACACCTGGGCCAGCTGCATCTGGTCGAGATAATCCGCCCTCGATGGCGGCATCAGGTCGGCCAGCAGCTGGGACACCATCAATACGTCCCCCAGCCCCGCGGGCCCCTGCTCGTCGTCCGCGGTTTCCCAGCGCCTCTGGAAATTCTCTATGGCCTCGCAGAACTCGCGGGGCACCTCCCATTTGAGCAGCAGGACGCCGGTGACGGTTTCGCTCCAGCGCTCCAGCAATCGTTCGGGTATGCCGTCCTGTTCAAACAGGTGCGGCATCGCGTGCATGCGCGCCAGCACATAGAGGCGACCCACCACGTGCAGCAGGCCGATCAGCAGGCCGGAGTCCGCCGGTGCGATCCGCGTCTTCTGTGCGACCGCCTTGGCCAGCGATCCCACCGTGACTCCTCGGCGCCAGAGCGCCCCGAGGCGATCACGCAGCGGCCGCATCTCCTCGGCGCTGCGCAGTCTCTGGACAACCATCGCCAGCGCGGCCGCGCGCACCATGCGGGTGCCCACCCGCTGCACGCCCATGCGCAGATCCCGCGCCTGTATGCCCGAGGGATTGAACGCCGCGGCATTGGCCATGCGCAGCACCAGCATAGCCAGCTCCGGCTCGAGGGAGATGGCCTCGGCGATGTCGTGGATGTCGGTGTTCTCGTCCGCCAGCAACTGCTGCACTCGCAGCACGACCGGCGGAAAGCCGGGCAGCTGGATGTCGCCGAAGGCCACGTCGCGCGCCAGCATGTCCCCGAAGGTCGCCGCGTCGCGGTTCCAGGTTTCGTCGATAGGGGAAAGATTGGTAGGTTCGCTCACGGCGCAGCTCCAACGCCGTCCTGGCGACCTGTAGTGGGTTCAACGTCCAGAATAGTCAGCACGACGCGACGGTTGGCATTGCGCCCGTCTGGCGTCGCGTTCGGCAGCACCGGCCGGAATTCACCATATGCCACCACGGAAAGCCGCCGTGGATCGATGCCACCCTCTTCCATGATATGCACGACGCTGGCGGCGCGGGCAGCGGACAGTTCCCAGTTCGAGCGATAGGCGCCAGCGCTGATGGGCACATTGTCGGTGTGCCCTTTCACCTGGATGCTGTTCGGGAATGCCTTCAGCACATCGGCCAGCTGGCGGATCACTGGCTGCGCGGCATCGGCCAGCAGTGCCGAACCGGAGGAGAAAAGAATGTCGGAGCGGATGGCGATCTCGACGAAACCGTCCCCCTGCTGCACATCCACCAGCCCCTGGGCGATCAGCGGACTCATGGCCTCCTCGGCCTCCTGCGCCATCTGGCGCATCGCCATGCTGCGCACATCGTTGTCGAGCTGGACGATCGGGGCGGCGATGGTGGTGGCGGCCGGCACCCCGACCTGCACGGGCTGCGGCCCCTCTGGCGCACCGCGAAAGGCGGCATTCAGGGAATCCGATACCACCCGGTACTTGCCTTCGTTCACCGTCGAGATCGAGTACATCACGACGAAGAAGGCCAGCAGCAGCGTGACCAGGTCTCCATACGGAATCGCCCAGGACTCGTGGTTCGTATGCTCATCATGATGTTTGCGACGTGCCATGGTGATTTCAGTGCAGGTAGCCCTGCAGGCGCGATTCGATGCTGCGCGGGTTATCGCCCTGCGCGATGGCCACCATGCCCTCGATCACCATCTCGCGCACATGGCTCTGGGCCTGCACGGTGGTCCTGAGTTTGCTGGCAATGGGAAGCAGGAAAAGGTTCGCTAGTCCGATGCCGTAGACGGTGGCAGTGAAGGCGGCGGCGATGCCTGCGCCGAGCTTGGCCGGATCCGCCAGGTTCTGCATCACCGCCATGAGCCCCAGCACCGCGCCAATGATGCCCAGCGTGGGCGCATACACGCCCATGCCCTCGAACACCTTTGCCGCGCGCAGGTCCGCAGCCTCGCGGCCGGAAAGCTCCACTTCCATGGTCGACCTGATGGCGTCTGGCTCTCCGCCGTCGACAACCAGTTGCAGCCCCTTGCGGATGAAATCATCGCGCTCACGTTCTATCTGGCCCTCCAGGCCAAGCAGCCCCTGCTTGCGCGCGATCTGGCTCCATTCAACGAGGCGTTGCACCAGCCCGCGGGCATCCATCACCGGCGAGCGGAACACCCAGGGGAAGTATCACGACGGCGCGCTTCATCACGCGACCCGGGGTCTGCACCAGGATGGCGGCAAAGGTCCCCACCACCACGATCATCATCGCAGCGGAGGAAACCAGCGAATGCAGGCCGGCACCCTTCAGGATCGCGCCGGAAACCAGCGCGACGAAGGCAAGGACAATGCCGGCGATGCTGAGCAGGTCCACGGACTACTCCCTTTGCTCCGAATTCCAGCTGCGCAGCCTGGCGCGCAGGCGGACGAGCGCCTGCCCATGCAGCTGGCAGACACGCGATTCGCTGATGCCGAGCACGGCGCCGATTTCCTTCAGGTTCAGCTCATCGTCGTAATACATCGACATCACCAGCCGCTCGCGCTCAGGCAGGTTGCTGATGGCTTCGGCCACGGCCAGGCGCAGCGCGCCGCTTTGCGCCTCGAGCAGCGGATCGGCCTCGCGATCGGCCACCTCGTGCGCATCGTTGGCCTCGTCCATGCTCGAGAGCTGGCAGGCCAGGGAGTCCTGCAGTACCCGATGGTATTCCTCGATCGAGACGCCCATCGCCTTAGCAGGCCGACCATGCCGGCCTGGATCAGGTCATTGACCTCGACGCTGTGTGGCAGCCGACCCGCCAGGTGGTAGGCAATGCGCTTGACGAGCTCGGCATGCCGCATCACCAGCGCGTCGGAAGACGCGCGGCCCGAGACAGCCTGGTATGCATTGACTGGACTCATCGCACCGCCTCAAGCCGCGGCATGGACTGCGGCAGAAGTCTTTCCATGAAGAATTCGACGTTGCCGCGCGGCCCCTGCGCCAGCGGCCACTTCTCGGCCTGTCGCGCCAGGCGCACGAAGGCCCTCGCGGCAGGACTGGAGGGAAACGCATTCACGACGGTGCGCTGTTCGCGGATCGCGCTGCGCACGAACGGGTCGTCTGGAATCTCTCCCGCGTACTCCAGCACCACGTCGAGGAAGCGGTTCGTCACCCGTTCCAGCTTGCGGAACAGGCCCTCTCCCGCGCCCTGCGCGGGCGACAGGTTGGCGAGGATGCGGAATCGCCTCACGCCGTGATTCCGATTCAGCAGCTTGATCAGCGCATAGGCATCGGTGAGCGAGGCGGGTTCGTCGCGCATCACCACCAGCACCTGCTGGGCTGCCTGGCAGAACTGGCGGACGCTGTCGGCAATGCCTGCGGCGGTATCCACCACGAGCACATCAAGTCCGGCAGTCAGGTGACTGAAGGCCTGCACGAGCCCCAGGTGTTCCGAGGTGGACAGTTCGGACAGCCTGGCGACGCCCGAGGCGCCAGGCAGAACCCTGAATCCCAGCGGGGATTCGATGACCGCCTCTTCCAGCGTGCAGCGACCGTCGAGCACGTGTTCCAGCGTGAAGCGCGGCGTGAGGCCCAGCAGCACATCCACATTGGCCAGCCCCATGTCGCCATCGAACAGCAGCACACGCTTGCCCTGCGCGGCAAGCGCGGCTGCGAGGTTCACCGCCACGCTGGTCTTGCCGACGCCGCCCTTGCCACCGGTAACGGCAATCACCTGTACCGGGGCGGGCCTCACGGCGGCACGTATGCCGGCTGCCTGCGCAGCGTCGAACTTACCGGATCGCATGGGCCACCTTGCCGAACTTGCGGGCGAGCAGCTCATCGCCGGCCGAGGCATCGGTTGCCTGCGCCAGGTACACGGCACGCGCAACAAGCTGATGCGCCCGCGCGGGCGTGAGATCCTCGGGTATGCGCGGCCCCTCGGCCACGTAACTGATCGGAAGCCCAGCGCCAATCAGCGCCGACAGCGTTCCACCGAGGCTCGCGGCCTCGTCGAGCTTGGTCAACAGCGCCGCGGCGGGATGGAACGCGGCAAAGCGCTGCACGGATTCCTCGAGTACCGCTGACTGGGATCCCGCAGACAGCGTCAGCCAGCACTGCGCGCCGATGCGCGACAGCGCGTCGTTCAGGCTGGATGCCCGCGATTCGAGCGTCGCATCCCGTGGCGCGACGCCTGCCGTATCGATCAGCACCAGGCGGCAATCGGGCAGCCGCGAGAGAAGTTGCGGCAGTTCGGCGGCATCAGCCAGCGCGTAGCACTCCACGCCCAGCAGGCGACCGAGTACGCGCAGCTGTTCCTCCGCGCCGAAGCGCTGGTCATCAAGCGATACCAGCGCTATGTGCCGCATTCCATGGCGCATCACCCAGCGTGCCGCGAGCTTAGCGATGGCCGTCGTCTTGCCGACTCCCGTCGGGCCGACAAAGGCCACCCGGCCGCCCTTGTCGAGCAGGTCATCGCCGGTCACCGTGAGCCGCCGTGAGAGCTGCGCCAGCACCCGGCGCTGCGCGTCGGCGAACCGGACACCATCGGGCAGCTCGCCGAGCAGCTCCGCTGCCAGCGGCGCGGTGATGCCGACGGTGGTGAGTTCCTTCAGCAGCTCGGCCGCCGCCGGGGCGCGGCGCGTCAGGTCATTCCAGGCCAGCTGCGAGAGCTGCCATTCCAGCAGGTGGCGCATGCCGCGCAGTTCATCGCCGACGCGCGCTTCCGCCAACGATGCCGCTTCCGTGCCAGGTTGCGCGGATACCTGCGCCAGCAGGCTGGCGAAGTCCGGCTGCACCGCCGCGGCCGGAGCAACAGACGGCGCAGCGGCCATCCCCGCGGCCCGCGCGGGGACCACTTCGGGGAGCGCGACCTCGTCCTTCTGCGACTCGATGGCCACCGCAACCTCCACGCCTTCTGGCAGGTGTCGGGTGGAGAGGATCACCGCATCGGCACCCTGCTCCTCGCGCACCTGGCGCAGCGCGCTGCGCATGTCTTTGGCGGTATAGGTCTTGATGTTCATTTCGTCAGTCCTGAAGCAACAGTTCTATCGGCCCACCGCGGTCACGAGGCGAACGCGGCGGTTGTCGGGGATTTCGTTCCACGCGAGCACGGTCAGCCCGGGCACGCCTGCGCGCACGAAGCGCGACAGCGTCTGGCGCAGCGTGGGCGGCACGAGCAGCACCGCCGGTTCACCCAGCATTTCCTGCCGGCGGGTGGTTTCCGTGAGGCGTTGCTGTAGTCGTTCGGCCAGCCCCGGCTCAAGGCCAGGACCGCTGGTGCCGCCGGCATTGAGAGACCCCTGCAGCAGCTGCTCCAGGTCGTTCTCCAGCGTGATGACGGGCAGTTCGTCCTTTAGACCGGCGATGTCCTGCACGATCTGCCTGCCCAGCGCGACACGGACCTGCGACTGCAGAACCATCGGGTCCAGCGACCGGGGCGCATGCTCCGACAGTGTCTCGAGAATGGTGCGCATGTTGCGGATGGGCACGCGCTCGGCCAGCAGGCCCTGCAGCACACGCACCAGCACGCTCATTGGCAGCGCCTTGGGAACCAGGTCTTCCACCAGCTTGGGCGAGCTGCGGGTCAACGCGGTCAGCAGTTGCTGCACTTCCTCGTGGCCCAGCAGCTCGTGCGCATGGGTCTGGATGAGGTGGCTCAGATGGGTGGCGATCACGGTGCTCGGATCCACCACCGTGTAGCCCAGGGTCTGCGCATGGTCACGCGCCGAGGGCTCGATCCATACCGCCTCCATGCCAAAGGCCGGGTCGGTGGTCTCGATGCCGCTGACCTTGCCGAACACGCGGCCCGGATTGATCGCGAGCTCGCGATCCGGATGAATCACGCCTTCACCCACCGGCACGCCCGCCAGGTTGATGCGATATACCGTGGGCGCGAACTCGAGGTTGTCGCGGATGTGCACGGGAGGAACCAGGAATCCCAGCTCATTGGTGAGCTTGCGGCGAATGCCGCGCACGCGCGCCAGCAGGTCGCCGCCCTGGGTGGCATCCACCAGTGGCACCAGGCGATAGCCGACTTCAAGCCCCAGCAGATCCACGGGGCGAACGTCTTCCCACGAGAGTTCGCGCGATTCCGGAGGCACCACTGCCGCGGCGTCCGTCGCCGGCGCTGCGGCCTCGGCCTCGGCGCGGGCGGCTTCTGCCGCTGCCTTGTTCTGCAGCATGCGGGCGGCCCCCGCACACAGCGCGGCGATGCCGAGGAAGGCGATGTTCGGCATGCCCGGGATCAGGCCCATCAGGCCAATGATGCCGGCGGACACATACAGCGCCTTGGGCTGGCCAAACAGCTGGCGGCTGATCTCACCGCCCATGTCCTGCGAGCGGGACATGCGCGTCACGATGATGGCCACGGCCGTCGAGAGCAGCAGCGCCGGCAACTGCGCCACCAGGCCGTCGCCGATCGTAAGCAGCGTGTAGGTGCGGGCGGCATCTCCGGCCGACATGTCGTGCGCGAGAATGCCGATGCCGAGACCGCCCAGCATGTTCAGCACCAGGATCATGATGCCGGCCGTGGCGTCGCCGCGCGCGAACTTGCTGGCGCCATCCATCGAACCGTAGAAATCCGCCTCGGCGCGCACTTCATGGCGGCGCACGCGGGCTTCATCCTGCGTGATCAGCCCGGCGTTCAGGTCCGCGTCGATGGCCATCTGCTTGCCGGGCATGGCGTCGAGGGTGAATCGCGCGGTGACTTCCGAGATGCGGCCCGCGCCCTTGGTCACCACGACGAAGTTGATGATGGTCAGGATGATGAACACCACGACGCCGACGGCGTAGTTGCCGCCGACGACGAACTCGCCGAAGGACTCGATCACCTTGCCCGCCGCGCCGTGGCCTGTGTGGCCATGCATCAGCACGACGCGCGTCGAGGCGACATTCAGCGCCAGGCGCAACAGGGTGGCCAGCAGCAACACACTCGGGAACACGCCGAACTCGAGCGGCCGCGGCACATAGAACACCGCCATCAGCACGACCAGCGACAGCGCGATGTTGAAGGTGAACAGAATATCGAGCGCCAGCGGCGGCGGCGGCAACACGACCATGGCGAGAACGGCCAGGATGCCGATGGGCACGCCTATGCCGCTTCTGAAGAAGTCCCGGATTGTGAGTGTCTGGGCCTGGGCCATGTCTGTTTATGCTTCCGGCAGTTCGATCTTCGGCACCGCCGGCAGGGTCTGGTGGTCGCGCTGTGCCGCCCGGAGCTGGAAGATATAGGTCAGCACCTGGGCGACGGCCACGTAGAGGTCCGCCGGAATTTCGTCACCGATCTCCGTAGTGCGATGCAAGGCACGGGCCAGCGGGGGTGCCTCGAGGATCGGAACCTTGTGTTCGGAAGCCACTTCACGGATTCGGGCGGCCATGAGGTCCACACCCTTGGCCACGACGGTCGGGGCCCGCATGGTCTTGTCGTCATAACGCAGCGCCACGGCATAGTGCGTCGGGTTCACGACGATCACGTCCGCCGTCGGAACGTCATTCATCATCCGGCGCTCGGCCATTTCGCGCTGCAGCGCGCGGATGCGGCCGCGGACTTCCGGCGAGCCCTCGGATTCCTTGTGTTCCTGCCGGATCTCCTCGCGGGTCATCCGCATTTCGCGGTTGTAATCCCAGAGCTGGAAGGGCACGTCGACCGCCGCAATGAGAACCAGCGCACAGGTCAGTGCTATCAGTGCCGCGCCGGTAATCGACATGGCGTGGCCGATGGCCGCGTGGACGGGCTCCCGCCCCAGGCCCAACAGCGCATCCATGTTCAGCCACAGCACCAGCGCGCCGGCGCCGCCCACGATGGCGAACTTGGCCAGCGACTTGGCCAGCTCCACCCAGCTGCGGATCGAGAACATCCGCGCCACGCCAGAAACCGGATTCAGTCGCGAAAAATCAGGGCTCAGGGCCTTGGCGCTGAAGGACCATCCTCCCAGCACCATCGGTGCCCCGATGGCGGCCACCATCGTCAGCCCCAGCAGCGGCGCCACGGCGTACAACGCCATCAGCGCCAGGTCGCCGAATGCACCTGCCAGCAGGCGCTCGTCCATCAGCTTCTCGCGCGGAATCGACAATCCCGCCCTCATCATGTGTCCGAGCTGGCTCCCGGCCGAATCCCCGATCATCTTCAGCGCGATGCCGGCCGTGATCATCACCGCCGCGGCGGTGAGATCGCGGGACCGGGGAATGCGCCCTTCACTGCGCGCGTCGTCCAGCCGCTTCTGTGTCGGTTGTTCTGTCTTGTCGTGACGCTCTGTCTCGGACATGGTCAGTTACCGCCCATCAGGTTGCCTGCAAACGTCAGGCTTTCCCGCATCAGCTGGACGAACCCGTCCTGCATGGACGGCAGACCCGCCAGCACGATCAGCAACCCTCCGACCAGCGTCACCGGAAACCCGATGGCGAACAGGTTCAGCGACGGGGCAGCCCGGCTGACGACGCCAAAAGCCAGGTTGACGATGAGCAGCGCCGTGAGCCCCGGCAGCGACACCATCAGCGCGCCGCGGAAGAGCTGCGAACCCCACTGCACGATCTGCCAGTAGCCGTCGGTGCCGAGGCCGGAGGTGCCGATGGGCAGGTCGCGAAAACCATCCACCAGCACCTCGATGATGGCGATGTGTCCATTGAGCGCCAGGAAGGTCAGCGTGGCGATCAGCGTGTAGAACTGGCCCACGACCGGGGCGCTCGCGCCGCGCAGCGGATCCACGTTGAAGGCGAAGGACAGTCCCATCGTATTGGCCAGCAGCTGGCCACCCATCGCCAGCGCATCGAACACGATCTGCAGCACGAAGCCGATGGAAACGCCGATGATGATCTGCTGCGCGGTGATGACCAGCCCCGGACCGGAGAACGGCGAGACGTCCGGCACGGGAGGCAGCAGCGGCGCGACCAGCAGCGTGATGGCGCCGGCCAGGATGATGCGATAGCGGCCGGGCACGAAGCGCGCGCCGAAGATGGGCGCCACCATCAGGCAGGCCCCGATACGCAGCAGCGGCCAGAGATATGCCGCCATCCAGGCTTCGATCTGGCCGGCGGTCAGGCTGATCACAGGCCCTACCCGATCAGCCCCGGGATGCTCTCGAACAGCTCGCGGGTGTAGTTGACGATCAGCTTCAGCATCCACGGTCCGGCTATCGCCATGGTGGCGGCCATCGCGATCAGCTTGGGGATGAACGACAGCGTCATCTCGTTGATCTGCGTGGCGGCCTGGAAAATACCCACCAGCAGGCCCACCACCAGCGCCACCAGCAGCATCGGCGCCGCCAGCATCAGCGTGATCTCCAGCGCGTGCGTGCCCACGCTCATGACGGTTTCCGGTGTCATGGCGTGCCTACCTGTAGAAGCTCTGGGCCAGCGTGCCCATGACCAGCGACCAGCCATCCACGAGCACGAACAGCATGATCTTGAAGGGCAGCGAGATGAGCACCGGCGAGAGCATCATCATGCCCATCGACATCAGCACGCTCGCCACGACTAGGTCGATGATCACGAACGGAATGAAGATCAGGAAGCCGATCTGGAAGGCCGTCTTCAGCTCGCTGGTGGCGAAGGCCGGCACCAGGATGGACAGCGGAACGTCCTCGGGCTTGTCGAAGCCCTGGCCGCCGGATATCCGCACGAAGGTCGCGATGTCGCTCTCGCGCGTCTGCTGCAGCATGAACTGCTTGAGCGGGCCGGCGGCGAGGCCCAGGGCCTCTGTGGTCTGGATTGTGCCTGCCATGTACGGCTGCACGGCGTCGGTGTTGATGCGATCGATGACCGGAGACATCACGAAGAAGGTCAGGAACAGCGAAAGCCCGATCAGCACCTGGTTGGGCGGCGCCTGTCCCGCGCCGATGGCCTGGCGCAGGATGGCCAGCACGATCACGATGCGCGTGAAGGCCGTCATCATCAGGAAGATCGACGGCAGCAGCGTCACCGCGGTCATGAGGATCAGCAGCTGCAGCGTGAGCGAGTAGCTCTGCGCGCCGCCGGCACCCTGCACGGTAACGGCCGGTATGCCCGGCGCCGCCGCGGCTGCCAGCAGTGGCGACGCGACGATCAGCGCGGTGAGCAGGCCCTTGGTCAGCGAAGATCGGTTCACCGGCCCAGGCTCCGGCGCAGCAACTGCGCAAAATTGGGCTTTTCGGCCGGAACGGTTGCGACCGGGGTCGTTGGGGCGGTCGGCGCGTTCGACGACAGGACCTGCAGCAGGCTCACCTGCCCCTGCGCCACGCCCAGCAGGAATCGCGTGCCATCGACGCGGATGACCACCGCGCGCTCCTTGGCCCCGAGCGAGGACTGGGCGAGTACCTCGATGCCATTGGGCCCGGCACCAGCGGCGGCCCGCATTTTCCGGAGCAGGAAGGCCAGCGCGAACACCAGCGCCAGCACGATGAGCAGCGCCACCGTCACCTGGCCGATGCCACCCATGCCCGTCTGCGGCAGCGAGGCCGCCGCACCCGGCGCCGCGAAGCGTCGTGCGGGCGCCGGCACAGCCTCCGCGCAGCGGGCGGCCAGAGGCAGCAGCAGGCTGCCGCAGGTGGCCAGTTTGATCGCCCAGGATGGCATGGCGCTATTTCAGCTTGCGGATGCGTTCCGCCGGACTGACCACGTCAAGCAGGCGGATGCCGAACTTGTCATTCACGACGACGACTTCGCCATGTGCCACCAGCGTGCCGTTCACGAACAGCTCCAGCGGCTCTCCAGAGGCGCGTTCCAGCTCCACCACCGAACCCTGGTTCAGCTGCAGCAGGCTGCGGATGGGCAGGCGCGTGCGCCCGACTTCCAGGGACAGCGTCACGGGAACATCCAGGATCACATCGATGTTCACGTCGCGCGCCGGGGGCGCCTCTTCGACGACCGGCGCAGAGGCGCCGGCCATCATCGCTTCTGCCGCAGCCAGATCCGCGGCGGATGGCCCGGTCTCTGGCGCAACTTCTGACTCTGGGGTGCTCATGGTTACTGCATCACGAAGCTGGTGAAGTACACGGCTTCGATTTCCTCAGGGTCGCCTTCCTCTGCTTCGACGATCTTGCGCACCGCCTCGAGGGCTGCGGCGCGCAGCGCCTCCTTGCCCTCCTGGGTCGCGACTTCCTCGACCTGCTTGTTGCCGAACAGCAGCAGCAGGTCGTTGCGGATGATCGGATTGTTCGCCTCCAGGAATTCCTTCATGTGCGGGTCGCGCGTCATCACCTGCGCGGTGATCTGCAGGAAGCGCGCGGAAGCGCCAGGCTCGAAGTTCACGACGAAGGGCGGATCAAGCGCGACGAACTGCGCGGGCAGCTTGACCTCGCCTTCCTTCTTCTTGCCCTTCTCCTTGTCGTCCTTGTCATGCTTGGCCGACTTGCCGTCTTCCTCTTCGGAACTTTCATCGGCGGGCTTTTGCATGAAGAAGAACGCCCCTGCGCCACCACCACCCAGCAGCACGACTGCGGCGATGATCACGATCAGCAGTTTCTTCTTGGACTTCGGCGGGGCCGCATCGGCAGGAGTCGGATCTGACATGGAAGCAACCTTCAGGTGTTCGTGGAAACCTGGGATGCAGAAGAGCAATGCCTGTGCCACGTCGATCGTGGCGCTCGTAACTGGTTGACTTGAAAGAACTTCCCCCTACGTGGCGACTGTGACCAAGCGCACATCCGGCATTGGGGGACGGATTTCCGGCGCCCACAGGCGCCGGCAGTCAGGCGTAGGTGTCGATGAGTCCCGGCCGCCAGGAACGCCAGGCCGGCGCCGACACCTCGATGGCGTCGGTGTCGGCACCCGCTGATCCATCGCCGGAAACGAATGAACCGGCCCCGGAAGTGTCGCGTGGAGCCTGTTCGGACACGCCCGACTGCCCCAGCGAGAGCCCGGAGGACGCGAGCATTTCCCGCAGGCGCGGCATGGCCTCGACAAGCGCGGCCCGCGTATCGGCGTGCTGGGCGCCGAACCACACGCTGGCCGTATCCCGATTCACGCTGATCTGCACTTCCATCGGTCCGAGGTGCTCGGGTGTCAGTGTCAGCGAGCCCTGCTGCTGGCCGCGCACGGACATCAGCACCAGGCGATTGCCGAGCTCATCTGCCCAGCGTGCCGTGCCGACCGGTTCGCGCAGACTGGAATGCATGGGCGCGGCAGCTGCGGACACGGAGGTGGTGTCACGCAGCGCTGCGGCTGTCGCCTGTACGGCAGCCTGCGCGTTGATGGTCTGATTCGTCGAAGGGCCCTGGGCACCCGCAGCGGGCTGCGGCAGTGACTTTTCCGGCACGCCCGAAGCTGCGGGAGTCGCCAGCACTTCCTCGGTGACCCATTCCAGCGCGGCGGCGTCCGGACTGGTCTCTTTCCCACTGCCTTGACCCGCGGGCGCAGCTTCTCCGCCGGAGCCCTGGTCGCGAGAATGCATGTTGGAGTCAGCCACCGGGCTCTCGGCAACCACGTTTGTCGCAGACTGCGCCACCGTCGTCGCCGCCAGCACATCAGGACTGGTCGAAGCCGGGGCCTGCACCGGCTGGGAGGGGCTTCCGAGCATCTGGATGAGGATGGCCGCAGCACCGGATTGCGCCGCCTCATCCGTCGCATCGGCCGCGGCCTCGGCATCCGTCGTGTCGATGGGTGGCCTGGCGCAACCGGAATCGACCGCGGCTGCAGACTGTGAAAGAAGGCCCGCCACCAGCGACAGTGAAGCCGGGTCCGGCGTACGCGGATTCGCGTCCGCGATGGCCGCCGTGCTCGCCTGTGCAGCAGCCATGGCCTGATCGAAGCCACCCGCGCCAGCGGCTGCCTGCCCGGTGTCAGCACCCACAGCAGGTGAGGCCGTCGGCGTTGCGGACGAGGTCGCCGGAAGGTTCATCAGCATGCTCGCACTGTTCATCTCGTCTCCGTTCATGTCCGTGGCCTCGCGCCGCGCTGCGCGCGCTCGTCGGTGTCTTTCTGCTCGCGCCGATCCTGGGCGCGCCTTTCTTCGCCCTGCCAGCGGTCCACGACCGAATCCACGGCCTTCACCTGCCGGGCGGCACTCTGCCAGAGCGTGGAATGCCCGCTGACGTCGTTCTGCGCGGCCACCACGATCTGTCGCTGCTGCTGGATGGCCTGGTCGAGGCGCGCCAGGAATACCTGGAAATCCAGCAGCGCGCGCACGGGTTGGCCGGCCCGGGCGCGCTGCTGGAAGGCCTGTTCGTAGTCCTGCCGGTATTGCTCCAGATCCCGGAGTTTCGACTCCGCCGCTGTGAGCCGCGCTCGCGCCACACCCAGTTCCTGGGCCCGATCCCTTTCCTTCTTGTCGAGCACCCGCTGCACGGGAGCCATGCGATCTGAACGTGTCACGCGTTGTCACCGGCCAGTGCCGCGAGCTGCGCGATGCTGTCTGCGATAGCCACGCGCTCGTGCAGGTCCTGCCGCAGGAATTCGCGAATGCCGCCCTGCGCGGCGATGGCGGCGTCGATGCGCGGGTCGCTGCCGTGCTGGTACGCGCCGATGGCGATCAGGTCGCGGTTCTGTTCATACAGGGAAAGCAGCTGCTTGACCCGCCGCGCCTGCTGCATCTGCGCCTGGGGCACGATGTCGTGCATCACGCGACTGATGGAAGCCTCGACGTCGATGGCCGGGTAGTGACCGGCCTCCGCGATTCTTCGCGAGAGCACGATATGCCCGTCGAGAATGGCGCGCGCGCTGTCGGCAATGGGATCCTGCTGATCGTCGCCCTCGGTGAGCACGGTATAGAAGGCGGTAATCGACCCCGATCCTTCTCCGGCGTTGCCCGCCCGCTCGACCAGCTGCGGCAGTCGGGCAAACACGGACGGCGGATAACCCTTGGTGGCAGGCGCTTCGCCGATGGCGAGGCCAATCTCGCGCTGCGCCTGCGCGAACCGCGTCAGCGAATCCATGATCAGCAGCACATTCTGTCCCTGGTCGCGGAAGTACTCCGCAATCGCCGTGGCGCGCCAGGCGCCATGCAGCCGCATCAGGGGTGTGCTGTCGGCGGGCGCGGCAACCACCACCGAGCGGCCCCGCCCTTCCTCACCCAGGATGCGTTCGATGAATTCCTTCACTTCTCGGCCGCGCTCGCCGATCAGCCCGACGACGATGACATCGGCTTCGGTATAGCGCGCCATCATGCCCAGCAGCACGCTCTTGCCCACGCCGGATCCAGCGAACAGGCCGATGCGCTGCCCGCGACCGACAGTGAGCAGTGAATTGATGGCGCGCACGCCCACATCCAGCGTGCGCGATATCGGCGCGCGCAGCAGCGGATTCATTGGCACGCCCGAGAGTCGCGCGCGATCCTCCACGTACAAGGGGCCGCGTCCATCCAGGGGCTCTCCGCCCCCATCGACCACGCGACCGAGCATCTCCGGCCCCACCCGCACATAGTCGGCTCCGGGGCGTGGAATCACCCGCGCGCCGGGCTTGACCCCGTGCACATCGCCCGTGGGCATCAGATAAAGGCGGTCGCCCGCGAAGCCCACCACCTCGGCCTCCACCGAGGCGCCATCAGCAGCCATGACTTCGCAGCGATCGCCCACCGCCGCCTGGCAGCCGAGCGCCTCGAGCGTAAGGCCGATCATGCGCGCGAGCTGCCCCTCGACCGGTGGTTCCGGCAGGCTGCCAGCCACTCGCAGCGAGCGCGCGAGCTGGTCCCGCCAGGCTATCGGACGACGCAAGGCAACGCTCATGTGGACTCCGTGCCGCGCGCCTGCGCGCGTTCTTCGCCCAGCAGCGTCGCTATCGCCGCGTTCAGGCGTGATTCGATCCGCGCATCGATCTGCGCGAAGTCCGTGAGCACACGGCAGTCGCCGCGCGCCAGCACCGGATCTTCGCTGATGGTCCAGGCCTGGTCCGGACCGCTCGCCGGCAACCGCTCGCGCATCAGTGCGGCGTCTTCCGGGTGCAGCACAACACGCACGCCACGCGAGTTCGCGGGCAGCAGTGAAACCGTTTCGCGCACGATGCCGATGATCTGCGTCGGATCCGTGCGCAGTTCGCGCCGTACCAGCCCGCGGGCGACGGCCGCGGCCAGCTGCGCGATCTGCGAATGCACTTCGTCATCCACATGCGCCAGCGGACGCGTCAATCCCTCCAGTGCGGATTGCAGGCTGACGCACAGCTCGTCGGCCTGGCGCAGCTTGACTTCATACTGTCGCTGCGCGGCCGCGAGCCCGGCGGCCCGGCCGGCGGCTTCCGCCTCCTGCCATGCCTGCCGCTCCGCGCCCTGCAGGTCCTCGCCCAGCGGCATTCCTCGTGCGGGTCCCAGCGCCCGCCCTGCGATCAACGGCGCCGTCCACCTATTCATCTTTCTGCACCCAATCCTTCACGACCTGCGCCACCCGGGCGGGGTCCTTGGCGACCAGGCTTCGCGCCTGGGCGATCTGCTGTTCGTAGGCCATCGAGGCGCTGGGTCGGGCGCCGGCGGCAGCGGCGGAGCCCTCGCCTGCGCCCGCGCCTGCGACGGCTCCCGCCGCCGGGAGCACCATCGGTGGATCGACGACTGCCTTGGCCACCGAGGACAGCGACCGCAGCAGCGGCTTGACCACCATCAGCAGCAGCAGCAGCAGCGCCACAAGCCCTGCGCCGAGCTTGGCGAAGGTGAGCACCATCGGCTGCTCCCACAGCGGGATGGAGGTCAGTTCCTCCTCTTCCGGGGCAGGCACGGGCAGGAAACTCTGGTTGACGACGGATACGCGATCGCCACGCGTCTCGTCGAATCCCACCGCGTCACGCACCAGCGTCGTGATGCGCGCGATCTGCTCTTCCGTCAGCGGCGTCTCCACGACCTTGTCGTCCGGATCCGTGGTCCTGAAATTGTCGATGAGCACGGCCACCGACAGCCTCAGCAGGCGCCCAGCCGGCTGCTTCGTGTAGGCCACGGTGCGGTCGATCTCGTAGTTTCGGGTCGCCTGCCGCGACTGGTTGTCCGGCCCCCCGTCGGCTGCGGCAACCGCCGCCTGGGTTGCACCCGCGGCGCCAGCGGCTGGTGGCGTGGCGCCGGGCGGCAGCACGCGACCTGGATCCGGGGGCTGATTGCTCAGTGCTCCCGGCACACCCTGGGGTCCAGCACCCGTGCGGCTCAATTCCTCGCTGGTCTGTTCGCTGCGCACGATCTGGCTGTCGGGTTTGTATTGCTCGCGCGCCTCCTCCGTCGAGGACATCTCGATCTGGGCCACGACCTGCGCGCGCACCCGCCCTGCTCCCAGCAGTGGTGTCAGCAGCGATTCGATGCGCTGCGAATAGTCCTGCTCGATCCGGCGAGCGATATCCAGCTGTTCCTCGCGCGCGGCGAATTCGTCATTCTTCTCGGGCGCCGACAGCAGGCGGCCCTGGCTGTCGACGACCGTCACCTGCTCGGCGGTCAGCTCCGGGATACTGGAGGCCACCAGGTTGATGATGGAGTTGACCTGCTCGCGATCCAGGCGATAGCCGCCCCTGAGCTGCAGGAACACCGACGCGCTCACTGGCCGTCGATCGCGGACGAAGGCGGACTGCTGCGGCACCGCCAGGTGCACACGCACGCTTTCCACCGGCTTCAGGCCCTGGATGGTGCGAGCCAGCTCCGTCTCCAGCGCGTGCTGGTAGCGTGCGTTCTCGACGAACTGGCTGACGCCAAAGCCGGGGTCCTTCTCCATGATCGAGAAACCACCACTGCCCGGCAGACCCTTTGCGGCCAGCTGCATGCGCGCATTGGTCACGTGCTCGGCCGGAACCAGCACGGCGCCGCGCTCGACCTTGTAGGGAATGCCGTTCTGGTCGAGAGACTGGGTTACCTGGGCAGCGTCAGCATCAGCCAGGTTGCCGAACAGCAGGCTGTAGGTGGGCGTCTGCGACCACAGTGCCACACCCACGCCGGCCGCCACTGCGGCCGCAACACCCACCAGAAGCAGCAGCGGTTTCACACTGGAAACCACTCCGCGGGATTTCCCGGGCATACCGGGGGAGTCAGCGCTCATGTCGGGTTGTCATCCTTCAGATCGGCATGTTCATGATTTCCTGGTACGCACTGACCAGGCGGTTGCGGACTTCCACCGTCGCCCGGAAGGCGACGGAGGCTTTCTGCGATTCGAGCATCACCTGCGAGAGCTCCACGCCCGGCACGCCCCGTTCGAAGCGGGTTGCCATGTCCGAGGCACGCCCCTGCGCCTCGTTCACGCGATCCAGGCCCTGCTTCAGCACATTCGCGAAGCTGGTGGTGCCGGGACCCTGGAGCGGTCCGGCGGCACCGGCGCCGGCAAGGACGCCGGGCTTGGTGATCTGTGGCGCGCCGACCTTGACCTGCGACTGCAGGGCACGGATCTGCGCCAGGACGCTGTCAATCTGCATGCTGCTCATGGCTGCTCCGTTTCAATCAGGCGGCGGGAACGTCGACACCGGAGGAACGCAGCTGCGCCAGCTTGTAGCGCAGCGTCCGGGGACTGATGCCCAGGCGCTCGGCCACCTCGCGGCGGCTGGTTCCGGAGCGCAGTGCGGTCAGCAGGATCTGCTTTTCGGCCATGCGCAGCGTGCCGCGAAGCTCCCTGTCGAGGTCCATCACCTGCGCGCTGGCGCGGATCGGCTGCGCGTCCCGCAGCGCCTCGAAGCGGATATGCACCGCATCGATCACCGGACCATTGGAAATGATGATGGCCCGCTGCAGCAGGTTGTCCAGTTCGCGGATATTCCCCGGCCATGCATACGACAGCAGCAGCTGCGCGGCATCAGCCGAAAGCGCCGGTATCCGCCGGCCCGGCGTCGTGCGCATCTCCAGCAGGCGCATGGCCAGCGGCAGCACATCGTCGCGGCGCTCACGCAGCGCCGAGATCGTCATGGGGAACACGCACAGGCGGTAGAACAGGTCTTCGCGGAAGTTGCCCGCCTTCACCTCGGCGCGCAGGTCGCGGTTCGTGGTGGCGATGACGCGCACATCCAGGCTGAACATGGTGCGGGCGCCCAGGCGCTCCACCTCGCGCTCCTGCAGCACCCGCAGCAGCTTTGCCTGCAGCGAGAGGGGCATCTCGGTGATCTCATCCAGCAGCAGCGTGCCGCCCTGGGCCTGCTCGAACTTGCCGGCATGGGCCGAGGTGGCCCCGGTGAAGGCGCCGCGCTCATACCCGAACAGCATCGCTTCGAGCATGTTCTCCGGGATCGCCGCGCAGTTGATCGCCACGAAGGGCCGGTTGGCGCGCGGTGATTTGTCGTGGATGAACCGGGCCAGCACTTCCTTGCCGGTACCTGACTCGCCGTTGATGAGCACCGTGCAGTCCGTCGAGGCCACGCGCGTGGCCAGTGCATACAGCGCGCGGGATGCCGCGTCCACGACCACGGGTTCGCGGGAGAGATTCTGGAAGTCGTTCTGAGTGTGCATGGCCTGTTAGAGAGCAAGTTCCGTGCCGGCCATACGGTGCCCATCTGGTGACGGGCGTCACAGAAAACGAGGCGCTTTCGTCAATCCTCCGACGTCTCGTCGACGCCGCCGATGTTGAACTTGCGCAACTTCTCAACCAGCGTCGTGCGGCGCAGCCCCAGCAGCCGCGCAGCCTGCGCCACGATGCCGCTGGAGCGATCCAGGGCCTGGCGGATCAGCGATTCCTCGATGGCGGCAATGTGCGCGCGCAGGTCCAGCCCTTCCGCCGGCAATCTCATGCCGGGCGATGCCGGCAGGTCTTCCAGCAGCAGCAGCGCCTCGCGCTCGGTGATGTCAGGCTCGGGCACGACCTCCCGCTGAACCGGCATCGGCTCGGAACGGGTGATCAGCGGCTCCGGCAACAGCGCGGGAACCAGATCGGTCTCCGGCGCCGGCGCCCAGTCGCGAGGGCGGTACCGCGGCGGCAGATCGGCGGCCGTCACCAGCCGCCCGGCGCAAAGGATGGAAAGTCGCTCAATCAGGTTACCCAGCTCACGCACATTGCCCGGCCAGGCGTAGCGGATCAGGCACTCGAGCGCGGTGGCCGAGAGCTGCACCTGCTTGCGCCCCGCAGCGGCGTTCAGGTCACCGAAATCCCGGATCAGCGTCGGCAGGTCATCGATGCGCTGGCGCAGCGACGGCATCTCGATCGGAAACACGTTCAGGCGATAGAAAAGATCCTCGCGGAAACCGCCGCGCGCAATGGCCTCTTCGAGGTTGCGGTGGGTGGCGGCGATGATGCGCACATTGCACTTGTACTGCAGGGCGCTGCCGACACGCTCGAAAACCCTTTCCTGCAGCACGCGCAGCAGCTTCACCTGCATCGGCAGGCTCATGTCGCCGATTTCGTCGAGGAACAGCGTGCCGCCCTCGGCCATCTCGAAACGGCCCTTGCGGGTGGCCACGGCGCCGGTGAAAGCGCCCTTCTCATGGCCGAACAGTTCGCTTTCCAGCAGGTCTGCGGGAATGGCGCCGCAGTTCACCGCGATGAACGGGCGGTTGCGGCGCGGGCTGGACTGGTGGATGGCTCGCGCGACCACTTCCTTGCCGGTCCCGGACTCGCCGAGGATCAGGACGCTGGAATCATGCCCGGCGACCTGCGCGATGAGCGACTGGATCTGCTGGATGGCACTGGAGGAACCGGTGGGTCCGCGGTGAGCGGAGATGCCGGCGAGTACTTCTTGTTCTACGGTGGCCATGAAACCTGTGCGCGCGTATCGATAACGTGGACGCATTGTCACAGGTGGCCGGCGTCAGAAAAGTGACGCACTGCGTCAGTTATCCGAGGATGCGTGTGATCCCCGTCTCACCCGGCGAACGTCGCGGCTGCCGGACGCCGGCAACATGCCGCCGATGGCGCCGGAAGGCCAGCTTTTCGATGAGGTCGGCCGTGGCCTCGCCAGGGGGCGTGAAGGCAACCTTCACCATGCCCTCGGCCGAGACATGCGTCACATTGGCGATGAGGGTCAGCGGTTGCGCCAGGCACTCGCGCAGGTAGATGTCGAGCAGGCCCTGGTCCCCCACCTTGGGTGGCGTCGGCGTGCGCCAGTTGGCGCCCAGCGCGTTGAATCGCACGGAAGCCAGGCGCGGACGCGGCTGCTGGGCTGCCAGCAGCTGGCCCAGCACTTCCAGCACCAGGTTCATCTTCACTTCCAGGCGCAGCAGATCCGCCGAATGCAGGGATTTGTCCTCTGCCTTCTCGACGGGCCCCTGCTCCTCGATCGTTGCGCACACCAGCAGCGTGCGGATATTGCGCTCGGTCAGGGCCGATACCGCGGTCATGTCCAGCGGCTTCGACAGCCCGCGCCAGCCAACGGGAAGCACATCCTCGTAGGCAAGCTCGTTGTGAAGAACCACCGTGTCGACGCCTTCGTACATTCAACCCTCTTGGCGAGGGGCGCCTATGCGATCAGCGCCTCCACCGTTCGATCCGACTCGGCCACCGCGGCCGACAGCGCGCCCAGGCGCCCGGCGAACGCCATGCCGTCGATGACGGCATCCAGTTCGCCCAACATGCGCCGACGCTCCCGCATCAGCGTCACGAGCTGGTCCGTCGGCAAGCCCTCGGCAAGCCCGCGAACCAGCTGGTTTGTTGACGCCAGCACGCCCAGAACTAGCAAGCGCTGTGCCGGCCCGCGGTCGTGCATCACAGTTCTGGATTTCCGGAGAAGTGAATCACGGCCGCGGCGCGATCTGGATCCACGCGCCGCGGATCTCGCGCAGCAGCTTGGCAACCTCATCCAGCGGGCCAACGCGGCCTTCCAGGTTGGCGCGCAGCAGCTGGCGGCTCGAGTATTCATACAGTTCCGCCATGTTGGCGGCGATCTCGCCGCCGTCAGCGGTATTGAGGCTGGCACGCAGCTCATCGATGATGGCCACGGCGCGGTGCAACAGCCGACTGCGGGCCTCCGGCATGCCATTCTCGATAACGCCCCTGGCCGCCACGATCCTTTCGATCGCGCCGTCCATCAGCATCAGCACCAGGCGATGCGGATCAGAGGCCGCCACGCCGCCATGGACGGATGCGGACTGGTAGGCTGCAAGATTCGAGCTGCGGGAGTACGCGGTCATAAGTCAAACTTCCTGCGTGACAGGAGATTTAACGGCCGTACGTACGGGGACTTGAGTCCGGCGGGCTAGTTGATGCCCGGAATATTCGACAGCTGCTGGGTCAGGTAGCTGGAGGTCGACTGCATCTGCGTGAGCAGCGAATCCAGCGCATTGAACTGCTTCAGATAGCGCGCCTGGAAGACCACCATGCGGGCCTCGAGGGCCTGCTTCTGCTTGTCGATGTCCTTGCGCCGGGCCGCCATCGTGGCGTCGCGCGCGGCAACCTCGCCATCGTCCGCCAGCCGCCCGTCGATGTAATCGCTCATTCGCCCGGCCACGCCGCTTTCCGAGGCAAACAGGCGCGCCACGGCGCCGGGCTCGATGGCCACGGCGGCATCGAACTTCGTGGTGTCGAGCTTCAGGGCGCCATTGGCATCGCGCGTGATGCCCATGCTGGCAAGCGTGGTGTATGGGGATGATCCCAGCCCGCTCACCGGATCTGAAATCAGTCGACTGATCCGCGATTCGATGCCCCGCAGCATCGCGTCACCGAGCAGCGGCCCTGCCGCCTTGGTCTCCGGATTGTACGAGCGAAGCTTTGAAATCTGGTTTGCCAGCACGTTGAACGCGCTGACGAATCGGCCAACCTTGTCGCGGATGCCGGCGTTGTCGATCGCCACGTTCATCGGCGTCGTGGTGCCGGGCTGGGCCTGCTTGAGCGCCAGCGTCACGCCCTCGATCGCTCCCTCTATCGTGACGTCTGGATCGTGGATCTCGTACCCCGATACCACCACGATGGAATCCTGCGGAGCCGTCAGTTCGGTCATCGCCGTCGTGGTCGGAGGGTCGTAAGCGAACCGCGCCAGGTCACCGTTGCCGCCGGACGCCGTCACGCGCAGCGTATTGGTGGCGCCGGTCAGCGAACTGCCCAGGACCAGGTGCGTTCCGTTGACATCGGTGACCAGCGCGGCGCTGACCCCCGGATTGAAGGCAGCCTCGTTGATCGCATCGCGCAGGTCAGCCAGCGTGCTGGCCGTGTCGGTCAGCTCCACCGTGAAACTGGTGGCGCCCAGGCTGATGTTCAGCGTGCCGGTGCCCGACAGCGCCGTCGCGCCACCCGTGATGGCCGCGGAGCCGAGCTGGGCCGCCCTGGCGAGCTGACGCACCTCGACCTGATAGCTTCCCGGCACGGCGTCGGCCGTGGTGGCAGCGGTAAAGAACTGATCGTCACCCAGGGTGACATCGCGGATCTGGAAATCACTGGCCGCCTTCAGCGTGCCTAGCGCCGACTGCAGGCTGGACATGGCGCCCTTCAACTGCGCGACAGCGGAGAATTCAGTTGTGAGCCTGGCCTCGGAGTTGGCGATCCGGTTGTCGTACGGCGCGCGCTCGGCGGCCACGAGCCTGGTCACGAGTCCATTGACGTCGAGAGTCGCACCGCTGGTCGTGATCGTCGGCATGCGTATGATTTTGTCAGGCGAATGCGTTCAGGAACGTGCCCGAATGCTCATTCAGGCGGTGCAGCCAGGCAAGAGCTTCCTCACTCGGAAACTGCCTGACGACTTCTCCTGTATCTGCGCGGCGCACGGTGATCACCGTGGCACCGGCGTCGGCATCAACGCGGTACTCCACGTTGCGCCCGGAATCCTTGAGATACTTTTCGAGCTGCCGCGCGACTCGCGCAGTCACCTCGCGCACATCCTCGCGGGGCACAGGTGCAGCCTTCACCACGATGGGTTTGACGGGAATGGTCGCAGGACGCAGCTCGCCAGCGGCATTGCTGGCCTGCGCCGGATCTTTTCGGCGCGCTACTGCTACGCCAACCACCCCACCCGCTTCATTGATCGGTCCCGGTACTGTCATACAGCCTCAAGACTTCGGGTGGCGGCAACCTTCCGGTCACCGCCACCCTTCAGTGCCTGTCGTTAGGCGGACGCTGCGCTTACCTCAGCAGCGAGAGCACGTTCTGCGGAACCGCATTGGCCTGGGCCAGGATCGCGGTGCCTGCCTGCTGCAGGATCTGCGCCTTGGTCAGCTTGGCGGTCTCCTCGGCGAAGTCCGCATCCAGGATGCGGCTGCGCGAGGCCGTCAGGTTCTCGGTCGTCGTCTGCAGGTTCGTGATCGTCGATTCGAACCGGCTCTGGATGGCGCCGAAGTTGCTGCGCAGGCTGCTGATCGCAGTCAGGGCAGAATCCACGCGCTGGATCGCGCTGTTGGCAGCCGTCACGGTGCGCACGTTCTGCGACGACAGCGTCGTGGTGTCCTTCGCGATCGTGTAGTTCGCCGTGGCGAAGCCCAGGATCGCGCCGTCACCGGTCACGACGATGTTGTCGGTCGCCGACAGCGTGATCGTGCCGCCGTTGACCGCCGTCGCATCGGTGCTGCCGTTCGTGGCGTTGGCCACCGTGCCGATCGTTCCGTCACGGAAGGTCACACCATTGACCACCGACGCACCGCCGGCGCCCGCAGTGATGCCGCCAGCCGCATCGCCGGCCACAGTCTGGCCAATCGCGATGTCGCGACCATCGGCCGCCGACAGGCGCAGGTTGCCGCCCACGAGGGTTGCCGACACGCCGGTCGCCGTCGTCTGCGAGTTGATACCGTCCGTGATCTGCTGCGCAGTCAGGACACCGTTGGTGGCCTGGTCGTAGCTGGCATAGACGTCCACACCGTTGATGCGCAGGCTGTATGTGTCACCAGCCGAACCGCCCGTGGTGGCGGCGATCGCCAGCTCCACGTTGTTGCTCGCCGTCGCCGTCAGGCCCGGAACGCTCGCGGCATTGATGGCGTTGGCTTTCGCATACGCGCTGCCCACCGTCTGGCCAGCGGACGTGCCGGCCGTGGCCAGACCGATCGTCTTGGCCGCGCCGGTGCCGACCTGGATCGTGCCCGAGCCGGTCACGTTGGCGGTCGTCACCTCGACCGAAGAGGTCGACGTGGCGATCTGGCCCAGCTGGCTGGACTTCACGCCCGTGGTCAGGTTGATGTTGATGGTCTCGCCGACGTTCGCGCCGACCTGGAACTGCGCGGACCCGAAGGTGCCGTCCAGGATCTTCTGGCCGTTGAACGAGGTCTGCGCGGCAATGCGCTCGATTTCCGACAGGCGCTGCTGGACTTCCTCGTCCAGGGCGACGCGGTCGCTGGCGGAGTTCGTGGCGTTCGCCGACTGCACGGCCAGCTCACGGATGCGCTGCAGGTTGCTCTGCACCTCGGTGAGCGCGCCTTCGGCAGTCTGCGCCAGCGAAATGCCGTCGTTGGCATTGCGGGCGGCCTGGTTCAGACCGCGAATCTGCGTGGTGAAACGCTCCGAGATGGCGAGGCCGGCGGCATCGTCCTTGGCGCTGTTGATGCGCAAGCCCGAAGACAGACGCTGCAGCGACGTGGCCAGCTGCGAGGCGGAAGAAGAAAGGTTCCGCTGCGCGTTGAGCGACATCGTGTTCGTGTTGATAACCAGTGCCATGAATCTGCTCCTTGAAAAGAAAGGTAACCAGTTTGCTCTGCCGGCTATCTGCCCGGCGGGTGCCCTGGTGGTCTTCCCGCCAGTGCGTCTACATTGCGTTTAACGGCGCTGCGGTCGGCTTCTTTAGTGGCTCCGGTCACATTCGCGCCGGCAATCTGAGGCCGGCGTCACAGATAGTCGAACAGCGACATCTGCCCGAGGCGGGTGTATGCGGCCTGGGCTGCCTGCAGGGCCACCATCTGCTGGTTCATGCGGCTGATGGCTTCCGCGTAGTCCAGGTCCTGCATTTCCGAAAGCGACTTCTGCAGGTTCACATCCAGGTTCTCGCGGGACTCCGTGGCGGCGTCGATCATCGACAGCCTCGCGCCGACGTCAGCCCGCAGATCCAGCACGTTCGTCAGTCCCTGGTCGATCTGCAGCAACGCCGCGGACAGGTTGGTATAGAGCTGCGAGCGTTCGGCCGGATCCTGCAGGTTCGCGGACAGCGCGTTGCCCAGGTCATCCAGCGTGCTGAACATGTCTTGCTTCGACGCGGGCGCGATGACGAATGTGTCGCCCGCGGCAGGCGCGCCGCTGACCACGACCTGTGCGCCATTGAAGCTGATCGCAGATCCAGCCTGGTAGGCGCCGGATGCAATGACGGCATTCGTCGAATCCACCACATCCCAGGTCCCGGGGGTGTTGAATCGCACCGTGTAGCTGCCGGGCACCCAGGCGGCGGCATTCACGACCTGCCCGGTATCGATCGACCCGGCGCCCGTGTGCACCCCGGTCGCGGTGGTGAAGGTTCCATTGCCCTCGGGTATGTCGAGGAACACGCGCTGCCCCGGGAAGCTGACCGCCACGGTCTGGTCCGGGCCGATCTGCAGCTGGCGGACACCCTGGTCGCCGGCGTAGCTCACGCCAGTGGGGCCGCGCGAGAACGGGGTGACCTGCGCCGAGTAGCCGGAGAAGAGATAATCGCCACTGGCATCGCGACGGTTGGCGATGCCCTGCAGCTCCTCCACCCGGGCACGCAGCTCGGTGCGGATCGACGCCAGCGCGGTGGTGTCATTGGTGACGTTACCGGCCTGCAGCGTCAGCTCGCGGACACGCTGCAGCAGCGATCCCACGTCGGCCAGCGCGCTTTCCGCCGTCTGGAGGCGGTTGGTGGCGGCCACCGTGTTCTTGCCGTATTGCTCCATCTGGGCGCGAGCGCGCGTCAGGTCGAGGATCTGCGTGGTCGCAACCGGATCATCCGCCGGCGACAGCACTCGCTTTCCGGAGGCCACCTGCGACTGCGTGTAGGACAGCTTCGACTGCTGGGCCAGAATCTGAAGGATGGCCGCGTCATGCATGCCGGCCGTGGAGACGCGCGAACTCATCGCTGGGTCGCCCGCAGCAACGAATCGAACATGTCCTGGGTGATGCGTATCACCTGGGCCGCCGCCTGGTATGCCTGCTGGTAACGCAGCATGTTGGCTGCTTCCTCGTCCAGGTTCACGCCGCGCACCGAATCCATGGCGGCCTTCGTGTCCTGCAGGATGACCTGCTGCGCGTCCGCCCCAACCTGCGCCTGGTTGGTGGCCACGCCAATGCCGCTGACAAAGCGCGACACGGCGCCGTCGATGGACTCCGTGCCGCCGGCGAGGATTCCGCCGGACAGCGCCTGCATCATGGCGAGCATGTTGCGGTTGTCGCCCACTCCACCGGCATTGTCCGCGACCGTGAAGGTATCGCCGGCCGCAGGCGCTCCATTGATGGACACACGCCAGCCGTTGACGTCGATGTTGTCGCCTGCGGTATAGACGAAGCTGCCCGCGCCGTTGACCGAATAGTGCGTGGCGTCGATGAAGGCGATGCTGACGCTGCTGCGCAGCGCCGGATTGCCGGCATCCAGCACTTCGCCGGCCGAGATGCTGCCGGAACCGGCATTGGACAGCGCCGCGCCCGTGCGGATGGGCGCCGCGGCGGCCACCCGCCCCGGATCGGTGAACAGCACGCTCATGCCATGGATCGCCCCGGCGGTGGGCGTGATCTTGTAGGTGTCTCCAGCCGCTGGAGCGCCGCCGACCACGATCGAAAGTCCATCGGCAACGAAGGGGCTGGCCGGCGTGCCGGCGCCCGCCAGCGCCACGGGGGCGCCTGTGTCAGCGCGGCGGGCCGACCAGGCCGAACCGCTGTATTCGAGAATGTAGTCGTTGGCGGTCAACGACCCGATGCTGGCGCGGGTGACGGCGACAGTGCCAGACCCGGCATTGCCGCTGCCGGCCTGAACGCCCACGGGACCGACCGCGAACAGGTCGGAGCCGAGGTTGCCGTAAAGATCCATGCCTTCGCGCTGCTGCGAATTCACGGCCGTGGCCACCGCGATGGCGATCTGGCCCAGCTGGTTTCGAACCGGATCGAGCAGTTCCCTGCGGAAATCGAGAAGACCGCCCAACGCCCCGCCGCTGATAGTGGCCGACAGGTCGGATGTCGTCGAACCCGCCTGATAGGCGATGGTCAGCCGGGTCGGGTCCAGCGCATCCCGGCTGGTGACGAGCTTCGCGGGCTGGTTTCCCAGCACCAGCGATTGCCCATTGCCGACGAACACGTTCCAGGCGCCGTCATCCTGCTTCACTACCTGCACGTTCAGGTGTTCAGACAGAAGAGCCAGCTGCTGGTCGCGCGCGTCGAGCAGGTCATTCGGGGCCTGTCCCGCGGACTGGCCGCTGACGATCTGGCCATTGAGCCGGGCAATGCTGTCGGCGATCGTGCTGATCGTCGCGGCCTCGTTGGTCAGGCGCGAGTTGATCTCGGCGCTGATGTCATCCAGCCGGCTGTCATAGGTCTTCAGGCGCTGGGTAAGCCCCTGGGCTTCACTGAGCATGACCTGCCGCGCGGCCGTTGCCGTGGGCTCGTTCGACACCCCCTGCACCGCATTCGTGAAGCGCTGCAGCGACACGGTCAGGCCCGTGCTCGAGTCGGAGAACAGGTCGTTCAGCACCTGCGCCTTGCTGGCGTACACGTCCAGCCGCGAGGAGCTGCTGGTGGCGCCACGCATCTGCGTGGCCAGCAGTTCGTCGTAGCTGCGGGTGATCGTGGAGACATCCACGCCGGTGCCGAGGAATCCGCTGCCATAACGCTCGGCTTCGCGAGTCTGCAGTTCCACGCGCTGCCGGCTGTAGCCCGGCGTGGACACGTTGGCGATGTTGTGGCTGGTCACGTCCAGCGCGCGCTGGAAAGCGCGCAATCCGGAAATGCCAGTTGACAGAATATCAGCCACGTCCGCTCCTTATCTCTACGCTGCAGATATCGGCCAGCCGAAACGTGACTTGAGTCGCGCGGCGACGGCGGTGAGTTTGGAGACATAGTCCGGGTCGGTGGCATAGCCACCCTGCTGCAGCCCACGCGCGAAGGCGGCAACGTCGCTGCCGGTGTTCAGTGCGCCCGCATACCTCGGACTGGATTGCAGGACCCCGGCATAGTCCTGGATGGACTGCTCAGGGGATCCATATGCGCGGAAAGCTGCCAGCGTGGACTGCATGCGCCCCCCTTCGAATTCATGCGTGGCGGACTGCGCGACATCTCCCGACCAGCGGCTGCCGGCCTTGATGCCGAACAGATTGAAGCTCGGCTTGCCGTCGGCCCCCATGGGCACCGAACGACCCCAGCCGGTTTCCAGCGCCGCGTGCGCCACCACCACTTCCGGATCCACGCCGAGCTTCCCGGCTGCGGCGCGCGCAGCCGGCAACACCGCCTGCACGAACTCTTCCTGCGTGCGCGGCGGCCAGGTAGACGCCGTCGGAGCCGAGGTACCTGCAGGCACAGCGCCATCAGGACCGGCCGCAGCCGGGTCAGTCACTCCCTGCTGCCCGCCGGTGGAACCCGGCAGAACGCCGCCGCTCTGCATCAGCTGGCGCACCAGCACGTCGGCGAGCCCGATACCCTTGCCTTTGGACAGCTGCACGGCCAGCTGCTGGTCGAACATGTCCTGATAGAAATCCTGCTGGTCACTGCCGAACATCGAGTCACCAGGGCTGGCGTCCCGCATGCTCTTGAGCATCATCGTCGTGAACAGGCTCTCGAACTGCTTGGCCGTCTCGCGAATGGCTTCGGGCGTCTGCGCGGCGGCGCCGCGCTTGAGCGCGGTGAGGCCGGCCGGATCGGCGTAAAACGATGCCTTGGGCGCTTCGATGGTCATGGCCTGACCCTAGATGACTATCAGCTCGGCGCGAAGCGCGCCGGCTTCCTTCAAAGCCTCGAGGATGGCCACCAGGTCGCTGGGCGCGGCTCCCACCTGGTTCACCGCGCGGACGATCTCGTCCAGGTTTACGCCCGCATTGAAGAGGAACATGCGCGCATCCTCCTGGTTGACGGATATTTCACTGCGTGGCGTCACGACTGTCTCGCCCTTCGAAAGGGGTCCGGGCTGGCTCACGTCCTGGCGCTCGGTGATGGTCACGGACAGCGAACCATGGGCCACCGCCGCCGGCGACACCTTCACATGTGAACCGATGACCACGGTGCCCGTGCGGCTGTTGACGATGACCCGCGCCGGGGCTTCACCCGGCTGGATCTCCACGGCCTCGAGCGTGGACAGATAGGCGGTCCTCTGGTTCGGATCCTGCGGCGCCGCCACCTTCACCGAAACGGCATCCATAGCCTGCGCCGTGCCCTCGCCCAGCAGCTGGTTGATGGCCTGCGCGGTGCGCGCGGAAGTAGTGAAATCGGGTGTATGCAGGTTCAGCACCACGAAGGGCTGGCCGGTGAAGCTGTTGGGCACTTCCTTTTCCACGGTGGCGCCATTGGGAACCCGGCCGCTCGAGGGCACATTGATCGACAGCTTCGATCCGTCGCTGCCCTTCACGCCGAAGCCGCTCACGACGAGGCTGCCCTGGGCGATGCCATAAACCTCACCATCGATGCCGCGCAGCGGCGTCATCAGCAGCGTGCCGCCGCGCAGACTGGCTGCGTTTGCAATCGAGGACACAGTAATGTCGATGGTCTGACCCACCTTCGAGAAGGCAGGCAGATCCGCTGTCACCGTCACCGCGGCCACGTTCTTCAGCTGCGGATTGGCATTGGGGGGAATCGTCACGCCGAACTGCGTCAGCATGTTCTTGATGCTCTGGATCGTGAACGGCGCCTGGCTGGTCTGGTCGCCGGTGCCATCGAGGCCGACCACCAGGCCATACCCCACGAGCTGGTTGCCGCGCACGCCTGAAACGGACGCGATGTCCTTCACGCGTTCTGCCGCAGCCGGAAACGCCGCTGCCACCATCAGCAGGCCAACGGCAATCCAGATCACCTGGACCTTGCGACGGGCGTTCACAGTGGGTTCCACCTTGAGTTGAAGAATCTAGACAGCAGGCCGGGTCGGTTGGCATCGGCCAGCACGCCCTGCCCGCCATACGAAATGTTGGCGTCGGCGACCTTGAAGGACGGGATGGAGTTGTCCGGCAGGATGTCCACCGGCCGGATCACGCCCTGGATGCGGATGAATTCCTTGCCCTGGTTGATGCCGATCCATTTCTGGCCTCGCACCACAAGATTGCCGTTGGCCAGGCGCCGGGCAACCGTGACCGTGATGGAACCCTGCAGCTTGTTCGACAGCTGGCTGTCGCCGGCGCCGTCGAACTCGCGCTGGTTCTCGATATCGAAATTCAGGATGTCGTTGCCATGCAGTGAAATGCCGGCGCCGGCCAGCGTCGGCGTGGGCATGTCCACCTTCGAGGACTTGGACGTGGTGGTGCTGGAACTCTTCTGCGCGGCCGTGCTTTCCTGCAGGTTGATGGTCACCGTGTCGCCCACGCGGCGGGCCACGGCGTTTTCGAACAGCGCCTTGTCCCTGCCACTCTGGAAGATGGCGCCATTGCTCGCCGGCACCTCGGGCACTTCTTCAGGCATGGTGGCCGTGAAGTCCTCGATGCGCGGCGCGCCGCCACAGGCAGCCAGCACGCAGACCACGGCGACGCCGGCGGCCAGGATCATGAAGCGGGCATGGGTTCCGGCGTGGTTCATAGATTGTTGCTCACGTACTGCATCATCTGGTCGGCCGTGGAGATGGCCTTGGGGTTCATTTCATAGGCGCGCTGGGTCTCGATCATGGTCACCAGCTCTTCGACCACGTTCACGTTCGAGCCTTCCAGAAAGCCCTCCTGCAACAGGCCCAGGCCGTTCAGGCCCGGTGTGCTCGATTGCGCCGGACCGCTGGCGGCGGACTCGGCCAGCAGGTTCTCGCCGCGCGGCTGCAAGCCCGCGGGATTCACGAAATCCGTCAGCTGCAGCGTGCCGATCTGCGTGGGCGAAGACTGCCCGGCCAGCTGTGCGCTGACGACGCCATCCGAGCCGATGGAGATGCTCTGGGCACCGGCGGGAATGGTGATGCCCGGCTGCACCCGGTAACCGCTGGCGGTCACCACCTCGCCCTCGGCGCTCATCTTGAAAGAGCCGTCGCGCGTATAGGCGAAGCTGCCATCGGGCATCAGCACCTGGAAAAATCCGCGGCCATTGATGGCCACGTCCAGCGAGTTACCGGTGTTGTTCAGGCCGCCCTGCGTGTAGTTCTTCTCGGTGGCCACCACGCGCACGCCGGTTCCCAGGTTCATGCCCGTGGGCGCGGCCGTGTCCTGCGACGTGGCGGCGCCGACCTGCCGCACGTTCTGGTACAGCAGGTCCTCGAACACCGCCCGGTCCTTCTTGAAGCCGTTGGTGCTGACGTTGGCCAGGTTGTGCGAAACGACGGTCATGCGCGTCTGCTGCGCATCCAGTCCTGTCTTGGCGGCCCATAGTGCGGAATTCATGCGTTTATCTCCTTCAGCTCATGGACAGCAGCCGCGCGGATGCGGCGCCGTTGTCCTCGGCCGTGCGCATGGCGCGCACCTGCAGGTCGAAGCGACGTGATAGTTCGATCATGTTGACCATCGCGTCGGCAATGCCGACGTTGCTGGTCTCGAGCACGCCCGATGCCAGACGCGTGGTCGCGTCGGCCTGGGCGTCGGTTCCATCCTTCATGCGGAACAGGCCGTCCTGGTCCTTGGCAAGCTGGTCGGTTTCCGGATTCACCAGCTTGATGCGCCCCACCACGGCCCGGGTTTCCGGACCCTGCCCCAGCGGCACGATCGAGATGGTGCCGTCGCCGCCCACCAGCAGCGAAGCATTGGGCGGCACGGCGATCGGACCGGCATCTCCCATCACTGCAAGGCCGGTTCCCGTGCGCAGCTGGCCCAGGGAATCCACGCGCAGGTCGCCAGCGCGCGTATAGGCCTCGCGTCCGTCGAATCCCTGCACTGCGATATAGCCCTTGCCCTGAACAGCCACGTCCAGATCGCGGCCCGTCGACATCAGCGCTCCCACGCTGTCGTCGAAACCGGTGCTCGAGGCGGTGGCATACACGCGCGAGGCGTAGCCATCGCCCACCACCTGCCGGGCCTGGAATGCCTGCAGATCGGCCTTGAAGCCGGTCGTGCTGGCATTGGCCAGGTTGTGGTTGTTGGCGGTCTGCGCGCGCATGGTTTCGCGCGCACCGGTCATCGCCACATAGAGCATACGGTCCATGTCGGTTACCTGGTGTTGACCTATCTGATATTGATGATGGTCTGGGTGATCTGGTCGGACGTCGAGATCATCTGCGCGTTCGCCTGGAAGTTGCGCTGCGCGGTGATCATGTTCACCAGCTGCGTGGTGATGTCGACGTTCGAGGCCTCGAGGGCACCCGACTGGATCAGGCCGAAGCCCGAGTTGCCGGCCTGCCCGCGCAGCGCCTGGCCAGAAGTGAATGTCTCGGCCCAGTTCGTGTCAGCCAGCTGCTGCAGACCGTTGGAGTTGGCGAAGTTCGACAGCGCCACCTGCCCCAGCATGATCGACCGGCCATTGGTGAAGCGGGCCTGCACGACACCGCTCTTGTCGATGTCCATGCCGATCAGGCGACCGGTGGTGTAACCGTCCTGCGTGATGTTGCTGACGCTGAAGGTGTTGCCATACTGCGTGGCGCCGCCGAAATCGAAGGTCACGTTCATCGCAGCGGCGCCCGTGGCCGGCGTATAGGACGGGAAGGCGATCTGGCCGGTGGCCGGCGTCACCATCTGTCCCACATTGTCGAAGGACAGCGTCTGTGCGCCGCCCACTGCCGTGCCGTCGATGTACAGGCGCGCGCTCCAGTCGCCGGCCGTGGCCTGCTTGACGAAATACATGGTGCCCGTGTGGGCAGCGCCCAGCGAGTCGAACACCGTCAGCGACGTGGCGCGATTGAAACTCGTCGGATCCGCTGGATCGAACGTGCCGTTGGTGGGCGCCGTGGCGTCCGAGGGCAGGTTCATCAGCATCTCAACCATCGAGGTGGCCGAGGGCGCGCTCTCGGAGGTCACGAGCCGCAGGTCGGCCATCGAGCCGGTATTGAAGCCGCCACCGATGATGGGCGGATAAACCTGCAGGCGCTGCCCCTGGGCATTGACCACATAGCCGCCCGAGTCGGTCTTGAACGATCCGGCGCGGGTGTAGACCTGCGCGCCCGCATCGCTCAGCGTGAAGAACCCCGGGCCGCTGATCGCCAGGTCCAGGTTGTTGTCGGTGAAATCGATGCTGCCCTGGCTGAACTGCTGCGAGATGTCGGACACCCGCACGCCGTTGCCAGCCGCCAGCGACGACACGCCCTGCGGCGATACCGCGAACAGCTCCGAGAACTCCACGCGCGAACGCTTGAAGCCATTGGTGGAGCTGTTGGCGATGTTGTTGGCGGTGACCCCGAGGTCGGACTGCGCCGCGTTCAAACCACTCAATGCGAGACGGAAAGTCATGGTCGTATCTCCTTAAAGGTCACATCACTCGCCGCACGCGGCCGAGGGCAATGGGTCCAAGATCGGTGTTCAGGGTCAGGCTGTAGTTGTTCGGGTCGATGGTCACGCTGCCGACATGGCCCACCAGCTGCGTGGCGAGCTGCTCTTCGACGCCGCCCACCTTGGCAATGGCGGAAACCGTGTAGTTGCCAGCCGGCGCGCGCGTGCCCAGGTCCGTGGTGCCATCCCACAGGAACTGGGCCTCGCCCTGCTGGTTCGAAATCGGCATGCGGCGAATGAGCTGGCCGCTGGAATCGGTGATCACGAGGCTGGCCTCGGTGGCCCCCTCGGGAATGGTGGTGGTGCCGGCGATCTCGCCCGTGGCGCCGATCGACCCTTCGCTGGCATCGGCCAGCACGTAGTGGCCCACCAGCGAAGTGCCCCCGAGCACCTGCGAGGACCTGAGCGAATCCGACAGCGTCGAGATCGAATCCTGCATCCCCTGGATGCCGGACACCGTGCCGAACTGCGCCAGCTGGCCCAGGAAGTTCGCCGGATCCATCGGCTGGGTCGGATCCTGGTTGCGCAGCTGCGCGATCATCAGCTGCATGAACTGGGCCTGGCCCAGCTGGTCCTTCTTCGCGACGCCGCCGAAGTCGACGTTCGAGGCACCGGTTACGGGATTGACGGCCACGATCAGCTACCCAGCCGCAGCGTGGCGAGCAGCAGCTCTTTCGAGGTATTCATCACCTCGACATTGTTCTGGTAGGCGCGGGATGCACTGATCATGTCCACCATTTCCTCCACGACGTTCACATTGGGCGCGAACACATACCCTTCGGAATTGGCGAGAGGGTTGCCCGGCTGGTAGCGCATTTCCGGCGCGCGCTGGTCCTGCACGATGTCCGTCACGCGAACCGCGACTCCCGGTTCCACGCCCGCCTGCTGCATCCCGAGCTGCGCGCGCACGGCCTCGAACACCGGATGGCGCGCCTTGTACGCGCCTTCCGCGGTACCGCTTACGCTCTCGGCGTTGGCCAGGTTGCTGGCCACCGTGTTCAGTCGCACCGACTGGGCAGCCATGCCGGATCCGGCGATGTCGAAGATCTTGAAAGAGGACATGAGGAGACTCCTTACTGGCCGGTGATCGCGGTCATCAGCGACCGGAATTTCGACGACAGGAAACTCAGCGTCGCCTGGTAACGCACGGCGTTGTCGGCAAACGCGGCCTGTTCGAGCTGTGCATCCACCGTGTTGCCATCCAGCGAGGGCGCCAGCGGCGTGCGGAATTTAAGGAAGGCTTCGGTGCTGCCGGCGCCGATCGGCATGTCGGCCGACGCACCCATGTGCCCCGGGCGCGTGGCGAGCAATGTTCCGGGCTTGGCCGGCTCCGTGGCGGCGGACATCGCCGCGCGGAAATCCAGGTCCTGCGCCCGGTAGCCCGGCGTGTCGGCATTGGCCAGGTTTCGCGCCAGCAATTCGGTGCGCTGCTCGCGCAGCTTCAATGCCGCGGCGTGCACGCCAAGATACGAATCGATGTTGATGGCCACGAAAGACTCCGTCAAAAGACCGTCCTGGGCGAGATGAAGAGCAATGCCCGTGCCATGGGCGCTTTTCACGCTCGAGGCGGCCTGATTCGGGGTTCCGGTGTCGGAAGGTCGTGACGGCAGTCACGTGCCGGCGGCAAGGCATTGCCGCCTCACGGCCAGCGCTGACCCGCGACGAATGTCGCAATTGGGTCGGTAGTCAATAACGGCCAGTCGCCACTCCACTTTAGTGGCACGCGAATTGCTCCTCTGTTCCGGCATGACACATCGGCAACGGAAACTTGACTGCCTGGGGCTGGCCGCCCTGCTGCTGGCGCCCGCTGCGTTTGCGCAAGGCACCCTGCCGCAGGCCCAGCAGGAAGTGGAATCGATCCGCGCTTCGGCGGCCGCCTTCGTTCGCGAACGGCTGCAGACACCGGATTCCGGGGTACTGCATGCGCAGGCCGGCGTGCTTGATTCCCGCCTGCGGCTGCCCGCGTGCAGCCAGGCGCCCAAGGCCTTCTCTCCCACCGGAGATATCCGGGTCGCAACGCGCCTCACGATCGGCGTGCGCTGCGAGCAGCCTGCATGGACGGTCTATGTACCGGTGAATGTGGAGAGCGAACTGTCAGTGCTGGTGACCACGCGCGCGCTGCCGCGCAATGCCGCCGTCACGGCGCAGGATGTGGAATTGCGCAAGCGCCGCGTGCCCGGCATTGCCACGGGCTATCTGACTTCCGTCGATCAGCTCGCTGGCCGGCACCTTCGAAATGCAGCAGCGCCGGGCACTGCATTGGGTGTGGACCTGCTCTCGCCCGACATCCTCATCCGTCGGGGACAAAGGGTCACGCTCGTTGCCACCGCGGGCAGCCTCGAGGTGCGCGCCCAGGGCGAGGCCGTTGCCGATGCCCAGCCCGATGGCCGCATCCGGGTGCTGAACCTGAACAGCCGGCGCATCGTCGAGGGCCAGGTGGAGTCCCGCGACAGCGTGCGGATAAGCCTCTGAATTAACGAAATGTGCGCGACTCAACATATTCCCGGACCAATCCGGATTAGAGTGAACCCGTACTCAAGTTCCGGCCGAAGCGGCCGTTACCACCCCTGAAGGGACAGACATGAAGCTGCCTGGAGATAGTCTGGTGCCGAACAAGGTCAACAGCATGGAGTCGAAACCGGTGCGGATCGCATCGGCCGGCGCCGTGCACAAGCGACTCGAGCAGTCTGCCGGCAAGGCCGGGAGCAGCGCTGCGTCCGAGTCCGATGTGCAGCTGACCGGCGCCAGCCGCACGCTGGCCGCCATCGAGCAGTCCCTGAGGGAATTGCCCGCCATCGACGAACTTCGCGTGTCGGTGGTGAAGCAGCGGCTGTCTTCGGGTGAATACAAGATCGACCCGCAGCGCGTGGCCGATCGTCTGCTCAGCCTCGAGCGCGACCTGGGTCATGCCGCCCCGCTTGAAGACAGCCTGCTGAAGTAGGCCCCATGGACGCCGCACGTTGTCGCTCGCAGCTGGATCGGCTGCTGCGCGACGAAACCAGCCTGCTCACGCTGCTGCAGCAGCAGCTGGAGTCCGAGCATGGCCTGCTTGCTTCCAACGACATCGACGCCCTCGACCGGGCAGGCTCCGCGCGCCAGGACACCGTGCAGCGGCTGCTGCGCGTGGATGACGAGCGCCGCCAGCTCGCGGGCCTTCTTGGCAAGGGCAATGACAACCCCGCCATGGCTGCACTGCTGGCCTGGTGCGACCCGGAAGGGTCGCTGGCCGAAGCCTATTCACGCTGCGCCACGCAGGCCCAGCGCTGCCGCGACCAGAACACGCGCAATGGCGCACTGGTGGCCGCGCGCCTGGCGCGAGTGAACGACACGCTGCGCCACATCACGCCGGCAGCCGTCGGCGACAGAACCTACGCCCCATCGACCGCCGCGAATGCGCCGCGCCTGCAGGCCGGACGCATGGTGCAGACCCGCGCCTGAAGCCTCGCGCGCCCCTCTCAGGGCGTCAGACGTTGAATCGGAAGTGCATGACATCGCCCTCGCGGACGATGTATTCCTTGCCCTCGAGCCGAAGCTTGCCGGCTTCCTTCGCGCCGGCCTCGCCCTTGCACGCCAGGAAATCCTCATACCCGATCACTTCGGCGCGGATGAATCCGCGCTCGAAATCCGTGTGGATCACGCCGGCCGCCTGCGGCGCCGTGGAACCGGCGCGCACCGTCCACGCCCGCACTTCCTTCACGCCGGCGGTGAAATAGGTCTGCAGGCCCAGCAGCTGGTAGGCGCCGCGGATCACGCGGTCGAGCCCAGGCTCCGACAATCCCAGGTCCTTCAGGAACTCGGCGCGATCGGCATCGGCCAACTGCGCGATCTCGGCCTCCATGGCGGCGCACACCGCCACCACCACGGCGCCTTCCTTCGTGGCGCGTGCCTTCACGGCGTCCAGGTGCGGGTTGTTGGTGAAGCCGCTCTCGTTCACGTTGGCCACGTACATGATGGGCTTGAGTGTCAGCAGGTGCAGTTCGCGCAGATCCGCGCGTTCCTCAGGCAGCAGTTGCATCGAGCGTGCCGGCTGGCCATTGTTCAGGTGCTCGCGCAGCCGTGTCAGCAGCTCGCGCTTGCGCGAGGCGTCCTTGTCGCCACCCTTGGCTGCCTTTACCGCGCGATCCACCGCCTTCTCGACGCTGGCAAGATCCGCCAGGCCCAGCTCGGTGTCGATCACGTCGATGTCGGAGATCGGATCCACCTTGCCCGACACGTGCACGATGTCGTCATCGACGAAGCAGCGCACCACATGCGCGATGGCATCGGTTTCGCGGATGTGCGCCAGGAACTGGTTGCCCAGGCCCTCGCCCTTCGAGGCGCCAGCCACAAGGCCGGCAATGTCCACGAATTCCACCGCCGCTGGCAGCACGCGCTCGGGCTTCACGATCGCCGACAGCACGTCCAGGCGTGGATCCGGCACGCCCACCACGCCCACGTTCGGATCGATGGTGCAGAACGGATAGTTCTCCGCCGCGATCTGCGCCTTGGTGAGCGCGTTGAAGAGAGTGGACTTGCCCACGTTGGGAAGCCCGACGATTCCGCATTTGATGCCCATGCTATTCCTGTTTGGCGCCGCCGCGCGTATGCAGTTTCTGCATCGCTTTCTCGGCGCCTTGTTCGATGATGAGTGGCACGATGTCCGCCGCGACGCGCACGGCCTCTTCCAGCTCAGCCCGCTCCGCGGCGCTGGTGCGCCCCAGAAGATATGGCGTCACCAGTTCACGCGCGCCCGGATGGCCGATACCCAGGCGCAGTCGCCAGAAATCCGCATCCAGGTGCGCAATCAGGTCGCGCAGCCCGTTGTGCCCGCCGGCGCCGCCGCCGGACTTGAGCCGCACATCGCCCGCGGGAAGATCCAGTTCGTCGTAGGCCACCAGCAGGTCTGCCGGCGGCAGTTTGTAGAAACCCATGACAGCGGCCGTCACGCGACCGCTGTTGTTCATGTAGTCCTGTGGCTTCGCCAGCCACAGCTCGCGCCCACCCAGGCGGATGCGCGCGACCTCGGCGGAGAAGCGCGGCTCCAGGCGGAATTTTCCACCGTGGCGCCGCGCCAGTTCCTCCACGAGCCAGAACCCCGCGTTGTGGCGCGTGGTCTCGTACTCGCGGCCCGGATTTCCCAGACCCACGATGATCTGGATGGAAAGTCCGGGCACAGGGGATTACTTCTTGCCGCCTTCCTTCTTCGCGTCGGCAGCAGGGGCCGCCTTCGCATCGCCGGCCGGCGCCGCCTTCGCGTCGGCAGCAGGCACCGCCGCAGCTTCGGCCGCAGCCGGCTCCGGCTCTTCCGCGCGCGGGGCGTGGATCGACACCACCGGGATGTCGCGGCCCGCGGCCAGCTCCGGAATCGTCACGCCCAGGCGGGACCTTGATGTCCTTCAGGAAGATCGTGTCGTTCAGGTGCATGCCGCCCATGTCGACTTCCAGCGCCTCCGGCAGATCCTTCGGCAGGCAGGTGATTTCCACGTCCGACTTCAGGTGCGACACCTGGCCGCCCTCGCTCTTCACGCCCGGGCAGGTCGCCTGGTTCAGGAAGTGGATGGGCAGGTGGATGCGGATGGCCACGTCGGCCAGCACGCGCTGCAGGTCCACGTGCATGACGGCGTTCTTCGCCGGATGCATCTGCACGTCCTTGACGATGGCCTGCTGGTCCTGGCCATCCACCTTGATCGTGATGATGGTGGAATAGAAGCGCTCGTCACCGACGATGTTCAGCAGCTTCAGCTGGTCCAGCGTGATGTTCGAGGGCTCACCCTTGCCACCATAGAGGATGGCTGGCACCTTGCCCGCATGACGCAGGCGGCGGCTCGCACCCTTGCCCTGGTCCTTGCGCGACTCGGCGCCGACAACAATTTGTTTGCTCATGATTGACTCCACACGGTTACAACAAGGCGCGCATCGCGACCAAAGCGCGCCACCTTCAAAACCTGATCTTCAGTCGATGTACATCGAGCTCACGGACTCTTCGTCGCGGATGCGACGGATCGTCTCGGCGAGCAGCGCGGCCACCGACAGCACGCGGATGCGGCCACAGCCCTTGGCAGCGGCCGAAAGCGGAATGGTGTCGGTCACCACCAGCTCATCGAGCGCCGAAGAGCCGATGCGCTCCACGGCCTTACCCGACAGCACCGGATGCGTTATGTAGGCCACCACGCGACGCGCGCCCTGCTCTTTCAGCGCCTCGGCGGCCTGGCACAGCGTACCGGCGGTATCGACGAGGTCGTCGATGAGCACGCAGCTGCGGTCCTTCACATCGCCGATGATGTTCATGACCTTCACTTCGTTGGCGCGCGGACGGCGCTTGTCGATGATGGCCAGATCTACATCATCAAGCTGCTTGGCCAGCGCGCGGGCGCGCACCACGCCACCCACGTCGGGCGACACCACCACCATGTTCTCGTAGCGCTGGCGCCAGGCATCGCCCAGCAGCACAGGCGAGCCGTAGACATTGTCCACGGGGATATCGAAGAAACCGGTGATCTGGTCGGCATGCAGGTCGACCGTGAGCACGCGATCGGCGCCGGCGCCGGCGATCATGTTGGCCACCAGCTTCGCGGTGATCGGCGCGCGCGTGTGGCGCGGACGGCGATCCTGCCGGGCATATCCGAAGTAAGGCATCACCGCGGTGATGCTCGCGGCCGACGCGCGCCGGCAGGCATCGATCATCACCAGCAGTTCCATCAGGTGGTCATTGGTGGGCGGGCAGGTCGACTGCAGGATGAACACGTCGCGACCGCGAACGTTCTCCATGATCTCGACGTTGACTTCGCCGTCGCTGAAGCGGCCCACGGAGGCCCGGCCCAGCGGCACTGTCAGGTGTCGGGCGATATCATGGGCGAGCGCCGGATTGGCGTTGCCCGTGAAGAGCGCCATCGATGGGCCGTCCAAGATGGTAACCTTCTGAATTCGTTAGGGAACTTGTAATTATAGCCGATGGGAGCGATATGCAGAAGCGTAAATTGACTGTGGCGATGGCCGTTCTGCTCTCGACTGCACAGCCCGGTGCCGCGGCGGTGCCGGATGCCCAGCTGCTGGCCTGCGCGGGCATGGCGGATTCCACCGCCCGCCTGGCGTGCTTTGATCGATTGGTGGCGCCGCTGGCAAGACAGGTGGCAGGCCCGGAGCTCCCGAGCAACCCCGCAATGCGCGGCCCGACGCTGGTTGCTCCGCCCGCCCCGACCGCACCCGCGCGGCCTGCGTCCCCGCCGAGTGCGATCTCCGCCTTCGGCCAGGAACAGCTCACGCCCGAGCAGCGCCCCACCCCCAAGGCCGAGGAGCTCACGCTGCATGCCCGCCTGACGTCGCAGAAGCCGGCGGGGGGCGGTTTCATCAACCTTTACCTGGACAATGGCCAGGTGTGGCGCCACCAGGATCAGGTGCTGGGCGCCTACCTGCGCGACGGTGATGCCGTCACGATCGAAAAAGGCGCGCTGGGCAGTTACAAGCTGTCGCGCGATGCGGGCAAATCCCGCAACTGGATTCGTGTCACGCGCGTACGCTGAAGACTCGCGCAGATAAAAAAACGGCGGACTCTTTCGAGCCCGCCGTTTCCGGTCAAACCGGATCTACGCAGTCTTCAGAAGCGGGCCTTCACCGCCACGAAGTAACGACGACCGTTGATGTCGTAGAAACCCGTGTTGGTCGAACCCAAACCGGTCGTGGCCAGGCTGTACGCAGTCGGACGCACGCAGCCTGCCGTGACCATCTCTGCGCTGCAGACCGCGGCCAGGGCCGCCGTATTTTGCGCCGGGGTCAGGCTGGAATTGTACGGACGACCCGCATTCTTGCCCGTGATGGACGGCTGCGTGTCGAACACGTTGTCGATGCCGAAACGGACCGAGACCGTATCGTTGACGTTCCAGAAAGCCGACAGGTCGAACTGGTCGTACTGCGGGGTGTTGTACGCCGTGGTCGGCGTCCAGCCCAGCGGCTGACCTTTACCCGTCGCGTTGTAGATGGCAGTGGCCTTCTGGGCGGCACGGATCGTGGCATTGCCCGCCCCCTCGACTTCCGGCAGATGGCGCCAGCGCAGGTTCACCCCGAACGACGCCAGGTTGTAGCCGAGGCTGGTGAACAGACGGTAGTCGTAGGCACCGGCGTTGAAGCTCGTGAGCGTGGGGCCCAACGTGCCTTTCCACTCGGTGACCGGATCGTAGGTGGCAGGCGAAGTCTTCGTCTTGTAGCTGTCGAGCCAGGTGCCGTTGAAGCCCAGGCTCAGGGCGCCCGGGATGCTGGCCAGACCCATGTCGGCGAGGTCCGCCGACCAGTTGAACGTGAAGTCGATGCCGCGGGTCTTCACCCAGGCCTGGTTGTCGTACGACAGCAGCGTGCTGATGGCACCGCCCGTGCTCTGGTTGCGCGGCACGTTCTGGCAGGCTTCAGTTGCCGCCTGAGCGGCGGCCTCAGCCGCAGACGTTACCGTGACAGCGCCGAAGCAGCGGAATGCCGCGTAGGAGGGCGCATACGGGAGGATCGCGTCCTTGATGCTGATCTTGTACCAGTCCGCCGTGAAGGTGAAACGGGTCAGCGGACTCTGCCAGGGTGACCGCAGCACGATGCCCGCGGTGTAGGTGTCCGCCTTCTCCGACTTCAGGTTCGGATTGCCAGTCTGGTTCAGCCAGGCAAACCCACCACCGCCGCCAGCGGCCTGCGGCCCGGTCGGATTGTCATAGAACTGGGATACCGCAGCCCCCATCATGGCGCGGCAGATGAGGTAGGCGCTCTGCGCGCCCGCCTGCGTCTGGCCCACCGCGCGCGTCAACGGATTGCCGTTGAACGGATCGTTGGCCAGCGCACCGCCGGCTCCGTACGGAGCATTCGACGCCAGGCTGCAAGCGTCACCGTAGGTGCCACCGGCGCCGAAGATCTGCTGCAGGGGCAGATAGAGCTCGCCGAGGTTGGGGGCACGTGTCGCCTTGTTGTAGCCGCCGCGGAACCGCAGCCAGTCGTTGACCTGGATGTTGCCGTTGATCTTGTAGGTATTGGTGCTGTCCGTATTCTTGTAACTCGAATGACGGCCGCCGAGTTCCAACTCGACCCGCTTCAGGAAGGGCAGATCCTTGACCACCGGGATCAGCAGTTCGGCCCACAGGTCCTTCACGACTTCCTGCTTGCTCAAGCTGCCATTCGGATACACGCCGATCACCTGGTCGTTGAATACCGCGGTGGACTGCAGGATGTCCGGGTTGAACTGCGAGGCGTTGCGGCGCTGCTGGTAACCGAGCGCCGAACGCACCTCGCCGCCCGGCAGGTCGAACAGTCCGCCCTGGAAGTTCAGCTCGAAGATGTCCTGCTGGTTCTGCGTGCGGGTCTGCAGCGGCGCCTCGACGGCGTACTGGCAGTCCCGCGACGGGGTGGCATCTCCGTTGAAGATGTTCTCGTAGTAGCCGCTGGTGCAGGGCACCGCCACCGAGCCGAAGCCGCCATTGTCAGGGCTTGGGTTGTTGGTGCGGTTGCTCTGCAGCAGTGCATTGCGACCGTAATCCGGCGCGGTAACCATTCCGCGCCAACGGGCCAGCGAGTTGTTGCCGAAGGCGACGTTGTAGGTCGAGGACTCGCCATGCGAGAAGTACACCTCGCCGGTCCAGTCCTTGATCGGCAGCTTCTGGGTCAGGCCCACTTCAACCTGCCAGGCCTCGTTGATGTTGTTCGTCGCGCGCCGCCCGAAGCTGTCGAGCGGATAAGTTTCCATCAGCCAGGGTGCGGCGGCACCACTGCGGGCCTGTCCCACCAGATTGATGTCACGCGTAGCGGCGCCGCCCGTGCAACCAGGCTGGTTGTACAAGCAGAAAACGCCTGGCTGACTGGCGATGGCCGGGCGGCTGTTCAGCAGGATGGCCATCGACACCGGCACCGGATGCTGGGCACCCGCAGTGCCGTGCGGGATGAAGTTCGGGTTGCGGTAGGCCGGATCATTCGGGTTGGCCAACGCGGCCTGCATCACGGCGTAGTTCGTATAGTCCAGGGTCGGCAGAATGGGGCTGTCGGTAGTCGGGTTGTAGGGCACCGTCACGCCCCAGCCACCGCTGGCATTCGTGCCCGCCAGGAAGGTTTCGGTGTTGCTCTGGGCGAAGCGCGCACTCGACATCAGCTGGAGGCTGTCCGTGATGTCGTACTTCGCGGAACCCATGAAGGAGTAGCGCGACTGCGGCGAGGAGGTGTAGCCCTCGGTCTCGTTGTACTTGACGATCTGGCCCAGGGTCGGGCCGGTCGGGCACAGCGCCACGTTCGAGGAGTTGCAGTATCCGCCGCTGTAGACAGTCTGCCTCGAGTAGCGGAAGTCATCCAGCGCCCGGTCGAAGGTCTGCAGGTTCCACGGCGTGTTGCCGGGCAGGAACACCGAGCCGTCCGGATTGAAACGGAAACCGGCATTGGCGCAGTTGGGTCCGTTAACCACCGTGCTGAAGCCGCACACGTTGCCGGCGGCGGTATTCGGCGCACCGGCGACGACGCGCACCGCAGCCAGGTTCGGGGAACCGAACCGGGTGGTGCTCGACGCATAGCCGTTCGCGCCCATCACGAAGCCGATGAAGTTGCCGCCCACGGTCGGATCCGCATACGAATCCGTGTAGAAGCGGCGGTTCTTGTCGTAGGACGCCTTGCGGTCGTAATACTCCGCGGCGAACACCAGGTTGCCACGGCCCTCCGCAATGGGCGTACCGGCGATCACCGAGGCACGCAGCTCTTCATTGTCGCCGACTTCGGTGATGCCCCACTGCAGGTCAGTCTCGAGGCCGTTGAAATCCCGGCGCAGCAGCATGTTCGACACGCCGCCCATGGCGTCTGCACCGTACGTGGCCGAGGCACCGCCGGAAATGATCTCGACGCTGCGGAGCATCGAGGAGGGGATGCTGTTCAGGTCGACGACCATCAGCGCATTGGTGGGCACGGCGCGGCGGCCGTCCACCAGCACCAGACTGCGGTTGGCACCAAACCCGCGCAGCGAGATGGAGGCGATACCCACCGAGTTGACCGACGAGATCTGCACGTCGCCGTTCGAGGTTTCAGGCGTTGCGGCGGGGTTATATGCCGGCAGCTGGTTCAGGTACGACTCGATGTTGAGGCCGGACTTGTTCTCGAGCTGGGCGGCATCGACGGTGACCAGCGGGCTGTTGGATTCGGTGTCACGACGCAGGATGCGCGAACCGGTGACGACGACCTCGACGAGGTCCTCGTCGGCATCGGCGGCACGGGCGACCGGCGTGTAGCTGGTCATTGCAACGCCAGCCATGATGGCGGCGACAGCGGCGCCCACGGTAAGGCGCTGATACGGTGAATTATTCATGCATCTCCCCCAAGAAAAATGTGCCCCAAGAAACCCAGTACGTGGCACGCGTGCAGAAAAGCGGTCTTGAAGAAACGCGGCTAGGGAGCCCGCATGACCGGAACCAAAGTCCCGCGCTGACTCCCTGCGGATCACTTGCGCTTACGCGCAGCGAATGACGCTATCCCCCAAACCCGGCCTTTTCTGTTTTGTTTACGCCACTGACTGTCGCATCTAAGCACGATGGCCGGACCCCCTGCAAGAGGTGCCCTCTTATGTAGTGGCGACAGTCATGGCTATTCCTCCCAGCGAAAGCGCCAGATGGCGATCGCCAGGCACAGCAGCGTCGTGCCACTGAGCACTGCCGCCGGCAGCAATGCTTCGGAGAAGGGCAGCCCCCGCCAGGTCATGGCATCCAGTCCGTTCACCGCCCAGTGCGTCGGAGTGAACTGCGCTGCGCCCTGCAGCCACTGCGGGAATATGAAACTGGGCACCCATGCGCCGCCCATCATCACCAGCAGCAGCATGACCATGGTCGCGATGCCGCGAGTGGCCGGGGCACTGCCACCTACCGTGGCCAGCATCAGTCCAAAGGCGGCGTTCAGCAGGCAGAAGGCCCCTGCCACCAGGACGAACCCCGGCAGGCTGCCCTCGATCCGCACCTTGAAGATGAGCATGGCAGCCAGATAGATGATGGTGATCTGGAAGGCACTGATCAGCGCAGTGGAAATCATTCGCGCCAGAACGAACTCGCCTTTGCCCAGCGGGGCCGCGCGAATGCGTTGCCACAGCCCGCGCTGCCGCAACAGCAGCAGCATGATGCCCGCATCGATGCCAGCGAACAGGATGAACTGCACCGACATGCCCGCGAAGGAATGCGCGAAGCTGTTGTAGGGAGTGCCAGTGCTGGCCGTCACGCTGGTGGTCGCCACTTCATAAGGAATGCTGAGCGCAGGCCTGGTCGCATCGCCGGCCGTGCCCTGCGCCTGCAGGTCGTTCAACCTCAGCGCGGACTGCATCAACTCCATCAGCTCGCGGCGCTGCCCCGTGACGGGCTGCGTGCTCAGCTCTGCCAGCATCTGCTGCAGGTTCTGGCGCCCCATCGCGCCGTTGAAAGCCTCTTTGCTGATCTCCTGCATGGCGTACTGGGCCAGCATTCCCTGCACCAGCCGGGAACTCATCGCCTGGCTGGGATCGACGAACAGCTCCACGTGCGGCTTGTCGCGCCCGGTGAACAGCGCGGCCACACTCTGTTCGCCAAAGCCTTTAGGGAAGATGGCGGCCGCCTGCTGCGTGCCCTTGCGAACCTGCTCGCGTGCGGCCTCGCGCGCCAGGGGCGTGACCTGCAGCATCGAATCGCCGGCGATCTGAGTGATGATGGCGCGTGTGATGGCGCTGCCGTCCTCGTCCACCACGGCAATGGGCACCTTGCCGGCCTCCTCATCCGAGCTGTTCTGGCCGAACAGGTAGCCGAAGAAGGCCGCAATGAGGATGGGCATCAGGATGCCGACGATCACCGCGCGGCGGTCTGAGCGGTATAGCCGAAGGTCATTGCGTATGAGGGCCCGGATGGCAGTGATGTTCACTTCACGCCCTCCTCTGCATCACGCAGATCGCGCCCGGTCAGGTGCAGGAAGGCCTGTTCGAGGTTGCCATGATCGGCCTTGAGCCTCTGCACCGGGGCGTCGGCGAGTATCCGGCCGTGGTCCATGATCAGCACCCGGTCACAGAGCCGCTCAGCCTCTCCCATGTAATGGGTGGTGTAGAGCAGCGTCTTGCCGCCGCGCTTGAGTACTTCGAGGTTGTCGAAGATGGCATTGCGCGACTGCGGATCCACGCCCACGGTGGGTTCATCCAGCAGCATCAGTTCCGGATCATGCAGCAGCGCGCCAGCGATGTTCAGCCGGCGTTTCATTCCGCCACTGAAGGTCTTGACCAGGTCGCCTGCCCTTTCGGCCAGCCCCACCAGCGTCAGCGACGAAAGCACGCGCTCTTCGAGCACCGGGCCTGAAAGCCCCTGCAGGCCACCGAACAATTCCAGGTTGAAGCGCGCGGACAGCTCGTCGAACAGCGCCAGGTCCTGCGGCACCAGGCCGACACTGCGCTTGAGCGCGAGCATGCCTGCCCCACCCGCTTCGACTCCGGACACAAGGATCTGTCCGGAATCCGCCGCGGCGATGCCGCTCAGCATCGCCAGCGTGCTGGTCTTGCCGGCGCCATTCGGGCCCAGCAGTCCCACGCATTCGCCGCGCTGCACGTTGAAGGAAATGCAATCCACCGCCACGCGCGCCCCATAGCGCCGCGTGAGGTTCATGACCTCTAGCATGTTGCCTGTCGTGACGGACGCCACTTTGTCTCCCTGACTGCGGGCCGATGCAGCGTCAGTATCCGCCGGCATGCGTCTCTTACGCCAGACGAAAAAGGGGCAGGTATGAACCTGCCCCTCATCGTCAAGCGGTTGCGCGCACCCTCAGGGTGCGCGCCGCCCCGTGCTTCAGAACGAAGCGCGGATACCCACCTTGTAGTAGCGACCCAGCGTGTCGTAGAAGATCGGCTGCGTGCCGCCCGAACCACCACCAACCAGCGGCGGATCGCGGTCGAGAAGGTTGGCGACGTTGCCCCACAGGTCGATCGACTTGGCACCCATCACGCCCTCGAACCGGTAGTTCGCATTCAGGCCGAACACCGTGTAACTGCCGATGCTGTTGTCGTCATAGCGCACCCAGTTGGACGGGGCCCTGATATACCAGTCGCCGTCGCTCGGATCGACGCCCAGGTAGTTCTTCTTGCCCGTGCCCACATAGTGCGCCGTCAGCGTCGTGCTGAACCCGCCCTTCAGGTAAGTGGAGGAAAGCTGTGCATTCCACTTTGCCGAGGGGTTGTTGTCGTTCAGGAAGCTGTTGGCAGTGCCGGTCTGGCCAACGATGTTCACCGGAGCCTGGCCCGGAACCGGGCTGAACTTCTGCGTGAACATGCGCGTGGCCAGCAGCCTGAAGTTCAGGCCGCCCAGATCGCCCATGTCGAGGCGATAGGAGCCGCTGATATCCAGGCCCTTGTAGTTGTACGCGCTGCCGTTGAACGACGTGGCGCGCAGCAACTGGATGCCCTGCCCGGTGGCGGGGTTGTAGCTGTAGTTGCCATTGGTGCCCGGCGTGGGAAGTGCACCGTTTACACCCGGATCAGGCGTGATCAGGTTGCAGAACTCCTGGATGTGGGAGATCTGGCAGCCCTCGCGCACGCGCGTCACGTTGGCCTGCTGGATGGCGTCGGTGATTTTGATGTGGAAGTAGTCGACCGCGAATTCCAGCCCCGGGATGATTTCCCGCGGCGTGAACACGAAGCCGATCGTGGTGGTGTCCGACGTCTCGGGCTTCACGTCCACGTTGCCTTCCAAGCTCCAGGTGCAGGCGTCGGGCGTCGAACCGGGAGGCAGGCCCGCCGGCGTGCAGTATCCGAACCAGCCACCGGCCTGGATGATCTGGCCGTAGTACAGCTCGCGGAAGTTCGCCGCGCGGCTGTCACGCGAGCGGCTGCCGCGGATGCGCAGGCCGTCGATCGGATCCCAGAAGCCTGACGCCTTCCACGTGAACATGTCGTGCGTGCGCTTGACGCCGTTGCCAGGGCCGAGGGTGCCTGTGTTCTTGTACTGCGACCAACGACCGGCCACGTCCAATTCCAGGCGCTTGGCCAGCGGAGCATCACGCAGCAGCGGCAGGTTGGTTTCCGCGTACGCTTCGATCACGTTCACCTTGCCGGCGAAGGACTCGCCGTACTGGATCAGGTAGTCGTTGCGGACGTAATCCGGCGCGCCATCCTGCGAGCCGATGTTGCTGCCCGTCTCGTTGCGGAACTCCACACCTGCCGCGCCCTGCACCGTGCCGGCGCCGAAGCCGCTGAACAGGTCACCGGTGGCGTTGAAGGCCGCGACCTTCTGCTCCACCGTCGTCGCTTCGTGCAGGAAGCCGAAGGCATAGGCCTTGGCCTTCGGATCAAGCGGCGCAGTGCCGAACACGTTGATCGGCAGGCAGCCCTGCGCGATGTTGTACAGGTTCTGGCCCATCGATGTGACGGTGGCCGCGCCCGTGCGGATCTGCTGCGTGATGCGGCACTCGATGCGCCGCTGGTTTACCGGCAGCGCCGCATCGCGATTGTCGAACACGGCATCGGCCGCGAACTCATAGGCATTCAGATGGCGGTTGTCCTGCACCAGCTGCGTACCCTCAGACTTGCCGTACTGCACGTAGGTGTCCCAGGTCCAGGACGTCTCGCCGAAACGGCCATCCAGGCCCGCCGAAATGCGCCGCACCTTCGTGTTGAAGGCCGAGTGCGAATCCAGCTGGCTGGTCCAGTCCTTGTTCAGCTGCACGGGGAAGCTGAAGAAGTTGTTGAGCAGCAGCGGCTGCACCTGCGCGTTCAGCGCCGGATTCGACAGCAGGAAAGCGTTGTCGTTGCGGATGCCCTTGCCGAAGAAGCCGCCGTCGTCCAGGGCGCCCGTGCGCTGGTCGGTGGTCACTTCGCCCCAGCTCGCATCGGCCGTCAGGTTCACGGTATCGGTCACCTTGAAGCTCAAGGTGCCCGTGAACACATTGCGGTCAACCGGCGAACGCAGGTTGGTGTAGTAGTACGCCGGCCGGCCTTCGCCGCCGGACACGGCCGGATAGAACACGGTGCTGCCCACGCCGCTCTGGAACGGCATGAGGGCCGTGCCCGAGGTGTTGACCTGCGCGAGCGGACCGGTGAAGGGACCGGCGATCACACCCGCCGGGGTGAACGGCGAACGCACGTTGTAAGCCATGACATTGGCAGGGTGCGGGTTGGATGCGGTCACCAGCGCGCCGTTGAAGGCCCAGCCGCCCAGCGTAGCGCTGTAGGCGCCAGCCGCCGGGTTGGTGATCACGTTGGCGTTCTTCGCGCACCAGTCGCGCACTTCAATGCAACCCAGCGCATCCAGGCTCTGGTGTTCGGCCGCGAACGACACATGGCCGCGATCATTCGCGAAGCCGGTGCCGAATGCGCCCGCATAGTGCGCGTCACGACCATCCGAATGAATAGACTGGCCCCAGTCGGCCTCGACCTTGATGCCTTCGAGCTTGCGGTTCAGGAAGACGTTGTTCACGCCCGAGATGGCGCCCGAACCGTAGGCCGCCGACGCACCGCCCGTCACCACGTCCATGCGCTCGATCAGGATCGAGGGGATGAAGTTCAGGTCGACGCCGTCGCCCTGGTTGGTCGGCACGTGACGGCGACCATTGACCAGGTTCAGCGTGCGGCTGCCGAAGAACGGGTTCAGGCCGCGCAGGTTGGCGATGGTCGAGCCGGCGAAGAAGTTCGAGTTGCCGGTGGTCGTGGGCGAGAAGTTGGAGATGTTGGAAGGCAGCGACTTCATGGCGTCGCCGACGTTCACGATGCCCATGTTCTTGAAGTAGTCGCCATCCACAACCGTGGTGGGATTGGCGGTGTCGAAGTCGGTGGCGCGCTTGATGCGGGTGCCGGTGACCTGAACTTCTTCAAGGTCATTGACTGCCTTGGCTTCTTCTGCGCTGATGGCCTGTGGCACGTAGCTCAACAGCATCGCGCTGCCGAGTGCGACCGCTACCGACAGTCGTACGAGGTTCTGTCCGTTTCCGGACTGTTTGTTAGTCACTAAGTTGTCCCCCTTGCAGGTTTCCGAACGCAATCACAGTGCGCATCGGGCTGATGAGCGCTGGGTTTAATTGCGACGAGAAGTATCTGCGTGCTGTTGCGATGTGGCAAGTTGCGATGCGGAAATACAACAGATTCCTGTTTGCAGGAATGGCTGGGGTGGAAGGATTCGAACCTCCGAATGGCGGGATCAAAACCCGCTGCCTTACCACTTGGCGACACCCCAATTGCAGTCGCTTATCGCTCCGCGCGGGCAAGACCCCGCACGATGAAACTCTGCCATTGCCGCGGCAGGCAGGCTGCAAGCTGCCGCAGCAGCTGCTCATCCTCGTGCGCGACGAATACACAGGCGCCGGTGCCAGTGAGCCGGGCGCCCTGCGGCGCCAGCCTGTCGAGCGCTTCGGCCACCTGCGGATGGCGCTGGCGCACCACCGGTTCGCAGTCGTTCCGGCCGCCGCCCGGCGGCAGCGCGGCGATTCTGAGTGGAGCGGTATCCCGGGTCAATTCCGGCGCGATGAAGACCTCGCGGGTCGACACCGAGACACCCGGATGCACGATCAGGAACCATCGCGCGGGTAGATTGATCGGGGTCAGTTGCTCGCCGCGGCCGCGTGCGAATGCGCTGCGGCCATGGACGAACACCGGCACGTCCGATCCCAGCGCCAAGCCCAGCTCGGCGAGTTTCTCTCGCGGCCAGTGCAGCGACCACAGCTCGTTCAGTGACAGCAGCACGGCAGCGGCATCCGAACTGCCGCCACCCAGCCCGCCACCCGCCGGGATGCGCTTGGTCACATGGATGCTGGCGCCCAGACGCGTGCCGCTGGCCTGCTGCAGCGCCCGCGCGGCGCGCACGGTGAGGTCTTCTTCATCGGCCAGGGTTGCCAGCAGCGGATCCGTGGGTGGCGGGTCGCGCACGATGCGCCCATCTTCCCGCGACTCGATCTGCAGCTCATCGCACAGGTCCACGAGCTGGAAAACGGTTTCCAGGTCGTGGAAGCCGTCCGACCTGCGACCGGTAACATGCAGGAAAAGATTCAGCTTGGCGGGCGCAAGGCAGCGCATCAGCGCCCCTTGCCCAGCTGCCAGCGATCCACCACCAGCCGCAGCCGCACATCGGCCCGCGTGGCGATGATGCGCCGGGGCATCTGCACCGTCGCGCCCTTCACGGTCTGCGCGCGGTAATCCTCGAAGGCGATCTGCCAGTCCTGCTGTTGCAGCGTGGCAGGCCTGCCATTCGCGCCGACCTCGACGCGCGCTGAAGCTTCCGGTGGCGCCGCATCGGCCAGCAGCCAGCGCCGCAACTCGGCCAGCGGTGGATCGAATCCCAGCTGCTGGCGCAGCGCGAGCGTAGCGTCATCGCCGGCCAGCACCTGCCCATTCGAGGTGGTGACGGTGAGCCCGGCGCCATCGAAGCGCAGCTGCAATGCGCCGGCCCCGAACGGACCCGACAGGCGCACCTCGGAAACCTCGCCGCGCTGGCGCCAGCGAACGCTGGCCTGCCAGCCCTCTTCGCCAGAGCGCACGGCGACGCGACCTTCCAGTGTGTAGGCCGGCAGCTCGCGCAGCAGTGCCGCCTGGCGGGCGGGATCCAGCAGCACGATGGCGGGGGGGCGCGTGGCGCAGGCCGCAAGCAACGCGAACGCGAGCAGGACGCCAAAGGCCAGGCGCATCCTGGAGGTGAAGCTCATTTCGACGCCTGACGTCCCTCGCCGGTCAGTCGCGCAAGCGTGGCCTTCAACCCTTCATGTGAGGGATTGGTGTTGAGCGCCTGCTGCCACACATAGCGGGCCTGGCCTTCATCGCCCGACTTCCACAGCGCCTCGCCATAGTGCGCAGCGATCTCGCCGTCGCCACTGTTGCGCCACGCGCGCTGCAGGATCGGCAGTGACTCCTGAACCTTGCCGCGCCGGAACAGCACCCAACCCAGCGTGTCCTGGATGGCCGGGTTGTCGGGCGAGATACCGATGGCGTGGCGAACCAGCGCCTCGGCACGTTCCAGCTTCTGGCCGTGGTCGGCCAGCGTGAAGCCCAGCGCGTTCGACAGCTGCGGATCCTCGGGCCGCGCTTTCAGCGCGCGCTCGAACTGGGCCAGCGCCTCGCGGGTGCGGCCGCCGGTTTCAAGCACGGTGGCGCGCTGGTATTCGATGTCGGGATGCGCGGGATACTGCGCCTCGAGGTCATCGAGCGTCTTGAGCGCCGCCGGCAGATCGCCCGACTGGGCCAGAAGCTGCGCCTTGGTATTGCCCACTTCCACGCGTGATTCCGGATTCTGTGCCGCGTAGTCATCCAGCAGCCCCAGCGCGACCTTGGTTTCGCCGTGTTTCATGAGCAGGCGCGCCGCGGCGCCACGCGCGGTCAACGCCAGCGCGCTGTCGATCAGCAGCCGGTATCCCTGCATGGCGCGGGTTTCATCGCCGCGCTGCTCGGCCATCTGCGCGCCGATGAGAATCGCGAGCGCCGCGGTGCCCCGCTCGCCCAGCAGCGGCGCCAGCCGCTTCTCCGCCGCGTCGAAATCGCCTTCCTGCAGGTCATGCGAGATCAGCCGCCGCTCGGCGCCCACTCGCGTCGCCGGCGCCGCAGACAGCTTCTCCAGCTCGCGACGCGCGTCGCCATTGCGGTCGGCCGCGGTGAGCAGATCCGCCAGCAGGAAGACATCTTCGTCTGTGAGCGGATCATCGAGCGCGCGCGCGCCGGCGATGGCCGCTTCATGCTCGCCCTGCACCGACTGCGCACGCAGCTCGATGATGCGCGCCTCGGTCAGGTCGCTGTCCAGCTTGAGCGCCCGCGATGCCGCCTCGCGCGCCACGCTCATGTTCTGCGCGGCCAGCGCAAGCCTCGCCTCGGCCAGCAGCACGTCGGCGGTGGGATCATCGCCCACCAGCACTTCACGGAACACGCGGTACACCGCCGTCGCCTCGGTTTCCTGCGCCAGCAGTTCGGCGAAGCGCAGCGGATCCTGGCTGCCAGCCGAACCCGAATCGCGCCACGAGGTGAGCGCCTTGCGCGCATCCACCAGGTCGTAGCGCTTCAGCGCCACGAGCGCGGCCGTCAGCGAGGCATCGCCCGAAAACGGCTCGAGCTGCAGCCAGCGCTGCGCGGCCGCGCGGGCCGAAACCAGCTGCTCGCAACCGACGGCAAGCTGGGTGGCGCGCGCGGCGACGCCCGGATCGCTGCTGGCGAGCGCCGCGGCCAGGAAATTCTCCGCAGCCCCGCGGCAATCACCCTGCCGCAGCGCGTTTTCCGCGGCCATCATCGCCTCGGATTCGCCCTTGGGGGCGGATGCCGGCCCGGCATCCGAGGCGGGATTGGACGTGCAGCCGGCAACCAGCATCGCAAGAGCACTGATGGCCGCGCAGCACAAGGCTGCCGTAGCCCGGGGCGAATAAGGCATCATCGCGTCACTATAGCGGTTTCCCCCATGAAAGCCTCGATCCGACTCAAACTTGAAAAGACCACCGACCGCTTCGAGGAAGTGGGAAGGCTGCTGGCCGATCCGGCCGTTGCCGGCGGCTCGACGCAGTTCCGCGAACTGTCGATGGAATACTCGCGCCTGGAGCCCGTTGCGCAGGGTTTTCGCCAATTCGCGGAGCTGGAACAGCAGCAGGCGGCCGCGCGCGGACTGGCCGCCGACCCCGATCCCGAGATGCGGCAGATGGGGGAGGAAGAGGTGCATCGCATCTCTCCCCTGCTCGAGGAGCACGAGCGTCGGCTTTCGCTGCTGCTGCTGCCCAAGGATGACCGCGACGAGCGCAACATCTACCTTGAAGTGCGCGCCGGCACTGGTGGCGACGAGGCGGCCATCTTCGCCGGCGACCTGCACCGCATGTACACCCGCTATGCCGAAGGACGCGGCTGGCAGGTCGAGATTCTCTCGGAGAGCTACGGCGAGCACGGCGGCTACAAGGAAGTGATCAGCCGCGTGGTCGGACGAGGCGCCTTCTCGGCCTTCAAGTTCGAATCCGGCACGCACCGCGTGCAGCGCGTGCCTGAAACCGAGGCCCAGGGTCGCATCCACACCTCGGCCTGCACCGTGGCCGTGCTGCCGGAACTGGATGAGATCGACACCATCGACATCAACCCGGCGGACCTGCGCGTCGATACCTTCCGCGCCTCGGGCGCGGGCGGCCAGCATGTGAACAAGACGGACTCGGCCATCCGCATCACGCACATCCCCACCGGCACCGTGGTCGAATGCCAGGACGAGCGCTCGCAGCACAAGAACCGCTCGCGCGCCATGTCGCTGCTGAAGTCGCGGCTGCTGGCCGCGGAACAGGAAAAGCAGGCCAGCGCGCAGGCCCAGTCACGCAAGCTGCAGGTGGGCAGCGGCGATCGCTCCGAACGCATCCGCACCTACAATTTCCCGCAGGGCCGCGTCACCGATCACCGCATCAACCTGACGCTCTACAAACTGGCCGACGTGATGAATGGCTCGATGGAGGAACTGCTCACGGCCCTGCACAACGAGTTCCAGGCCGAGGAGCTCGCTGCACAGGTTGGAGACTAAAGGAGGACTTGTCATGAGAACGCCGATCCGCCTTCTGGCTGTCGCGCTGCTGGCCACCTGCCTGTCCGCGCAGGCGCTCGATCTGAAGCTTGCGAACAAGACCGTGCTGGTCACAGGCAGCACCTCGAACATCGGCTACGCCACCGCGCGGGCCTTCCTGCGGGAAGGCGCCACGGTGATCGTGAACAGCAACGATCCAGCCGCCGTGGCCACCGCCATCGAGAGCCTGCGCAAGGAAACCGGCCGCACGCCGCTGGGCTTCACCGCCGATGTCACGAAGGCCGACGACATCGCGAAGCTCGTGGCAACCCATCCGCGCGTGGATGTGCTGGTCAACAACGTGGGCGGCATGATCGCCGCGGATTTCCTGAAATCCACCGACAAGCAGTGGGATGACAGCTGGCAGCTGAACGTGATGTCGGGCGTGCGCCTTTCGCGCCACTACCTGCCCGGCATGCGCGAGCGCAACTGGGGCCGCATCATCTTCATCTCGAGCGAGAGCGGCCTGCAGATTCCCACCGAGAGCATCGCCTATGGCGCGGTGAAGGCCGCCGTCATCGCCACCGCGCGCGGCATCGCGGAGATCAATGCCGGTACCGGCATCACCGTGAACAGCGTGCTGCCCGGCCCCACCTGGGACCGCGACGGCGCACGCGCCAAGGCTGCCCTTGAACGCAGTGGCGCGAAGAGCTTCGAGGAGATGGAGAAGAACTTCATCACGCAGCGGCGGCCCACGTCGCTGATCCAGCGCTTCGCCAGCCCCGACGAGGTGGCGGCGCTGATCGTCTACACGGCAAGCGAGGCCGCCTCGGCGACCACCGGCGCCGCGCTGCGCGTGGATGGTGGCGTGGTGAAGAGCGCGTTCTAGCGCGTGCGTTCCGGCGCGCGTCGGGGCGCAGGCGCCAGGCGCGACTGGAACAGCTGGCCGAGGCGTCGGATCGCCGTCTCGGTGGCGGGCGTCACCGCATAGCCGGCATTCAGCCGCAGGCAGTTGGCATAGCGGCCCGACGCCGAGAACAGTGCGCCGGGCACATAGTCGAGGCCCAGGCGCACCGCATCTTCGTGCAGAGCCAGCGTGTCGATGCCCGACGGCAGCTCCACCCACAGCACGAAGCCGCCTTCCGGCTGCGTGAGCCGCGTGCCTTCCGGAAAGGCATCCTGCACGCACTGGGAAAGCTGCATCACCTGCTGCGACAGCGCGCGCCGCATGCGGCGCAGGTGCCGTTCGTAGCGGCCGCTCTGCAGGAAGTCCGCCAGCATTTCCTGCTGCAGCAGCGGCGTCGCGCCCGAGATCATGTGCTTGGCCGCGCGCAGCATGTCGCGATAGCGACCGGGCACGATGAACCCCAGGCGCGCGCCTGGTGCCAGCGACTTGGAGAACGAGGAGCACAGCAGCACCCGCCCGTCGCGATCGAAGGCCTTGCAGGGCAGCGGCCGCGCGCCGTCGAACTGCAGGTCGCCATACACATCGTCCTCGATGAGCACGACGTCGAATTCACCGCACAGCTTCACCAGCTCGCGCTTGCGCGCCACCGGCATGCACGATCCATTGGGATTGCTGAAATTCGCCGTGATGGCGACCGCGCGCACATCGCGCCCCGCCTTGCCGGAGAGCAGCTCGCGCAGCGCCTGGATATGCAGTCCGTCGCGCGGGTGCGAGGGGATCTCGATCACCTTCACACCTAGGCTTTCGGCGATCTGCAGCATGCCGAAATAGGACGGTGATTCGACCACGATGGTGTCACCGGGCGCCGTGACCACGCGCATGGCGAGCGTGAGCGCTTCCATGCAGCCGTTGGTGATGATGAGCTCCTCGGCGGGCAGCGCCAGTCCCACGTGCGCATAGTGGCGCGCGATCTGTTCGCGCAGCGCGAGGCTGCCGCCCATGCGCACGGGGTACTCGCCGAGCAGCGTGGGATCGCGGCGCGCCACCCGTGCCAGGCACGCGCGCAGCGCCGCTTCGGGGAACAGCGCCGGATCCGGCAGCGCCTGCCCGAGGCGCGCGATGCCCGGCGTTAGGCTGGCATCGGCCAGGCGCTTGAGGATGGCCTGAGTGCCCGCCAGCCGCGCGCGGCGGGGAAGCTCCACCTGCGCGGGCGGCTCCGGCGCCGGCCGGCGGCGCGCCACGAAGTAACCCGACTTGGGGCGGGCTTCGATGAGCCCGCGCTGCTCCAGTTCGCGCAGGCTGGCCACCGCGGTGGTGATGCTCACGCGACGCTGCCGCGCCAGCAGGCGCACCGACGGCACGCGCTCCATCGGCTTCAGCGCGCCGGAGTGGATCAGCGCCGCCATGTCCTGCGCCACGGCCAGATAGAGAGGTGTGCCGGAATCGTCCATGCCGTAACTGTACTGCATGCTTTTGAAGATTTGTGTATCTGTACCTGATCAGTGCGCCGCGCGAAACTGACCCCATGCCCACCCTCAGCCTCACCATAGGCCCCCTTGCCCTGTTTGCCTTCGTGGCATCGATCACGCCGGGCCCTAACAACCTGCTGCTGATGCGCTCCGGCGCCATGTTCGGCGTGCGGCGTTCGCTGCGGCATGTGTTCGGCATCCAGACCGGCTTCGTGGCGCTGGTGGTGCTGTCGCACCTGGGCGTGGCTGCGCTGCTGCTGGCGCTGCCCGCCACGATGAGCGTGCTGCGCTGGGCCTGTTTCGGCTACCTGCTGTGGCTGGCCTGGCTGATCCTGCGCGACGCGCATCCGCGCGCCGCGGCAGGCGCTAGCGTCGAAAGTCGCTCGCGTCCGCTGCGCTTCAATGGCGCTGCTGGTGGCGCTCACCGCGCTGTGGATGCTGCGATGAGCGCCCACGCCGAGGTCACGCTGGGGCGGGCCGCTCGCCGGCACTTCCTGCTGCGCGCAGACGGCAGCTTCCTCAACCACGGCTCCTACGGCGCCTGCCCGCGCGTTGTCACCGAAGATCAGTCCCGGCTGCGCAGCGAGATGGAATCGCATCCGGATGCCTTCATGGCCCGCATGCATCCAGACCGGGAACAGCGCGAGCCGCGCGCGGTGGCGCGGGAACTGGCGGCCTTCACGGGCACCACTTCGGACCACATCGCGCTGGTGGAAAACGCCACCACCGGCGTGCAGGCCGTGCTGAACAGCCTGCCCTTCGGGCCGGGCGATCACATCCTGATCACCGACCACCAGTACAACGCCGTGCGGCTGGGCGTGGAAGCGCGCTGCCGGGAAACCGGCGCCACGCCGGTGGTCGTGCGCATTCCACTGCCCACCACCAGCGATGACATCGTCGAGCGCATCCTCGCCGCGGCGGACGCGCGCGTGCGGCTGGTGATCCTGGACCACATCACCTCGCCTTCCGCGCTGGTGCTGCCGGTGGAAAGGCTGATCCCGGAACTGCGTCGCCGCGGCATTCCCGCGCTCATCGACGGCGCGCACGCCATCGGCCAGCTGCCGTTGCAGCTGGATGCGCTGGGCGCCGACTGGTATGTGAGCAACATGCACAAGTGGGCCTACGCGCCGCGCGGCAGCGCGCTGCTTTATGCCTCGCAGGCCGCGGCGCCGCTGACGCGCCCGGTGCTCACCAGCCATTACATCGGCATGGGATTCCCGCACTCCTTCGACTACGTGGGCACGCGCGACTACACCGCGTGGCTTGCGGTGCCGCGCGCGCTGCAGTTCCTGCGCGAACTGGGCACCGCGCAGCTTTGGGCGCACGAATCGCGGCTCATCGAGGTCGCCTCCGGGGCGCTGCAGTCCGCGGGCGCCGTGCCGATCGCCCCTGCGTCGCTTTCGGCCGCGATGCGCGCCTTCCTTCTGCCCCAGCGCCGCCCGGCGCTGGATGCCGATGCGGCACACGTGATCCGCACGCTGTGGGAACAGGAGCGCATCCAGATTCGCTGCGCGCGAATCGGCGCCGCGCTGCTGCTGCGCGTCTGCGCGCAGGCCTATGTGGAAGCCGATGAAATGCAGGCCCTGGGCGCCGCGCTCGCGCGGCACGGCTGGCCGGAGCGGCGCTAGCGGGGCTCGGCCACGCAGCGCCACGCCGCGATGCTGACCGCACCGGCATAGACGATCGGCAGTGCCAGCACGCCGGCCATCAGCCAGCGCGATGCGGCCAGCCAGTTGGGGCTGGACTGCGCGGCGGGACCGGCCAGCATGATCACGCTGCCGATGAAGATGCTTGCCAGCAGCGCGAACACCAGCACCGAGGCCAGCAGCAGCCCGACCACCGCCATCACCTGCAGGTAGCGCGATCGCACCAGCAGGATCGAACGCCGCGCGGCCGCCCAGGGCGACAGCCCCTGCGCAACGAGGGCGGGCCAGCCGAAGAACATCAGCATCACGCCAGCCACGGCTGCCAGCAGCAGCAGTGTGCCGATGAGCCCCGAGCCTCGCATCGCGATCCACATCGCCGGCGGCAGCAGCGGCGCGAACGCCATCAGCAGGAAGACCAGCGTGGCGGGCAGCGAGGCGAACGCCGACCGCAGCGCGGCCATCACATCCTGGGGCTCGCCGCGGGCCTGATAGAGCTGGATGCGCAGCACGGCGCCATAGCAGATCAGCACCAGCGCGGTGACGGCCACCAGCAGCATCCACCATTCGCGGTCATGCTGCGGCGCGCCGGCAATGCGGCGCGCGGCGGCCTCGGCATTGGGCATGGCGCTGGCCGCAGCGGCCACCACGCCCAGCGGCAGGCAGCGCAGCAGCGTTTGCTGGAATAATGGCCACGCGAGGCGCAGCACCTCACGCGCGGAAAAATCCGCGCCGGGCAGCGCTCCGGAGGATCCTGAATTGTCCAACGACTTCTCCAGCGCCGGTCCGCCCGGCGCGGCCGGCAATGTAGCAGACCACCCCACCGTCGCGGGACTGCTCGACGCCGCGCGCGCGCGCGGCATCGCGCGGCTGGATGCCGAGGTGCTGCTGTCGGCTCTATCGGGCCTTGGGCGCGCCCAGCTCATTGCCTTTGGCGAACGCCCGGTCGACGCGCTGACCAGCGCGATGGTCGAAGTGGGCCTGGAGCGGCTGGCCGCGGGCGAACCGCTGGCCTACATCACCGGCACCAAGGAATTCTGGTCGCTGCCGCTGGTGGTCACGCGGGATGTGCTGATTCCCCGGCCCGACACCGAACTGCTGGTGGAGCGGTGCCTCGCGCTGCTGCCCGACGCGCCGCAACAGGTTGCCGACCTCGGCACGGGTTCCGGCGCCATTGCACTGGCACTGGCCCGCGAGCGGCCGGCCTGGCGCATTGTCGCCACTGACGCGTCACCCGCGGCGCTCGAGGTGGCCGCCGTCAATCGCCAGCGCCTGAACCTGGGCAATGTGGAACTGCGGGCAGGCCACTGGTGCGCCGCGCTGCCCGACTCGGGCTTCGACGCCATTCTCAGCAACCCGCCCTACATCGCCGAAGACGATGCGGCGCTGGCTGGGCTGGGCCATGAGCCGCGCGGGGCGCTGGTGGCCGGCGAGCAGGGATTCGCGGACCTGCTGCAGATCGCCGGCAGCGCGCGCGCGCGCCTTCGGCCCGGCGGCGCGCTGCTGCTCGAACACGGCTCGACGCAGGCCCCCCGGCTGCGCGAGGCGCTTGTCGCGATGGGCTTTGTTCGCGTAGCCTCGCTGCGCGATCTGGCTGGCCACGAACGCGTCACCGAAGCATTTTCCCCCACCTGATTACTGGAAATCACACATGGTCCGTTTTGAAACCTCGCTGGGCTCCTTCACGATCGAACTGGACGCCGCCAAGGCGCCGGTCACGGCGCAGAACTTCCTCGCCTATGTCGATGACGGCTTCTTCGATGGACTCATCTTCCACCGCGTGATCCCCGGGTTCATGGTGCAGGGCGGCGGCATGCTGCCTGACATGTCCCAGAAGTCGGGCAAGGCGCCCATCGCTCGAGGCCAGCAGCGGCCTGAAGAACCTGCGCGGCACCGTGGCGATGGCGCGCACCAATGACCCGCACTCGGCGACCTCGCAGTTCTTCATCAATGTGGTCGACAACGATTTCCTCAATGCCGGACCGGGCAATGATGGCTATGCCGTCTTCGGCAAGGTGGTCGAGGGCCTGGACATCGTCGACCGCATCGCGAAAGAGCGCACCGGCCGTCGCAAGGGACACGACGACGTGCCCGTGACGGACGTGGTCATCACCACCGCGCGGCGCGTGGAAAAAGCCTGATCCGCAGGCTGCTGCGGCTGGCGCTGACAACGGCACTGGCAGCCGTGCTGCTGTCGGTGCTCGCGGTGCTGCTGCTGCGTTTCGTGAATCCCTGGACCTCGGCCTTCATGGTCGACGCGCGCATCGCCTCGTGGTTCGACGACGACCCGAGGCCGTGGCGCCTGCAGCACACCTGGCGCGACTACGGGCAGATCTCCCGCCAGTTGCCGCTGGCCGTGGTTGCCTCGGAAGACCAGCGCTTCCCGACGCATCGCGGCTTCGACATGAAGCAGATCAGGATGGCGATGGACGAAGCCCAGCGCGGACGACGGGCCCGCGGCGCCAGCACCATTTCGCAGCAGGTGGCCAAGAACCTGTTCCTGTGGAACGGCCGCAGCTGGGTGCGCAAGGGCCTGGAGGCCTGGTTCACGCTGCTGATCGAGACGCTGTGGCCGAAGCAGCGCATCCTCGAGGTGTACGTGAACATCGCGCAGTTCGGCCGCGGCATCTATGGCGCGGAGGCAGCCGCGCAGGCCTTCTACCGCAAACCCGCTTCACGCCTCACGCGCGAACAAGCCGCGCGACTCGCCGCGGTGCTGCCCAACCCCGTGCGGATGCGCGCCGACCGGCCGAGCACGTATGTGCAACGCCGCCAGCGCGAGATCGCCGGGCAGATGGCCGCGCTGGGCGGAACGAGCTATCTGGCCGGACTGTAGACGGCGCGACGCGACCCAACCGGTCAGTTCAGAGCCGCACCGCCCTGGCCGGCCGGCAGCCTTGCGCAAACAGGCGCTGCGCATCCACCCCGTCGAATCGATAGGGACGCTGGCAGAACTCGCAGGTCACCGTGACGGCGCCCTGCTCGGCGATGATGGAGTCCACCTCGGCAGCACCCAGGCCGCGCAACATGGATGCCACGCGCTCGCGGCTGCAGCGGCATGCAAAGCGCACGGGCTCGCCATCGAACAGCCGCAGGTCGTGCGATCCGAACAGCCGGCGCAGCAGTTCGGCCGGCTCCGTGGCGAGCAACTCGTCCCCGCCCAGCGTGCCGAGCAGCGCGGTCGCCTCTTCCCACACATCCTGCACGGCGGCCGCGGCGCCCTCGCCCTGCGATTCGGGCGTGGGCAGCTTCTGCAGCAGCAGCCCGGCGGCGCCTTCGGCATTGGCGGCCAGCACGATCATTGTTGGCAGCTGCTCCGATACGGCGAAATAGCGCTCCAGGCACTGGGCCAGCGACTGGCCATCCAGCGGCACGATGCCCTGCCAGGCAGTGACGCCACCGCCCTGTTCCACGCTGACCACCAGGCGGCCGCCCACCACCAGCTCGGCGAATGCCTCACCGCCAGTTGCGCCTTCGGCAACGTGCGCCACGCCGCGCAGCGTGCGCTCATCCGTGGCCTGCGCCACCAGCATCGACACCGGGCCCGAGCTGCCTTCCAGCTGCAGTGTCAGCGTGCCCTTGAATTTCAGCGAGGCGCTGAACAGCGCAACGGCGGCCAGCGATTCGCCCAGCAGCGCGAGCGCGGGCGCGGGCAGGTGCTGGTGCTCGCGTGCCTCGATCCACGCGCGCGACAGCCGCACCCAGTGGCCGCGCAGCGGGGCGCTCTCGAACAGGAAGCGCCGCAGCAGATCCGCTTCGATCAAGGGGTCAGTTTCTTCTTCAGCAGGTCGTTGAGCAGGGCCGGGTTGGCCTTGCCGCCGGTGGCCTTCATCGTCTGGCCGACGAAGAAGCCGAAGAGCTTGTCCTTGCCCGAACGGTAGTCGGCGAGCTGCTTCGGATTGGCGGCAATCACCTCGTCGATCACCTTCTCGATGGCGCCACTGTCGGTGATCTGCTTGAGACCGCGGGCCTCGATGACCGCATCGGCATCGCTGCCATCGGCCCACATCACCTCGAACACTTCCTTGGCCATCTTGCCCGAGATGGTGTCGTCGACGATGCGCGCCAGCAGCCCACCCAGCTGCGCGGCAGTCAGCCGGCTTTGCGCGACCTCGAGGCCATCCCTGTTGAGGAAAGCCGAGTAATCGCCCATCACCCAGTTGGCGGCGAGCTTGGCATCGGTGGGCACGGCCGCCACCACGTCCTCGTAGAACGCGGCCATTTCGCGACTGGCGGTGAGCAGCTGCGCGTCGTAGGCCGTCAGCCCGTGCTGCTGCTGGAAGCGCGCGGCCTTCTGGTCGGGCAGCTCCGGCAATCGCGCTCGCAGGCCTTCGATGAAGACTTCATCGAGCACCACCGGCAGCAGGTCCGGATCCGGGAAGTAGCGGTAGTCGTTCGCCTCTTCCTTCGAGCGCATCGAGCGCGTTTCGTCCTTGTCGGAGTCGTACAGGCGTGTTTCCTGGACGACCTTGCCGCCGTTCTCGAGGATCTCGATCTGGCGCTCCACCTCGTGGTTGATGGCCTTCTCGACGAAGCGGAAGGAGTTCAGGTTCTTCAGCTCCGCGCGGGTGCCGAGCTTGTCGGCGCCCTTGCGACGGACCGACACGTTGGCGTCGCAGCGGAAGGATCCTTCCTGCATGTTGCCATCGCAGATGCCCAGGTAGCGCACCAGCGTGTGCACCTTCTTCATGTAGGCGACGGCTTCCTTCGCCGAGCGCATGTCGGGCTCTGAAACTATCTCGATCAGCGGCGTGCCGGCGCGGTTCAGGTCGATGGCCGACACGCCCGCATGCCCTTCGTGCACGCTCTTGCCCGCATCCTCTTCCAGGTGCGCGCGCGTGATGCCCACGCGCCTGACCGTGCCGTCTTCCTGCATCACGTCGAGGAAACCCTTCGCGACGATGGGCAGCTCGTACTGGCTGATCTGGTAGCCCTTGGGAAGATCGGGATAGAAGTAATTCTTGCGCGCGAACACCGAGCGGCGCGTCACCTGCGCGTCGATGGCCAGCCCAAACTTCACCGCCATGCGCACGGCCTCGGCATTCAGCACCGGCAGCACGCCCGGATAGCCCAGGTCCACCAGGTCGGCCTGCGTGTTGGGTTCGGCGCCATAGGCGGTGGGCGATCCGGAGAAGATCTTGGACTTCGTGGCCAGCTGCGCGTGGATTTCCAGGCCGATGACCGTTTCCCATGACCCCTGCTCTGCGCCGCTCATGCGAAGGCCTCCGCGAAGCCAGCGGGCGTCTTCAGGTGCCAGTCGGTGACCTGCTGGTAGCGATGCGCCGCGCCCAGCAGCTTCGCTTCGCCGAAGTGCGGTCCGATGAGCTGCACGCCCACCGGCAGGCCCCCGGCGAATCCGCAGGGCATCGACAGCGCCGGCAATCCCGCCAGGTTGGCGCCGATCGTGTAGATGTCGTTCAGGTACATGGTGATGGGATCGGAGGTCTTGTCGCCGAGACCGAAGGCCACCGTCGGGGCCGTGGGCGCGAGCAGAAGATCCACGTCCTGGAAGGCGCGCCGGAACTCGTCGGTGATCACGGCACGAACCTTCTGCGCCTTGATGGCGTAGGCGTCGTAGTAGCCGGCGCTGAGCACATAGGTGCCGGTCATGATGCGGCGCTTCACCTCGGCTCCAAATCCTTCGGCGCGCGAGCGGGTGTAGAGGTCGCGCAGGTCGCGGGGCTCCGCGCAGCGGTGGCCGTAGCGCACCCCGTCGAACCGGGCGAGGTTCGAGGAGCATTCGGCCGGCGCCACCACATAGTAGGTGGGCACGGACAGCGGCAGGCTGGGCAGGCTGACTTCCTTCACGACGGCGCCGAGCTTCACCAGCGTTGCCAGCGCTTCGCGCACGGGCCTTTCAACCTCCGACGCCAGCCCTTCGCCGAAGAACTCCTTAAGAATGCCGATCTTCATTCCCGTCAGCGGGGCATCGAGGGCCGCGCGATAGTCCGGCACGGGTGCATCGACGCTGGTGGAATCCCGTGGGTCGAATCCGGCCATGGCCTGCAGCGTGAGTGCGGCATCCTCGGCCGAAACCGTGATGACTCCCGCCTGGTCGAGGCTGGAGGCGAAGGCGATCATGCCGTAGCGCGAGACCCGACCGTACGTGGGCTTCAGGCCCGTGACGCCGCACAGTGCGGCCGGTTGGCGGATCGAGCCGCCGGTGTCCGTTGCCGTCGCAAGCGAGGCCAGCCGGGCGGCCACCGCCGCAGCCGAGCCGCCGGACGAACCACCCGGAACCCGGGTCTCATCCCAGGGGTTCTTCACCGGCCCATAGAAGCTGGTCTCGTTGGAGGAGCCCATGGCGAACTCGTCCATGTTCGCCTTGCCGACCATGACCATCCCTGCCTGCTTGAGGCGGGCGACCACCGTGGCGTCATAGGGCGAGACGAAGTTCGACAGCATCCGCGAGCCACAGGTGGTCAGCACCCCTGCCGTGCAGAAGATGTCCTTGTGGATCATCGGTATGCCGGTGAGCGGACCGGCCTTGCCCGCCGCCAGTCGCTCATCCGCGACAGCCGCGGCGGCCTGTGCCGACTCGGCGGTGATGCTGATGAGGGCGTTGAGGCGCGGCTGGGCGCCCTGCACCCGCGCAAGCGCCGCCTGGGTGAGCTCGGCCGACGAATATTTGCGGGCGGCGAGCCCCGCCGCGAGTTGGGCCAGGGTACGGGCGGTCATTCGATGACTTTCGGAACGAGGTACAGACCGGCCTCGACCTGCGGCGCGTTGCGCTGGTAGAGGTCGCGCTCGTTGCCGGAGCTGATGGCGTCTTCGCGCAGGCGCTGCACCTGTCCGGCCAGCGGGTGAGCCATGGGTTCGACCAGACCGGTTTCGGCCTTGTCGAGCTGGCCGACCATGCCGAGGATGCGGCTGAGGGACTGGGCGTACACCGGGATCTCGTCGGGCGTGAGCTGAAGGCGCGCGAGGCCCGCGACGGTTTCGATCTCTTTGCTTGTGAGACTCATGTGAAGAGGGCCGCAAACTCCGGAAAAATCAGCTTCAAATGATACACGGTCGCCTTGCGTTAGTCCCGGGCCGTTGCTAGATTGGCGCCCGCTTCGATCCCCTTCGCCCGCCAAGGTTTACCACTCAATGTTCAAGCGCGTGCGCGGCTACTTTTCCAGTGACCTGTCCATCGACCTGGGCACGGCCAACACGCTGATCTATGTTCGTGGCAAGGGCATCGTCCTCAACGAACCCTCCGTCGTCGCCGTCCAGGACGATCGCGGCAGCAAGATCATCGTCGCGGTCGGCGCCGACGCCAAGATGATGCTCGGCCGCACGCCCGGCCACATCACCGCGGTGCGCCCGATGAAGGACGGCGTGATCGCCGACTTCACCTACACCGAGAAGATGCTGCAGCACTTCATCAAGAAGGTGCATGGCAACCGCTTCCTGCAACCCAGCCCGCGCGTGCTGGTGTGCGTGCCCTTCGGCTCGACGCAGGTCGAACGCCGCGCCATCCGCGAATCGGCCGAAGGCGCCGGCGCGCGCAACGTCGCGATCGTCAGCGAGCCGATGGCCGCGGCCGTCGGCGCGGGGCTCCCCACGCATGAAGCGCGCGGCTCGATGGTGCTCGACATCGGCGGTGGCACCAGCGAAGTGGCCGTGCTCTCGCTCAACGGCATCGTCTACGCCAACTCCGCGCGCATCGGTGGCGATCGCTTCGACGAAGCCATCATGAACTACGTGCGCCGCAACTACGGCATCCTCATCGGCGAGGCCACGGCCGAGCGCATCAAGATCGAGATCGGCTCGGCCTACCCGGGCCAGCAGGTCAAGGAACTCTCGGTGAAGGGCCGCAACCTCTCCGAGGGTGTGCCGCGCAGCTTCACGCTGAACAGCAACGAAATCCTCGAAGCGCTGCAGGAACCGCTGCAGGGCATCGTGAGCGCAGTGAAGCAGGCGCTGGAACAGACGCCGCCCGAACTGGGCGCCGATGTCGCCGAACGCGGCATCGTGCTCACCGGTGGTGGCGCGCTGCTGCGCGACATCGACAAGCTGCTCATGGAAGAGACCGGCCTGCCCGTGGTCATCGCCGAAGATCCGCTCACCTGCGTCGCCCGTGGCGGTGGTCGCATCCTCGAGCTGATGGACGAGCTGGGCCCCGGCCACTTCGGCCTCGAATAGCGCAGGCCGCGGCCAATGGCATTCGCCGGCGGTGGCCTGAACAGTCCCTCGGCGCGCGACACGGCGCCCGGGCCGCGATTCTTCGTCTTCGCGGTGCTCTCGATCCTGCTGATGTACTTCGACCAGCGTGATGGCTGGAGCCAGCGCATCCGCTATGTGCTGCAGGGCGCCGCGTACCCCGTGCAGGTTGCCGTGGGCTCCCCCCGCCTGCTGTGGAACTCCACCGTCGACCTGTTCAGCACCCGCGCCACGCTGCGCCGGGAAAACACCGAGCTCAAGGCGCGCGAGCGCGAACTGTCGCTCACCGCCATGCGCTTCGCCGCGCTGGAACAGGAAAACGCGCGGCTGCGCGGGTTGGCGAATGGCTTGCCGCCGCTGGTCAAGCGCTCACAGCTGGCAGACGTGGTCAGCGCCGATCTTTCCAGCCAGCGCCAGCGACTGGTCATCGACCAGGGCGATCGCGCAGGACTGTATCGCTCCCAGGCCATCGTCGATGCCACGGGCCTGGTGGGCCAACTGGTGCGCGTGGGACCGTGGAGCGCCGAGGTCATGCTGATCAGCGATCCCGGCCATGCAGTGCCGGTGGAAATCCTGCGCAACGGCGTGCGCACCGTCGCCGAGGGCACCGGCAATGAAGACGAGATGCGGCTGTCGCTGCTGCCGGCCACGGCCGATGTGAAGGCGGGTGACACCCTTGTCACCTCCGGCCTGGGCGGCGTGTTTCCGGCCGGCATTCCGGTGGGCACCGTCGTCGAGGCCGTGCGCGATCCCGATGACATCCTCGCGCGCGTGCGCGTCAGGCCGCGCGCCTCGCTGGCGCGGGACCGGCAGGTGATGGCGCTGTGGTTCAACCCGGAAAGCCCGATGGCGCCGGTGGATTCCGCGCTGGTCCGCGAGCTGCCCGAGGCGCCGCTGGCCAGGCCCGTGCTCGAACCACCCTCTCCCGCCACGAAGGTGACCAAGCCATGATCATCACCGGCTCCCGCGAATCGCCGCTGCTGGTGTACATCACCGCGCTGATCGCGCTGATGCTGACGCTGATGCCGCTGCCACGTTCGCTGGGAGTGCTGTGGCCCAACCTGCTGGTGCTGGTCATCATCTACTGGTCGATGATGATGCCCCGGGCCGGCGGCATCCTGATCGGCTTCCTCGGCGGCCTGGCCATCGATGTGTTCGTCGGGTCGCAGCTGGGGCAGCACGCGCTGGCGCTCTCGCTGCTTTGTTACCTCGGCATCCGGCTGCACCTGCTGGTCCGCGCCAAGCCGCTGTTCGAACAGGCGCTGTTCGTCCTCGCCGCGCTGCTGATCTACGAAGGAGTGCTCTGGGCCATCGATGGTTTCAGCAACCAGAGCACGGGCACCTGGACCCGCTGGCTGCACAGCTTCACGGGCGCCGCCATCTGGCCGCTGGTCGCAGGGTTGCTCGGCCGCCTGCACTCGCCGCGCTAGCGCAGCGAACCAGATCATGGCCGGCCCACTACGCCTCAAGGATCACCGCAAGGAGCTGAGCTCCTTCATGCAAAGAAGCGCCGTGGCCGCAGCCTTCATCGGCGCGCTGGCGCTGGTGCTGGTGGGCCGCCTGGTGCTGCTGCAGATCATCCGCTACGACTACTACCTCGACCAGGCGCTGGGCAACCGCACCCGGCTCGAGCCGATCCCGGCCAACCGCGGCCTGATCCTCGACCGCAACGGCCAGATCCTCGCGGAGAACCAGCCGTCCTTCCAGCTCGAGATGGTTCGCGAGCAGGTTCCGGACCTCGAGGAAACCCTGCTTGGCCTGCAGAAACTCGAGCTGATCGACAAGGAAGACCTTGACGACACCCGCCGCGTGATCCGCGCGCGTCGCGTGTTCGAGGCGGTGCCCATCCGCCTGCGCCTGTCCGAAGAGCAGATCGCGCGCTTCGCCGTGCATCGCCATGAGTTCCCGGGCGTTGATATCCGCGCGCGCTCCACGCGCTCCTATCCCCACGGGGCCCTGGCCGTGCACGCGCTGGGCTACGTGGGCGCCATCAGCGACCAGGACCTCACGCGCATCGACCGCACCGCCTACGCCGGCACTTCGCTGATGGGCAAGCTCGGCGTGGAATCCGCGCGCGAAACCGAACTGCACGGCAAGAACGGTTACCAGGAAATCCTGGTGAACGCGCAGGGACGCTCGGTGGAGCGCAGGGGCTCGGACCTGCATCGCCAGCCGCCGCGCGCCGGCGCCGACCTCATCCTCTCGCTCGACCTGCCCGCGCAGCAGGCCGCTGAACAGGGTTTCGAGGGACGGCGCGGCGCCGCCATCGCCATCGACCCGCACACCGGCGATGTGCTGGTGCTGGCCAGCATGCCGGGCTTCGATCCGGGCATCTTCGGTCGCGGCATCACCCGCGCGGAATACCGGGCGCTGGAACGCAACATCGACCTGCCGCTGTTCAACCGCGCGCTGCGCGGCATCTACCCGCCCGGATCCACGGTCAAGCCCGTGCTCGGCATGGCCGCGCTGGCCTATGGCATCGTGCGGGCCGATGAATCCCGCTACTGCCCCGGGGTGTATGTGGTGCCCGGCAGTTCACGGCGCGCGCGCGAAGGCCGCGGCGGCGTGCATGGCACCGTGGACCTGCGCACGGCCATCGCCGAATCCTGCGACGTCTACTTCTACGATGTCGCGTATCAACTGGGTCCTGACCGCATCCACGAGTTCCTGGATCCCTTCGGCTTCGGCAAGCCCACGGGCATCGACATCGCCGGCGAGCAGACGGGCCTGCTGCCTTCGCGCGAATGGAAGATGAAGCGCTACAAGGACCCTTCCGAGGGCGCCTGGTATGCCGGTGACTCGGTGAACTTCGGCATCGGCCAGGGCTTCATGTCGGTCACGCCGATGCAGCTGGCGCAGATCACCTCGGTGCTGGCCGCCAAGGGCGCTGTCTACAAGCCGCGGCTGGTCACCGGGATTCGCGACCCGGCCACGGGCCAGACGCGCAAGATCGACCCGGTGGCGCTGCCGCATGTGAAGGGCGGCACTCCGCAGCAGTGGGACGTGATCATGGAAGGCATGCGCGCCACGATGACCCGCGGCACCGCGCGGGCCATCTCCACCTCGGCCGAGTACCAGATGGCGGGCAAGACCGGCACGGCACAGGTGTTCTCGGTGGGACAGAACGAACGCTACGTGGCCAGCCAGGTGGCCGAGCGCCTGCGTGATCATTCCTGGTTCATCGCCTTCGCGCCGGCCGAAGCGCCGCAGATCGCGGTGGCGGTGCTGGTGGAGAACGGCGGCTTCGGCGCCAGCGCCGCCGCGCCCATCGCGCGCAAGATCATGGATGCCTACCTGCTGCCGCGCCTGCCGAAGTCCGCGCCGCAGGGCGACGCGCCCGAAGCCGCCCCGCGGCCTGCGCCGGAACCGCCGGCCCAGGGCGCACTGCCACACGACCACGAGCATGGCCCGGCCACTGTCCGCGCCGCCGGTGGCACGGTGCCGCCGGCATGATCCGCATCAATCCCGGTGGCGACTCCACCACCCGGCGTACGCTGGGTGGCGCGGCGCGGGTGCTGTCGGCGCTGCAGCTCGACGGCCCGCTGCTCATCGGCCTCGGCCTGGTCTGCGCCTACGGCCTGATCGTGCTCTACAGCGCGTCAGGCCAGAGCGGGAGCATGGTGCTGCGCGCGGTGGTGCGCCTGGGCATGGGCGCCGCGGCCATGGTGGTGCTGGCGCAGCTTCGGCCACAGCAGCTGCGCGCGGCCGCGCCGTGGATCTACATCTTCGGCATGGTGCTGCTGGTGGTGGTCGACGTGATGGGCGCGATCGGCAAGGGCGCGCAGCGCTGGATCGACCTGGGTTTCATCCGCTTCCAGCCTTCCGAAGTGATGAAGCTCGCGGTGCCGATGCTTTGCGCCCGCTACCTGCACGAACGCCCACTGCCGCCCTCTGCCCCGATGCTGGCCGTGCTGGCGGGCATCATCCTGCTGCCGGCCGCGCTTACTGCAGTGCAGCCCGACCTGGGCACGGCCATCCTGATCGTCATCGGCGGCCTGCTGCTGGTGGTGATGGCGGGCCTGCCGGTGGGGTACATGGTCGGCGGAGCGGCGCTGGCCGCCGGCGCGGCCTGGGTGGGCTGGCACTACTTCCTGCGCGAATACCAGCGCCTGCGCGTGCTCACCTTCATCGATCCCACCACCGATCCGCAGGGCGCGGGCTACCACATCATCCAGTCGCAGATCGCCATCGGCTCAGGGGGGCTTTTCGGCAAGGGCTGGATGAACGGCAGCCAGTCCCAGCTGGAATACCTGCCCGAGCGGCACACGGATTTCATCTTCGCGGTGATCGGCGAGGAGTTCGGCCTGCTGGGGCTCGTGATCCTGCTGTCGCTTTACCTGTTCGTCGTGGCGCGCTCGCTGTACCTGGCGTCGCAGACTCAAGACACCTTCTCGCGGCTGCTCAGCGCCAGCCTTGCCCTCACCTTCTTCGTCTACGTGTTCATCAACACCGGCATGGTCAGCGGCCTGCTGCCCGTGGTCGGCGTGCCGCTGCCGCTGGTCAGTTACGGAGGCACATCGATGGTGACCCTGCTGGCCGGCTTCGGTATCCTCATGGCGCTGTACTCGCACCGCAAACTGGTCGGCTCGTAGCCGCTTCGCCCATGAGATCAGGATTCCCCAGAGCGCCCGTTGTGGCGCTGTTGCTGCTGTGTCTTTCGGCCCCGGGGCTCGCCGAAGGCTTCGACACGTCCCGCGAAGACATCCAGAAGTTCGTGGGCACCATGGTGCAGCGCCACCGCTTCGACCGCGATGCACTCACGACGCTGCTCGCCGCCGCGCAGTCGCAGCCGAAGATCCTCGAGGCCATCCAGCGTCCGGCCGAGCGCACGCTCACCTGGTGGGAATACCGCCCGCGATTCCTCACGAACGAGCGCATCGATGGCGGCGTGCAGGTGTGGCGCAAGCATGCCGAGGAACTGGCCCGCATCTCCGCGCAGAGCGGCGTGCCGGCCGAATACCTCATCGCCATCACCGGGGTGGAAACCTTCTACGGCCGCATCACCGGTCGCTACCGGGTGCTGGACGCGCTGGCCACGCTGGGATTCGACTACCCGCCCCGCGGCGAATTCTTCCGCCGGGAACTGGAGCAGTTCCTGATGATGGCGCGCGAGGAAAAGCTCGACCCGGCCCAGCCGCTGGGCTCCTACGCCGGCGCCATGGGCATCCCGCAGTTCATGCCGTCGAGCTTCAGGCGCTTCGCGGTCGATGGCACCGGCGACGGCCGCCGCAACCTGTGGGAGGAAGGCGCCGATGTCTTCGCCAGCGTGGGCAACTACCTGCGCGAGCACGGCTGGCGCGCGGGGCAGCCGGTGCTGGCCGATGCCACCATCGACACGCCGGTCGATGATCCCGCCAGCGCCAGGCTGAACCTCAACGAGACGGTCGCCGCGCTGCGCGAACGGGGCTATCGCTTCGAATCCGCGCTGCCCGAGCGGACCAGGGCCATGCTGGTGCCGGCGCAGCAACAGGATGCCGTGCAGTGGCGCATTGGCTTCCAGAACTTCCACGCCATCACCCGCTACAACCGCAGCGCGCTCTACGCCATGGCCGTGCATGACCTGGCGCAGGAAATCGCAACCCGATACCGCGCCGCGCCCGTGCCGCCCGTGGCCGCGGCTGCGCCATGAACCCCCGCGGGATCGCGGCAACAATGTTCGCCTGCACGGGGCTGCTGGTTGCCGCCTGCGGCAGCCCACCCGCCCGGCGCGACACGCCGCCTGCAGTCGCCATTCCCGAGCGCAGCGCGCCACCGCCACCGCCGGCCAACCTCGATGCGATTCCCGATCCCGTGCCGCGCGCCGAACCGCGCAGCGCCCGCGGCAATCCGGTTTCCTATGAGGTGTTCGGCAAGCGCTACCACGTGCTGGCCAGTTCCGAGGGCTACAAGGAGCGCGGCGTGGCGTCCTGGTACGGCCCGGACTTCCACGCGCGGCCCACCTCCAGCGGCGAACCCTACGACATGTACGCCATGACCGCCGCGCACAAGACGCTGCCGATTCCCGCGTATGCGCGGGTCACCAACCTGTCCAACGGCCGCAGCGTCGTGGTGCGCATCAACGACCGCGGACCCTTCGTCGCCAACCGCATCATCGACCTGTCGTACACGGCCGCGCACAAACTCGACATGTGGCGGGCGGGCACGGCTTTCGTGGAAGTTGAAGTGCTCACGCCAGGCGGCCCCGCCGGCATGGTCCGTGACATCACGCCGCCCGCCACGACATCCCTGACCGGGCCAACGCTGTACCTGCAGGTGGGCGCGTTCGGTGTCGCCGACAATGCCGCAAGATTGGCCGACCGACTGCGCGCCGCCGGCATCGGCAACGTGGGCGTGACCGACCCGATTGGCACACCGCCGCTGCATCGCGTGCGCATCGGCCCCATCAGTGACGTGACCACATACGATGCCACCGCCGAGCGCGTGGCGAAGCTGGGCCTCACCAGCCATCTCGCAACCGAATAGGAAATCTGGAGAACTCCGCACGATGAAAACCGCCCTTCTCGCCCTTCTCGCATCCAGCCTGGCCCTGGCAACGCCCGCCGCGCGTGCGGCTGCAACGCCCATTCCCACGCCGCCGGCCGTGCCCACCACCGGCTACATCCTGCTGGACCATGACAGCGGCCGGGTGCTGGCCTCGCAGAAGGCAGACGAGCGCATGGAGCCGGCCAGCATCACCAAGCTGATGACGGCCTACATCGTGTTCGAGGCGCTGGCCGAGAAGCGCCTGGCGCTCACCGACACCGTCAGGGTCAGCGAATACGCCTGGCGCACCGGCGGCGCCGTCACCGATGGTTCCACCAGCTTCCTGGAACTGGGCTCGATGGTCCCGGTCGAAGACCTGATCAAGGGGATGATCGTGCAGTCGGGCAACGATGCCACGATCGCGCTGGCCGAGAAGATCGGCGGCACCGAATCCGGCTTCGTGCAGATCATGAACTCCTATTCCCAGCGGCTTGGCCTCAAGGGCACGCGCTGGACCAACAGCTGGGGCGGCCCTGCCCCCGACCACTACAGCACCGCACGGGACATCGCCACGCTGTCCAGCGTGCTGATCCACAAGTTCCCCGAGTACTACAAGTACTACTCGATGCGGGAATTCACCTGGAACAAGCACACGCAGCAGAACCGCAACGGGTTGCTGGCGCGCGATCCCAGCGTCGATGGCATCAAGACCGGGCACACGGAAAGCGCCAAGTACTGCCTGGTCAGTTCGGCCAAGCGCAACGGCATGCGCCTGGTATCGGTGGTGCTGGGTTCCCCGAGCATCCGCGCCCGCGAGGACGCCAGCGCCACGCTGCTGAACTACGGCTTCACGTTCTACGAGACCGTGAAGCTGCAGGACGCCGGCAAGCCGGTGCTCACGCCGCGCGTTTTCAAGGGCAGCGCCGAATCCGTGGCCGTTGGCAGCCCGAACGACATCAGCATCACGATCGCGCGCGGCCAGGGCGCCTCGCTCACCAAGGAGACCAAGATCAACACCCCGCTGGTGGCGCCGCTGGCGCTGCACGCCAGGGTGGGCGAATACGTGGTGAGCAATGGCGATGAAGTCGTCGCCCGCGTGCCGCTGGTCACGCTGGCCAAGGTCGAGGAAGGTGGCCTCTGGCGCACCACCGTCGACGCCGTGAAGCTCTGGTTCGAGTAACCACGCGGTGGCCAGCCCGCTGCACTGGTGCCTGCTCGATGACAAGCGGATGCCGCTGGAGCAGGCGCGCATCTCGCCGCTGGACCGCAGTTTCCTGTTCGGGGATGGCATCTACGAGGTGATGCCGGTGTACGGCGGGCGCCTGTTCAGGCCCCGCCTGCACTTCGATCGCCTGGCGCGCAGCGCCGCGGCGCTGCGCATTACCAATCCACACACGCACGAGCGATGGGAAGCGTTGCTGCGTGAACTCGTCAGCGCCAACGGCGGCGGCGACCAATACGTCTACCTGCAACTGTCCCGCGGCGCAGAACACGGCCGCAACCATGCGCCACTGCCGCAGGTGCCGCCGCTGGTGTTCTGCTACAGCTCGCCGTGGCCCGTTCCGGCGGCCAGCACGCTGCAAGAGGGCCTCGCCTGCATCACGACTCAGGACACGCGCTAGGCGCGCTGCGACATCAAGTCGGTGGCGCTGCTGGCCAACGTGATGCTGCGCCAGATGGCGGTGGATGCCGGCGCGAACGAAACGATCCTGCTTCGCGACGGGCAGCTGATGGAGGCCAGCGCCTCCACGGTGCATGTGGTCCTGGGCGGCGTTCTGGTCACCCCGCCCAACTCCTCGCGAATCCTTCCAGGCACCTCCCGCATCGTGGTCGAGGAGCTCGCCGATGAACTGGGAATTCCCAGGCGCGATGCGCCCATCAGTGAGGCCGAACTGCGCGGCGCCGATGAGATCTGGCTGGCCGCGGCAACACGCGAAGTTCAGCCGGTGACGCGTCTTGATGACAGGGTCGTGGGCAATGGCAGGCCCGGACCCCTCTGGCGCCGGATCTACGACGCCTGGCAGCGCCTCAAGTCCGACCACGCTCGGTATTGACGCCCTCGATACTGACCGGAATTCCCAGCAGCCGCGCCAGCGGCGCGCGGGACTTGAGCATGTCGGCCAGCGTGTACTGGTCGAGCTCCTCGAGAAAGCGGTTGGTCGCATCGTGCAGGATTGATTTCAGTCGGCATGCGGGCGCGATGACGCAGGAGCCCCCGCCGGCAGTCAGGCACTCCACCACGCCCAGCTCCGCCTCCATCGCGCGCACCACTTCACCGATGCTGACACGCTGCGGGCGCCTGGCCAGCCGCATGCCGCCGCCCTTGCCGCGCGTGGTCTCGATGTATCCGAGTTCTGCCAGCCGGCCCGCCACCTTGACCAGATGGTGACGGGAGATGCGGTAGGCACTGCTGACCTGACTGACGGTGGACCGCTCTTCGGGGGAAACGGCCAGCGCGATCAGCGTGCGCAGCGCGAAGTCGGTGTACTGGGTGAGGTGCATGAATATGCATACCCTATACTGATTTCAGGGCTCCCGCATGCCGGCAAAGAACCCTGACAGCAAGGCTGCGCACTCTTCCTCGAGCACGCCACCAAACACATCGACGCGGTGGTTCAGGCCCTTGATCGCAAAGGCATCGATGATGCCGCCGGCCGCGCCGGCCTTCGGATCGAACGCCCCGAACACCACGCGCCGCACGCGCGCATGCACGATGGCCGAGGCGCACATGAGACACGGCTCGAGTGTGACGTACAGCACAGTGTCATCCAGCCGGTAGTTGCCGAGCGCCTGCCCGGCCGCGCGCAGCGTGACGATCTCCGCGTGCGCGGAAGGATCATGCGCGGCGATGGGACAGTTGCCGCCGCTCGCCACCACCTGCTCGCCCCGCACCAGCACCGCACCCACGGGAACTTCGCCGCGCTCGCCCGCCTGCCGCGCTTCGGCCAAGGCCAGGCGCATGAAGTCGGTGTCGGAGGGCGGACCTTTCACTCGTAGACGGCGTAGTACTTGCGCGCAGGCTCGCGCACATCCCAGATGCCGGTGAATCCGGCAGGTGAGACAAAGGCATCACCGGCGCGGAAGACATGCTCGCTGCCATCGTCGCCCGTGACGGCGATGACGCCGGACAGCACATGGCAGAACTCGCTCTCGGTGAAGATCACGCGCCAGCGCCCCACCGCGCTCTCCCAGATGCCCGAGTTGAAGCGTCCGTCGGCGCTGGCATGCAGGTTCCAGGCGCGCTGCACCGGATCGCCTCCCAGGATGCGCTCGGCCGGGGGCCGGAATTCAACGGGGGCTGGCAGCGGGCCATCAAAGGGTATGGGGGCAATCATGGCCCCAAGTCTAGGCCGGCTCAGTGCTTCCGGGAAACCCGCCCCATCAGCAGCAACGCACCCAGCGTCACCAGCGCCGCGATGGCCAGGTAGTACCCCACGGCGGCAAGGCCATGGCGCGTGGCGAGCCACGTCGCCGCATAGGGTGTGAGCGACGCGCCGATGATGCCGGCGAGATTGAAGGTGAGCGACGCGCCGGTGTAGCGCACTGCCGTGGGAAACAGCGACGCCAGCGCCGCACCCAGCGGCCCATAGCCCAGGCCCATGAGGCCCAGGCCCAGCCCGAGGCACAGCACCACCGAACCCGGTTGCCCCGCCTGCAGCAGCGGCGCGAAGGCCAGGCCATACAGCGCCATGCCGATGCTCGCGATGATCAGGATGCGACGCGGACTGGTCCGATCCGCAAGCCATCCGGCCAGCGGGATCGTGGCGGCGAAGAACAGCACGCCGATCATCTGCAGGATGAGGAACTCCTGCCGGCTGTAGCCCAGCCTGCTCGTGCCCCACGACAGCGTGAACACCGTCATCAGGTAGAACACCACGAACACGGCCACGGCGGAGAACGTACCCAGCACCAGCGTGAACGCATGCTCGCGCAGCACGGCGAACATGGGCACGCGCACGCGCTCGTTCCTTTCCAGCGTGCGGCGGAAGTCGGGCGTTTCCTCGATGCGCAGGCGCACATACAGACCCACGAGCACCAGAACCGAGCTGGCGATGAAGGGCACGCGCCATCCCCACTGCAGGAACTGCGCATCGCTCATCACATTGCCCAGCAGCAGGAACACGCCGGAGGAAAACAGGAATCCGATGGGCGCGCCCAGCTGCGGGAACATACCGAACCAGTTGGTCTTGCCGGGCGGCGCGTTCTCGGTGGCCAGCAGGATCGCGCCACCCCACTCTCCGCCCAGCCCAAAGCCCTGCCCGAAGCGGCACAGCGCCAGCAGCGCCGGCGCCAGCAGGCCCGCGCTCTGGTAGGTGGGCAGAAGTCCTATCGCTACCGTGGAAAGGCCCATCGTGAGCAGCGCCGCCACCAGCGTGGCCTTGCGTCCGATTCGATCGCCATAGTGGCCGAACACCGCCGAACCCACCGGGCGCGCGAAGAAGGCCAGCGCGAACGTGGCCAGCGACTGCAGCATCGCGGCGTCCTTGTCCGAAGCGGGAAAGAACAGCGTCGGGAACACCAGCACCGCGGCGGTGGCGTAGATGTAGAAGTCGAAGAACTCGATCGTGGTGCCGATCAGGCTTGCGAACAGCACCCGGCGCGTGGAATTGACCTGCACGGGTTGCACTACTTTTCCACGAACGCGCGTTCGATCACGTAGTCGCCCGGCTCCCCGATGCGCGGCGAGACCACGAAACCCTTCTCATCGAGCAGGCGACGCGTGTCTTCCAGCATGCCCGGGCTGCCGCACAGCATGAAGCGGTCGGCGGACGGATCCAGCGGCGGCAGGTCCACCATCTCGGCGAGGCTGCCTTCGCGGATCTGGTCGGTCAGTCGCCCCTGCGTGCGGAACGGTTCGCGCGTCACCGTGGGATGGTAGATGAGCTTGCCTTCCACGAGTTCGCCCAGCAGCTCGTGGCGCGGCAGCGTCTCCTCGACGAACTGGCGATAGGCGAGGTCCGAAACTCGGCGCACGCCATGCACCACCACCACCTTCTCGAAGCGCTCGTAGGTCTCCGGGTCCTGGATGATGCTCATGAACGGCGCTAGGCCCGTGCCGGTGCCCAGCAGGTACAGGTGCCGCGCGGGCTTCAGGTCGTGGATCACCAGCGTGCCGGTGGGCTTGCGGCTCATCAGGATCTCGTCGCCCGCCTTCAGGTGCTGCAGGCGCGAGGTCAGCGGACCGTTCGGCACCTTGATGCTGAGGAACTCCAGGTGCTCCTCCCAGTTGGGACTGGCGATGGAATAGGCGCGCAGCAGCGGACGCCCTTCCGCGGGCAGGCCCAGCATCACGAAGTGGCCGTTCTCGAATCGAAAGCCGGGGTCGCGCGTGGTCCGGAACGAAAACAGCGTGTCGTTCCAGTGATGCACGTGCGTGACGCGTTCCGTGGCGATCGCAGCCATCGGGTCCTCGGGCCGGGGAAGTGGAGCGCAAGGCTACGGAGTTTTTTTATGCCAGAACAGGTCTAAGGGGGCTTTAATCCATAACCGGAAGGGATAAGCCCCCCTGCCCGTTGCTATTGGATGCGGGTAACCCGCACCCAACCGCTGCGGCCGCGGCTGGTGCGCGCCAGCCGGTACCCGCCCATCGTGCCCTTTTCGACCCGGACGGTATCGCCCACGGTCACCTGGAAGACCGAGGACATGTCCATCTGCTGCCACACCTGGCCGTTGTCCAGCGTGAGGCGAACCACATTGGGACGGGTTTCCTTCAGCGCGGTGATGGTTGCCTCGAGGCTGGCGGGCTCCGCGGCCTTTTCCTTGTCCTTTTCCTTGCCCTTGCGCTGGACGACCTCGTCGCCCAGCGAAGGAGCCGCCACCGCCGGAGCGATGACAGGCGCCGAGGCTACAACCGGTGGCCGCGCGGGCGCTGGAACCGGAACAGGAGCCGGTGCGGGGACCGGCGTGGCTGCGCGTGGCGCGGCCGTCGGCGCGGCCGAATCGCCGGCCTGGAAGATGCGGTCATAGCAAACCAGCCTCTGCAGGCTGTCCCGGACCTGAGCGCACTGGCGCCCGGCTTCTACCTGCGCATCGGCGGTGTATCCCGCCCCACTGGCCAACAAGCCCGCTGCCGCGAGCCACAATCCGGCATTGCGCATCGCATCCCCCTGCTCTTCTTCCTGATGAGCCCGAGAATACAACAGCTCGGGATCACTCCGCGTAGCGACTCCAGCGCACGCCCAGGCCCAGCATGCGCTCGTCCCGGTCGTAGCTCACCGCCTCGGCCACCACCGTCCAGTGCGGCCGCAGGCGATAGCCCGCTCCGATGCCGAAATAGACCCCGACACCGTGCACCTTGTCGTAGTCGATGCGCGGATCGTCCGCGCGGTTGCTGGTAACGACCAGCCCGCCCTTCAGCGCCAGGCGCAGACGTTCATTGCGACCCTCACCGAGCGGCGACCACTCGCCGCCCACGCCGAAGTCCCGATAGCGCAGGTGCCCCAGGTGCCCGATGTTCGTGTTGCGCGAGGCGATGCCCGCCTTGCCCAGGTCGACATAGAAGCCCTCGACGGCCCAGCGCCGCGACAACGCTTGCCCGAGCGTCAGGCGGTAGCCGGCGCTGCTTGTGTCATCCACCCGATAGAAACCGCTGGAATCGCGCGGCTTCAGGTGCGTGAGGCCCAGGTCGGCGCCCAGGTACAACCCTTCGGCGCGGGCCGGCTGCGGTGACAGCAGCATTGCCGGCACCAGCAGCGCGAGCGCCGCCGCGGCCTGACCGCGCCGGGCGTGCAGCAGCCGCGCCCCGAGCAGCAGCGCCATCACCAGGATCATCCACCCGTCGATGCCACCCGCGCCCCTCACTGCCGAACGCAGCTCGCCGGATTTCTCGCGGTAGTCGGGAATGCCGTTGTTGTTCACGTCCTGCAGGCCCTCCTGGGCGTCGGTGAATCCATCGCCATCGCTGTCCAGGTCGCGATGGTTCGTGATGCCATCACCGTCGCTATCGGGCAGCGGCCACGGCGTGCCGCTGGTGGTCGGATCGACCCTGTCGGCCAGGCCGTCACGATCACTGTCGGCGAAATTATCGACGCGACCGTCACCATTCGCGTCGATGCCGCCCGCCTCGATGATGTCGGAAATGCCGTCCCCATCGCTGTCCAGGTCGGACATGTTCGGCACGCCGTCGCCATCGGTGTCGTCGCCACCATCGGCCGCGTTGGGAATGCCGTCGTTGTCCAGGTCCTCATCCAGCAGGTCGGCGGCGCCATCGTTGTCACGGTCCACCAGGGTTCCGAACAGCAGCGGCGAACCGTCGCGCACGTTGGGGATGCCGTCCCCGTCGGTATCCGCCACCGCATCGATGCGTCCGTCGGCATTCGCATCGAGCGCGCCAAGGCCCGCCTCGACGATGTCGCGCGCGCCATCCCCGTCGGAGTCCAGGTCGCGGAAATCCGGCGTGCCGTCGGCATCCAGGTCGCGCGCCACGCCGGTCGGCGCCTGCGGCGCGTCGGCCAGTCCATCGGCATTGGCATCCACCAGGCCCGCCTCGATCACATCGGCAACGCCGTCGTTGTCGGCATCCAGGTCACGGAAATCGCGGACGCCATCGCCATCGGCGTCCGGCGGCAGCACGGCGTCATCCAGGCCGTCGCGGTTCGCATCCGCCCCTCCGGTGCTGGTCACATCGAAGCGGTTGTCGATGCCGTCGCCATCGCTGTCGAGGCCAGTGGCCGCGGCCTCCACGCCGTCGCGCAGGCCATCGCCATCCGCGTCGACATCGCGGTAATCCGGCTGCCCGTCGGCATCGGTGTCGGGCGCGAACGCCGCATCGCCCACCCCATCACGGTTGGCATCGGCGCCGCCCACGCGATCCACATCGAAGGCGTCATCGATCTGGTCGCCATCGGCATCGGCGCCCAGGCCGCCGCCTTCCAGCGCATCCGGCAATCCATCGTTGTCGCTGTCACGATCACGCCAGTCGGCAATGCCATCCGCATCGCTGTCCGGCGGCGTCGCCGCCGACGGACGAGCCTCCACCGCATCCGGAATGCGGTCGTTGTCGCTGTCGCGATCGAGGTAATCCGGCACGCCATCCGCGTCGGTATCGACCGGATTCTGGCCAACGCCCTTCTCGGCGGCGTCACTGATGCCGTCGTTGTCGCTGTCGGTGTCGAGCGCATCCGTCACGCCATCGCCATCGGCATCCGCGGTGGCGGACTCGAGCGCATCGATGATGCCATCGGCATCGCTGTCGGCCGGCGCCGAGCCGCCGCCGACCTCGAGGAAGTCGCTGACTCCATCGTTGTCGGTGTCGGTGTCGTTCGGATCGGTGCCGATGGTCGCTTCCTGCGCATCGGTCAGGCCATCTCCATCCGCATCCGGAGTGGTGCCCCAGGCGGCTGGCAGGCGGTCGCGCGCGGCGGGAATACCGTCGCCATCGGCATCTGCGGCGTTGTCGACCCGACCGTCGGCGTTCGCATCGAGCGCGCCAAGCCCTGCCTCGGCCAGATCGCTGGCGCCATCGCCATCGGAATCCAGGTCGCGGTAGGCCGGCGCGCCATCGCTGTCCGCATCCGCCAGCGCCAACACCACGCTCTGGCCGGCATCCGCCAGCGCATTGCCGTCGGTGTCGGCCAGCCCCACCTCGATCACGTCCAACCGGCCGTCGTTGTCGGCATCCAGGTCGCGCTGGTCCGCGCGGCCATCGCCGTCGGTGTCGGGCAGCAGCAGCGCGTCATCCACGCCGTCGCCGTTCGCATCCACGCCGCCCGTGCTGTTCACGTCATAGCGGTTGTCGATGCCATCGGCATCGGCATCCACCCCGGTGGTCTGCGACTCGAGCCGGTCGCCAATGCCATCGCCATCGGAATCCACGTCGCGGAAATCCGGCTGCGCGTCGCCATCCGCGTTGGGCGTCGCGACGCCGTCCGGAACGCCGTCAAGGTTGGCGTCGGCGCCGCCCCGCTGCGTCACATCATAGGCATCGTCGATCTCGTCACCGTCGGTGTCGACGCCGAGGCCGCCGCCTTCCAGCGCGTCGGGAACGCGATCACCATCGCTGTCGCGATCGCGGTAATCCGGCGTGCCGTCAGCGTCGGTATCGACGGGTGTCGCAGGCGTGGACCCAGCTTCCAGCGCGTCGGGGATGCGATCGTCATCGCTGTCGCGATCCAGGTAATCGGCCAGGCCATCGCCATCGGCATCGCGCGGCGAACCAGTGGCGCCGCGCTCCACGGCATCGGGGATGCCGTCGTTGTCGCTGTCGGTGTCGAGCGCATCCGTGACGCCATCGCCGTCGGCATCCGCGGTGGCGGATTCAAGCGCATCGATGATGCCATCGCCGTCGCTGTCGGCGGGCGTCGAACCGCCGCCAACTTCCACGCCATCGTTCACGCCGTCGTTGTCCGTATCCGCGTCGTTCGGATCGGTGCCGATGGCGAGCTCTTCCGCATCGCCGAGGCCATCGCCATCCGTATCGGGCGCACTGCCCCAGGCGGCTGGCGCACGATCACGTGCGGCCGGGATACCGTCCAGGTCTGCATCGGTGGCGTTGTCGATCCGCCCGTCGGCGTTCGCATCGAACGCGCCAAGCCCTGCCTCGGCCAGGTCGGTGGCGCCATCGCCATCGGAATCCAGGTCGCGGTAGGCCGGCGCGCCATCGACATCGGCATCGGGCAACGTCAACACCACGGCCTGGCCGGCGTCAGCCAGCGCATTGGCATCGGCGTCCGGCAATCCCGCCTCGATTACATCGAACAGGCCGTCGTTGTCGGCATCCAGGTCACGCTGGTCGGCGCGGCCATCGGCATCGGTGTCGGGCAGCACGCGGGCGTCGTCAACGCCATCCTGGTTCGCATCCACGCCGCCCGTGCTGTTCACGTCATAGCGGTTGTCGATGCCATCGCCATCGGAATCCACCCCGGTGGTCTGCGACTCGAGCCGGTCGCCGATGCCATCGCCATCGGAATCCACGTCGCGGAAATCCGGCTGCGCGTCGCCATCCACGTTGGAGGTGGTCAGGCCGTCGCTGATGCCGTCACGATTGGCATCAGTGCCGCCGCGCTGGTCCACGTCCCAGGCATCGTCGATCTCGTCGCTGTCGGTGTCGACGCCGAGTCCGCCGCCTTCCAGCGCATCGGGCACCCGGTCCGCATCGCTGTCGCGATCGCGGTAGTCGGGCGTGCCATCGGTGTCGGTATCGACCGGCGTGGCAGGCGTGGAACCTGCTTCCAGCGCATCGGGAATACGGTCGTCATCGCTGTCGCGATCGACGTAGTCGGCCAGGCCATCGCCATCGGTATCGCGCGGCGAATTCGTGGTGCCGCGCTCGATTGCATCGGGAATGCCGTCGTTGTCCGAATCCGTGTCCTGGTAGTCGAGCGTGCCGTCACCGTCGGTATCGGCGGTGGTGCCCTCGATGCCGTCGATGATGCCGTCGCCATCCGAGTCGGTGGGTCCGACGTTCTGCGCGTGACCGAACTGCTTCGTGTCGATGTTCTGCTGGACAAAGAAGCCCCCGCCGTTCTGATGGAACAGCTGGGCCTGGATGGTGTACGTGCCGCTGGCGCCGTTGAGCGGATAGGTCGGGTTCTGGCTGATGCTGACCGTCTGGCCCGCGGTGGCGGTGAAATTCTGCTCCAGCACCGACGTGGCATTGCCCGTGGGGTCGATGATGGCCACTTCCATGCGGTAGTTGCCGCCGGTGATGGCCTGCACCGAGGTCGACGTGTTGATCGTGACGTTGCCGCCCCCGATCGAATAGTTGTTGATGCGGATGCCGGTGATGTCGCCCTGGTCGGCGGCGCCACCATCCAGCAGCAACTGCGCCCAGTCCACGCGCACCACCCACGCAATGGCGTCGCCCGATGTGTCGATGTCCACGGTAACGCGGTTGTTGCCCGGCACGATGCAGTTCAGCGGCACCTGGTAAACCGTGGTGCTGTCCACGTTGTTGGCGCCGGTGAGCTTGCCCAGCAGGCAGGAATTCAGGGACACCAGATCGACCTGCCCGTCCTCCTCGTCCACGTCCCAGGCGCGGATCGTGAGCTGCGCCGACTGCGTCGGCAGCGAGGGCACGTTGATCAGGAACTCGATTGGCGCGATCGGCGCCGTGCGCCCGATGACCACGCCCATGTCGTTGTCGGGCACGCCGGTATGGGCGTTATTGTCGTTGTCGGCGTTGGTGAACAGCGTCGCGCCGGCGATGGACAGCGAAACGGTGAGATAGGCAGCCGCGAGCGCGAGCCCGGACAGGCCGAGCAGGCCCTTGCGGTTCTTGTTCATTTGCGTCCCTGGAGGTTACGGACGCATTACATCCCAGACCCCGGGAGCCCTCAAGGCGGAATTGTAAAATTGCCTGCAACGGGGGGCGGGAAAGACTCCCGCCCCCTCTGTTTGCGGGAGGTTCAGGCCTTCGCGGCCGGCGGATCCCAGGTCTTCTTCGAATCGTCGTTGCCGGCGACCGAGTACAGCACCTGCGTGTTGCGCGTCTTCATGAAGTCCTCGAGCGACTGGCCGCGCATCGCCGCGTAGACGTGCAGGTTCGTGGTGCCCACCACGGCGGCAAACTTCTCCAGCAGGAAGAAGATGACGCCATAGTGCATCAGCGCTCGCCAGTCGCGCTTCATCACGAGCTCTCGCTCCTGCGCGGTGAGCTTGTGCTGCTCGAACAGCGGCGTCGGGTCGGCCAGGAACTGCTTGCGGAACTCCGGCTTGATCAGCGAATGCAGGAACCGGTTCAGCCGGAAGGCCTTCACGCTGCGCTCGATCACGTACGGGTAGGTGCCCTCGAGCTTCTCGATGCCAGCGTACTGGGTCATCATCCGTGTGCGGAACTGCTCGTTGGTCTCGGTAACCGGGTCAACCGAGTCGTCTTCGAAGATGACGCTGGAGATGGCCGTCATCGACGGCACGTAGTACGTCTGGTGCAGCTTCTTCACCTTGTTCGACAGCGCGCCGCGCATCAGCAGCCACATCACCACTTCCGCGCCTTCCATGCCGCCGAGCTTCGCGTATTCGGCGATGGTGACCTTCGTCAGGCCTTCCGGATCCTTCTCCAGCCGCTCCAGGAACTCCATGTCCCAGGGCGTATTGATGAAGCCGCAGCGCTCGCCGTGCACCTGGTGCGAAAGGCCGCCGGTGCCGGCGATGGCAACCTTGATGTCTTCCGGATAGCTCTCGATGGCCTTGCGCAGCGCGCGGCCTATCTTCCAGAAGCGCAGCGGCTTGGGCACGGGCGGATTCAGCACGCCGCACTGGAACGGCACGATCTTGCAGGGCCAGTCCGGCTCGTGCGGCAGCAGCAGCGACAGCGGCGAGAAGCAGCCGTGGTCCAGGTCCTTGCCCTGGAAGTACGACAGGTCGAACTCATCCTCGACCAGCGAGAAGGCGATGTGCTGCGCGAGCTTGGTGTGCCCCTTTGAACGGCGGCAGCGCCCGCGGTCCGCCGCCCTCGTCGGCCGGATGAAACTCCTCGCCGACGCCCAGCGCGAAATGCGAGTAGTGGTCCAGGAAGAACGACGTGATGTGGTCGTTGAAGACATAGAGGATGACGTCGGGCTTCTTCTCGGCCAGCCACTTCTGCAACGGCTTGAAGCCGTCGAAGATCGGCTTCCAGACCGGATCCTCATTCTTCTTTGCGTCGTACGCGAAGCCGATGGTCGGCGTGTGCGATACGGCGAATCCACCCACAATCGTTGCCATGATCAGTTCCTTCGGTCAGCTTGCTTTGAGAATCTAGCGGCCTTCGGCCTGGCGGCGGACTTCATCACCCGTGCGCTGCGCGTCCTGCGCGCGGCCCTTCATGCCGAAGAACGTGCCGTCGGCGAGGGTCACGGCGATGACATAGCCACCTTCTGTGCCATCGCGATACGGCGCGGCATTGACGGTGACGGTCTGCCCGGCCTGCACCATGCCCTTGCGATAACCCGCCCGGTACATGTTGTTGGTGCTGTGGCCCTCGAACTTCACGATGTGGGTGCCCGCCCCGCCGGCGTTCTTCAGTTCGATCGACATGCGCATGTGCAGGTTGATGGCCGAGAATTCCTTCACCACGCCGGTGTATTGCACCTGCTTGCCGAAGTCGAACTGCACGGCGGAATGATGCGCACCGGCCGCAGCGGCCAGGCACAGCGAGAAAGCGGTCATTGCAATGTAACGCAGGGTCTTCATTTTCATTTCCTCTGGTTGTCTGGTGCTTACGGCACGGGAACGCCGGCTTCGTTCGCCAGCTTCGCGAGGTGGTCGTTCCACATTTCCTCAGGGCACTCGTACGGCAGCACCCGGCCATTGGGCACTTCTGCCCAACGCTTGGTGAGCTTCACGGGCGCCGTGTAGAAGACCGGGTCGGTCATGGTCATTTCGGCCTTGAGGATCCGCCGGCCCTGGGCGTCCTTGCCATCGAGGCTGTAGCGCTCGACGATGGTGGCCTGGTCCGAATGCGAGGTCGTGCGCTGGTCGATCTGGTCGACCAGGTTGTTCGTCTCGACCACCAGCGTGTCGCCTTCCCAGCGACCGCTCGAGTAGCCGTTGCGACCCGGCACGCGATCAGCCTCGGGCGCATTGCGGCTGCCGAAGTAGATGCGGCGGGTTTCGGAATGGGCTTCGTAGATGACGGTGATCTGCTCGGGCCGCTGGATGATCTCCATGGGATATCCACCCGACCCCAGCATCGAACCGGGCATGCCCGTGCCCAGGCACCAGCCACCCGGCGTATCACCGGTCTTGGCGACCAGCTTCTGGTACGCGTCGATGCGGGCCTTGGCTTCGGGCTTCAGCAATGTCGCGGCATTGGCATTGGTAGCGGTGGCGCCGCCGATGCCGGGGCCGCCGGCATTCGTCCACACGCCCGTGAAATCCGGCGTCTCCGCCGCCAAGCAAAGACCGGCAGCCAGCGCCAGCGCGGCGCCGATGACGGTCTTTCCAACTTTGCCTGTTTGGCCCATCCTGATACCCCCGGCTCTCTAATTGGTGTTGTGGCTCGCGGCAAGCCTAGGCGGCGCGCCATGGGCTGTCAAAGCAGTGAGGAAACATATGATCCGTGCGCAAGGAAAAGCATTCTCATTGGCGGTCCTGTGCCTGTTTGCCGGCGCTGCGGCCGGCGCGGATTCCCCCGCGTTCCAGGCCAGCAGCCCCGATGTACTTTCAGGCAAGCCGATCGCCGCAAAGTTCATCTACAACGGCTTTGGCTGCACCGGGCAGAACGTGTCCCCGGCAGTCATGTGGAAGAACGCGCCAGCGGGGACCAAGAGCTTCGCGGTGCTGGTGCATGACCCGGATGCGCCCACCGGTGGCGCGGGCTTCTGGCACTGGCTCGTCATCGACATTCCGCCTGGCACCAGTTTCCTTCCGCAGGGCGCGGGTGCCTCGGACGGCAAGCGCCTGCCTGCGGGCAGCCGGCAGGTCACGACCGATTTCGGCACGCCGGGCTGGGGCGGTCCCTGCCCGCCCGCAGGCGACAAACCGCATCGTTACAATTTCACCGTGTATGCGCTGAAGGTGGAGAAACTCGACCTGCCCGCCAACGCCACCGCGTCACTCGCCGGCTTCATGATCAACGGCAACGCGCTGGCCAAGGCCGCGTTCACCGGCTCATTCGGGCGCTGATCGAAGTGCAGCCGGCGTTCTACATTCCGCATGGCGGAGGTCCCTGCTTCTTCATGGACGATCCGCAGGGCACGTGGAGCGGCATGGCCGCGTTCCTGCGTGGCATTGCCGCTTCGCTGCCCGAAACGCCCTCGGCCATCCTGATCATCTCGGGTCACTGGGAAACGGCAGGCTTCGCGGTGACCGGCGGTGAGCATCCCCCGCTGGTATTCGACTACTACGGCTTTCCGCCGCACACCTACCAGTTGCGCTACGACGCGCCCGGACAACCTTCACTGGCTGCGGGAATCGTGGAGAGACTGCGCGCCGCGGGCTTCGCCGCCAGCACAGATGGCAGCCGAGGCTACGACCATGGCGTCTTCGTGCCGCTGAAGGTGGCCTTTCCCGACGCGCGGATCCCGGTGATCGAGCTGTCGCTGGACCGTGGGCTGGACGCCGCGCTGCACCTTGCAATGGGTGAAGCACTGGCCCCGCTGCGCGAGCAGAACGTGCTGGTGATCGGCGCCGGCATGAGCGTTCACAACCTGCGCGCCTGGGGCGATCCGCGGATCACGCGGCCGGCGATGGAGTTCGATGAGTGGCTGAACGAAGCCGTCAGCGCTCCAGCTTCCACGCGCGCGGCCGCGCTGTCGCGCTGGCACGAGGCGCCGAATGCGCGCATCTGCCACCCCAGGCACGAACACCTTCTGCCGCTGATGGTGGCGGCAGGTTCATCGCCGAACCCGGGGCAGCGCGTGTTCCACGAAATGGTGCTGGGCGCGCCGATAGCCGGTTTCCGCTTCGACTGACGGCCCATGGCGAACGGCTGGTGCAGGCGAATCTTTCCGATTTGCCTCCCATTCGCATTACAGTTGCAGGCAAGAAGAACCGGGGAGGATTCATCCGTGAATATCCGCATGGCGGCCCAGCTGCCCGCACTCGCCCTGCTGCTGCTCGCCAGCGCGCCACTCTCCGCCCAGAAGCTTTTCGTTGACGATTCCGCTGCCACATTCACGGACGAACAGGTCGCGCGCGGGCAAGCCGCGTACGGCCGGGTGTGCGTTTCCTGCCATGGCGCAGCGCTGGAAGGTGGCCAGTTCGGCCCCACCCTGAAGGGCGACGCCTTCGCCGATCACTGGCGCTCGCGCACGCGTGCGGCGTTTTCCGAACAGGTGCGCGCGACCATGCCACCCCGGGGTCTCGGAATGCTCAGCGGCCAGGCCTATACCGACATCGAATCGTTCATCCTGCAGGCCAACGGACTGGCAACAGTCGGCGGACCATCCGCCGCTGCGCGCCACGGCATCGGCAGCCTCTGCCCCGCCGGACGCCGTGCAGGTAGGCCAGAACATGGCCAGTGGTCGACCGCGAGTCGTCGCGCAGCGCAATCTCGATGACCCACTCTACAAGGCGGCCGTGGCCACTCGCGCCGCGAAACTCGACGCGCTGTCGCCCGTGTCGGATGCCATGCTCAGGAATCCTCCGGAGTCGGACTGGCTGATCTGGCGTCGCCGCTATGACGCCTCTGGGTTCAGCCCCCTGAAGCAGATCGACCGGCGCAATGTGGGCCAGCTGCGCATGGCGTGGAGCTGGTCGCTGCCCGACAGCATGAACGAGATCACGCCGCTGGTTCACGACGGCGTGCTGTTCATCTACAGCGGCCCGGTGGTGCAGGCCCTGGACGCCACGACGGGCGCGCTGCTGTGGCAGTACCTGCGTGCGCTTCCCGATGAATACGACAACGGCCGCGGTTCGCGGGTGAAGACGCTGGCGCTGTATGGCCACATGCTGATCGCGCCGTTCGTCGATGGCCACGTGGTTGCCCTCGACGCGCGCACGGGCAAGGTGGTCTGGGACCAGGTGGTGCTCACGACGCAGCAGCGCGATTCGCGCGGCAAGGCCGAGGGCGTGGCGCTGCACCTGAATGGCGGACCCATCGTCGCCAACGGGATGGTGGTCATCGGCGCGAGCCTTGGCCTCGAGAATTCACCCGGTGGCTGCTTCATCATCGGCCTGGATGCGAACACCGGCGCCGAGAAGTGGCGCTTCAACACCATCGCTCGCCCCGGACAGCCAGGCGGCGACAGCTGGAACGGCGCGCCGGTGAACGAACGCTTCGGCGGCGGCGTCTGGACACCGGGCAGCTACGACCCTGAACTGGACCTGGTCTATTTCGGCATCGGCAATACCTACAACTCTGCCACGCTGCTCGAGCCCCGGCCTGGCACCAACTCCCTGAGCAACAACGACGGCCTTTATACGGATGCCACCGTCGCGCTGCGTCCTTCCACCGGTGAACTGGTGTGGCACTACCAGCACCATCGCCGCGATGTATGGGATCTCGACTGGGTGTTCGAGCAGTCCGTGGTGACCGTGCCCGTCGAGGGCAAGCCCCGCAAGCTCGTTGTCACGGCGGGCAAGACGGCCATCTTCGAGGCAGTGGATGCCGCCACCGGCGCCTTCGTGTTCGCGCGCGACATGGGGCTGCAGAATGTGGTCGTGGCGATTGATCCGGTCACGGGTGAAAAGACCATCAACCCCGCCGTGCAGCCCGAGGCCGGCAAGGCCAAGCTGCTGTGTCCCGCCGCGACAGGCGCGCGCAACTGGCCCGCCACATCGGTGAATCCGGCCACCAACCGGCTGTACGTGATGATGGTGGAGTCCTGCACCGACTACACCTACGCGCCGCGCACGCCGGCGGAAACCGCGGCCGGTGGCGGCGACATGCGCTTCGCGCCGCGCCTGCCGCCTGGCAGCGATGGCCTGTTCGGCAGGCTGGCCGCCATTGACCTGGCCACGCGCCAGGTGGTGTGGACTCAGCGCCAGCGCATGCCCTATGCGAGCAGCACGCTCGCCACGGCCACCGGTCTGCTGTTCAGCGGCGACCTGGACCGACATTTCCGCGCGCACGACCAGGATACCGGCAAGGTGCTTTGGCAGACGCGACTGAACGCCGCGCCGGAATCCTCGCCCATCACCTACGCGGTGGATGGACGCCAGTACGTGGCGGTGGTGGCGGGCGGCGGCAGCGCCTTCGGTGCGGGCGGTCGCGGACTGGTGCCTGAACTGCAGTCGCCCGCGGCGGGCATCACGCTGTACGTATTCGAACTGCCGCGCCGCTAGCGCCTATTTGTCGAGCGTCAGCAGGCTGGCGTTGCCACCCACTGCCGTGGTGTTGGTGGTAATGGTGCGTTCGGTGGCGAAGCGGTGCAGGTAGTGGGGGCCCCCGGCCTTGGGGCCCGTGCCTGAAAGGCCGCACCCACCAAAAGGCTGCACGCCCACGACGGCGCCGATCATGTTGCGGTTCACATAGACATTGCCCACCCGCGCGCGCGAGGCGATTTGCCGCGCGGTGGAGTCGATTCGGGTCTGCACGCCCAGCGTGAGGCCGTATCCCAGCCCATTCACCGCATCAACGACGCGATCCAGATCCTGCGATGCATAGCGCACGACGTGCAGCACGGGCCCGAACACTTCGCGCTGCAGCAGCTCCAGTGACTCGATCTCCATCGCCACCGGCGCGAAGAAATGCCCACGCGCCGCCAGCGCGGCATCCAGCGGCGAGCGCTGCAGCCAGCGCGCAGCGGGTGCGAGCCGCTCCACATGCGCCCGCAGCATGGACAGCGCCTCGGCGTCGATCACCGGGCCCACGTCGGTTTCAGGCAGCGCCGGGTCACCCACCCGCAGCGTCTGCATGTAGCCCCGCAGCAGCTCGATGACGCGATCGGCGATTTCCTGCTGCAGCAGCAGCACGCGCAGCGCAGAACAGCGCTGCCCCGCGCTGTTGAATGCCGAATAGGCCGCCTCGAGCGCGACCTGCTCTGGCAACGCGGAGCTGTCCACGAACATCACGTTCTGGCCGCCGGTCTCCGCGATCAGCGCGGCGATGGGCCCTTCACGTGCGGCAAGCTGGCGATTGATGATCCGGGCCACCTCGGTGGAACCCGTGAAGGCAACGCCGGCCACCCGCGGATCAGACAGCAGTTCGCGACCCAGCGTCGCCCCGTCACCGGGCAGCAGCGACAACACCCCGGTGGGAACGCCAGCCGCATGCAGCAGGCCCACGGCAAGCGCGGCCACGAGCGGCGTCTGCTCGGCGGGCTTCGCGATGACCGTGTTGCCCGCCGCCAGCGCCCCGGCGATCTGGCCGGTAAAGATCGCCAGCGGGAAATTCCACGGCGAGATGCAGACGAACACACCGCGCCCGCGCAGCAGCAGCTCGTTACGCTCGCCGGTTGGACCGGGCAGCAGCATAGGAGAGCCGAAGTCCGCCTCGGCACGCGCGGCGTAGTAGCGCAGGAAGTCCACGGCCTCACGCACTTCGGACAGTGCATCGGCGATGGTCTTGCCGGCTTCACGGATGCACAGCGACATCAGTTCGTCGCGCTGCTGCTCGAAGGCATCGGCAGCGCGCTTCAGGCAGGCGGCCCGAGATGCTGCCGGGGTTGCATCCCAGGCGGCGAAGCTGTCCGTCGCCGCGGACAGTGCCGCCCGCGCCGCCTCGGCGCCCGCTTCGACAACGCTGCCGACCAGATCTTTCAGTTCCGCGGGATTGCGCACCTCGCGGGGCGTGCCGGACAGTTGCTGACCTGCGACCTTGGGGCCCGACATCGCGCTGCCGGCCTTCAGGTTGGAGTATTCGTTCCGGAACTGCTCAATCACATCGCGGTCAGCCAGATTCATGCCCTCGGAATTCATGCGTTCCTCACCGAAGAGCCGGGGTGGATCAGGTATCGAGTCATGGGGAATCCGCGCCAGCTGGTCGACCTCAGCCACCGGATCTCGCGTGATGTCGGCCACGGGCAGTCGCTCGTCCACGATGCGATTGACGAAGGAAGTATTGGCGCCATTTTCGAGCAGGCGCCGCACCAGGTAGGGCAGCAACTCGGCATGCGAGCCCACCGGGGCATACACCCTGCAGGCGACCCGTGGCGCATCGCCCTGCACCAGCAGGTCATACAGGTCGTGACCCATGCCGTGCAGGCGCTGGAACTCGAACGGCCTGGCGACCTGCGCGGCCAGTGTCAGCACATAGGCCACGGTGTGCGCGTTGTGCGTGGCGAACTGCGGGTAGACCAGCCCCGGATCCGCCGCCATCAGCCTGCGCGCGCAGGCCAGGTAGGACACATCGGTGTTCATCTTGCGCGTGAACACAGGATATGTGGCAAGGCCTCGCTCCTGCGCGCGCTTGATCTCGCTGTCCCAGTACGCGCCCTTCACCAGCCGGATGTTGAGCCGCCGCCCCGTGCGCGCCGCCAGCGCCAGCAGCCGGTCGATGGTGTGCAACGCGCGACGCTGGTAGGCCTGGACGGCAAGACCGAAGCCCTGCCAGCCCTGCAGCGCGGGCGCTGCCATCAGCGCCTCGATCACTGCCAGCGAGAGCTCCAGCCGGTCAGCTTCTTCCGCATCGATGGTCAGCGGAACATTGCAGGCTGCGGCCCGCTGCGCCAGGTGCAGCACCCGCGGCAGCAACTCCTCCAGCGCCTGGCTCCAGCGACCGGGTTCATAGCGCGGATGCAGCGCAGAGAGCTTCACCGAGATGCTGGCCCGCTCGCTGTCGGCCGTGCGTGCATCGGCCCGGGCGACCGCCTCGATGGCCTGGGAATAGGCCGCCAGGTGATGGTCCGCTCCCTCCCAGCCCAGCGCGCCCTCGCCCAGCATGTCGAAGGAGTAGCGGTAGCGCGAAGCCTCGCCCTGCTGCGCGCGACGCAGGGCCTCGTCGATGGTGCGGCCCATGACGAACTGCGTGCCCAGGATCCGCATGGCCTGCATCATCGCGGCGCGCACCACCGGCTCGCCCAGCCTCGACACCAGCTGCCGCATGAACGAGCCGGCATCGGCCGCCTCCTGCTCGCTGCGCACGATGCGGCCGGTGAGCATCAGGCTCCAGGTGGAGGCGTTGACGAAAAGCGAGCCGGAGTCTCCCGCGTGCGAATCCCAGTCGCCCGCGCGGATTTTCTCGGCAATGAGCCTGTCTGCCGTTGCCGCGTCGGGAATGCGCAGCAGCGATTCGGCAAGGCACAGCAGGATCACGCCCTCTCGCGAGCTCAGCGAGTACTCGAGCAGGAAGGCATCGAGGCCACCCTGGCTCCTGCGCGCCGCGCGGATCTGCGACACCAGGGATTGCGCCAGCGCGGCGACACCGCTCGACATCGAGGCATCGAGCCGCGCCCGTTCCGCGGAATCGCGGACCAGGGTCGTCTCGTCTGCCAGGAAGTGGCTCATTTCACGCCCGCTGCATGTCTCCGTCGATGGGCAGCACCTGTCCGGAGATGGAGCGGGCTGCATCGGAGGCAAGGAATACCGCAAGCTGCGCGATGTCCGCCGGGTCGACGAACTGCGGAATCGATTGATTGGCGAGCCCCAGGCGCCTTTCTTCCTCGACGCTGCGCCCGGATAGCTGCGCCCGGCCCGTGAACACGCGATCGACGCGTTCGCCCTGCACGGCGCCGGGCGCGATCGCATTCACGCGGATGTGATGCGGCCCCAGCTCCATGGACAGCGTCTTGGTCAATCCGATCAGCGCCCACTTCGAGGCAGCATAGGCGCTGCGATTGGCATAGCCGAACCGCCCCGCCGCCGAAGCCATGTTGATGATCACGCCGCCGCCGGCGCGGATCAGCTCGGGGATGACCGCGCGCGATACATCGAAGGCACCGGTCAGGTTCACGCGCAGCACGGCATCCCAGTCCGCAGGGTTCATCTCGTGCACCGGCGCCGTGGGTCCGCCGATGCCGGCGTTGTTCACCAGCACGTCGATGCCTCCCAGCCTGCCGATGCAATCCGCCACCATGGCGCTGGTGTCTGCCCGATCACCAATGTTGCAGCGGCGAACAATGACACCGGGCAGTGCAGCGGCGGCACGCTCGAGCGCCGCCGCATCGATGTCGCATACATATACGCGCGCACCGCTTGCATGAAAGGCCCTGGCGATGGCGAGGCCAATGCCGTTGGCACCGGCAGTAACGAGCACTCGCTGCATTGCTAACTCCGTCGCGGTCCGGCGATTCCGAATTCGGCGCCTTGCGGATCGATCGCCACCACTGCAAATCCGCCCCCGGGAACCGGCTGGGGCTCCGCAAGCTGGTGGCCGCCACCGGCCACGATGGCGCGTGCGGCACGATCAATATCGTCGACGCCGAAATAGTAGCGCCAAAGCGGCTTCGCGCCCTCGCGGGAGCGCTTCATCACGGCTCCGAACCGCTCGCTGCCATTCAACAGGAACTGGTAATTGCCCAGCGGCCCCATGGGCATCAAATCGCCCCGGGTCCAGCCGAAAATCCGGGCGTAGAAATCGGTGGCGCCCTCGGGATCAGAAGTGACCAGTTCGTTCCACTGGCAGTGGCCAACACGTGGGGCAAATGCACTGCTTTCACCTTCTCCTCCCGGCCGCATCACATAAAGGGGCGCACCCTGCGGATCGAGCACCATGGCGAACCGACCGTACCCGCCCGGAATGTCGGTGCCAGGAATGCAGAGCGTTCCGCCGGCCTGCTGGATGGCATGCACCGTGGCATCTACATCCGCCACGTTGAGGTAACCAACCCACACGGAGCCGGCCAGCCCCATCTGCGCTTCGATCTGCATGACGCCCCCGATTTCGGCGTCCCCTGTCGACAGCATGGTGTAGCCGGGTATGCCTCCGGCATGAGGTTTTGGCTTCCATCCGATGACACTGCCGTAGAACGCGAGCGCGGCCTCGGCATTGCTTGTCATCAGCTCGTACCAGATGTATCCGCCGGTGCTCATGGCCGTTCTCCCGTGATGTCCCGCGCCGCCGCCAACATGCCATCCACCATCGCCAGCGTGGTGCCAAACGAGGTCACCAGACGTACCACGCCCGGCCCCCACCGATCGCCATAGAAATCGAAACCGCGCTCACGCAGGCCCGCTGCCATCGGCTCCGGCAGCGTGGCGAAGAGAATGTTGGTCCGGGCCGCAGCCGCCAGCTTTACGCCGGGTATTCCCGCCAGCCCCTGGGCCAGGCGCGCCGCCATCGCATTGGCGTGGCGCGCGTTGGCCAGCCACAGGTCGTCGGCCAGGTAGGCTTCCATCTGCGCCGCGACGAATCGCATCTTGGACAGCAGGTGCCCCGCGCGTTTGCGCAGGAACGGAAGCTGGGCGCCCAGCGCATCATTGAACACGATGATGGCCTCGGCATTGAGCGCGCCATTCTTCGTGGCGCCGAAGGAAAGAATGTCCACTCCCGCGCGCCAGGTGATGTCAGCCGCCTCGCAGCCCAGCGACGCCACCGCATTGGCGAACCGGGCGCCGTCCATGTGCAGCAGCACGCCGGCCTCGCGGCACACGCGGGCGATGGCGGCCACTTCTTCCGGTGAATAGACCTGGCCGTCCTCGGTGCACTGCGTGATGCTCACCGCAGAGGGTTGCACGCAGTGCACGTCGCCGCGGCCCACGGCCAGCTCCGCGCAGCACCGCAGGATCCAGCTTGCTGCCGGCGCTGGCCGAGGGCACCAGGCGCGCGCCGCCCGTGAAAATTCCGGCGCCCCGCATTCATCGGCATGGATGTGCGCGTGCCGGTGACAGAGGATGCTTCCCCAGCGTGGAACCATGGCCGCGAGCGAAATCGAATTCGCGGCTGTTCCGGTCGAGACCAGCAGTGCGCCCACCTGGCGCCCGAACACTTCCGCGAACCGCGCCTCGGCGCGGCGCGTCCAGTCATCGGCCCCATACGGCCGCGCCGTCTGGCCGTTGCAGGCTGCAATGGCGGCGATGACCTCGGGCGATGCGCCCCAATCGTTGTCGCTGCGAAAGCTCGTGGCGCTCACGGTCATCGGCCCGCCTGCTTTCCGGACTCGCGCGAGGGCGCGCCACCCAGGTCGCGGCAGCGATAGGGCGCATAGCTCACGTCCGAGGGCTGGACCTCATCCGCGCCCCGCCAGTTATCCTCGAAATACTCCGGATCCACTGCTTCGTAGCGCCGCGTCAGCTTGTGGGTGGCCGGATCCAGCTCGAAGCGCTCGGTGATGCGCAGCTTCGATCCATGCAGGATGCGCGCATCCGCGTTGAGCACTCCCGGCAGGAACCCCGTGGTCTGCACCACCAGCACATCCCCTTCCCAGCGGCCCACGGAATATCCGCTGCGCGAAAGCGCCTGGCCCTTCGGCATCGCGGAGCGGTCCATGTGGATGGTGCGCGCCAGGTCCATGTGGCCGTACTGCATCGTGATGCGGGTGGGTGACTGCGTGATGCGGTTCACCACGCTGTCGAAGGTCCAGTCGAAGAGGATGCCGGTAGGCTCGCAGCGCAGGCGCGGGTTGTCGCGCGATGCGGGATTGAATTTCTCCAGCGCGCTGCGCCCGGCGGCGGTGAGCTTCAGCGGAATCGGCCGATCCCAGGCGGCGCGGATGGGATCGGAGGCCAGCGAGGCCGCCGATCCGCGCGCGCCCGGAAACGCCTGCTGCCCTGGTGGCAGCTCGCCCGGCTTCATCTTCGAGGCCTGGCTCAGCGGCACCAGCGTGCCCAGCTGACCTCGCGGATCGCTCATCACGCGCTGCTCCGCCGCCCAGTCCCCGGCAAGATTCGGGCGGCCGTCGGTCGTGCGCGCAGGGCGCGCCACGGCCACCCGCGCCTTTTCCACCGCGGGCAGCTGACGCTGGCCATACCGGTCCATGCTGGAGCCGTCGGCGAACCGGATCGTGGACAGGTAGCACTGCCGGGGTTTGAAACGCTCGGGGGAACCCGTGACCGACACGGCCGTGCCGGCGCGGAACATGTCCACCGTCCAGCCCGAACGCCGCAGCGAATGTGCGGAGCGCATTTCGCAGGACCACTCCTCGGACTTGCCGTCGGCGCGCCTGACCGTCAGGTGCAGCCATGCGTGCGGACTGATGAAGTCGACTCGCGTGATCCTGCCTTCGACCGTCACGTCCTTGTTCAGGTCCCAGTTGGAAATGCCATGGTGGGCAAACCCGGGCAGCATCACGCAGCCGGCCAACAATCCCAGCAACCACCGCAGTGCACGCATATTGCCTCCCCCGCATTCCTTGGAATGGCGCCTTCATCTCATGACGGCGGCCGGCCCGTCAATTTCCGCTAGGATGAGGCATTGGAGGATGGGACGTGCCACAGAACCTGCAAATCGACTTCGTTTCCGACGTCGCCTGCCCCTGGTGCGCCATCGGGCTGCACAGCCTGGAGGAAGCGCTGCGGCGCGTGCAGGGAGAAGTCAGCGCCGACATCCATTTCCAGCCCTTCGAGCTGTCACCCGACATGCCGCCGCAGGGCGAGAACCTCGACGCCCACATCGGAAGCAAGTATGGCGCCAGCCCCCAGCAACTGGCCGCCAGCCGCGAGGCGGTGCGGGAGCGCGCGGCCAGCGTGGGCTTTGCCTTCAATTCCTCGGCGCGCAGCCATGTCTACAACACGTTCGACGCGCACCGCCTGCTGCATTGGGCGGGGCTTCAGGGCAGGCAGCGCGAACTGAAGAAGGCGCTGTTCCGCGCCAACTTCAGCGACGATGCGAACGTGGCCGACCACGCGGTGCTCGCAGCGCTGGCGGCCGAATCGGGCCTCGACACTGCCGAGGCGCTCGAGGTGCTTGCCTCCGGGCGCCACGCCGCGGATGTTCGGGCCGCCGAAAAGCTGTGGCAGTCGCGGGGCATCCAGTCCGTGCCGGGCATCGTGATCAACGGCAAGTGGCTGATCTCCGGCGGGCAGCCGCCGGAGGTGTTCGAGCAGGCGCTGCGCGAGATCGCCCGGCAGATCGCCTGAAGCGCTAGATCGGCAGGCTGCCCGTGCTGTCGCCGAAGCGCTCTTCGCGGCAGCCCAACCGGTCGAGCACCGACAGCAGCAGGTTCGACATGGGCGTGAGCAGGGCCTGCCGCAGGTGCCGGTTGCCCTGAAGCGCGCCGGCCGCATGCCCCGCGAGCAGGATGGGCAGCGGATCGTGGTTGTGCGAGTTGCCGTCGCTCATGCCGCTGCCATACAGCACCAGCGAATGATCCAGCAGCGAACCGTCTCCATCGGGCAGCTTCGACAGCCGGTCGAGGAAATAGGCGAGCAGCCCGATGTGGTAGCGGTTGAGCACCGCGAAGCGGGCCTTGTTGTCATCGTTGTTCGAGTGATGCGAAAGGATATGGAAGGAATCGCGAATGCCGCTCTTCGGATAGACGGCATTGCTCAGTTCCTTGGCCATCAGGAAGGTGCTGATGCGCGTGATCTCGGTCTGCCATGCCAGCGCCATGAGGTCATACATGAGCTTGATGTGCTGCTCGATATCGTCCGGGATGCCATTGGGCCGGGTGGGCAGTTCCACATCGCCATCCACGCGCTCCCCAGCCTGCGTGATGCGTCGCTCGATCTCGCGCACATCGGTGAGGAAGCGATCCAGTCGCTGGCGGTCGGCCGCCGGCAGCGCCCGATTGATGCCCCTCACCTGCTCCGACACCGAGTCGAGCAGGCTCAGCGCCTGCGCCCTCCGCGCCGCGCGCTGGGAATCATCGGCGCCGTCTCCAAACAGCTGCTCGAACACCGCCTGCGGATTGTTCTGCATGGGCAGCGGCGAGAGCTCGCCCTGCCAGGCCAGCGTATTGCGGTAGGCGCATGACAGCCCTTCGCCACAGGAGAGGCTGGAGTCCTCGGTCATCAGTTCCAGCGAGGGCAGCGGCGTGTCCTGCCCGAGCGTTTTCACGGCAACCTGATCAACCGTTATGCCCAGTCGCGGCTGGGCGCCGGAGGCCGCCTTCGCGCCGCTCAGGAAGGAGGCCGTCGAGCGATTGTGATTGCCCGTGGCTCCGCCAGGACCATATGCCAACGGATGCCCGAGATTCGACACCACGTTGATGTGGGCGCGAAACGGCGCCAGCGGCTGCAGGATCTCGCTGAAGGTGAAGTCCCGGCCATCTTCCTTTGGTGTCCACCGCGAAAGCGTCGCGCCATGCGGGACATAGATGGCGCCGAACCGCGGGCGTGGACGGGGCGTCGCCGACATCGCCGGCACCATCGATTCGAGCAGTGGCAGGGCGATGGCCACACCCGCACCGCGCAGCAGCGTGCGCCGTGAAAGTGCCCTGCGGGTGATGAAGGCCGTCATTGTCTACTCCCGGGAAGCCACGCGCGTCGCCGGCGCACTGCCGGGTCGCTGCAGGAAGGCCTCGCTTTGCACCACGGCCTCGATCAGCGCCGCAAGACTGTGATTTCGCCGCTGGGCCTGCCGAACGATGGCGCGCACGGCCGGCATGTCTCGATGATCCAGGGTTCGCCCCAGCGAATAGGCCAGCAGCTTCTCAGTGATGTGCGTGATGAACATCTGCGAGCGAGCGGCCAGCGCATTGGTCAGATCCGCGGGGCCGGCAACCGGAGTGCCGTCCACCAGCGTGCCGCGCGCATCCACCAGCGAGTCCCCGTCCCGGTCGCGCCAGGCGCCGATGGGATCGAAATTCTCGAGCGCGAATCCCACCGGATCGATAACGCCATGGCAGGACGCGCAGGACGGGTTGGTGCGGTGGACTTCCAGTCGCTGGCGCACCGACGTGGTAAGCACCTGGGTGCCATCGCCGTCGATGTTGGTCTCGACGCCCGGCGGCGGCGCTGGCGGTGGCGCGCCGAGCAGGTTCTCGAGGATCCAGCTGCCGCGGATCACGGGCGAGGTGCGGCTGGCGGTAGAGGTGATGGTAAGGATGCTGCCGTGGCCCAGCAGGCCCCGTCGATGGCTTTCAGGCGGCAGGGCAACCCTGCGCAGATGCGAACCCCGCACGCCGGCGATGCCATAGTGCCGCGCGAGGCGTTCATTCAGGAACGTGTAATCCGCAGTGAGCAGTTCGGTTACCGGTCGATCCTGCCGCAGCACATGGTCCACCAGCGAGCGCGTCTCGGCCACGAAAGCCTCGCGCAGGTTCTCGTCGAATCCCTCCACTTCCGGAGTCACGGTGGCCAGTTGCCGCAGGAACAGCCACTGGCCGGCGAAGTTCTCGACCAGCGCTGCGGAGCGTTCATCGGCCAGCATGCGCCGGACCTCGGACGCCAGAACCTGCGGCCGATGCAGGGTTCCCGCCACGGCGCGGTCGAGCAACTGGCGGTCGGGAATGCTGCTCCACAGGAAAAACGAGAGTCGCGAGGCCAGTTCCAGGTCCGAACCCTCGCCTTCCATCCGGAACAGGAACCGCGGATCGATGAGGATGCGCGACAGCGCCTGCTCGATGCCGCGCTCGAAGCCCCCGGCCGCGAAACCCCGCTCGTAGAAGGGCAGGATGGCGACCAGATCCGCGGCCTGCTGCGGGCCACGGAAGGCGCGCATGGCCACATCCTGCAGTATCTTCTGCGCGCACGCGCGCGCCTCGGAATCGGCGGTGGGCCGGCAGCTGAAGATGCGACGCCGGCTCTCGGTGTCGCCAGGCCCGGTGGCGTTGAATGGCCCGGTGATCTCGATCCTGTCGACGACACCATCGACCCGGTACGCCGAATAGATGTTGTTCACGCCCGTGGGCCGGCGCACATCGAACAATGCCGCGGTGATGACGTGCGGGCCCGCCTTCACCGGCAGCCGGAAATCCCGCAGGCTGCGCGGCTCGACACGCACGCCATCGATGGCCACATCCACGCGCACATTGGGATTGCGATCAAGCGAGAATCCACCGCGCACGCTGAAGTGATACTCCGCATCGAGCGGGAAACTGTGCACCACGCGCATGCCGCCACGTGAACCCAGCGGCAGGCCTTCGAGGTGCTGGTCCTGCGCCAGCGTGGCAGGCGCCTGGTACACCATCGTGGCCTCGGTGGCGGTAGTGTCGCCCACGGCCGCGCGGCTGATCTTCATCGCCGCGGTGGTGTAGCCCTGGATGAGCGCGGGCGATATCGTGAGTCCCGCGGCCATGTTGTCGAAGCCGTTGCTGGCATCATCCGGCGGCAGCAGCGAAGACACATCGACCTGCATGCCGAACAGGTCGCGGATGGCATTGGCGTACTCGTTGCGGTTCAGCCGATGCAGTCCCGGCGCAGCAACAGCCTGGCGTGGCGCGGCATCCAGGCTGCGTTCGAGCGATGCCGCGATGGCCTCCACCTGCTGGCGGGCCGGTCGCTCCTTGCCCGGCGGCGGCATCATGCCGGCGCGCAGTTTCACCACCACTTTTTCCCAGGTTTCGGCTTCCGCGGCCAAGTGCCCATGGTCGATGGAATCAAGGTCCAGGCCGCCCGCCCAGTCTTCCGGGTTGTGGCAGGAAACGCAGTATTTCTGCGTCACCGACTTCAGCTCCTGCGCGCCGGATCCCGCCGCCGCAACCAGCAGAACGCCCGTCATGACCCATCGGGGCAGCATGCTCGTCATCAGCGGACCTCCCTGCCCTGCGCCTTGAGCAGCGAGGTGATCAATGCGATGGACGATGGCTTCGGCTCGGCCGGATGCGTGGCCAGGAAGACGCCCTTTGCCCAGTCGAGCGCCGTGCGGCGTTCGTTGTCCTGGGCGGTGAGGTCGGCGCCCTTGTCCACCAGGAAACGAATGATGTCGTCGGAGCCGCGATTGGCCGCGCCATGCAGCGCCGTCACGCCCATCGAGTTGGCCTGGTTCACGTCCATGCCCAGCTCATGGCACAGTTTCACCGCCTCGAGCAGCGGCGCGGGCCCTTCGGTCCAGGTCTGCGCCACTACCCAGTTCACGCCGGCGGCCGCCATCAGTGCCGAAGTCCCCTGGAAGGTGCCGATCATCGGATCGGCGCCGTGCGAGAGCAGCAGCTTCATCACCGTGACATCCCCCGCCAGCGCTGCCGTGAGAAATGGCGTCTGCCCCGTGAAATCCACCCATTCCAGCGAACCGGTGATTTCCAGCAGGTGGTTGCGGAATGGCGGGGTTTCCTTCGTGCGCGCGTTGACGTTGGCGCCGGCCGCGAGCAGCGCCTTGATCAGCTCCAGCACCGGCGAGCGATCGATGCCGTTCCTGAACGTGGCGTTGTGCACGTAGAGATTGCGCACGTTCACGGCCTCCCACAGCGGGCTGCGTCCGTACCAGTCCTGGGCATTGACCTCGCCACCCTGCGCGAGAAGCGTCTTCGCGGCGGCGACATTGTTGTTGGAAATGGCCATCAGCAGCGGCGTGATGTCATTGGCCTCGCGCGGATTCACCTTGGCGCCAGCCTTGATGAGCAGGTCGACCACGTCGGCAAAGCCCTGGCGGGCCGCAAAGTGGATCGCCGTCATGCCGCCGGTCGCCGCATCCCGACGGCCGCGATCCGCAGGCGTGCCGCCGCGGATGATGCCGATGCCGAATCCATAGCCGGCCTGCGAGTTCGGCCGGACCCATGCGGGGGGAGCGCCGGCCTTCGTGACGGCGTCCAGCTCCGCGCCGCGCGCGATGAGCAGCGAGGCGATCGGCGCATGCCCCGCACGCGCCGCGAACATCAGGGCTGTCTGTCCGAAGTGCGGGTCCCGGGCGTTCACTTCGGCGCCGTGGTCGAGCAGCAGTTTCACGACTGCCGTCTCACCCACCTGCGCAGCCTGCATCAGCAGTGTTTCACCAGCGGGCTCACTCTGATTCGCCTTCGCGCCGGACCGGATCAGCAGCTGCACCATGGCTGCATTGCCATTGGCCACCGCGAGGCTGAGAGGACTGACGCCCCTTTCGGTCAGCGCATTGGCGTCCGCGCCCGACTTCAGGAGCCTGCGCGCGCCGTCCAGGTCGTCTGCATCCACGCGCCAGTGCAATGGTGGCGTGCCGAAGTTGCCCGGCGCCTGCGGTTCGCTGGCGTTTCCCGCCAGCAGCGGCGCGGACAAAAGAACAGCCGCGGCCCACACCGCGACCCCGTGGGCAGTAATCCGGATCCCCCCGGACAGCGCCGTCTTGCGGCAATGGTGCGCGTGGCCCATGGTCATCAACTGCGACCTTGCTTCTGTCGATGGCAGGTTTAGCATGGGTTCAAACCACTTGCCACCACCACGGGGAACCTAAGTGCGCAAATCCTTTTTCGCCCTGCACAGACGCGAACTGCTCACGGCCGGCGCCGCCCTGGCCGCGGGCGCCTTGTTGCCCGGCACACGCGAGGTCCAGGCCGCAGAAAGCGCGCCGGTCGATGCCCGCGCCGCCGACGCGCTGCTGCTGCCCGGGTTCAGGACGGAACGCGTAAAGACCAGCGGCGCGGAACTGCATGTCGTCACCGGCGGAAGCGGCCCCCCGCTGCTGCTCATCCACGGGGCCCCGCTCACCCACCTGTCCTGGTTCCGGGTAGCGCCGGAACTGGCCAGGCACTACACGGTGGTGGCAGCCGATCTTCGTGGCTACGGCGACAGCAGCAAGCCGCCTGACGGCGACAAGCACATCAACTACTCCAAGCGCGCCATGGCCCAGGACCAGATCGACCTGATGAAGCACTATGGCTTCGACCGCTTCGCGGTGGTGGGTCATGACCGGGGCGGCCGCGTTGCGCATCGCCTTGCGCTCGACCACCCGCAGGCGGTAACGCGCGCGTCCGTGCTCGACATCGTGCCCACGCACTACCTGTACACGCATGTCACCAAGGCCTTCGTGGACGCCTATTTCCACTGGTTCCTCTACATTCGTCCGGCACCCTTTCCCGAAGACATCCTCAATCGCCAGGTTCAGGATGGCACGTTCAGTCGTGGCGGCCTGCCCGAGCTGCGCGCCGAGTACGCGCGCGTGTATCGCGATCCGGCCAACGTGCACGGCATGTGCGAGGACTATCGCGCTTCGGCCGGCATCGACATGGAATTCGACGAGGCCGACATCAAGGCCGGCAGGAAGGTCACCTGCCCGCTGCAGGTGCTGTGGGCCAGCGATGGCGCCATGGGACGCATGTACGACGTGCTCGGCATCTGGAAGGACACCTATGGCACGAAGGTCAGCGGCGCGCCGCTGACCGGCGGCCACAACCTGCAGGAAGCCAATCCAGCCGGTGTGCTGGGCCAGCTGCTGCCCTTCCTCGCAGGCTGAGGGGCCCCGTCATGAAGCAGGTGCTGGGCGTGCATTCAGGGCCGAGACCCCACTGGGTGGGCGACGGGTTCCCGGTGCGCTCGCTGTTCAGCTACAACGGACTGGGCCGCGAGCTCAGTCCCTTCCTGATGCTGGATCATGCGGCGCCCACCGCCTTCGAACCCGCGGCGCGACCACGCGGCGTGGGCCAGCATCCGCATCGCGGCTTCGAAACGGTGACGATCGTCTACCAGGGTGAAGTCGAGCACAAGGATTCCACCGGCTCGGGCGGACGCATAGGCCCTGGCGATGTGCAGTGGATGACCGCCGGCGGTGGAATCATTCACGAAGAGTTCCATTCGCACGAATTCACGCGTCGCGGCGGCACCATCGAGATGGTGCAGCTATGGGTGAACCTGCCTGCAAAAGACAAGATGACCCCGCCGCGTTACCAGACCCTGGTTGATGCACAGATTCCGGCGGTGCCATTGCCGCAGTCCGCGGGTCGCGTGCGGGTCATCGCCGGGGAGTTCGCGGGAGCGCGCGGACCCGCGTCCACCTTCACGCCGATGAATGTCTGGGATGTGCGCCTCGTCAACGGCGGCGAGGCCAAATTCGCCGCGCACGAGGGGCACACCCTGGCGCTGGTGGTGCTGCACGGCACCGTGCGGGTCAATGGCACTTCGGCAAGCGAGGGGCAACTCGTGCACCTGGAGCGCGCGGGCAGCGAGGTTCGCATCGAGGCACAGATCGACTCCACGCTGGTCTGGCTGGAAGGTCAGCCCATTGCCGAACCCATCGTGGGCTACGGCCCGTTCGTGATGAACACCGAAGGCGAGATCCGCCAGGCCATCGAGGATTTCAACAGCGGTCGCTTCGGCCGCATCGCCGCGGCAACGGCCGGTGGATACACGCGCGCATGAAGGCCCTCCTGTGCCTGCTGGCGCTGCCAGCATTTGCCTGCGCGGCGGGCGCGCAGCACGCCCCGCAGGCAATCGACGCACGCGTGCGCCTGATCGAGGACCAGTTCGCCATCGAGCGGCTGCTGAAGGAATACGGCCGCACGCTGGACTCGCGGGATTTCGCAGCCTATGCGGCGCTGTTCGCGCGGGAGGGCGAGTGGAAAGGCGCTTTGGGAACCTACCGCGGTCCGGCAGCCATCCAGGCGGCGATGGAAAAGATTTTCACCGACGCTGCCGCAGACATCCCGAAGGGAAAGAACTTCCATGTGATGTCGAACTTCATCATCGATGTGCAGGGTGACCACGCCACGGCGCGCTCGATGTTCATCTTCTACAAGATGAACGGCAATGTCCCTGAGGCCGTCGTGGCAGGCCGCTACGAAGACGAGCTCGTGCGCCAGGACGGCGCCTGGCGTTTCCAGCGCCGCACGGCGCTGCCACCGGGCTGACCGGCAGGGATCAGAAGGTGCCGCTCAGCGTGAACTGGAAGAACGGGTGCCAGGTCACGGTCTGGTCGCGCGTGTATTCCACCGGGCCGTCGCGTCGCGCCAGGTAGCTCACCGACTGCTCGCGATCCTTCGTGTTGTAGAGATTGCCGATGGAAGCCCGCATCTTCAGTCCCCCACACGTCCTTGTGCTCGATGAAGGCCATGCCGAACGGCCGGGTGGTGGCAAAGCGTTCCTCGTAGTCCAGTCGATAGAACTTGTTCTGGCTCTGCAGTTCGGAGAACAGCCCCCAGGCCCACTGGGTGCCGGGGACATCCTGGCGGAAATCCAGGTTCCAATAGGAGCGGTTGCCGTTCCACTGGCGGTGGGTGCCGAACAGCGGGTCGCGCATCCGCGTGTCACGCCAGGTGAGGAAGTTGTCGAGCTTGCCACCCGGTATGCCGATGGCGTCGAGCAGCAGGCTGGTTTCCAGCGTCACCTGGAAGCGCCTGGCCTTCGCGAGATTTCCCGGTGCCTCCGCCGTCGCGCTGATGGGTATCTGCGTGACCAGGTCGCTGACATCCTCGGCTTCCAGGTTCAGGCGGATCTTTCCGTTACCCCCGAGCGTGCGAACCGTCTCGAGCTGCAGGACCCAGCTCTGCGGTGGCACCAGCCGCGGATTGCTGCCATTGGCGTTGTTGTTGACCACGTCAACGGAGGCCAGGAAATCGAAGAAATTCAGTTGCCCGACCTTGCGTTGCAGCTTGAGGTTCATCTCCCACTGCGAGGCTGGATTCCAGGCCAGCGCAACCGAACCCTTCGGGCGCCAGAAACTGCGGGATTCACCGGCGCCGGCATCCTGACCGAGCTGGCTGAACTCGACGCCGCCGCTCAACTGCAGCGACAACCCATCCTTCAGCGGCCGGCTGAAACTCAGGATGCTCTCGCCACGCTTTTCCTCCACGCGAGAGCTGGCGCCGGGCAGGGGCACGGGCTGCAGCACCCCGCCCGCATCGAGTACTTCTAGGGATCCCGTGGCATCGATGAAGTTGTAGGCCGCCTCGCCGGACATCGTCCAGTCCCCGCCCAGCGCCTTCCACCGATACTCGCTGCGCAGCACGCGCTCACCCTCGGCAGATTCGCGCGAGAAGCGCGATCCGCTGGGAATGGTTGACCCGTCAACCAGCCGGGTCTGCTCGTTGTAGAACGGCCCCTCGCGATCGGTGTAGAAGCCGATCACTTTCAGGCGGCCCGTTCCCAGCCCGAACTCATAGTCGGCGCCGAGCTCCGTTCGCCATTTCCGGTCTTCGCCGCGGTTCGACTCCGTGGTTAACGGCTCGCCCGGCACCTGGTACAGCGTGGTGACCCTGCGCCTGAAATGCATGCGCTCAACGCTGCCGTTGAGGTTCCAGATGGAACCCCCGGCGGTCTTGTGGTTCAGCGTGCCGGAGAGCTTGGGTATGTCATTACCAAAGCGGGATCCCGGGTAGTAGCGGGTGAAGCTCACGCCGGCGCCGGGGCGGGTTTCCAACTCCCTTCCCCAGCCGCCACCGCGAAAACCATCCCAGCGCAGGCCCAGCGAGAAATCGCCAATGCCCGACTTGCCCGAAACGTTCACTTCGCCGGGATACCAGTGGTCGGGCACGCGTTCCCGGATACGGGGCCGCCAGGTGAAATTACCCTGCATGCCGGCCTGCTCGGTCAGCACGTTCAGCACGTGCCCCGACAGGCCGCTGATATCCAGCATCGCGCCGTCCATGATTTCCAGGCGGCGGATGGTATTGGCCGGAATGCGCCGCAGCACGGTATTGGCATCATTGCCCTTGCCCGTGATGCGCTGGCCGTTGATCAGCACGTTCTGCGAGGCTTCACCCAACCCACGATCGTTGCTGACATTGGACACCGAGAACCCGGGTATCTGGGCCACCACGTCCGCCGCGGTCTGCGGGGAAAAGCGCGCGAACTGCGCCACGGTGTAGATGCGCTTGCCGTTTTCGATCAGCGGAACGATGCCGGCGGACAGCTCCTGTTGCGTCGGCGCCTCTTCGGCTGCGGGAAGGAAGGCGGGACACAGCAGCAACGCACAGGCCAGGCCCATGCGGCGGGAATCCGCGAAAACGCGATGTGGCAAACTGGATTCCCCCTGGAATAGCTCTGGTCAGACACGGGCGGCGCGTCCGCGTTCCATAAGTCCCGCCCTTGTCGCACTGCCTTACAACAATACGCTGACAGGGCATCTATCGGGTGCGATCACGGGAGGTGGTTCCGGCGGCGGATTTCACGGGTATAGTCCGATCCCATGAGAACCGCCCGCGCCACCCTGCCGCTGTTGTTCGTGCTGCTTGCGCCGCCCGTCCATGCGCAAGGCGCCAGTCCTGATTTCGCCTCGACATTGGCCACCACGACTGCGCAAATCGAAGAAGTCATCGTCTCGGGCAAGCTCGACAGCCTGAGCCAGTTGAGAAAGGCGGTGGATCGCGCCGAAAATCGCGTCTATCAACGCTACAACGAAGTCAACGAGGGCTCGGACTACGACATCGAGTGCCTGACCGAAGCGCCGCTGGGCTCGCGCCAGAAAGTGAAGAAGTGCCAGCCGCGTTATGTCTCCGATGCGATGCATGAAGATGCCTTCGACGCCCTCCTGCGCAACCAGACCTCCGCGACCAGGCTCCGGAGCGTCTCGGCCCTGGCGGCGGGAAGGCAGACCTACCTGCGCCAGGCCATGCTCGATGCGGCCCGCAAGGATCCGGAAATGCAGCGCGCGATGATCGAGCACGCCCTGCTCACCGAGCGATACCAGAAGGTGCTGAAGGACAAACTCGGCAAGCGCCGAGTGGTCTGGGACTGAAAGCCGCGCAGGACGGTTTGCCGCGGCCGCGCCGCCACTGGGCGGTGCTGGCGATCTGGCTGGCCATTTCCATGGCCGTGCTCGACAGCTCCATCGCCAACATCGCGCTGCCAACCATTGCCGCCGAGTTGCAGGCTCCTGCAGCGCTTTCCATCTGGGTAATCAACGCCTACCAGCTGGCCATCACCGCCCTGCTGCTACCGCTATCCGCGCTCGGCGATCGCATCGGCTATCGGCGCGTATACCTGCCGGGCCTGGCCATTTTCATTGCGGGCTCCGCGGCCTGTGCGATGTCGGACAGCCTCGCCACGCTGATCGCCGCGCGAATGTTCCAGGGCATAGGCGCGGCCGCCATCATGAGCATGAACGCCGCGCTGGTGCGCGCCACCTTCCCGCAGGCAAAACTGGGCCGCGGCATAGGCTACAACGCACTGGTGCTTTCGCTGTCGGCCGCCGCCGGCCCCAGCATCGCCGCGCTGATCCTGAGCGCGGGTTCATGGCCATGGCTGTTCCTGATCAACATTCCCATCGGGCTCGCCTCGCTGCTGATCGGCAGGAAAGCCCTGCCGGCCACGGAAGGCCATGGCCGCAAACCCGACTACCCCGCCGCCGTGCTCAGCGCGGTCACGCTCGGCACGCTGGTCTATGGTGGTGAAACACTGGCGCGAGGCGAAATCGGCATGGGCGCGCCACTGCTGGGCATCGCGCTGGTCGCCGGCCACTTCCTCGTGCGGCGCGAATGGCATCGCGAGGCGCCGCTGCTGCCCCTCGACCTGCTGCGCATTCCCGTCCTCGCGCTCTCGCTGGTCACGTCGATAACCACCTTCGCGGCGCAGATGTGCGCGCTGGTGAGCCTGCCGTTCCTGCTGCAGAACGTCCTCGGCCGGTCCGTGGCGCAGACCGGCCTGCTGCTCACGCTGTGGCCACTGGCCGTGGGCGTCACCGCGCCGCTGGCTGGACGGCTCGCGGAACGACATCACGCGGGCGTGCTGGGCGGCATCGGGCTGTTCCTGTTCGCGGCGGGACTGATGGCGCTGTCGATGCTCGGCGGGAATCCAGACACTTACGACCTCGCGTGGCGGCTGGCCTTATGTGGCGCGGGGTTCGGTTTCTTCCAGGCGCCCAACAACCGGATCATCCTGCTGACGGCGCCACGGCATCGATCGGGCGCCGCGGGCGGCATGCTGGCAACCGCCCGCCTGCTGGGACAGACCGCCGGCGCAGCGGCGGTGGCGGCGGCGTTCCATTGGCTGGGCGTGGGATCTGGTCCGCTGCTACTGCGTATCGCGGCCTTCGCGGCAGCCTTGGCCGCCGCATTCAGCCTGCTGCGCCTGCGGGTTAGCGCGCCCAGCTGAAACAGGCGAAGATCGCTTCATCCCCTAGGAGAACTCAATGGCTGAACCCTCCGTGCCCGCAGAGTATGTGCCCCCCAAGGTCTGGACCTGGGAGCAACCCAGCGGCGGCACCTTCGCCAGCATCAACCGCCCCACTGCCGGCTCCACCCACGACAAGGCACTGCCCATTGGGCGCCATCCCATTCAGCTCTATTCGCTGGGCACGCCCAATGGTCAGAAGGTCACCATCCTGCTGGAGGAATTGCTGGCGGCCGGATACGCGGGCGCGGAGTACGACGCCTGGCTGATCAAGATCAACGAGGGCGAGCAGTTCGGCAGCGGCTTCGTCGACGTGAATCCGAACTCCAAGATTCCCGCCCTGCTGGATCGCAGCGGACCCAATCCGATCCGCGTGTTTGAGTCAGGAGCCATCCTGCTGCACCTGGCCGACAAATTCGGCGCCTTCATGCCGCAGGATCCAGCACGCCGCGCCGAATGCCTGTCATGGCTGTTCTGGCAGGTTGGCAGCGCGCCCTACGTGGGTGGCGGCTTCGGGCACTTCTATGTGTACGCGCCGGTGAAGATCGAATACGCCATCAACCGCTTCGCGATGGAAACCAAGCGGCAGCTGGATGTGCTGAATCGCCACCTGGCCGTGAATGATTTCCTCGCGGGCAGGGACTACACGATCGCGGATATCGCGACCTGGCCGTGGTATGGCCTGCTGGCCCTCGGGAAGGTGTATGGCGCCGCGGAATTCCTGCAGGTGGAGGACTACACGCATGTGCGGCGCTGGGCCGAGGCGATTGCCGCCAGGCCGGCAGTGAAGCGGGGTCGTATCGTGAACCGATCGTTCGGCGAGCCTCATGAACAGCTGGCCGAGCGTCATGAGTCCGGTGACATCGACGCTGTGTTGCTGAAGGCCCCATGAAACCCGTTCGCCGGCGCAGCAATCGAGACTGATTCTCAGCACCTCCGCGCATGGGCGGTGCAATGTGCCCGATGCACTGCTGCGCCGCAGTGCTGACGGCAATTCCGCATTGATTCACTGAAGTTCCCGCCAGCACTGCCGCTAACCGGGATGAATCCCCACCTGCGGTACAAAACACCATGGCTAGTGAATTTGTCTGGGACCCGGCGACGCTCGCCCTGAACGTGGATTCCATGGATTCGGAACACCGCCGGCTCATCGAACTGATGAACCGGCTGCAACAGCTCTTCCTGGACGGCGCACCGGCCGTCGAGCAGGGCAAGGCCTTCGCCGCGCTGGCTGACTACACACAGCGCCACTTCGAGCACGAGGAGGCCTACATGCAAAGCGTGGGCTACCCGGGACTCGCCGTCCACAAGGGCGTGCACCGCAACCTGCTCGAGAAGGTCAACGAGCACGCCAAGGGCTTCAAGCAGAACGGGAAGTTCAGCGAGGCGCTGTTCCAGTTCCTGCACATGTGGCTGCGGTCGCACATCTGCGGCGTCGACCGGAAATACGCCACGCACGCGCAGATCGGTAAAGTCGCCAACGGCTGAGCGGCGTCCGGGCCGGGCCGGCAGCCTTCAGTGAAAGGGATCCGAGAACTTCGGGTCCTCCAGCATCGCGCTGTCGGTGAAGGTATCCAGCGCCGCCTCCAATGCGCGCTTCTGCCGCTCTGTCAGGTTGAGGCGTCGCGGGGCATCTCCATTGCGCACGCGCAACAATGGTGACAGCGACTGTGCCGGCTTGACGCCAGTGTCGTAGTGATCGATCACTTCGCGCAGGCTCTGGAACCTGCCGTCGTGCATGTAGGGGGCGGTGTGGCGGATATTGCGCAGCGACGCCGCGCGGAATGTCCCATCGCCCTGCCCCGGATCGACCGATTCCACATCCAGCCCGGTGTTCGCCGGATCCACCATCGTCAGCACGCGATCCACATGGCAATGAAGGCAGTTGCCGTCGATGAGCAGCTTCAACCCCTCGTTCTCCTGCGCCGTGAATCCGGGCGTGGCTTCCGGAAAACGGGAATCCCCGCCCTCGGGATACGCCGTATCAGCCTTCGCGCGGTAAGAAATGAGCGAGCGCAGGAACTGGGCCAGCGCCATGCCAACGCGGTCCGCGCTGATCTGCGCGGAACCAAAGGCGGCCTGGAACAACGGCGGATAGAAATCCGTGGCCTGCAGCTTCGCCACCATGTTGGGCAGCGTGTTGGCCATCTCGACATGATCCTGGATCGGAATCAGGGCGAGCGATTCCAGGGTCCGGACGCGCGCATCGGCGAAGAACCGGTCCCTGAGGCTGTAGCGCACATTCGCCAGGCCCATCGCATTGCGCCGAGTGGGCTCGCCGGTCGCCCCGACGGAGAACGACCGCGGTTCCGCGAATCCATGCTTTTGCTGATGGCATGTGCCGCACGAGTGGGTGTTGGTGGAAGACAGCCGCTTGTCGTAGAACAGCACGCGGCCCAGCGTCGCTCCGGCATCGCTCACCGGGTTGGTTTCCGGAGTGGTGTCCCAGTAAGGCGCGCCGGATTGGCGTGATTCCCGGTACGACGGCGGCAGGTCAAGCTGCAAATCATCGTAGGTGAATGGCCTGTCGGGCAGCACGGGCCGACCGGGCTCGGGCGCCGGCGCGACGATGTTGAACTGGATCGTCTTGAGGACGCCGTCAGAATCCCTCGAGGCCACGCTGACGCGCACCGCGCCAACGCCGGCGAAGGTGCCCGTGACCCGGCGACCCGCAACTGCAAGCCCATGCGACCCTGGCGAGAGGGTAATCGTGGAATCGGCGCCAGCAGCCTTGCCGGAGACGTGCGCTACAGCGTCCACATCCACGACCGACCCCGGTGTCACGAGCAACAGCAGCGGGCGATCCTGACCGGCAGGCAGTGACCCGCGCGGGGCTTCACCGGCACCGCAGCCGGCAAGCAGGACGAGCAGCGGCAGGAGGATCACGCGCTGCACTTCAGTCCTTCCGGCGGCGACCTGCTTCGGCCTTCTCGAATACATTGCCGCGATGCCAGGCCAGGTACAGCTTCTGCTTCACCCCGAACGGCCGCGCGGAGATCGGCAGCGAAATTGCCCAGCGCTTCAGCACCGTGCTGTTGAGCTGGCGGGCCACAAGCAACTGGCCCTCATCTGAAAACGTGATGTAGCCACGCTCGAACAGGTGCGCCAGATGGGGCGAGAGCAGCAGGCCATTGTTGCCGTCGACCCTCTCGGATTCGCTGCACGCCTCCCGGGGCTTGATGTGCACCGCGCGCAGATGCCGTCGATCCATCACGCCGGTCACGCGACAGGCGCCTTCGACCTGCTCGAGGCTGGCGCGGAACTGGCTCCGATCATCGCCGCTGTCCACCGGCATAGCGACGGCAACGGGTGGGATGTTTCCGGGCCAGTGTGAAAGCAGATGCTTTACCATGGCATCGGCCTCCTGCCGGTTTTTTACCACGACGCTGATTCCCGACCGCGTGGGGCCACGCACCCCTTCGATCCGGCGCGCCAGTGCGGCTCCCGTGAGGTTCAGGGTTCGAATGCCAAGAGGCCGGATGTGGAAAACCAGCTGCCCCTTGCTGACAGCAAAGGAAAAGGGCCAGCCCGGGGGATCCACTGACGTATATCGAAAATCGAGGGCCGCGCCGCGCCCTCCCGGCGCACAGCGCAGGGACTGGCACGCCAGGCCGAAGTCCACGAGCCGGTCGAATGCCTCCAGAACCTCGGGCACCTGGATGCGGTCACGCAGGGACTGCAGCGCGGACGGGTCGAAATCGACGGCCTTCATGGGGTGTGAAGATTAACCGCAATTGGCGCTAACATCCCGGGACCAGGACGCGTTTGGGGGAATGACACATGTTCAGAATCCGCCTGTTGGCTGCAGCGCTGGCGATGGCCGGCGTTGCCTGGACCGCAGAACAGCAGCCTGCAGCGCCTCCTGGTCCCTCTGCCTTCCAGCTCGCGCTGGTGACTGAACAGGGACAGAAAACCGTGCTCGGTACCCTGCCGCCTTCCCTCTTCGCGCCGCGCATCTCGCCCGACGGCAAGCAGGTCGCCTTCGAGCTCGCTGAAGAGACAACTCCCGGCCAGCCGCCCGGCATGCGCCTCTACGTTGCCCCGCTCGGTGCGCTCGACAAGCGCAGGGCGCTGCAATACACGCTGACGTCCACTCGCAACATCGCCCCGATGTGGTCACCCGAAGGCGATTTCATCGTGTTCCTGGCGCAAGGCAACGGCAGTGACATGCTCTTCAGGCAGCGCGCCGATGGGTACATCCAACCCTCTTTCGTGGTGGATGGGCGTGCCCCGGAAGGCTGGTACAAGGGCGGCAAGCTGGTGTTCATCACGCGCAAGGGTGACCACGACTATGGCATCTCGATGCTGGACCTGGGTTCGAAGAAGCTCACGCGCCTGGTGGACATCGAAGGCTCGGACCAGCACAGCAGCCGACTCTCCCCGGATGGCAAGTGGATCGCCTATTCCTCGAACGAGACCGGCAGGCAGGAGGTCTGGGTCGAACCCCTGCCCCAGACGGGCAAGCGCATCCAGCTCACGAAGGAAGGCGGTCGCCATCCGATGTGGTCGCCGGACGGCACGAAAATCTACTTCGACCAGGGCGGCCGGATGTATCGCCTCGACCTGACTGCCACGGCGGACTCCGTGCAGGCGGGCGCCCCTTCGCCACTGCCGATCACGGGATTCCAGCAGGGCGACCTTCGCCGACAGTTCGACCTGATGCCCGATGGCAAGGCGTTCCTGATGCTCTTTCCGGTGCAACCCTAGCCGCGAGGCTCTCCTGGCCATCTCCGCCGAATCCGACAACCGCCATCGCATCGACAAATGGCTCTGGCATGTGCGGCTGTTCAAGTCGCGCTCGCTGGCCAGCGAAGCCGTAGGCGGCGGCAAGGTGAAGCTCGACGGCGAGCGCGTGAAGCCTGCGCATGAAGTGCGCATCGGACAGCGACTGAGCGTGACGGTGGGCGATCGCGCCATGGAGCTTGAAGTCCTGAGGCTGCCCGCGCGACGCGGCCCGGCCCCGGAGGCACAGGCCTGTTATGCCGAGACCGCGCAGAGCCTCGAACGCTCGGCGCGCCATCAGGAGCAGCGACGCCTTGCGGCGATGATCCGCCCGCAGCCTGACCATCGACCGGACAAGCGCGAACGGCGACAACTCGACAAACTGCGAAGGCAGCAGGGCTAGTCCATACCGGAGGACATCATGAAGAACATACGTGGAATGGTGATTGCATCCGCGCTCGCAATGCTTGCAGCACAGGCGAGCTCGATGGCCGCGGAAAGTCCCGGCAAGCTGCGCGCCGAGATGACGCGGGCGGAAAGGGAGTTCATCGACCTCTATAACAAGGTCAACACCGTCCCGGAATTCGCCATCGCCTGCCGGATGGAGACCCCCACTGGCAGCAATTTCGCGACGCGGATCTGCCAGCCAAAATACATCGTCACCGCCAACGCCAGGACTGCCGGCGAGCGCATGCAGTCGGCGGTGGCTGCCGGCGTCAACACGGGCGCGGCCAATTCGAACGGCCCCAATGTGGGAGCGGGAATGGGCGCAGGCGGGGGATCCGTCGATGCGGCCAAGGAAGAAGCTTTCAAGCAGAACATGCTCGATACGCTGCAGAGGAGCCCGGAGCTGCGGGCGCTGGGGGACCGGCGCGACGACCTGCAGGCGCGCTATGACGAGGCCACCAAGCGCAAGAGCAGTCGCTAGTACCCCCGCGCCGGGTCGAACACCGAGTACATCCGCTCGCCGGTGGCGAATCGGCGCATGTTCTCGCGCACCACCAACCAGCGCATCTCGTTGTCGCGCGCCGCCTTGGCGGAAACTTCCCGCGCGGGCGCGACAGGCGCACCCGCCCAGGACGCCAGGATCAGATTGGGCGCATCCCACAGCGGATGATCCTTTGGCAGCGGCGTGTAGGTCGCCCAGTTCAGCGCCGCGCTGCCGATGGTTCCACCCTTCAATGCTGCGGCCAGGTCCGTCGCCACGACAATGTCGGCCCGGGCCCAGTTCACGAAGATGGCATCGGATTTCATCCGCGCGAACATCGCCGCATCGAACAGGCCGCGCGTGGCGGGCGTCAGCGGCGCGGCAACCATCACCACGTCGGCCTGCCCGATCAGCGTCGGCAACTCTTCGGGCAAGCCGACGCGGCTGACAAACGGGGGTGGATTGCGGTTGACCGGATCGGTGGCAATCACCTTCATGCCCATGGCACTGGCCATGCGCGCAATCTCCGTGCCGGCGCCGCCCAGCCCGACGATGAGCATCGTCGCGCCCTCGAGCCTCTTGCCAGGCCGGCCGCGTCGATTCAGGTCACGCGCCTGCTGGTTCTGCAGCGTCACGTCGATGGAGCGGGATAGAGCCAGAACGTATCCCATGCCCATTTCGGCCAGCACGGTGTTCTTGACCTTCTGGGAATTAGTGAGAATCACCTCGGCCCTGGCGATCCCCGGCACGGCGAGGCAGGTGTCCGATCCGCCGCTGTTGGCATGCACCCATCGCAGCCTTGGCGTTTCGCCCACGGCGATCGCGCAGTTCACCTCGACCAGCGCATCGGCATCGGCCATCTGCGCAGCAGCATCGGCGTCGCGTCGCACCCCCAGCACCAACACGCCAGACGGCATGGACGCCTGCAGCCACGCCGTACGCTCGGGCTTGTCCACCACGACCACGATCTTCCTCGGCGCCACCCAGCCGGGGATCAGCTGCTTCGCCGTGCGGCTGCTTTCCGGAAGCTGGAAATCCTTCACGGCCGTGGCCAGGTCGATCGTATCCGGCTCGGCAGCCGCCGCCGCTGAAAGGGCGCACCCGGCGATCAGCAGGGATGCGATCCGGGACGGAACCGTCGTGCGGCGAATCATGTTCACTCCTTGCGGGGTCCATAGAGGGGCATGGGCCTGCCACGCTCGTAGGCACCCAGATCGGGCGCCCTGCCCGTGTATCCATCGTTCACGTTGGGCAGCACCGCGCCGGCATCGATGGCCCTGGATTTCGGTCGCAACGTGAAATCGAATTCTTCGGGCGCATAGAAGCGGCGTGGATCCTTCGGGTCCGGGGCCGACGCCCGGACGAAATCACCGTAGTCGACCTCGATGCTGTGCCTGTCCTGGCCGGTGGCGGAGGAGAACTCCCGCAGCGACGCGAAGCGTCGCACAACGCGGTCCGCCCGGTAGTCGGCCACGACGCCTGCGGCGGGCGAGTTCCACCCGAAGGAATCCTTCGCCCCGGGATTCGGGCGAAACCCGTTGTGATCGGAGCTCGAGTAGTTCGTGAAGGTGTCGACCGTGAAGACCTCCTGGAACGCGCCCTGCCCCAGGAACAGGTTGTTGCGGAAGTGCAGGTTCGACACCGGCCCCATGTCATGAGCCTCGCCGATGAAGGTGTTGTGGTAGGCCACGATGCCCGATGAATTGGCCGTGAACTTGAGCGACCCGCCCTCGGGTGCGTGATAAACGAGGTTGCCGATGAAATAGGCCGGCCCTCCCAGCACGGGCTGGGCGCTCAGCGACCGATGCGCCTGGTTGAAGCAGCGATTGCGCAGGATGCGTATGTTGCCAAGCGCGCCGTCGGCCTCGATGCAGTTGTCGTCCACGTCGCGGATGTCATTGCCGACGATGTCGATGGACACCGGCATGCGATCACGGATGATCCTGCCGGCAGCGTCCGCTTCCGGATTGCCATAGGTGGCGTGGTCGATGCCGTCGTGGAAGTGCGAGATGTCGTTGTGTTCGACCACATGCCCGGAGCCATAGACCTTGACTGCGGCATTGGATCGCAGCGGCACCGGGAAGTCCGGAAACGCCTGCCAGGTTCGCCCGATCCAGCCCATGAGGTGATCGGGGATCTGTCGCCCTATGAACACATTGTCGGCGATGTGGAAGTTCTTCGACCCCGACCAGTCCGAGGTGATGCCGATACCCACATCCTCGAACCGTGACCGCCGCACCACCAATCCTTCGGAGCCGATGATGCGCTTGCGTCCGGCCAGGATGGCTATCTCGGTATTGCGGAATGAAATGCCCTCGAAGTGGATGTGGCTTGCGGCGGTGACATCGAACAGCACGGCATTGCCGTCCCCGTCGAACACCACCGCCCCATCGCCCGCAGCGCGGATGACGATGGGGCGCTCGGCGGTGCCGCTGGCCGTCAGGTAATAAGTGCCATCGAACAGCGTGCCGATGCCGGATCCGTACCGGAAGCGCGTGTCCTTGTAGGTTCCGGCATGAACCTCGATGACATCGCCTGGCCTGACCCGGGGCCCGAAGGCATTGAACCAGTCCGATTGTGAAGCCCCCAGGTTGAACGCCGCCAGCAGGCCATTGAAGGCCGGCTGCTGCTTTTCGCCCTGGTATCCCTGGGGATAGACATGAAAGGTGCGGCCGTCCGCGGCGGCCCTCGGAATGGCGCGAGTGCGGGCTTCAACGTGCTGCTCCACAGGCCCCGATACGCCGTCCGGATCTGCGATCTTCAGCACGATTTCGTAGAGACTGTCGGGCTGCAGGTTGAACAGGCTGCCTGCGAACATCGCCGGCGGCGTGAAATCCAGCGCAAGGTATTTGGTTTCCTCGCCGCCGATGCGAAGCGGCGGCAATCCGTCCCGCCAGGCGTCAGCGCCCTTGAGTCGGTAGCGGATCGTTACCGAGGCATTGCGATTGGCGTCGCCCTGCAGGGGCCATTCCAGACCCAGAGCCTGGAAAGTGGGCGGCTGCACGAGGACTTCGCCCGGAAGGGAAGCATCAACTCCCTGGGCCAGCGCCGAAGATGCCGACAGTACCGCTATTGCCAGACATGCCAGCGCCCTCGTCCCGCTCACGGCTTCGTTCCTGGATCCAGGCCCAGCACCTGCCTGCCCTGCTCGTAGACGATGTCGACCGGGATGTTCTTCGTCGCCAGGCGATCCAGGTCAGCCTGCAGCCCGGGACGCATGGTGCCTTCCTCCGCCAGCACCTTCGCCACGGCGGCGTAGTCGCCATCACCCTGCAGCCGGATGAGCCTCTCGGCCAGCGAGGTGACGGCCCTCGACATCTGCTCCACGTTGACGCGGTAGGTGCCGGTCGCCGCGTCGCGCGTGAACGCACCGTGGTCCTCGAAGTAGTTGAACTCGATCATGTTGGCGACCGAATGCGCGTTGGAGGCGCCCCAGCGCACCGAGCGGACGATGCCGGCAACGTAGGTCACGTAGTGATCGACCAGCGTGGTGTCCTTGAGCTCCTTCTTTTCCAGCAGTTTCGTCACCAGATATAGCCCCAGGATGTCGGCCTTGCACTCCTCGATGGCGCTGTAGGTTTCCTTCAGCGCGGCGCGCACCGTCCCCTTTCCATCGAGCGTGTTCTTGATACCGAGGCCATGCGCCACCTCATGGAACATCACGTTGGCGAAGAACGCGTCCGGGTTCACGTGCTGCAGCTGGTCCTTCGCGATCAGTTCGCCGGCGATCGGCAGCAGCGTGGCCTCGAACTTGGCCTGGATGGCATTCTTCAGCTGCAGCCGACGGGTGCCCGCCTTCAGGCCCACTTCCTCGTCGTTGGGCAGGTTGATGGCGATGGTCTTGGTGCTGGCGTTCGCGTCTCCAGCCACGTAAACGACATCGTAGGCGTTGAGGTCGGAGGCGGAACCGGCAGGCTCCTTCTTGTAGGCGGCGGGCACCGGCAGGCCGCGCTGCAGTTCCGGCAGCAGCTTCGCGAAGCGGGCCAGGCGCTCGCTCCACTGCATGTCCTTCACGAGCACATACGCCTCGAACGCGGTGCGGTAACCGAAGAGCTGATCCTCGTAGTTCTCGATCGGACCAATCACCAGGTCTACCGTGTTGCGCTTCATCTCCATCCAGGCAAAGTCGCTCGGCCGGTAGTCGTCGGTCTCCAGCGCCGTGGCGCGCAGCTCGAGGTATTTCTTCAGCTGCGAATCGGTGGTGATGGCCGCTGCGCTGCGCAGCTCGGCAGCGATGGGTTTGAGCTGCGTCGCATAGGCCTGGCTGTACGGCACGAGCTTGAGCTTGCCGGCCTCGTCCCTGCGCACCAGTGAATACAGGCCCGTCTTGGCCGGATCGGAGAACGCCTCGAACTCCTCCTTGGTCATGTCGACGGGATAGAACTGCGCTCCGGCGGGCTTGGGGCCCACGCCTGCCACGAACGGCGCATTGGCGTCGATTCGATCCCAGGGCCCGACATTGATTTCCACCAGGCTTCGAAGCGCCGGGTCGGTGATTCCGCCCAGCAGTGGTCCGGGTTCTCCGTATGCCTGCTGCCAGAAAATGTCGTGGATCTTCTCGGCGGCATTGATGAAATGCCCGAGCACCGCGCGATCCTGTTCAGACACCTTCGACAGATCAGTGGTGAGCCGGACAGTGGCGTATTTGTCCAGCCGCGACTGGATGGAAGTGTCCGCGGCCGTGAACTTCGACGCCGGGGCCGCTGGCGCGGAGGATTCCTTCTGGCCACAGGCCGCCACCATCAACAGGGCCGGAACCAGCAGCAATTTGGCGCATGCCATGGAAGATATCTCCAGTTTGGGCGCGATTGACCGAGCATAGGACAAAGGCGCTAGTATTTCGATCTTATGGACAAGCACCCCGATGAGAGGTTGCCCGAATTCGCGGCAGCCAATGGATTGATCCATCGCCGCGAACTGCTGGTCGGCGGCCTGCTCGCTTCGGTGGCGCCTGCAATAGCCGCTCAGGAAGGGCTCTCCCCTCCCCCATGGACGCTGGCGCCAGGTCGTCCGATGTCGGGTTACGGCATGCCCTCCGAGTGGCGCAAAACCGTGCAGCGTGGCTTCACGCTCCCTCCGGGTCGGCCGGGCACCGGCGCCTCGCGCACGCCGCTGCATCTGCTTGAGGGCACGATCACCCCCAACGGCCTGCACTTCGAGCGGCACCACAATGGCGTGCCCGACATCGACCCTGCGCGCCATCAGCTGCTGATCCACGGCCTCGTGGATCGACCGCTCACGTTCACGCTCGATGATCTGCTGCGCTATCCGCTGCAGTCCCATATCCGCTTCATCGAATGCGCCGGCAACAGTGGCGGCGCGGCCGCCCCGAACCCGACCCAGGCTGATGCCGGAACGCTGCATGGCCTTGTCTCCTGCGCGCAGTGGACAGGAGTGCCGCTCGCGGTACTCCTGCAGGAAGCCGGAGTCAGGTCGACAGCACGCTGGGTCATCGCCGAGGGCGCCGATTCGGCACTGCTGAGCCGCAGCATTCCGCTGGCCAAGTGCCTGGACGACGCGATGATCGCGCTGTACCAGAATGGCGAGGCCGTGCGTCCCGAGCAGGGTTTCCCCATGCGCCTGCTGCTGCCGGGATTCCAGGGCAACACGAATATCAAGTGGCTGCGTCGCTTGCGCGTGACGGACGCACCAGCGCACACCAAGGATGAGACGTCCAAGTACAGCGAACTGATGCCCGATGGTCGCGCACGGCAGTTCATGCTGGAGATGGGGCCGAAGTCCGTGATCCTGAAGCCTTCGTTCGGCATGAACATGCAGGGGCGCGGCTTCTACGAAATCTCCGGCATCGCCTGGAGTGGCGCGGGGCGTGTCCGGGGGGTGGAGATCTCAGCCGACGGTGGGCGCACCTGGGCGCAGGCCCTGCTCGAAGGGCCCGTGCTGCCCAAGGCCCTGACACGTTTCCGGCTCGCCTGGCGCTGGGATGGCAGCCCAGTGCGACTGCTGAGCCGCGCCACGGATGAAGCAGGCTCGATGCAACCCCCACGCAGCGAATGGGTCAAGCAATATGCGCCGGGCCAGGGCTATCACTACAACGCGATGCAGGCATGGGACATCGATACGGCCGGAAAGGTGACCAATGCGTACACCTGAGTCGCGGGCATTGGTGGTTGTCGTACTTGGCCTGTTGGGCTCACTGCCCGTTCTCGCGGACGGCCCTGGCCTGGGCAAGGCGGCCGATCCGGCCGTGGTCCGCATGATGGACCTGACCATCCTGCCCGATGGCAAAGACCTGCCCCCGGGTCGCGGCACGGTGGCCGAAGGCAAGCAGATCTACGAGATCAAGTGCCTGGCCTGCCATGGCGTTGGCGGCCAGGGCCAGCCCATGGATCGACTGACCGGTGGCGTGGGATCACTTGCCACGCCCGCGCCCGTGAAGACCGTGAACAGCTACTGGCCGTATGCCACATCGCTGTTCGATTACATCCGGCGCGCCATGCCGCTGACGACTCCGCAGACCCTGCGCTCCGACGAAGTGTACGCACTGGTTGCGTACATCCTTTCGATCGACGGCGTCGTGAAACCCGATGCCGCGCTCGACGCGATGAGCCTGCCTGCGGTGAAAATGCCCAACCGCGAGGGCTTCCTCAACTGGTGGGAAAATCCGCGACGCTGATTGAATGCTGTTGAGAATGCGTCGCAGCACCCAAACTTGAAACCTCGCGCGTCGTACCCATAAACAAGGTACGAGACAGACGCGAGGCCGATTGCATGTACAACACCGAAAGCCACCGCGCCTCGCTGCGCGCGCGGCGCGACATCGTCAAGAGCGAGATCTTTTCCGCACTGGGTCGCATCAACGATGACCGTCATGCCGCACTGGCCGACCAGGTGCATGACACCAAGGATCACGCCATCGCGCAGCTGCTGCTGGAAAGTGACAACGCCGAACTGCGCCGCGCCGCGCTGGACCTGCAGGACATCGACGCGGCGCTGCAACGCGTCTCCGCTGGATCCTACGGGCGCTGCCTGGCCTGTGGCACCGATATTCCAGCGACGCGCCTTGGGGCTTACCCCACCGCCAAGCGCTGCCTGCCCTGCCAGCAAGAACACGAAAAAAACCGCTAGAGGACACCGACATGCTGAAAGAAGTTCAGGGCGACATTCTGCTTTCCGGCGCGAAGGCGATAGCCCATGGCGTCGCGCCCAACGATCCGTTCGCCCAGGGGCTCGCGCTGGCGCTTCGCGAGAAGGCGCCTGCGCTGTACAAGGATTTTCGCCACTACTGCCAGACGCAGCACCCCTCGCCAGGTTCCCTGTGGACCTGGACCGGCGCTGACGGCGTGCGCATCATCAACCTGTTCACGCAGCAGGCAGTCGAAGGCCACCACGGGGGCAAGCCCGGCCGCGCCACCGTGTCGAATGTCTCGCATGCGCTGAAGGCACTGCGCCAGCTCGCGGAAGAAGAGCAGCTCCAGAGTCTGGCTCTGCCAAAGCTGGCCACCGGAGTCGGTGGACTTGCGTGGGAAGAAGTGCGACCGCTGATCGCGCAGCACCTGGATGGCCTGAAGATTCCCGTGTACGTCTACACCGTGTATCACGCCGGGCAGAAGGCCGCGGAGGCCTGACCCACCCGGCGCCGGGGATCAGCCGCGGTTGGGGCCCCGCCGGTCCTCACCGCCGCTGCGACCGCTTCGGTCATCGTCGCCGCTCCTGCCGCTGCGGCCACCATGGCCACTGCGGTCTGCGCCGGCATCATCACGGCCGCCGCGATGCCGACCGCGATCATCGGCCGTCTCGCTGACGCGGTCCTTCCGGCGGTCTTCCCTACGGTCTTCCCGGCGGTCCTCGCGCCGATCTTCCTGCCGGGGCGTCTCTCCCGGCTCCCGCGCGATGCCCTGGACCGAGGCCAATGTTCCAAGCATGGCCGCGAGGGCGAGCGCCAAACGATGATGTTTCATGAACCGGTCTCCAAAGTGAGTGTCTGGCACCACAACGGCCAGGCAGGGACCTTTATTCCGCGCCGACCCTGAAACCCGCCCCATATGGACAACCTCCGCGGGGAAGGTGAGCATCCCCGCATGCGGTCCCCCGGCAAAGCACTGCTGCACCTCTGGCGTCGCCTTCACCCATTGCCGGGTGGCAAATGGCTGTTCGCCCGCATTTTCGGCTGGCGGGTACCCTATTCGGGATCGGTGCGTCCCCGGTTCATCGCGCTGGAGCCCGGTCGCGCCGAGATCGAGATTCCCGACCGCCGCGCCAATCGCCAGCACCTGGGGTCGATCCACGCGATCGCGCTGATGAATGTCGCGGAGCAGGCCAGCGGCCTCGCCCTGCTTACCGGCCTGCCGGATGGCATCCGTGGCATCGTCACGCAGATCTCAATGCAGTATTTCAAGAAGGCCCGCGGCACGATCCGGGCCGTCTGCAACGTAACGGTGCCGACCGTCGCCGGGGACATGGACTTCGAGGTGACTGCGGATTGCCTCGACAGCAGCGCAACCGTGGTGGCCCGCGCGACTGTGCGCTGGCGCCTCGGTGCCGAGCGCTGATGCAAACGCCCTTCACGAAACATGCGGGGGTTGATGTGCCCCTGATCTGCGGACCGATGTATCCGTGTTCCAATCCGGAACTGGTCGCTGCCGTCAGCGAAGCGGGCGGACTCGGGGTGGTCCAGCCTATCGCCCTTACCTACGTGCATGGCCACGAACTGCGCGCCGGACTGCGTCAGATTCGCTCGCTCACGGCGCGGCCCGTCGGCTTCAACGCGCTGATCGAAGCCAGCAGCCGCACCTATCTGGCCCGCATGAGCCAATGGATCGACGTGGCGTTGGAAGAAGGCCTGCGGTTCTTCATCACGTCCCTGGGGGATCCGCGGTGGGTGTGCGATCGCGTGCACGCGGCCGGCGGCGTCGTCTACCACGACGTGACCGAGGCGCGCTGGGCCCGCAAGGCCGTCGATGGCGGCGCGGACGGACTGATTGCCGTCAACAAGCGCGCCGGTGGGCATGCCGGCAGCCGAAGCGCCGAGGCGCTGCTCGAGGAACTGCGGCCTTTCGGGCTGCCGGTCGTGGCGGCAGGAGGCATCGGCACACCGGAGGATTTTGCCCGCCACCTGAAAATGGGCTACGTGGCGGCGCAGCTGGGCACGCGCTTCATCGCCACTCCCGAATGTCGCGCCAGCGATGCCTACAAGCAGGCCATCGTGGACGCGAGCGCTGGTGACATCGTGCATACCGAGCGACTCACCGGCGTGCCGGTGGCCGTGATCCGCAATGCGTTCATCGAGCGCTACGGCACGCGCGCCGGCCCCTTTGCGCGCTGGATGCTGCGTGGACACCGCCGCAAGCACTGGATGCGCGCCTTCTACACGCTGCGCTCGGTGCGCGGCCTGCGCGGCTCACTGGCTTCGGAATCCGCCAATGGCTACTGGCAGGCTGGCATGTCGGTCGGTGGCATCGATTCGATCCAGCCCGCGGCCCAGATCGTCCGGCAATATGCTGCAGCGCTCAGCGCCGAAGGCGTGGTTGCTGCCTAGCGCGGGCGCAGGACAATGTGCCCCACCGCGGTATTGGACGCGGGCACATGGTAGAAGCGGTGCAGCTCCTCGACCTTCTCGCCCAGCGCACCGCGCATGATCAGCCACATGATCAGTTCGATTCCTTCAGAGCCGCTTTCGCGCAGGAACTCCAGCCGCGTGATCCTGCGCAGCTCGTCGGACTGGTTCGACAGCTTGTCGAGGAAGGCATTGTCGAACTCGGGATTGATGAGTCCGGCGCGAGGCCCCTGCAGCTGGTGACTCATCCCGCCCGTGCCCCAGATCTGCACGTTGAGGTTCGCCGGATAGGCCTGCACGGCATCGGCGATCGCCGCACCGAGCTGCCAGCATCGCTCGGCCGATGGCGTCGGGAACTGCGTGACGTTCACCGCCAGCGGAATCACCCGCACCGGCCATTGGTCCACCTTGCCGAACATCAGCGAGAGCGGCACCGTCAGCCCGTGGTCCACATCCAGGTGGTTCATCAGCGTCATGTCGAACTCGTCGATCACCAGCTGCTCTGCCAGGTGCCCGGCAAGCACCGGGTCACCCATCACCATTGGCACCGGTCGCGGCCCCCAGCCTTCGTCGGCAGGCGCGAATTCCTCGGCGCACCCGAGCGCGAAGGTGGGCACCACATCGAGCATCATCGCGCTGGCGTGATCGTTGTAGTAGAGGATGACCACATCGGGTTCCTCGCGCTTCTGGAATTCCTTGACCCACTCGTAGCCATCGAACACCGGCTTCCAGTAAGGCTCCTGCGTGCGACCGAGATCGAACGCGGCCCCGATCGCCGGCACATGGCTCGTCGCAATGCCGGCGGTAATGCGCGCCACTAGTTCCCGTCCTTGATGGAGCGATTGCCCTCGATGGGCCTGCCGCCGGCGCGCATCATGGCGGCGTATTCGTCGGGCGTCATGCCGGTCATGGAACCGACCGCCTTCTGCGTGCTCCAGCCGTCGGTATTGGATAGCTTCACGAGGAAATAGATGTTCCCGCCCAGCTCGATCAGCTGGTTGAAATCCCGGCTGATGACCGCCTGCTTCTGCTCCGGGCTCATGCGGAAACGATCCAGATAAGCGTGCTCGTCCCTGCGAAACGCCTCGCGGTTGGCGGGATCCATCAGCGACATGCAGAACTTGTGCAGGTGATAGGCCTGCCGGCTGCGCATGGCGTTGAAGACCTTGGTGCCGGGGATGTCGTCCAGCTCATCGAGTGAATAGAGTCGGGTGCGCATCGGAAAACCTCTCCTGGAAAATAGCGGGGCGCCTGCCGGTGTCGACAGGCGCCCCGTTGCATCACGGCCGCCTGGTCAGAACGTGCGCTTGATGGTCATCGCCCAGGTCCGCGGCAGTCCCGGCTGCCCCGCCGTGGTACCGGCGCTGCCGGTGGCGGAGAAGTCGTTCTTGCTCAGGTAATAGAGCTTGTTGTTCACATTGGCCAGTTCGAACGAGGCTTCCCAGTCGCGCTGCGGGCTGCGGAACGTGGCACGCAGGTTGCCGATACCATAGCCTGGAATGCGGTTGAACTGGTTATTAACCGCCGCCGTGTAGATCTCCGACTGCGCCTGCCAGTCGGTGCGCAGCACCAGCAGCGCCCCGGAAGGCATGTCGTGCTCGTATTGCAGTCCCAGGCTGCCTTTCAGTTCCGGCGTATACGGCGTGATCATGCCCAGCGTGACCGCCGTGCCGCCGGTGTCCTTATACTGGAAATCCAGCTTGCTGAACGACGAGTCGATGCTGAAGCCGCCACCCAGGCGCAGGCTCACTTCCAGCTCCGCGCCCTTCACGTCGGCCTTGCCGATGTTGGCGGGCAATGCGCACGGCGCCGCGGGCGAACCCAACCCGGGGCAGTTGGACAGCGTCAGGATGATGTCCTTGTACTTGTTCAGGAACACCGCGCCATTCACGCGCAGGCGCCGTTCGAACAGGTCGGTCTTGGCGCCCAGCTCGAAGGTGGTCAGCTCCTCGGGATTGAATCCCAGGATCTGCTGCGGGAAGAACGGCCGCGGATTGATGCCACCGCCCTTGTAGCCCGTGGCTATCGAGGCATAGGTGCTGATGGCCTCGGACCAGCGGTGGCTCAGCACCGCGCGCCAGTCCAGCTGCGTGCTGTCGAAGCTGGCGCTGCGGTCATACAGATTGGTGAGCACGCAGTTCGGGTTCGTCGTCGGCAGGTTGGGCGCACCCGCGCATGGCGTGGGTATGGAGCCATCCGGATTACGGCGGAAGAACGTGTACGACTTGTGGTCGTCCGTGTAGCGCAGCCCGGTGGTCAGGTCCGTCGAATCCGTCAGGTGCCAGTCCGCGTGCGCAAAGCCCGCGATCGAACGCGACGGCGTGGGGTCCGGGCCGTGGATGAAATCGATGCCCGAGTAATTCAGGTCGACGCGGGCCTGCAGCGTGCCACCCTGCTTGAACCAGAAAGCACCCACGGTGAAATCCACCCGGTCGTTCAGCGCCTGCCCGTTCAGGCGCAGCTCCTGGCTCTTCTGCCAGTGCTTGAGCGTCTGCAGCAGCTGCTGGCTTGGCAGCGGGGAGTTGTCCGCGTCGCTGGCCCAGGTGGAATCGTATTCGCGCCAGGCCGTGACGGACTTCAACGAGTAGTTTTCACCCAGCTTCCAGTCAACCGCAGCGGACAGGCCGTGCTGGTCCAGTTGCTGCACCGGCGGGATGTTCACCGGCTTGGCGGGTCGCTGAGTGGTGGGGGGCAGGTTGTCGTTGAAAGTCGCGTAGCTGATGTATTTCTGGTTGCGGCCGTTCGGATCGCAGCTGAAAGGTCCATTTGGCACGAAGCGGCAATCCAGCGGCACGCCGTTCACCTGGATGTAGCGGGCATCGGTCGGGGCGATCGTCTGCACGGCACGCAGCAGCACTTCGGGACCGGCCTCGGAGCTGTCGTTGGTGAGGTCGCCGATCAGGTTGACTTCCACGTTCTCGGAGGCCAGCCAGCGCAGCGAGACGCGGCCCGCGTTGTACGACTGTCCACCCAGCGTGCCCAGCTTGCAGCCGTCGCTCAGGCGCGTGGCGGGCAGGCCGGAACCGGGGTGCGAGCAGGCATAGTCGAGGCGATCGACAAAGCCATCGCGGTTCTTCGAAACGCCGGCCACGCGCATGAACAGCTTGTCTTCGGCGAGCGCGAAGTCGGCCATGCCACGGGCATCGATGCGGTTGAACTTGCCGTAGGTGAGCGACACCGAGCCACCCTCGCCCGACGGTTTGCGCGAGAACAGCTTGACCGCGCCACCGATGGAATTCCTGCCCGCCAGCGTGCCCTGCGGACCGCGCAGCACTTCGACACGCTCGAGATCGGTAAGGTCAACAAGGGAACCGGTGAGCGTGGAGTAGTAGACGTCGTCGATGTAGAGGCCGACGCCGGGCTCCAGGGCGAAATTGAAGTCGGTCTGACCCACGCCGCGGATGAAGGCGATGATGCCCGATCCGTTACCCTGACCCTGCGGAGCCAGCGTCACGTTCGGCGCCTGCGCGGCCACCTGGTAGATGTTGTTCTGGCTGCGCAGCTCCAGCATCTCCGCGGTGACTGCGGTGATGGCGATCGGCGTGTCCTGCAGGTTCTGTTCACGAAACTGCGCGGTGACGACGATTTCTTCAAGTTCATCGCGGGACTCCGCGCCAAGGGTCGGCGTGACTCCCAGTGCAATCATCACTGCCGTCGCGACTGAATACTGCCGCGACAGATATCGATCGTTCATGGATGCTCCCCGATGGTTTATTCGTGTAGTACAGATCCCGCAGGATCTGTGGGGAGACTACTCCTTCACTTCGCGCCGCGAAATGATTATCACTGCGCGGAAGTCAATTCCTTCACGAAGGCGCGCCGGCGCTTGTGGTTCACGTGCTCGAAGTCGTCCCACTGCGACTGCACCTTGGCATTGGTAGCCAGTTCCGGATTGCTTTCCGCCCACACCGCACCCGCGCGCCGCGTGTGCGGAATGATGTCGTAGAACACCAGCGAGTTGATGCCCTTGTTCTGGTAATCGCGGCGCACCGCCACGAGCAGGCAGTCGATGCCGGGGTTCCGGAACTTCAGCGCCTTCAGCAGGTGAAACACGCCGAACGGAAACAGCTTGCCCTGGGCCTTGCGCAGCGCCTCCGACAACGAGGGCAGCGTCACGCCCATGCCCACCAGCTCGCCACCCGCGTTGACGATCAGCACCAGGTAGTTGAGGTTCAGCATCGGCACGTACAGTTTCGTGTAGTAGTCGATCTGCGCCTGCGTCAGTGGCGTGAAGCCGTAAAGATGGCTGTAGCTGTCGTTCACGAGCTCGAACAGCTTCTGGATGTAGCCGTCCTTCATCAGCTGCTTGCGGTCGGAGTACTTGAGAATGCGCACCTTGTGCTTCTTCATCACCATCTCGGCGATGCGCCGCATCCGCTCGGGCACCGCATCGGGAATCTGGATTCGGTATTCGACCCAGTCGGCATCCTTCACGTAGCCCATCTTCTCCAGGTGCTTCGGGTAATACGGATGGTTGTAGATCGTGGCCATCGTGCCCATCTGGTCGAAACCCTCGACCAACATGCCTTCCTGGTCCAGGTCGGTGAAACCGAGCGGACCATGGAGGGAATGCATGCCCTTGGACCGGACCCAGTCCTCGGCCGCGGCGAACAGCGCCTTGGACACCGCCTCGTCGTCGATGAAGTCGACGAAGCCGAAGCGCCCGCTCTGGGTCTTCCAGATCTCGTTGGCGCGGCGATTGACCATGGCGCAGATGCGGCCCACCGGCCTGTCGCCATCGAAGGCCATGAAGCACTGCGCCTCGCAGAACTCGAATGCCGGGTTCTTCTTCGGATCGAGAGTCGTCAGCTCGTCCATGTACAGCGGCGGCACCGCATAGGGTGAATCACGGTACAGGTCGATGCGGAACTTGACGAACTGCCGCATCTGCGCGGAGCCGGAAACGGGGCGAATGGTGATGGACATGCTGGAAGCATGCAGTCATCGGCCCGGGTCTGCAAATGAACGGCGCTACTTGGTGCCCTTGAGCTTCCACAGCTTGCACCAGCCCCCGGCCTCGACGAGTCGACCCGGCACCAGCGAGCAGCCGCGCTGCCGGGCGGTGCCGAAATCGATGTAGGCGCAGGTGGCACAGGTATGGCTGCGTTTGAATCCGGGATTGGCCTTGGGATCGACCTTGCGGGAATTGGCGATGTAGCCGATCTTCTTTGCTGCCGCTTCATTTTCATCGAGCAGCGTGCGGGGGGCTTCCGCGGCCACGGCACGACGGGGACGAACGGTGGCCGCGACAAGTCCGAGGGCAAGCAGCAGCGCGCGGCGATTGATCAACTTCATACCGGAATTGTAATGACAACCGGCCAACGGTCCACAGCGTGTGCTTCAGCCATTGCCCAAATCCGGGGTTCCCCCCCCCCCCCCCCCCCCCCGCGCCGCGCCGCCCCCGCCCCCCCCCCCCCCCCCCCCCCCCCCCCCCCCCCCGCACCCGCCGCCCCCCCCCCCCCCCCCCCCCCCCCCCCCCCCCCCCCCCCCCCCCCCCCCCCCCCCCCCCCCGCCGCCGCGCGCCCCCCCCCCCCGCCCCCCCCCCCCGCCCCCCCCCCCCCCCCCCCCCCCCCCCCCCCCCCCCCCCCCCCCCCCCCCCCCCCCCCCCCCCCCCCCCCCCCCCCCCCCCCCCCCCCCCCCCCCCCCCCCCCCCCCCCCCCCCCCCCCCCCCCCCCCCCCCCCCCCCCCCCCCCCCCCCCCCCACCCCCCCCCGCCCCCGCCCCCCCCCCCGCCCCCCCCCCCGCGCCCCCCGCCGCCCCCCACCCCCCCCCCCCCCCCCCCCCCCCCCGCGCCGCGCCGCGCCCGCCCCCGCCGCCGCCCCCCCCCGCCCGCCCGCCCCCCCTCGCCCCCCCGCCCCCCCCCCCCAGCCCCCCGCCCCCCCCCCCCCCCCCGCCCGCCCCCCGCCCGCCCCGCCCCCGGCCAACCCCCCCCCACCCGCCGCCCGCGCCCCCCCCGCCCCCCCCCCCCCCCCCCCCCCCCCCCCCCCCCCCCCCCCCCCCCCCCCCCCCCCCCCCCCCCCCCCCCCCCCCCCCCCCCCCCCCCCCCCCCCCCCCCCCCCCCCCCCCCCTTCCCCCCCCCCCCCCCCCCCCCCCCCCCCCCTCCCCCCCCCCCCCCCCCCGCCGCCCCCCCCCCCCCCCCCCCCACCCCCCCCCCCCCCCCCCCCCCCCCCCCCCCCCCCCCCGCCGCCCCAACCGCCCCCCCCCCCCCCCCCCCCCCCCCCCCCCCCCCCCCCCCCCCCCCCCCCCCCCCCCCCCCCCCCCCCCCCCCCGCCCCCCCCCCCGCCCCCCCCCCCCCCCCCCGCCCCCCCCCCCCCCGCCGCCCCCCCCCCCCCCCCCCCCCCCCCCCCCCCCCCCCCCCCCCCCCCCCCGCCCCCCCCCCCCCCCCCCCCCCCCCCCCCCCCCCCCCCCCCCCCCCCCCCCCCCCCCCCCCCCCCCCCCCCCCCCCCGCGCCCCCCCCCCCCCCCCCCCCCCCCCCCCCCCCCGCCGCCCCCGCCCCCCCCCCCCCCCCCCCCCCCCCCCCCCCCCCCCCCCCCCCCCCCCCCCCCCCCCCCCCCCCCCCCCCCCCCCCCCCCCCCCCCCCCCCGCCCCCCCCCCCCCCCCCCCCCCCCCCCCCCCCCCCCCCCCCCCCCCCCCCCCCCCCCCCCCCCCCCCCCCCCCCCCCCCCCCCCCCCCCCCCCCCCCCCCCCCCCCCCCCCCCCCCCCCCCCGCCCCCCCCCCCCCCCCCCGCCCCCCCCCCCCCCCCCCCGCCCCCCCCCCCCCCCCCCCCCCCCCCCCCCCCCCCCCCCCCCCCCCCCGCCCCCCCCCCCCCCCCCCCCCCCCCCCCCCCCGCCGCCCCCCCCCCCCCCCCCCCCCCCCCCCGCCGACGCCGCCATCCCCCCCCCACCCCCCCCCCCCCCAACCCCCCCCCCCCCCCCCCCCCCCCCCCCCCCCCCCCCCCCCCCCCCCCCCCCCCCCCCCCCCCCCCCCCCCCCGCCCTCCCCCCCCCCCCCCCCCCCCCCCCCCCCCCCCCCCCCCCCCCCCCCCCGCCCCCCCCCCCCCCCCCCCCCCCCCCCCGCCCCCCCCCCCCCCCGCCCCCCCCCCCCCCCCCCCCCCCCCCCCCCCCCCCCCCCCCCCCCCCCCCCCCCCCCCCCCCCCCGCCCCCCCCCCCCCCCCCCCCCCCCCCCCCCCCCCCCCCCCCCCCCCCCCTTCCCCCCCCCCGCCCCCCCCCGCCGGGGGGCTGGCCTCTGCCGTTCAGGGCGCGGCGCCCGGCCGCCAGGCCGAAGCCGCCTTCAGGAACGCAAAGGATTCGGCCGTGGCCTTCGCACCCTCGGCGCCGACCGGGATGTGGCTGAGCTTCACGATCACCGTGCGGTGCTCCGGATCCACATAAACGAACTGCCCCTCCCCGCCCAGCATCGTGAATGCGCGGGTGCCATCGATGGTCCACCACAGATAGGCATACCCCGTGCCATCTTCAACGCTGGCATGTCCTGGCCCGGGCGTCGTGGACTCATCGACCCAGCGCGCCGGCAGCAGGCGACGCCCGTTGGCCTGCCCACGCTCCAGCATCATCTGGCCGATGCGCCCGTAGTCGCGCAACGTGGCATTGAAACCGCCTGCCGTGAACTCGCGGCCTGTGTCGCCCGGTCCATCGAGCACATAGAAGGCGTCGGACTCCATGCCCCCGGGACGCCACAGCTTCTGGCTCACGTATTCACTGAGGGGCATTCCCGTGGCGCGACTGACGATCTCGCCCACCAGCGCGGCCTCCACGCTGTTGTAGTTGAACGCCACGCCCGGCGGACCTGCCCGCTCCGTGATGCCGCGCGCGGCGTCAACGTATCGCGCGCGCGCCTCGACGAACGCCGCCACGTGGGCATCCCTGGACGGACCCGGCGCGAAGAAATTGTCGCTCCACCGCGCGCCCGTCCGCATCCATAGCAGATGCTTCACGGTGAGTCCGTCGTAGGCCGTGCCCTTGAGCTCCGGCATGTACTTCAGCACCGGGTCTTCCACGGAGGCGATCCGACCATCCGCGATGGCCATGCCGGCCATGATGGAGTTCAGGCTCTTCGCCATCGAGTACGACATGAACCGGGTGCGCTCGGTGGTGCGATTCAGGTACTGCTCGTGGAGGATGCGCCCGTCCTTCATGATGAGCAGCGCATCAGTGAAGGTGCGATCGGCAAAGGCGCTGGCCGGCACCTTCACGCCTGCCACCTCGTACTGAAAATCGAGTTGCCGCGAACTGACCGGCAATTTCCATGGACGGGAACCCGCGCGCACGGTCCTGGTATCGAACATCAGCTCGATGCTTCGATTGGCAAGCGTGCTGACTGCCGGATCGAACATGCGCAGGCGGTATTCGCGCACCGCCGGCGACACATCTGCCGTGGCCACGGCGCCCCACAGTACGCAGGCACCCAGGATCGTCGTTCCGATTGACCAGCCAGTCCCCTTCATGACGCTCTCCTCCGAGTTTCCTACTTCGCCGCTGCGGGCGCTGCCGGGATCTGATCGCCACCCAGCCGGCGCCCATCCGGCAGCACGGCGCGCATGAACGAGCCACCAGGCTGACCGTCGCGCATCGGATGAACCGTGATCTCGACCTTGTCACCGGGCTTGAAGGTATTGCGCTTCCAGCCCTGGCGGCCGACGAGGTTCGGGCTACCGCCTTCGATCGACCATTCGACCACCTTGCCCGACGCGTCGGTGACATTGAGCTGGATCCAGGTATGGGGATTGCTCCACTGGAATTCCTTCACCTCGCCCTTCAGCACGACTTCCTTCTTGTCGTCGAACATGCTGAAAGAATGATGAGCCAGCACTGGAAACGCGATTCCGGCCAGCAGGACAGACAGCAGCAATTTCTTCGTCATGATCGGATCTCCGGCGCGGAAGAGGATTCAGGGTTTGGGCTGGTTCTGGCCGGGGAGAAATATCTCGCGATTGTTCTCTTCGCACACGTATTCCATGATGCGGGCGTCGGGTCCCCCACGGCGGTAGGTGCGCACCACTTTCCACGGCGCGGTGAACGCGCCGGGATCGGTGACGGTGATCTCGGCCACGAGGATGTTCGGATCCTTCAGGTAGATGCGCTCGCTGACCGCGAGCTGATCGCTGTGCGTGAGCGGCGACGCGTCGAAGCTGGTATCGCCTCGGATCCCGACGGTTTCCACCACCAGCGTCTGCCCCTCCCAGCGCCCGATCGAATGCCCATTGAACGTGATGTCGATTTCATCGGCTGGCGGATGGCCCCGGCCATCCGTGAAGATCCGGCGCACCTGGCTGGACCATTCCGCGATGATCGTGACCTGCCCCTTCGTCTGCAGGACCTCGAGCGGATAGCTGGCCACCATGAAGCGTGGCATGCCCTGTGGCAGGCAGCCAGACGTGGGATCCGCAACGCGCTCGCCGCGCTGCCGGGCTTCCATCGCCAGGTCGTACCGACGGCGATACTCCGCGTTGTAGGGCGGCAGCTGCCCGGCGGGATTGAAGCGGATGCCTTCGATGCGCTCCCATATGCCGCTCATGTCAGGCACGGCGCCTTCCTTGAGCTTTGACCCGGGCACCTGCGCAAACCCCTGAGGAGCGGCGCCAAGAAGGGTTGTCGCCAGCAGGGCCATGGCTGCCCCGCGCAGCAGACCGGACCATTTGTTTCGCATACCCGAACTCCTGCAAATGCCGCCAACCACCCCGCGGCTGCGGCCGACTATAGGTCGCAGGTGCGTGGGAATGGAATAGGCGGGGTATCATCGACGCAGTTGATCAACCTGCACATCCGCCACCGCACTGCCTATCGATACAGCCGGCCAGTGGCCCTCGGGCCACACCGGCTGATGCTGCGGCCCCGCGAGAGCCAGGAGCTGCGGCTGCGCTCGATGCAGCTGCAGATCGAACCTGCTGCCAAGGTGACCTGGGCGCAGGACGTCTCTGGCAATTCGGTGGCGATCGCCACCTTCACGTCACAGTCCGATACGCTGGTCATCGAGAGCGTTGCCGAAGTAGAGCTCCACGCCGCGATGTGGCCGGTATTCGAAGTGGCCGCAGCGGCGATCCACTACCCCTTCCAGTACGGGCCGGAGGAGTGGATCGATCTGGGAGCGCTCGCCAATCCCCAGCATGCCGACACAGCGGGAAGACTGCGCACCTGGAGCAGGAACTTCGTGCGCAGCACGCCCACGGACACTCTGGCGCTGCTGAAGGACATCAATGCCGGCGTGCTGGCGTGGGTGGGATACCAGTCGCGCGTCGAAGAGGGCACGCAGTCCCCGGTGCAGACGCTGGATCGCGGCTGGGGATCGTGCCGTGACATGGCAGTGCTGTTCGTCGAGGCCGTGCGAACGCTGGGATTCGGGGCGCGGATCGTCTCCGGCTATCTCCACAACCCGTGGCAGCAGGGCCCGTTGCCCCAGGGCGCCGGCACGATGCACGCGTGGGCGGAGGTCTACGTACCCGGCGCCGGCTGGATCACCTTCGACCCGACCAACCGCAGTTTTGGCAGCGCCAACCTGATCCCCGTTGCGGTGGGACTGGACATGCGCCGTGTGATGCCCGTGGTCGGGGACTTCGTCGGCGCGAGCGACACGTTCCACGGCATGCTGGTCGACGTGTCCGTCACCTCGTAGTCCCGCGCCCTTACCTCACTTGAACAGCTCGCCTGTCACGAAAGTGCTGACGGCCTGAATCTGCTCGGCGGACAACGCAGCGCCAAACGGCGGCATGTTGTTCTTGCCTTCTGTCACCGTCTTCACCACCAAAGCGATCTCGGTCGTCTTGTTCAACGGGGCGCCGCCGCCATGCCCACCCTTGCCGTCGGCGCCATGGCACGGCAGGCAGGCCTGCTGATAGATCTGTGCACCGGAAACAGGACCGCTGGTGCTGGAGGCAGCCGCCGCGACCGGCGGCGCGACCGGACGCGCCTCGGTATCGCGCTCCTTCGCAGGCGGCAGGGTGCCGTCGAGACCAAACAGCCACACGCTGTCGCCCTTGGCCGTGCCCGCCAGCACATTGCCGGCGGAATACGCCACCACGTACTGCTTGCCGCCGCTTTCGAACACGCTGGCGGTGGAGTTCATGCCCGCGCCGGTCTGGAACTGCCACAGCATCCTGCCATTGTCCGAATCCAGCGCCGTGAGCCGGCCGTCGTTGCGACCGACGAATACCAGCCCGCTCGCGGTCGCCACCGAACCGCTGTAGCACTGGTCGAGCCAGCGCTGGCGCCACACCAGCTTGTTGGTGCGCACGTCCAGCGCCGCGAAGATGCCGCTGCGTGGCAGCGCCGCGAATCCCACCGCGCCGCCCAGGTATTCCTTGCCGACCGGGGTTGGCTCGTTGTCGGTGTGGCCGCCGGTGAAGTTGCCGGGCACGTCCGACGCACAGACGAACAACTGGTGCCGCGCGGGATCATAGGAACTGGGCGGCCAGTTCGCGCCACCGAACAGGCTGGGGCTCGCAATCACGCCCTTGGCGCCAAAGAAAGGCGTGAAGATGCGGCCGCCGTTCACCAGCTCGTAGCCTTCCGGCGCGATATCCACGTGCTGGGGCACGATGGCATCGCCGCGCGGATAAGGTTGCGTGGCGGCAGTGGCCTGGCGCGGCTCCTGCGGAACCGGGCGCTCATCGATGCCGATCAGCGGCTTGCCGGTGACGCGATCGAGGATATAGGCCCAGCCGGTCTTGCCCACCTGGGCCAGGCCCTTGCGCGGCACGCCATCGACGGTCGCGTCGAACAGCACGACGGGGCTCGGCGCGTCGTAGTCCCAGATATCGTGGTGCACCTGCTGGAAATGCCAGCGGTATTTGCCGGTGCGCGCCTCGATGGCAACGATCGACGCCGAGAAGAGGTTGTCGCCGGGCCGCACGGCGCCGTTGAAGTCCGGGCCGGGATTGCCGGTGGAGAAGTAGATCAACCCCAGCGACGGATCCACGGCCGGCGTCTGCCACACTGTGCCACCGCCCTTCTGCCAGGCGTTGCTGTTGGCAGGCCAGGTGTCATGTCCGATCTCTCCCGGTCCGGGAATGGTGTGGAAAGTCCACAGCGGCTTGCCATTGCGGGCATCGAAGGCCTTGACCTTGCCGCGCACGCCGAATTCGGCGCCCGCGAAACCGGTAATGACCATGCCGTCGTAGTACAGCGGTGCGCTGGTGATGGAATATCCGTCCTGCCAGCGCTCTGCCTGGACCGACCAGACTTCCTTGCCGGTCTTCTCGTCCAGCGCGACCAGCCGCCCGTCGAGCGCGCCGAAGAAGAGCTTGCCGTCACCGAGGCCAGCGCCGCGGTTGGTCCAGCCGCAGCAAACGGTGGATATCGCCGGATCGAGTTTGGCAGCGTAGGTCCATGCAATGGAGCCAGTGGCGACATCGAGCGCGAACACGTCGTTGGCGCCGGTGACGATGAAGATCCGCCCCTCGTGCACGATGGGCTGGGCGGCGCCCGAATACTGCGGGCCAACGCCCGAGCCGTTCAGATGAGTGCGCCAGACGCCCTTCAGCTGCGCCACATTGCTGCGGTCGATGGCTGTCAGCGGCGAGAAGCGCTGGTTGTAATAACTGCCACCGTTGGTCCGCCAGCCCTCGCGCGGCGGCTGGATCAGCGCAGGGGCGGAAAAGGCGTCCGACGGACGTTCGGCCGCGGCAACCCGCTCCAGGGTTGCCAGCACCAGCAGGCAAACCATGCAGGACATGAGCCATCGGGACAGCCAGGCGTTCTTGTTCATCTCTCCCCCATCGAATCCAGTCCGCCTATCTTCCCCGGAAATCGCGTACAGCTCCATAGCCGGGCCGGGTGCTAGGATTTCCCTTCTTGCAGGGCGCCATGGACCCTGTCTTGGAGCACCAATTTGAACAGCATTTCACAGTCGTCACCGGGCGTCCCTGCCGACATCCAGCGCGTTTTCGCCCTCCAGCAGGCCCACCAGTGGGAAACGAAAGCCTCATCCGCCGACCAGCGCAAGGCGAAGCTCGGGAAGCTGAAAGAGACGGTGGCTGCCCATGCGGAGGAAATCCTCGCCGCGGTGAAGCAGGACACGCGCAAGCCGGAAAACGAGATTCGCGTGACCGAAGTGCTGAATGTGCTGGCGAACCTCGACAGAAACATCGCCAACCTCGAAGACTGGATGAAACCGGTCGAGGTGCAGACCTCACTCAACAAGAATGACCGGGCCAGAATCGTCCCGGAGGCGCGCGGCGTGTGCCTGATCCTGGGTCCCTGGAACTTCCCGCTGGGGCTGGTCATGGGCCCCCTGGCGGCCGCCATCGCGGCGGGCAACTGCTGCATCGTGAAACTCACGGACCTGTGCCCGGCCACGGCGCGCGTCGCGGCGAAGATCATCAAGGCATGCTTCGAAGAAAAGGAAGTGGCGCTGTTCGAGGGTGACGTGGCCGTGGCCACCGCCCTGCTGGAACTGCCCTTCAATCACATCTTCTTCACCGGAAGCACGCGGGTCGGAAAGCTGGTCATGGCCGCCGCGGCGAAGCACCTGGCCAGCATCCCGCTGGAACTGGGCGGAAAATCGCCCGTCATCGTCGATGCCGATGCGGATGTGCGCAAGGTCGCTGCGGACCTGGCCGCCGCCAAGCAGTTCAATGGCGGACAGGCGTGCATCTGCCCCGACTATGTGTTCGTCACGGAGCAGCAGAAGGGCACGCTGATAGAAGAATTCCAGGCGCGGGTGAAGCAGAACCTCTACGGTGACGACGGCAACCTGAAGAAAGGCAACATCGCCCAGATCGTCAACGACCAGAACTTCGCGAGGATCCGCAAACTCTTCGACGATGCGATCGCCAAGGGCGCCAGGGTGGCCGTCGGCGGCACGCTGGATGCCACTGATCGCACGATCCATCCCACACTCCTCACCGACGTCACTTCTGACATGGCCATCATGCAGGAGGAGATCTTCGGCCCCATCGTTCCGGTCGTGACGTACCACACCCTCGACGAGGCCATCGGTTTCATCGCTTCGCGCCCGAAGCCGCTGGCGCTGTACATCTACAGCAACACGCCTGCCAACGTGGACCGGATCCTCACCCGCACGTCATCGGGCGGCGTCACCATCAACGGGTTCTTCTCCCACTACCTCGAGAACCACCTGCCCTTTGGCGGCGTGAACCAGAGCGGCATGGGCAGTTACCACGGTGTTTTCGGATTCAAGGCGTTCTCGCACGAGCGCGCGATCTACGTGCAGGAGAATCGCTGACCATCGCGCCCCGTCGTCAGGCGCGCGTCATCGGGCTGACACCATAGGTTAACAATCCGTCGTCACAGTGCTGCCTCCACAGTGGAGGAGTAACCGCGATGACGACGAATAACAGACTTGCGCAGCTGGCGGTGGCCAGCCTGGTGTTCATGACCGGGATGGCCGTGGCCGACCACCAGCACGGCGCGCCGCAGAACCCCGGCACGGTGCCCGCCAGCGCAGACGAGTGGTTCAAGGCCGGCCAGCGGACCATCCGCCAGAACAAGTTTGCCAACAGCCTGCCGAACCTGCGGCGCGCGAAGAACGTGATCATCTTCGTGGGTGACGGCATGGGCGTTTCCACCGTGACTGCAGCGCGCATCCTCGAGGGACAGCAGCGCGGCGCGGATGGCGAATACAACCGCCTGAGCTTCGAGCGCTTCCCGAACATGGCGCTGTCCGTGACGGCCAGCGCCAACCAGCAGACCTCCGACTCGGCGCCAACGGCAACCGCCATGGTGGCCGGCATCAAGACCAACGACGGGGCCATCTCCGTCGACCAGGCCATTGCCCGAGCTGAATCCAGCGCCTCGGTGACTGCCGCCCACAGCGTCAAGACGATCATGGAACGCGCCGAGGAACGCGGCATGGCCACCGGCATCGTCACCACGGCACGCGTGACGCACGCGACCCCGGCCGTGAACTACGCGCACATCAGCAACCGCGACTGGGAGGCGAACAACAGCCTGCCCGCGGGCGCCACGGTGAAGGACATCGCGCGCCAGCTCATCGAGTTCCCCTATGGCGATGGCGTGGATGTGGTGCTGGGCGGTGGCCGCTCCTACTTCACGCCGAGCACGAAGGCCGATCCGGAGTATCCAACCCGCGTAGGCAATCGCACGGACGGCAGGGACCTGACGGCCGAATGGGCGTCGCGTCCGGGCGCGAAATACGTATGGAACAAGGCCGACTTCGACGCGGTGGAGCCCGCGGCCGGCACCAAGCTGCTGGGCCTGTTCGAGCGTTCGCACGTGAAGTACGAACATGACCGCGCCACCGACCCTGCGGGTGAACCGTCGATCGCCGAGATGACCGAGAAGGCCATCAAGGTGCTGCGCAGGAACCCCAAGGGCTTCTACCTGATGGTGGAAGGTGGTCGCATCGACCACGCGCACCACGCCGGCAACGCGTATCGCGCGCTCACCGACACGATCGCGATGGACCAGGCCGTGAAGAAGGCGATGGAGCTGACCCGCGATGAGGACACGCTCATCATCGTGACAGCCGACCACAGCCATACGTTCACCATTGCCGGCTACCCCTCACGCGGCAATCCGATCCTGGGCAAGGCGGACAGTGGCCTGGGATTGCTCGGGCTGTCGCCCCTGGCGCTTGACTCGCTGGGACTCCCGTACACCACGCTTGGCTACCAGAACGGCCCTGGCGGCTGGACTGGAGGCTTCAAGCGCCGGGAGCTGCTGGCCACGCCCTCGAACGGTGGCAGCGAAGGTTATGCCAACGCCACCTACGCCGGCGGGGCGCTTCGTCCCGACCTCTCGGGCGTGGACACGGCCAACCCCAACTACCTGCAGGAATCGGCCATTCCCACGCAGGGCGCCGAGACCCATGCAGGCGAGGACGTTGGCATCTACGCCACCGGGCCGCGTGCCTACCTGTTCCGCGGCGTGATGGAGCAGAACGCGATCTACCACGTGATGGCGGATGCGCTGGGCTTCTAGCCGCAAGACACGCTGATGGACGCGGGCGGAGGCTGCAGCGATGCATCCTCCGTCCGCATTCTCGATTCCAGAACCCGCGAGCAATTGACCATGCCAATGAAAACGCTTTCCAGGATGCTGCCCGCGGCGCTCGCCGCGCTGCAGCTGCTTGCCGGCTGCGCCACGGTGACGCGCCCGGCGCCAACGCCGGCGCTGAACGGCGAACTGCCACCCGTGGCAGCAGCCTTCCGGACCCGCATTGATCACGACGGGAACAGCGAAGTTGCCGAATGGCGCTACTGGCGAAGCGCCAACCGGGTCCAGCGCGATGATCTGCAGTCGCAGACGGGCGAGATCTGGCAGCGCGACGGTGCCACCGTCTTCCACACTCTTCTGTTTCATGCCGACCGCCGCGGCGTGGAGTTCGAGCAGGCGGATCTGCGGATGACGGGGGCGGATTCTGCCTGGGAGCAGCAGATGCAGATAGTGAATCCCGCCCTCCTCAAGCGACTTCGCGCCACGCGGTCGGGCTGGTTGAAGAAGGTGCCCTACCAGGACTACTCGGGGACGGTTGACGGAGTCCGCTGGCGCGTCCGCATGCGGACCGACCTGATGCTGCCGCTGCGCATCGAGCAGCGTCGCGCGGGCGATGTGCTGCGCGTTGAACTGATCGAGGCACACACCCTGGCGCAGGCTCCGTGGTCGCCACCGGACGCCGCGGGCTACGGCATGGTGGATTTCGCCGACCTCGGGGATCACGAAAGGGACCCCTTCGTGCTGCACCTCCAGGCGCATCTTGGAATCGGCCACGGCCATGAACACTGAGCGCAGTCGCCGCTGGCGCAGCGCGCTGACGATGCCCGCGCTGTTCATTGCCAGCTATTCAGTGACCTACTGGATAACCCGCCCCACGCTGGAGGCGACACCACTGCGGGGCGTGGAAGCGCGGACGGCAGCCAGTGGAGTGCGCACAGACACGCCGATGCCAGAGATTCAGGCTGCGCCCTTGACCGATGCCGGGTGGACAGCGGAAGAACCCACGCCCGCACCACCAGCGCCTTCGCTGCAGGAGCTCGCCACTGACACTGATGCGCAGATCCGGGAGGAGGCACAGGCCGTGCTGGGACTGCTGGACCAGGAGCAGTTCCAGTAACGCGCATAGTGTGCGAATGAAGATGAGTGCCTCTCGCATTTGACGTTCGCGATACGAAGTCGCCCTACAATTGTTGTGCAACAACAATCGCCTTTTGGGGACTTCGCCATGTCGCACTATCCCGTAGACATCAATTACTTCCTCGTTCCTGCCATCTCAGGTCGCATGGAACTGGACCTCTCGGATCTGGACGTGGAGGGCGAGGTTCCCGCGCAGCTCGACGGCGCCTTCTTCCGAATGCAGCCCGACCCGTACTTCCCGCGCACGACCGACGAAGATGTGTACTTCAATGGCGATGGCGTGGTGGGCCGCTTCGACTTCTCGAATGGCAAGGTGGGCTTCAGGCAGCGCTACGCGCTGACCGACAAGCTCAAGCTTGAAAGGAAAGCCGGGCGCGCGCTGTTCGGCCGCTATCGCAATCCGCTCACCGACGATCCTTCCGTGAAGGGCGCCATCCGCGGCACCGCCAACACCACGCCGCTCGTGCACGGCAAGAAGCTCTACGCGCTGAAGGAAGACAGCCCGCCGCTGGTGATGGATGCCAACAGCCTCGCCACGCAGGGCTACACCGACTTCAACGGCAGGATGAAGGGCCAGACCTTCTCCGCGCACAGCAAGATAGATCCCGAAACGGGCAACCTCGTTTCGTTTGGCTATTGCCAGACCGGGCCGCTGACCCTCGACTGCACCTACATGGAGGTCAGCCCCGCGGGCGAGCTGCTGAAGGAAGTGTGGTTCACGGCCCCCTACTACTGCATGATGCATGACTTCGGCGTGACGAAAGACTACGTGGTGTTTCCCGTGGTGCCCATGGTCTCGTCGTGGGAGCGCCTGAAGGCGCTGAAGCCGCATTTCGGTTTCGACAAGACGCTGCCCATCTACCTGGGCGTGCTGCCGCGCAACGGCAAGGGCGAAGACATCCGCTGGTTCAAGGCGCCCAACCAGAACGCCTGCCATGTGATCAATGCCTTCAATGTGGGCACGAAGATCCACTTCGACATCCCCGTCTCGAAGGGCAATGGCCTGTGGTTCTTCCCGGACGTGGACGGCTCGCCGTTCAGCGCACCGGATGCGATGGCCTTCCCCACCCGCTGGACGGTGGATTACGCCTCGAAGTCCGACGAGTTCGAGAGCGTAAAGAAACTTTCTGACATGGGCGGCGAGTTCCCGCGCATCGACGACCGGTACATTTCACGCGACCACCGCTACGCCTGGTGGCTGGTGATCGACCTGGCCAAGCCCTTCACGGAAGGCGTGGGCCGCGGCATGAACGCGCTGGGATACATGGATTACCGCACGGGCCGGCAGACTTCCTGGTGGGCCGGACAGCAGTACCACATGCAGGAGCCCTGCTTCGTGCCGCGCTCGCCAGGCGCTCCCGAGGGCGATGGCTACATCGTCGTCGTCGTGGACAACGTGGTCACCAACCTCTCGCAGCTGGTGATCCTGGATGCGCAGGCCATCGACAAGGGCCCGATTGCCCGGGTCAAGCTGCCGTTCCGCCTGCGGGCCGGCCTGCACGGCAACTGGTTCGACCGCTCGGCGCTGCCACAGGGGTAACGGCCGAGCAGCAACCTGCTATCCCGCCCGGCCGGAGCCCTTTCCGCCCGGGTGCGGAAGTTCGGCAACTTCTTTCGCCGTTGTCGGATCCTTGTAGTCGTTGCCGAAGTGGGTTCGAACATAGTTCACGACGGCGGCGATCTGTTCGTCCGTCAGGCTTGCCAGCATTCTTGCCTGCTGCGCGCTCAGGCCAGGCAGCGTTCCGAACGACGGCATGCCCTTGCGACCCATCAGCACCGTCATCGCTACATACTGGCGCGAAGCGACCAGCGGGTTGCCGGCAAGCTTTGGATAAGTGCCCGCGCCGGTGGCGCCCTCGCCCTTCGACATGTGGCAGCCCTGGCAGATGGTGGTGTAGAGACGCTCACCTTCATCCATGGGCGACTGCGCCATCGCTGCCCTGGCCACCACGCCCAGCATGAGCATGCCTGCTACCGCGATTCTCATGCTCCTGCTCCCTTGCTGCTGCCCTGGGTGACCACGCGTTGGTGAATGCGACCGATGGCGTCCAGCGCCGAGGTCACCGAGCCTTCCTGCCATCCGCCCATGAAGGACGCGTGCTCGCCGGCCAGCACGATCCGGCCATCCAGTGCGCACAGGTTGTCGTAGTGTTCGGCGCGCGCCTCGTCGTTCCACACGCCCATGCATCCCATCGTGAACGGCGAGCGGTGCCAGGCCATCGCAAAGCCGTTATCGAACTCCTGTGGATACTGCGGGTGGATCCTGGCGCCCTGCCTGAGCGTTTCCTGGATGCGCTGCTCGGGCGTCAACGAAGTGAACTCCATCGCCGCCAGGCCCCAGATGTAACAGCCCAGCAGCACCCCCTTGCCGCGGCCCTGGAAGTCGGTGTTGGGGTAGCCGATGGTGCCGATGGGAAGGTTGGTGTAGGTGATGCCGCCGTAGATCTGCTCGTCCTCCTCCCAGAAGCGGCGCTTGAACTGCAGACCCACCTTGATGGACGAGGCGTAGGGGATCGCGGCGATCGCCGTGGTGAGCTTCGGGCCGACATTCATCGGAATCTGCCCGAGAATCGGCAACGGGATGGTGACCACGCACCAGGCTGCGGCCGCCTGCTTCTTCGCGCCGCCATCCGCAAGGTCGTCGTACATGACCGTCACGCCACGGGCGTCCTGCGTTATCGAGGTGACCTTTGCCTGGTACTTGATGATCGGACCCAGCTCGCGGCCAAAGGCTTCGCCGACGCGACCCATGCCACCCACGGGCTGGAAGATCGTGGTCTGCATGTCGTATTCGAAGCTGTTGGGAATGCCGGCCCACAGGCGGCTCTTCAGGATGTCATGCCGGCTCACCACCTCCGATGGAGTGGGCCGCGCCGACAGTCCACCGCCACGCGCCTTTTTCCAGCCGCGGCGGTCGCTGACATGCGCACCGGCGACATAGCGGAAGTCCTTGTCGAGCGTGCCCCATTCGCGCAGCGATTCGAGCAGCCACTCCTTGTCCTCGGTCGACACTTCGGCATCCAGCGCCGAGGTGTGCGCGGCCTTGGCCAGCAGCTCCGCGACATGTCCCTGGTAGTCGAAGAACACATCGCGGTAGCGCTGCGGCTTGCCGCCGAAAGCCTCGGTGTTGTGCAGGTACGCGTTGTGGTTGACCTGCACGAAGGGTTCGAGCTTCACGCCAAGGCGACGACACAGGTCCAGCATGCCGCGGTGGTGGTACGGAATGCGCCATGGACCCGGGTTCAGATACAGGTCCTTGTCGAACTGGCAGTCCTGCCTCTCGCCACCGAGCTCGGTATAGCTGTCACCGCCGCGCACGCTCCAGTTGCGGCCGCCGGCGCGATTGTTGAACTCGAGAACCTGCACCTTGTAGCCAGCCTTCTGCAGCTCGTAGGCGGCCGTCATGCCCGCAATGCCGGCGCCGAGCACCAGCACGGATGTGCCGGGCGGCGCGCCCTGCAGGTCCGGAGGGCCCGCGTAGGTCGACTCTCCAGCGTGTCCCAGCGTGCTCATCGCCTGATACATCGCACTGGCGCCGGCGGTGACGCCAATCATCCGCAGCAGGTCGCGACGACTCGTCGCAACTCGGTCGGTCTGATCGTTCATGGAACTCCCTGCGGATCGGGCAACCAGCTGCTGCCCGGCACTACGCTAACTGCGCGTGGCCGAGGTGCTCAATTCAACGGTTGGTGCTGCAGACCATGCCGGATACCCGCAGGCACATTTGCTTTGGCCTTTGCCGAGTCACGGCTATATTCGATATCTCGCCCAACCCCGTGAGAACAGCGTCGTGAAACAACTGTCCATCGTCATCGCCGCGGCCGCCCTGCTCGCCTCCGTCGCATCACAACCCGCCCCCGCACAGGGCATGGTCTCCGCGAAGGCTCGCGCGCTGCATGAGCGGGTGCTGACGCTCGACACCCATCTGGACACCACCGCCAAGATGGACGACCCGAACTGGAGCGTGATGGACCGTCATCCCGTGAGCGACAGCCAGGTGGATTTCCCCCGCATGAGAGAGGGCGGCCTGGATGGAGGATTCTGGGTCATCTACACCGGCCAGCAGGGACGCACGGCAGAGGACTACCGCGTCGCGCGCGACAATGGCCTGAAGCGCCTGATCAACATCCGCAAGATGATCGCCGCGCATCCCGAATTCGAACTGGCGCTGACTGCAGACGATGCGCGCCGGATCGCGGCGGCCGGCAAGAGCGTGGCCTTCATCAGCATGGAGAATGCCTCTCCGTTGACGACGGACCCCGTTTCGCTGCTGCGCTTCTACTACAGCCAGGGCCTGCGGATGCTGAGCCTGGTGCATACGTCGAACAACGAATTCGCCGACTCCGCCAATACGCCGCCCGAATGGCAGGGCATGAGCCCGGCCGGGCGGGAACTGGTCGTCGAGGCGAACCGGCTGGGGATCGTGATCGACCAGTCCCATGCTTCGGATGCCGTGTTCGACCAGATGCTCGAGCTGTCGAAAGCGCCGATCATCCTGTCGCACAGCGGCGCGGCGGATGTATACGATCACCCGCGCAACATCGATGATGCGCGCCTGAAGAGGCTCGCCGCGAAGGGTGGCGTCATCCAGATGAACGCGCTCGGCGCGTACCTCATCGATACCGGCGAGACTCCCGCCGTGCGCGCAGAACTGCGCACCGCGATGGCGAAGTTCGCCTCGATGCCCACGGGCCCCGAGCGGGATCGCGCCGTGGCAGCCGCGCGCGCCGAAGTCTTCAAACGCAACAACGCGAAGGAGGCGACGCTCGACGATTACCTCAGGCATGTCGATCATGTGCTGAAGCTGATCGGCCCTGATCATGTGGGCTTTGGCGCCGACTGGGATGGGGGTGGCGGCGTGATCGGCCTCGAGGACATCACCAGCCTGCCGAAGATCACCCAGTGGCTGCTGGACAAAGGCTATACCGAACAGCAGATTGCCAACATCTGAGCGGGAATGTGCTGCGCGTGGTCGAGGCGGCGCAGAAGGTCGCGCGGGAAATCCAGGCATCGGCCCCCTAGGGCCTCGATGCGGCCTATGCCGGCGGCGCGATGCCGCCGTCTTTGCCGACGATATCCAGCAGTCGATCCAGCTCGACGTTCACGGCGGCGATCGGCCCCGCCAGATCGCGGGCGGCTTGCCCGGAACCCTCTCGCAGGCCTGCCTCCACCGCGCCAACCGCTTCCAGCAGGGCCCTGGCTCCAGCACCCCGCCACGCCCCGCAGGGTATGCGTGACGCGACGCGCCTCTTCATGGGCACCGGCCTGCAGGCAGCCCTGACTTTCTCAGTCATCGCGATGGGTTGCCGCCATCATGCGCAGCAGGCTGATCAGCTTGCCGTTCCTGCCGTTCAGCGCATTGACGCCCTTGTGGTTGCCAACCCCGGCCTCCCGCGACAGACGCTCCATGATCTGCGCGGTGACATGATCCTGTGCCGGATCCTGGGGAACCGGTGCGCTCACTGCGACACCCGCGGCATCGTCGCCGTCAGCGGTGAGCACCGACGCCCCTCTCGCGGAGAGCCATTTGTCCAGGGCTGCATAAAGGGCCTGAAGACTGATCGGCTTCGCCACGAAGTCGTTCATGCCCGCCGCCCTGCAGGACTGGCGGTCGTCCTCGAACGCATTGGCGGTCATCGCGATGATCGGCACTCGCCGCCCCTCGGGCAACTGACGGATGGCTCGCGTCGACTCCAGGCCGTCCATTTCGGCATCAGCATGTCCATCAGGATCACGTCGAAATTGCCGCCAGCAACCTTTTCAACGGCCACGCGGCCATTCTCGGCCACCTCCACCGTCAGGCCTGCAGCCTGCAGCAGATCCATCGCCACCTCGCGATTCAGCGCATGGTCTTCAACGACCAGCACCCGGGCCCCCGCATGGCGTCGCCGCAATTCGGAGGCACTGCTGCCCGCTGGGACCTCGGGGAGACGGGGCGCCGGCCCGCGCCCAGCCGGCGGTAAACCAGAAGCGGCTACCACCCCGCGAGTGCTTTCAGCGCCAGCCTCACCGCCCATCATGCGAGCGATCTCGCGCGTGATGGCCAAGCCCAGTCCCGTTCCACCAAAGCGGCGAGTGGTCGAGGCATCTGCCTGCTGAAACGCCAGGAAGAGTTGAGGGATGGACTCGGCATCAACGCCAATGCCCGTATCCTCGACCTCGAATCGCACCAGGAACCTGTTCTCACGCGTCTCTAGCAAGCGCGAGCGCAGCGTGATGCTGCCCCGTTCAGTGAACTTCACCGCGTTGCCCGCCAGGTTCAGCAGCGCCTGACGCAGCCGGGTGAGATCGCCACGCAGCCAGTGGGGCACGTGGTCGCCATCCATGTGCACCTTGAGCCCCTGGGCCGCGGCGCTCTCGCCGATCAGCGTGGCCACATGACCCAGCACGGCTTCCAGCGCGAAATCATCCGATTCGAGTTCGGCCTCGCCGGCCTCGATTTTCGACAGATCGAGGATGCCGGTGATCACGCCAAGCAGATGCCTGGCCGCGCCATCGAGCTTGTCCAGCCGGTCGGCCTCGATCGAAGACACGGCGTCACGGCGCAGCATGTGAGTGAAGCCGAGGATGGCGTTCATCGGCGTGCGGATTTCGTGGCTCATGCTGGCCAGGAAGGTGGACTTCGCCCGGCTGGCCGATTCCGCGTGCAGGCGCGCCTGCTCCAGCTCGGTGGTTCGCTCCGCCACCAACTGCTCAAGGTGGTGCCGGTAGCCGTCCAGCTCGACCCCCATGCGTTTGCGTTCGGTGATGTCTTCTTTCACCGCCACGTAGTGGGTAACCTGTCCATCCGAGCGGCGAATCGGCGTGATGGTGGCGAATTCGACGAACTCGGTGCCGTCCTTGCGCCGGTTGTAGAGTTCGCCCCGCCAGGCTCTTCCCTCGCTCAGCGCTGTCCACAGGTCAGCGTAGCTTTCGCGCGGCGTCCTGCCGCCTGCAGGAAGCGCGGGTCCCTGCCGATGACCTCCTCGAGCGTGTATCCGGTCTGGCGCAGGAACGCCGCGTTGACATAGGTGATCCTGGCATCCAGATCCGTGATCTCGATGCTCTCGACACTCTGCTCGACCGCCTGCGACAGTTTGCGCAGCTCGTCCGCAGCCGTTTCGGCCTCGCGCTTGGCGGCCTGGGCGTCATCCATCAGGTTCAGCGCCGCAATGCGCGCGCGTCGCTGCCGCTCGAGCTCCGCCGCCTGGCGCTCCGCCAGTTCCTTTTCCGCCCGCCGGCGCTCGCTGATATCGAGCACGAGAGCCAGGCGACTTCTCGGCGTCCCATCCGGATTGCTCTGGAACGACAGGTCAACCAGCACGGGGAATCGGCTGCCATCCTTGCGCAGGTGTTCCGTCTCGAACAGATCGTGTCGCGACTGGCCGGGTGACGACAGCCGGATCCGCATCTCCTCGCGCATCTCGGCCGGAAACAGGCTCAGCGTCGGCCGCCCAGCCAGTTCCTCCTCGGTATAGCCACGCTGCCGGGCGAAGGCGGCGTTGACCGACACCAGCGTATTGGGCGCGCGTCGGAAATGGCCAGGCCCGCTTCGACATGCCGGAAGGCATCACCCCAGAGTCGCAACTGATCGTCCCGGGTTTCGATGGCAGCGGCTGCATCCAAGATCCGCCGCCGGGCGGCATCGATTTCCGCGATTCCCCGGGCGGGCACTTCGGCGCCGTTGGGCTGCCCCAGCAGCGCCACCTGCCCGCTGATGAGCCGGCTCGTCGAGATGCCGCCGGTCAGCCCAAGCAGTATCGCCAGGGATGTCGCGGCCGTGGCACCAGCATGTACGCGCGCGGGTCGGCCACGTAAATTCGGCGCGGGATATCCAGCACGACCGACCACGGAGCAAGGCCCCGACCGGGCAACCACGCGATGATCCGCGTCGGCATCGCGGACGCGTCGAATTCCGGCGGCGAGCGCCTGGCGATGTCGGCCCCGGTGCTGTCCTGAGCGCGATCGACCAGCCCTGCGGCAGATCGAATCGATCAACGCTGGCCTGGAGGCTACGGACTTCGATGGTGCTGAGCATCAGCATGCTGGGCTTGCCCGCAACCATCACCGGCAGGCAATGGCCACCATGGGAACGTGCCGCGGGGCCGTTGACGATGTCCCCGATCTGGGGCTTGCCCGACTGGAGCGCCAGCACAGCCGCGCCGCGCCCGCTCGAATCCGGAGACGGCGGCAGGGGCTCTCCGTAAGGCACCCTCGTGTTGAACAGCATCCGTCCCCGGTTGTCCGCGAAGATCACCTGGCCACCGAGGATTCCTTGAAATTCCGGGCGTCGAGGTACACGGCCACTGCCGCCGATCTGCGATTCGTTGCGAATTCGCCAGGACACTGAGCGCCCTCATGCGCTCATCGAGCAGGCTGTCGATCCCGGATGCGAAACTGCGCGCGAGGTAGCCCGCGTCTCGAAGCTGCGATGCGTCCTTTTCCCGGTAATCGTGCCAGGCCAGCACGGCAAGCAGCACCATCGGCACCATGCACAGCCAGATCAGCCGGGCGAGCACGGACGACAGCGGGGCGGTGTTCACGCGGCGGATTGATCGTCGTGGCGTCCGCGAACGAGATGTCGTGCGGGAAGGATGCCCGGCGGGCGCATGTCATTGACCTCGCGCTTCAGCGCGATCATGCGCAACTCGCGCTCAGTGGCGGCGCGATTGAAATGCTCCAACTCCTGGTTGCGTCGTCTTAGCTCCAGGTCGGCAGCCTTGCGCTGCGAAATATCCTCTGCGAAAAAGACGATACCGCCGATTTCGCCATCACTCTTGCGCCAGGGTCGAACCTCCCAGCGCAACCACTGCACGCTCCCGTCCAATCGCTCGAAGCGGTCATTTTCCGCCGTGATCGTTTCACCCAACATCGCGCGCCGGTGAACCGCCTTCCAGGATTCAGGCACTTCGGGAAACACGTCGTAGTGCGACAGCCCGATGATGGGTCTGCACTCAGCGAGTAGTCGTCTCGCCAGCGTTGACTGACTTCCAGATAGCGCATCTCCCGATCAAACATCGCCAGCGCGGCCGGCGCATGGTCGACGAGCAGCCGCAGGCGCACCTGGCTCTCGTGCCGCAGCGTTTCAGCTCGCTTTCGTTCGGTGATGTCGCGGGAAATGCCGTACGTGCCGAAGATTCCGCCATCGGCGCCGCGCAGCGGCCCCTTCACGGCGAGAAAGACCCGCTCCCCTCCCTTCGTCTGCAGGACTTCCTCCCCGACCTCGGGCATGCCGGTCGCGCGGATGCGCGCATCCCTGTCCATGATCTGTTCGGCCTGTGCGGCCGGGAAGATCGCGCGGTCGTCCCTGCCGATCACTTCTTCCACAGCATTGCCGACGACCTCGGCCGCCGCGTTGTTGAACAGCAGGTACCGACCCAGTTCATCCTTGGCGAAGATGGCGTCGGTCGACGCATCAGCGATGGCCACCAGCATCGGCGGAGGCTGAGCGCGCTCGCGCTCCAGCGCAAGTTCACGTTCCTGGGAAACCATCAGCACGTCGGCGAACTGCTTCACCACCACGTAAAGCAGCAGCGTCGTCACGGCGACAAAGAACCAGCCCTTGAACATGCTCGCCCTGACCAGCGCTTCGGGATCCCGAAAGATGCGCCCCACCGCCTGATCTGAAAGCAGTATCCACAGGGCCGCGAAGAAGCCATAGCCCAGGACGATCGTGATGACGCCGGACCGGGAGCGCCGCTGCGCATTCGTCATGCCCCGCGGATTCGGGTCGGTCGGTCCATTTGGATTGTGGGCATGCATGGCGGGCATTTTCATTCTGGGGCATCGCGTCGTTCGCAGGCAATGCAGCGCCCATCAGGGAAACCCGCAATAGCACGGAATCATGGACCACTTGCGGTTGCAGGCCCGTTGCTGCGATCGTAGCGACAGCCACCGGAAGGCCCAGAAGATGAAGTTCCCCGATCTGCTGTCCACCCGCAAGGGCCGCCTGACCGCGTTCTTCCTGATGTACATCACCGAGGGCATTCCCCTCGGATTTGCCGCCGTTACCGTGGCTACGCAGATGCGCCGGCAGGGCCTGAGCGCCGCGGCCATCGGGGCCTTCACCGCGGCCATCTACCTGCCGTGGGCGTTCAAATGGGCGGTGGGACCCATCGTCGACGTGGTCTCCTCCGACCGCTTTGGCAGGCGCCGCAGCTGGATCATCGCGATGCAGCTCGGCATGGCGGCATCCCTGTTCCTGCTGCAGGCGGTGGGACTCGGTGCAGGCATCGGTCTGCTGACCACGCTCATCATCATCCACAACATCTTTGCGGCCACGCAGGACGTGGCCATCGATGCGCTGGCCGTCAGCACGCTGCAGTCGGACGAGCGCGGCATGGCGGGCGGCCTCACATTCGCCGGCGCGTACCTGGGCCAGGCCGTGGGCGGCGCAGGCGCGCTTTACCTCGTGCAATACGTGGGCTTCACCAATACCTACTACTTCGTCGCCGCCGCGATCCTGGCCGTGACGGTGTTCGTGGTGTTGCCGCTGCGCGAGCCGGTCATGCCCCGCCTTGCGGCGGCCGGATCCGGCCTTGCACGCGTCGGCGCCGAGATCAATCAATACATCAGCCAGGTCTGGGGCGCGTTCACCGAATCCCGTGCGTCCCTTGTGGGCCTTGCATTTGCGGTGCTGCCGGCCGGCGCCATGGCATTGGGCCTGGCGCTGGCCCAGACCCTGGCCGTGGACCTGGGCTTCAATGACAACCAGGTGGCGTCATTGAATCTCTGGACAACCATCTGCATGGCAGGCGGCTGCGTGGTGGGCGGGTGGCTGTCGGATCGACTGGGCAGGCGTCGCGCGCTGGCCTGGTTCATCTTCGGCATGACGCCGGTGACGCTGTGGCTGGCCGCAACCCTGTGGCAGTCCGGATGGATTCATCCGGTCGATGCCGCGAAACGCGCAGGAGTTGTCGTGCCGGCAATGGTCGTCACGGTGTTCTGGCTGACGTCGCTGCTCTACAGCCTGGCCAACGGACTGATGTATGGCGCGCGCGCCGCGCTGTTCATGGATGTGTCCAGTCCGCGCGTGGCCGCCACGCAGTTCACCGCCTACATGGCGCTGCTTAACCTCGGCATCTCGTATTCGGCCAAGTGGCAGGGCTGGGCCGTGGACCGCTTCGGGTATCCGCTGACGCTGCTGGCCGATGCCTTCATCGGCCTGCTGTGCCTGATATTCCTGGCGGCGATGGGCGAGATTCGTGGAAAAGCCGCGGCAGTCGCCATGCCCCGCGTCGACTGATCAGCCGGCGACCCGTGTCGGAAGCTGCAGGCAAAGCGTCGTGCCGCCGCGAACATTGCGCCCCACATTCAAGGCTCCACCGGCGGCGCTGGCGCGCTCGCGCAGGCTGGCCAGGTAAGGCGCCCCGGCATCGGACAACACATCCGTACTGGCGCCAACGCCATCATCCACCACCCGGAGGCGAAGCTCGCGATCCGTGTTTTCGAGAATGATGCTGACGTGACAGGCCCGCGCATGGCGGGCGATGTTCGCCAGCGCCTCGCGCGCGACCCGCAGCACCAGCAGGCGCGTTGAGGAATCCAGCTCCATGCCGGCGCCGACCTCGTGCATCTGGATCTCAAGCCCCGACTCATGCGCGATATCCTGCGCGTGCAGACGGATGGCTTCTGCAATGCGCAGCCTGGGTCGGCCCTTCGTTGGTCAGGCCGTTCGCAATCTCGCAGACGTCCCCGATGCAGCGGTCGAGCGCCCTCGTGAACGCCGCGCCGGTAGCCGCCGCCTCGCCATTGCCCTCGGGACGCCAGGCGCTGGAGGTGCGCAAACGCTGCAGCTGCAGTCGCAGCGCGAACAGATCCTGTGCCACGCCCTCGTGCAGCGTGATCGCCAGCCGCTCACGCTCGGCGGCACGTTGCTCCTCGAGCTGCCTGAGCAGGGTCGTGGCTTCCAGCAACTGCTCATCGCGCGGCACCGCTTCGCTCTCGAGCAACCAGGACGCAATTCGCGCCACATCGCGCAACTGGTCGAGCTGTGTCGCTGCGAATGCGCGGGGCTTGTGATCGATGGCGCACAGTGTGCCGAGCGTGACGCCGCGCGAGGAGATCAACGGCACGCCAACGTAGGAAACGATGTGCGGAGCGCCAAGCACCAGCGGGTTCCTTTCGAAACGGTCGTCGATCCGGGCATCCGGCACCACCAGCACATCCGTGCCGAGCATGGTGTAGGCGCAGAACGAGATGCGGCACGGAACGGATTCGTAACCGTCGAGCCCGATGTTGACGCGAAACCGGTACTCGTCCGCGCGCGGCAGTGACAACAGCGCGATCGGCACATCGAGAATGCGCGCCACCAGGCGGGTGACGTGCACGCAGGGCGCATCTATCCAGGACGCCGGGTTCGATTCGTCCCGCCGAGCCCGTGTCCTGAGACTGCTCTGCGCCAAGGGTGACATGCCCCGGATTGTAGCCCCGCGAGGGATGCCTTGCCTTAGCCCGTCCTTGCCTCCCATCAGATGCAGGAAGCAAACTGCGGCCTCGGCAGGCATCTGTCTTTCACCCCCTGCAATGGGCCCGGAGAGCGGGCAACCCCGGTCAGCGCTGCAGCAGCCTTGCCAGTTCTGCGGCGATCGCGGCATGACCGGCCGGGGCCGGGTGCCACGGCGCGCCCTGCTGCATGTCATAACCACCGTACAGGCCCCGGCTCCACGGCTCCGGTGCGCAGGGCGAGTGATCCCGGGACAACTCGTCCGCCGGCAGCACCAGCGCCCCGTTCGCCGTCGCGACGCGCGCCGTGACCAGGGCCAGCTGCCGGCCAATTTCACGGCCGTTCGCCGCGTCCTCGGGCGTGATCTGCGTGGCCGCGCACAGGTTGTCTGGTACTACCGCCACGTACTGCACGAAAACCACGCGCGCCTGCGGCGCACGGCGGTTGATTTCCCGAGCGATGGCATTCAATGCAGATTCCAGCTTCTGGTATTGAGCTGCACTGGGCTGCACGACGGGTGGGCAAGGTCCCGGGCGGGATACAACGCCCGCGCGGCAACTGCCGCCAAACAGCGCACCCATGTAGTCCAGGTCGTTTCCACCGACGGTCACCGTTACCAGGCGCGCCGCGGCCGTCACGGACTCCAGTTGCGCGGGCAGCTCGTTCCATGGGCCGAGAAGATGCGCCGTCATCGCTCCGCCGCAGGACGCAACGGTCAGTGCAAGTTCGAAGCGCCGCGCAAGCAGGCTGGCGTAGTTGTTGGTCGTGCGCTGACAGCGTGGTGGCGAGCCTGGCTGGAGAGGCCCGATGCCAGCGCCCGCGGCATACGAACTGCCCAGCGCAACATACGCAGCGCCGGCCTGCAGCAGCGGCGACGTCGACGCGGCCTCCTGCATCGCGCAGCCGACAGACACGGCAAGGCATGCAGACGCGGCAACCAGCAATGCGCCGCGACGATACAACGGGGATTTCACATTCATGTGCCGATCATGCTGCTGCAGTCAGCACCTCGTCCAGCGGCCGCCGCGTTCGCTGGACACCGGACTGCACGATCGGGGATGCTCGCCTCAAGAAGAATAGGGACTTGCAGTCCGGAAGGGGCAACGATGGTCTTCTACGGTACGGCGCTGCTTGCAGGCTGCCTGTTCGCGGGGCTCGCCATCGGGCAAATCATCGGCTCCGCGTTCGGCATCGAGTCCGACATCGGCGGTGTCGGCATTGCCATGCTGCTGCTGATCGGGACCACCACCTGGCTGTCCAGGCGCGGGCGCTGGGCGCCCACCTGCGCGCCCGGTGTGCAGTACTGGGGCGACATCTACATACCGATCGTGGTGGCGATGGCGGCAAGCCAGAACGTGCGCGGAGCGCTGGTAGGCGGCGGCCTTGCGCTGGCTGCGGGCATCGCCAGTGTGGCACTGGCCTTCGGGACAGTCGCGCTGTTGATCAGGCGCTTCGGGCGCGAGGCCTCATGAGCGCGGCGCTGCTCGAACTCGTCGAGAAATACGCGCTCGTGGTCGCGTTCGCGCTCGTCGGGGTCGTTATGCTGGTTTCCTACCAGGCATCGCGCCTGTTCACGCGGGGCCGCGTGCACGGCTCGGCGATCGCGATCTTCCTGGGATTGCTGGCCGCCGTCGTCGTGGGCTTCACCACCGGGGGACGCAAAGGCGTCGCCGACCTTCCGCTGCTGGCCGGCATCGGCACCATGGGCGGCGCGATGTTCCGGGACCTGGCCATCGTCGCCACCGCCTACGGCGTGCGCATCGAAGACCTGCGCGCCAGCGGCGTGCACGGCGTCGTCTCGCTGGTCGTGGGATTGTTTGTCGCGTTCGCGGCAGGGGTCGCGGTCGCGCTGGCCTTCGGCGTGCGCGACCCAGTGGCCCTGACCACCCTTGGCGCAGGCGCGGCCACGTATATCGTCGGCCCCGTCACCGGCGCGGCACTGGGCGCGTCGTCAGAGATCATCGCGCTCAGCATCGCCGCGGGACTGGTGAAGGCGATCCTGGTGATGATCGCGACCCCGGCGCTGGCGCGGACGATCGGCCTCGACAATCCGCGGGCCGCGATGATCTTTGGCGGCGTGATGGGCACCAACAGTGGCGTCATCGCGGGACTGGCGGCCACCGACCCCAAACTGGTGCCCTATGGCGCCATGACGGCCACGTTCTATACCGGCCTGGGCTGCCTGCTGGGTCCTTCGGTGATGTTCTTCCTGGTCCAGTTCCTGGCAGGCGGCAATGGCTGAACTGGAACTGATCGCGCGCGCCCGGCGGCATGCAAGCGCGACTGCGCTGGTCAGCGCGGCCGGCTCCCTGAGCTATGCCGAGCTGCTGGGTCGTTCTGCCGGAGCCGCCGCTCACCTGCTGGACGGCAAGACAGATCTCGCTGGCGCGCGCATCGCGTTGCTGCTCGCGCCTGACGCGGAGTTCGTCGTCGCGCAGTGGGCGGTGTGGCGCGCCGGGGGGACCTGCGTGCCGCTCAGCCTGCAGGCCACTGCCGCCGAGTGGGACCATGTGCTGCGCGATGCGCGCGTGACCAAAGTCATCACCTCCGATTCGCTGACAGGACGGATTCGCGAACTGTGCGACTCGCTCGGGATCGGCATGCTGCGAACCGGCTTCGCAAGCGGCGTGCTGCCCGAAGTGGCGGAATCTCGCCCGGGCACCCTCCTCTACACCAGCGGCACGACGAGCAGGCCGAAGGGCGTGGTGATCACGCATGCGAATGTGGCCGCGCAGGTTCGATCGCTGGTCGAGGCGTGGGACTGGTCGGCATCCGACCGGATCCCGCTGTTCCTTCCGCTGCATCACATCCATGGACTCACGAACGTGCTGGCCTGCGCGTTGTGGAGCGGCGCGACCGTCGAGATGCTGGGCGACTTCGACGCGGACCGCGTGCTCGAGCGCGTTGCCACCGGCGCCTACACGCTGTTCATGGCCGTGCCCACCATCTATGTGAAGCTGGTGGCGAAGTTCGATGCGGCGCCAGCAGCCGTCAGCGCGCCCTGGGCGCACGCATTCGGCGAACTGCGGCTGATGGTGTCGGGATCGGCCGCGCTGCCCGCGAGCCTGCATGCAAGGTGGGAGGCCCTCACCGGGCAACGGCTGCTCGAGCGCTACGGCATGACAGAGATCGGCATGGCGCTGTCCAATCCCCTGCAGGGAGAACGCCGGCCCGGTTCCGTTGGCCTGCCGCTGCCTGGCGTTGACGTGCGGCTGATGGATGACGATGGCCAAGTCATCGAAGCCGAAAGCCAGCCTGGCGAGATACAGGTGCGGGGCCCCGGCGTATTCCGTGACTATTTCGGGCGCGAAGCCGAATCCGCCGCCAGCTTCGATGGCTCCTGGTTCCGCACCGGTGACGTGGCCGTGATCGAGCGCGGCTACTACCGGATCATGGGTCGCCGCTCGGTGGACATCATCAAGAGCGGCGGCTACAAGCTCTCGGCGCTGGAGATCGAGGCAGCCATCCTGGAACATCCTGCGATAGCCGAATGCGCTGTCGTGGGCCTGCCGGATGACACCTGGGGCGAGGCGGTAGCAGCGGTGGTTGTGCCGCGAGCGGGCCAGCAGGTGCCTGCCCTGCCCGAACTGCGTGACTGGTGCCGGGATCGCCTGTCACCCTACAAGCTGCCCCGCCGACTCGACATCGTCGCCGCCCTGCCACGCAACGCGATGGGCAAGGTGACGAAGCCGCAGGTGGTGAAGATGCTGGGGGAACCAGCAGCCCCCGGTCGGCGCTGATGTCCTGCGTGCGCCCCGGTTACCGGATGGCAGACTGACCCTGGTTGAGGATTGTGCCGGTCGTGCCATCCGGCAGGATGGGATTGCGGTTGTTCTCCACGCACGTGTATTCCATGATTTCGAAGCCCGGCTCGGCGCGCTTGAAAGTCTTGGTATATGTGAACGGAGTCTGCAATGCCCTGGCATCGATGAGCGTGATCGTGTCGGTAAGCGTATCCGGCGCAGTCTGTTTCCAGCGCTCGCGCATCACCAGATCTTCACTCAGCGTCAGCCCGCTCTGGTTCAGCACCAGTTCGCCCTTGAACAGCGTCGTTTCAGCCACCAGCTCGTCGCCTTCCCAGCGACCGACGGAGTACCCCAGGTAAGTTCGCTCGGTGTTCTTGTCGGGTTTGCGCCCATCCGTGTAGATGCGGCGGGCCTGGTGATCCCATTCTGCAAAGACCGCAACCAGCCCCCGCCGCTGGAAGATTTCCATTGGGTACACCATGTTCATCAGCCGCACACCGTTGGGCGGCAGGCACGCCGCCGTGGGATCCGCCACGGGCCTGCCGGCCTTCAGCGATGCCAGCGAAGCGTCGTACTTCGCCTGGTATTCGGGAGTGAGCGGCGGGCGATCGATCTGGCCCGGCTTCAGCGCCGGGTCAAGTCCGATGCCGCCCTGGCGCAACCAGATGCCGCCCCAGTCCGGGCGACCATCCTGCGTGCGCTGGATGAAGGAGGCCGCATCTGCGGCAGCGGCTGCACCGCTTGACGCGAGGGCCTGAACACAGGCGATGCCGATCACCATTACACCGGCAAAGACGCGCCGATGAAAATGATTTTCGTTAGGAACGCTGCGGCTACTGGTCAGGCACCACTGCACCATCGCGGACCCCCATTGATTTCATGGCAGACTAGCATCGCTCGGCATCAACAAGAAGAACCCTGCGGGACCCCATATGGAATTCGCATCGCTGATCCAGCACCGCCCAACGGTATGGAGGCAGTACCTGCTGCTGGCCGTGCTGCTGCTGGCGCTGATCATCGACGGACTCGATCTGCAGCTGCTGTCGCTGGTGGCGCCCCTGCTGATCGCCGAATGGGGCGTGAGCAAGGCCGCGCTGGGCCCAGCCATGTCCGCTGCCGTGCTGGGCATGTCGGTGGGTGCGCTCATCGGCGGCTGGCTCGGTGACCGCCTGGGACGTCGTCGCGTGCTCATCGCCGCGATGCTGCTGTTCGGCGTAGCCACTGCGGCCGCCTCCTGGTCACCGGACCTCACGACACTGACGGTGCTGCGCATCGTCGGGGGCATAGGCTTTGGCGCCGCGGCGCCCAATGCGGTCACGCTGGTCAGCGAGTGGCTTGGCGGCGCACTGCGCCTGCGGGCCATCAGCTGGATGTCGATCGGCACGCCGCTCGGCGGCCTGATCGGCGCGCTCATTCTCATCGGATACCTTTCGGAACTCGGATGGCGCGGCAGTTTCGTGCTGTGCGGATCGCTGACCCTGTGCGCTGTGCTGCTGGTATGGATCGCGGTGCCCGAATCTCCCGCCAGCCTGCTGCGCCAGGGTCGCCACGCGAAGCTGGCGGCCATCATGCGACGGTGGTTCGGCGTTGAGGCCGAATCCATTTCGATGCCGTCCTCCACTGCAGGTATTGCTGCTGCACCCGCCGTTGCGCACGCGGAACCTCCACCCGTCACTGCCCGGTTCGTCGTCGGCACCGGCCTTGGCTTCTTCTGCGCGTCGTTCGTCGCCTATGGGTGCGGGGCGTGGCTGCCGGTCATGGTGACGATGAATGGCCTGCCGGTGGAACTGGGGCTGCAGGCCGCTGTCAGCTTCAATCTCTGCGCGGTAACGGTCGCGGTGCTGGCCGGATTGCTGGCGCCACGCTGGGGCACGCGCGCGATGATGAGCGTGGCAACGGTCGTCACTGCCCTGGCCATCGCGCTGCTGCTGGTCACGCTCGGCCCGTTGCGGGTCGAAGGCTGGTTCGCCTCACGCCTGCCGCTGCTGGTTGCCGCGGGCCTTGCCGGCGGCGGCACCGGCACCGTGCTGGCCAGCCTCTACATGGTGCTGGCCACCGGCTACCCAGCCAGCAACCGCTCGGGCGGCGTGGGGCTGGGCATGATGCTGGGGCGCGGCGGCGGCATCGCCAGCACGTTCAGCGGTGGCTATCTCCTGGGAGTAACGCCCGCGGCTTCATGGCCCTTCTTCACCGCGGCCACCGTTGGAGTTTTCGGCGCGGCCATCGGACTTGTGATGATCGACCGCCACGTCGCACCTCAGTGCGTCAGGGAATAGAGCACGGCGCTGGTGCCGATGCGGAATGCGTCCGTGGCGGGTTTCAGGGGCATCTGGCCGTCGGCGTACCAGTCCCAGAAGTTGGCCAGGTCGTTGTTGAGCCCGGCGAGGATCGCGACGCGGCCCGCTTCATCAAGCAGTCCGTAATAATGGATCTCGCCACCGGGCACATGCTCGGCCATGGCCTCGAGGCTTTCCGGCTGCATGTAGGTCCTGAACACCACATGACCGATATCCAGCGGCACGAACTCGCCATCCGGGAACGCGCGCCTGACCTGGGAGCGCATCTGCTCCCACTGTACCGGGCCATCGAAGTCATCCATCAGCACGAATCCGCCGCGGCCCACGAACTCCCTGAGGTTCAGCACTTCCTGGTCGGTCAGTTCCATTTCACCCGGCTCTGACACATAGGCGAACGGGTGGTCGAAGACCTCGTCGCTGCCCAGCTCGATGATGCGATAAGAGGCGTCTTCGACATCGAGTCGGGTCGCCCGCCCCAGGAATCCGTTCAGGTTCCGGTCGGAGTCTGGGTAGTTGTGCGACCACCCCATGTGCCCGATGTAGCCATTGGTCCCGAAATGCCAGCGCGCCGCGACAAACTCCGTTGCCGGGGGCTCGTTCTGTTCGATGCGCCGCCCCCGGAAACCCTGGGCCAGGACCAGCGTTGTCGTGAACAGCACAACCAGCGCGAACAGCAGTCGGGTGGATCGGCGCACGGAGTTTACCTGAGGGTGCCGTCCACCCCTTCACGAGAACAGTTGAACGGTTCGAGCTTGAGATCCGAAGGCCCGAACTCGAGCGTATACGCATCGAAATCACGGGTGAAGAACTCCGGATCCTTCATCGTGATCTCCACCACCAGGCGCTGGCGCGCCGCATCCAGGCGCACGCGCTCAACGGAGGTGAGCGCGGCGGAATGCAGCAGGCCGCGTGTGGGCTGGCCGGGCATCTCCACGTACTGGTTCAGCACGCCGGCCGCGTAGTTGCCGGTTTCGATGACCAGCGTGTCGCCCTCGAAGCGCCCGATGGAATGCCCCAGTGAAGTGCGCTTGCCACCCTTCGGGTGCTCGCGCATGTCCAGGTACACGATGCGCTTCACGTCCATCCATTCGTGGCGCAGGATCACGCGATCCTTCTCGCGCGTGATCGACAGCGGCGTGCCGGGGGCACCCCATACGCGGCGCACCGCGACCGGATCGCAACGGAACGCAGGATCATCCTTGAAGGGGTTGTACCTGGCGACTGCCGCCTTCCCGGCTTCCGTCAGGGACTGGATCATCGGCTGCGGACCGGCCGTGAGGCGGCCGGGCATCGGCGCCAGCAACCAGGTGCCGAAGATGTCCTTGCGTGGCGCCGGCGCGGGCAGACCCGACTGCGCCACCGGCGCACCCCGCGGGCCATTCACGTTCAGCGCGCGTCCATCCGGGAAGTACACATTGTTGAAGAAGCACCGGTGGACGTCGTTGCGGGACTGCGATCCATCGACTCGAAGCAGCGTGCCGGGCTTGAGCATCGCGGGCGTAATGCCGTTGCGGGTGAGCTGCGTGACCCCGTGGGATTCGCAGATGTATTCCTGCGTCCTGCCGTTCTCGTCCACGGCCTGGATGTGCAGGTAGCTGTGGGGATTGCGCGCCTCGTACTGCGTGACCTTGCCGGAAATGCTGACCGGCTTCTTGTTGTCGAAATGCGGCTCGAAGCTGTGGTGCGCGCCGGCGACGGTCGCGATGGACGCGGCGGCAATGAGCGTTGCGATCTTCCGGACCATGTACTGCCCCTCTGTTTCCTGCCCGCTGTTCCGGGTCGTCACTTTGTCCGCTTGAAGATCCAGGCGCCTGACACCTGCACCTCCGAGACCTGCGTCGCGATGCCGTCCGCGCCACGTGTGAACACATAGGGCTGGCCCCATTGGCACGTCGGACAGACGAAGGTGGTTTCGGACTGCGCCACCAGCGCCGACCTGGCGCTGCCGTTACGGGTCACGAACAGCCTGCCCTCGTCCAGCGTGATGTCGACCTGCGTTGGATTGCTGAGCCATATGCCCTCGTAACGACCAACGTACCCGGACAGCACGCCCGCGGGAACGTCGACCGCTGCCTGCGCGGCGTCGGTCAGCTTGTTGCCCGTCCAGTGCTGCGAACTGTTTTCGGCGGCTTCGTTGCACACCAGCTCCAGCAACTCATCGTCGGCGGCGTAGCGCATTTCGACCACGGCATGCAGCGGCCTGTCGAACGCACCCGGATCGACATAGGTGACATCGATGACCAGGCGACCGAACTCGGGACGACTGTAGCGTTCGGTCACGCGCAGCTGCTCACTGTGGACCAGGCCTTCGGGATGCAACCAGGTCTTCGCGTTGTAGCCGTTGCTGTCGACGACCAGCGAAGCGCCATCCCACCGGCCGACGGAATAGCCCATCCAGATCGGCAGTGGATCGGCCTCGAGCTTGCGTCCGTCGAGGAAGACCTGCCGATAGGTCAGGTCGCTGTTGAGGATGGCAAGCGTACTGGCACCCTGCACGATGCGCTTGTAACCACCTCCGCCACCGCCGGCACCGGCGATATAGCCCGGGCCGCTGGGCAGGCACTGCATGTGCGGCCCCTGCTTGTAGTAGTTCTTCTCGTGCGCTGCCATGGCATCGCGGACCCATTGCTGGAGCCTGCTGGTATCACGCAGGTCACCGCTGACGCTCGCGGGACGCCAGAGACCAGACAACTCCGGCCTGCCATCCGGCGCGCGCGGCGCGGGAGCCTGCAGGTTGGGCTTGCCATCCGGCAGGCGTGGAATGCCTGGCGTAGGCAGATCGAGCCACTGCGCATATGCCGACGTGGTTGATGCAAGCAGCAGCAGCGCTGACAGTAGCCGGCTCATGACACCCCGTCCGAACAAGCGGTGATAGACTTCCGGCTATCGTAACCGAAGTCGCGCGGCCACCAACATGCCGCCGCGAACCTGCGCGAAACCCGGGGAGAGATTCTTCATGAGGCAAGTGTTGCTGGCCAGCTTGTGCGCCGCGAGCCTGCTTGGCGCTGCCGCCGCGCAGGCTCATCACTCCTTCTCCGCCGAGTTCGACGTCAACAGGCCGCTGAAGCTCACCGGCACGGTAACCCGCGTGGAAATGGTCAATCCACATGCCTGGCTCTACATCGAGACGAAGGATGCCAAGGGCGCTGCGCAGACCTGGGCGGTCGAGCTCGTTGGCATCAACGACCTGCTGCGACTGGGGTGGGGACGCAACAAGGTGAAACCCGGCGACACGATCAAGGTGGATGGCTTTGGCGCGCGCAATGGCACCAACACAGCCAATGCCATCTCCGTTAGCATGGCCACCGGCGAACTGCTCTGGGAGAGCAAGCAGCGCAAGTAGAGGGAGAAAGACGCCATGGCCGGAGCGATAGCCCCTGAAATAGAGCGCGGCGCGACACCCAGGCCCAGCTTTCACCTGTGGATGGCACTGCTCATGTGCCTCTTCATCTTCGGCGGTTTTGGCCTGACCTACCTCGGCCCGCTTGCGAAAGGCACCTTCCCGCCAGCGCCGCCGGTGGTGCACCTGCATGGCATCGTGTTCTTTGGCTGGATGGTGCTGCTGGTCACGCAGTCAGCGCTTGTGAACGCTCGGAACGTGCGCCTGCATCGCTCGCTGGGAACCTTCGGCATTGCCTATGCGGGCGTGCTGGTGTTCCTCGGACTGCTGATCACGATCATCAGCGCCGCCACCACCAACTGGACGGATGATTCCTACGGGCTGATGTACCTGTCGGTGGTCGCGCCTGTGAGCTTCACCGCGATCTTCTCGCTGGCGATCACAAATGCCAGAACACCTGCGGTGCATCGCAACCTGATCCTGCTCGCCACGCTCAGCATCCTGATGCCCGGCATCAACCGGCTCTACATGGTGGGCCTCGAGCTCAGCCACGTGCCTTTCTACGGCACGTACGCGACGATGGACGCCATGCTGGCCGCGATCCTGTTCCAGGAGCGCAAGGCCACGGCAACCATCAGCCGCTCCACATGGATCGCAGCGGCAGTCATCGTGGTGCCGCAGCTGCTGCTGCCGGTAGTGGTACCCTGGCAGGGATTCCGCGAGTTCTGCCACTTCATGGGCTCGCTGGTCTACTACCGCTAGAGTCGAGGAAGTCGAACAGCTGCGGCGCGAACAGCAGATAGGCGTTCAGGTGCTCAGCATTGGGCACCGTGTGAAAGCTGGATTCGATTCCATGCTGGCGCAGCTCCCTGGCCATGCGCTCGCATGCGGCGATGGTGTATTTCGCATCCTTCTCGCCCGCCAGCATCATCACCGCCACCCTGCCCTGCAGCCTGTCGAAGGGATAGCTCGTGCTGATGATGGGCCCGGCGCTGACGACGATCCTGCTGAACAGCCCCGGGTACTGCGCCGCGAAATGAAAGGCCGCCGAGCCTGACGGGTTCTGGCCGTGAAGGAAGATGCGCGACACGTCGGCGTTGTATTCCGCGGCCACCAGGTTCAGCACATAGAGCACATCCAGCTCCGCCCGCCGATTCTCCTGCGCGGTCCAGCCATCGGCGGGCACCGAGGGGCCTGCCTCCCGATCCACGGGATACGGACTGCCGTAGTACGGCTGCGAAAGCCCGCGGTATCCCAGCGGGGAAATCACGATGTAGCCGCGCTCGCGCGCCAGCTTCACCAGCTCGTTGCCACCCCGGTGGTTGTTGTTGATGCTGTTGCCGGCCCGCAGCGTGACCAGTACGGGCAGTTTCATCTCGGGAGTCCAGGTTTCCGGCACGTACAGGCGGTAGGGAACCGGCTCGCCCGTCCCGGGAAACTCGTAGACGCGATACTGTTCGCCGGTGTGCCGATAGAGCGGTGCCGCGGCATTGGGGCGTGGCGCCTGCTCCAGCTGCGTGGCCGGAACGTCGGGAAGCTGCGCAAAGGTGGCGGCGGATGCCAGGGCCAAGCATGCCCAGGTGACGATTCTCATTGCTGCACTCCTGATAACCCTGCGGTTCCGCGCACGAGCGCAACGGTAGCCGATTGGCCCCCTGCTCACTAGACTGCCAAAAACCGGCAATTCCAGCCCAGGGGGATGATCATGCGCTACCAGAGATCGACGGTTGGCGGAGTGCTGCTCATGCTATGCGCGACAGCGCAGGCTGACAGCCTGACGGGTACCCTCACCGACCTCAATGGCCGTCGAGTTGCCGGCGCGTCCATCACCGTGGCGCCTGCCGGGCAGCCGGGCCCCACCGCCCTTACCGTGTTCAGCGACGCACAGGGTCGATTCACGTTCCCCGATCGCCCAGGCTATGGTGATCCGGCCCGCCTGAACGTGACGATTCGCGCACTGGGTCACCAGCTTCTCGACGTGAGGGCGCAGCGCCCGGCGGCGGATCGCATCGAGCTCACGCTGCTGGCGCAGCCCACCACCAACCAGGCCGACATGGCGCCCGCCTCGGCGTGGCTGCGTGGTTCCGCCGATCGTGATGAAACCTCGTCGTTCGTGCTGGACTGCATGGGTTGCCACCAGTCACCGATGCGAAGATTCCGCGACTACGCCAACGCGATCGCGGATGTCCCCGGAACGGATCGCGCAGACATCTCGCGCCGCGGCTTCCGCAGCCTGATCCAGTACATGAACTACATATCGGCGTGGGAGTTCGGCCGCAATGCCAGTGCCCACGTTGCCGACGCGGGCAGCGTCTATTCCGTCGGCCATGGCGAACAGGTGGTGGAATACCTGGCGCGCCGCTTCCCGGGCCGCATGAACGAGCTGGGCGGATACGACTGGGGCGCACCGCTGATCGTCACGCCCCGCACTCGCATCGCGGAGTACGAGGTGCCACGCCCCAACGCGGTGCGCGAGGCGGTGGTTCGCGGCAGTGGCCGCGAGCGCAGCCTGTACGTGGCCGATGTCTCGAGCAATACGATGTTCCGCATCAACGTCGAGACTGGCGCGCAGTCCACGCTGCAGATCCCCCATGCCGCGCCATTCGGCCCGCACTCGCTTCACAAGGCCGCCGATGGCAGCCTTTGGGCCACGCCATTCTTTCCCACGGCGCTGTCTCACCTCGATGTGAAGACCCAGCAGTGGCGAACGTGGCCACTGAAGGCGCGCAGCGGCGAGATGTCCGGCATTCACGATCTGAGCTTCACGTTCGACCATGTGGTGCGCACCGATGAGGCGGGCCGCGTTTGGTTCTCGGACATCGTGAACACGGGCGTGGGCTACCTTGACCCGAAGAATGGCCAGCTCGAGATCTACCGGGCACCAGCCACGCCGGGCCGGTCCCCCAGCGGGCAGCTGTATGGGCTGGCGATGACGCCTGATCGCAAGGAGCTGTGGTACACGCAGCTGGCCATCGGGCAGTTCGGCAGCTTCAACATCGCCAGCAAACAGTTCGAGGTGTCAGTGGTGCTGCCGGCCAACTCCGGTCCGCGGCGCATGACCATCAATGACCAGGGTGTTCTCTACGTGCCGCTGTTTGGCGCGGGCCAGCTGGTCGAGTACGACACGCGATCGCGCAAACTGGTGGGCACGTACGATCTGCCCGACCGCTCCAGCGCCCCATACGCGGCGACCTGGGATCCGGTGCGCAAGGTCGTGTGGATTCCGACCTCCAATGCCGATGCCATCTATCGCTTCGATCCGCGCGACAAGAGTTTCGGCGTGCTGCCGATGCCACGGCAGAACGCGTACCTGCGCATGATCGACGTGGACGATGAAACCGGCGAACTCATTACCTCCTACGCCAATATCGTCGAGAACTCCCACGGGCCGCGCATGGCCCTGGTGATCGATCCGGGTGATGGCGCCTATGCCGGCCGCGCGCGCAGCACTCCGGGAGCCGATGCGGCGACAGGCACGGCGCCGGTCTGGCAAGCCGCGCCGGTCGCGCAGCCCATTGCGCTGGCGAAACCAGCGCCCGTGGCGCCGGTGGGCAGCGGCCCCGAGCTGGCGGACCGCCATCGCTGCACTGCCTGCCATGATCTGGACAAGCCTCTGATCGGTCCTCCCTATCGCGCGATTGCCGCGCGCTACCAGACCGATGTGGCGGCGATGACTGAGGTTCTGACGCGCAAGGTACTGCTGGGCGGTGGGGGTAACTGGGGCGTCGTCCCCATGGTGCCCAACGAGCATGTCGGCGAGGCCGACGCCCGCCTGCTTGCGAGCTGGATCCTGTCGCAGAAGCCCTGAGGGCATCGCCGTGAAAAGAAGAGACCTGCTGACAACCGCATTGCTTGGCGCCGGCGCCACGCTGGCGCTGGGAACCGGCAATGCCCGCGCAGCGGACCCAGCCGCGCCAGACACCCCGTCGGACCTGAAGATCACCCGCGTGCGGGTGTTCAATCCCGCGAACAGCTCGAACCTCAACGGCCCGATCGGCCTTTCCGAGATCGTCGTCGCCGTGGACACCAACGCGGGAATCACCGGTTACGGCCAGGGCGGCACGCCCGACCTGCTGAAGTACGCGGCGAGCCTGCTCATCGGCCAGGATCCGCTGCGCATCGAGCACCACTGGCAGCGCATGTACCGCAGCTCCATCTACCCGGCGGGCCGCGAGAAGCTGACTGCGGTGGGCGCATTGGACTGCGCGCTGTGGGACATCAAGGGCAAACGGCTCGGCGCACCGGTTTACCAGCTGCTGGGTGGACGGACGCGCAACTACATCGAATGCTACAAGTCCTACGGCCTGCTGCGCATCGACCAGGCGCGCGAGGAGGCCCGCAAGACGATGGCGGAAGGCTACAAGGCCGTTCGCTCACATGGCGTGGCGGGCGAGAACACCGTGTTCGATGGCCGCCGGTCCATCGCCAACATCGTGGCGATGTGCCGGGAACTGCGCGAAGGCGTGGGCCCGAAGGGGGAGTTCATCTTCGACGCCCACACGCGGCTGTCGCTGCCCGATGCGGCCCGACTGTGCGACGCACTGCAGCCGCTCGATCCGCTCTTCGTCGAAGATCCGCTGCGCCAGATGGATGATCTGACCCTGTACCAGCGCCTGCGCGAGCGCGTGAACGTGCCACTGGCCGCCGGCGAGCAGTTCGGCGAGATGCGCGATGGAAACCTGCAGCTGGTGGAGCAGGGATTCATCGATTTCCTTCGCAGCTCCATTCCCAACGTGGGCGGCATATCGGCCTATCGGAAGATCGCCGCGCTGTGCGAAGCCCATTCCGTCGTTCTGACGCCGCATTTCACGTCGCCCATCGCCACCGCGGCCGTGGCCCATTGCCTGATGTCGCATGGCGGCGAGGCGCTGAACGAGGCCTACCGGACGGCCCTGCCCGCCTACCTCAACGAGGGCGCGGTGTTCCGCGAAGGCCGATTGCATGTGACTGATCGACCCGGCTTGGGCGTGGTCTTCGACGAACGGCGCGCGCAGCTGGTGGCGACCTGGACGCAGGCGCGACCTGCGGAGCTCTACCAGGGCGAAAGCGCGGAGCGACCGGACGGTTCCCACCTCTATCTCTAGTCGGGCAAGACCCGCCTGCGCGCATGCCCTATGCTTTACCCATGCAACGCTCCCTGAACCGTTCGATTTCGGTGCCGATCGTCCTCAGCTCGATCACCGTGCTGATGACGCTGGCGCTGCTCATCGGCTGGATCGTGGTGATCCGCGAGCACCTGCCCCTCACCGACCCCTTCACGATCAACCGCTGGCTGCTGGCCGGTGGCATCGCATCGTTCGTGCTCGTGATGTCGGTGCTGGTGCTGTTCAGCGTCTCGCTGGTGGGCGAGATACTGGAGAGTCGCCGCCAGCAGATGTTCATCGACTCGGTGACCCACGAGCTGAAGAGCCCGCTGGCCTCCATCAAACTGTGCCTCGAAACGATGGCCCGGCCCGGCGTTTCGGTTGCACAGCAGGACCAGCTGCGCGGCATGATGCAGTCGGATGTGGAGCGCCTGACCGTCTTCGTCGACGACATCCTGCAGGCCAGTCGAATTTCGCATCGCCGGCGCTCGCAGACCTGGACCGCCGTGGATGTCTCACGGCTCGTCACGCAGGCGGCGGAAAGCATCCGCGCCCGCTACCACCTGCCCCCGGAGGCGTTCGGGCTCACCATTCCACCCGGCGTCGAGATCTTCTCGGACCCCACGGCGCTCGAGATCGTCCTTAAGAATGTGTTCGACAACGCAGTGAAGTACTCCGGCGAGAATCCACAGGTCATCGTCGACATGCGGCAACTGGATACCGGGCACATCGGCATCACCGTGCAGGATCACGGCATAGGCATCAGCCGCAACCAGCTCAAGCGCATCTTCAAGCGTTTCCATCGTGCCCCGGACCCGCGGGTCAACGAACGCAGCGGCTCCGGCCTGGGCCTATATGTGGCCTATCGGCTGCTGCGGAACCTCGGCGGACGCATCCGCGCGGAATCCGAAGGCCCCGGCAAAGGCACCACCATGCGCATCCGCCTGCCCAAGCCATGAGCGCGGTCATCACCCGGGAAGGCGGCGAGCGCAGCCGCGCCACCGTGCTGGTGGTGGAGGACGAGGCCCATATCGCAGCCGGCCTCAAGCTCAACCTCGAGCTGGATGGCTATCGCGTGGTGCTGGCGCGTTCGCTTCGCGAAGCCGCGGCGCAGCTGCTGGAGGCCGCACCCATCGACCTGATCCTGCTCGACGTGATGCTGCCCGATGGCGAAAGCTACGGCTTCTGCAAGCAGCTGCGCGACAGCGGCCAGTACCTGCCCGTCATCATGCTCACCGCGCGCAGCGCTGCCGAGGAACGCGTGCGGGGCCTTGATTCCGGCGCCGACGACTACATGCCCAAGCCCTTCGTGCTGTCGGAGCTGCTGGCGCGCGTGCGCTCGGCCCTGCGGCGCTCCGGATGGCGCCAGCAGGATGCGCCCGCCGACGAAACCAATCGCGGCAAGCTGCGCTTCGGATCGGCTGAGATCGATTTCGACACGCATTCAGTCACGGCTGCCGGCAAGCCCGTGCGCATGACGCAGCTGGAACTGGACCTTCTCTACTATTTCTCGCAGAACGCGGGTCGGGTGCTTTCGCGCGATGAACTGCTGGAGCGCGTCTGGAAGCTGCGCAACGCCCCCAATACGCGCAGCGTGGACAACTTCATAGCCCGGCTGCGGCGCTATTTCGAGCCCCTGCCTGACAAACCCGTGCACTTCGTTTCGCATCGCGGCGCGGGCTACAAATTCCTGCCCGCCGGGGATCCCGGGAAAGCGTGACGCGCGCCTCCCTTTGACACAACTTTTACAATCCCTGACCGAAAGATGACCCGCCCGGGAGGGCGGTTCGGCCACCATGCCTATCCAGCAACATTGACTGATGGAGCGGGATGGACATGTCAGGACAGGTTTCGGAAGCCAGCGCACCCGGCAAGCGTCGTATTGGCTGGCTGGGGGCAACCCCATTCATCCTCATCCACGTGCTCGCCTTCGGCGCGATCTGGACCGGGGTTACCCCTGCGGCGGCTGTCTGCTGCGCGGTGCTCTATTTCGTCCGCATGTTCGCCGTGACCGGCGCCTACCACCGCTACTTCTCGCATCGCACCTACAAGACCAGCCGCGCGTTCCAGTTCGTGCTGGCCTTCCTCGCCCAGAGCAGCGCCCAGCGCGGCGTGCTGTGGTGGGCTGCGCATCACCGTCATCATCACCGCTGGTCCGACCAGCGCGAAGACCTGCATTCGGTCGCCCAGGACGGATTCTGGTACTCGCATGTGTTGTGGATCTTCGAGCGCAACAACCAGGCAACCGACTACAACAGGATCCGCGACTTCGCCCGCTTCCCCGAGCTGCGCTTCCTGGACAAGTACCACCTGATCCCGCCCGTGCTGATGGGAACGGTGGTGTTCCTGACGCTGGGTGCTTCAGGCCTGTTCTTCGGCTTCTTCGTCAGCACCGTGCTGCTCTGGCACGGCACGTTCACCATCAATTCGCTGTCGCATGTGTTCGGCAACCGCCGCTTCACCACGACCGACCACAGCCGCAACAGCTGGTGGCTGGCCATCGTCACGCTCGGTGAAGGCTGGCACAACAACCATCACCGCTACTCGGGCTCCACCCGCCAGGGCTTCTACTGGTACGAGTACGACATCACGTACTACATCCTGAAGCTGCTGTCGTTCGTGGGCCTGGTGTGGAAGCTGCAGCCTGTGCCGCAGTCGGTCCTTGAAGAAGGTCGCGCCAGCAGCCGCCAGTACCGGTACAACGCCCCGGTGCTGCCGGTGAGCGCTGCCCAGCAGGGCTAACCCCCTTTCAGCCCGCGACCCAGCGCATCAACTGCCCGGCGAGCCAGCCGCCGTAGGTGCCCAGGGCATAGCCCAGCACCGCCAGCAGCACGCCCACCGGCGCCAGCGCCGGATGAAACGCCCCCGCCACCACGGGGGCCGATGCCGCGCCGCCGATGTTGGCCATGCTGCCGACGCCCAGGAAGAACAGCGGGGCGCGCAGCAGGTGCAGCACGGTGAACATGACCAGCGCGTGGAAGCTCATCCAGACCGCCCCCACCGCGAACAGCCCCGGCCTTTCCACGATGGCGCCAAGATCCATCTGCATGCCGATGGTGGCCACCAGCACATAGAGCAGCACTGAACCGACCTTCGATGCGCCCGCCCCTTCCAGGCTGCGGGCCGGCGTGAACGAGGCGATCAGGCCGAACGTGGTGGCCAGCACCACGACCCAGAAGAAGTCCGAGGTCAGCGAGTAGATGGAAAGCTGAGGCGCCACGGCCCCTATCCACCGCGCCAGCGGGCCGCCGATCAGGTGCGAGAGTCCCATCAGGCCAAACCCCAACGCACAGATCAGCATCAGGTCCCGCAGGCTGGGATTGCGCGAGTGTTCCTTCTCGAACTGCGCCACTTCGTCACGCAGCACATCGACGACCGAGGTGTCCACGCCGCGGCGCGCGTCGATCTCGCGCGATCGAGCCGCAAGGTAAAGCAGGATCGCCATCCAGACATTGGCGACGATCACATCGACGGCCACCATCGCCCCGAAGATATCCGCGGGAATCTCGAAGACATCCTTCATCGCGGCCTGGTTCGCGCCACCGCCGATCCAGGCGCCCGCCACCGCCGTAAGGCCCCGCCAGACCTCACCTCCCACGGTTTCAGGACTGACGAGACCGACCACCCAGAGCGCCAGCGGCGCGCCCAGTATCACGCTGGCCGTCCCGGCCAGGAACAGCGTCAGTGCTTTGGGGCCCAGGCGCACGATGGCGGGAAGGTTGATGGCCAGCGTCAGCAGCACCAGCGTCGCGGGCAACAGGTAGCGGCTGGCGATGAAATACAGCTTCGAATTCGCCCCGTCTGGAGCCCCAGCGTGTTGTAGAGGGCCGGCAGGAAGTAGCACAGCAGCAATGCCGGCACGTAGCGGTAAAAGCGCTGCCACGCGGGGCTGTCGCTACCCGAGGTGTAGAACACAAAACCCAGGGTTGCGGCCAGAAGGCCGAGAATCGTGGCGTCATCGGTCAGCATGGAGCCACCATACCGAAGGCGCAAAGCGCTCGCCACTGAACACTGGCGACCAGGCGCCTGCCCGCGGGAGTCAGCGCAGCAGCGCGTCGTAGCTGCTGCGGATGGAATCTGCCAGCCTGATCCGATCGGCATTCACTCCCGCAGTCATCCCGGGGGCCCGCACCAGAACCAGGGTATCGAGCGATGCATCCGGCGTCGCAGCCTGCAGTCGTTCCGCCTTCGGCCTGATCCGCCGCTTCGCGAGGCGGGCGCCATGATCGCCATGGATCAGGACTCGGACATTGGTGGGGCCGAGTCTCTGATCAAGCCGGTCCACCAGCGACAAGACGCGCGCATGGACGCACTCGACCTGCTGCCAGTAGTCGGCTTCCAGGCGGTTGAGCAATGGCGCCAGTGCCAGCTCCTTCGTGACCCAGGTCGGAAGTGACCAGCCGGCATAACTGCGCAGCCCGCATTTCTCATCCAGCATGTAGGGAAAATGCGGCAGCAGGACATGCGCAACCCATGCCTCGCCCGGACGCATGACGTGGGCCTGGGTGTCGAGTCCATCGAATATCTCGAGCATGGCCGCGGGTCGCGTCCAGTAATTGCGATCCGGATCCGAATGGACCAGACCGCGCCGGATCGCCCACTCGCCCAGGGGGCGATACAGGAATATGCCCCGTGCATCGTCCTGGAGCATTTCGACATGCATCAATGTCGCCAGGAGTCGCAGCCGCCTGCCGAGCGCGCCCTCGAAACGCCGCATGGCATGCCCGTAGTTGTCTCGTGAATAAGTCTGGCACTGGGCGGCGGGCACCGTGCAGATCTGCAGAAACGAATTCTGGATGACGGACACCTGATATTGGCGATCCACCAGTTCCTGCAGCAGCGCGTTGCGCTGCACGCGGTGCGTGAACCCGCCACCCTCACCGAGCAGATTCAGCTCTCCCGATGGCAGGCCTGGCGGCCCAAAAGCGAGGGCCAGCGAGATTTCCGTGGCGCCACTGTCGGATCGCACTCCGGTCTGCACGGCAAAGCCACGCCGCACATAGGAAGCCAGCAACCGGTCGAGCCTGCCACCGGCGCGCGCGGCAGCCGATGCGGCCAGTGGTGACGCCTGTTCGTCGAGCACGATATGCAGCAGCAGGGGTCTGCCACCGTGCGCAATCTCCGCCTGCCGGGGGGCGGACAACCCAGGCGCCAGCAGGGAATGCCGCGGTGACAACACGCCCAGGACGGCAAACAAGGCGGCCCCCAGCGCGCCAACCTGCATCACTGTCGCATGGTGTCTCGTGACAACCAGCACCACCACGACAACCGCCACCAGCAGCACCGCGTACCAGGATGCGAGGAAATAGAAATCCAGAACGCAGATCACCAGCAGTGCGAACAACAGTCGCAGCAGCAACGGCACCCGGAACGTCAGCAGTGACAGCAATCCACCGCAGGCGACTGCCCCGCCCATGATGAAAAGCACCTCGGAGTCGAAAAGTCGATAGCCGAAATCCAGCAGCGCGGGCACGACCAGCGCCAGCAACAGCGCTGCAAGTTGGGCGCCACCCAATAGCCACCCCGGCTGGCTCGACCCTCGACCGTTCATGTGTGCCGCTGGTAGGCAATCAGCAGTCGACCGCCTGTTTTCAGGCGGCGTGTCTGCTGCACCTGTGCCACCTCTTCCAGGTAGGCGAGGAAGGCTTGCTCGGTAAAGTCGTGAAACACGTCTTCGCGCACCGCAAGCATGCGCTGGACCATCGGATCCGCCTTGGGCACGAACTCAACGACGCCACGGGGCGCCAGCGACACCAGCCAATGCGCCAGCGAACGCGGCGGGATATTGCGCCCTATCGCCAGATGGTGCGTGAGGGCCAGCGCCAGCACCGCGTCCGCGTGCACCCGTTCCGCCAGTCCGCCACGTTCGCGTTGCTGCCAGCCCAGCGCAGGGCTCGGATCGCCGCAGTCCATCACGACGGGCTGCAATCCCGGATGGTCGTGCTGGCGCTGAAAGGCGATCTCCAGCGCATCCAGATCGCTGTCGAACACCACCGCATGCCGGGCACCCGCACGCAGTGCAACCAGCGAGTAGTCACCGGAATTGCCACCAAGGTCCCAGACGGTGCTGGCTCCGCGTGACACGAAGTCGGCGACGAACTCCTCCTTCTGGAGCCTGTCGTCGCGGGCGTAGCTGTTGTCGACCGCGTAGTCATCCCAGAAGGTTTTCGGGCGCCGCGAGGTAAGCGCGTTGATCCAGACGCGCAGCTCCGTGAGCAAGGCGCGGTAACGCGACTTGGGCATGGTGGGTCGCGCAGCCACCTTGCCCGTGCGCGCGCGGCTGTGCGAGAGCTCCTGCGAGGCATGCAGCGTGACATGCATCAGTCCGTTGATCGTCAGCCAGCGCTTGCGCGCCGGCAGCATGCGAACAGCATCGGCAAGGCGCATTCCGTCCAGGCTGCCGCGCAGCAGTGGCTGGAACGGCACGCCACTCCAGGCCTCGAGCAGCAGCGGCAGCAGGAACAGGCGGCAGAACTGGTTGTAACCCACCCACATCTCGCCATCCTGATAGGGACGCAGCGACAGCACGTCGATGAGCTGCATCCGGCCACCGACGGACTGCATGTTGTAGGGGGTTGCATCGGACAGCGCCGCGTCCAGCTCGAGCGCGGCGATCTGCAGGTCCAAGTGCGCCAGCGCCGCTGCCTTCAGCTGCGCAAAAGTCCACTCATACGGATACGAGAAGAATGCGACTCGGGGATGCTCCAGCACGCAGCCCGGCACTTCGCCCCGGGCTCCCAGCAACTGCCCGGCGCTGGCGGACTCTGCAAGCCATCGTGTTTCGATCATCAGGCCCTGCTCGATCAGGGCGCGATGAACACCTTTTTCCCAGAGCGCCTGGAATGCGGGCATTGCGGAGGGATTGACCGTGCGCAACACGCGATCGGTCGCAAGGAATACATGGCCAGACGGGTCGCGGAACGACCCTTCCGCGCGTGATGGAATCACACCTGGTCGTCGCGTCGACGCCGGAACAGCCCGATGATGCGCTGCCGGATCGAACGCACGCCGCCCATGACGGCCATGACCCCGGCCACCAGGCCCTGGATCAGGAAGCTCCCGGTCACCGGGTCGATGTACGCGTACGCCGGCGACGCCAGGGTCATGGCCAGCAGCACGGCCAGCAACTGCCCTGAGTGAAATGGCCTGCCTTTACGCGACATACGTGTACTCCCGCGGGGGGACACCCCTCAGTCCCATCATGCTGCCAGCGATAAGCGTTTGTCATATTCAGTGGCGCAAAGTGTGAACAGGCTACCGACTGGCCAGCCAGCTCTAGCGCGACAGGTCGCGTACCAGGCTCTCCCAGAAGGCCACGGCGGGCTCGATCGAATCCAGCGGCACGCGTTCATTGAGGCCATGCGCGAAATCGTCCGCCGGACGGATGAACAGGCCGGACACCCCATAAACCGGCACGCCCAGTGCCCGGTAATCGCGCCCATCCGTCGCTCCTGGAGACATGGTGGGCACGATCGGCAGCTTCGGGAACCGCGCATGCACGGCTTTGGCAACCGCATCCATCACATCCTTGCGCAGCGGCGAGGCAGGCGCCTCCTTGGTGACGGATGCATCGTGGGTAATGGTGATGCCCGGCTCCGCCAGCACCTGCTGCAGCGTCTGCTGCACGCTCGCAATCGTCGTGCCGGGGAAGATCCGGCAATTCACATTGGCCGTGGCGCGCTGTGGCAGCGCATTGGGCGCATGCCCCCCGGCCACCTGCGTGGTCACGCAGGTGGTGCGCAGCAGGCCGACGATCTCGGGCTGCCGTGCCAGCCCCTCGACCGCTTCCGCATCGCCCGGGTTGGCCACGTAGCGGCGCATGAACTCGCCCACCGGTCCGGGTGTCACCGGCGCCGTTGCCCGGAAGTAGCCCTGCGTCAGTTCATTCGACTGCACCGCAAAGCGATGGGCCTCCAGGCGAACCAGAGCGTTGGAGAGCTTGTAGATGGCATTGGTGGCAGTGGGTCGCGCGGAGTGGCCGCCTGGGTCGGAAATGCTGAGCGTGAAGTCGACGTAGGTCTTCTCGCCACCCTGGATGCCGTACGACACTGGCGCGCCGGTATCGTTGTCGAGCTTGCCGCCGCCGGAATCCCCGTTGAGCACCAGCTCGGCATGGCGATAGCGCTCGGCCAGGCGGTGCGCGCCCTTGCCGGTGGTTTCCTCGTCACCGGTAAGCGCAAGGATGATGTCACGCGAAGGCACGAATCCCGCGCGCTTCAGCTTGAGCAGCGTTGCCACCATCATGCTGATGTCGAACTTGTTGTCCTTCACGCCGCGCCCGTAGAGGTAGGGGCCATCCACGGTGGCGGTGAACGGATCACGCACCCAGTCCTCGCGCTTGGCGGTCACCACATCCATGTGGCCGATCAGCAGCAGCGGCTTCTTCGAGGCATCCCGGCCGGGCCAGCGCGCCGTGAACGTGGCGGTGGCGGCTGCGCCTTCGAACTGCGGCTCTATCTGCATGTCTGTGGCTGCGAATCCTGCGGCCAGCAGCGTGTCGCGCAGCCAGGCGGCATAGGCTGCCGTCTGCTGGCTGCCGACGGAGGTCTGGAAGGAAACAGACTTCTGCAGGATCTCCAGCGCGGTGGGATCAGGAGCGGCAGCGTTGGCCATGCACGAGGTGGCGATGAGAAAGCCGCAGATCCATTTGCTGTTCTTCACTTCAATCTCCGTTACTGGATTTTCCGCTGGCGATCAGGGGAGCGGCGCAAGCATGGATTGGAATGCTTCTGCTTGCAATTGACAGTGGCAAACCGGCTGGTATGTACTTGATCGCATGATTATCCCAGCGCGCCCTGCTGCCCGACGCAACTTCCGCACCGTCGAACTGGTGGCCACGATTGCCCTGCTGGTCGTGGCGTCCCCGACCTGGGCGGCCGAGCATGCCCAGCACGATGCCCACCGCAGCTTCGACGACCCCGCGCAATACTCACAGAGCTGGGACGATCCCGCGCGCGACGCTTGGCAACGACCAGCGGAGCTGGTGACCGCACTGGCGATCCGACCCGGCATGTCGGTGGCCGATATCGGCACTGGCACGGGTTACCTGCTGCCGCACCTGAGTCGCGCCACCGGCGCTTCGGGAACGGTGCACGCAGTTGATGTCTCCGCGAAGATGCTCGAGTGGGTGGCGCAGCGTGCGGCGCGCGAAGGGCTCAGGAACGTCCGGACCGTGAAGGCCCAGGGCGGCGCGACGGGACTACCCGCTCGCAGCGTCGATCGCGCCATCATGATCAATGTCTGGCACCACATCGATGAACCCGCGGCCTATGCCCGCGACCTGGCGCGGGTTCTGCGCACGAATGGCATCGTGTTCATCGTGGAGGCACGGCCCGGGTTGCAGGAGGCCGATGGCCCGCCCGCGCACTTCCGGCTGCCACCCGAAAGGATCATCGCCGAACTGAAGTCCGCGGGACTGGCAGCCAGGCTGGATGACTTCCAGCTTGACCGCCAGTATGTGATCCGCGCGACTCGCTAAACCAGCCTCAAGTCCCCGCTTTGCCTGCCGATACCGGGTACGGGCTATTGCCCCCGGAGGCCTGGGTCATGCGTGGATGGGTTTTTGCGGCATCGATACTGACGGCGGGTTCCCCGCTGATGGCGGCGGAGTCCTGTGCAACGCTGGACTCCAAAGCAGTAGCAGCGCTGTTCGATGACTGGAACTTCGCGCTGTCGTCCCTGGAAGCGAGCCAGGTCGTGCAGCGCTACTGGCCCAACGCGGTGCTGCTGCCCACCGTGTCGAACACGCCGCGCACCAATGCGGCGATGATCGGCGACTACTTCGAACATTTCGTCGCCAAACGCCCGCGCGGTCGCATTGACACTCGAACCATCCAGGGCGGATGCAACGTGGCCATGGACGTGGGCACGTATACGTTCTCGTTGATGGATGACAAAGGGGTGACCAGCGAGGTCGCGGCCCGCTACACGTTCATCTACCAGTATCGGGATGGCGCCTGGAAGATCCTGCACCATCATTCATCTGCAATGCCTGAAAGCGCAGCGAGCCAGGCGCCAACTGAGGCGCACGCGGCAACCCCAAAGCCGCAAGCGGCCCCGAAGGCAGCCCACACGGCGCAGGCCGCGCATCCAGCGCCAGCTACAGCGCCAGCCCCGGCCCCGGCGCCGGCGCCGGCGGTTGTTCCGGCGGCCGCACCCGCTCGAGCCAAGGTCGAAACCAAAGATGCACCGAAGCCAGCGAGCCATGCGCCCGCTCCAGCAGTGAAGCAAGGTGTCTCGTCGCCCACGGAGGCCCGAACCGCCATGTTCGCCAATCTGGCGTCGTCGCCCCCGCCCTCCAAGTTCTATCCACCCGAGGCGGCAAAGCACAAGGAACACGGCAACGTGAACCTGAAGGTCTGCGCCGACGACAATGGCGCCGTTGCGGGCACGCCTGAAATCCTGAAGAGCAGCGGCTCGAAGCTGCTCGACGAGGCGGCGCAGTCATGGGCCCGCGCCGTCAAGTGGGTGCCCGCGACGCTGAATCAGCGTCGCGTCGAGGGATGCGCCCAGGTCGATGTGGCTTTCGAAGCCGCTGCCTGAATCAGCGTGGCACGCCGTCAGCGGACGTAGATCGTGCCGCCATAGAACATGGACTCGCCACCTTCAGGCAGTGGCGTCTCCGGAATGGCACGGATGGTGATGTCCTGCAGGGTTTCGCCCGGCGCGGCGCGCAAGCCCAGAAAGCCGACCTGCGGTGGAACGGCGTAGTAGCCCAGGTAAGTTCCATTCACCGTGATCTCGAACCCGTAGGTCAACTGCTCCGTGGGTATGCCATCGAGCGTCGGCAGGAAGTCGAACCCGAACTCCGTCACCGGATTGGCGAATGACACGTGGACCAGGCGCTTCTGCGTGGCCGGATCCCAGTTCAGCCAGCGCTTGACCTTCAGGCCATCGACCTTGGCCTCGCGCGTGCGCCCGCGGCTGTCAGTGGTGACCGGAACCGGCATGCCCATCGACCCCACCGAGTTGTAGCCAAATATGGCGGTGAACGTCATGCCAGGGCATACGACCCTGTCGCCAGAGGGTGACAGTGCCGCCCTTGGAGCTTCCTGCAGGGGATAACGACCCAGGGTGCGAAATATTCCCTGCTTCGGCGACAGGCGCGCCCCGGAGCACCGCCTGGCATCGACCAGGCCGGGCGGTTAACCTGCCCCATGGACGACACCCCGGACGACGAAACCCTGCTCGCGCAGAACGACCCTTGCAGCGATTCGTGGAGCGAAGAATCCTTCCTCGGGCGCCTCATGGAGGAAGCACTGTTTGACGAAGAGGGCTACTCGACAGTCGAGGCGGCCATGATCCGGGCCGTGGCGGAAGGCGCCACATTCGAGACACTCGGCGTGATCATCCGGATCATCGAGCGCGTCACGCTGATGCTGAAGCGTCACGTCGATGCGGGTGACGAATACGGCATCGTGAACCTCGATGACGGACAAGTGCACGAAATTGACCGGCGCGTGCGGTACTGCCTCGTGGAAATCAGCCTCGGCAATGCGCCGGACATGAGTCGCGCCGAATACTAGATGGAAAACCGGGCCTTGTTGGGTGCATGATTGGGATTCCGAAAATCCATCAACCAGGGGGAGTAGAAAAAATGGCGAATTACAAAGGCGGCTGCGCTCACGTTCACGTTTCGGTGGGAACAGAGCCGATCGACAACCACGAATGCCACTGCAATGTCTGCAAGTCGGTGACGGGTCAGCACACGACCCACGTGGCGTTCTTCAACTACGGGGATGTGAAGGTCGACCATCCCGAGAAGATCAAGCGCGTACCCTTCAACAAGGACAACCCGAATGGCCCGCTGGAAATCTGCCTCTGCGCCGACTGCGGCGCCGTGCTGATGCTGGACGACAAGCAGAAGCGCATCCGCGTGGCCGTGCCCAATGTCATGGGCTACGACGATGCGGCCTTCCCGAAGGCCACTTACCATGCCTTCTGGGATGAAACCAAAGGCTATCCGTCGCCCCAGGACGGCCGCCCTGTCTACAGCAGCCTGCGTCCGGACTTCGTCTGGCCAAAGTCCGCGGGCTGACCCGGCTGGCCTACCGGCCCTGCCCTCCCACCGCCCTGCCGGGTGTTGGGAGGGTTCCAGGAAATGCGCCGTCACGCGCCTCCTGCATTCCACATCCCTTACGGAGTTCCACTAGCATCATGAATCGTCACGTTCGCGCGCTCGCCTCCCTTGCGGTGTTTCTGCTCGTCTCGGCACAGGCGAATGCCACGGTTGTGCGATTCGAGACGGCCATGGGCAGGTTCGACGTGAATCTGTACGACAGGCGTACCCCGGCAACCGTGGCCAACTTCCTGGCCTACGTGAACGGCGGCGCCTACACCAACGTGGTGCTGCACCGATCGGTCAGCGGCTTCGTGGTGCAGGGTGGCGCATTCACGTTCCCCGGCAGCCTGCCCCTTGCCGACATTGTCGAGCGAGCCGCCGTGGCCAACGAACCGCTGCTCTCGAACGTGCGGGGCACCATCGCGATGGCGAAGCTGCCGGGCAGCGTCAACAGCGCGACCAGCCAGTGGTTCATCAACATGGGCAACAACAGCGCGAACCTGGACGTGCAGAACGGCGGCTTCACCGTATTCGGCGAGGTCACCAGCGGCGGCATGGCCGTGCTCGACGCCATCAATACCCTGCCCACCTTCGCGGCCTCGACCGCCATCGATACTCTGCCCCTACGCAATTACACTGCGCAGGATGCCGCCGCAGGCGCGCCGATCACCGCCCAGAACCTGGTCTTCGCCACTACCGTCACCGTGATCGACGGCAATGCCGACTCGGCTGCCGCCCTCTCGCCAGTCGCCAACACGCTGCTCAATTCGAATACACCGCCTCCGGCATCGGATTCCGGCGGTGGCGGCGGTTCGACCGGAATCGTCTCGCTGCTGCTGCTTGGCGCACTCGCCCTACGCCGACGGACTTAGTCGGCGCATACGGCGCCACGCTTCCCACAGGTTCCCTGCGAGCACGCCAGCAAGCAGGAAATAGGCCACGCCGAACATCATGTAGACGGCGTAGCTCGCCACGGCAGTGATGATGCCGAATACCCACTGCCCCGCGTATTTGGCCGGTGAAGTGGGTGGATCGGTCAGGATGATGAGCGCGAAGTAGATCGCCGCCTCGATATCCGGGGATCTGAAGATCTCCGCCACATGGCGCGGATCGCCCGCGAATGCCGTGGCGGTGAACAGGCAGAAGTAGGATCCGAGAAAGGACAGGACCAGCGGCAGCTTGTTCACCCGGTTCGCAATGTAGGTTCCGCCGACCAGCAGCACCGCGTGCAGCCACGGCGGCGAAAGCTCCGGCAGCGCGCCCCACCAGCTCTGTCCATGTGGCAGCAGGTGGAACATCAGCACCAGCGCGAGCGCCGCGGGGTTGAAGACATTCGCCTGCCGCGTGCGCAGCGCGTACTTGCTCAGCACCGCCAACACTGACGTGAGCACGGGAACGATCCATGGCTCCTGCGCGCGCATGACCATGGCGACGATCATCGCGGTGAGCACCGCGCCGCTCGGGAATTCCCAGGCGCCATTGCGCAGCCGAAGGATGACCAGATCCAGAATGCCCGCGGCGAAGACCGCCGCGCCCATGTTGAGCGCCACCACACCGACGCCCTCGCCCGGCGCCGCCATTGCCGTGAGGATGACGAGCAGGATCGTCAGCAGGCCCTTGGGCGTCTTGAAGAATCGGATCACCTTACGCATGGGCAGGGCTTCTCGTGCTGAAGCGCTCCAGGTCCGGTGTAACGAGAAGCCCCTCGACGCCCATGCGTTCGAGCAGTTCGATGCCTTGACGGGGACCGAGCACGAATGCGGCCGTCGCCAGCGCATCCGCCAGCATGGCGTTGGGAGCGATGACGGTGGCGCTGGCAATGCGCGGTTCGGCGCCGGGGTCCCGCGGGTCCAGGATGTGCGAGCCGCGTTCGTAGTCTCCCGACGTGCAGACTGCGGCATCCGACACCCGGAATTGATCGATCAGCTCGTCGCGGCGGCGGGGATGGCGGATGCCCACCCGCCAGGGTTCGCCCTGCGGGTTCGTTCCACCGCAGTAGATGTCGCCGCCCGCATCGATGCAGAAATGCCTGAAGGGTTTCAGCTCCTGGGCAGCTGCATCCACGGCCAGTCCTTTGGCCACGGCGCCGAGGTCCAGTGTAAGGGGGCGCTTGAGCACGATGGTTTGCCGACCGGCGTCGAGCTCGATATCACGAAAGCTGACGTCATCTGATCCCGGCGCATCGATGACGTCACGAGTGACGTAGTGCCGGTTGTATCCGCGTGCAGCCAGCCGACTGCCGAGCGTGGGATCGAAGGCGCCGCGGGTCTGTTCCGCCACCTGGAGCGCGAAGCGCACTGCCTCGAAAAGGATGGGGCTCGCCCTGGTCGCAATTCCCACCGGCAACTGGCGCAACTCGCTCGCTTGGTCGAACCGGGAACACGCTGCTTCCACCTGGCGAAACCACTCGAACGCGCGCTCCACGGCAGCCTCGGGCGCATCCACGTCAATGGCTACCACCGTGCCCATCGCGGCCATGGTGCGGATCATGCCGCAATCACGGCGCAGACCCGGACGGCACTGACAGCGCTGGCACCCGCGCTGCGGTGCAAACGGGAAGTGCGACCTTTTCGCCTATCTGTGGACATGCGGGGCTTCAGGAAGCCCAAGCGGGCGGCGGAGCAGTGAAGTTCATCGCCTCGCCACTGACCGGATGGGAGAAGCTGATCTGCCAGGCGTGCAGGCAAAGCGGCCGATCTCCCATCTGCAGCGTCTGCCTGGGTTCAGTCTCCTGTGCGCCATACGCGGTCTCGCCCACCACGGGCAGGCCCAGGAAAGCACAGTGGATGCGGATCTGGTTGGTGCGCCCCGTCAGCGGGCGCGCCTCGAGCAGGCTGGTCCCGTCCGGCAAACGCCGCAGCACGGAGAATTGCGTGTTCGCCGTCGAACCGGCGGCATCATCTACCTCGCGAGTTCCCGCTGCGAGCACCTGACGGCCAATGGGCGCTTCACACTGGAATCGATCTTCCGGCGGGTGCCCCTGCACACGGACCAGATAGACCTTGCCTACGCGACCATCCGCAAACTGGCCCTGCAGGCGCCCGGCGAAATGCCGGCTGCGCGCCACGACCACAAGTCCGGTGGTGTTGGCGTCCAGGCGGTGCGCAGGCTTCGGCTTCTGGGGTCGGTAGACGGTGTTGAGAATCTGCTGGAGCGTGTTGCGGGTGTAACGTCCGCCCGGATGCATGGGCAGCGGTGCGGGTTTGTTCAGCACGATCAGGGCTTCATCCTCGTACAGCACCGTGACATCTCCATTGATCGCAGGTTCGATCGTCTGGGGCAATCGATGCAGCAGTCGCTCCCCGGCATGCACTGGATGCCCGGCCCCAAGCTGCTGATGGCGACTGTCGAGCAGATTGCCGGCGCGGCACTCGGCTTCCCAATAGCCCACGGGCAGATGCCCCACCAGCCGGCAGAAAGTGTCGAGCACGGACAACCCTTCGCAGTCCTGCGGCACGCGAAGCGGCCGGAACACATCCGCCGGCTGGCTGCCCGGCAGCGGATTCACCGCCTCGCGGATCGCCTGATTGCGCTCGCGCAGGGTCTGCGCGGCCTGTTCGGCTTCGCTGCGATGACACCAGGGGCAGGACCGGCCGGGGACATAGCGCGCGTCCTGTTGCTCCTCCGTCGTCAGCGGCGACAGGCACTTGAAACACTGGGCCGAATCGGATTCCTGCAGCGCAGGGTCGACGCCGACGCGCTGGTCAAAGACGAAGCATTCCCCGCGATAGTGGGCGCCACCGCACTCCTCGAAGTACTTGAGAATGCCCCCGTCCAGCTGCAGCACATTCCGGAAACCCTGCGAGTCCATGTAGGGACCGGCTTTCTCGCAGCGGATGCCGCCCGTGCAGAACATCACGATGGTCTGGTCCTTCAGCTCCGCCGGCAGTTTCGCCACGGCAGCGGGGAAATCCCGGAAATGATCCACGCCCGCCGGCACTGCGTTCTCGAACGTGCCGAGCTTCACCTCGTAGTCATTGCGGGTGTCGAGCAGGGTCAGCGGACGCCCTTCGTCGAGCCATGCCTTCAGCTGGCGCGGCGCCAGCTTGGGTGAAGTGCGGCGCGCGGGATCGATGCCAGGCACTCCGAAGGCGATGATCTCCTTCTTGAGGCGCACCAGCATCCGCCGGAAGGGCTGGTGGTCGGTGTGGCTGTACTTGGCTTCCAGCTTCTCGAGCCCCGGGATGGACTGCAGTCGCGCGAGCAAGGCACCGATCTGCGCTGAAGCTCCCGCCACGAACAGGTTGATTCCTTCCGTGCTCAGAAGGATGGTGCCGCGCAACTGTTGCGATCGGCAGAACACCAGCAGATCTGCGCGCAGCGCCGGAAGATCGGCCAGAGGTGCGAAGCGGTACGCCGCAACGTTCACCACCGGGGGTGAACGCGAGGCGCTGGCTTCTGATTCGAACTTCACAGGCACGATGATAGAGGGACGCGCGGGGAAACGTCTTCCCGGGCGCCCGCTCCTCTCCTGTGCCTACTTCCCGCGGTTGACGTCGTACGTGCCCAGCCCGGGCTTGAAGCTCTTTTCGTCGATGAACTGGCGGATGCCTTCCTTGCGCCCGTTGTCGTCGAAGAAATTCGCCGCTTCCTGCGCGCGGATGAGGTAGTCCTCGGCGTTCTCGTAGGTCATCTCCGTGACACGGCGCACCGCATCCTTCGTGGCCTTCAACGCGACCGGGTTCTTCTTCAGCAGCACGGTGGCGATCTCGAGCACGCGCGCGCGAAGCTTGCTGAGCGGCACGGCCTCATTGACCAGTTTCCACTCGGCTGCCTTGCGGCCATCAATGGCTTCGCCGGTCATGGCGTGATACATGGCATCGCGGAAGGACATCGAGTTGGTGGCCACCTTGGTGGCGCCACCGCCAGGCAGGATGCCCCAGTTGATCTCCGACAGCCCGAACTGCGCCTCTTCCGCGGCGATGGCCAGGTCGCAGGCGAACAGCGGACCGTAGGCGCCGCCGAAGCACCAGCCGTTGACCATGGCGATGGTCGGCTTCTGGTACCAGCGCAGGCGCTGCCACCAGGCATAGGCCTCACGCTGGGCCTTGCGCGTGCCGCCGAGGCCCTGCGCTTCCGTTTCCCGGAAATACTCCTTCAGATCCATGCCAGCGCACCAGGCATCGCCCTCGCCGGTGAGCACCAGCAGGCCGACATCGTCGCGGAACTCCAGCTCCGAGATCACTTCATACATGCGCCGGTTGAGCGACGGGCTCTGCGCGTTGCGCTTGGTAGGCCGGTTGAACCGGACCCAGGCGATGCGGTCTTCGACGGTGAAGCTGACGGTGTCTTTCTCGTTCTGTTTGCTGGACATGGTGCCTTTTCCTTGATTGTTATATATTATAACAATCATGGCGAAACCCCGCAACAGCGAGACAGCGCCCCTCGTCAACCCGCTGGAGGCGCACCTGGGCTACCAGCTGCGAAGGGCGTCGGTGTTCGCCATGACCGACCTCGGCACCCGACTGACCCCGACGGGGTTACGGCCATCGGAAGTGGCTGTGCTGATGGTCATCCGGGCCAACAGCGGCTGCCAGCAGGGCGCCATCGGCGAACTGCTGGGCATCAAATCCGCGAACATGGTGCCCCTTGTCGCAAGGCTGGTGAAGCAGGGCCTGGTGAATCGCGCAAGGGCAGATGGGCGATCCCATGCGCTGTCTCTGACACCGGCGGGCCGGACCAGGGTCGCCACAGTCAATCAGCTTCTGGAGCGCCACGAATCCGCGATCCAGTCCAGGCTCGACGAACAGTCGCTATCTCGACTGTTCGCGTGTCTGGCAACCCTGCGCAACTGACAGGAAGTATGCTCGGCAAATGAACAGCGAACACTCCAGCGTCCGCGTTGCGGCCCGCTTCTGCGGACCACCCTCCTCAGCCAATGGCGGCTATGTGTGCGGACTGGTGGCTGACGCCATCGGGCAGCTGGTTACTGTGCGACTGCTGAAGCCGCCACCGCTCGATGCGCAGATGACCGTGCATGCGGATGCCGATGGCACCTGGCATGTCGAGCATGACGCGCAGCGCATCGTCGAAGCGCGACCGGCAACGCTGGATGACCTTGCACCGCCCGCGACGGTGACCTACGCCGATGCGCTTGCCGCTTCCGCCAATGCCACCTGGTCTGATCCCGCCCAGCATCCGTGCCCGGGTTGCTTCGTCTGCGGACCGCTGCGCGCGCGCGGCGACGGGCTGCGACTGTTCGCCGGCCCGGTTGCCGGGAAGCCGATCGTCGCAACAGGATGGTCGCCCGATGCTTCGCTGGCCCGGGCCGATGGGACGATTGCGCCGGAGTTCATTGCCGCGGCGCTCGACTGCCCAGGGTTCCAGGCTCTGCAGACCGGCCTGAAGCCGTGGCTGCTCGGGGAGTACACCTGCCGCATTGATCGGCCTGTGTCCGCGGGTGAGCACTGCGTCATCCTGGGATGGAAGATCGAGGTCAAGGGCAGGCGCTCGATCGTGGGCACCGCGCTGTTAGACGCCTCCGGCGCGCTTTGCGCGCTGGCGAAAGGCGTGTGGATCGAGCCGCGCGAACCGATCTACTGACTGATGTCCTGCGCCTAGCGGGCCGTCGCGGCTGCCTCGGCTGCCGGTGCCCGCGGCGGAATCATCGGCCCCGCCGGCTTGGGCCGCGGCTGTGAGAGGATCGATTCCTTTGCCAGCACTTCGTGCAGCCGGCAGTAGCTCCACTCTGGCGCCGTTGTCTTCAGCTTGCCCTGCTGGTAGGCATCGCAACTGGCAGGCCGGGCGAGCGGATACTCCTCGAGCGGATCCTCGACGAGATCGAAGAACTCGCAGCTGGCTGCCTGCGTGTCGTTCGCGCAGATAACCTTGTAGCGCGTGTTGCGCGCGGCCACGTGCAGCATGTTCTGCTTCACGGGATTCATGGTTTCGGCCAGCTGGTAGTCGCGCCAGGGATCGCGCAGCTGCTTCGCACCGCGGAACAGCACCGGCGTCAGCGAACGGGCGTCCGGGCGAACCATCGCGCCGTTGCGATCCGGCACCGCCTTCGGCACTTTCAGCTTCGCGAGCTCCAGGATCGTGGCGAAGAGGTCCACGCCGTTCACCGGAACATCACTGCGCACGCCCGCCCGGATCCGGGGGCCGCGGATCGCCATTTCCACGCGCGCCCCGCTCTCGTAAGCCGTGCCTTTGCTGCGGTCCACGCGCGTGATGTACATGTTGTCGATGAACTCGCGATTGGGACCGAACATCCATGTGCCGTTGTCGCCCAGGTAGATCACGTAGGTGTCCGGGTCGGTGGCGTCGATGCGCTCCAGCACCTTGCCGATCAGCGTGTCCATGGAATTGGTCATCGCCCGCATCAGCTGCTTGTCGGTGCAGCGGCCGACATTGGCCGAGCCGAACGTGCCGCCGCAGGATTCCATCTCGCGGCGCGAGGGCTCGTCGAGCGTATCGAGGTTGGGCACGGCCATCGGATTCGGGCGCTGGTTGCCGGTGATGTGGGCCAGGTTGAAAGCCAGCCACGCGAACCACGGCTGGTCCGGATCCTTCTTCTGCTGACCATCGAGGAACTCGAACATGTCCGCGACGTTCACCACCGGCGCGTAGGTGGTGGGCGCGATGCCCGGAATCGAACGCACAGGGGCCTTCTCGGTGCGGAACTCGCCGGCCGGGCTCGAGGCATCCTGCACGTGATACTCCCAGTCCCAGTAGGTGGCGACGCCGCCGTGCATGTTGCCGCGGAACAGGTCGAAGCCGGCTTCCTTGGCGTGCATGCCCGGGTATTGCCCGAGACCCGCGATGTGGTACTTGCCGAATACCGCGGTGGCATAGCCGCCCTTCTCCTTCAGATCGCGCACGAAGGAGTGGTGCTGCTTGCCCAACCAGCCGTTGTAATCCACCACGCCCATGCGGGCCGGATACAGGCCGGTGATGATCGAGGAGCGCGTGTTGGCGCAGAACGGCTGCACCCAGGCCTGCGTGAAGCTCATGCCGGCGCGAGCCATCGCGTTGAGCGTGGGTGTGGATGCGGGACGACCCTTGATCTGCTGGTACTGCGGATGATTGCGCCCCTGCGGTCCGTACTGGCGCACCAGCGAGTCGATCAGGCCGGGGTACATGTCGGAGGTGGCGTCCACGCCGATGTCGTCGCCGATGATCAGCAGGATGTTCGGGCGTTTTGGACCGGCGGCGGCGGCGGCGGCGAACAACAGGGCTGCGAGCGCAGCAAGGCAGCATCGCGCCGCAGTTGGTAATGCGTGGATCATGGATAAGCCCCCCTCTGTCGCTATCGATACCGGCGCGGCCCCTGCAAGTCAATACGCAGCAGGGGTCGACCGATAGCCTGCCAGTGCCTCGCGAATCGGGTCGCTGTCCGGAAAGCGGCGCAGCGCCGCTTCCAGCACCGCGAGGCCCGCGACGCGGGAGCCCGATTCCACCAGCGCCATGCCATGCACCAGGGCGTAGCGGGGATTGTCGGGCGCAAGCCTGCTGGCTGCGGCGAGCAGCGCGACCGACTGGATGGTTCGACCCGTGCGCACATAGAGCAGCCCCAGGCTGTGGCGGGCGTCGCCGGATTCCGGATAGGCAGCAACCGCGTCATCCAGCAACGCTTCGGCCAGGTCGTCACGGCCGCGGGCACGATGCAGATCCGCCAGGTTCAGCATGGCGGGGAGATATTTCGGCGCAAGCTTCAGTGCATGCGCCAGCGCACTGGCCGCAGCTTCCGGATCCCCCTGCGCGGCATGGAACAGCGCAAGGTCGGTTGCCGATTCGGGCATGTCGGCGTTGTGCGCGAGGCTTGCGCGGTATTCATCGAAGAGTTTCTCGAGGGCGGGACGCTGCGGCTCGGGCAGACCCGCCACCCGAAGTTCAATCAGCTGACGGGCGGCCGCGATCCGCACGCTCCGCGAAGGATCAGTCAGCAGCGGCTGCAGCAGCTGGAGGCGAACGGCTGGTTCAAGCTGCGTGGCGGCGGCCGCGGCAGCGGCGCGGATCAGCGGGTCAGAGGCTAGCAGCGACTCGGCAATGACCTGCTGCTGCTCGACAGAAACAAAGCGGGCGCTTTCCTGAAGGGCGATGGCTCGCAGTATCGGGGCGCGGCTACCATCGCGCGCGAAGGCCAGCAGTTCCGGCGCCACGCCTGCGTCAGTGCGCCGCGCGCGTGCCAGAAGCGCGGCGTGAGCGTAGACAGGTGCGTCACGGCCCGTCCGGCGGCGCATGACATCCGCAGCCCACCGGACATCGCGATTCGCGTGGCAAGCGGTGCAGGCATCCGGCACACCGAGCGATTCGGAGGCCACTGGGTCCGGAATTCGGAACGAGTGGTCGTGACGCCCATCCACGCCCATGTAGGTGCGGGCGGGCATGTGGCAGGCGATGCACTGCGCCCCGCTGGAATCCTCCTTGTGGAAGAAGTGGGCCCTGCTCTGGAAGCGGTTCGGCTCGTGGCACTGCAGGCACAGCGCGTTGCCGCTGGCGCGCAGCCCGCCGCCATGCGGCTCGTGGCAATTCGAACAGGTGACATGGTTCTGGTGCATGCGGCTCTGCAGGAACGAGCCGGCTTCAAACACCTCGTCGCGGATCTGGCCGTCAGGGAAATACAGACCGTCGACCAGGGCGCCAAGCGCATGGTTGTCGTGAAAGGAAGCCGCGATATCCGGCGACCCCAGCTCGGTGCGACGAGCGTGGCAACCCGCGCACACCTCGAGCTGGCCGCCCATGGGCGCATCGGCCTGGGGCGGAAGCGGACGCGCGCCAGTGGCGGGTACCCAGGTGGCGCCGATTCGCGTCACCAGACCTTTGTCCGACAGCGACGACTCGCCCTTCGCCCATTCCATGTGGCGCGAGCCGGGACCATGGCAGGCCTCGCAGCCCACGTGCGGCTCGGCCCAGCGCGTCTCATAGCGATCCTGCGCCTGCTGGTATCCCTTCTCGTACCCCGTCGTGTGGCAGGCGGCGCAGCGCGAGTTTGCGTTCTGGAACGCGCCCGTCCAGTGCAAGGCGTCGTCGTGGGCAACGCGTCGGTCCGGATACAGGTGAAACCAGCGCTGCCCGCCCTGCTCTGCCGGACGAGTGTCCCAGGCGATGCCCAGCGCCTGCAGCCGTCCATCCGGGAACTGCACCAGATACTGCTGCAGCGGATCGATCCCGAATGTGTAGGCAATCGGGAAGACCTGGAGTTCACCCCGGGCGTTGTCGGTTTCGACGAAGTACCGACCCTGCTGCGTGAAGAAGCGCGAGCGGGCGCCGAAGTATTCGAACGTGGCGTTGTTGAAATCGCCGCGCACGGACTGCCTGTCCGCGACATCCATGGCATGCCGGTGATGACTTTGCTGCCACAGCGCCGAGGCCGCCTGATGACATGAAGCGCAGGCGGCGCTGCCGACCAGGGTCGGCGCCGCTGGCGGCGAGTGCGGAGATGGTCGCAGGAGAACTACGGCGCCAATGGCGACAAGCGCTGCGGCGGTCAGACCGAACAGCACCACCTGGCGCGAAGACATGCGCATGGCAGGGCGCCCTTTCAGCGTCCTTTCGCGAAGAACGATTCCGTGCGGATCAGGCCCGACAGCCGGCAGTAGTGCCATGCCGGATCGCGCCGCTTCGCGCTGGCCTCGCAACTCGACGGCTCCGGCAGCGGATACTCCTCGATGGGATCGGCCACGAGGTCATAGAACTCGCAGGCCTCATTGCTCACCTTTTCCGTACAGATCACCTTGTAGCGGGCATTGCGCGCACCCACCTGCCGCGTGCTGTTGGTCATCAGGTTTAGCGATTCGGTGAGCACATGGCCCTGGTCGCGGTCCCGCACCGTTTTGGCTTTGCCGCGCAGGATCGGTGCCAGCGACTTGCCATCGACGTCCTGCGTGCTCGCGCCATCGCCAGTGGGAACGCGCTGCGGCACCGACAGCCCCGCCAACGTGAGGATGGTCGGGAACAGGTCTGCCGCATGCACGTATTCCGCGCTCTCCCGCCGCGCCACGATGCCCGGTCCGCGAATCGCGAACGGCACGCGCGCGCCGCTCTCGTATACCGTGCCTTTGCCACGGCCCTTGCGCGTGATGTAGAGATTGTCGATGAAGTCGAGGTTCGGCCGCCCGTACATCGGCGTGCCGTTGTCGCCGATGTAGATCACGATGGTGTTCGGGTCCAGGCGCTGCACGCCATCGATCATCCGCCCGATCAATGTATCCATCGACGTGGTCATCGCGCGCTCCAGCGATTCGCCGCCGCACTGCCCCACCTCGTGCGAGCCGAACCGACCGCCGCAGGCGGACATTTCGCGACGGGTTGCCTCATCCAGCGTGTCGGCCTCCGGCACCATCATCTGACTGGGCTGCAGCTGCGAGGTGGCATGCGCCAGATTGAACGCAAGCCAGGCGAACCAGGGCTTGCCGGGCGCCGACTGTTCGCGCGCGGTGATCCAATCCAGCGCATCGGCCACCTGAACCACCCCCGACATCGTCGTGGGCGCGATGCCGGGCAACGATTTCAGCGGTGGCCTGCCGCTGCGCCACTGGGTCGCCGGCGTCGCCTCGTCCTGCGACATGTACTCGTAGTCCCAGTACGTTTTCAGCGCCGCGTGCATGTTGCCGCGGAAAAACTCGAAGCCAGCCTCCTTGGGCTTCATGCCCGGATAGCTTGTGTCGCGTCCCGGCATGCCCGCCAGGTGCCACTTTCCGAACAGGCCGGTGTGGTAGCCGCCCTCATCCTTCAGCCGCTGCACGAACGAGGCGTAGTGCTGCGACAGCGGGTCGGTGTAATTGAGGACGTTGGCCTTCGACGCGAACAGGCCGGTGAGGATGGAGGCGCGCGTCGGCGAACAGAATGGCTGCGCCCAGGCATTGGTGAACCGCACGCCTTCCCGAGCCAGGCGGTCGAGGTTGGGAGTGGCCGCCGGACGGCCTTGGATGGCCGCGTGGCCGGGGTGATTGCGGCCCCTCGGCCCGTACTGCCGCGCCACGCGCTGCACCAGGCCCGGGTACATCGTGCTGTTCACATCGATGCCGACGTCGTCCGAGATGATCAGCAGGATATTCGGCTGTTCAGCCGCGACCAACGGATCGGCGGCGCCGCCCAGCAGCCCGACCAGCAGCGGCAGCAAAACTCGTCCGCGAAAGACATTCAGCATGGCTTCCCCCATCCCGCGCAAACACCCGTACCGGACAAGGCTATCATCGGCTGCCAGGCGGGAACGAGGCAAACTCCAGCGTCATGCAGAACAGTCAGATGCGCGGCCAACGGCCAGGCAAATGGAAAAGGCGCCTGGCGATCGTGCTGGTCACCCTGCCCCTGTATACGGCCTGCTCCGCCTCATGGCTGAAGTTCAGCGGGCAGGTGAGGGACAGCGACTGGCGCACGGCCAGCCGTGAACCCGCGGGCCTGGCGCCGGACGCCGCGACCACGCCAGAGGCCGTGGTGCAGGTGTATTCAGCGCGCGCGGTGCGCTGGCGCGGCTACTTCGGAGTGCATACCTGGATTGCGGTAAAGCCGGAGGGCGCCGCGCAATACACGGTGCATGAAATCAATGGCCACCGCCTGCGTCGCAGCGGCAGTGCGCTGGTCACCAGCCAGCGAGCTGCCGATGGCTATTGGTTCGGCAATCGCCCCGAACTGCTGGGCGAACTGCGGGGCGGCACCGCTGCCGCCGTCATCGAAAGAATCGAAGCCGCCGTTGCGGCTTACCCGTATTCCGCAACGTACCGGATCTGGCCCGGACCCAACTCGAACACATTCACGGCCTTCGTGCTGCGCGAAGCGCCGGAACGGCGCGTCGATCTGCCGCCCACCGCGATCGGCAAGGACTACCTTGGCATCATGCCGGTGGGCAAATTACCCAGTGGCACTGGTGGGCAGATCAGCCTGCTGGGTGCGGCAGGCGTGGCGGTGGGACTGGAAGAAGGCCTCGAGATCAACGTGCTCGGCCTGACCTTTGGTGTTGATCCGGGCAGTCTCGCTCTCAAGTTGCCACTGGTAGGTCGACTGGGACCGCGCGAGTAGCTGCTCCGCTGGCCAACACCTGCACGAGGCTCGTCCTTGCCGTATCCTGCGCACATGAACATCCTTCGCCATTGGCTTCCCGGACTGCTTGCGCTCGCCCTGTGTGGCTGCGCCACGCTGCCTGATCCCGTCAACGTCTCCGTTGCGGGCATCGATTCACTGCCGGGCGAGGGCCTCGAACTGCGCATGCTGGTCAAGCTGCGCGTTCAGAATCCGAACGCCGTGGCGGTGCCTTTCAAAGGGGCATCGGTGCAGATGGAAGTGCAGCAGCGCGCGTTCGCAACCGGCGTCATGAACACCGGGGGCACCCTGCCCGCTCTGGGAGAAACGGTTGTAGAGGTGCCCGTGACGATTTCCGCGTGGAACATCATCCGTCAGGTGATGGGTGCCATGGATGGCCAGTCGACGAACCGCATCCAGTACTCGATGAGCGGGAAACTGCATACCGGCGGGCTCGGCGGCATCCGGTTCGGCACGGAAGGCGTTATGGAAGCGCCGGCGGCCTGGCGCTCACCTTGAGGACTATTGCGCAGGCCCCTGCGCGCCATCGAACATGAGGCGCGCCAGCGTCTGGGCATCCGGCGCGCCGGGCTGCATCCCCGCATCAAAATAGGCCTGGACGAGCGGCCGGTACTCCAGGTTCTGCCAGCCCCAGCGAAACAGGCTGCCGAGCGGCTGTTGCGCCGTAAATCGGCGATGCAACTCCTTCTTCAGCCCGAAGTAAGCCGCCATCTGCTCCCGGGTGTAGCGTCGCGACGAGAACCAGATAGGCCGCTGCCCATCGACCAGATCCCCGGCCAGCAGCAGGTCAGGCCCGGCCGTCTTCAGCCAGCCCAGCACGCTTGAGGCTGAACGATTGGGCGTAACCCGGGCTCCGGGCACGAGCGGCCCGCCGCTGGACTCCAGCGCTCGCGCCACGAACTCGACACAGTAGAACCGGCTGGCATCGGCGTTATCGAAGTACCCGTCGAACGGCGTTTTCCGAGCCAGGTGATCGCGCGCGAACTGCACCAGGCGCTCGCGGTCCACTTCGGGGGGCGGCTCGAACACGGCGATGAATCCATCGCGACGCAGGAAGGACTTCAGCGGCACACGACGGATTCCTCCATGCATGTCGTCGGCTGGGCTGCCGGTCACGCGGATGCCAAACGACCCGAATGCCTCGTAGACATAGGGCGTGCCTTCGTCAATCACCACGATGCCGGCATGGATGTACGGCGCAAAGCGCTCGGCCATCAGCGACAGGTACAGGCTCATGGGCACGGGGCGTTCGATCAGGATGATCTGCCCGGAGGCCAGTGGCAGATCGCGCACTTCGACTGGTCGCGTGCGCTGCGGCTGCGCGGCGGCGGCGTGTTCCGCAGCAGTGCACGCGCGCGCTCCGCCATAGAGGTTGGGCCGCTCGGGTACGCATTGCAGCTCGGCCCGCACCGTCGAGGGAAGGTGAACGCAGCCGGTCACCACCCACAGCACGGCCGCCGACATCAGCCGCAGGCGCTGATGCCGGCACGACGTCACCTTATTCGCCGGGCGGCGTATAGGTTTCGTCACTGCTGCCGCCGTCACAGATGCCCCAACCGGCTGCGCAGGCAAGACCCGCCGCCGCCGCCGCCGCGGCCAGTGCCGCCAGCTCCGGGTGCCGCCTCACCGATCCGGCCGAGTCGAACATGAGAATGCCCGCACTCGAGAAGCTGCGCCGGCCGCCCAGCGCGTAGTTCCAGTCGAGCAGGGCCACCGGACGCATGAACGAACGCGCGGGCGACTGCTGCAGGCGCAGCCCGAAGGACAGCGGTTCGCGGCGCGTCCACAGGCCGCTGGATACGGGCTTGTTGATGTAAAGCATCAGCGCCTTGCCGGAGGGTTGCTGGAAAGCAGGTTCGGCGGCGGACGCCATGGTGGCGCCCCACAGTGCACAACAGACAAACAGGCTTCGAATGGCCATGTGAAGAATGCTCCTGGTCGTGGATCGGGTTCGCCGCCCCGAAGCGGACGGCGAACCGGAGCCTGCGGGTACACCGCGCCGCCTGCCTGACGGTGGCCTGATGTCGGCGTGATGTCCGCGAAATACCCGCGCCCGGACCCGCCGCAACGACCCATCACCGGATCATCATCATGGCGTCAGGGCATCGGCACCGGCTTCTCGCATGCTGTTGGCTGGTTCGATCACCTTAGAAAGGCACATCGATGCGAAACCACGCCCACTGGCTGCTCGCCTGCGCCCTCCTGCTCTTCCAGGACTGCACGCTCGCCGCGGAACCGGCGCCGCCGGCCTCCGTCATGGTCAATGGCCAGGAACTTGACCAGACGCAGCTGGCGCTGCTTCTGCAGAGGTACGGCACGCCGGTCGCGCCAGGACGCTACTGGTATGACCCCCGCACGGGCTTCTGGGGCCATGAGGGCGGGCCCACACGCGGACAACTGCAGGCCGGCGAGCCGGTTGGCGGGCCACTGGCGGCCGATGCCTCCGGCAGAGGCAGCGGTGTCTTCGTCAACGGGCGCGAACTGCACGCGCAGGACGTGCAGCAGCTCGACGCGCTGTTCGCGTTGTTTGGCACGCGCACCCTGCCCGGTCGTTACTGGGCCGACGCGCAGGGCAACTTCGGCATGGAGAATCCGCCGCGACTGCTGGGCAACCTGCGCGCGATGGCCCGTGAGGCCGAGCGTCGCGGCGCGCCGGGCAAGTCAGGCTATCGCAACAACCCCTGGTCCTACACGACGGACTACAGCAGCCTCGGCGGGGGCGATGGCGCGTCTTACTACGAACGTAAACGCACCTACGGACCGGACAAAGGCCATACGTCGGTGTACGTGGATGCAGATGGCAGCGTCAGCTATGACACGCCAGCCCGCGATCCGTAGCGGCTCAATACAGATTGATCGCGCGTGCCGATCCAGCCAGCTCGGACACCAGCGCCATCAGTTGCTCGGGATCGTTGGTCACCGGATAGCCGTCTGCCGTGCGGGCCGAGCCCACATTGCCAACGTAGTACACCACGGGTGGCAGGCTGTTGCGATCCGGCAATGCCTCGCGCGGCAACGACAGTCCGGCAAGGCCCGCCTCGGCACCGCGCTTGATGTCGGAAATCAGCACGTCATAGCGGCGCGACTGAAGTCGCTGCGCCGCCTCGGCATTGGAAGCCGCGGTTTCCACACGCAGGCCCATGCCCTTGAGACGCGCGATTTCCCGGTGGTTGTTCTCGGGACGATCATCCACCCACAGGATGCGCGCGGCACCGCGCGGCGGCGACTCGATCGACTGCGTGAGCGCACCGAGCACCGAGATCACCCCCAGCGTGAGTGCCACGACCCAGCCGCGCCCGGCAAACAGGCGTTGCGGGATCCTGGCGGCGGACGGCATAGCAGCGGGTTGGACGAAAAGCGGCGCCGCGGATTCCCCAACGGCGTCCACGGCAGTTTGAGCCTGCACCGGCTGCGCGATGAGCGGTTTCATCAGCAGGCGATAGCCGCGTTTGCTGACTGTTTCGATGTAGACCGGCGCGCGCACATCGTCACCCAGCGCGATGCGCAACTGGCGGATGGCGCGTGACAGCGTGCCCTCGACCACCACCCGACCGCTCCAGACGGTATCGAGCAACTGCGCACGCGACAGCGTCTGCGGGGCGTGACGGGCCAGCGCGCACAATACATCCATGGCCTTGGGTTCCAGTCGAACCACCCTCGCCCGGTCAGACAGCCATTCGAGACGGTTCTGGCTGCGCAGCACACGCCAGTCGCCCAGGGTGTATTCATCGGGCAGCGCGACAGGAGAATTGGCTTGGATCATGGTGCACCGGCAGGAGGGCTCTGGGGACAGGACAGCGCAGACGTCGCCGGTCATCGTGCCATGCAGCGGGCGCGACTGTCGACGTCGATGCCGGAGCCGCTCGTCAGGCGCTGGCGGGCGCCTCACGGATCGCCTGCGTGCCCCCGAGGTCCGCCTGCTGCACTATGTAACGGCACCATTCGCGCCACTCCCAGCGCCATCAGGCCAGCCAGCGCGAAAACGGGAATCAGCGAGAAGATAACCGTTGCCGGAAGGAATCGGGCCGCGACCATCCAGCCGACCAGCAGCGGCCCCAGGGCAGAGCCAATCCTGCCTGCAGCGACGCAGAAACCCATGCCGGTAGCCCGCCCGGCAGTGGGGTAGATCCTCGGCGCCAGCGCATAGATGATGGCCTGGGCGCCGGCAATGGCCATGCCCGCAAGCAAGCCAGCGCCAATCACATAGCCGATTTCCGGCGGGCTGTAGCTGAGCAGCAGCAATGCCACGATGGATGCCAGGAAGAAGCCGACCAGTGCCGCCGTGCGCGAAGTGGCTTTGCCGAAGCTGTAGCCAGCCAGGACGGTGCCGGGGATCGCCCCCAGGTTGAACAGCATCTGCACCAGGGAAGCATCAGAGCGGGAAATGCCGCGGCTGATCAGCAGCGAGGGCAGCCAGCCGACTATCACGAACAGCACCAGCAGCATCGCGAAGAAGGCGATCCAGATCGCCAGGGTCTGGATCGCGCGGCCACCCCCGAAAAGCGTTGCGCCGATATCGGCGCGGACGACCTGCGTGGAGACCTTGCGTGACTTGAACGTATCGGGCAGCAACCACCAGAGGATGGGAACCACGACCAGCGCGGGGACCAGGCCACCGACCACGTAGACCAGCTTCCACTGGCTGGTCTGTGAATTGACGGCGGCAAGAAGGCTGACCAGTGCCGCGCCAATCGGTGGACCTGCGAGAAGTATCCCTACCGTCAGGTCGCGCCGGTGTTCCGCGACGCCCTCGGCGGCAATTGAAATGATGGTTGGCAGTGCCGCGCCCAGCCCAATGCCCGTCAGCAGGCGAATGGTCAGCAACCAGAACGTGTTGTCCGCCACTATCGTCAGGAACGTGAAGACACTGTAGAGAAGGATCGCGCCCAGCAGCACCTGCTTGCGCCCCACCCTGTCGGCAAGGCGTCCGCCGGCGATGGCGCCGATCATCATCCCGAGCGTGCCTATGCTCAGGAAGACGCCCTGGACCTGCGGGCTTAGCCCGAATACCTCCCGAATGCCGGCCAGCGTGACGCCGGGCGCCTGCAGGTCGAAACCCTCGCAGATCATGGCAAGGCAGCACAGCGCCGCGGTAACGGAGCCGGAGTTCCTGTTCATGGATGCGCTCACTGGCGCCGGCGTCCGCGCGCGGGAGGTTCATTGTCTTTCAGCATCTGCTCGTAGATCGGATTGGCGATGCGGAATCCCAGGTTGGCGGCGCGCACCGGATCCACCGGATCGCGCGGGAACGCCGCCAGGATGGCCTCGAAGCGGCGCGCAACGCCGTCACGGTGTTCGTTGTGCGTGAAGATGAAGGCCAGGTCGCGCTCGATGGCATCGACCACCATGCAGCCCACGTCGAGCGGATCCATCCAGAGGGGAGAGGCTGTTCGCTGCGCGAGCTTGCTCTCAGCCTCGTGCAGCCGCGTATCCGAATAGCGGGCCGGTCGAAGCGCCGCCACCTGGTGGATATTGGACGACACCGGTCCCGGCAGCAGGCAGGTGACCCCGATGTTCCGGTCTGCCAGTTCCGTGCGCAGACCCTCCGACAGCGCCAGCACGGCGGCCTTCGGCGCGCCGTAGGCGATCCCCGCAGGCAGCACCGCCCCGACCGATGCGGTGTTCACGATGTGGCCACCCTCGCCGTGCGCAAGCAGGTGCGGGAGGAAGGTATGGATGCCGTTGAACACGCCACCCAGGTTCACGCTGAGGCTCCAGTCCCAGTCAGCATAGGACAGGTCCTGGGCGGCTCCCATGATGCCGACGCCGGCGTTGTTGCAGAGCACGTGCACCTGGCCGAAACGCTTGATCGCTGCGTCAGCGGCGATCTTGTAGGCATTGCGGTCGGTGACATCCAGCGGGAGGAACAGCAGTTCGTCCCGCGCTCCCAATTCAGCGGCGGCGCTGTGCAGGTGATCCTCGCGTATGTCGGCGACAACCACCTTCATGCCCGCATCGAGGAACGCCTTCACCATGCCGAGGCCGATGCCACTGGCTCCGCCGGTGACAAAGGCGGTGCGTGTATTCAGCCCGAATCTGCGCATGAGCTCACCTCGTTGGCGCCAAACATCCATCTTACGGTGCAGAGGAAGTCCATCAAGCTCCGCGCGCCGACCTGCGCGAATACTCGAACGTCACGACCAGCAGCAGCGACCCCGTGCACAGCACAAGCACGGGAAACGGCGAATCCGCACTGAACAACCCCAGCGTCTGCACCGACACCGCAGCCATCACCTGCTGCGCGCAGCCGACCAGGCCCCAACCGCTGCCAACGTGTGGAGTGGACTGCGTCACCGCACGCGCCGACACCGTTGGCAGCGCCAGCCCGAGGCCGATGTTCAGCATGGCTCCGGCGGGAATGAACAACGCCAGCGGATGTCGCACGCCCATGGCGATCAGCAGGATGCTCAGCAGGCATGAGAACACGGCAAACTTCGCGCCCGCGGAGACGAGGCGATCCTGCCCGAACCGGCTGCCGTATTTCAGTACAAAGGCATTGCCCGCGAAGTATCCGGCAGGCAGGAACACGAAGTAGTACGCGAACTCCGTGGGTGGGCGTCCGAATGCCTCCACCATGAGATGAGGCGCAATGGACAGGAACGCCGGATAGGCCGAATAGAGGAGTCCCGCCTGCAGCAGCAGTATCGGGAAACCTGGCCTCGACAGCACTGCCATCGTGGGTCGAAGGAATTCCGTGACCGGACGATCGCGCTCGGAGCGATGCGCCGTAGGCAAAGTCTCCGGCTGCGCCAGGGAAACGCCGACCAGCAACGAGACCGAAAGCACGGCGCCAAAGTACTGGATCGCCCGCCACCCACCGGCCGCCATGATCATGTTGCCGAGCAGCGGCGCGACCATCTGCACCACCAGCATGATCATGGTCATCTGCGCCACGGAGCGCGGCAGTTCTTCGCGCGGCGACACATCGGAGACCATGGCCCGGGCGCTGATGAACGCTATCGCGCAGCCGACCGACTGCAGCACGCGCGCAAGCGCCAGCACCTGCAGCGAAGGGGCCGGCGCCGCCAATGCAGAGCCGGCGATGAACAGGGCCAGCCCGCCGATCAGGCAGGGTCGCCGCCCGTAACGATCGGTCAGCGGCCCCAGCAGCACCAGACCCAGGCCGAAGGCCAGTAACGCCAGACTGACCGTGGTCTGCACCTCGGCGACGGTCGCCGCGAAGTGCAATTGCACTTCGGGAATCGACGGCAGGTAGAGGTTCAGGCTGAGTGGACCCAGCGAAGTGCAGGCCGCAAGCAGCACCATGCGACCGAAATGCCGCCTCACCGCGACGTCGGTCCGAGCAGGGAATAATGCCGATGATTGGTGCTCACCTTGCGGCTGATTGTATTCCGGGTCGGGTACGCAGCGACTTGAAATAAGGGCATGGCCGGGGAAATTCGGTGCCGCTTCGCGTGCAGGCCATTGACAGGCGCTACCCCGGGCAGTATTTCTGAAAACCAGATGACTTCCAGAGTCCTCCTGGTCATTGCTTTTGCGCTTCTGGCCTCGGCCAGCTCGGCGAATGCGCAAAGTGATCCGCGAGCCGAGGAGCACCTCCGGGCTGCGGACGACCATTACAGGAACTCCAGGCAGGAAGAAGCCATCGCCAGCTACGAGCAGGCCGCAGTTGAATTCCAGCGGCTTGGCAATGGCGCAATGGCGGCCCACTCCTTCAACCAGATAGGAGTCATCCTTACCCGGCAGGACAAATACGAGAGCGCGAAGGCCTACCTAGGCAAAGCCTTGGCCGCCGGCCAGGCATCAGCCGGATCAGACGACCTGACGCTCGCATCCACGCTCCTCGCACTCGGCGTCGTCCATTCCGCCGAAGGAAACTTCGACCAGTCACTGGAAGCCCACCGCAAGGCGCTCGACATCCGCCTGGCCCGCTTGGGCAAGTTCGACTCGAACGTCGCGACAAGCTACGGAAATATCGGGAACGTTCATTTCAGGAAGAAGGACTACGACCGGGCCATCGAGGCCCATGGGATCGCCCTGCAGATCAGGGCGCGCGTCTTCGGGGAACATGGGCCGGAGATCGTCGAATCCTACAGGGGCCTGGGCAACGCCTACCGTGAAAAGAAAGACTACCCACGGGCGCTTGAGTATTTTGAGAGGGCGCTGTCGAACAAGATCGCGCAGCATGGAGCAACACACAGGGACGTTGGCCGGCTCTACCTGCAGATCAGCGAGGTACATTCGCTGGCGGGCAATCAGACGAAAGCCGAGGAATACCGGCTGAAATCCGAGGAGTCTGCAACTTGAGGACGCCTGGTTTCACCCTTGTGCTGCTGTCTGTGGCGCCCGTGCTCGCAGGTGCCCAGATGGCAGAACAGCCTGCTGACGGCCGGATCAACGTCATCTCCCTCACCAAGGTCGTCTCCAAGTCCGAGCCTCTGGACGAGTTGCAGATCGTCGGCAAGAAGCTGTACCGCATACGCATGGGCGCCATCGATGCGGAAGACAAGTTCTACGCGCTCTACAACGACCTCAACCGCGACGACGACTTCGACATCCACTGCAAGGTCGAGGCACCCACCGGAACGCTGCTGAAGGTCAGAATCTGCCGGCTCGCGCTGTACGAAAAGGCACTGGAGGAAGAGGCGCGCGCCTATCTGAGCGGAGTCGATGCCCCTCCTCCCGCCCAGCTCGTGGCGCTCTCCCGGCTCAACGAATACAGGGACAACGCACTTTCCCTGATCAACGCCAATCCGCAACTGCGCGACCTGATCCGCGAACGAGAGGCGTTCGAGAAGAAATACTGGGCTGCTCGCAAATGGGCCGCCAGACAGCCTGATCCGACCCTTCTGCCCTGACCAGCCAGAGAACAGGTTCACCATACATGACAGTGAACAAGCTCCAGCAGCGCCATCTCGATCGTAATCTCCGAGGCCTAGCTGATGGCGGACGGCGACCTCTGGTGCCAGCGGGTCGCACGCTCGTATGCATGGGCAAGCGACAGCACGCGCGCCTCGGCAAGCGGAGGCCCACTGATCTGCAGGCCTATTGGCATCCCCGCACGCGTGAATCCGCACGGCACGCTGATCGTGGGGATGCCGTACACGTTGAACGGCAATGTATTGCGGATCATGCCGGATTCGTCGGGCGGTGAAGCGTTCGCCGCGGCAATCGCAATGGGCGGCGCCATCGACGTTGGAGTCACGATTACATCGACCTTCTCGAAGTAAGTGCCCACGCTGTTGCGCGCGATGATCATCCGGCGCCGTGACTCGATGTACTGGGTCGACGGGATATTTGCACCCCCAAGTATTCGCTCCCGCGTGATCGGATCGTAGAGGGCACGCTTCGCCGGATCGGCAAGCAGAGCGGCGTGGTACTGGAATATCTCTGCCGAAAGCACCGCGAAAGAATCGACGCCGGGGAGCGATACATCGGCGATGCTGCGAGCAAGGCCGCCAAGCACTTCGAGCGCCGCACCCACGGCGGCATCGATCTCCGGATCGATTGCCTGGAAGAAGGGAGTGCGCGGCACACCAATGCGCAGCCCTTTTGTGTCGGCTCCAATACCCTGTGCCATGCGCGGCAGTTCGGCGCGGAGACTTACCGGATCAAGGGGGTCGTGCCCCGCGATGGCCGTCATGACGAGCGCCGCATCCTCGACGCTGCGGGTCAGGGGCCCCACATGATCGTGCATCTCCGACAGAGGCACGATACCGCGGATGCTCGCGAGCCCGTGTGTCGCCTTGAACCCGACCACACCGCAGCAGGCAGCGGGAAAGCGGATCGAAGCGGCCGTGTCGGTGCCCAGCGCTGCCGCACACATTCGGGCGGCGACCGCAGCGGCAGAGCCACCGGATGAGCCCCCGGGCGTGTAGCCGAGATCCCAGGGATTGCGGACCGGACCATAGTGGGAGACGACGCACGTGCCACCATAGGCAAATTCATGCATGTTGAGTTTTCCAAGGAACACGGCGCCTGCGTCGCGCAGTCTCCGTACTACCGGCGCGTCTTCGGTGGGAACACGGTCGGCATACACTGCACTCGCAGCGGTAGTGCGCACACCCGCGGTGTCGATATTGTCCTTCAGCGCCACGGGAACCCCATGCAGGACTCCCCTCGAACGTCCCGATGCCATCTCTGCATCGAGAACCCGTGCCTGCGCGAGCGCCTGCTCACCTGTCACGGTGATGTAGGCGTTGACACGGGGATTCAATCGCTCGATGCGCTCCAGGTAAGCGCGCGTGAGTTCCACGCTGGTGAGTTCGCGCGCAGCAATGCGGCGACTGGCCTCGGCAACCGTGAGTGCGGTCAGATCGGCGCCACCGCCGGTGGCTGCAGCCTTTGCGGCGCCACTTGCGAGTGCAGCGACCGCCAGCGTCCCGGCAACCACTTCCCTCCTGCTGAACTCATCCCGCTTCATGGCACACCCCGTTCGCCCGGAGAAAGGTCGAGTTGCGATACCGAGACTAGCGACCCAGGCCTGTTGCGAGCGCAGCCAGCGCCTGGTCGAGGTCTGCAATCAAGTCCGCTGCGGCTTCAATGCCGACTGAAATACGGATCATGTCGTCCGTGACCCCAAGCCGATCCCGCGTTTCCTTGGGAACGCCGGAGTGCGTGGTGCTCGCCGGGTGCGACATCAGCGTCTCGGTGCCTCCCAGGCTCACGGCAAGCTTGATGAACTGCAGGCTGTCGAGCACCCGGAAAGCCTCTGCTTCACCGCCGCGCACGTGAAATGAGAATGTGGACCCGGCGCTCAGGCACTGGCCCCTGAATACCCGCTCCCGTGGATCCGACGGGGGCAGGAACCCCAGGTAGTTGACGTGCCGGACCTGCGGATGATCCCGCAGGAAGGTCGCAACACGCACAGCGTTGTCCGCGCTGCGCTCCATGCGTATCGAAAGTGTTTCAAGCGACCGCAGCAGCATCCAGGCGGTGTGCGGATCGCTCTGCGTGCCCAGCGCGCTGCGCAGCGCGCGCACGGGCTGCAGCATTTCGCGCGACCCGATGACTCCGCCGGCAACCAGATCCGAATGCCCGCCTGCGTACTTGGTCAGTGAATACATGACGAGGTCGACGCCGTATGTCAGCGGTCGCTGGAAGATCGGCCCCAGGTAGGTGTTGTCCACGGCGACGGGTGGGCGGCCACCCGCCTGGCGCGCGCCGATCATCTTCGACACCTCGACCAGCAGTGAGAAATCCACGAGTCCGCTGGTAGGGTTGGCCGGCGTTTCCGCGACGATCAGCGCCACGCGACCTCCGGTCTTCTGCGCCAGAAGCAGCGCCCGCTCGGCGGCTTCGAATACGGCCGCGCGATCGCAGCCATCCTGAAACGCCACTGCGCTGATCCCGAACGCCGGCAGGGTCTTCTCGATCAAGGTCTCGGTGCCGCCGTATAGCGGCTGACTCATGAGCAGCACATCACCCGGCCGAAGATATGCCCACAGCGTCGTGGATATCGCCGACATCCCGCTCGAGAAGACGGCCGCCGCCGCACCGCCTTCCCACAGCGCCAGCCTGTCTTCGAGCACCTCGAGATTGGGATTGTTGAAACGCGAATAGACGAGCCCCGCCTGCTTGCCTTCCGGCAGCACGCGGCGCCCCGATGTGACATCGAAGAAGTCCTTGCCCTCCTGCGCCGTTTCGAACGTGAACGTGGAGGTGAGGAAAATGGGAGGCTTCAGCGCCCCTTCGGACAGAGAGGGGTCGTAGCCGTACCCCATCATCTGCGTCTCGGGAGCGAGCGTGTGCTCGCCTATCTTTCGGGTGTGATAGGTGTGCCAGGACACTGAAGCCTCCTTGCTACTGCTGGAACTCCGGCGTCATTTCCTTGCAGGGCTGCTTCTGGAATGGCACATCCGACAGATACATGATGTCGTAGCTCGCGTACGGGGCCGCCAGGTACACCGGGTCCGTGACGGTGTAATCGCGTCGCAGCGACACCTTCTGCGGATCGAACGTGAACCGCTCGACGATATGCATCTGCTCGCTGCTGCGCGTGGGCGGCGACAGCACGCCCGCGGCAAACCCCACGGTGTCGACGACGAGCGTATCGCCCTCCCACTGGCCGATCGAGTGGCCGGCATAGCTCGGCTTGAGGCGATCCGGATGCTTGGCCATGCCAACATGGATGCGGCGCTGGAAGTTGTACAGGCCGTACGTGATGTCGATGACCTTCTGGCCACCGACGGTCTTCTGCTCGAAGCGATTGATGGGCCAGTCTGCGGTCCAGTCGCGGATGATGCTGGTCGGCTTGCAGGCAAACCAGGGGTTGTCCTTGGGCGAGCGGCCGTCGAAGGCTGTGGCCGCTTTCTGGCCCTGTTCCGTGTACGTGACCCTTGCCCGCGGCGGCTGTGTGGCCTGAACCTGCTGCAGCGTGATCCGGCCGGCCGCGAACGCCGCCGACTGGCTCTTGGGAATCATCGATCCGTTGCCGCCACTCGGAGGAACGGTAAGCACGAGCTGCTCCACGGCCCAGTCGCCGCTGATGTTCGGCTGGCCATCGGCCAGGCGCGGCGGGCGCTTGGACGTATCGATCCCCTTCGTCTGGAACTGGTCGTTGCGATTCATCGCGGGGCCATCACCGATCTTGAAGTTCTCGATGTAGCAGGCCTTGGGATCGTCGCGGTGCGGGCGCCCTTCTATTTCGACATGCGAACCCGGCTTGAACATCTCGGTAGTCCAGCCGGAACGCCTCAAGAGCGCGGCCGCGCGCATCTCGCAGCGCATGTGCACCTTCTTGCCACTGCCGTCGACCACGTCGAGCTCCATGTAGGAGTGAGGATTGACCAGGTTCATCTTGGTGATGGTTCCCGACCACTTCCTCATGATGTCCATCTGGAAGAGGCCGAAACCGTGGTGGGCCAGGGCTGGCGTGGCGAGGACCGCGAGGGCCGATGCGAAAACGGCCGACCGTGCGAGCTTGCGTGACATGGACATGGAACTCCCCCGATTCAATTGTTCGTCTGGGGCAAGTATAGGGGCGTCAAACCAGACCGGCATCCGGATATCCGCGAGGCGGCGACTGCTGCCGATGAGCCTTCTTGCGACGACCCGTCGCGTAATCCTGCAGGCACAACCCAGTCCGGTTGGTTCACGGAGGAGTCTTCCATGCTTGTTTCGATGTTCCGCAAGGCGCTCGCCGCCTCCCTTATGGTCGCATTGACCGCCTGCGGAGGCGGTGACGGCGGCTCGACACCCCCTCCGAACCCACCTCCGACCCCGACCCCCACGGTCACACTGGCGCTGGGTTCGGCCTCAGGCAGCCTTACTGCGGGCAATGCGACCACGGTCACCGCGACGATCACGCGCGGCGGCGGCTTCACCGGGCCGGTCACGATCGCAGCCACGGGTGCGCCCGCAGGCGTGACGGTGACGGCCGGGACGATAGACGCGGCTTCCACCACCCAGGTGGTGACCATCACCACCACAATCGGCGCCACTGCCGGGGTTTCCACCCTGAGCATCACGGGCACGGCGAGCGGCGTGACGATCACGCCCGCCAGTTTCGCGCTGACCATCAACGCGGCACCGGCCCCTGGCGCCAGTATCGCGCTGAGCGCGATCACGGCGACCGTCGCCGCCGGCAACTCGACTACGGTCATGGTCGACATCACGCGCAGCAACGGCTTCACTGGACCGGTCACGATCGGAGCGACCGGTGCACCTGCTGGTGTCACCGTCACTGGGGGTACGGCCGTTGCCACGACGAATTTTCAACTCGTCACGATCGCAACGACCCCTGGCGCCGCGGTGGGTACCGTCAATATCACCATCACCGGCACCGCAGCCGGCGTGACGATCGCACCTGCTTCAATCGCGCTGACGGTCAACGCGCCACTGGTGGGTCAACTTGGCAACGTCATCATCGGTGAATCGGCCAGTGACGCTGCCCACAACATCGCGCTTTCTGCAGATGGTTCGCGGGTGGTGATCGGCGCCAAGGGCAATGATGACAACGGTACCAGAGCCGGCCATGCGCGCGTGTACCAGTACGCCAACAACAGCTGGACGCAGCTCGGCGCCGACCTGGATGGCGAGGCGGCAGAAGATGAATACGGGTACTCCGTGGCCATCAATGATGCCGGCACACGCATCGCGGTCGGCGCCTATCTGAACGATGGCGGTGGCCTGGCCTCCGGCCATGCGCGCGTGTTCGACTGGAACGGCTCGGCCTGGATCCAGGTGGGTTCGGATATCGATGGCAGCGACAATGCTCCCGGTGCGGGCGCGACGGTTGCCATGTCGGCCAGTGGACACCGGATCGTGGTGGGCGGCCCCGGCCGTACCACGCCCTGCGGCGAAGTTGATGTCTACGAGCTCATCAGCAATGTCTGGACGCGCGTCGGCGCACGCCTCGCCGCCTGCAATGAATACGGTACGGCGGTGACGATGTCAGACGACGGCAATCGCATTGCGGTGGGCCAGCCCTCGGCCGCTGGTGCCGGCCTGCCGGGCACGGTGTACGTCTACGACTGGAACGGCACCAGCTGGGCACTGGTCGGCGCTGCGATCGTCGGAGAAGCCCAGACCACGGGCGGCAATCAGTTCGGTGCGTCACTGTCCATGTCCGGCGACGGCAGCATGCTGGCGATCGGCGGTACCGACAACGATGGCGGCGGCAGCAACGCCGGCCACGTCCGCGTGTATCGCCTGGTCAGTGGCAGCTGGACCCAGATCGGTGCCGATCTGGATGGCGCGGCCGCCGGCGACTTCCTTGGCACCTCCGTCGCGCTGTCCGGCAATGGCATTCGCCTGATCGCCGGTGGGCGCCAAGCGGCGCAGATGTACACGCTGAACGGCGACACCTGGACGCCGTTGACCACGCCGACTCTCACGCCGGATCGGCAGTTCGGGGCCGGGGTTGCCCTGTCGGCCGACGGTCTCGTTGGCGCGGTGGGCGCCCTGGGAACGAACTCGGAGGGCTACGTGCGCGTCTACGCGCTGCCGGCCCCGTGAGCCGTAGCGACCGATGCACCATAATGACTCCGGCGGGCAACCGCCGGGGTCTTTCTCTTTGCGCCGCGCCACCACGACCGGATAGTCTCTTGGTGTATCCACGACCAGAACAACAAGAGTGCCCAGTCCGCCCTCGTCGGCTTCCGACATCACCGTCTTGCTTCAGGAACTGCGCGCCGGCGCGCCGGACGCGGCCGAACAACTGGCCGCGCGCGTCTACGATGAACTGCACCGCATCGCCGAGGGCGCAATGCGGCGCGAGCGACCCGGCCACACGCTGCAACCGACACTGCTCGTGAGCGAGGCCTTTCTGCGACTGGTAGGGGAACGGGACACCGCCTGGCAGAACCGCGCACATTTCTTTGCCATCGCCTCACAGACGATCCGGCGCATCCTGGTGGATCACGCCCGCGCTCGTCAGCGCGTGAAGCGCGATTTCGGCATGCGCGTGACGCTCGACGAATCCGTGGCCGAGCAACCTGAGCGGTCTCTGGACCTGCTCGCACTGGATGAGGCGTTGAGTCGCCTCGAATCCGCAGCGCCGCGTCAAGCCCGCATCGTCGAGCTGCGTTACTTCGGCGGTCTGGAGATAGACGAGACCGCCGAGGCTCTCGACATCTCGGCGGCCACGGTCAAGCGCGACTGGACCTTCGCGCGTGCGTTCCTGCTGCGCGAGCTGCAGTCAGGTTCCTGATCCGCGATGAGCGAGCCACTGACTCCGGCGCGGCTGCAGCAGCTGCAATTGCTGTTCGAGCAGGCACTGGAGCTGTCGCCCTCGCAGCGCGGCGAGTTCCTGGGGCGCGAGACCGGCTCCGACGCCGCATTGCGCGACGAAGTGCTGGCACTACTCGCCGCACACGACAGCAGCGCAACGGCGCTGAACCGACCGGTGAACCTTGCCTCCCTGGGCGCGAACGGCGCGGACGCCTCGCGCTGGCTGGGTCAGCGACTCGGGCCGTGGCGTGTGACGCGGCTGATCGGATTCGGTGGCATGGGCACAGTGTGCGAGGCCGAGCGCGCCGACGAGCAGTTCGAGAAGCGCGTCGCGATCAAGTTCCTGCATCGCCACGCGCGCATCCCGAGCGCGGTGGAACGCTTTCGCGCCGAGCGTCAGATCCTGGCGAACCTCGATCACCCGAACATCGCCACGCTGCTCGACGGCGGCGTGACCGACGATGGTCAGCCCTATCTTGTCATGGAGTACATCGATGGCCAGTCGATCACAGGCTGGGTCGAAACCCATGACCTGACGCGCCGAGCCCGGGTGGAACTCTTCCTGCAGGTCTGCGCTGCCGTCGAGGGTGCGCATCGCCAGCTGATCGTCCATCGCGACTTGAAGCCGGGCAATGTGCTGGTGAGCCAGGACGGCCGCGTCAAGCTGCTCGATTTCGGCATCGCGCGACTGCTCGATGAGAGCGCGCCGGAGTTCGTCGCGACGCGAGGCTCCGAGCCGCTGTCGTTCACCCCCGACTACGCCGCGCCCGAACAGATGCGTGCCCTGCCAGTCAGCACGGCAACCGACGTGTTCGCGCTAGGCGTGATCCTCTACCAGCTCCTCACGGACCGGCTTCCGTTCGCGCGCCGGACGAACCCTGAGGCCGTGGCTACCGCAGCAGGCCTCGGACCCGACCTGGACGCGGTGCTGGCGCACGCTCTGGAATCCGACCCGCAGCGCCGCTACCCGACCGTGCAGGCGCTGCGCACCGACCTTGAACACTGGCTGAGTGGCGAACCAGTCACGGCCCACCCCGACACCACGACCTATCGGCTGAGGAAGTTCGTTGGCCGGCATCGCGCCGGGGTGGTCGTGGGCGCGCTGGCGATGTCGCTGATCCTTGTCGCCAGTGGGGCTGCCCTGTGGCAGGCAAGGCTGGCACGGGCCGCTGCGGCCGACATGCGCGAGTGGAACAGCTTCCTGATGGATGTGCTGCGGATGTCGAACCCCTTCGGAGAGGGCGACGAACTTACCCTCGCCGCCGCGCTCGATCGTGCTGCCGAACAGATCGACACCCGCTTCGCCACCCGACCGGATCTTTCGGCCGAGATCCGCTTCGGCATCGGCAGCAGCATGGTTGATCGATATCGTCTTGATCAGGCCGAAACGCAGCTTGGGCGCGCACTTGCCGACAGCGTGGCTGTGTTTGGCGCGAATGACATCCGGACTCTGCGCGTTGAAGAGAGCATTGCGGGATTGCGGGTGGAACAGAGTCGCTATCGCGACGCGGAACAGGGTTACCAGAGAGTGATCGCCGTGCTGGAGGGCGAGCGAATGCAGGCGGATCGCCTGTTCACCCGCGCGCTGGGAAACCTCGGCTATCTCTACCTGATCGAGGAACGCTACCCCGAGGCGGATCGGGCGCTGAGGCAATCACGCGAATTCGACCAACGGCACAAGTCGATGGATGACCTGGATCGCGCCGTGCTACTGAGCAACCTGGCTCATGCCGCCCACGGACTCGAGGATCTCGACAGCGCGGATCAATACTACGCCGAGGCCGAGGACGCCTATTCGGCACAGTTCCCCGATGGCAGCCCGGATTTCGCGATCCTGCTGAACAACCGCGCAAGCGTGCAGGAGGCGCGCAACCAGCCTGCGGCCGCACTGGCTCTCTACCAGCGCTCCCTTGCCATGCGCCGAAGGGTGTTCGCCGGCGAGCACCCGATGATCGTCGTGGCGCTTTCCAGCGTTGCGCGATTGTCCGCTGCTACCGGCGACCCGGCCGGCGCTCTGAGCGCCGCAATCGAAGCCGCACGCATGGCCGACCGTGTGTACACGGCTCCCAATCGCTTCCATCCGTCGGTCTACGCTACGCTCGCCGCCGCTCAACTGGCCAACTCGGACCTGCGCGGTGCGACGACATCATTGCAGACGTCGCTGAGGTTGCTGGCCACGATCGAGGATCCCCCGCCCAGCGTGGTTCGTTGGGTCGAGCGTGTGCGCGCCGACCTGTGCACCCAGCCGGATACATCCACCAACCCACCCTGCGTACCGCGCTGAAGCAGTCAGCAGCGCGAGCATTGGCGTTGGAAGAAAATTCGGTGCCTACGGAACCCTCGGTGGAGCCGGGACCGTCGATTCCGGCAACGGCCAGTTGCCATCGTACGGAGGCCAGTTCGGCACCGCGAGTCCTGCCGGCGGATAGAACATCGCCGTATACGTCGTGCGGATCTTCGCCTCATCGATCACGAACCACCAGCTGGCGGCATTGCGCGGAGTCGGCGAGCCCGGCTTGCGGATGAACACGCCGGTGGCCAGGACCACCTGCGCTTCCTCGTCAATGAGTGGCATCCGGCGCGCCGCGACCAACGCCGCGTTGAAGTTCTCGAGGCCCGCCACGCAGTCGCGGCTGCCAGCGCCGTTCTGCTGCGGACCCTGACCTCCCGCGGCCGGTGGCGGTGCCGCGCCCTGACCGGCCCGCGGCGGCGCAGGTGGCAGGAACGCGCCACCGGGCGCTGGCGAGCCATTTTCCGCGCGGCCACAGCCCTTGTGCGCGAGCGCGTTCGAACCGTCATGCGAGGTGATCGCGTCGAAGTAGCTGTCGACGATGCGCCCCAGCGTCGCGCGATCCACACGCTGCGCGGCAGGCACCGCGCTCATTCGCGGCGGATGCTGCTCGAGGTATTCGGGGTTGTGCAGGTTGGCGGGCGGGCTGCCGGGCTGCCGAGGGCCGTTCATCCCGGGATCATTCGCGCGGGCGATGTACCACTCGGCTTCGGTGAGCTTGCGATCCTCGACCCGCAGGCGGATCGTCACGATCGCAGCCTCGCTTCCCTCCATCACCGTACCGAAGAAGCCCGCCTGCCCCGTCACCGGATCGAAGTAGCGGCGCTGGACCTTGCCGAGCGCGGTCGCGCTCTGCCAGACCCTTTGCCCTGTGGGACATTGATCGCGTTCTCGGTCTGGCGGAAACCGATGACCAGCGGCGCCTTGCCCGGATCGTGCGCGACGACCGCCGCAAGATAGCGATCGAGCATTGGACCCAGGCAGGTCCGATCACAGGCGTTCTGCGCGAGTGCGGAACTGGAGCCAGTGATGGTCACCAGAGCGGCGCACGCCGCCCACTTCGTGAATCGTGGCATCGATCTCCCCCTCCAACTGGATTGTGCGTTTCGATCGGAGCCAGCATAACCCCTTGCCCCGGTTTTGTTGACAATCCATCCTCGAGCGCATGAGATCAGCGCACAGCACTGCCCGGGAGCAAGACATGCGACATCACTTCGGCAGTACCGCGACTTGTCCTGCGTGCTCGCCATGACAGCAACGCTGGCCTGCGGCGCAGAGCCTGTCGTCCAGCCTGTCGGAGCCATAGGGCCGCCCGCTGGCACGGGCAAGCACCCTGCCATTGCCGAGGCCCGCGAGGATCTGCGGGCTCATACGCTTTATCACCCGCAGCAGATGCCGGAGGCTCCGTTACCCGTGTTGATCTGGGGCAACGGGGGTTGTTCCGACAATGGACTCTCTCACAGCATCTTCCTGAGAGAGGTCGCCTCGCATGGCTACTTCATCATCGCCCTGGGCTACCCGCGTACCGAGCCCGTGGTGCGTGCGCCGAATGCCCAGGCACCTGCGCGACCACCAGCCCCACCTGCCGGCGCCGCTGCGCCAGGTGCCGGGCAGCGGCGCGGACAGATCGGCGGCGGCGGCGAACTGCCATCTGACCCGAATGAAACCGATGCGACTGTCATCGCCCAGATGAACATGGCGCTCGACTGGGCGACTGCGATGAATGAGCTGTCCAGCAGCAAACTGCAGGGCCGCCTGGACATGACCCGTGTCGCGGTTGCCGGGCACAGCTGTGGCGGGCTGCAGAGCATCAAGTTCTCGGCCGACCCGCGGATCAAGACCTCGATGATCTTCGACAGCGGCGTATACAACGTGCCGGGTGGCATGAGCCGAGTGAAGGTCAGCAAGTTCGACCTGCATTCCGTGCACGGCCCCGTTGCCTACATCACCGGGGGGCCGACCGACCAGGCGCATCCCAATGCGATGGACGACGCGGGCCGCATCAAGCATGTACCGGTTTTCCTGGGCTGGCTGCCGGTGGGACATGGCGGCACGTTCTCCCAGCCCAATGGCGGAGACTGGGCCTCGATCGCCGTGAACTGGCTCGACTGGCAACTCAAGGGTGACGCCAGCGCCGGCAAGTGGTTCCTGGGCGCCGACTGCGGCTATTGCAGGGACGCCCGCTGGAAAGTGGAGTTCAATCCCGAGCGCTGAGGGTCGGAAGAGTCGGGGCCTTGCGATTCAGGGCGCCGGCTCGATACGCAGCAATGCACCATCGTCCTCGTCCGTGAGCAGATAGAGCAATCCATCGGGCCCCTGGCGGACCTCGCGGATACGCTGGCGGAATTCCCTCAGCAGGGATTCGCGCCGGATCTCCTCGGTCTTTTCATTGAACACGATGCGTTGCAGGTGCCCCGTGCCCGGGATGCGGCCTTCCATCAGTCCGCCGACGAACACATTGCCTTTCCACGCCGGAAACTTGTCGCCGGTGTAAACGGCCATTCCGGCAACCGCGATGGCCGGCACCCAGAACACCAGCGGCGGCTCAATTCCCGCGCGGGTCGGATGCTCTGAGATGCGTCTGCCGGAGTAGTCCCGACCAAAGCTGACCTGCGGCCATCCGTAATCCCGCCCGGGCAGGAGGATGTTGATCTCGTCGCCACCATTGGGGCCATTTTCGTGCTGCCACATCTGGCCGGTGCCCGGGTGTGAGATCAGGCCGAGCGTGTTGCGGTGGCCCAGCGTGTAGATCTCCGGCCGATAACCCTCTCGGCCCACGAAGGGATTGTCAGGCGGCACGGAACCGTCATCGTTCAGACGCAGAACCTTGCCACGCAGGCTCCTGAAATCCTGTGCGACGTTGGCGATGTCGTCCTGGGACCGACCGCCAGTCGAAAAATAGACCTTGCCGTCTGGTCCGAAGGCAACACGGCCGTTCAGTCCCGAGTTGCCAGCGTAGGCGTCAGGAACGAGAAGGTCCTTCACGTCCAGCAGCGCGTGACCTTCGAGCCGGCCCCGCGCGAGTGCCGGGGCGCCCATCCCGTCCCCCACCGGCTTGGTGTAGGTGAAATAGACCAGGCGATTGCGCTCGAACTGCGGATGCAGCGCGACATCCATCAGCCCGCCGTTGCCGTCAGTCCGGATCTGCGGCAATCCGGAGATGTGCTGCGGATCCAGCACGCCATTGCGTACGAAGCGCAGGCGGCCTGCCCGCTCGGTGATCAGCAGCGTGTTGTCTGGAAGGAACGCGATGGCCCAGGGATGCGAAAGCCCCTTCGTCACGACACTCAGGCGAATCTTGTGCTGCTCCGCCGTGTCGATCACCCAGGGCCCCGCTCCCAACGGCGGGACTGGCACGCCCACGGGCGGTTGTTGTGCAGGACTGAGGGTGGCGCTGACCAGCAGCAGCACCGCGGTCCAGATCAATGATTGCTTGCCTCTCATGCGATCTCCATCTGGATGGCTCGACCCGGCTCAGGCCCGGCCAACGAAAATAGACCAGGGTGCAGCCCGCCAGGGCGAACCGCCACCACATGGGGTCGAAGAGCAGACTGTTGTGCTAACTTGCGCGCGGAGCACCCCTTCACGACCAAGGCTGACGGCGATGTCCTTATTTACACTCAGGAAGGGACTGGTCACCGTCCTGCTCGCCGGTTCTCTGATTGCATCGGCACAGGACGCGGCGCCGGTTTACGCCGCCCTCGACCCGCGCGGTTCGTTCCCGGCCGTGGAACGGGTGCCGCTCGCAGCGCGGCTGCCGACACTCGCCGGCAAGCGCATCTACATCGTCATGTCGTGGCCGAGCGGCTCGGGCATGGACCAGGTGGCAAAGGACATCGCCGCCTCCCTCGAAACCCGGCACAAGGCCAGCGGAGCGGTGATAAAGAACCGCAATACGCGCTATTCGGAAGACGACCCCGAGCTCTGGAAAGAGATGAAACAGGGCGCGGACGGTTACATCTACATCGGCGCGGCCTCTTCCTCGACCACGTCGTACGTATTCAAGTGGAGCACTCATCTCGAGCAGATCGGCCTCCCGGGGGGCGCCGCCTATTTCGACCAGCTCGAAAGCGTTCGCGAAACCACGCAGGCGCGCGAGGGCGCACAGATCCGCGGCGCGGCCTTCTCCTATCCCGTCGATGCGATGGACCGCACGCGATATGCCAATGCGATCGAGCAGACGATCGCCACGCTCACTGCCGCGCTGACGACGACTGAACGCGCAACGGGCACCATCGCACCCGCGCCCCGGCCCGAGATCGCCGCAAGTGGAAGCCTCGCCGAAATCCAGCGTGTGTTCCACGAGAAGGGCTTCACGGATGGCCTGCCCATCATTCCGCCGACCCGGGAAGCAGTCGCCGCCATGCTGAAGGGCACCAGCCACTCACCCGATGAGGTCGTCGCCAGGGGCTTCATGCCCGAGGGGCTTGGCGTGACGGTGCGGCAGGTGGCGATCAACGCGGTGATGGCCGGCTGCCTGCCGGAGCAGATGCCGGTGCTGCTGGCGACGATCGAGGCGTACCAGAAGTTCAACCTCAATTCGATGCTGCGCTCGACCAACTCGTTCGCGTTCATGCAGGTGGTCAATGGACCGATTGCCAGGACCCTGAAGATGAATTCAGGCGTCAACGCGGTCGGGCCAGGCAACCAGGCGAATGCGACGATGGGCCGCGCACTGCGACTTTTCATCACCAACCTCGGCGGCGGCGCGCCAGGCTTGAACATCATGGCGGTGATCGGCGCCAATTCGAATTACAGCTTCATGTTTGCTGAGAACGAAGAGCAGAGCCCGTGGGAACCTCTCAGCGTGACGCAGGGATTCAGGAAGGAAGACAGCACGCTGACATTCTTCAGCGGCGGCTGGGCGCATTCAGGCAACTACGGGCTGGGAACAGAATTGGCCGACGTACCAGCCGACCTCGCCCGATACCAGCTGCCGAGCGGCGCCGTGCTGATCATTTCGCCCCAACGCGCCGCGGCGTTGTCCCACCAGGGGATGAGCAAGGACGATGTGCGCAGGTTCCTGCAACAGAATGCGACGAGACCAGCGCGCGAAGTGCGCGGTTCGCAGAATCAGGCCGGAAGTGGCGATGCTTCAGTGCAGGTGTTCAAGCCAGGCACGATCGACGTGGTCGTGGCGGGCGGGGACGCCGCCCCCATGATGCAGGCCTGGCACATGTATCGCCCGCAGACCGTTTCCATCGACAAATGGCGGTGAACAACCCGTGAAGATCTCGCAACACTGTTCTGGGGTGGCGCTTGCGGTGCTGCTGCTTTGCACGCCCTGCCAGGCACCAGCGCACCATTCATTCGCCATGTTCGATCGCGAGCATACCCAGGTGATCTCCGGGGTGATCCGCGAGTTCCAATGGACGAATCCACACACGTGGATCCAGGTCATCGTCACGGACGCTGGCGGCAAGCAGGTGGAATGGAGCCTGGAAGGCGGCAGCCCGGGCATCCTCGGCCGCAATGGCTGGAAGCGCACGTCGCTGAAGCCAGGCGAGAAGGTCACCGTCGAGATCTACCCTCTCAAGAGCGGTGAGCCTGGCGGAAGCTTCATCGAGGTGACAAGGGCCGACGGGTCGAAGCTTTATTACCATGGTTAGACCTGCCCATGTCTAGACTGACAATGGCCTGCGGATTCGCCGCTCTGTTGGCATTGATGGCCTCCGACCTGCGAGCAGCAGCACCCACCCCCAGTGCGGCCGTTCCGTTCGACCTATCCGGCGTGTGGATGAATGACAACACGCTGGATGAGCGCATGAAACGCGAAGGCCGCACGCGCCAGACTGCAGAGGAACTGCGCGCCGGCGCCGCGACGCCTGAGGCGCCGCCGCTGACACCGCGCTATCTGGAGATCTACCAGCGCATGCAAGCCGAGACCCGGCGACTTGCGGAAGGCACCGCCACCTGCGAGTGGCCCGGGATGCCGACGATCATGACCTACCCCTACCCTTTCGAGATCCTGAGCACTCCAGACCGCATCACCTTCCTGTTCGAGGCAGAGAGCCAGGTGCGCCGCATATTCCTGAACCGCACCAGGCATCTGGGCGCGGACGACCTGGACCCCTCCTACAACGGCGACTCCATTGGCCGCTGGGAAGGCACCACGCTGGTCATCGACACGATTGGATTCAACACTCGCCGGCCGGTCCGCGGCCTGCCGCACAGCGAGCAGATGAGGATAGTCGAGCGCATCAAGCCGATCGACAGCAACACGATCAGCAACCAGATCACCATTACCGACCCGGAAGCTTTCACGCGGCCGATGATCATCAATGTCCAGTACTCACGGCGACCGGACTGGCGCATTCGAGAGTATTCCTGCGCCGAAAACAACCGTGATGCCCCCGATGCCGAGGGACAACGCACCGGTGGCGTCGTGGCGGCGCCTGCGACAACGGCCCCCTGAATTTCCTGGCGTGAGCTCGGTCGCCCCAACTGCGGGCACCCGATCACTGCGCAGCGGCTGGCCCTACTTCTGTCCTGGGTGCACCGTGAATGGACTCGCGTCGAAGGGATCATCCAGGCGCCCAAGCGCCTGCATCTCTTGCCCTGTCTTGTGGATCTCTGCCTGGAGAGAATTCAGCGTTTCGACCGAAAGCCAGCTCTTGCTCGTGTACTCCAACTCAACCATCTGCAGGCAGTTGGCAAGATTGTTCACGTGGTGCTGCACCTTGTGCATGGTCTGCCGCAGAGTCTTCTGCTTTTCCTCGCGAATCACCAGTGTGCGCTCACGCTCCAGCGCATCGTGCAGCTCGCGGTTCAGCCTCTGAAACAGCGCCGTCATCGGAACTGACACGATCAGGGAACACAGGAACGCCGTGAGAAGGTAGTCCGTGCGCACGCTCCCATGGATCGCGAGGCTGATCGCCGTCGTAATCACAAGAGAACTCGCCACCGCGATGGCGACATAGAGCGCACGCTCCTGAAGGATGTGCACCCTGTGGCGCGCTGGATAGATGCTGATCTCGAAGGGCATGTACTACCTCGCGCAAGGGCTTCGCCGCAGGGCGAACTCGCTGCTCGCGAGCTCCGCTCGTCACTCAATTGCCTGAGTTCGACTACCTGGCGTACCCGTTCACTCCCGGTTCTGTTCTGTTCCAGCGCCCGCCAGTTTCCGCATCTGCCGGATTTCCTGCGAGAGCGGGAAGTCCAAGCCGTCAAGGATACCGTCGAATGCCCGCCGCTGTGTAGAGCCGGCGCCTGCGACATCACACGATGATGGCGCGCGAAGGGCTGCATGCCCTGCCGAGCAGGCAGCGGCAAGCAGGAAGCATGATCCGCGGCGATATGCTATACCGCTGACAAATTCGGGGTGGGAAGCATGCGTCGACGAAGCTTCATGAAGGCAGCCTTTGGACTCTCGGCCACCGTGGCGGCGGTCGCTGCGATTTCGGCGCTCGCCGCGCCAGGCCGGCCCAAGGCGAAGATCACGGATGTGCAGGTGAAGCGCATCCGGGTCATCAAGGAGCTCGGCAAGACCGTCTCGGGAAGGGCCTATCGTGTCGGCGGCGACCTTGTCACGCTGATCCACACCGATGCCGGGTTGACCGGCATCGGCCCGGGCGTGACGCCCGCGATGCTCGGCGTCGCGCGCCAGCGGCTGGTCGGCGCCGACCCCCTGGACGTGCAGAGCCTCTCTCGCGTGCTGTTCAATCCCGGCGGAACATTCAATTCCATCGGCAGCGGCGCAAACCTCGAGATCGCGCTGTGGGACCTGGTCGGCAAGATGCTCGAAATCCCGCTGTACAAGCTGTGGGGCGGAACTCATGGCAAGCTCATGCCCTATGCGAGCCAGTGGTCCACGGGCACGCCCGAAGAACGCGCGCGCATGGCGCAGACCGTGCGCGCCCAGAACTGGCGCGCGATCAAGTTCCGGTCACATTTTCCCACGATGAAGGAAGACGTGGCGCTCATCGAGCAGACCCGCAGGCTCATGGGTGATGAATTCGTCATCATGACCGACGCCAACCAGGCGCAAGACACGCCAGATGGCGGGCGCGCAGGCGGCGTCCGCTGGGACTACAAGCGGGCGCTCGACACGGCTCGCGAATACGCGCGGCTGGGACTCTACTTCCTCGAGGAACCGCTGCCGCGCTGGGATTTCGACCAGTTGGCCGAGCTGCGCCGCGCTTCAGGCCTGCGTCTGGCTGGCGGCGAGGCGAGCACGGGGCTGCACGAATACCGCGGCATGCTCGAGAAAGGGTCGCTCGACATCATCCAGTTCGAGATCAGCGTGATCGGCCCCACCATCGCGCGCCAGGTCGCAACCCTCGCCGCGGCCTACGACAAGCCGTGCATCGCGCATGTGGGTTTCGGCCCGGGCGTGTTCTGCGCTGGGCACTTCAATGCTTCCCTGCAGAACGCAGTGTTTCTTGGCCCGAACCACGGAACAGGCCCCACATGGGAAGTGTTCTTCGAGCCGCCTGCGCTCGACATCGGACAGATATGGAGCGTGTACGAGAACTCACCGCGCATCGACAAGGACGGCTACATGCAGCTTCCGGATGCACCGGGCCTGGGCGTGAGCATTCGGCCGGAGCTGCTGCAGGACGCCTGATATCCACCAGGGCGCCGGACCACGCAGCGTGCAGGACAAGGCTTTCCGCACCCGTCGGTCCCAGATTCTCTCCACGCGAAATCACGAAGAGACATAGTATTGGCGGAGCTGGAGATCGTCGCATCGCCTTGGCATCGGGGGAACCCTCATGAGATCCGTCAGGAACCTGGCATGGGCCGGCATCGGCGCACTCACGCTGGCAATGGCATCGCCGACTGTGCACGCGCAGCGTGGGTCGTTCGGCGGCGGATATGGACCGCCCCTGAAAGCGGAGAAGCCGCCCAGAGCATTCGCGACGTCGGACGAACACTATGAATACCTGCTCGCGCAGGCAAAGGGTGGCACCAGGCATTCGCTTGCCTCGGTGCCGCGCTGGGACGGGCTTTGGACCACCGCGGGCAACACACACCTCGAGGCCTTCATCGATAGTCCCGGCGGGCTCGCGGGAAAGGTGCGCGAAGGCGTACTGACTCCTGCCTACGAGAAGGCCTACAAGGAACGCTGGCGCCAGCAGATGGAGGAAGGCCAGGTTCGCTATGACCGCCTGGCGCACTGCGAGCCGCCCGGCATGCCACGTTTCCTGCTCGAACCGTACACACACGAGTTCATAAATCTGCCGACCGAGTCGTATCTCATCAACGACTTCGGCCCGTCCATCCGCCGCGTGCTGATCGGCAAGAAGCACAGCAATCTGTACGGCACGCACTCGTGGTATGGCGACACGATCGGATTCTGGGATGGCGACAAGCTCGTGGTGAATTCGAAGTTCCTTTACCCGGCAGACTTCACGCGCTGGTCGCCGATGACGAGCAATCAGTTCGAGAGCGTGGAGATCTGGCAGCTGAAGAAATACGCGGGCAACGTCGAGCGCATCGAAGTTCAGGCCACGTTCTACGATCGGTTTGCGTTCGTGAAACCGGTAAGTGTCGCCTACGCGTTCCGCCGCGCAGTCGATCTCGAGAAGGCCGACTACCGCGTCAACCACTGGGAGTGCGAGCAGAGCACGAACGCCTATCTCGACGAGAAGGGCGTGTCGAACTTCCATCTGCCCGGCGAGAAAGGGTTCAACGATGCTCGCGGCGCCACGATGTTCCCGGAGCTTCCCGGCCAGACGCGAGACCCGATCTACAACACGACGCTTACGCCGACTTCTACACAAGAGGAGCGCTCACGATGATCACGCGTTTTAAGCTGGCGTCGGTGGCAGTCGCGGCAGGTCTTCTGATTGCAGCCTCGGCAGAGGCGCACCACTCGTTCGCGATGTTCGATCGCAACACCGAGATCGTGAAGTCCGGCACCGTCGTTCGCTGGGCGTTCAACAACCCGCACTCCTGGCTGTATCTGAACGTCAGGAATCCGGACGGCACCCAGACCCTGTGGAGCTTCGAGGGCGCCTCTCCGACGGGCCTCATTCAACGCGGTATCACCGGCGATACGTTCAAGCCCGGCGCGAACGTCACGTTCATGTACTGTCCGCTGCGTGACGGTCGCCCTGGTGGCGCCATCCGGGTGGGCCAGGCTCGACGACGGCAACTATGTCAGCCCGGCGGACGGCGGCTGCAACGGCAACAAGGAGAACATCACGCGCTGGGAAGACCTGCTCAAGCAGGGCGTTACTTCACAGGCGAATGAGCCGAAGGAAGCCAAGGCGCAGTAATCACCTCACTCCCACTCAATTGTTTCGCACGCTCGCAAGCTGCTGCTGCATCAACACTTCTTTCTCGAACCTTGCGATTTACCGTCAGTCCGACCGACGATTTGCGCCGCTTGACGCCGTGGCGTGCCGATAGACCACGAACCATCGACTGCAGAACCCCTCAAACAGGCGCCCCAGACCAGGATCGACTGATTCTGCGAGCGATGCGCTGTGCCGCGAACTGGTCTCGGAGGTTCGAGACATCTACCGCGCCAGTCAGCAACGCAGATCCAGTTGTCCTCGCGCATGGCCGAACGGAACCCTCAGCGTGTCACTCCAGCCACGCACGCTTCGTCACCACATGAGGCGCGAGAGGGCCACCGGCACTCGAGGTAATCTCTGGCGTCTCGCCCAACCGGGCATAGACCAGCAGTTCCCCGATAACCGCGCCCAGATGCAGGTCCCCGACCTGGCCCAGTCGACTAGATCGAACGCGACCTTCGCCGTCGAACACCACAACGCTGGGGTTCCTGTAGCTCATACGCACGCATCGTCAGCGGGATCGAACTGTCGTGCGCCGCCTGATCGATCCCGACGGGGAAGCGAATCCGGTATTCACTCAGGAACGCCCGCAGGGCCTTCGGCCCCATGACGTCGTGGTGCTCGAAGACCGTGTTGCAGCCCGATCACCGCGACCCGCTCGCTCGGGAAAATGGCGTTGATGCGTGCCGCTTGCGGCAGGCCGTCGGACACGCACCCGGGCACAGCATCTGGAACGCATGCAGCACGACAACCTTGCCTCGAAGGCCGGCCAGCGTCACGGGATGAGGGTATTCAGCCACTCGCTGACTTGCCAGGGCGGTGATGAAGTCTGTTTCAACCATGTTTGCCGTCCATCGTGGAAGAAGCCCGACGCCCTGCGCGCCGGGCTAATCGGACTCTCCAGCGGCTACGCGACGCGGCGCAGCTTCACCGCCGGAAAATCCACAGGACAGCGAAACGCAACGTTCACGTAGTTAGTGAACAAGTTCAGAGCCACGTGTGCGACTATTCGACGATCGCTTCGTCGCCGAAGCCTGCATCGCGCAAGGCTCGCACGTCCGGAGTCACTGACCTTCCCGCGATCGTTAACCAGCCGGGCGCAAAGCGCAGAACGGCCTGAGTCGAGAAATCGGCAGACTCCCTGCCTGGGCGCGCTGCATTTCCTCGGCGGTCGCACCGCCGTTCCGGCCGAGTGCCGTGTGCGCGGCCAGGCATTACTCGCATGGTTGCGATCGGCCACCGCCACCGCGATCTGCTCGCCGAGCTTTGCCAGGATCACACCGGCACCAAAGCGCACCGAACGCGCCCCACATGGACTTGAGCGCGGCCGGGAGTTGGCGACTGCCCGAAACATGTTGGGCGTGGTACCGAAAGCACCGTGGATCGCATCGAGGAGGGTCTTGCTCTCGGCGCGGGCTTCGCTTCTATCAATCAGAGGTACACGATTCATGTGATTTCCTTGGTTATCAGGAGAGTCTTGTGGCAATGGGTCGAAGTCAGCAACGGAGCAGAGATCAGAACCTGCCCTCGCGCACATACGGGTAGCTCCACAGGATGGTCTGCATCAGCACGGACTTCACCCAGGCGGCGTGCATCTTCTCGACATCTTCCGGCGAGGCGCCCTTCTCTTGGCGAGGAACGGCTTGAGCGTCGTCGTAACCGGAATCGTCAGTGCCGACAGATAGCGGAAGTTCACTGACGGCACGCTGTCGGCTTTGTCGGTCTGGTTCTTTGGTTTGTGTGTCGACGCCCGATTTCGTACTGATAGTCCAGCCACGCCTGATCGTAGTTGGCATCGGCGGTGTCGAGGATCCACTGCCCGAATCGCTTCCGGACGGCGGCCAGATACGCCGCATCGGGCGCGCCGGTCTTGTTGTTCTTGAAGGACACGACGAGCTCAGGTCGACGCCACAAAGCCGTACCAGACATCGAGGATCGCATCGGTCTGATCGGCAAGGATCGCCTTGCTCATGCGCAGGTAGCGGACATCCTCATCGGTGAAGATCATCGTCTTCTTGAGCGATTCAAGATCCTGCAGCGTGTACGGCGCCCTGGCCAATGACTTCTGGCCATGGGTGTAGCCGGGAATTGCGGGCCCTGTCTGCGCCATTGCCCCGTAGGACACGAAGGCGGACAGGGAGCCCACCAGGACGGTGGCAAGCACTACACGAGTTTTCATGAATGTTCCTCTGGTCGATTGCGGGAGTGGCGGTTCGGCACTTCAGTGCACAGATCCAGTATCCAGCCCGCATTGGACTCCGTGTTATCATGTCGTCGCCAATATGTACCTTTTCGTCCAATTGGCCGCCTATGACACGAACTTCGCCCGTATCCATAGATCGCCTCTCCTCCCTTCTCGAGCGCTTTCGCGTTCGCACGCACCTGTTTCATGCCGGTGCGCTTTGCGGCCTGACTCGCTTCGATGCAAAGCCCGGGCGCGGGTTCCTGCACGTGCTGCGCCGAGGGGAGCTCGTCGTCACGCATCCACGACGCAGCGGCGGTCCTGCCAGGATCAAGGTGAGCGAGCCGACGCTGCTGTTCTACCCGCGCCCACTTGAGCACCAGTTTCGCAATGCGCCCGTCGAGGGATCGGACTTCGTGTGCGCCACGGTGGATTTCGAGGGTGGCTCCCGACACCCGATCGTCGCCGCGCTTCCGCCCGTGCTGGTCGTACCGCTGGCAGCGGTGGACGGTCTTGACCAGACCCTCGCACTGCTTTTCGCCGAGACCGAGCGCTTGCGATGCGGCCAGCGGCTGCTCGCAGACCGACTGTTCGAAGTGCTGCTGGTGCAGTTGCTGCGCTGGCTGCTGGATCACTCCGGGTCAGTCGGTGCGTCTGGCGGCCTGATGAACGGGCTGGCCCATCCGAAGCTCGCGCGCGCGCTTTCCGCAGTGCACGAAAGACCTTCCGAAGACTGGACACTGGAGTCGATGGCCAACGTCGCAGGCATGTCACGCAGTGCATTCGCGTCGGAGTTCAAGACTCAGGTCGGTGCGACGCCGGGCGGCTATCTACTGCAATGGCGACTTTCGCTGGCCCAGTCGCGACTCAAGGCCGGCGCAACGATCAAGAGCGTGAGTGAAGAACTGGGGTATGCGAGCGCCGCATCATTCTCTCGCGCCTTTTCTCATGCGATTGGCGTATCGCCCAGAAAATGGCTACACAAGGAGGCGAACCCGCAGAACGCCTCCTGAAGAGTGGCAATCCGGTGAATTCCCGGGGCAAAGGATCAACGCACAGAAAATTCAATACCGCGGCGCACTCAGGGTTCGCCGCCTTCCGGGTAGTCCGGCAAGCTCAGCATTTGCCGCACCCCACGCACCTCCCGGGTCTCCTGTCGAAGCATCGTCTGAATCCGCAGCGCCACTCGCTCCGACTGCCCGACCGCGTTGCCGGCCTCGCTCGCGAGCCGATAGGCCATCTGCACGTCTAGCGAGGTGAGCTCATAGCCCCTGCCCTTGCAGATCCAGTGCAAGGCCGCGAGCGCGACTTCCGCAGCGAATGCTGGCGCTCTTTCCGACATTGTCCCTGGCCGCACGGATCAGCGTCTTCGGATCGCAAGGAGACTTCCACGCCAGCTGCATTGCGAGGTCAAAGCGCTTGAGCGTCTTCGCCGTGGCGAACCATTTGCCTTCCTCTCCGGGCGTGGTCGCGATGAGGTCCGTCAGCAGCCGATCCGTATCGATCTCCGGGTACTTCTTCGACAGCAGACGAAAGGTCGCGAGGTATGTCGTGGCGCGGCTCGCCTCGATCGCGTACTTCTCATACGCCTCGACGCGACGACCAGCCTGCAGCAGGACGCCTTCGGCGAAGCGCGCGAGGCCTGCCATCGGCGTCCACGCGTTCACGGCGTTCGTCATGAACTCGATGGCCCCGTCGATCTCGCCTCGGGCCACCTTGCCCCGGCCGACCCACAGCAGGTCATGCCACATGGGACGCGGGTCACCGCCAATGAGTTCAATCAATTCGTCGTGGCGACCTGCGGCGAACATCGCGCTGTAGCAGACCGACTCGGCCCGGGTGAACGCGTGCTGGCCGCGACGCCGCGCGGCGTGGACCTGCTGCACGAGATCCATCAGGCGATCCGCCCAACGCGAAGCCACTTCCGGCGTCGCGCACAAGTCACCCCAGCGCTCGTCGAGCAGTTCAAGATAGGGCGGATCATCGTTCTGGATCGCCTCGAACAACTGCTCGAGCCATTTCTCACGCATCGCCCCATCGGCGGGTGCCTGCGCGATCACAGGAACGAGCGCGTCGACCGCGGCACGCGCTGCGCTGCCCAGCGCACCTGACGAACTGTCCACCTGCTCAAGCGCCGGTGACAGCTTCACGAGGAACCGGACGGCACCATCCGCAGCGTGCAATGGATCGTGGCGCGCGACGGCGCGGATTTCCGCAAGCGCCTCGGCAATGCGCTCGCTGGCCAATCGACTGGCGCGCCACCCGAAGCCCCCGCGACGGAAGCGCTTGGTGAAGGCCCAGTCGGCCGCCTTGCCCCATCACGTCACCGGATAGAGCTTCGGGAACCAGCGCTCGACGACGTCGATGGGGAAGCCCAGTCGCAACGGCGCCTTGTGCGAGCCCGAGACCAGCAGGCGCTTGTCGATCAGCGCGGAAACCACGCGACGCGCCGTACGTTCGCTCGTGTCGATCAACTGAGGGATGCGACCGCGCTCCAGCTCGCCCGCGAGCAGTGCCTCGCGTAGTACCGCGTAGCTGCGCTTCGGCAGTCGCTCCGCGCTTTCCTCGTCGCGCACATACAGCTCCATGCGACGCTGAAGCTCGGACGGATCGAGCAGTTCGCGCATGTAGCGGACCTGATCGAGACAGGTCTCCAGGAAGAACCGGCAGAAATCGATCAGCGCCTCGTGGGACAGCGCCCCTCGCCCGTCGAGATCGTTCCGACGCGGCTCATCCGCCGCCATGAGGAGACGCTTGTATTCGCCCGAGCTGCGCGCCAATCCGCGCGACACGGACCAGAGGGCGGAGCCGATTCCGATCTCCAGCAACATCGCGTGCGACATCAGGCGTGCAACGCGGCCGTTGCCATCGAGGAAGGGATGGATCCACAGGAACCGATGATGAGCCGCGGCAACGGCGATCACCTGCCGCGGCTTCGTCAGCCGGGCCGCTTCGTACGCTTCCTCGAATCTTCCCATGAAAGCCGGGAGATCCCCGGCGTCGGGTGCGACATGCCGACCCACGGCCACGATCCGGGAACGCATCTGCCCCGGAACGACCGGAATCCGCTCCCTCGTGTCGGGGTTCTCGACTACCAGCAGACTCTCGGGCAGCCGTCTGCAGAATTCCCGGTGCGTCCACTCGATGAATGCGCGCGATGCGGGCGGGCGCGGCATCTCGCCGACTCGCTCGTCGATCATCTGCTGAACTTCAATATGCGCCCGGGCTTCGAGCTGCAGGTCGCGCCGATGCGGGTCGCTGGAATAGTCCGCCGCCAAGGCACGATCGATGTCGCGAGGATGGGTGTTGTGGCCCTCGATGAGGTTCGAGTAGTAGCAGTTCATCGACCGCACCAGATCGGCGACCGACAGCCGAACCACGGGGTGCAGCTGGGCCGACAGCTCGCTGGCCTCGCGGGCCAGGTCGAAGGCCAGGTTCTCGAGCACGGCCGTGCCCTCGGCCGGCATGAACGGCTCGGCTGCGGCGGGGGTCAAGACAGACTCCCGTAGACATGGATTATGGCCGGTTCCATGGCCGGAATAATCGCATTATTAACAGTACGTTGTCACCATAGTTCCGGACAATTCTGGCCGGTACTGTGACCGTTGCCGCGACCGAAGCGGTTTACGAGATCGCTATTTCGGTCACTCACGGTGACTATTCGGGCGAACCGTAAACCTCTCACCCCGCCTGACGCCAGATGCCTGGGTACTCGGTGGCCACCGCACAGCCGTCATCATTCATCTGCCGCACTTCGCGCCGCCGCAGCGACGGATCGATGCCGGCAGCGAGCAGCCGCCGCGCGGCACGGTGGCGCGCCTGCGCGAGCACAGTCGGGACATCGGGATAGGTCCCGAGCGACAGCGTCTTTCGCTTGCTGCCGTGTCGGTATTGGTAGTGCCAGTACCGCCCGCCTTGAGGCCTGACCAGCAGATACAGACCTCCGCCGAAGAAGATCTTCCGCGGATATCGCACCGATCCCCCGATGTGCGCTCGCGCGCGGCGGCTTGGAACGTTCCGCTGAGTTCTGGTGCATTCGCGAAATTTTGTCGACGCCCCGAGGCAACGGTTTATCGCAATCGGCGAGCGCCAGCGCCCAAGACGCCTTCAACGAGCCCGGCTGTCTGTTCGTGCCCGTCGGCAACGAGTACTGCTGCTTGCGAATGCGATGAGCGAGCTCAATGCCCGCGAGCGTAATGGTGGCCGAGCGAAAGCTCTTCAACCCCAGCATCGGCGCACACCGCTGCTTGATGGCGCGATGATCCTGCTCGACGACGTTGTTCAGATAGCGGCGCGCCCTGACCCCCCACACCTCGCCAGCGGAGATCTTCTGCCGCCAGCAAGCGCAATCCGCGGTGAGTCGCGCTGTTGCCGTCGACGTTGATCTTCTCCGGCCACGGCACGCCCTCCTGGCTGACTGCCATGCGGAAGAATGCCTGCGCCGCCTCCATGGTGCGATCATTGCAGAGCAACGACGCTACCGACTTGCCGCGCCGATCCACCGCGCGATAAAGGTAGTGCCGCCCGCCCCGGACCGAAACTGCCGTCTCATCCATGCGCCAGGACGATCCCGGCGATCGCGCGAACCGCGACCAACGCCGTTCGTACTCGGGCACGTAGCGCAACACCCAGCGCATGATCGTCGTGTGGGACACGACGATCCCCTGCTCGGCCATCATCGCAACCAGGTCGCGATAGCTCAGCCTGTAGGTGATGTACCAGCGCACGCAGGTCTCGATGGTCTCGGCGGAAAAGCGACGGCCGCTGTAGATAGGGTCGCGCGCAGTACGTCTGGCCATCCGGTCCGTCCTCTAAATGGGAGGCGGATTCTAGGGCTCGGGCGCCAATGCACCAGAACCCAGTTTTACCGTCAGACTGCCCCGCTTGGTGCCGATAGATGGCGAACGGTCCGGAGAGGTTATTTGTTCTTATTCAGTGAGTTAGGTTCACATTTCGCGTGATACCGATAGGCCGCGAAAGGCACCTAATCACTCCCACTCGATTATCTCGCATAATCGTAACTCACTAACGCTGCACATTTCACTTTCAGGCGCATAGAGTTTTACCGTCAGCCTGACCGACAGAATGCGGCGCTTGATCCCGTTGCATGCCGATAGATCGCGAAACATCGCCACCTCGGCCGCCACCTTCCGGCGCAACGGTCCGCGCCTCTCGGGTTCACTGCACATAAGCGTTAAGCGAAAGTAGACGATCTTGGCGCCACTGTGGTTTGCGGCCCGGAGAACGGCGTGCAGCCGTGGACTGTCGCGAAAACCTCCCAGACCCAGATGTCGCGCAGCTTCATTGCCTCCCCTCACACGAAGGACCTCCCCTCGCCTGCTTCCTCATGGGTCACCCGTCGCGGATGTGATAGATCCGCTTGAACGTCGGAATGATCTTCTCGTCGTGGGTGACGACGATGATGGCGGTCTCGAACTGACGCGCCATTTCATTTAGGATGCGGATGACGACCACGGCGCGCTCGCTATCGAGTGGCGCAGTAGGCTCGTCGGCCAGAATCACCGGCGGGCGATTCACCAAGCCACGCGCGATAGCCACACGCTGCTGCTCTCCTCCGGAAAGCTGCGCGGGCATGGCCCGAGCCCGGTGCTGCACATCCAGCGCCGTAAGCAGCGCCACTGCCCGCTGGCGCGACTCCGCATTGGCGACCCCTGCGAGCATCGGCAGCAGCGCAACGTTGTCGGTGACGTCAAGAAACGGAATCAGGTAGGGCGCCTGAAATACGAAACCAATCTTGTCGCGCCGCAACGCGCGCAGGTCACGCACCTTCCAGCCGTTGTCATAGATCGTCTCATCGCCAAGCGTCATGCGACCTGCGGTCGGATCGATCACCGCGCCCAGGCACTTGAGGAGCGTGCTCTTGCCGGAGCCCGACGGGCCGATCAATCCGATCACTTCGCCAGGTTCCACGACCATATTCACATCTTTCAGTGCATCCACGGCCGTGTCACCCTGACCGTATCGCTTCCTCAAGCCCTCGATGCGAATACCTTTGCCGCTCATTTCAACCCCCGATGGCCTCGGCGGGATCGACCTTCAGCGCCATGCGAATGGCGACCAGGCTGGCGAGCACGCAGATCAAGAGCACGGCGAAGAACCCCGCTATTGAGTCGGTCGGGATCAGCAGCACGTACTTGGGGAAGAGTGGCGCGGCGAAGGTTGCGGTGATCTTGCCGACGACAAACCCGATGACGCCCAGTGCCAACGCCTGCTGCATGATCATGGCGGCGATCGTCCGGTTGCGCGTCCCGATCAGCTTCAACACCGCAATCTCGCGGATCTTGTCCATGGTCAGCGTATAGATGATGAACGCAACTATCGCGGCACTGACGACCGCCAGGATCACCAGGAACATGCTGATCTGCTTTGCCGATGTGGCAATCAGCTTGCCGACCAGAATGCCTTCCATCTGCGCGCGCGTGTAGACGGTCAGCCGCTTCCAGCGACGGATGGAGTCTGCGACGTCGTCGGGCGCATGACCCGGCTTGAGCCTGACCAGCACCGCGTTGACGAATGAGTTCGTGCTTTGGGAAGCGAGCACGGATTCCAGCAGGCCGGGGACGCCGGTTCGATTGAAGGCCGGATTGGCTTCGGTGCGACGCCGGCTTTGCCAGATCGCATCGTTGTCCTTCAGGAACTGCGCTTCCTGGGCGTCCTTGAGCGGAATGAACACCATAGGGTCGCCGCTGGATGAGACCATGCGGCGCGTCAGCCCCACGACCAGATAGAGATTGCGGCGAATGGCAATGCGATCGCCGAGTTTGAAGCCGGCGGCGATATCCACGACGGCCTCGTAGTGACCACGCGTGATCTGGCGTCCGGCGACGAGATACGGCGGCCATCCCGGCGTGGCACCCAACGCGCCGGGAGCAATGCCGACCACCATGGTGCGCACATCCGCCTCGCCCTTTCGCACCTGCATGGTCAGGTAGGTCACGTTCGCCGCTTGCGCGACTCCGGGCATGGCCAGGATGGTGCGATAGGTGTCGTCGTTGAGGCTCGATGGCTCGGCATAGGGACCGAGCGTGTCCCGTTGCACGACCCAGAGGTCGGCGCCGCTGTTGTCGAGCAGCGCCTTGCCGTCATCCACCATGCCCCGATAAACGCCGGCCATGATCAGCGTGACGCCGATCAGCAGGCCGAGACCGAATCCAGTGAAGACAAATTTTCCCCAGGCATGGAGAATGTCGCGGCCGGCCAGGCTGATCACTCCGCGACTCCGGCGATTTGATCGACCACCTTGACGCGGCTTCGGCCCGTCAGGGCTTTCTCACTGTAGGTCACGATCTGATCACCGCTGCGTAGGCCCTCGCGCACCTGCACGAAGCCATCGAGATCGGACGCACCGAGAACGACCGGCGAGAAGCGCAGCGCGCCGTCCACGAGCTGCCAGACACCGACCTTGCCGCCTTCACGTCGGACGGCGGCATTCGGAATCACCGGCGCGGCCGGGAGCGCTGGCAGGTCGACGGTGACTTCGGTCAGCTCACCCAGCGGCGGCATCGGCTCCGGCAGGTCATCGAACGTCGCCTTGGCGAGCGTCTCCTCGGTGATCGCATCGGCCTTGGGCTCCACACGCAGCACGTGTCCTTCTACGCTCGCACCAGCGCGTGACCGCAATGCGATCCGGGCCGGCAGTCCTGCGGCCAAACCCGCCGCACTGATCTGATCGAAGCGTATGTTGATCCACAGGCTCTTCGGATCGATGACTTCCACGACCGCCTGGCCGGCGACGATGGTCGTGCCCGGATCGGCATTGCGCGCGACGACAACCGCGTCCACAGGTGAGACCAGGCGCAGATTGCTCCGTTGCGCGACCAGTCCTTCACGGTCCGCGCGTGCCCGATCCACATCTTCCCTGGCCGCGGACAGCGCAGCATTGGCGATCTGCAGCTCCTGTCGCTTGGTCGTGACCAATTCCTCGCTGACCGTGTGGACGGTGAACAACTGCTCGTACCGGCGCGCCTGGGCCTGTGCGTAGACTTGTCGGGCTTCCGCCTCGCTCAGCGCCGCTACTGCACGCTTGAACGCCGAGCCCTGTGATCGAACGCGATCATCCAGATCAACGGGCTCCATCTCGCCAAGCACCTGACCTGCCCTGACCCGATCACCCACATGAACATCCAGGCGTCCGACACGCCCGGCAAAGGTAGGTCCAATCTGGTAGGTGTAGCGAGCCTCGACGGTGCCGATACCGAACAACGCGGGCGTGATTGCTCGCGACTCCACGTTCGCGACGGTCACGGCCACCGGCGCCAGCGGGCCGGATCGAAGCCCAACGTAGATGAAGAGTGCGAGGAGCGGAACGATCACGGCGATGAGCGCCAGCGTTCGACGCTGCAGCGGCAGTCCTTTCATGGCGTCCCCCGAATCCCACGCAGGTAGATCGCAAAGACGCGTGGCGCGTCGCGACGGATGCGGGCGACATCGCCTGCCAGGAGCGACTGCATGACCAGGCCCTGGATCGTGCCAATGAACAGGATGGCAGCAGCCTCGCTGTCGAGAGCGACGTTCAACTCCCCCTGTGCCTTGCCTGCTTCGACCAGCTTTTGCAGCCGTTGTCCGTACTTCTGGACAAGCGTTCGTGCCAAGCGCTTGGCACCCGACTTCTCGGCGCGCTGCAATTCTCCAAACATGATCCGCGGCACGCCGGGGTGTTCGACCACGAAATCCACGTGCGTCATGAAGATTGCCTCCAGTGCGGCGACCGGAGACGTTGTGGATTCGGCGGCTTGGTTCACCCGGGAAAGCAGGCGTTCCGCCACCCACTCCATGACTGCCTGCAGGATCGCGTCCTTGGTGGGGAAGTGACGAAACAGCGCGCCATGGGTCAAGCCCATGCGCGTGGCGATGGACGCAGTGGTGATGTCGTTGGGGTTCTGCTCGGCGGCTAGCTGAACGACGGCTTCGACCGTCACGGCGCGCCGCTCATCTGCGGGCAGGGACTTTGCACGGCTGACCATCGTCATCATCGGTCCTGAGTGAGTAAGTACTTACTATCTTAACAAACAGCAAGCACTCGGCCACAGGGAGTTTCCCGGGGATGAGGCGGGGGCCCCGCTCGCCCCGCGCCGATCAGCCCAATTCTTGTGACACCGCGACTTCCTGACTCGCCCAGACGGCCTGCCGTGGCACGTAGATGGCGGCCCCTCCCGAAGGTGCAAGGCCTACGCCGTGACCTGTTCGCGTGCGGGCGGTCGCCGCAAGCGTGAGTGGCGCCACGGCGCTTCGAGTCTCCTGCTGCCCGGGTGCTCCTCGTCGCCGTGATTGACAGTTCTGAAGGATCCAATTTAAATATGCATTTCGTATACCACAATTAAAACAAGAGGCGGAAATCCATGTCGATCCAGCTAATCGTGCTGTTCGTCAGCCTGGTGCTCATGTCTGTCATCGCGGCCATCTTCATCGGGGCCGTCCGGGCCGCGAAGGACAGCAGGGCCGCGGTTCCGTCCGAGGCAGTCCGTTCGCGCCTGATCAAGGGCATGCTGCTGTTCGGGGTGGTCCTCACGGTTTCCTCACTGCTGCCCTGGCCCCACGCCGTGGGCTCAGAATCCGGCGTCGACGGGCCGGTTGCCACGGTCAACGTGACGGGTGGCATGTGGTACTGGCAGATCGACCGGGATTCCGTGCCGCTGGGTGTGCCAGTGGTGTTCCACGCCCACACTGCTGATGTGACCCACGGATTCGGTGTGATGGATTCGACCGGAAGACTGCTGTTCCAGACCCAGGCGATGCCCGGCTACGTCAACAAGGTGCAGCATGTCTTCGAGAATCCGGGAACCTACCGGATCGTGTGCATGGAGTTCTGCGGCGTCGCCCATCATGTGATGCAGAACCAGTTCACGGTCGGCAACAAGGAGTAGCGCCATGCACGCCCCAACTCAAGAACCACAGGTCGGTGCGGTCAAGTTCACGATGCTGCTCGCCGGCGTGGTATTGCTGCTGATGATGGTGCTTGGCGTCGTGATGCGCGCGGCACAGGCCGGCATGATCAGCGTGAATCCCGTCCTGTTCTATCAGCTGCTCACGGCCCATGGTGCCGGCATGGTCGGCGTGGCGGGACTGACCGGTGCCGCGGTCCTGTGGTACTTCATCGGCCGGTACGTGCCACTGGTCCGCGCCGTCTTCTGGATCTTCCTCGCGCTGTTCCTGCTGGGTGTGGTGCTGATCCTCGGGGCCATATTCATCGGCGGCTATGGCGGCGCCTGGACCTTCCTCTTTCCGCTGCCGGCCAAGTCCGGCGGCGTCTGGGGGGTGCACGCCGCAGGGGCGTTCATGCTGGGGTACGTGGCGATCGGAGTGGGATTCCTGCTGCTTTATCTCGAGGTCGGCAGGAAGCTGATAGGCGCCTACGGTGGTCTGGGTGGTGCGCTTGGCTGGCGACTCATCTCCGGCAGGCAAGATCCGGATTCGGCGCCCCCGCCCGCAGTCATCGCCGCGATGGCCACCACCGTGTTCAACACCATCGGGACGGTGGTGGGGGCAGCAGTGCTGGCCAGCTGCCTGGTCAACCTGTACGTGCCTTCATTCACCGTGGATGCACTGCTGGCCAAGAACATGACCTACTTCTTCGGACATGTGTTCATCAACGCCAGCATCTACATGGCCGTCATCGCGGTGTACGAGATCCTGCCTGAGTACACAGGCATACCCTGGAAGTCCACGCGGCTGTTTGCGGTGGCGTGGACGGCCGTGCTGCTGTTCGTGATGGCCGTGTATCCGCATCACGCACTCCAGGACACGGTGATGCCGGCCTGGGCACTGGTGCTGGGCCAGGTTCTCTCCTATCTATCGGGCATTCCACTGCTCGCGGTCACCGCGTTCTCGCTTGTCTCGTACCTGCGCAAGTCGACCAGCATGCGGTGGGACCTGGCATCCGCGCTGCTGGTGCTGGGCGTGGCGGGTTGGTCCGTCGGGTCGGTCCCGGCCATCATCGATGGCATGATCTCGGTGAACAAGGTGATGCACAACACTCAGTGGGTGCCCGGTCATTTCCATATCTACCTGGTGCTGGGTGAGGTTGTGATGAGCTTCGGGTTCATGCTGTGGCTCGTGCGTGGTCGCGTCATGAGTGCGGCAACCAGCCTCGACTGGGTTGCCTTCTCCTCCTATCTCGCCGGAGCCGTCGGCTTCACCCTGATGTTCCTGGTGTCAGGTGCGCTGTCGGTGCCGCGGCGCTGGGCGGTGCACGCTCCGGAGTGGATGCCACAGGACCGCATCGCAACCCTGTTCTCGGTGCTGGTAGTGGGAGGGGCAACGTTGATGGTAATCCGCTATATCCGTGGACTCGCGCAACGAGAACCCGCGGTGAAGTGATGCACGCTCTGGTTGCCTCGCTGCTGTCCCTGGTGGCGGGGGTGGTGCTCCTGTGGAGCCATACCGATGGGTTCCAGGCCCTCACGGCCGAGCGCGCGCGCCGCCTCGAGGCGGCGCGCAGCACACCGCCTGTTGCGCCGTTCACCGTCGAAACCATGGACGGCACAGTGCTTCGCGTGCCTCGGGTCAACGGTCGGGTGGCCCTGGTGGAGTTCATCTACACGCGGTGTCCGACGTTGTGCCAGTCCGCGGGTGCCGACAGGAAGCGCCTGGGTGCGCAGCTTGAAATCGAGGACCTCGCAGATCGAGTATCGCTGCTGTCGGTCAGTTTCGATCCCACCCACGACGATGTGCCCCGGCTGGCCGACTACGGCCGCCGCCACCGCGCGGATGGCGCGCGCTGGACCGTGGGGAGACCGCAGCCCGCGGCGCTCGCCGGCCTGCGCAGCGATTTTGGCGTGACCGTGATTCCGGACGGCTATGGCGGACGCGCGCACAGCGTTGCCGTGCATCTGGTGACCGCGGATGGCCGGCTCGCGGGCATCTTCGACCCAGATGACTTCGGCGCGATCGTGTCTGCAACCAGGCGCACGCTCGGGCCATGAACCCCGGGATTCCGGCGGCGAGTCTCATCGTGCTGGCCTGCGCAGCGGGGAACCGCTGGCTCGTGGCCGATCCGGTGCTGCACGTGCTGCTGCAACTGCCGCTGCTGGGCGCGAGTGGCTGCCTGTTGGTGCCGCAGCAGCGCGTGGTTGCCGGTTGGCGCTGGGCTGCGGGAGGTGTTGCGCCGCTGAGCCTGGCTCTGACCGGGGTGGCCTTCTGGATGCTGCCGCGTTCCATAGATGGGGCAGTCAACAACGGCATGATGTCACTGGTGAAATTCGTCTCGCTCCCGGTCATTGGCGCGCTGATCACCGTATGCTGGCGGCGCGGGCACGCGCTGTTGCTGGCGTTTGTGAAGGCCCAGGTCGTGTCGATGGCGGGATTTATGGCCTTTCTCTTTACGCATTCGCCGGTACGCCTGTGCAACAGCTATCTGATCGACGACCAATGGCGACTGGGCGTGGCCTTCCTGTGGCTGGGTGTGGCGCTGGCCGGCTATTGGGCTCTCGGCCTGTTTCGCGTGCCGGCTTCCATCCAGTCTGAACTACATTGAAATCCGCAGCCCACTGGGCAGCGATGCTCAAGGCGCTCGTCCCGGCGCCGGTTGTGGTGGGACGGCGCGAGCGATGGCGCGCGATCATCGGCGCGCTCACCGGCATCCTGGTTGCGGGGCTGCTGTGTCGCTGGGCGGCGCTGGCATGGAACAGCACGCCCTGGTTGATGGCGCCGCTCGGTGCCTCCGCCGTCCTGGTGTTTACGCTACCGGCCAGTCCGTTGGCGCAGCCGTGGGCCGTGCTGGTGGGCAATACGTTGTCCGCGCTGGTCGGAGTCCTCTGCGTGAGACTGATCGGTGAGCCGGTGCTCGCGGCGGCAGTGGCGGTGGGTGCGTCGATCGGCGTGATGTTCGTGGCGCGCGCGCTGCACCCGCCGGGCGGAGCGAGCGCGTTGCTGGCAGTCATGAGCGGCGCAGGATCACCCCAGTTCGCGCTGTTCCCCGTTGGGCTCAACAGCCTGCTGCTGCTGCTGGTGGGCGTGCTCTACAACCGCCTGACGGGGCACGACTATCCGCACCGGCAGACGGCAGCAGCATCGAAGCCCGGCTCCCGGTTCAGTTCCGCCGACCTTGATGCCGCGCTCGCCCACTATGACCAGGTGCTCGACGTCAGCCGTGCTGACCTGGAGCAGCTGCTGCAGCGCGCCGAGGCGAATGCCTATCAGCGACGGCTGGGTGACCTGCGCTGCAGCGACGTGATGATCCGCCAGGTTGTGACGGCCGACTACGCAATGCCGCTGGACGAGGCCTGGCGGCAGATGCGGGAACGCCGGATCAAGGCGCTGCCGGTCATCGACCCCGCGCGCAGGCTCATCGGCATAGTCACAACCGGTGATTTCCTCAAGCATGCCCAGCGCGAGGAATATACCGGCATCGCGCAGCGCATGCGCAGTCTGGTACGGACCAGCACTTCCGTACATACCGACAAGCCCGAGGTCGTGGGTCAGATCATGACGCGCAAGGTGCGCGTGGCCAGCACCGACCGTCCCATCGTGGACCTTCTGCCGTTGTTATCGGACGGCGGCCACCACCACGTGCCGATCATCGATGGCGAAGGCCGGCTCGCGGGCATCATTACCCAGACGGATCTGATCCGCACGCTCTACACGGCCGTCGAACGCTGAGGTTGGCGGCAGCAACTCGGTCGTCCGGTATCGGCCGGATGTGCAGCGCCCTGCCCGGTCGCCGCCGGCTCCAGAGAGCCGGCCATCGAGCACTCGAATGACTCCCCACACTCCGGGCTTGGTGCGATGTTCTCGGCGCAGCGCGGCTGGAAGTGTGTTCTCGTCGAATACCGGCGTGCGCACAGGGCGATGGCGAAAGGCTCACAATCACTCCCACTCGATCATTGATGAACAATGTAAGTTGCGGTCACTGCTGAACTTCTCGCGAGAGCGCCACAATTTTACCGTCAGGAAAACCGTCGGAACGCGCCGCTTGACGGCGCATGTCACCGATTGAGCGTGAAAGCACATAACGCGATCCCTGAAGCGATGAGCGACTGACGGGCACCTCGCCAGAAACCCCCTACCTTGCGACCCGTATCCTATCAGGATACAATGCGCCGTGATCAAGTCATTCCGCCACGATGGGCTTGAACGCTTCTTCCGTACGGGCTCCAAGGCTGGCATTCAGCCCAAGCACGACAAGAAGCTTCGCTCACAACTGACCGCCTTGGACGCCGCAACGCAACCGCAGGATCTCGCGGCGATCCCGAGCTGGCGCCTGCATGAATTGAGAGGCAATCAGTCCGGCCGCTGGTCAATCACGGTCAACGGCAATTGGCGGCTGACTTTCATTTTCGAGGGCACCGACGTTGTGCCGCTCGACTATGAGGACTACCACTAGGAGAGGCATAGTGAATCAGATGCACAACCCCTGCCACCCCGGCGAAATACTCAAGGAAGCATTGAGCGATATCAGCGTCACCGATGCGGCCAAGCGCCTTGGCGTGGGCCGGGTGGCGCTCTCGCGCCTGCTTAATGGCGCCACCGGCATCAGCCCGGAGATGGCACTGCGCCTGTCCAAGGCGCTCGGCACGTCACCGGAGTTCTGGTACGGCATGCAGGTCAACTACGACCTTTGGCAGGCCAAGAAGAAGTTCCGTGGCAAGGTACGGCCCATCGTACAGCGTGAAATCGCTGCGGCTTGATGGGCAGAAGGTTTGAGAATCCAGAATTTTGCTCACCGTTAGTGAGCAAATTCGACGACAGGTAAACTTCCGAACTTGGGAGTTGGGGCGGAGCGTGCGGATAGGAAATTCAAACCACCTTGCAGCGCAGTCGACTTCGTGGAACGGGCCTCATGGTGAGCCCGAACCTGTCGTCGACTGGCCTCTGAGCCCATTCTCACAGTGCGCCCGCCTCAGATGCCCCGGCCGCCTATCTGCACTATGTCCTGGCACGGATCAACGATCATAAGATCAACCGGCTGCAGGAGCTCTTGCCGTGGCACGTCTCGCCGTTTTTTTCTGACGACTCCAAGAAGGCTGCTTAGTCGATGCCGTTAGGGGACGGCAATGTGTCGAAGTCGAACGGTTACGCTGAACCCGCGACGCCCCCCGCTTTGTGCACCACGTAGATCGTGGCGCCCGCACTCGTGGTCGTTAGTAATTGCCGAACGGCTTGCGCCGGGTCTTCAACAGCATCGCGAATGCGATCAGGTTCAGCGGCAGCGCCGCTGCGAGCACCTTCAATCTCATTCCAGGCACGAGGTCTGCAGGAATCTCTGTAGGCGCTGGAACAATCGTCGGCCAGAACGCGAACAGCAAGAACAGGGGCAGCGCCAACCACATGCGAGTACGGGCCAAGGAACCCAAGACCACGAGCGCGATAAAACTTGCTACGCCCGCTAAAAATGCCTTACCAGCGGTCAGTTTCCACGGGCCCTCGGTCGATATGAGAGCCATACACATATCCCAAAGCCCGCGAGCAAAGACTGCAGGCCGATGAGCAGGCGGCCCCAGGAAGTCCAGGCTGAATAGATCTTGGGCTGCGGATCTCCGCAGTGGGGACAACTGTATTCGAATCTGCCACCACCACCTGAGACATGCACGGCCTGGCCCGCCACGAATGCCGTGCCGGAAACCACGGGACCGCCTGGCCTGTATATGGGATCCCCAAGCGGTTTCCCACAACACATGCATGCACCACGGTCCGGGTGATAGACCGGCAGCGCCCCCTTGCAATTCGTGCACAGTGTCTGCGTCGGTTCGGCAGTCACCGTGCCGCAAGATGCACACGTTCTGCTCCTCGGTTTTGTCATGTTAGGAACTCTGTATCCGAGTGACCGCTCGTGAAGGCCGATGCCAGGAGGTTGGTATCCTGGACGATTCGGGGTGGGGCCATTGGATGAAATGATCGAACCTGTGCTATCAATCGAGCGTTTTGCCTTGTCGAGCGGCAGCGGCTAGGAAGTTCATGCCCTTTACCGTGCCGCAGTCCAAGTTAAGTCCACTGCAGGCGACCGGTGTCCACAGGCAACCTGCTGCCTTGCCAGACCAGCTCAGGGTCTCATCATCGACTCCGGCACATTGACCCACGCCCGATGATCCTGGAGATTGAAATCTATACCGGTGTCATACATCACCATGTAGAGGATCATGCCGTTGAACGTGGCCTGGTTCACGAAGGCCTGTCCTGCCCGCGTCCCGACGGGCAGTGGTGTATCGGGCCACAGTGGACCCTCGGTGCGCTGGATCCCGGACGAGCTCTTGGCGTTCGTCGAGGTCAACCCACTGGAACCGCCTACAATGCCGGACCACACCTGATAGACCATCTCGGAGTCGCCGCCGTGCTTGGTCAGCGGCGGACTGGTGCAGTACTGGAACGGCGCAATGTCGCGCGACTTCTTCTCCGACTCCCAGATGCGCGCTCTGAAGGTCCAGCAGCCAGCCGACGGGAACTTGAACTGGTGGACATTCTGCTTGTCCCTGCCCCACGCCGGTGCATCGGTCAGCGTAATGGCCACCCGAGGCCATTCCACCCACTTGCCACCCCCCGGTTGCGGATGACGTTCGAAGAAGCCATTCAGCTCGGTGTCTCGGATCGAGCGGTACGGGAGCGCCGACCCGCCCGCAGCGCCAGCGGAAGTGCCTCCTGGCGGCACCAACAAACCCTTCTTCTGCAGTTCCGCGCATTGTCCCGTGGTCACGACACCGTCGCGAGTGGCGATCAGCGACGGGAATCCTTCGGCCTCGGTCAATGACTGGATGGGGCGCCGGCTGATGGCCCCGCCCGGCGTGTCTCTGAAACAGGTGACAATGCCCGGAAACGGCGACATCACCTCCACGGTGCCGATGACGACATTGGTGCCGGCCAGGGAGCTCTTCACGCCTTTCATGATTTCGGAGAAGGGGTTGGCTGCCTGGGCGCAGTTGAGGGACGCAATCAGGAAGGCAAACAGCAAATGGCGGCGCATGGATGTCCTCTGGTGTCGGGGATGCGGTTCTGGGCACTCCACCATGCCAAGTCGGAGGCTTTCCAGGTCTCACCTTTTTCTAACTTTCACGACTGGGCAGGTCGTGGGGGGCAGTGGCAAGATCCACTCCTACCATGACAACCCCCGTTACTCCGGCCCCTGCGTTCTATCGATACCGATTTGGCACGGCGGAGTTCGACGAAGCCCGTTTCGAGCTGCGCGTGGGCGGGCTACTGGTGGATGTCCAGCAGAAGCCGTTGCAGCTTCTGGCCCTGCTCATCCGGGTGCCCGGCCAGACTATCGATCGGGAATCCATTCTGGACAGCCTCTGGGGACGCCACGCCACGGGGGATGCCATTCTGGCCAATGCCGCCTCGAAGCTGCGTGCCGCCCTGGGCGACCAGAATCAGGGTTTATCGTCACAGTGCCCCGAAGGGGCTACAGATTCGAAGGCACACTGGATCGCATCGCCGTAGGCCGACAGCAGGACAGCCGGCTGGAGCTCAAGGCCGGGGAACCGGCGCCCGATCGAAAAGGGTACGTGCTCGAATCCCTGCTGCACTCGAACGAGTCCAACGAGACCTGGCGTGTGGCACAAACGCGAACGGGCGAACGCCGGGTCATGAAGTTCGCCGCCAATGGCGAGCAATTGGCGAACCTGAAGCGCGAGGTGACGATATTCCGGATTCTGCGCGAGTCCACCCCTTCACACGAAGGTTACGTGCAGATCCTGGACTGGAACTTCGAGCACACGCCTTTCTGGATCGAGAGCGTCTACTCCGGTCCCAACCTGGTGGATTGGGCAGAGTTCGGGGTGCCGGGAGGCCCAAGGCTGGCGCAGATCCCTCGTGGCAAGCGCATCGACCTGCTGCTTGCGATCATTGACGCCACGGCCGCTGCACACGAGGCCGGTGTGCTACACAAGGACATTAAGCCCACCAATATCCTCATAGACGGCAATGAGATCCTCGGCTGGCGGCCGCGACTGGCGGACTTCGGCAGTGGGCGGATCATGGACGCAGAACGCATCGACGCCCTGGGGATCACAAGACTGGGGCTGACAGTCGCTTCGGACGCATCATCAGATTCCGGCACACCGTTCTACCTGGCGCCGGAGCTCCTGGCTGGACAGGCGCCCGGCATCCGCAGCGACCTGTATTCACTGGGCGTCCTGGCCTTCCAGTTGTTGGCCGGGAACCTGCGCCGGCCGATGATGCCCGGGTGGGAGCGCGACATTGGCGATCCCTTGCTCTGCGCCGACCTCGCGCGGGCCACGGACGTCGACCCGGCCATGCGATTCGGCTCGTTAAGCGAGTTTGGTGAGCGCCTGCGCAAGCTCGAGGAGCGTCGCGCACAGATCGAAGCAGACAGTGCCGCGGTGGCGCACTCGGCGCAGGTCCACAAGCGTCTTTCGCTCGCGCAGGCGCGCCGCCCGTGGATCATTGCTTCCGTAGCCACACTATGCGGCGGGCTGGTGCTGGCCACAGGGCTGTATCTGCGTGCCGAGCATGCACGGGACCTGCTCAATGTCGAGTATCAGTCCTCCGCCGCGCTCAATACGCTGTTGCGTGAGGACATCATCGCCGCGGCGAATCCCAGTGTGTCGGGTCAGGGAGGAATCACCGTGGCCGAGGCGCTGGCGCGCGCCGCCGACCAGGTGGATCGTCGGTTCGCAGGGACTTCGGCCGTCACGCGCGCACGACTGCATGCGGCAATGCAAAGTGCGCTCTCGGAGCTTTCGCGCAGCAAGGAAGCCGTGCAAGCAGGGGAACGGGCGGTTGCTGCGTGGAAGCAGTCATCCGTCGCCAACACCGAAGAGCTGCAGGATGCGCGGCTGCGACTGGCGGTCGATCTGGTGCAATTGTCGCAACTGGATGCCGCGGCGCAGGTCGTCAAGGATGTGGAGAAGGACTCTCTGAATCGCCCACTTGACGATGAAGCAAAGGCCAGGCTCTTCTACGCGAAGTCCTGGATCACTTCCGGCGATTTCGCTCTGCAGGAGTCCACGGACCTGATGGAGCAGGCCCATCGCCTGGTCGAGCAACCTGCGGCAAGTGACGAGGGCTGGCGCGACAAGATCCTGTTTGGCCTGGCGGACAACTACACCCTGCTGGGCCGGAATGTCGAAGCCGAGCAACTGTTCCGCAGCCTCCATGAATCCCAGACCGCGCGCCTAGGCCCGAATCATGCGCGCCCGTACTACACACTGGTGGGTCAGGCCAGAGCCGTCATGAACCAGAACCGACTGCAGGAGGCGAGCGCACTGTTGGAACGTGCCAGTGCCGGACTCGGCGCGACCGTCGGGCCTCAACATCGACAAACCCTGAGCGCTCGAGACTTTCTGGCAGAGATAAAGTTCAAGAGAGGAGAATATGCAGCGGCGGCTTCCGAGTGGCGCACCGTCCATGCCGGCTTCTCGCATCTGCTGGGCGCAGGCAGCAGCTATGCCCTGACGGTCCAGACCAGTCTGGGAGCGGCCCTCCACCTTGCCGGCCACTCTCCGGAGGCGGAGCAGACGCTGCGAGACGCGTTGCAGCGAGCACGGCAGTTCGCCGCGAACGATACGCCCCAGGTTCAGCAGATCCGGTATCAGCTCGCCCGCTGCCTGCTCGACCAGCACAAGCGTGCCGGCGTCGCCGAGTTGCTGGCCGGCCTCAACGAAGCGGCGTTGAACCTGGCTCAACAGGAGCCGGACTGGCCTGCGCGGCTCAACCTCTTGCGCGAGCGATTGCGCAAGTCAGGCGGGTGAGCATCGGTTAAAAATGGGTGAGACCGCGGTGAGGATTTTCACCGTGGCACTTCGGCCTACTCGAACCCAAGGGTTTGCAGTTGCCACATGGAGTGCCCGGCTCATGAACACTTCCCGCTTGGTTCGCATTGCGGCGTTGGCCGCGCTGGTCACTCTGGCAACCGGATGCGGCGGCGGCAGTGGTGCTGGCGGTGGCGGTGGCGGATCGCAGCGACCAGCCCCGCCATTTCAACGCAGCCGGCTTCCATCGGCGTGGTGGCTGGACAGACGGCCAGCTTCTCCATCACAGCCACTGGCAGTGCCCCGCTTGCCTACCAATGGGCGCGAGGCGGCGCCGACATCGCGGGCGCAACCTCAGCGAGCTACACCACCGCGGCGACGACGCTGTCGGACAACGGCGCCTCGTTCACTGCCCGGATCACCAATTCGGCAGGCAGCGTGACCAGCAGTGCCGCGATCCTGACCGTTACCGCAGCGACTGCGGGCCCGGTGATCACTACCCAGCCCGCATCGCAGACGGTCGTGGCCGGACAAACGGTTACCTTCTCTGTGGTGGCCACCGGCACAGGGCTGACCTATCAGTGGTCGCGCGCAGGTGTACAGATCGCAGGCGCAACGGCGGCCACTTTCACCCTCTCGGCCACCGCACTGGCCGACAACGCGGCCACCTTCCAGGTGCGCGTTGTGAACGGCGGCGGCCAGGTCGACAGCGCAACCGCAACACTGACCGTTACTTCCCCGCCGATGGGCACCAGTCCCACAGCGCAACGACTGAGCGCGGGGCCCGGGTACACGCTGGCTCGCCTCGCCGATGGCACGGTCATCGCCTGGGGCTCGGGCATGGCCGGCGGTAGTGGGCCGGCATATCCGGGCAGCAATGCGCATCGGATCTCGGGATTGGTCAACATCGCTGCAGTCGTTGGCTTCAACACCTGGACAGGAACGCGTCCCGTCTTCGGTGACTCGACCTTGCACAGCCTGGCGGTCACGGCCGACGGCACGGTGTACAGTTGGGGCTGGGACTTTGGCGCCACTTCTGATACGCCCACCTTCCAGCTGGCTGATACACCCGTTGCCGTGACGAGGCTTGGCGCCTCGAAACAAGTGGTGACCAATCGACTGCTGACCCTCGCCCTGCATGCCGATGGCACGGTCTGGTACACACCGGGAACGTTGCGCATCAACCCGCCTTCGTCAAATGCCCGGCAAGTGACGGGGCTGCCCAACATCACGGCCCTTGCCGAGATGCACAACCAGCAAAACGTAGCCGCCGCGATCGGCTCGGATGGCACCGTCTGGCGACTGCTCGCCACTTCGGCCAATACCGGGCCGGGCGTGACCGACTGGACGGTTAGTGCACAGCAAATGCCCGCGCCGCCGGGAGTGGTGCAGGCCACATGCGCCGGCCTCGACGTCACGATCTCGCCGTTGCTGTTGAATACCCATTACTGCCTTGCAGTCACGAGCGATGGTCGCGTGTGGAGCTGGGGCAACAACGCTGTGGGCCAGCTGGGCGACGGCACTCAAACAGAGCGCAATGCGCCAGCCGCAATTGCGGGTTTGTCGGACATGCGCAAGGTGCTCGCCACCGGCGGCATGTCATACGCACTGGGCAATGATGGCCGCGTCTACAGCTGGGGTGGATATGGAGACAATGCCGGCGCCGCGCTCAGCGCCCGCCTGCCCGCCAACAGCATGGGCATCGACGCGTCACTGTTGACTCCGGGCGTTGTACCCGGCATCCAGGACATGGTCGAACTGAGTGGCGCGGCTGGCGAGGTGCGACCCGAGGCACGCGCCGCCGGCGTACACATCGCGGCGCTGAAGCGGGGATGGCACGGTGTGGACCTGGGGCGCGGACTGCTGCCTGCAGCTGGGACAAAGCAGCGCCACGGTTTCCTCTTCCGTTCCTCTCCAGGTGCCGGGAGTGAACCTGGGTGCGCAGTAAGAGACTGAAACCCGGAAGGTCTTGCATCGGCCGAATCGGAACGGCTCTACGACGCATTGGGCCTGACCGGATTCGAACCAAAGACCGGGGGATTATGGGCATGGAGCCACAACAGACGCAGGATCTTGCTGGCGTTTCCATCCCCTTAAGTCGACTTGACAGCATCCCGGCCTGCTCCATGATCTGCAGGAGTCCGCGGAGCAAAGGAGGATCAGGATGCGTATTCAGCTTGCTCTTGTCGCAGTCGGGTTTACCTGCACGCTGCTACTTGCTGTGCCTTCACGCGCGAGCGAATCGCGGGAAATTGTCACGACCTGCGAGCGGGTGATCCGCAACTCCGCCGAGTCGTATGGTGGTCCTGCACTCGGCAGTGCCGCCGCCGAGGCAAACTTTCGTGAATGCTGGGAGGGTGCCATCCTGTCCCGTGACGGAGTACCCGCGAACCTCAGAAAGATGTGCGACGGGGAAGTTGAGCGCAGCGGGCGACATCTCGGAAGCAGTGAGGGGGATGCAACCCACCGGCAATGCCGCGAGCGGGAGATGGCGAGGACCGCCCCCGTCCTGGCTGCGGCGAGGGCCTGCCTCGCGGAGCTGCGCGGCGGTGATGCGAAGTTCGGCGCCGCCGCCTGGGACCGCACCTACGACGGATGCATGCAACGCTCCGGGGTGGATCGTTCGGGCGTAACAGAGGCGGAACCCAAGCCATTCGGTCGCGGCAAGGTACAGGCCTACCTCAACGCCTTGTATCACGGTGATCTGCCCAAGCTTCGTGCGATCGACGCCGAGCTTTCGCAGAAGCTCGGCGCGATGTACCAGGTTCCGGGGTACAAGGCCTCGCTGCTGCAGCAGGTGCTCGCGAACTATCTGATTCACTACCCGGTTGCCTTCCGGAACTGCCTCCCGGCCGATTCGCCGAAAGTGAGGATCGGCGAGGCCGGCGAGCGCATCACGACGCGCGGTGGGATAGAGGTAGCCCGCCAGACCTTCGACACTCGACGTGACGTCCCGGTTGCGAGGCATCGCTATCCGCTGGCGACCCGCGTCAAACCGGACGCCGAGCAGAGCGATATCGAGGACAGGTTGTTGAAAGGGCTTTCAGGTGTCGACCTTGAAGAGCTCCGCAGCAGGCACGTCAACCAGGTCGTGGCGGAGGTCATGAATGGACTGCAGTGCACCGATCCTGTCGTGAAGCAGCTCGATGCGAACCTGATCAGATTCGCGCCGGTGCTGCTGCCGCCGTAGAGTGTTGGGCCTGCTTGGATTCGAGCCAAGGACCAAGGGATTATGAGCATGGAAACGCCACAAACCTAAGGTTTTACTGGCGTTTATAGCCCTTCACCCATCATTGCATGCAGGCCTAATTCAGCGTCACCGGGATACCGTCGAATTTAAAGGAATTCACGCACCGCGGCGGATAGGAAGTTCAACCCACCTACCCCACCCGAATCGTTTCGTGGAACGGGCCTTATGGTGAGTCCGAGACTGCCGCCTAGAGCCTGCTCAAGTTTTGACCAATTCTTCCCGGAATCCTGGCGCCGCAACTGCGGGCGTATCGGCGCACGATGCTGCGTGCACCGCTCACTCCCACTCAGTTATTGCTCAGCATCGTAACTCCGCGCTGCTACTGAAGTTCTCTCAGGTGCTGCGCAAGTTTACCGTCACGGCAACCGACAATACAGTTCGCTTGGAGCCGATAGACCGCAATCGATGCCGAAAGCAACTGGTCGCGAGGAGTTGGCCTTCGACAATGCCGGCAGGTTCAACATTTCCCCAACCCGCCGCGACGTGCCCATCACGTCACCGAATAGAGCCTCGGGAACCAGCGCTCGACGACGTCAATGGGAAATCCCAGTCGCAACGGCGCTTTGTGCGAGCCTGAAACAAGCAGGCGCTTGTCGACAAGAGCGGAAATCACGCGACGCGCGGTGCGCTCGCTGGTGTCGATCAGCTGGGCGATGCGGCCGCGCTCCAACTCACCCGAGAGAAGCGCCTCGCGTAGCACCGCGTAGCTTCGCTTCGGTAACCGCTCCGCGCTTTCCTCATCGCGCACGTACAGCTCCATGCGACGCTGAAGCTCGGAAGGATCGAGCAGCTCGCGCATGCAGCGCACCTGATCAAGACAGGTCTCCAGGAAGAACCGGCAGAAGTCGATCAGCGCCTCGTGCGACAGCGCCCCTCGCCAGTCGAGATCGTTCCGGCGCGGCTCATCCGCCGCCATGAGGCGACGTTTGTATTCGCCCGAGCTGCGCGCGAGCCCGCGCGACACGGACCAGAGTGTGGAGCCGATTCCGGTGTCGAGCAGGAGCGCGTGCGACATCAGGCGCGCAACGCGGCCGTTGCCATCGAGGAACGGATGAATCCACAGAAAGCGATGATGAGCCGCGGCAACGGCGATCACCTGCCGCGGCTTCGTCAGCCGGACCGAGTCGTACGCTTCCTCGAATCTACCCATGAATGCCGTGAGGTCCTCGGCGTCGGGTGCGACATGCCGACCCACGGCCACGATCCGGGAACGCATCTGCCCCGGAACGACCGGAATCCGCTCCCTCGTGTCGAGGTTTTCAACGACCAGCAGACTCTCGGGCAGCCGCCTGCAAAATTCCCGATGCGTCCACTCGATGAAGGCGCGCGATGCGGGCGGGCGCGGCATGTCGCCCACTCGCTCGTCGATCAGCCGCTGCACTTCGATGTGGGCCTGCGCCTCGAGCTGCAGGTCGCGGCGATGCGGGTCGCTGGAATAGTCCGCCGACATGGCACGATCGATGTCGCGAGGATGGGTGTTGCGACCCTCGATGAGGTTCGAGTAGTAGCAGTTCATTGACCGCACCAGATCGGCGACCGACAGCCGAACCACGGGGTGCAGCTGGGCCGACAGCTCGCTGGCCTCCCGGGCCAGGTCGAAGGCCAGGTTCTCGAGCACGGCCGTGCCCTCGGCCGGCATGAACGGCTCGGCGGAGGCGGGGGTCAAGACACACTTCCGTAGACATGTATTCCGGCCGGTTCCATGACCGGAATAATCACATTATAAACAGTACTTTGTCACCCTAATATCGGAATTTTTGGCCGGTACTGTGACCGATGCCGCGGCTGAACCGGTTTACGAAACCTCCATTTCCGTCACTCACAGTGACTATTTCGGACGAACCGCAAACCCCCCACCCTGCCTGACGCCAGATCCCGGGAAGTTCGGGGGCTGCCGCAAAGCCCTTCCTACCCACCAGCCGCAACTCGCGCCTCCGCACCGCCGGGCGGCGCGGCTGTCACGCTGCGCGACGGGCGAATCGGTGAACTTCATACGCTTTGAACGGGCAGGCAGATCTCCGTGACGTTGAGCCGCAGACTGGTTGTGACGCGAGACGTACGGTAGATCTCGACAGCTGGCAGGCCAATCAGACGATGTTTAGGCAGATCCATCAGCCGTGGCCAGATCTGCCCGTAAGCTCCTGCCAGAGTACCGTAAGGGCCGACGTGCGTCGTCATTGCGAACTCCCCACCAGAGAAATACTGATAGCCAACGCCGCCCTCGGCGTCGAACGCGGCCGCCACTTGCAGCGCGGCATCGAAACGCAATTCTCGGCGGGCGTGGTGCCAGGCGCATCGTGGCCGAGTCCCATCCATACACGCTGCGCATCGAGTCCCCGCTTTGTAGCCCAGGCTTCGAGCCCGTCAAACAAAGACCTGGCACCTTCTTCGTAGGCCCGACGCCGTACGAACGCGAGGTGCGAAGGGCCGCAAGCGGCGAATCTTGGTCTCCGATATCGCAAAGTCGGCCGGCGGCGACTGTGTCGTCGCTGCAAGGACCTCCGCCTGGCTGCTACGAGCCTTGTTTCGATAGGCACTTGGGCTTACGCCGAAATTCCTGCTGAAGGCGCGAGAAAAGGTCTCCGGACCGCGGAAACCAGTCGAGTGCGATCTCCAGTACAGAGTCGTCATGCACGAGAGGCGAAACGCCGCACGCTCGAGCCGCAAGCGTTCGACATACTCGCGATGGGGCGACCGCCGACCAGCAACTTGAATGATCTCGCAGGTGCGTCGGCGTCAGCTCCGCTCTCCGCGCAAGCGAATCAAGGCTGAGCTCCTCATCGAGGTGAGCTTGGATGTGAACCAACAGCGCGAGTAGCGCCGAGTCGCGAAAGCTCACGGGACAAGCGGATAGACACGAGCGGGTCCCATATCGGCCTCGGCGTATCGCCCGCCCAAGTAGCACGCGAATCCTTTCGAGACATAACTGACAGCGTACAGCAGCCATGGCACGTGCGTAGCGCTCCCCCAGGTTGCGATCAGCAATGCCGTGTCGATCAACAGAAACACGCCGAACAACGCCATAGCCGTGCGCTTCGAGCCCGCAATCCAGCGGCTTGCTGCATAGAAGATCAAGATGCCGGCGATGATCGAAACCCATGGGCCGGATACCTGTGCGTGCGCTTGATACTCCTCGAACGGGCGGCCCGGTTGAATAACGTGACTGAAGATCGCTACCCATCCGAAAGCGCCGCAATCTGGGTGGCTTCCGCGACGAGCGCGCCTACTACAGCTCTGAGCCAACGAATTCTCCGATCTTTCATAGCGCCATTGTCGCTTGCCGGTATCAGACATTCTTGACGATTCCTGCGGTCGAACGCGCGAGACGATACGACTTCGAAATCACCCGTTCTGAAGCGGCGTACCCACCGGTCCGGCCTCATGGCGAACCCGATCTTGTCGTCGTCCATCATCCAAGGATCGTCGATGTTCCCTGAATCCGCACGCTGCGCAAGTCAGCGCCGCAGATTGCAATGAATCGCGTACCCCTACTCCCACTCAATTGTTTCGTGCCTTCGTAACCTACGGCTGTACCAAGACTTCTCTTGCGGAGCTTGCGATTTTACGGTCAGTCCGACCGACGATTTGCGCCGCTTGACGCCGTCGCGTACCGATAGATCACGAAGGGTAGGGGGTGATTCTCACGAAAGGCACCCTAGAAACGCAAGGTAGCCCGCAGTTGCAGATTGTGCGCCGTCTGTCGTGAATCACTTTCAGCAGCCCGAAGCATCTGCTGCCTCACGCGGTAGCGAAGATCCAGCTTCAGCCGCGATTCAATGGGCCACCAGCTGTAACGTAGCTCGGCGCTGCGGGAGTTGGCCGGGTAGTCCGGCGAGGCAATGAACCCCGCCGGTATTCGTGCAAGCTGCAGCCCCAGTGCGCCGCGGGCCAACGGCCGAATGTCGATTCCCGCGACCAGCGCCAATCCGGATGCGCGACCTAACCGCGAAGTGAAGCCTATCGATTCCAGCTGCGGCGTGTTCGGAATCCACCCGATCTCGAGCGCTGGATGCAGCACGCGCTCTGCTGCCACGTTGTGGTTGGCAGCAAAGCGAGCAGTGAAGGAGAGGAAGTCCCTAGCACCACTTACACCCTGAAGCCCATCGGCCAAGGCATCGGGAATCCAGGTCATGTCAATCATCGCCTGCGTAACCGATCCGAACGGCGCAAGCTCCAGGCCCACAAAGTGGGTTACGCGGGATGCCCTGCTCTCGAACCTCACCGGGCCGCGTGCACCGACCCCATTAGTAGACCGATCATGCCGGTTGACCTGGCCAATGTAGTGAAACCGCGCTTCCTTGGGATTGCCCAGCACGACGTGCACGCCGTCGGTCCAGTCGATGGCCAGCCCACCCGAGTCGTGCCGCGACAGCCCGTCCTCCACCACGGAGTCCAGCTCGAACGCAGTCTGGAACCTGCCGACGCGTACCTGCAGTCGGTCACTGGGCTTGAACTGAAGATAGGCGCTATCTACTGCAATGACTCCGGCATCGGCCGGCCCGTCGGCATCGAACCGCAAGCCGCGCATGTCCTTGTTGATGAGAGCCGCGAGCCTGAACCGCATAGACAGCGCCGACCCCGGCAGCACATCAATGCCTGGCCGAAGGCGCATGGCGGGCAGCAGTTCGGTCTCGGTGGTTCCGTCCGCCAGATCGCGCTGCTGAATCGCGACAGCCGCGCGCGCATCGCCGGTGAACTCAACGGCGCCCTCACCCGCCACGGACAGACCGGACAACAAGGCCATGGCTGCCCCGGCGACACGCCGGTGCCACGAACCAAGCCCGTGCGACATCAGGGCTGCCTGAGCCTCAGCACGAGCAGGTCCGAGACCGAGTGCTTCCAGTAAAGCTCATCATCCAGAATCGCGATGGCACAGAGGATCTCGCCGCCCGCCAGCATCACCGCGTCATCGGCGTTGCCAGTGCTGAGCTTGCGACCCATCTCCAACGTCCAGCCCTTTCCATCATGGACGCCCTTGCCCCGGACATCTGCCTGACTGCCATCCGGTGACTGAGCGACATACGACGACACTACATCTCCCGCATTGGCGGCAGGCGCAGGCACCGCGACATAGGAGGGTTTGCCATCATCCATGGGTCGGGCGATGTAGACCGTCTTGCGCCCACCGAATGCATACGGCAACGCGTCTTTCACTGAGGACATCGAGATGATGTGGCGCTTGTCGTCCACCCAGCCATCGAGATTGCTGCGGCCGGCCTTCCAGTGCCATACATCAGCGATGTAGCCCCCCTCGTCCGGCAGCATGCTGGTCGTGAACTGTCCCTCGATCGGAAACTCGAGCGCGAACTGATCATCCGCCAGCGTCGGCCTGGCATAGGCGTTCTGCGCCTTGTTCCAGACATGGGGATCTCGCATGTCGCTGCGCGTGGCATCGGCCCACTGCGCGAGGACATACACCGAGTCCGCCGTGCACAGCCTGCAGCGTCACCTCCCGTGGGGCGGTGCCGCCAATGGCCTCGCGCACCATGACCTTCAACGGCAAGGCACTCGACCAGACCGCGTCAACACGACCATCCAAGGCGGGCGGCGCGGGCACCGGTGTCGAGATCCACTCTATTGGCGCAGCGGCGCCCGCGGATGCCGATTGCGGCACCGCCAGAAAAGGCAGCGCTGCGAACGCGAGCCCCAGTATTGTGTTGAGAGCTTTCATGACTTCAGTCTCCTTGCACTCATTGATGTGCCATATGGGTTCATGACCTCAGGCCCGCGCGGCCACGGTCTCCCAGTTCAGGTTCGCGAACCATGCATCGATGTAGCGCGCCGCGGCGGCACCGTAGTCCATGTGGAACGCGTGCTCGTACATGTCGAGGACCAGCAACGGCCGAGTGTGTGCTGGCGCGGTGGCATGATCTGCCATCCAGTGGTTCTCGAGGATGCCCAGCGCCTCGTTGTAGCCCAGCATCACCCACCCGGAGCCGCCGGCGAGCCCCTGCGCTATCTTGCGAAACTCGACTTCCCAGGCGTCATAGCTGCCAAACGACGCCGCGATGCGTGAGCGCATCGCACTACCCGCCTGCCCGTTGCCCCCAAGGCCAGCAAAGTACAGCTCGTGCAGTACCACCGATCCGGTACGCAGCAATTGCTCGCGCTTCAATCCCGTGTAGACGAACGGCGGTGTGTTCGCATCCGCCGCAGCTGCTGCAAGTCGGCCACGCAGCGTGTTCAGGGCACGCACCGCGCCGCCGTAATTGTTCTCCCAGTGAGACTGGATCAGCTTCTCCGACAGTCCCTTGAGGTTCTTCGCATCGAAGGGCAACGGCACGGGTGCGTGCTGATAGCCATAGGCCAGTCGCAGCGCCGTTGCGGGTGCTTCGGCAGCAGCGGCACTCGCGCCTGCAGCGAGAGCCATCCCAACCGCCGCGGAAGTCTTCAGGAAGTCACGTCTGGAATCATCGTTCATTGCCCGCTCCTCATACTTGATTGTGAATGCCGAGATTGTCTTGCTGCGGGACCTGCTGATCCCATCCATGGCGCTCGTTCCGCAGCGTGCGACACCAGGTGAACATCGCGTCGTAGACCACCATGCCCGCGGCCAGCAGCTCCTGGTCATCACGGATGTTGGCGCAAAGCCCCAGTGAGATCGCGAGCAACCCGGCGCCTGCGCAGAGTCCTGCAGCGTATCGGTGTCGCAGCGCGGACGATCTCCGCGAGTGCAGGCGGGATCGTCAAGGTCGTACTTGTCGAGAAACGCATCGAAGCTGCACAGCGGGCCACGGTGGGTCAGTTCGACGCCGGGGATGTCGAACGGGATGGCTCCATCCTGCTGCGCGACGAACAGGACCTGATCCGGAGCCACGTAGCGGATGACCGCATCCGACTCGATGAAGCGCCGGATGAGCCAGGGACAGGCGATCCGGTCGATCTTCGGGCGTTCGCGGATGACCCATAGCATTGCTGTTCTCCGGAGCGGCGGAACCGCCGTCAGGCAAAGCTCTTCACGATCAGGCCCAACAACGCACAGGCCACTACGACCTGCATGACGCTGCGCTTGAACCGGAACAGTGCTACCGCCGCGCCAGCGGCGATCACGAGCGAAGCCACATCCAGGTTTGCCGAGAAGCCGCTCGGCCACAGCACGTGGTAGCCGAAGAACAACGCCAGGTTCACGATCACGCCTACGACAGCCGCGGTGATGGCAAAGAGCGGTGCAGTGAATTTCAAGTCGTTCTGCGTGGACTCCACGAACGGACCGCCCGCCAGGATGAAGATGAAGGACGGCAGGAACGTGAACCAGGCGACCAGCGCCGCTGCCAGAGCGCCCGCCAGGAACAGCGCTTCAGGTCCGAGTGCGCCCTGGAGATAGGCGCCGACGAATCCGACGAATGCCACCAGCATGATGAGCGGACCCGGCGTCGTCTCGCCCAGCGCCAGCGCGTCGATCATCTGTGCGGGCGTCAGCCAACCGTATGTATTGACCGCGCCATCCGTCACATATGGCAGAACCGCATAGGCCCCACCGAATGTGAGCAGCGCGGCCTTGGTGAAGAACCAGCCCATCTGGGTCAGCGTGTGATCCCACCCGAAGACTACGAGCAGTGCTCCCATGGGTACCAGCCACAGTAGCGCGCCAACGGCGACCACCCTCGAGAACCTGCCCCAGCGAAACCTCGCATGCTCGGGCGGCGGCGTGTCGTCATCGATCATCGCAGGACCACGCGAGCCGGACGATGCCGCGTGCTGCCCGCCCGCTTGAAACCTGTCGGGCGCAATTCGTCCACCCACGAACCCAATGGCCGCGGCGGCAATCACGATCACTGGGAACGGCACATCAAAGGCGAACACAGCGACAAACGCCGCCACCGCGATACCCCACAGCCAGCTGTTCCTGAGGGCACGCGAGCCGATACGCCAGGCGGCGTGCAGCACGATGGCTGCAACTGCCGGCTTGATGCCGTAGAACAAAGCGGCCACGACCGGTACATCGCCGAAGCGCACATAGACCCAGGACAGGCCAATCATCATCAACAGGGACGGCAGAACGAACAGAGCGCCGGCGACGATGCCTCCCCAAGTGCGATGCATGAGCCAGCCGACATAGGTGGCGAGCTGTTGCGCCTCCGGCCCCGGCAGCAACATGCAGTAGTTGAGCGCATGCAAAAAGCGATTCTCGCTGATCCAGTGCCGGCGCTCGACCAGCTCGGCATGCATGATGGCGATCTGGCCCGCAGGCCCGCCAAAACTGATGAAGCCCAGCTTCAACCAGAACCCCACGGCCTCGCGAAAGCTCACCTGCCGCGGAAGCGCCGTTACAGGTGCGGAAGGGGTGAAGGACTCGTTGGCCTGCAGGGGGTCCATGGGCATGGGTCGGAAGAAGATAGTGAAGCGTGTATAACACACTGGTAGGATACGTTACATGACACCTTCAAGCTGGCTGCTGCTGGTCACCAACCTGCCGGGGCGTAAACAGGCCCTGCGTATGCGCGTCTGGCGCGCCCTCAAGGCTGCCGGCGCAGGGATGCTGCGGGACGGGGTCTACCTTCTCCCGGCTTCGGAGCCGGCGCGGCGGCTACTCGACGAGAAGGCAACTGAGATTCAGGAGGGAGGCGGTTCAGCCCAGGTGCTGCCGCTGGCCAGCGAGCACACTCAGCAAACTGCCTTCGAGGCGCTGTTCGACCGCAGTGCGGAGTACGCGGCGCTGCTGCAACGGATCGCGGCCTTCCGGCGTTCACTGCGCAAGATTGCGGAACCCGAGGCTCGGCGCCAGTTGAATTCGCTCAAGCGGGATACCGCGAGCCTCGGCGGAATCGACTTCTTCCCAAGTGACGGCAAGGACGCACTGGAACAATCACTGACCGGCGCCGAGCAGGACTTCACCGCGAAATTCTCCCCGGATGAGCCCCACGCGGCGCAGCAGAAGGTCGCGAGAAGGACCGCGCGTGAGTATCAAACGCGCCTCTGGGGAACCCGCCAGCACCTGTGGGTGGACCGGGTCGCCTCTGCCTGGCTGATCACGCGCTTCATCGACAACGAGGCGACGTTTGTCTGGCTCGCCAAACCATCAGACCTGCCGCGCGGCGCGGTCGGCTTTGATTTTGACGGCGCAGAGTTCACGCATGTTAGTGAACTGGTGACCTTCGAGGTCCTGCTCGCCAGCTTCGGCCTGGACGGGGATGAAGCGCTACAGCGCATCGGCACAATGGTTCATGGCCTGGACGTCGGCGGCCGGTCGGCCCCCGAGGCACCTGGCTTCACCGCCATCCTAGCCGGCGCACGATCGAAAGCTGCAGACGACGACGCCCTTATCGAAGTGATGTTCCCGGTACTCGACCTCCTGTACGCCGGGTACGGATCGGAACAGGCGAAGAATGACGGCGCGTCGCCCCGAAACGCCCCCAAGAGAGCCAGTAAGGTTTCACGCAAGGGCAGATGACCATGTTTTCAGGCCTATCCCGTGCCCCGGGCATAGAGGTTTACGGAACTCGGAATTGAGTCACCATAAGTGACTCTTTCGGACAAAGCGTAAACCACACAGCGCGCGACGATGATCCCTGCCTTGCCAACCGCTGAGACACCACAGCGCCATCGGCCAGCTGCTACCTGCGCAGTTCAACTCTTCTCAGCGAGGGGTCCACGCCTGCTGCGAGCAACTGTCGTGCTGCCAGATGTCGCGACCGGGCCCGCGCAATCGGGACGTCCGGGAACGTCCCTAGTGAAAGCGTCTTTCGCTTTCCGCCATACCGATAGTGGTAGTGCCAGTACCGGCCGCCTTGCGGCCGGATCAACAGGTACAGATTCCCGCCGAAGGACATCTTGCGCGGGTAGCGCACCAGACCATCAAGCCGAGGGCGCCCGCTCGGGACCTGAATTTGATGTGCTGAGTTCTGGTGCGTTAGGGATTCCCGATCGTCACTTCGGCACATCAGCCCGGCGGGGTCATCAAGGGCTGCGGCCCACAGTTCCTTCATTGATCTGTCCCGACCGGTCGACCCAAGGGGCAGTGAATACTGCCGCTTGCGGATGCGATGGGCGAGTTCAATTCCGGCGAGCGTGATTGCGGCCGAGCGAAAACTCTTGAGGCCCAGCATCGGAGCGCACCGCTGCTTGACGGCGCGATGGTCCTGCTCCACCACGTTGTTGAGATAGCGGCGCGCCCTGACCTCCACGTCCTGCCAGCGATGATATTCGATCGCCAGCAGACGCAATCCACGGTGCGTGGCGCTGTTGCCGTCGACGTTGATCTTCTTCGGCCATGGCACGCCGTCCTGGCCGACTGCCATGCGGAAAAAAAGCGCCTGCGCCGCCTCCATGGTGCGATCACTGCAGAGTAACGATGTTACCGACTTTCCGTGCCGTTCCACCGCGCGATACAAGTAGTGCCGGCCACCGCGAACCGCCACAGCCGTTTTCGTCCATGCGCCAGACGATCCTGGCGATCGGGCGTACCGCGACCAGCGCCGTTCATACTCAGGCGTAGCGCAGCACCTATCTCATGATGGTCGTGTGGGACACGACTAATTCCCTGCTCTGCCATCATCGCAACCAGATCGCGGTAGCTCAGGTAGGTGATATACCAGCGCACACAGGTTTCGATGGTCTCGGCGGAAAAGCGGCGACCTTTGTAGATAGGATCTCGCGCAACACGCTCCATCGTCCGGTCCCTCAATGGTTTGGGACGCGGATTTTAGGGCTCAGCCGCAAATGCACCAGAACCCCGCCTGACCGTCATGACATCCCGCTTGATGTCGCTGCATGCCGATAGAGCGCGAAAGGCGAATCATCACTCGACGCTCTCGAACCCCGCGACCAGAGCATCGACCTGCTCCGAAAACTTCCTGGCATCGGCCTTCTGCAATTGCAGCAGGTTCTGCAACTTCCAGCGAACACCAGGAAGATGCTCAAGGTGCGTGACGCCGAGCAGCGACCATTCCGGCTCCGCACGAACGAGTGACAGCAGGAACCGGCGCTCGCCGTCATCCAGTTCCCGCTGGATCTGTCTCACCAGCTTCTCCCTTGTCGCGATCAACGCCTCCAGCGGCACGGGAGTTTCCGTCATTCCCTGAAAATTGTGTGCGTAGTCGTGCCGAATGTTGCGCAGCTGAGGGAACAGCAATTCGTGGATCGGTCTCTTGCCACAGGCCAGATAGACGACGAATGCTCGGCGGATTCCTGGCGTGATGCCTTCGTGCTCGTAAAGCTTCATCACATCGAACAGGTCGCGGGGATGCTGACGATCAAGCGCGGCGCAAAGCTTGCCGCCGTAAAGATCCTCCACGGACACCATTGGCAGCTCCACGTCGGCGAGCAACTGGTCGCGAGCGGCCTGGCAGAAGTGAGACTCGACGCACCGGATACACAGTCCCGCGCATGACGAAGTTGACTTCGACCTTGACCTCGATCTGGTCGCGACGAACCAGCAGCTTGGTTTCGCCCGCCTCCGCCTCCGGAATGTGTACCTGAAATCCACGCCGAACGAGCCGGTCGGCGGCTTTCCGGATCGCGTCGTTGATACGCGCCAGCGCCTGCTCGCGCGGCAGTGAATGGTCGGAAAAGACCAGATCGAGATCCACAGACAGCCGTGGCATGTCGCGCACGAAGAGGTTTATTGCCGTGCCGCCCTTCAGCGCGAAGGTGTCGTCCACGAATACCAGCGGCGCGACATGAGCCATCATCCTCGCCGTCTGGAGATACACCGCGTTCACGGCTTGAGCACCAGCAACCCTTCCGCGGACCGCGACACCCACGGCCGATCGCTGCCCTTCGGAAGCGTGGCCGGATCCAGCTTGCTTATCCAGGGTAACGAGCCCTTCTGACCCAGAAGCAGGCACAGCCGAACCGTTTTGACACTGGTGCAACGCTCCAGCAATTCACGCAGGACGTCGGCACGCAGGCTGTACGTGCTCTCGACCAGTTCGCCTGCTTCCTGGAGAGACTGCCTCACGCCGACCTCGCTCAGCAGCTCCAGCAGCCCCCGCTCTGGCGCGGAGACTTGCGCAGCTCTGCTGCGTTGCTCGAAGGGGCCGACATGCAGAAGCGTTTCGGGACGCTCATCGAACAGCCGCTTGCGGTGGTACTCGGCAGGAAACCGGTCTGTGAACCATGAGGGCAGATGCCCTGCCGTCCATCCATAGAGTTGCAGCATCGGCTGCTGCGCCACGTACTGGCGCAGTCCGTGCCAGTCGAGCGCCGACCTGCCTCCCACGTGCAGTCCTTCGAGCTTGCGCTGCAGGAGCAGCAGACAGGGGTGCAGCGCCGGCGGGTCGTTTGGCCTGCAGAACACGCCGCGCGCCAGACGCGTGAGCCAGCCGGCGCGGACGTAGTGAACGGCAAGGTCCGCGGAGATACCCATGGCAGCCAGGTCCTCCGATGCGAGCGGCGCGCCAGGTGCCAGCAGCGTATTGAGAGTCTTTAGAGGGCTTTGTTTAGTCGTAGCCATGCTACGACTAATACAGCTCTCTCAAATAAATGTCAATTTTATCTAGATACTCTTGTCGTAGCTTAAATACGATTATATGAATATTGTGAAATTCCACTGGGCGGTGTCTTTGTAGTTGTCCTCCGTAAGGCGATGCCCTGAGGAGTAGTCGCTGCATGGCAAGCCGCTGATGCAAGCTCCTAACCGCCATTGCGACCAAACCTAGCTACCGGCCTATCTTCGAAGGTTGGTCACAAAAAGGGGCTGAAACCTCGCGCACATCGCCGTGGTCGCTGTGTCGATCTACAAATCGGGCGATTTCAGGAATCCCGGACAACCAACGCTGGCACTGGCCGTGATCTTTGCGGCCAGTGCCACATTCCCACGCTGCCGATACACCGCAGCAAGATGCAGCTGCGCGAGCGGGTCCTGCGCCGCCTGAAGCTGGCGCAGGTCCGCTTCGCCGACACGCTGACTGTTCCAGCGCTGTGGCAATGTGGCAGCCAACATCTCGCGAAAATAGGCGAGATAAATTGCGTGCAGCGGGTTGCCATCGCCGCTTGTGGCATCGCGTTGCGCCAGCGCGATCGCGCGCGCATACGCTTGTTCTGCGCCCGCCGTATCGCGCGACCAGCGCAGCGCGTCAGCGTAGTTGCCCCATAACCGATGCACTTCGGGCTTTCCGCCGCGAGCCTGTAGATCCAGTGCTGTCTTGAAGAGGCGCGCAGCCTGCGCGAACTCGCGCTGGAAGTACATGACCACTCCGAGCTGCGCTTCGCCAACGAATGTCGCCGGGTCCGCCTGTCTCGCGCGCTCGTACGCTGCCCGCGCATCGACCAGGTTGCCCTTGCAGAACTGGAAACTACCCAGGTTGCTCAATGCCAGTACGTTCGGATCGAGACGCACGGAATCCTCGGCTGCCGCAATAGCGGCATCGAGCTGCTCGCCGCCATAAAGAATGCGCGCCAGGGTGAATGGCACCTTCCAGAATGCAGGCTCGATTTGCGCTGCGCGCCGCGCAGCAGCCACGGCCGCATCAAAAGCTTGTGGATCCTCGCCGCGCGAGTGACGCGTGAGATTGACCTCCGCCAGCCCTAGCAACGCATCGACGTTGTCCGGGGTTTCTGCCAACACCGCGGTGAAGCCCCCAAGCGCCTCGGATAGTCTGCCGCGCCTGCGATCCAGATAGGCCAAGGCGCGCCGTGCTTCCAGGTCCTTGTCGTCTGCTTGCAGTGCCGCGTCGCACTCGCGGGCCGCTTCCGTCAGTCGGGTCGCGTCGCCGGTGCGCACATTGTCGAGCACCAGCGCTTCGCACAAGCCTGCGCGCGCCTCGATGAACTCCGGAGCCAGTCGTAGTGCGCTGTCGAAATCCGTGAGCGCGCGACGGTTGTTGAGTTCGGTGTTCACAGAGTCCAGGTTGAGTCGTGCGCTCAGGAACCTTTCGACAGCCGCACGCGACTGCAACGCCTCTGCAGCGGTGGGCGCCATGAGTGCCGCAGTTGCGCCCGTCCAGAGCCGCGACAGGTTTTGCGGTGCCATTGAACGCCGCCAGACACCGCCCCAAACCTCGCGCATGGCTCCGCGCTGGTGTAACAGCAGCACGAGGCCCCGCCAGCGCCCACTATCGAGCACCCGTGCTTCGATTACGCGGTCTATGCCACCCAACAGTAGCAGTTCCTGCGGATCGAGGGATTTCCCCACGCCCTCATCGGGCTGTGGCAGTAGACGCCAGTGCTGGTTGATGGCAGCTCCTAGCGCGCTGGAAATTTCCTCACCCTTCGGCGCCGCAATGGGCAACAGGACAACACCGAGTCGGGCGCTCGCAACGGGTGTTGCCGGGCTGGCAGGCACGGCGCCGCGCTGACTCAGCCACCACCAGCCGACGATCGTGATCAGCAATACAAGTGTCGCCCAAATCGGTACGCGCGACGACCGGCGTGCCCCAGGCGGCGGTTTAGGCGGCGGCGGTGCCGGAACCCGATCAGGCGGTTCATCGCTGCTGCGATAGAGCGTCCAGCCCGGCACGCCCAGCGCCCGTGCAACGCGCTCCAGGCTCTGCGGGTCCACCGCTTCACCCCGCCAGACGCGATTGACCAGCCCGCGCGGGGGCGAATCCAGTGATTCAAGATCGGCGATCTTCTCGGCAACCGCGTTCTGCGACTTCAGTCCCGCGTCTGCGAGGGCCTTTCGCAGTTTGGCTGGTGAGGCCTGAATTCCCCGGCGCCTTTTGTTGTCAGCTCCGTGCTCCGTACTCATGCCGGAGAAAATATACCTGAAACGCCCCCGAGCGGTCAGTCGCCGCTCTTCCCACGAGTCTTGTAGATAGCCGCCCTGTGCTCCGAGCCGTACTGCCGAAAGACCTCGTACGCTTTCCTTGCCAGCGTCATGTCGAAGCGCGTGACGCTGTACCCGCGGATCAGGCCCTGCGCATCGATGCCGTTAAACTGCACGACCGTCGTGTCACCGCATTCGACCCAGGCCGAAGGTCGATCCTGGGGCTGCAGATCGAGAGCCTGAGAGAGCCCTAAGACTCTCTGCGCATGATAGTCCGCGAACTCACACAGCTTGTAGTTGACCCTGGGGGAAACGCGCGGAATCAAGGTTCCGCCGACGAGAGGCCTACCGCGCGTAACGAAATCAGCCTCGCTGATCTGGCCCGCGTTGCCGCCCCGCAGTTGGGTCTGGACGAAGTAGACGATCAGTTTGTCCGGATCCTGGATGTCACCGAACGGTTCGAGTGGATAAGCCTGGAATGTCACACCGCCGGGCATCGCTGAGCGCTCGTTGCCCGGAATGAAAACGCTGCCGGCGCCGCGATAGTTCGGCGCGGCATCGGTGGTGAACTGGAAGTAGTTGGCTCCGCCGGAAGCGTCCCCCGTATCGCGCGTCAGGTAGACACGCGCGAGTTGCAGATCGGACGGACCGCGGGCCGTAACATAAGCGCCCCATTTCTCGACTGCGACTTTCGCCTCACGCAGCGTCATTCCTGGACGGATTCCAAGGAGCTGCAGCGACGTCAAGAAATCCGTCGACATCTGCGGATAGGCGACCGTGGCGGGACCCCCTGCCCGCCGCTCCAGCGCCTTCTTTCTGGCCTCGAGGACCTCGTCCTGGGTATACCTCTGGGCCAGTACTTCAGCAGGTGCCACGCCGGCGACTGACAACAGAACGAGACCGAGTATTTTCAGGCGTCTGATAGTGTTCATGGGTCGATTCTGCATCCAAGCTGGGGTAACCAGGCAACAGACGCAGCCGTCAATCCTTGGCCTGACGCACCAAAGTGACGCTAAATGGTGCTAACTGCGGGTGCGCTGCGGGCCGCACCAAGCACAATCGTGCGTCTTCACCCGCGATGCGAGGTCCAATCATGGTTCGTCCGCCTGCCGTTGCCGCGTTGTTGCTTCTGTTCGGCGAGGCTGCAGCGGAAACCGCCGCCGAGAGCGCAGCCAGGCTGGATCCGCGCAGTCATGTCATCACGAATGCCTCCCAGGTGCTCAACTACGAGATCGAGGGCGTCTCACTCAACACGGCGCCTGGTCTGACGGAATCCATACTGGCCGGCCGCGGCTATCGCCGTGTGTATCCCGCCGAACCGCCCAAGGTCGGACACACGCAATTTATCTACGTGAAGGGCAACGCCATCTCGGCCGGAGCGGCAGGGTCGATGCCGGCCTATTCAGGCAACGGCGGCTACGGCTATGAAGTGCTGATCACGCTCAGCCCGTACAGATCGTGGATGGACTGGCCAATCCACAAGGAAAAGTTGTACATCGCGCAAATTCGGTACCGACGGCTGCCGCCGCTCAGCGAAGCAGGCTTGCAAGGCAATGTGAGGGTCTTTTCGCCGTCCGGACCGCTGCCCGATACGCCGGACAGGAAGGTACTCACTGATTTGAAGGCATGGCTGTGTGCCAGGATGTCCGATGTTGCGCTGCGCGCCCGCCACTGTGCGCGCACTCCGGACGATCAGCTCGAGGTTAAGCTTGATGTCCGCGATGGCACGCATGGCGTGGTCATCACGCTGCGGTCGGTGCGCGGCAAGAGCGAGCTGGTGCTGTCGCACTCGCCGGTGTAACAAAGGGGGAGAACGACCATGCGCATTGCCCTGACAGGTTTGCTGCTCGCCGCCCTGCCGATCCAGGTGCTTTCCCAGTCGGCCGCGGGCATCGAGAAATTCAACGATCCAAACATGCTTGTTGAAGAGGCGGCTGCTTGCCTCGAGTTGATCAGAATGCAGAAACCCACCTCGGGAACGGACACAGCAAACGCCAATGCGGCGCTGAAGGATTGGCGCAGAGTGCACCAGATGGCCACATTCTGGTCCGTGCTTTACGGGTACAGCCTCGCGGAGAACATCCAGAGAGAACGTGTCGCGAACCTCCCGGCGAGCAAGCTGGCGTCCTGTGAGAGAAACCTGGCACTGTTCCGTTCACAGCTGCCATTGATAGAGCAGCAAACCTACGCCCGGAACTGGACAGCCGCTCTGCGGCGCAGCCGGGAAGACGCAGACCAAGTCTTTGCAGCCGACCTGTTTTTCGAGCAGATGCGGCTGCCTGACCGGATCGGCTGGTGCAAAATGACCCTCGCAACCATTCAGGACACACTGGCCAAGCAACCAGCGATCATGGGGATCGACCCGGCGACGCCTGAAGGTGCCCGTCGACTCGCCCAGAATTCCCAGAGCGCCGCCGCCCAGAGCAAGTTCTGGCAACAGCTCAGCGATTCAATACAGAAGCGCCCTGGCTTCACCAACAGGGACGGTGCTCTGTTCAGCCTGGGCGTTCTCTCCGGCAGTCACGCGTTCTCGTCCCAGATTACGCATCTGTACTACCACCTTGAGCGAACCAATCTGGCGAAGCGCATCTATCTCGAGACCAATGGCTCACTGTGCTATCGCGCGGCGGCTCAGCTGCGCGAGGAACAGTAGCAATTCCAACAGAAACGTCAGGCAGACCTACGGACCAAGGTGGTTTGCGAATCTTGCAATTCGGTCACTACGAGTGACTATTGCCGAGGAATGACGAACCTTGGGTCGCCCATACCCAAAGCATTGGCGCCAACCAGAACCCAGCCGCCGATGAAGGCACAGATTGCATACGGTCTGTGATCATGGAATGCGCTTGGAATCTCATTGCAGACGATGTCGCGCAAGACTCCCCCGAAGACTGCCGTGATCACGCCCATCAGCACCGCGACGATCGCCGGCGCGTCTCCGTGCAGCGCGATCTGCGTGCCGCTGGCGGTGAACAAACCGAGCCCCGCGGCGTCCGGCCACTGCATGGCGCGCTCCGTGGGGGCGAAGTGACTGGCGCGCATGAAAATCATCGCCGCGACGCAAAGCGCGAGCAGCACCCACAGCCATTCCGCATGCTCGGCCCAGAAAAACGGTCGGCGATCCAACAGGATATCGCGCAACGTGCCGCCACCGAAGGCAGCCACACCCGCCACGATGCAGACGCCCACAGCGTCGAGTCGCTTCCGCGCAGCCTCCAACAGACCCGAGAGCGCAAATGCGATTGTTGCCGCCGACTCCACGAACGTCAGCACCTGTGACAGGTTGGCAGGCGACGGATTATTCATTCGACACCCGCAAGAGTCAGCATACTTGGCCCCATGCGGAGCGGTTTACGGTTTCCACGCGACTGTCACTTTGAGTGAGTGAAATCAAAGTTTGGTAAACCCGTGGCCACGTTTCGCCTGCATTTTCCCGGAAACTCCGACCTGTATCTTCAATCTCGAAGGCGCATAGTTGTAAGTTGCATCCCTCACTCCCACTCAATAGTCTCCGCGCCACGCAAGTCGCTATCACTGTTGAAGATCTAGCGAGAGTGCAAAGATTTTACCGTCAAGACAACCGTCAGAATGCGTCGCTTGGCGGAGTGACGTGGCGATAGATCACGAAAGCTATGCGCCATCAGCCTGCAGATTGATGATGCAGATGCAGCCGGTGCGCCGTCATGAAATCTGCACCAGCAGTTGCACGATTCGCGCCGGGACCAATACGCCAAGTAATCGCTCGACCTCAATTTGCAGAACCACCAGTGTGCACAGCGTCGTCGTAGGCGACGGCTCGACGAATACGGATCGACGCTATACGTCCGGATTCTGGTGGATTCGAACCCTGCCGGGCTCGATGATCCAGAGCTCCGCTCCCAACTCATGTTTGGACAACAACGCAATGAGGTCGTGAATTCGGTTCTCGACGGCGCCAGCCCCCGCGCGCGGCGCGACTTCCAGTATCACGATGCCGGCCGAGCGCTCTGGCGGAAATCGCAGCACTTGCCCGAAATCGTGATCCAACGTCACCAGTACCCGCTGTTCGGCAATACAAACGTCGAACAGGTTTTCGTCCGCCGTGCCATTCAACGACTGAAGTGTCACCGTGGAAACATCGTGCCCCGCGTCTCGCAGCAGTTGCTCTGACTTGCGGCCGATGTTTTCGTCCAGCTTGAACTTCACGCCACGCGTTCAGTCGGAACCGGGATGATTCGTTCCCGCGCAGCCTCGGCGCCATAGGCCATCGCCGCGCGGATATCCTCATTGGTAAGCTGGGGGTAGTCGGCGATCAACTCGTCGGCAGTGACGCCGGATGCAAGCAGATCCAGTATCAGGGATACCCAGAGACGGGTTCCACGGATTGTCGGCTTGCCGAAGCAGACATTCGGGTCGATACGGATTCGGTCCAGCAATGGATTCATGACGGCAGGCTACTCTCAGACCCGGTGGATAGGAAGTTCAAACGAGCCCTGTTGTGCAGTCTACTTCGCCGGACGGGCCTTATGGTGAGCCCGAGCCCGCCATCGTCAGACCCCGCCCCGGTGAATCCGGCGGCCAGGAGCCCCTCCGGACCGTCCGCCAGCCGCGCGCACCCCGGCCCGCAGCGGTAATTCCGCCCCTCCCCCGCCCAGACCGCAAGGCAGGCAAAGGCCGACCCACTCCGCCGTCATCCGGCAGCCGATATGCCCCCTCAGCTTCGAACTCACAGCAGACGGGACTGCGCCGGCGGCGCTCTGGCCCCGAGCGGCAGCCCGCACTGAACCTGCTCCAGCGCCGTGCGCTCAGGTGCGCCAGAATCTTCGCGATGACCTGCGGCTCCTCGATGCTGGCAATCACCTTGAGCTTTCCACCGCAGCGTGCACAGGCCTCGATGTCGATCCCGAACACCCGCTTCAGGCGCTTGGCCCAGCTCATGGCCACATGGCGCGGGGTGGAAGACGGCTCGGTGCCCTCTTCCGCTTGCGGCTTCGCGCCCTTGCCCCGACCCGCCGGCGTCACTGCTGCGCGCAACTTGCTGTGCGGCGCGAATACCCCGTGGTACCGCGTCAGATGCATCCGCGGCGGTGGCACCAATGCGGCCAGGCGTGCCATCAGATCCAGCATAGACTTCATAGGGCTGCTTCTTGCGCAGGTCCCAGGCGATACCCGAGCCGCGCAGCATCGGACCGGTAAAACCGAGTTGCATCGCACGTTCCGGCGTCACGACACCGATGTTGACGGTGCGCTGCTTCCAGATCCGGTTGTCGGTGAGCAGAGTTTCGTATTCGTCGACACAGGCCGGGAAGCGGCGCGTGAAATCCTCGATGAAATCGAGCAGCGATCCGGAGCGCGCCTCGTTGAGGCGGTCGACGTCTTTCTGCGAGCGCCAGCGCGAGGCCTGGTAGCGCGGCATGGTTTCGGGCAGGTCGCGGTACACGCCGCCCGGGCGGTAGTACGTGGCATGCATGCGCGTACCCGACACGGCCTCGTAGCAGTCCATGAGGTCTTCGCGTTCGCGGAAACAGAACAGGAACACGCTCATCGCGCCGATGTCGAGGCCATGCGCGCCCAGCCACATCAGGTGGTTCAGGATGCGCGTGATCTCGTCGAACATCGTGCGGATGTACTGCGCGCGCAGCGGCACCTGCACGCCGAGCAGCTTTTCCATCGCCATCACGTAGGCGTGCTCGTTGCACATCATCGACACGTAGTCGAGCCGGTCCATGTAGCCGATGGACTGGTTGAAGGGCTTGTGTTCGGCCAGCTTCTCGGTGCCCCGGTGCAGGTGGATAGGAAGTTCAAACGAGCCCTGTTGTGCAGTCTACTTCGCCGGACGGGCCTTATGGTGAGCCCGAGCCCGCCATCGTCAGACCCCGCCCGGTGAATCCGGCGGCCAGGAGCCCTCCGGACCGTCCGCCAGCCGCGCGCACCCCGGCCCGCAGCGGTAATTCCGCCCCTCCCCCGCCCCGACCGCAAGCCAGGCACAGGCCGACCCACCCCACCGTCATCCGGCAGCGGACACGCCCCCTCAGCTTCGAACTCACAGCAGACTGGACTGCACAGGTGGCGCTCTGGCCCCGAGCGGCAGCCCGCACTGAACCTGCTCCAGCGCCGTGCGCTCCAGGTGCGCCAGAATCTTCGCGATGACTGCAGGCTCCTCGATGCTGGCAATCACCTTGAGCTTCCCGCCGCAGCGCGCACAGGCCTCGATGTCGATCCCGAACAGCGATGTTTGGGCGAGGCTGGATGCGCTGGCGCCACGGCGCAGCCTGGGAGGCTGGAGGAACTGGCGGTACGGCTGGCGTGCATCCAGCAGACGCTTGCACCTGTGGTGCAACCCTGCAGCCTGGTGCTGTTCGCCGCGGATCATGGCGTGGTCGCCAGTGGTGTTTCAGTATGGCCCCAGGACATTACTGCGCTCATGGTGTGCACGAAAGTCGCGGGCCGTTCGGCCAGCGCCGCGCTGGCGGCAGCCCATGGCTGTGACCTGCGGGTGGTCGAGGTGGTGCTGCTGATGGACGGCTACGTGGCCACCGCCGCGGCACTGGTGGCCCATACCCTGCAACCGGGGCTTGCCGGGTGCATGGTGGCGTCGCATCTGCCCTCCGAGCCGGGGCATCGTTCTGCACTCACATTCCTGGGTCTGCAGCCCCTGCTCGACTGGAACATGCGCCTGGGTGAAAGAACAGGAGCATTGGCCGCCCTTGGGTTGCCAGATGGTGCCGCGGCCCCGCTGGGCAATGTGGCCGCGCTGGATGAACTGGGCGTACTGCGCAAGGATTGACTGCACGCACCGGGCGCCTTTGCCAGCCCCCTGCAATTTGGCATATTGTCGACAATATGACCCCCTTCAAGCCGTCAGGCGCTGCCTCCCCTCTGCGCTCCCGTGTCACGGTGGAAGGCGCGGACCGCGCGCCGCATCGTGCTTTCCTGCGTGCGCTGGGACTGTCCGATGCGGATATGGAAAAGCCCTTTGTCGGTGTGACCTCCGCGGCGGCTGGCAACACGCCATGCAATGTTCCGCTGGCGCGGTTCGCTGAACTGGCGGCAGAGGGAGTGCGGGTGGCGGGCGGATTTCCGTTCAGCTTCACCTGTGCTTCGGTGGCCGACAGCATGTCGATGAATCACGCGGGCATGCGCTATTCGCTGGTGTCGCGCGAGCTGATTGCCGACAGCATCGAAGCCGTCATGAACGGCCACGCCTACGACGCCATCGTCGGTATTGCCGGCTGTGACAAGACCCTGCCGGGCGCGATGATGGGAATGGTCCGCCTGAACCTTCCATCGGTGTTCCTGTACGGCGGCAGTACGCTGCCGGGGCGTATCGAAGGTCGTGAGGTCACCATCCTCGATACCTACGAAGCCGTGGGTGGCTGGTACGCCGGCCGGGTTTCGGCCGGGGAACTGGAATCGATGGCGCGCGCCGCCGTTCCGGTTCCCGGCGCCTGTCCGGGACAATTCAGCGCGAACACCATGGGAATGGTGGCGGAGACGCTGGGGCTGGCGCTGCTGGGTTCCTCGACCATGCCGGCAGTGCATTCCCGACGTATCGATGTGTCGCGCCAGGCGGGGGAAAGCGTCATGCGGATTCTCGCGGCCGGCGGCCCCCTGCCGCGCGACCTCGTGACCCGCAAGAGCCTGGAAAACGCGGCGCGAACGGTGGCGGCCACCGGTGGGTCGACCAATGCGGCACTGCATCTGTCCGCCATCGCCCACGAAGCGGGATTGAGTTTCCCGCTGGAGGAGATCGGCCGCGAGTTCCGTCGTACGCCTCTGCTGGCGGACATGAAGCCGGGAGGGAAATACCTGGCTGTTCATCTGGACGAGGCAGGCGGTGTGCCGGGTGGTGCTGCGCGCGCTGCCCAGGCCGGTTTGTTGCACGGCGATTGTCTGACGCTCGATGGCCGGACTCTGGAGGCGGCGCTGCAGGTGGCGCCGATTGCCGCCGGGCCGGTTGTATGGCCGGCCACCCAGCCGAAATCGGCCGACGCAGGCCTTGCTGTGCTGCAGGGCAATCTCTGCCCTGACGGCGCGCTGCTCAAGACGGCCGGTCTGCAATCGCTGGAGTTCACCGGCCGGGCACGCGTGTTTGAAAGTGAAGACACGGCCGTGGCCGCAGTCCGGGCACGCGACTATGCCGCCGGCGATGTGATCGTCATCCGCAATGAAGGTCCGAAAGGCGGGCCGGGCATGCGCGAGATGCTGGGCGTGACCGCGCTGATCTACGGGCAGGGCATGGGCGAATCCGTCGCTCTGCTGACCGACGGACGATTCTCCGGCGCGACCCGCGGCATGTGCATCGGGCATGTCTCGCCGGAAGCTGCCGCGGGCGGCGCGATCGGATTGGTGCGCGACGGCGACACCATCCACATCGACGCGCCGCGGAACGATCGAACTGCGCGTCAGCGAGGGCGAACTGCAGGCGCGGCGACGTGACCGCTCTGCATGGCAGCCGCTGGTCCGGGGCGGACTGCTGGAGAAATATGTCGGCACGGTGGGCTCGGCCCACCTGGGGGCCGTGACGCATTCGGGCATGGATCCGGGAGCGCCGATGGATTGAGGCTGGTTCCGTCTATTGCATATTGTCGACAATCGGCATAGTGTCTGCCGTCAATCGGTTCGACAGACCCCGTGCGAAGGGGCTGCGCCACGAAAACGGGAGAACAGCCTTGAACACCGAAGTTCGCCGCGATTCCGCCGTGTGTCTGAAGGCCCTCTTTGCCGCAACCGCATCTGTCGCGACGGCCGGCGCCGCCGCGCAGGCACTGCCGCCGCAACCTGACAGCGTGCAGCTGGAGGAGGTCGTGGTGACTTCGCAGCGCCGCGCAGAGAATCTCCAGTCCGTCCCGCTTTCCGTCACCGTGCTCGGCGGCGACCTGATCCAGGACCTGCAGCTCTCCACTACCGAGGGTCTGGCCCAGTTCACTCCCAGCCTCTATATCTATGCCGAGGCCGTTGGCTCGGAGCGCTACACCATCCGTGGCCTGGGCCGCACCACGGAAGATCTCAGTTCCGATCCCGGCGTGGCGGTATTCCTCAACGATGCGTACCTGCCGCGGCAGGGCGTTGCCAACATGGGCATGTTCGACGTGGAGCGCGTGGAAGTGCTCAAGGGTCCGCAGGGGACCTTGTATGGCAAGAATGCCTCGGCGGGCGCCATCAACATCATCACGCGCGCGCCGACGCGCGATCTTTCCGGCTACTTCGACGTGAACGTGGGCAATTTCGGCCGCCTCGACGTCCACGGCGCAGCCAGCGGCGGGCTGGGAGAAATCGCCAGCGGACGCGTTGCGTTCATGTATGAATCGCGTGATGGCCTGTACCGGAATCTCACCACCGGCCAGTCGGCCAACGACGTGGACATGCGTGGCGTGCGCGGAACCCTGCGGTTCGAGCCATCGGATGTGCTGATGGTGGATCTGGTCGCCGACTGGAGTCGGGCGCGGCAGAATGGCGTGCTCAAGAGCATCATCGCCGACGTACCCGGCACGCTCTATGAATTCTTCACCCGCAACCCCGTGACCGGCCGGCCACGGCCGGGTGTCACGTTGCCGGGGCAGGAGGCGGATATCCGTTCCGCGCGCTCCGGAATCAATGGTTTCCAGGGGCTGGAAACCCGCGGCCTCGTGCTGAACGGGCGTTACAGTGCGGGCAGTTTCGATGTGGTGTCCATCACCAGCTGGCGCGACGAGGACAGCTACGGCCAGGAGGACAACGGCCGCGCGCGAGATCACCTCATACGCGGATTCCACGCAGTCCACCTGGTCCGGCGCACAGGAGCTGCGCTTCATCTCCAACGCTGCCGCCGATGCGCGTGCTTCCTGGACGGCGGGCCTCTATTTCTTCCATCAGGAAGGCGACCGCTCGATGGCGACCTACCGCAACGTTGCCCCTTTCAGCGGCATCACCACCTTCGAGCAGCACCTGGACACCGATTCCTACGCTGCATTTGGCGAGGCCGGCATTCGTCTCGCGGATCGCTGGAAGTTCACCGGCGGCCTGCGATACACCCGCGAGACCAAGGACTTCGCCCTGAATGCCTACGCCACCCGCATTCCCGGCATCGCGGCCACCGGTCCCATCACGCCGTTCCTCAGCGCCGGCAATTTCACCGCCGCAACCTCGCATACCTGGAGCAAGCTTTCGCCCAAGGGCGTGCTGGAGTTCCAGGTTTCGGACGATGTCATGACGTATGTCTCCGTTGCCCAGGGCTTCAAGAGCGGAGGGTTCGTCGGCCAGCCGCCGGCGCCGCCCATCGACCAGTTCGCGCCGGAGAACGTCATCAACTACGAGCTGGGCCTGAAGGGAGAGTTCCTGGGGCGGCGTCTGCGCACCAATGTGGCGCTGTTCTTCAGTGACTACGACGATCTGCAGCTGCAGAGCTTCGATCTCAACGGCCTGCCATCCACCAGCACGGCCGACGCGCGCAACAAGGGCGTGGAACTGGATTTCATGGCGCAGATCACGTCGAGGTTCATGCTGCGCGGGGGATTCTCCTTCACCAGTCCGGAATACAAGCACTACATCAGCCAGCAACCGGGCTTTACTGATCCCGCCCATACCTTCGACATGTCCGGCAGGCGTCTGGCCGGAATGCCGGCGCGCGATGCGAATCTGATGCTCGATTACCGTCTGCCGATCGGCGCGCGCGGTGAACTGGGCCTGCAGCTGAATGCTGTCCATGCCGGTGACATCCGCACGGAATTCGGTTCCACGCTTTGGGCGCCGTCCTACACCGATGCCGACGTGCGCATCAGCTGGGAGCCGCTGAATGCCTCATGGAAGGTTGCCGGCTGGGTGAAGAACGTGACCGACGAGCTGTACTATCGGGGTGGCGGTCCGCTGGCCAAATACCAGACCAATGTGGTGCGGCTTGGCCTGGTGAACGATCCGCGCGCCTATGGAGTGAACCTGCAGTTCAGCTTCTGAGGATGCCCATGCTGTCCCGTGCCGAGTTCCTGAGAATGATGGCTGGTGCGGCGGGCGCCGCATTGACCGGGTGCCGCCTGCAGGAGCCGCCGTCGGCGCCAGCGTTTTCCCATCGGCGGCGACCCAATGTGCTGCTGCTCCTGACCGACCAGGAGCGTTCGTGGCAGGATCTTCCCTCAGGACTCCGGTTGCCTCGCCGGCACGCCATCGCGGCGCGTGGCGTGAGCTTTCAGCAGTACCACGTGGCCGCGATGGCTTGCGCGCCCTCGCGTTCTGCCATCTATACCGGGCAGCACATACAGCGCACCGGCGTGTTCGACAATCCGGGCAAGACGCCCGGCCGCAAGGAGCTCGATCCGGCGGCGACGCCCACCATTGGCGCCATGATGCGCGCCGCAGGCTACCGCACGGCCTATGTCGGCAAGTGGCATCTCAGCTCCATCACCCGGGCCGCGGACAGCGATCTCCGGGGCGCGCTGCAGTCCTTCGGTTTCGATGAATACATTCCGGCGCTGGCGGACGGCGATACGCTGGACGCCGCGCTGGAGGGGCTGGAGCGCGATGCGCCGATCGCGGCCAGCGTCGGGCGCTGGCTGCAGGCCAATGCCGGCACGAAGAGTGATGACAGACCGTGGTTTCTGGCGGTCAATCTCATCAATCCGCACGACATCCAGTATCTGGATGCCACCGGTCACCAGCGCGAGCAGGTGCATCCACGTTTCGCCTCCGAGATGTCGCCGGTGCCGGACCGCGACCCGTACCGGGATGATCCGGGTTTCGACCTGCCGGCGAGCTTCCCCGGCCCCCGTCTGCGCCCGATCGCCGCGCATCGTGCCTATGTCGAGGACGCCGAGGTCTTTTACGGCGACCTGCCGCTGGACGACACGGCAGCATGGCGGCGCTACCAGAACTACTACTTCAACTGTCTGCGCGATGTGGATCGCCAGATCGGCGCCATTGTCGATGCGCTGGACGGCAGCCCGGCGGGTGGCGGGACCATGCTGGTTTTCAGCTCGGATCATGGCGAGATGGGCGGTGCGCAGGGCCTGCGGCTCAAGGGTCCGTTCGTCTACAAGGAAAACTTCCGCGTGCCGCTGCTGATCGTGCATCCGGATATTCGCAGTGGAGCGGTATCCACTTCGTCGCTGGCTTCGGGCGTTGATCTGGCGCCGACTCTGCTTGCGGCTGCCAGGGTGCCGGATGAGCAGCGGGCGGAGCGTTATCCGGCGCTCAAGGGCCGCAATCTCCTTGCCGTGGCGGCAGCGCCCCGGACAGCTGTGCGCGATGCGCTGCTGTTCAATTGCAGCATCGTGCATTGCTGCAACCCTCTCAAGAAGCAGGAGATGGTGGCGGGTCTGTACGCGCTGAAGCCGGGCGAGAGGCCCGCGCCGCGCCGTTTTCCGGACGATTTCGTCCAGCTCGGCGACCGCAGTTTCCTGCGTGCCCTGTTCGATGGCCGTTACAAGCTGGGGCGCTACTTCGCTCCCGCTCAGCATCACCGGCCGGCGGACTGGGAGACTCTGACGCGATACAACGACCTGGAGCTGTACGACACGCAGACCGACCCCAATGAGATGAAGAATCTGGCTGCCGATCCTGCACAGCGTGAACTCATCCTGCGTCTGAACGGCCAGCTCAACGCCCTGCTGGACGGGGAGGCGGGGGGTGACGATGGCTCCTATCTGTCGGGCGATCCCGCCCTCTGGCGCCTGGAGTAAGCAGGCGATGGATCCCATTGAGCGCTTTGCGATCGAGGACCTGCTCACCGAGTTCGGCCTGCGCGTGGACCATGGACGTGCGCCCGCGGTGGCTGAACTGTTCATTGAAGAGGGTCTGATTGTCACGCCGGCATTCTCGCTCTGCGGCCGTGAGCAGATCGCCGCCCACTTCACCCGGCGCGATGCCGGCGGCAATGTGGTGTCGCGTCACCAATGGTCGAATCTGAGGCTGGAGCAGCTGGACAATGGCGATGTGCGTGCGCGGATGATCGTGCATACGCAGCTCGGCACGCGCACCGCTGCCGGGCCAGTGAAGCCGGACCATTCCATGGTGGGCGATTCGGTCGACGTCGTGCGCCGCACCGCCGAGGGCTGGAGATTCGTCGAGCGGAAGCTGGAGATGGCGTTTCGCTGGGCGCCTGGGCCCTAGGCGAATCCGGGTGCCACGAAGCCCGCCGGCGCGCGGACGACGCGGTTCTCGATGGCGCCGATACGCTCCACTTCCACGCGCACGACGTCGCCCTCGGTGAGGAAGCGCGGAGGATTCATCAGCGCGCCGACGCCGGCTGGTGATCCGGTGGCGAGGATATCGCCGGGCTCGAGCGTGAACACGGAGGACAGTTCCGCAATCATGTCCCAGCAGTCGTGGAG
>JADJXW010000005.1 GCA_016720075.1 Pseudomonadota bacterium
AGACGCCTGTGTCCAAGGGCTATCCGGTCAGAGACGAATGTCGCTCCGGAATCGGGGCCTCGGTGAACCAACGTCTCCGTCATGCGGGACACGCGCTCTAGCCGATCAGCTCTTTCAACCGCACCAAGGGATTCCGTAAAGCCCACACATCACTCCTCCCCCTTGCCTGGACTGCGACGCGGGACTGGCAGCGCAATCAGACCTTCAAAGCGATCTATGAACTGATCGAAGCCAAGCTCGCGCTCGGCAAACGACCTCGCCGCATCACCCATCGCGCATCGCGTTGCGGCCGCCAAACCCGAGAATCGGGCGATTGCATTTGCAATCTCGCCTTCATCATCTGGGTCAAAAAGCAGACCTCGCTCAAGTCGTTCCCCCACGAGCCACCGGTTGTCACCCACGCCTGAAGCTAGCACAGGCCTGGCCAGTGCGAATGTTTCGCAGATTACGTTGGACAACCCTTCGCGGAAGGATGGATGTATCAACGCACTGGCCTCGGCGACAAACGGCCGCACATCCCGCTGCTCACCTGCCCACCGCCAACTGGACTCAAGCCCATGCCCGACCAGCAGCGCATCGACAGTCGAACGGTAGGACGCTCCGTTGCGTCCCGCCTCGTCCTGCCAACCCATGTTACATGCGGGACTGGCATCCTGCGGGCACGCAGCGCTGCCAACGCTGACACCAATCCCCGAACATTCTTCAGCTCTGACACGGTCCCGATTCCAACGAGTCGAATACTATCGGGTGGTGGCGGTGAAACAGGAGTGAAATGAGCAAGATCCACGCCGTTTCGAATCAGGACCAGGCGGGACCGCAGGTCAGGCACCAGTTTCGACCAGACATCGCGTGCAGTACCGGAATTGGCGACCACGAAATCAGCGGCTCGATGCAAGCACGAACGGATCCACAGGTAGGGCGTCATCTTGCCATCCGGTGGTTCGGTCCGTTCCGACGCAACGACGCGCACCGGCAACCCCAAGGACGCCAACTCCGCGTAGATGCTTGGAGTCTCCATGAACGAAATTACACAGTCGAATTTCTGGTTGCGGAGATATCTGCGAAGTCCAAATAGTACATTCGCACCGATTCGACCCTTCTTCTCGATGACATGTACGCGGACACCTGCAGAATCGAGGAGGGACTGGAAGAAATTGAATTTGGCAAAGTAAGACAAGCACTCCACGTCGTGCCCCCTGCCCTTCAGCCCCTGCACCCAGGACAACCATTTGTCGCTGCGCACCTCCCGACCCAAAATGATCGATCACGCACAAGATCTTCATCAGGGGCGCCCGCCAACCTCGCCACTTTCCCGAGCGACCAGCAACGGCGCAACCATCGCCATCGACAGGAGAAACCAGGAACCTTGCGGTGATCCCAACCAGTAACAAGCATGCCAATGAGCATCGGGAACAGGATCGTGGCCAGCAGGCGTCTGACAGGTCCTGGGACCCCTTGAGACCAAGGATCAGGGCAATCGCCCCACCCCAGAGTGCAGCACCAATGAGGCCGGTTTCCACCAATACACCCACCCATGTACTGTGGGAACTCCAGGATGTCGTAAGCAAGTGCTTGGTCGCCCCCTGAAAGGCACCCGCGCCAACTCCGAGCAAGGGCTGGCCGAGAAAGTAATCAATCCCGGCACTCCAGTTTCCAGCCCGATTATTGAAATCCATGCGCTGCAGACTGACGCCAATCGATCCAATGCGCTCCCATGTATAGGACGGAATCAGGGACACACCTACCGATCCAATGATCACTACTGCAACGATCACAATCGATTTGGCGGCACCACGCATGTCACGCAGCATGACAGCCATACCCACGACAGAAAGACCTAGGGCGATTACTGCGCCGCGCGAAGCAGTCAGGAATACCGCAACCGGACCTATCACCAGATATGCTCCGTTCAGGAACAAACTGATGCCACGAGGCCGAAGTCGGACGAGGAACAACGAAACGGGAACCGTGACTGCCATTGCCAGGCCCAATTCGTTTGGGTTGGCGCCGAATGCCGTTACACGCAGGTCAGTGACCACAAGCGCAGCCAGATTGATGAGGCTGAATTCCCGAACCGTTACGCAGGCCACGAAAAGCGCACCCACCACAAACAATTTGCAGGGTATCGACAAATTTGTCCCACGTTCTGATGTACTCATAGACGAACCAGCTCATGACCAAGAGCTGGCAATGAGTAACGGCGCGGACAATGGTCAGTTCAGGAGCAACGCTCAGAACGTCGAGAGTGTTGACCAGGCAGCGAACGCCGCAAGCAACCACAACACGAGATTAGGGGGGCGCAATGACCTGCCACCAAGGACATCGACGACCACCAGCAGCATGAGCAATGCCCCCAGCAGTCGCGTAATCGAACCCACCCCGGGAAGGATCAGGGAATACTCCGCAGGGATACTCCCTGAAAAAAGGAGAAACACCAGATACGTCGCGCTGCTGACCCATTGGCGGACGGCAACGCCGGCCGCTGCCCGACGCTCCATCGCATCAACGGACACCAGCGTCCTCCTGCCCCTGTCTCTGGACCCAAGTGGCCAGCATCAGAAGATTCCAGACGCCTCCGCCTAGCCGCAACTGGCCACTCATGAGCCCCTTCCAGACTCGCTGCACCTCACTCATATCGCAGCCCACGACACTCCACCAATCGTGCTCAAATAGGGTGGAAGCCGCCCACTTTGCTCATTCGCCCCTGAGCCATTGCTCGACCGAAGCCGAATCCCGTCTTGGGACGATCCACCAGTTCGCGTGAGGCGAGAGGCGATACAGGTACTCCCTGGAGCAGGCGCTTTCCGGAGTTCTCCCCAGTGAGCGCTCCTGAAGGAAGCCCCATGCGAACTCCACCACGTCATCGTCGATGAAAGGAGAACGGACTTCGAGTCCGTGGGCCATGCTGGCGCGATCGACTTTCGTGAGTATGTCATCCGGAAGGTAAGTCACCATGTCCGCCAACATCATGGAGCGCACTACTGATTCAGTCTGCGATACCAGTTGGAGCCGCTGAGGCATTATTTCCTGCACACCAGGCAGCAGCAGGGCTGGATTCAGGAAGAACGATGTCCTGCGCCGCGTATATTCGACAACGTCGTCCGACAGCAGCGACCAGGCAATGGAACTGGCCCGCGACGCCGTAGGCCCGGTAAGCATCGACGCGGATACCTTACCGAGCAACCACCGAAAGGCTCCAGGAAAGTATCGCCGCAGCCGCCAGATGCGAGCATTCAGTGCGTACCGGGTGTATCCACCAAAATTCTCATCTGCGCCGTCTCCGGAAAGAACGACTTTTACGTCCCTGGCCGCCAACTGGGAGACCAGCCAGGTGGGCACCGCAGAGGCGTCGGCAAAAGGCTCGTCATACGCGGCTACCACCTGGGGCACCAGGTCCGCCGCATGTTCTGGGGTAAGAATCAGCTCCTCGTGCGAGGTACCGAGATACCTGGCCACCTCCGACGCATGACGGACTTCGCTCATCGGGCTTTCATCGAATCCGATGGTGAACGTGCGAACTGTGCCAGCCAATTGCTTCATCAGGGCCGTAACCAGAGTGGAGTCCACCCCACCCGAGAGGAAGGCACCTAGTGGAACGTCGGAAACCAGCCTCGAGGCCACCGCACGCCGGAGCACCTCCTCGAGCTGCGAAGGATCCGAATCGGAGCGGGCCCGTACAAGAGAAGCTGGCTCCCAATAGCGTTGTGCCACAGGAACCTTTCTCTGCCTGAGAGCCTCGGCATTCAGCGTCAGAGTCGATCCTGACTCCAGCTTCTGGATGCCTTCAAATGAGGACATGGGCTCCGGCACATATCCCATGCGGAGGAAGGCGCAAATTGCCGCCCGATCCGGTGAGAAGCTCCAAGAAGGATGTCGACGCAGGGCCCGAACCTCCGAAGCGAAAACCAGGTCCCCCCCCAGGACGCCGTAATACAGTGGCTTTTTTTTCCGAGGCGGTCTCGTGCCAGGGTGAGCAAGCGTTCCCGCCTATCCCAAAGGGCCAGGGCGAACATTCCATTGCACATGGACACCGCGGGCCCGACACCAAACTGGACGATCGCTTCGAGCAATACCTCTGTATCGGAGTGACCTCGCCAGTTCATCGCCGACCTGGCCGACTCCACTCGCAATCGCAGCTCCGGAAAATTGAAGATCTCACCGTTGTAGGCGATCACGTATCGACCACAATGCGACAACATGGGTTGAGCGCCCGCGGTCGACAGGTCGATGATTGACAGCCTCCGATGCGCCAGTGCAATCCCTTCCTCTTCCGAGGCCCACACGGCTCCTGCATCCGGCCCCCCTGTGAGCAAGCTGCGCCCCCATGGCGCCGGCGATGCGCGCGAGATCGCCCGGCGCCTGCCCTCGACCCACCAGAATTCCTGCCAGACCACACATAGCTAGACAATCGCTCCACTCATCGCAGTCGTTACCGGCGAACTAATCCACGGATCGTAGACCATGCCATGTCCATGTCTGCGCGCACCGGCACGATCAGAGATCGAATCGAGACACCATTTTCACTGCGAAAATACATCTGCAGCACAATCAACCGAGAAACCAGCCCAGCGGTCATGGCAAGGCCGGCTCCAGAGAGCCCCATGGCCGGGTAGAGAACCAGGAGTCCGGCAATGTTGGTTGACATTCCCACCCATGTCGCCATTGAAATGACCCCAGGCTTCCCGCGCCCCTCGAAATAGGGCATCAGCACGGTCGACGCCGCATGTGCCGCGATACCCGGCGCCATCCACCAGACGATACCGATACCTGCAAGGAAGGCAGGCGATAACAGCATCGCAACTACCCAGCCCGAAAACGGCAGGAACACACCCAGCGCAAGCAGCGCAGCGGCAACGGCCAGGCGCGACATCTGGACCACCAGCTCATGCCTTCCCGTCGAGTCCGCAGCTATCCGGGGGAGCAGAGCCTCCTGCATGGCCTGAGCCAGCAATAGAAAGCGGAGCATCAGCGCGGAAAGTGCTGCATATATTCCAACGTCGGAGGCGAATGCGATCACGGCGAGCACCAGCACGCCGGCGTTGAAATCGATGGCATGCGCTATCGCCGTCGGATATGACCGAATGCCGAATGCGAAGACTTCGCGAAGTCGTTCCCGAGGAACAAAACTCAACGGTGCCGCAAGTCGACGGGTGAGCCAGAATAATGACACACCGGTTGCGACCAGGTAGCTGGCTGCAAGCGCAACTGATCGCCAGGTCATAACCGTGACCGACCAGACCCAGGACCACAATCAGTGAACCTATGCTCAGCAGTGACTGGATCAGATTGGCCAACAGGTAGTGCCTGTATGCCCTGACCGCGACATGAAGACGGATGGAAATCGAATGCGCCAAGCTGCCAAGCGACAGAGTGCATAGCGATGCCAGGCCAGCGGATTGCCGCGCAGTTGCGGCAAATAGCCCACACCAACCGCCAAAGCCACCAGCAGGGTAGAAACAGCGGCACACACCAGAAGCAGTAAACCAAGGCTCCCCAGGGCGCTCGAAAGATCAATTCGCCCGGACATCAACTGATATTGGATCGATCGGTCTATCCCGATCGTAAGCAACGACGGGGCGAGGGTGCCTACTACCGCGATCACGGCGTAGTCGCCTCGACCAGCCGGCAGCAGGAACCATGCAAGAAGGGACTGCACCGCAAGGCTTGCTACGACCATGCCACATTGGGCAATCAGCACAGTGATGACATCACTGCGCCCCCGACCCGTTTTGTCCGCCGAATTCAATCGCGCAGTCCGATCGATTCCTTGTACCCGCGCCTGAATCGGTCCAGCAGGTAGACAGCCAGGATAGAGAGTATCGAGAAAAGCATCGCGACAAGCAGAGACAGCCCCATGACCAGCGACCCTCGCGGCCAGACATGCCTGTCTCGATCGGACGCAACGGCCGGATCTATTACCTTGAAAGCATAATCATCTCGAACCTTGGCAAGCATGATCGATTTTACCTGCGTCTCGACCACCCGGTAGATGGCGTCGAGCAGCGGCTGGACATTGGTCTTGGCCGCCTCAGCATTCAGATAGTTGATGCTATTCTGCGATTCGCTGATTGCACGCTGACGGAGCTCCCGATTCACTCTCGCGACCATGGCGTTTGCCCATTTGGCAGCCGTTTCCCTGTCCATCCAGTCGACAGTAAGGGTCACCAGCCCGCCCAACTCATCCACCTCCACACTACGTACGCGCTCGACAAACTTCTTCACTCCAGCTTCCAGAGTGGGCTCTTCGGATGCCTTCTTAACCTTCCAGCGCTTGCCCACCGGGTCCCATTTCTCCCGGAACAAATCCGGCAGAAGGCCGTTCTCCTGGATGAATCCGCGCGCGAACTCGCGGGACGAGAGCACGGCGATGGGCTCCGCCGAACTGGATTTGCCGACCGACAAGCCCCCCATGCCGGCGAGCGACGCGAGACCGCCAAACTGCCCGAGCAAAGCACCAAGCCCTCCCCCATCCTGCGCCACCACTGAGAGGACGACTTTGGCCCGGTATGTCTTTGGAGCAAGCAACGCATACGCGGGCCCCCCACCCAATGCGAGGACGAATATGAGGATCAATGCAAACCGCGCCCGATGGGCCAGTGCGAGCATTGCCGGCAGAGCATCCAGTGCGGCAGGGTCTTTGAGCAGCTGTGACTCCATATCGATCAAACCTTCGCCGCCTCTGCTAGGTATTCCACTGGCTCAGAACGAATTGATGGCGGCCACAGAGACAGCCAGGTTGTAGACGATCTGGGTCACCGCCTGCCAGAACGGCAACCTCGGCATGCGCTCGGTGTCCAACGGCACGACGATCGTATCTCCGGGCTGCATGGCTACATCGTAATTGCGCCGTAGCCAGCCCTCCTGTTGAGCCATGACGCTGCCATCCGCACGGACAACATAGATGCGGCCCTTGTCTGCCTTGCGAGTCGTGCCTCCGCTGAGACGAATGTAGTCATCGCGACGCAGGTTCTCGGCAAAGAGCCGCGACGATCCGTTCTGCACCTCGCCAATCACGGTGACTTCCTGTCTCTGCTGCGGAACCACAAGCAGATCTCCATCCCGCAGCGAGATGTCCTTGACGGAGCCCTTGCCTCCTGCCATGAGACCGGACAGATCGATGACCATTCGCCCCACTGGCCTGGCCCGCTGCAACTGATCCAGCACTCCCTGGCCTGCAGCCAGGGCGGCACTTGCGCCAGACTGATTGGCGGCGGCCGCCTGGAGCGAAAGCGCCGCCAAGTCACTGCGCATACGCTCGGCCAGCGTTTTCCTGCAGCTGTCGCTCGTTCTCGCGCAGGTATACGCGCGTAAAGGCGCTGCCCCGGACGAACGCGCGTGGAGTAAGTCCCCCGGCGCGCTGGATGATTTCATACAGCGTCTCGCCCCTGCGGATCGGATACGTTCCAGGGAAGCGCACCTCGCCCTGGAGCGTTACGGATTCCTGGTCGGTCCAGTCCGGCGTCTCCTTGATCAACAGGTAATCGAATGCGCGAAGCGGCAGGTCGGCCTGCGCGTTACCGGCGCGGATCGCCCCAAGATCCACCTCGATGACTTCGGTCTGGCGCGTGCCATCGGCCGTGACTTCGTACCGGGCGAGCTCGGCCTTGCCACCGAATGCCGCGGCATCCAGATTACCGCCCGCCCGAACCAGGTCGGAGATGGTCATGCCGCGTTCGAGTGGATACTCCCCCGGCACCTTCACGCGCCCTTCCACCCGAACCACCTCGGTTGGCCTCGAAAGGCCGGACTGCAATCTCAGCTCATCGAGCAGCGGTTTGATGATCCGCTCGCGACCCGGCGCCAGATCGAAGACGGTGATCTGGTCGCGGGGCTGAAGCAGAACGTCCGCCGTGCTCCCTCCGCTGCAGGGCTGCGACCAGATCAGCCGACAGAACCTCGACGTGGCGGTCAGCGCCCATCTCGCGGCGGATGAGTATGTAGTGCGAATCTGCGTTGGGCTGCAACTCGTCGATCGAACCGATGACGTCACTTAGCCGTAGACCGTCCCTCCAGGCAACGGGCCCCTGCCGGTGCACAAATCCCTGCAGCAGCACACCTGAGTCAAGCTGCGGCCGCAGACGCGCAACACGGAACGCATCGCCGTTGCGAGCAGACTGCCCGCGCCCAGTCGCGCTGAAATCCACATTCAGCACCACGCGCCGGAATTGATCGTCCACGCGGGTGATACTGGATCGCCCTGGGTCCGCTTCGGTCGTGAAGCCACCCGCCATCTTCAGCACGCTTTCCACGCTGGTCTCGCCGCGCAGCTCGTAAATGGCAGGTCGCTTGACCTCTCCTTCCACTGATACGACGGGACCAACAGGTGGAATGAAGATCACATCCCCTGGCTGCAGCTTGGCGTCGTCTTCCGTATCGCCCTTGATGAGCAGGTCATAAAGATCCATGCGACGCACGACGGTGCCCTGTCGCTTGAGCTGGATGTCGCGCAAGGATCCGATGGGCTTGATGCCTCCGGAAGCAAACAAGGCGGAAGTCATCGTGGCGAGGCCGCTAACCGTGTAGCTGCCGGGCTGCCTGACTTCGCCTAGCACAAAGACACGGATGGAGCGCGTATCCCCCATCGTCACACTGGCGCGAACACCGATCATTTGTTGAGTCACGCGGCCTTCGATGGACGCCTTGGCGGCACTAAAGCGCATGCCACCAACCGCGATTGGCCCCAACTCAGGGAAGTTGATGGTCCCATCGCGACCGCCCACAAGTGGCAGGTTACGATTCTGGCTTCCGAACAGAAGCACCCGGAACTGGTCGCCCGGGCCCACGATGTAGTCTGCCGGCACAGGAACGTCTGTAACCGGTGAGAACGTGGACGGGGCCTGCTCGAACAAGTCATACCCAAAGGGCTTGAGCCCGGCGACGCCAGTCTTTTCCACCGGCAATCGAGCCAGACTCACGTCAAGCTGCACAAGCGATGGCTCCACGGACAGTCGCTGCACGGCCTGCTGTTCGTTCAGACCACCCAGCTGGATCGGGGAAATGCCCGGCAGATTCAGATTGCCGCCGCGATCCAGGCGGTAGGGATTTCGGGACTTGACCATGTTGATCAGGTCTTCGAGTGCCCTACGATCCTCCGCCGAGAGGGGTGTTTCGAGGGAGCGCAGGCGCCGCGGTGCGGTATCGACACTGGGATCCTGGACGCCACCCGCGCGTACACTGCCCTTCGGCATTGTACCCGGCAGCGCAAGTTCAACCACCACCAGATCTTCGGATCTCAGCGCGTCAGGTCGAGGTGATCCAGCTGTCTGGGTAGTCGCGCGCTTCTCTTCGGCGGGATGAACTGTCCGGCTTTCAGCGCCTGCAGTCGTTGCCCCGCCGTTACCAGATCGGGAACTACTCATCTGCTCAAGAACGGCCTGCTGTTGCTCCGGACTGAGCCCCTGGAAAATCTGCAATTGCTCTGACGTCGGAGCGTTCTGGGGGTTCGCGCCTGCAATTGGAAGCAGCGCAAACAGGAAGCCAGCGCAAACACCCCACATATGTCGCAGCACGAGCTGAATGATCGATACGTTCATGCCTGCGAAACCCTTGGGCCAGATACGACTCATACTGTTGTTTCAATCCTACAGTGGCTTGCGCCACTGGACGAATCCGAATGCACCGCGAGCATTGCCCGCACCGCGCGGAGACTGCCTTTCATAGCCCACCTGCGCGGCGAGGCGCTGCCCCTTGATAGAGCCTTCCCACGAAGCCTCGATCGAATCGAACTGACTGCGTCCCTGGCTCACTGGGTTGTAGGGATCAGGCACGCCATAGGCATCCAGTCTGCCGTGCCGACCGCGCAGGGCCCACCGGTCCCCATCCGGGCGTGTCAGCGCCAGAGTGACTGACGTCGTCTCGGAATCTCCATCGGCCGAATGGCCAATGTTGCGGCCCCGGTATCGGTAGCCGGCGAAGAAGATGGTCTGCGTATACGCGCAGTTTGGTTCCTGCGAAGGGCTGTACCACTTGCAGCTGTTGTTCGCGTACTCGATGCGGACGCGCAGTGTCGACCCAGATTCGAGATGAAACCAGGACTCGGCGCCAAACAGGCCCAGATAGCGCTCGGGAATGCCGGTGCTCGAGTTGTCTTCACCGATTTCCTGCGCATAGATCGCAAGAGGCAGTCTCTTGAACGGCGACACGATGCGCACATCGAAGCCCGCCATCTGATTCCCCGGCTCCTTGGCAGGATCATTGAGGCCACGAATGCCTTTGTTGTCCTGACCAATCAGCATTCGCCCGAAGGTTTTGATTCCGCACACCCTTCCCTTGCCGCAGAACTGTGCGGTGCGCGACATGCCGAACTCAAAGATGGGGGCAGGCTTAAACGAAAGACGCATCCCCATGAACGCAGGACGATCCACGTCAGGCCGGTGGCTCTCGCCCAGACCGAGAAATCCGGAAAAGCGCCAGGGACCCAGCAGGCGAAGAAGCGGGAAATTCACGGGCAGGCTGCGATACCGATCGAGCGACACGGCTGGCATGGGGCGCGCATTGGTGGAAAGAATCAGACTGCCGTCCCGTCCCGGCCCCCACCAGCGATCCATCTGGTTGGCGCTGAACAGCCAGTTTCCCCAGCGGACCGTGGCCTCGCTGCCATCCAGGCGGATGTCCTGCCCATCACTGGCATCCACGACTCCCGTGGCGGCGATGGTGATGCTGTAGCGATCGGTGCCCGCACCCCCGATACTGGTGAGTTCGCCAGTTTCCCGGCCAATGGTCGAATCCGTGCGCAGCAGTCCGGGCTGCCCCGCTGTCACGCGTATCTCGCGCAGATCCCAGTCACCAACGTCTTCCGGAACAGTTGTCGCGGCAACCACCCGGTTCAATGCTGTGCGAAGGGCCGTGTCAAAGATCTCGTCAGCAGAAATACTCGAGATGGCCTCCGCCACGTCTTCCCGGGCCAGCGGCCACTCGTTCACCGGCAGGTTGATGACACCTTCATCCACCAGCAGCGAAACGTCATCGCGCAGTCGCGAATCACTGGCGGGAAGGAAGAGGCTCTGGGCAGAGACGGCGGATGTTGCGAGCAGACTCGCAACCGCGAGCAGGCAGGAGCGGCAATTCATCCGCCGCAATATACCGGAGCGCGCGGCGATGCGCTCGTCGCGGCGGTGATCAGTCGGCGCTCAGCCGCGAGCCATCAGCTCGCGCAGGACACCAATCGTTCCGTGCAGCGAGGCGGATTTCGCCTCGCCCGTGCCGGAGACTAGCGGCGCGATGGCGGTGGCCATCTTCTTGCCCAGCTCCACCCCCCACTGGTCGAAGGCATTGATGCCCCAGCACACGCTCTGCGTGAACACCTCGTGCTCATAGAGCGCCACCAGCGCACCGAGGGCAGCCGGATCGAGCTCCCGGAACATCACGAGGGTGCCAGGCCGATTGCCCACATGCACTTTGTGGGGGTTCTCAGAATCCTGTCCAAAGGCAAAGGCCTCGGCCTGCGCCAGGCAGTTCGCGATGGCCAGGTTGTGCGCGTTGCTGTCGCCACACGACGACAGCGCGGGCAGCAGGAAATCGAGCGAGGCGCGCGCGGTGCCCTGGTGCAGCATCTGGAAGAACGAATGCTGTGCGTTGTTGCCCGGCTCGCCCCAGATCACCGGTGCTGTCTCGCAGCGCACGGGCGATCCATCCATCCGCACGCGCTTGCCGTTGCTCTCCATGTCCAGCTGCTGCAGGTACGCGGGAAAGCGCGCCAGGCGGTCGTCGTAGGGCAGCACGGCCAGCGTCGGCAGCTTCAGGAAATTGATGTTCCACACGCCGATGAGGCCCATCAGCGCGGGCAGGTTCTGCTGCCAGGGGCGGCGACGAAATGCTCGTCCATGGCGGCGCCACCGGCGAGGAAATCCCCGAAACCCTTCGCACCGATGGCGATGGCAAGCGCGAGGCCCACCGCGGACCAGAGGGAATACCTGCCGCCAACCCAGTCCCACATGGCGAACCGGTAGTCCGGGTGGATGCCGAAGGCGTCCATGGCCGGTCCGTTCACCGAAACGGCCGCGAAATGCTGCGGCACCGCCCCTCGCCCAGCGCTGAAGCCAGCCAGCGCTTGGCGGTGCCGGCATTGGTCAGGGTCTCGAGCGTGGTGAAGGTCTTGGAACAGACGATGAACAGGGTGCGGCGCGGATTGGCGCCCTTCAGCAGGTCCAGCGAGCCGGCAGCCGTCTATGTTGGACGCGAACACCACACGTGGCGCACCCGCGCTGAAGTGCCGCAGAGCCTCCACCGCCATGGCTGGGCCAAGGTCCGAACCGCCGATGCCGATGTTCACGACCAGATCGAAAGGCTCTCCGCTGCTGCCAACTACCTTGCCGCTGCGCACCGCCTCGGCAAAGTCCAGCACACGCCGACGCTCGGGCACCACCAGGTCCGCATGCGGAGCACCCGACCGGCGCAATGCGGTGTGCAGCACCTGCCGAGATTCGGTGGGATTGGCGATGCCGCCTTCGTACATGGCGCGGATGCGCCCGCGCAGGTCCAATTCATCCGCCATCTTCACCAGGCAATCGAGCACTGCAGTCGACACCCGTTGCCTGGAAAAATCGGCCACCAGTCCCGCACCAGAAACGGTGAACGTGGCGCTGCGTGCCGGATCGTTGGCGAATAGCTCGTGGATGGACGGGAGCGCCCCTGCGGCTTGGCGGGAAAGCTCGCCCCAGGCGGAGGTGTCGAGGGCGTCTGTCTTCATGGGCCGATTCTAGCCACGCGCCGCGGCCTGGGTTTGCCGTTTGCGATACAGGTTGAAAGTGTCAACCAACCCGTCCCGCAGCGACACACGGGAACTGAAGCCGGAAAGCTGCCGAAACTTCCCGGAAGTCAGGCCATAGCGGCCATCATGCCCGGGCCGGTCCGCAACGGACTCCAGCACGCGGGATGTGGGCTCGACCCCGGCCGCCCTGCAGAGCATCTGCAGCACCTGCAGGTTCGAACACTCCTCGTCTCCCCCCAGGAAGAGCCGGCTGCCGGCGGCGGCGGGCCAGAAACTGTGCAAGTGCCCGACACAGGTCCTGCACATGGATCCAGGAACGCACGTGCTGCCCATCTCCATACACCGGCACGGGCCTGCCCTCCAGCAGTCTCGAGATGGCCAGAGGTATCAGTTTTTCAGGGTGCTGGCGCGGACCGTAAACATTCGAGCTGTAGGAAATGGAGGCCTGCACGCCGTAGGTGTTACGCCACGCCATGACCAGGTGGTCGGCGGCGGCCTTGCTGGCCGAATACGGAGACTGGGGCGCGTAGGGTTGCGACTCATCCCGCAGCGGCATCCCTGGGGCCAGCGGCCCAAACACCTCGTCCGTCGACACCTGGTGGAAGCGGTGATTCAGTCCGCTGCCCGCACACCATACCTTGCGCGCAGCTTCCAGCAGCGACTTGACGCCGAGCACGTTGCTGCGGACGAACACATCCGCGTTCCGGATGGAACGATCCACGTGGGTCTCTGCGGCGAGGTTGACGATGCCATCGAGACCCTCCTCGCGCAGCAGGCCCTCCACCAGCGCCTGATTGCAGATATCACCCTGGATGAAACGGAACCTGCTGTTGATGCGCAGCTCATCCAGGCTCGAAAGGTCTGCGGCATAGGTGAGCGAGTCGAGCACCACAAGCCGCTCGACCAAGCCCTGTTCCAGGCAATGCTCGACGAAGTGCGAACCGATGAAGCCGGCGCCACCGGTTACCAGCAGGCGACGAGTTTGCAGCTCAGGACTCCGCATCATGGATGTTGATTCCCGACGCGGAAGGCCTGAAGACAGCCGATCATCAGGCCGCTTCACCTGCCGCTAGACCCAGGAATACGAAGATCGCGCGATTCAGGTTGCGGACCTCCTGCGGACCCAGCGAACCCACTCGCTTGCCGAGCCGCTTGCGTGGCACGGCCGTCAGCTTGTCGACCATGAGGTGAGATGCTGCCCCCAGCCCACTCCGCGCACCGGTCTGTACGGGTGGACGAAAAAGGGGTGCCGAGGTCGGATCACTCGTCAACGGACAGACAATGACCGAATCCGGTACCACTGAAATGATCGTCCTGGACGATGACCGCAGGGCGGAGTTTGCCCGCGTAGGCCGGCCCGCCCGCCACCGTCCAGATTTCGCCACGCTTCACTCGGCATCCCATGCCGAGACCGCATCGACGAATGCCTGTTCGTGCCGGGCGTGTCGGCTGCGGGCCACTGCGCGGGACTGGCGGAACGCTGCCTGCACAAAGTCCTTCGTGCCGACATCGGGAACCCAGATCTGAACCGGACGAAGTCCCTGCTCGCGCAGTCGTGCGCGATGCATTCGAACCTTGTCTCGTGAGGTGGTGCTCGTGCCGCCAGCCATTGAAATCTCCCGGGTAGTTACATGTAACCTACCACGGCGAGGATCAAGCGTCGACGGCCGAATCTGCCGCTTAGACTTGGTAATACTCTCGATACCAGTCGACGAAGGCCTTCACGCCCTCTTCCACCGTGGTGGCCGGCTTGTACCCGACGCTTCCGGAATGGGGGCAGCTATTTCGGTGGCGATATGCCGGATTGGCGATACCAGCGCAGCGTCGCGTCGATCCCTTCCTGCAGCGCAATCCGCGGACTCCATCCCAGGCCGGCAATACGCGACACATCCAGCAGCTTGCGGGGCGTGCCATCGGGCCGGGAAGCATCAAAGCGCAGCGCCCCGCGATAGCCGGCGGCTTCGGCCACCATCCCGGCCAGTTCGGCGATGGAAACATCCTGCCCCCAGCCCACATTCACCGGCGCGGCGTCGCTGTAGGCATTCATGAGGAACACGCAGGCGTCCGCCAGGTCATCCACGTGCAGGAACTCGCGGCGAGGCGTGCCGGTGCCCCAGATCTCCACTTCCGTCGCCCCGCCATCAACGGCTTCCACGAACTTGCGGATCAGCGCCGGCAGCACATGCGATCCGGCCAGATCGAAGTTGTCCCCCGGGCCATATAGATTGGTGGGCATCGCGCAGATGGCATCGAAGCCGTACTGCTTGCGGTAGGCCTGACAGGTCTTCAGCCCCGCGATCTTGGCGATGGCATACCACTCGTTCGTGGGCTCCAGCGGGCCTGTAAGCAGGCAATCCTCGCGCATGGGTTGTGGCGCCAGCTTGGGGTAGATGCAGCTCGACCCCAGGAACAGCAGCTTCTTCACGCCGCTGCGCCACGCCGCGTCGATGACATTGGACTGGATGACCAGGTTTTCGTGGATGAACTCGGCCGGCCGGGTGTCGTTGGCCAGGATGCCGCCCACGCGGGCGGCCGCCAGATACACCTGGTCGGGGCGCTCCCGTTCGAAGAAGTCGAGCACGGCAGCCTGGTCAGTGAGATCCAGCTCCTGGCGCGTGCGAAGCAGCAGATCGGCGCCCGCTTCCCGCGCCAGTCGCCGCACGATCGCCGACCCCACCAGACCGCGGTGGCCGGCCACGAATATCCGTGCGGCGGGCATTACTCCGAGTACCGGTAGGTCCTGAAGCCTTCGCGCGCCACCACGGCATCGCGCCGGGCGATGTCCAGGTCGTTGGCGACCATCTCGCGCACCAGCTCGCCGAAGCTGCACTCGGGCTTCCAGCCCAGCTTCGCGCGGGCCTTCGACGGGTCTCCCAGCAGGGTTTCAACTTCCGTTGGCCGGAAATAGCGCGGATCCACCCGCACGATGGTGCGCCCGCTCTTCGTGTCCACGCCCTGCTCGTCCAGGCCCTGGCCGCGCCATTCAACGCGCATGCCCAGTTCCGCGCCCGCCGCCACCACGAAGTCGCGCACCGAATGCTGTTCGCCGGTGGCGATCACGAAATCCTCGGCCACTTCCTGCTGCAGCATCAGCCACTGCGCCCGGACGAAATCCCGCGCGTGGCCCCAGTCGCGCAGCGAGTCGAGGTTGCCCAGGTACAGGCTGCTCCATGCCTTCGGCAATGCGCGCCAGGCCGCGCGTGATCTTGCGCGTGACGAAGGTTTCGCCGCGAACCGGGGATTCATGGTTGAACAGGATACCGCTGCACGCGTACAGCCCATAGGCCTCGCGGTAGTTCACGGTGATCCAGTGGCCGTAGACCTTGGCCGCGCCATAGGGCGAACGCGGGTAGAACGGCGTGGTTTCCGCTGCGGGAATCTCCTGCACCAGGCCGAACATTTCGGAGGTGGAGGCCTGGTAGAAGCGCGTCTTGGCCGACAGCCCCAGGATGCGGATGGATTCGAGCAGCCGCAGCGGGCCGATGGCGTCGGCGTTGGCCGTGTACTCGGGCGTCTCGAAGGACACCGCCACATGGCTCTGCGCGGCAAGGTTGTAGATCTCGTCCGGCTGGACCTGCTGGATGATGCGGATCAGGTTGGTGGCGTCGGTCAGGTCGCCGTAGTGCAGGTGCATGCGCACATTGCGCTCGTGCGGGTCCTGGTACAGGTGGTCGATGCGATCGGTGTTGAACGAGGAGGAGCGGCGCTTGATGCCATGCACCTCGTAGCCCTTCTCGAGCAGCAGTTCGGCCAGATACGAGCCGTCCTGGCCGGTAATGCCGGTAATCAGAGCCTTTTTCATCGGGGCGGACCAGACCTGGCAGCGGAAAGGCCGCAGTCTGGCGCCGCAGATGTCGGTCCTGTTACGGACCCTGCTCAGACCCGGTAGTACTCCCGGTACCAGTCCACGAACGCCTTGATGCCCTCTTCCACCGTGGTGGCCGGCTTGTAGCCCACATCGCGGACCAGATCTTCTCCGTCCGCGAACGTATCCGGGCACATCGCCGAGCTGCAGCGGCAGCATGTTCTTCTCGGCTTTCTTCCCGAGGCACTTCTCGAGCGTCTCGATGTAGTGCGAGAGGTCCACCGGCTTGTTGTTGCCGATGTTGTAGACCCGGTACGGCGCGCTGCTGGTGGCGGGGTCCGGGTTGTTGCTGTCCCAATTCGGGTCCGGGCGTGGCGATGCGATCGAGCGAGCGCACCACGCCCTCGGCGATGTCTTCCACGAACGTGAAATCGCGCTTGTGGTGCCCGTGGTTGAACACGTCGATGGGCTTGCCCGCCATGATGTTCTTCGTGAACAGGAACAGCGCCATGTCGGGCCGGCCCCAGGGGCCGTACACCGTGAAGAACCGCAGGCCCGTGACCGGCAGCCTGAACAGCGCCGCATAGGTGTGGGCCATCAGCTCGTTGGCGCGCTTGGTGGCGGCGTAAAAACTCAACGGGTGCGTGGCGGCCTGATGCACCGAGAACGGCATGCTCGTAGTGGAGCCATACACCGAACTGGTGGATGCATAGACCAGGTGCTGCACGCCATTGTGACGGCAGCCTTCCAGCACATTCAGTGTGCCGGTGATGTTGCTGTCCACGTAGGCCTGGGGATTCTCCAGCGAATAGCGCACGCCGGCCTGCGCGGCCAGGTGCACCACTCGCTCGAAGCGTTCGGCCTTGAACAGCGCGGCCATGCCGGCCGCATCAGCCAGATCCAGCTTGGTAAAGCGAAAGCCCGCGCGCGGCGTAAGGCGCGCCAGCCGCGCCTCCTTCAGTTTCGGATCGTAATAGGCATTGAGGTTGTCGAGGCCGACCACCTCATCGCCACGATCCAGCAGCTTGCGGGCAACCGTGGAACCGATGAATCCCGCGGCGCCGGTGACAAGTACTTTCACTGCCCGCCCTTACAGCCGGCCGTCGGTCTGGCCGCGCTTGAACACATGCTTGATATCGTAGATGACGCTCTTGGGCTTGAGCAGCTTGCGCACGCCGCGCACCCCCAGCTCCTTGAACTGGTTGTGCGCCACGGCCATCACGGCGCCATCGTATTTCGTGCGTCCCAGCTTGCGCATCGGCGCCACGCCGTACTCGTGCTTGGCTTCTTTCACGTCGATCCAGGGATCGAAAACGTCCACCTTGGCGCCATATTTCTCCAGCTCTCGAATGATGTCGATCACCTTCGAGTTGCGCAGGTCCGGGCAGTTTTCCTTGAACGTGAGCCCCAGCACCAGGATGCGGGCGCCCTTCACATGAATGCGCTTGCTGGTCAGCAGCTTCACGATCTCACCTGCCACGTACAGCGACATGTTGTCGTTGAGACGTCGACCGGCCAGGATCATCTCGGGGTTGTAGCCGATCTCCTGCGCCTTGTGAGTAAGGTAATAGGGATCAACGCCGATGCAATGCCCACCCACCAGGCCCGGCCGGAACGGCAGGAAGTTCCACTTGGTGCCCGCGGCGATCAGCACCTCCTCGGTGTCGATGCCGAGGCGATTGAAGATCAGCGCCAGCTCGTTGATCAGCGCGATGTTCACGTCGCGCTGCGTGTTCTCGATCACCTTGGCCGCCTCGGCCACCTTGAGGCTCGAGGCCTTGTGCGTGCCCGCCGTGATGATGCTGCGGTACAGCTCGTCGACGAAATCCGCCACTTCAGGCGTTGAACCGGAGGTCACCTTCTTGATGGTGGGCAGCCGGTGCTGCTTGTCGCCCGGATTGATGCGCTCGGGGCTGTAGCCGGCGAAGAAGTCCCTGTTGAACTTCAGGCCCGACACCTGCTCGAGGATTGGAATGCAGATTTCTTCGGTGCAACCGGGATACACCGTCGATTCGTAAATGACGATGTCGCCCTTCTTGAGCACGGTGCCCAGTGAGGCACTGGCCTTTTCCAGCGGCGTGAGGTCGGGCCGCTTGTAGTTATCGATGGGCGTGGGCACGGTGACGATGAACACGTTGCAGCGCCTGAGGTCCTTCACGTCGGCCGTGAAGGTGAGGTGCGTGGCGCTCTTGAGCTCCTTGCGGTCCACCTCGAGCGTGCTGTCCTTGCCGGCGGCCAGCTCCTTGATGCGGGGAACCTTCAGGTCGAAGCCCGTGGTCTTGAACTTCCGGCCGAACTCCACAGCCAGCGGCAGACCCACATAGCCCAGGCCGACCACGCCGATCCGGCTCTTGCGCAGATTGAACATTCCCGATCCTCTTACGTAATTCCCGGCATTATTGCCAGAGGGCCTTGCCGCCGCTGGCTTTGTTTATCAGTTTCATCATTTCTTCATGGGCCTGCCGCTCCTCCGCGCTGGCCTCGACCACCCGCAGTGGCACGGAAATCACCGGATTGCCGACCGACGTCACGGACTTCGCGGGCTTGGCCACCCTCACCGCCTCATCCAGCGCCAGCGCGCTCTGCCCGCCCGTCATGGCCAGGTACACATCGAGCAGGATGCGGGCATCGAGCAGCGCGCCATGCAGCTGGCGGTGCGAGTTGTCGATGCTGTAGCGCTTGCACAGCGCATCGAGGCCGTTGCGCTGGCCGGGATGCATCTCGCGGGCGAGCGCCAGCGTATCGAGCACGCCACAGCGCGCGCGGACCTTGATGGGCTCGGCGCTGGTCGATCCGGCCCAGCGCGAAAGCTCGGCATCGAGGAAGGCGAGGTCGAACGGCGCGTTGTGGATGACCAGCTCCGCGCCGTCGATGAACTCCAGCAGCCTGTCGGCCACCTCGCGGAACTTCGGCTTGTCGGCCAGCTTCGCCAGCGTCATGCCGTGCACGGCCGCGGCCCCGGCGTCGATCTCGCGTTCGGGGTTCAGGTATTCATGGAAATGCCGGCCCGTGGCGCGGCGGTTCACCACCTCGACGCAGCCGATCTCGATGATGCGATGACCGAGGTGCGGTTCGAGGCCCGTGGTTTCCGTGTCGAGTACGACCTGTCTCAAGACTCCCTTCGCGCGGATCTTACCGCAGGGGGTGGGGTTGTTCAAGGGGTCATCGGCCGCGGGCGGCGACCAGCAGAACGCGGGACAGCTCCGGGCGGCGGCGTCGTGACGCAGCCACGGCTGGTGCGCCACGCCGCCCGCCGCGCCAGCTCTTCCCCCAGGGCGTGCGGCGGGACCTGAACGTCCTGGCTGTCCTGCAATTGAAAGTCGTTCATGTGACCGGGTGCGACCGCAGCATCGCGTCGATCGCCGCATTGGCCAACTGATCCACATGCTCGTTGCCGGCATTGCCATCATGCCCGCGCACCCATTGCCACTTGACCTTGTGCGGGGTGCGCGCCTCGTCCAGCGCCTGCCACAGGTCCACGTTCTTCACCGGCTTGCGGTCGGCCGTGCGCCAGTCGCGGCGCTTCCAGTTCGGCAGCCATTCCTCGATGCCGGTGCACACGTACTTCGAGTCGGTGTAGAGCACGGCCTCGACGGGGCGCTTGAGCGCGCGCAGCGCCTCGATGGCGGCGGTGAGCTCCATGCGGTTGTTGGTGGTCAGTGCGCCTCGTAGCCCGAAAGCTCACGCCGCACTTCGCCGGCGATGAGCAGCGCGCCCCACCCGCCGGGTCCGGGATTCCCCCGGCAGGCCCCGTCCGTGTAGATCTCCACGGGCACCGGCACAAACCGGATCATGGGCCGTTGCGGGTGGTCGGTTCCGGGCAACGCGCCCAGGGCACGGCGACGCTCGCGGAAGAAGCGATGTCGCAGCGGGGTCATCCGGTACACATGCTTGCGCGCGGATCATCCAGGCGCCGGCCGGCAGCGGGTTCATCAGCCCCCGGCGCAGGATGCGCCGTGAACCGGGAACGCCGGCATCCCAGGGGCGGCAGTACAGGTATTTGCGCTCCAGCACGATCTCGTAGCCCAGCAGGCGCAGCCAGTCGCGCACCCGGCCCGCGCCCAGCATGCGCTGCAGGCCGGGCGGGAAGCCCTCGCGGGCGCCGGCGGCGCGAAGCCCCCAGAGGCTGGCGGGCCGGAAGCCCAGGATGATGATCTGCCCCTCGCCGGTAAGCACCCGATCGGCCTCGCGGACCACGGCCTGGGGGTCGCCCTCGAACTCCAGCGTGTGGGGCAGCAGCACGGCATCGACCGTGGCGGTCTGGATGGGCAGCGCGTCGAGCCGGGCCAGCATGTCCACGCCCTCGCCCGGCTGCTCGGCGATCACCGTCTGGCGCCGGATGCGGCTGGCGGCCAGCAGCTCCCTGGAGCCGCCCCAGCTGCCCAGCTGCAGCAGCTCAAGGCCGAAGATCTCATCCAGCAGGCCCCGGAGCAGCCCGGCCTCGGCCGTGACGAGCTGGCGACCCAGCGGGGATGAGAGCCATTCGGAGGGTCTGGGCGCTGGCATGGGAATACGAAAAAAACCTTGGCAATTCTGTGACATCGCCGGTTAAATACCGACCGGAAAATCATAGGCTCTGGTGGGGTCCCACATCGTGGCCATTGCATCTGGCCCTCCTGGGGGGCAACAAATGGGTTGGCGATACCGATTGGGGTTCCAGCGGCGTTCGCTGTTCCAGCCTTCCCTCCCGTGAGCCACCCTCCCAGGCGCCGGTGGCTGCCGTCACCCCTCCGGCCAGCCCCAGCATTCCCGCCCCCGTGCCCGTGGGCGTTCGACCCTCGGGCCGCGCCACATCGGCCGATCTGGATGCGGAACTGGCCTCCATCATCGCGCCAGACCTGTCCATCCCCGAGCCCATGGCGCCTCCCGGCGACCTGCTGGAACGCGTCCGGGCGGGCCTGGCACTGGGCGATGTCCGCCATTCGCGCATCGACCGGGAAGCGATCTTCTACGCGCGCAACCCGGAATACGTGGAGCGTGTCTTCACCCGTGCGGCGCCCTACCTGCACTACATCGTGGGCGAGGTGGAGCAGCGCGGCCTGCCGCTGGAACTGGCGCTGCTGCCCATCATCGAGAGCGCCTTCCAGCCCTATGCCTATTCGCGCGCGCGCGCCGACGGCCTGTGGCAGTTCATCCCCTCCACCGGCGGGCGCTTCGGCCTGAAGCAGGACTGGTGGTATGACGGTCGCCGCGACGTGGTGGCCGCCACGCAGGCGGCGCTCGACTACCTCACCTACCTGCACGACATGTTCGATGGCGACTGGCTGGCTGCCATCGCCGCCTACAACTGCGGCGAGGGCAATGTGTCGCGCGCCATCCGCCGCAATCGCGCCGCGAAGATGAAGACGGATTTCTGGAACCTGAAGCTGCCGTCGGAAACCCGCACCTACGTGCCGCGCCTGCTGGCCATGAGCGACATCGTTGCCCACCCCGAGAAATACGGTCTGTCGATCGAGGGCATGCCCGACATCCCCTACTTCGTGCGCGTGGAGACCGGCGGCCAGATCAGCATGGAGGTGGCCGCGGAGCTGGCTGGCGTCACCACCGAGGAAATGTACGACCTGAACCCGGCCTTCCACAGCTGGGCCACCGATCCCACCGGTCCGCACCACCTGCTGGTGCCGGTGGAGTCGGCCGTTGCCTTCAGCGAGAGCCTGCTGCAGCTCACGCCGGACCAGCGCATGCGGGTGGAGCGCTACACGGTGCGCGCCGGCGACACGCTCACCAGCGTCGCGCAGCGCTTTGCCACCACCACGCAGCACCTGCGTGAACTGAACGAACTGCCCGCGCCGGCCAGCACGCTTGCCGAGGGCGCGGAGCTGCGCGTGCCGTCGGCCGTCTCGGCGCTGCCGCCCCGCGTGCTGCAGGCCGCGGCGCGCGTGGATGCCCGCTCGCGCCGTGGCCAGACCGTGCGGGCCGTGCATGTGGTGCGCCGCGGTGATTCGCTGTGGTCGATCGCGCAGCGCCACAAGATGGATGTGGTCACGCTGGCCAACCTGAACCGCATCGATCCCAACGACACGCTGCGTGCCGGCCAGCGCCTGGTGCTGCATGCGCAGGAGGCCGGCAGCACGGCCGCCGCGGAGTCGGCCGACGGCCGGCGCGTCACCTACGTGGTGCGCCGTGGCGACACGCTGTCCGACATCGCGCGCACGCTGCGCGTCACCGTGGCTTCGCTGCGCGAGTGGAACAACATCAGCGGCAGCAGCATCCGGGCGGGCCAGAAGCTGGTGGCATACGTGCGGCGCCGGTCCTAGAATCCCGGGCTGTTTCCACTCCCCCATTCATCGAACAAGGGCTCACATGGGCATTCTGGCTGGCAAGCGCGCGCTGATCGTCGGCGTCGCGACCGATCGTTCCATCGCCTGGGGCATCGCCCAGGCCATGCACGCGCACGGCGCGGAGCTGGCCTTCACCTACGGCATGGAGCGCCTGAAAGACCGCGTGACGCCGCTGGCCGAATCGGTGGGCTCGAAGATCGTGCTGCCGCTGGATGTCACGGTCGATGCGCAGATCGATGCCGTGTTCGCGCAGCTGAAGCAGGACTGGGGCCATCTCGACATCCTGGTGCACGCGGTGGCCTATGCGCCGGCCGATGCGCTGGATGGCAGCTTCTCGCAGGCCACCACCCGGCAGAATTTCGCGGTGGCGCATGATGTGTCCAGCTACAGCCTCACGGCGCTGACCCGCGCTGCCGCGCCGCTGATGGCCGGCCGCGCCGGCGCCGTGCTGACGCTGTCCTACCTGGGCGCCGTGCGCTCGGTGCCCTCGTACAACGTGATGGGCCTGGCCAAGGCCAGCCTCGAGGCCAATGTGCGCTTCCTGGCGGCGGATCTGGGAGCGCAGAACATCCGCGTGAACGGCATTTCGGCCGGACCGATCAAGACGCTGGCTTCCGCCGGCATTCCGGGCCTGCGCAAGATGCTGGGGCATGTGGCACAGACCTCGCCGCTGCGCCGCAACGTGACCACCGAGGATGTGGGCAAGGCCGGCGCCTTCCTGTGCTCCGACATGGCCAGCGGCGTGACCGGCGAGATCCTCTACGTCGACGGCGGGTTTTCCACCGTGGGCATGAGCTTCCCCGGGGAGAGCGCTTCCTGATCGCCTGACAGCCGCGCCACGATCACCGTGCAGACCGCATCGGCCAGCACGTTGACGGCCGTGCGCGCCATGTCGAGCAGGCGATCCAGCACCAGCAGCACGCCGATGGCCTCGGCGGGCAGGCCCACCGCCGTCAAGATGACGGTGATACCCACCAGCGAGGCGGCCGGGATGCCGGCAATGCCCATGGACGTGACCAGCGCCAGCAGCACCACCGTGGCCTGCGTGACGATCGACAGGTGCAGGCCATAGGCCTGGGCGATGAACAGCGCCGCAGCGCACTCGTAGAGCGCGCTGCCGGCATGGTTGATCGACGTGCCCAGCGGCAGCACGAAGCCGGCGATTCGGGGCGACACGCCCGCCCGGCGCTGCAGGCAGTCGAGCGTGATGGGCAGCGTGGCCGATGACGAGGCCGAGGAGAAAGCCGTGAGCAGCGCCGGCGCCATGGCCGGGAACAGCCGCCAGGGGTTCACCCGCGCCACCAGGATCATCAGCGCCGGCAGCGCCGCGAAGGCGTAGATCGCAAGGCTCAGCACCACGCAGAAACCGAACATCAGCAGCGGCCGGGCGGCATCCAGGCCCGCCTCGGCTGTCACTTTAAGCGTGAGGCCCAGCACGCCCACGGGCGCCAGCCTCATGATGAACCCGGTCATGCGCATCATCACGCCAAAGGTGCCTTCCCAGAAGCGCGTCATGGTCTCGCGCAGCGGCGCCTCGAGCTGCGTGATCAGCACGCCGAACATCACGCTGAACAGCAGCAGGCCGATGAGCTTGCCGCCCGCGGCGGCTTCGACGATGTTCACCGGGATCATGCCGAGCAGGATGTCGCCCAGGCTGCGACCGGCCTGCGCCTGCACGGCGGAGTTCACGGTGGTGCCATCGGCATGCAGCGCCAGCGCCGTGCCAGCCGGCTCGCCATCGACGATGCCGGGGGCGATGACGTTGGAAACCACCAGCGCGATCACCACGGCGATCAGCGTGGTGAGCACATAGAACAGCAGCGACAGCACGCCCAGCCGCCCCAGGTCGCGCGTATTGCCCATCGCGGCAATGCCCGAAATGATGGATGACACCACCAGCGGCACGACCAGCATGCGGAGCAGGTTGAGGAAGGCGCTGCCCAGGAAGCCGCCCAGGCTCACCAGCGGCAGCCCGGCAAGCCGGCCGTCGTCGCCCACCAGCAGCCCCAGCGCCACGCCCAGGGCCATCGCCGCGAGGATCCATCCCAGCTTGATCGGCTTGCCGATCGCGGCGCTCATGGGTTGTGCGCGCCTACTGGAGGAAGGCCTGGGGGTTCTTGCGCACCTTGGTGGCGGAGACGATGTCTCCGACATAGGCGTCGAGGTCGCGCACGCTGTAGCGCTGCAGTTCGCGCTGGGCGCGCAGCTGCTGCAGCTGCGGGTCGTCGGTGAGCGACTGCACGCGCGACCCGGTGACGGCCAGCAGCGCCACCGCGCCGCCGTCCACCTTCACGGCCTCCACATGCGGCTTGTCGGCGGTGGCCCGAAGCCCCGCAAACGCCGCGTCACGCAGCTGCACGGGCAGGTCCGGCGCCGAACGCGCCACGTAGCGGGCAGGATCGGCCTTGACCTTGAGCTCGGCCAGCACGGCATCGAACTTTGCGCCAGCCTTCAATTTGGTCACCGCCGCATCGGCAGCCACCTGCGCCGCGGCGGCGCCGCGCTCGCGCCGGATGGCGGCGGTGATCGAATCCCTCACCTCGGCCAGCGGCTTCGTGCTGGCGGGCGTGTGCGACACCACCTGCACCAGCGTGATGCGATCTTCGCCAAGCTGCACGGGGCCCGCCACCCGGCGCTGGTTCAGCGCGGCGTCACTGAACACCAGGCGATTGAGCTCGGCATCCGAGCCCAGCGGCAGGCCACCGGCGCCCCGCTCGAAGCGATCCACGGTGCCGCGCGTCAGGCCGAATTCCTTCACCAGCGTGTCGAGGCTGCTAGCGCCCTGCTCCAGTTTTTCCTGCAGCTGGTCTTCGCGGGTGGTGAACTCCTGCCCGGCAAGCTCGCTGCGCAGCGTGGCGGCGATCTCGGCCCGGACCTCATCGAAGCTGCGGCCGGCCCCGGCGCGAATGCCCTCGAGCTTGATGACGTGGTAGCCGAACTGCGTCTTCAGCGGTTCGCCGACTTCGCCTTCCTTCATCGCGAACAGGCGGTCCGCGAATTCCTTGGCGACGCCCTCGTACACATCGCGGCCGGACCAGCCCAGGTCACCGCCCTGCTCGGCCGATGCGGTGTCCTTGGAGAACTCTTTCGCCAATGCCGCGAAGTCGCCGCCGGACTTGATGCGAGCCAGCACGTCCTTGGCCTGGGCGGCCGCCTTGGCGTCATCGGTGGTGTCATCCACCGCGATCAGGATGTGCCGCGCGCGCCGGGTTTCGGCCTGCACGTAGAGGCTTTTGTCTTTCTCGTAGCGCTCACGGAGCTGCGCTTCGCTGACGGTCAGGTTCGCGGCCACGTCGGGCAGCGACAGTTCCGCGTAGTCCAGCTTCACGGATTCCGGCACGGCGAACTGCGCCGCATTGGCCTTGTAGTACGCCTCGATGGCCGCGGCATCCACTGGCGCGTTGCCCGCGAAGGCCTCGGGCTGCAGCAGCGCGAAGCGCACCTCGCGCTCCTCATCCATCAGCGCCAGCAGGCGCCGGGTTTCGCCCGGCGTGAGGAAATCGGTGGCGGCAATGGTGGCCTGCAGCTGCTCGGTGAGCAGGCTGTTGCGGATATCGGCCTCGTAGGCCTCGACTGAAAGTCCGGATGAAGCCAGCATCGATCGGGCCGCCGTGGCGCTGAATTTGCCGTCCACCTGGAATGCCGGCGTTTCCCTGAACGACTGCTCCACCTGGGCATCGCTGACCCGCAGCCCGAGCTTGCGGGCATGCTGCGTGGCGGCCAGCGCCGTCACGGCGCTGTCGAGCAGCTCATCCTGCAACTGAACGCGCTGGGCCTCGCTGAGCTGACCGCCCGTGGCCTGCAGCAACTGCGGCAGGCGCTGCTGCCAGCGCTCGTTGATCTCGGTGGCGGAGATCTTCTCGCCGCCCACCTTGGCCGCGTAGTCGCCCTGCGCGAAGGAAAGATCGACCGCCGCGTACGGGCCCCAGGCCACGAACACGAGAATCAGGGCACCGAGGATCAGATAGCCGATCCAGCGGGATTTTCCGCCGGAACCGGCGCTGCCCTTGAGCTTGTCACCTAGATCTTGAAGCATGGTTCCTGAGTCGCGTCTGAAGCCGGGAAAAGGACCGCGATTGTAAGGGAAGTGGTTTTGGATTCAGTAAGTTACTGATTCTGGATGATAAGCATTCGCGCTGGCAACCGCATCTGGCGACAGACCCGGGGCTGCGCGAAACTATGCAGGCCAGACTGCTGTCGAATCAGCAGGTACCCGAATTGTCCATGTGAGGATTGAAGATCATGAAATACCGACATGCAGGCAGATGGAGCGGCCGGATCATCGGCGCCGGTTTCGCGTTCGCGGCCACCATCGCATCGGCCCATCACTCTTTCGCGGCTTTCTTCGACCATGAGAAGTCCGTGAGCATCCAGGGCAAGATCATGCAGTTCCACTTCGCCAATCCGCATGGAATCATCGCCATCGAGGTGACGAAGCCGGATGGCACCAAGGAAATCTGGAAGGGCGAAACCAATTCACCCTCGGCCATGATGCGCCGCGGCTGGACCAAGCAGAGCGTGAAGGTCGGCGACACCGTGACCATCGACGGCTGGCCCGCCCGTGACGGCGCGCCCTATGTGCGCATCCGCGAGCTGCGGGGCGCCGACGGCAAGCCGGTGGGCAAGCCCACCGACCTCGCCAGCGAGTACAAGCAGTGATCCGGCGCGTGCTGGCCCTGTTGGCCGCCCTGCCCCTGGCCGCAGCGGCCGCCGAGCCGCCGGATTTCTCGGGGTTCTGGATGCTCGATCGCACCCAGCCCAAGTCAGACCCCGAGCTCGCGCCGCATATCTCGCCCAATACCGTGGTGCTGGCCGACAGCGGCGCGGCGGAATTCGGGATCATGGAGTTCGGCGGACTGAAGCTGAAGCCGGCGGCGCTCGAGGCCGCGAAGCAGTGGAATCCGAAACAGGAAATGAGTGTTTCGAACTCCTGCAAGATTCCCTCGATCGTCTACGCGCTGCAGGGGCCGTTTCCGATCGAGATCATGCAGGGCAAGGACATCATCGTGATGCGCCTGGAATACTTCGACCTCGCCCGCACGTTCTTCTTCAACAAGCGCTTCACGCTGCCGCCGGATGGCCCGCGAACCAAGACGGGCAACTCCATCGCCCACTGGGAAGGCGATCAGCTCGTGGTGGTCACCACGCACCTGAAGTCGGCCACGATCACCAACAACGGCCTCGAGCACAGCGACAACATCAAGGTGACCGAGCGCTTCCGGCTGGCCGAGGGCGGCAAGCGGCTGATCGCGACGCAGGAGTTCGAGGACCCCGAGGTGCTCGACAATCGGGGTGTTCGCTACATCTCCTGGCGCAAGGTCGAAGGCGATCATGTGACCGCCTATGACTGCGATCCGTCGATCGCGGAGAACTACGCGCAGTAATCAGAACATCGTGTTCGAGTTCTTGGCTTTCTGCGGATCGGGAATCGCCTGCACCACGTCCCAGTGTTCGACGACCTTGCCGTTCTCGATCCGGAACATGTCCACCACCGCATTGCCGCGCAGTTCAGGGCTGCGCCGGTTGTGGATGTGCAGCGCCACGAGGTCGCCATCGGCAAGCGCGTGCTTGATCTCGCCGTGGTTGTTCGGGAAATCCTTCTTCAGGAATTCGATGTGTGCCTTCAATCCCTCCGGACCATCGATGGCGCCGAGGTTGTGCTGCACATACCGGTTGCCGATGAAGCTCTTGGTCTTTTCCCAGTTCTTTTCGTTGAGCGCGGCGTTGTAGAACGCGATCGCGATCTGCTTGTTGCGCTCTTCCTGCGCTCCTGGCTGCTGACTGCCTTTGCACCCACCGCAGGCTGATCGGCAGCGTATGAAGGAACCGACGCAGCGACAGCGACAAGAGAGAGCATTGCAGCAGGAATGATTCGCTTGAGCATTTAGTTTTTCTCCGTGTCCATTGAGGTCTGCTCCTAGTGGGCAGCCTCGGAAACACAAAGTTCAAAAAGATTGCGGAATGCGAATCAAGGATGGCGGAGCGGACGGGACTCGAACCCGCGACCCCCGGCGTGACAGGCCGGTATTCTAACCAGCTGAACTACCGCTCCACTGTTTGCCCATTTCATTGGGCCCTTCCCGGATGGTGGGTGCTGAGGGGATCGAACCCCCGACATTCGCCTTGTAAGGGCGACGCTCTACCAGCTGAGCTAAGCACCCAGGCTATACAGCACCCGTTCCGGATCGCCAGGGGTCAGTTTGGGGCCCCCTGGCGAGGGCGCGTAGTCTAGATGAACTAGTGCGCCTGCACCAGCTTTCCGGCGCGGCGCCCGCGGCGGATTCGCTTGTCGCCGGCAGCCTTGCCCGAGCGGGCCGCGGCGGCCGAAACCACCGGCGAAGGCTGCCGCACCAGCGCGTACTGCAGCACCTCGTCGATCCAGCGCACGGACTTGATATCGAGCTTGTCCTTGATGTTGGCGGGGATCTCGACCAGGTCTTTTTCGTTATCAACAGGTATCAGAACCTGCTTGATGCCGCCCCGGTGCGCGGCCAGCAGCTTTTCCTTCAGTCCGCCGATGGGCAGCACTTCACCGCGCAGCGTGATCTCGCCGGTCATGGCCACCGTGGACTTCACCGGGATCTTGGTCAGCGCCGACACCATGGCGGTGCAGATGCCGATGCCCGCGGAAGGACCATCCTTCGGCTGCGCGCCCTCGGGCAGGTGCACATGGAAATCGGTGTTGGAGTAGAAATCCTTGTCGAGCCCCAGCATGTCGCTGCGGCTGCGCACCACGGTCATGGCGGCCTGGATCGATTCCTTCATCACGTCGCCGAGCTTGCCGGTGACCAGTGGCCGGCCCTTGCCCGGCATCATCACGCCTTCGATGGTCAGCAGCTCGCCGCCCACTTCCGTCCAGGCAAGGCCGGTGACCTGGCCCACGCGATCGGCCTCGCCCGCCTCGTCGTAGCGGAAGCGGCGCACGCCCAGGTATTTGTCGAGGTTCTTTGAATTGACCGAAACGGACGCGCCCTTTTTCTTCTCCACGAGCAGGCCCTTGACCGCCTTGCGGCAGATCTTGGCCACCTCTCGCTCGAGGTTGCGCACGCCCGCTTCGCGCGTGTAGTAGCGCACGATGTCGAGCAGCGCCTCATCATTCACCTTCAGCTCGCCGGTCTTCAGCCCGTTGGCCTTGATCTGCTTGGGCACCAGGTAGCGCTTGGCGATGTTCAGCTTCTCGTCTTCGGTGTAGCCCGGCAGACGGATCACTTCCATGCGGTCGAGCAGCGGCGCCGGGATGTTCATGCTGTTGGCGGTGCAGATGAACATGACTTCCGACAGGTCGAAGTCCACTTCCAGGTAGTGGTCGTTGAAGGCGGAGTTCTGCTCCGGATCGAGCACCTCGAGCAGCGCCGAGGACGGATCGCCACGGAAGTCCATGGCCATCTTGTCGATCTCGTCGAGCAGGAACAGCGGGTTGTGCACGCCGGTCTTGGCCATGTTCTGCACGACCTTGCCCGGCATCGAGCCGATGTAGGTGCGGCGATGGCCGCGGATCTCGGCTTCATCGCGCACGCCGCCCAGCGACATGCGCACGAACTTGCGATTCGTGGCGCGCGCTATGGACTGGCCCAGCGAGGTCTTGCCCACGCCCGGGGGACCCACGAGGCACAGGATCGGGCCCTTGATCTTCTCGACCCGCTGCAGCACCGCCAGGTACTCGACGATGCGCTCCTTCACCTTCTCCAGGCCGTAGTGGTCCTGGTCGAGCACTTTCTGCGCGTTGGTAATGTCCTTGGAAACGCGCGTGCGCTTCTTCCAGGGCACCTTCACCAGCCAGTCAATGTAGTTGCGCACGACGGTGGCTTCGGCCGACATCGGCGACATCATCTTGAGCTTGTTGAGCTCGGCCGTGGCCTTGTCACGCGCCTCCTTGGGCATGCCGGCCTTGGCGATCTTCTGCTCGAGGTCGGTGATCTCGTTGCCACCGTCCTCCATCTCGCCGAGTTCCTTCTGGATGGCCTTCATCTGCTCATTCAGGTAGTACTCGCGCTGCGACTTTTCCATCTGCGCCTTGACGCGGCCGCGGATGCGCTTCTCGATTTGCAGCACGTCCATCTCGCCTTCGATGGCGACCAGGATGTGCTCGAGGCGCTTGCGCACGTCGAGGATCTCGAGCACCTGCTGCTTCTCGGCGAGCTTGAGCGTCATCTGCGCCGCGACGGCATCGGCCAGGCGGCCCGGCTGCTCGATGCCCGCCAGCGCGGTGAGCATCTCGGGCGGCACCTTCTTGTTGAGCTTCACGTACTGCTCGAACTGCGAGATGACCGAGCGCGAGAGCACGTCCATCTCTCGATCGTCGTATTCCTCGACATCGGCCTGGGCCGAGATGCGGGCGGTGTAGTAATCGGTGCCGGAGAGCTCTTCGACCTGCGCGCGCTCAACGCCCTCGACCAGCACCTTCACGGTGCCGTCGGGGAGCTTGACCAGCTGCAGGATGGTAGCGACTGTGCCCACCCGGTAGAGGTCATCGGGCTTGGGGTCGTCGATGTCGGACTGCTTCTGCGCCACCACCAGGATGCGGCGGGGCTCGGCCTTCATGGCCGCATCCAGCGCATGGATGGATTTTTCCCGCCCCACGAACAGCGGGCTGACCATGTGGGGATACAGCACCACGTCACGCAGCGGCATGACGGGGATGGTGCTGTCGGGGGCAGGTGCGGTGGGTTCGGTCACGGACTCTCCAGGTCGGGGGCCTTTATATTCGCAAGGCCAAGTCTAGCTGGATGTGGGGTCAGCCGGGACCTGATTCAATCCCCTAGCGGGCGCCCTTGCCCATCAGCACCACTTCGACGGTCTGCAGCAGAATGGTGATGTCGAACAACAGATTGTGGTTCTTCACGTAGTACAGGTCGTACTGCAGTTTCTGCACTGCATCCTCGACCGAGGAACCGTACTGGTAGCACACCTGCGCCCAGCCGGTGATCCCGGGTTTGACGCTGTGACGGTAGGCGTAATAGGGAATCTTCGCCTCGAGCTCCACGACAACCTCGGGCTGCTCGGGACGCGGACCGACGAATCGCATGTGACCGGCCATCACGTTCAGCAACTGCGGCAATTCGTCGATGCGCGCGCGGCGGATGAACGCGCCGACACGGGTGATGCGCGGGTCATTGCGCTGGGCCCACGGCGCTCCGGCATCCTCGGCGCCCAGGTGCATGCTGCGACATTTCGTCAGCTGGAAGATCCTGCCCTCGTAACCCACCCGCGCCTGCCGGTACAGCACCCCACCGCCACCCTTGCGACCATCCTCCAGCCAGATGGCCAGCATCGTGAGAAGCATGATCGGCGAGGTGACCACCAGCAGCAGGCCGCTGGCGATGAAATCGAGCGCCCGGGACGTGAACAGGCGCACGCCGTCGCGGCGAAATCCCTGGCCGAAGATGATCCAGCTCGGGTTCCAGCAGGTCGAGCTGGATGCGACCCGTCTCGCGCTCCATGAACGTGATGAATTCCAGCACGCTCACGCCCGCGAGCCGGCACTGCAGCAGTTCCTTGATGGGCAGTGTCTGCCGGCGATCCTGCAGCGCCACCACGAGCTCATCGATGTCGAGCTCCACGCACAATGCGCCAAGGCCTTTGGGCGCCTCGTAGATACGGTCGAACAGTGGATCGAGCAGATCCGGCGTATCACCGGCATGCCGCACCATGCCCACCAGGTGGTAACCCGCCCGGTCGCTGCGGCGCCGCATGCGGTTGAAGGAAGCCATCTGCGCGCTGCTGCCATAGACGAGCACCCGGCGCTTGATGCCCTCCATCGCACCCACGCGCAACGCCACGATTCGCGCGACGACGGCGGCCAGCAGCGATATGGCGAGCGCGGTGAGCAGCACGCCCCTCCCCAAGGCGCACCTGGGGCAACGCGTAGAAGAGGGTCGCCAGCACCGCGGTGGCCACCACCGAAGCGATGACCATGCGCAGCCCCAGGCCCACGGTGCCGGCGCGCTGCCGCGTGGTGTAAAGCCCCATGGCAAGGAAACACACGGACATGCTGCAGCCGAAGATCAGCGCGCGAGGCCAGACGGCGCCGTTCTCGGCCACGATGGCCTCGTGGTCGGTGCCCAGGCGCAGGGTCACAGCCGCATACACCGACAGGCCGAAGGCAAGGAACTCGGCCAGCGCCAGCGTGACCACCGGCAGGTGCATGTAGTGACCGAAAAGTCGGATCCGCATTTGCTCTTATTCTAGGACTTCGGGCAGTACGTGGCAGGCGTCGGCTTCCAGGATTACCGCTGCAGAAACGCCCTGCCCCAAACTCGGCGCCGCCAGCGACCATCCGCGATCGCCCTGCACTTCGGCTGACGGCCGCAGCAGCGCCGCCTTCCGCCCTGGCCCGAACGACACATCGAAGCTGTCCAGCGGCAGCCCCAGGCCCCTGCCCACGGCCTTGATGTACGCCTCCTTGCGCGTCCAGCACTCGAAGAATCCCTGCGTGCGTTCAGGCTCCGGCAGCGCCACGTAGGCCGCGTTCTCCGCCGGGGAGAAGAACCGCCGCACCAGCGCTGCTTCGTCGCCCAGGGGACGCCACAGCTCGATATCCACGCCCAGGTGCAGGTGCTCGGCCCAGCCCACCAGGCCGCGGTCGCCGGAATGGGAAAGATTGAACTGCAGGCCCGAACGGGCATGTGATCCGGCCAGGTGCGGCTTGCCATGCTCTGCCTGGCCGAACTGCAGGTCCTCAGGGGCAACCTCCAGCCGCTCGGCCAGGATCTCCCGCAGCCGGCCGTGGGCCACCGCATATCGGTCGCGGTGCACCGGCGAAAGGAATCGCGCCGCCCGCGCCTGCTCATCGGCAGACAGCAGCGCATGCAGGCGGGCCACTTCAGGGGCCGGGAGGTCGAGGGGGAAAGCGCACAGCAACCCGCAGCGCAGCGGCCGCTCGCGCGGCCCGGTCGCCAGGTGCCAGCGGACGGTTTCCGTCAGCGGCTGATTCCCGAGCGCGCCGCGGTTCATCGACCGGGGTCGCGGACTGCGGATCCTCGGACTTGTAGACCACGTACGGCGGCGCATGGCCGGCCACGACGCTTTCATCGACCACGACCTTGCTGACGTTCTTGAGCGACGGCAGCTGGTACATGGTGTCGAGCAGGATGTTCTCGAGGATGGTGCGCAGGCCGCGGGCGCCGGTCTTGCGCTCCATCGCCTTGCGGGCGATGGCCGACAGGCCGTCTTCGCGGAATTCCAGCTCCGAGCCATCCATCTCGAACAGGCGGCGATACTGCTTGGTGAGCGCGTTCTTGGGATCCTTCAGGATCGAGATCAGCGCCTTTTCATCGAGCTCTTCGAGCGTCGCCACCACGGGCAGGCGGCCGACGAATTCGGGGATCAGGCCGTACTTGACCAGGTCTTCCGGCTCCACGTCGTGGAACAGGTCGGTGCCGTGCGGACGGTTGTTGACGCTGCGCACTTCGGAAGTGAAGCCGATGCCGCCCTTCTGCGTGCGGTTCAGGATCACCTTGTCGAGACCGGCAAAGGCGCCGCCCACGATGAACAGGATGTTGGAGGTGTCGACCTGCAGGAATTCCTGCTGCGGGTGCTTGCGGCCACCCTGCGGCGGCACCGAGGCCATGGTGCCCTCGATGAGCTTCAGCAGTGCCTGCTGCACGCCCTCGCCCGACACGTCGCGCGTGATGGACGGGTTGTCGGACTTGCGCGAGATCTTGTCGATTTCGTCGATGTAGACGATGCCGGTCTGCGCCTTCTCGACGTCGTAGTCGCACTTCTGCAGCAGCTTCTGGATGATGTTTTCCACGTCTTCGCCGACATAGCCGGCTTCGGTCAGCGTGGTGGCGTCGGCGATCGTGAAGGGAACATTCAGCAGGCGGGCCAGCGTTTCGGCCAGCAGCGTCTTGCCGCTGCCGGTCGGGCCGATGAGCAGGATGTTGCTCTTGGCGATCTCGACATCGTCCTTGGCCTTGATGCCGCCGGTGGTGCCGCGGGTCTGCAGGCGCTTGTAGTGGTTGTACACCGCCACGGCCAGCGTCTTCTTGGCGCGCTCCTGCCCGATGACGTATTCATCGAGCACCGTCTTGATCTCGGAAGGCTTGGGCAGCTTCTCGCGGGCCCGGTCGGCCTTGTCTTCGAGTTCTTCGCGGATGATGTCGTTGCACAGCTCGACGCACTCGTCGCAGACGAACACGGACGGGCCGGCAATCAGCTTGCGCACCTCGTGCTGGCTCTTGCCGCAGAAGGAGCAGTAAAGCAGCTTGCCGTCTTCGCCTCGCCCGCGGGTGTCTTCGCTCATCCGGGTGGAACCTCATCCGGAAAAGGGACTTTCCGGTTACAACCTATATAGCATGCCCCCGTTGTGGCGGCAAAGCACCAGCACACGGTTAAGGCATTGAAAGCGCGGGGAAAAGCACCGCCAGAGGCCCTCGCGGGCCCGGCGCCGTGTGACCTACTTCGCCGCGACGGTTTCGATTTGTGCGCGAGTCGACAGAACCTTGTCGATCAGGCCGTAGGCGGCGGCATCTTCGGCGCGCATGAAATTGTCGCGGTCGGTGTCGTGCTTGATCTTCTCGACGGGCTGGCCGGTGTGCTTGGCCAGGATGCTGTTCAGGCGGTCGCGGGTGTAGAGGATCTCGCGGGCATGGATTTCCATGTCGGAGGCCTGGCCCTGCATGCCGCCCAGCGGCTGGTGGATCATGATGCGCGAATCCGGCAGCGCGAAGCGCTTGCCTGCGGCCCCGCCGGCCAGCAGCACCGCGCCCATGCTCGCCGCCTGCCCGATGCAGATCGTGGAGACCTCGGGCTTGATGAACTGCATGGTGTCGTAGATGGCCAGGCCCGCCGTGACGTGGCCGCCCGGCGAGTTGATGTACAGCGCGATGTCCTTGTCCGGGTTTTCGGACTCCAGGAACAGCAGCTGGGCCACGATGACGTTCGCCATGTAGTCCTCAACAGGACCCACGCAGAAGATCACACGGTCTTTCAGCAGCGCGAGTAGATGTCGTAGGCGCGTTCGCCCCGTGCAGTCTGCTCCACCACCATCGGTACCAGGTTCAAGGCGCGCTCGTTCATGGCTTCGGATTCTACCCCTGGCGGCCGAAACCCGTGAGCTCGGTGAAGCTGGTTGGGCGATCCGTCACAGCGGCCTTGCCCAGCACCCAGTCCACGGCCAGGTCCTCGATGACGGCCGTCTCGATCTGGCGCATCGCGTCCTGGTTCTGCAGGTAGGCGCGCTTGACCTCTTCCGGGTTCGGATAGGCGGCCGCAACCTCTTCCAGGCGGGCGAAGAGCTTCTCGCGGTCGGCCTGCAGCTTCTCGCGGCGGGCGATTTCGCCGATCAGCAGGCCCAGCGCCACGCGCCGGCGCGCGGGCTCGACGAACGGGTCGCGGGGCGGCATCTGGCTCATGTCTTCGCGGCCCATGCGCTGCAGCAGGTCGATCTGCAGCTGCTGGATCTGCTCGTCGACCAGCGAATTGGGCAGGTCGATCTGGTTGTCGCGCTGCAGGGCTTCGAACACCTGCGTGCGCAGCTTGTTGCGGATGGCCTGCGCGGCCTCGCGCTCCATGCTCTTGCGCACCTCGACGCGCAGCGCGGCAACGCCACCCTCGGCGATGCCGAAGGCCTGCGAGAAGGCGTCATCGACCACGGGCAGCACTTCGCCTTCCACGGTCTTGGCCGTCAGGTCGAATTCGGCATTCTTGCCGGCCAGTTCCTTGGCGCCGTAGTTGTCGGGGAATTTCACGGGCGCGGTCTTGGTCTCGCCCTTGCTCATGCCGATGAGCGCGTTCTCGAAATCGGCAATGGCGCGGCCCGCGCCGATCACCACGGCCATGTCGGTGCCGGTGCCGCCCTCGAAGGCCACGCCATCGACGCGACCGGCAAAATCCACCACCACCCGGTCGCCCTTCTGGGCGGGACGGTCGACGGCCTCATAGGAGACGCGCTGGCGGCGCATGCTTTCCAGCATCACGTCGATATCGGCCTCGGTGACCTCGGCGGTCGGGCGCTCGATCTGCATCGACTCGACGGGCTTCACCGCGACCTCGGGCATCACCTCGATGACGGCCGCGAACTTCAGGTCGCTGCCGGGTTCCATCTGGATGGGCTCGATGCGCGGGTTGCTGGCCGGACGCAGGTTTTCCTTGTTCACCGCGTCGCTGTAGCCCTGGCGGATGAGTTAGGAGACGGCGTCGCCGTGGACCTGGCCACCGAACTGCTGCTTGATCACGGCCAGGGGCACCTTGCCCTTGCGGAAGCCGCGCACGTTGGCTGTCTTCGTCAGGTCGCGCAGGCGTCGATCGACCTCGCCGGCCACACGGGTGCTCGGAATCTGCACCTCGATGCGACGCTCGAGTCCTGCGGTCGTGGTCACGGTGAACTGCATCGTCCGATCCTCAAATCCTGGTCGTTTGAATTCATCTAACTGGTGCGAAAGGAGAGACTCGAACTCTCACGGGTTACCCCACAGGCTTCTAAGACCTGCGCGTCTACCAGTTTCGCCACTCTCGCGCCCAAGCGGAAAAAATGGTGGGCCGTGTAGGATTTGAACCTACGACCAATTGATTAAGAGTCAACTGCTCTACCAACTGAGCTAACGGCCCTTTGAAAAGGGTTGGGGTGGACGACGGGACTCGAACCCGCGACAGCCGGAATCACAATCCGGGACTCTACCAGCTGAGCTACGTCCACCGTCGTACACACGACCTTGGCGCGCCCGGCAGGAATCGAACCTGCGACCCCCGGCTTAGAAGGCCGGTGCTCTATCCAACTGAGCTACGGGCGCCCATTGCATAGCAGGTTCGACTTCAAGCCCAGGCACGGGCCAGTCGCCCCTCGCGAAACCACTCCTTTCGGCCGGTCCCACGCGGGGGCCGGGAGTATACGAATCAGTTGGGGCGGGCGCCAGCACCACATTCAACCCAGGCCGCGAAGGCCCGCCCTACCCCCCCCAGACGGACACCCAGCCCCGCTAGGCGGCGGCCGGCCGCCGGCGGAGGTAGGAATAGTAAAGCAGCGGGATGACCACCAGCGTCAACACGGTGCTGACCAGGATGCCGAAGATCAGCGAAACCGCCAGGCCGTTGAAGATCGGATCGTCCAGGATGAAGAAGCCGCCGATCATCGCGGCCACTGCGGTGAGCACGATGGGCTTGGCCCGCACCGCGCAGGCGTCGATGACCGCGGTGGCCAGTTCGCTGCCCTTCCGCGCGCGACTGGTTGATGAAATCAACCAGCAGGATGGAATTGCGCACGATGATGCCGGCCAGCGCGATCATGCCGATCATCGATGTGGCCGTGAACTGCGCGCCCAGCAGCGCGTGGCCCGGCATCACGCCGATCACGGTGAGCGGGATGGGCGCCATGATGATCAGCGGCACGACGTACGAGCGGAACTGCGCCACCACCAGCAGGTAGATCAGCAGGATGCCGGCCGCATAGGCGATGCCCATGTCGCGAAAGGTCTCGAACGTGATCTGCCATTCGCCATCCCACTTCACGGCGAAAACCCCGGTATCGGCAGGCTGGGTGACGAAGCTCTGCTGCAGGTGAACGCCGCCCACGGTTTCGCTTCCCAGCCGCGAGACGATGCTGAACATGCCGTACAGCGGGCTGTCGAACTGCCCTGCTTCGTCCCCGGTGACATACACCACCGGCAGCAGGTCCTTGTGCAGGATCGCGCCGTCCCAGGCCGAGCGCTCCACGCGCACCAGCTCTGACAGCGGCACCAGCTTTCCCGCGCCCGTGCGCACACGCAGCGCGAGGATGCCGGTGAGGCTGGCCTGCTCTGCTGCGGGCAGGCGCAGCCGCACGGCCTGTGGATAGCGCGATCGGCCGTCCTGGATCATCGTGACATCCGTGCCGCCCACCGCCGTGGCAATCGCCGCGGTGATGTCGGCCTGCGGCACGCCAAGCCGCGCGGCGCGCGCGCGATCCAGCACCAGCACCTCGTGGGGTGAATCGCTTTCCACCGAAGTGTCGGTGTCGACGATGCCGTCGGTGTCCTTGAACACGCCCTGCAGCGCGAGGCCCAGTTGCCGCGCGCGCGCGTAGTCCGGGCCGTAGATCTCCGCCACCAGCGGCGACAGCACCGGCGGACCGGGCGGCACTTCGACCACCTTGAGGCTGGCGCCGTAGCGCGCGGCGATGCCGGCCAGCTGCGGCCGCAGCGTGCGGGCGATTTCATGGCTCTGGCGCTCGCGGGCATGCTTGTCGACCAGGTTGATCTGCAGGTCACCCACGTTGCTGCCGGCGCGCAGGTAGTACTGGCGCACCAGGCCGTTGAAGTTCACCGGCGCCGAAGTGCCGGCATAGCCCTGGAAGTCCACCACCTCGGGCACGCGGGCCACCTGCTGCGCTACATCCAGCAGCAATGCGTTGGTCTGCTCGAGCGTGCTGCCCTCGGGCAGGTCCACCACCACCTGGATCTCGGACTTGTTGTCGAAGGGCAGCATCTTCAGCACCACGATGCGCAGCACCGCGAGTCCCGCGGACAGCACGACCAGCACAAGCATGGCGCCGAACAACAGGCGCCTGCGCCGCGAAGCGCCTTCGCCGCGCAGGAACGGACCCATCAGGCGTTCGAAGAGCCTGTGCAGGGCTGATGCGGGCGCCGGAGCCTGGCCTGCCGCGGGCGCCACGACCACGTGGCGCGACAACAGACGCATAGCAAGCCAGGGGGTGACGATCAGCGCCACGGCCAGCGACAGCAGCATGCCCGCCGAGGCATTGATGGGAATGGGCCGCATGTAGGGACCCATGAGACCGGTGACGAAGGCCATGGGCAGCAGCGCCGCGATGACCGTGAACGTGGCGAGGATGGTCGGCCCGCCCACCTCGTCGACGGCAGCAGGAATGGCCTGCAGCAGCGTGCGACCGCCGCGCTGCATGTGCCGGTGGATGTTCTCCACCACCACGATGGCGTCGTCGACCAGGATGCCGATGGAGAAGATCAGCGCGAACAGCGACACGCGGTTGAGCGTGAAGCCCATGGCTCGCGAAGCGAACAGCGTCAGCGCCAGCGTGAGCACCACGGCCACGCCCACCACGATGGCTTCGCGCCAGCCCAGCGTGAAGAGCACCAGCAGCACCACCGATGCGGTGGCGAAGATAAGCTTCTGGATCAGCTTCTGCGCCTTGTCGGTGGCGGTCTGGCCGTAGTCGCGCGTGACCTCGGCATGCACGCCCGCCGGAATCAGCTCGCCGCGCAGTTCCACCAGGCGACCTGCAATGGCCCGGGTGATGTCGGCGGCGTTGCTGCCGGGCTTCTTGGCGATGGCCAGCGTCACCGCGGGCGCCGTGCCGGCCTCGGGACCGCCCTTGCCGGCTGGCCTGCCGTGCCAGACATAGCTTGCAGGCAGGTCCGCGCCGTCGGTGATACGCGCCACATCCGCCAGCAGCAGCGGCCGTCCGCCGCTGACGCCTATCACCAGGTTCGCCACATCGGCAGCGCCGGCCAGGAAGGTGCCGGCGGTAACCGGAGTTGCGCCTTCGGGACCCACGCGCTCACCGGCCTGCTGCACGACGTTGGCGGCCTGCAGTGCGCCGGTGAGATCCGCGACGGTCAGCCCGTAGGTGGCCAGCCGCGCCGGATCGAGCGTGACCACGACGCGCCGCTCGGGCGCACCGATCGAATAGACATCGCGCGTGCCGGGCACGCGCTTGAGCTCCGCCTCGAGCGTGCGCGCGACCTGCGCGAGGTCGGCGGGACCGCGCGCCGGGTCATCGGTCCACAGCGTGACCGCCATGATGGGCACATCGTCGATGCCCTTGGGCTTGACCACGGGTTGGCCAATGCCGGTACCGGGTCGAAGCAGGTCAAGGTTGCTCCAGACCTGGTTGTACAGGCGCACCAGCGCCGCCTGGCGCGGCACGCCCACTTCGAATTCCACCGTCAGCACGGCCGCGCCCGGCCGCGAAACCGAATAGACGTGCTTCACGCCTTCGATCTCGGATAGCCGCTGCTCCAGCGGCGAGGACACCTGCTGTTCCACGTCGCGCGAGGCGGCGCCCTGGAACGGCACGATGACATTGGCCATCGTCACGTCGATCTGCGGCTCTTCCTCGCGCGGCGTGATCATCACCGCGACCACGCCGAGCAGCAGGCCCACGAGGGCCAGCAGCGGCGTCATCGGGTTGGAGACGAAACGGCGCGCCAGGCGGCCGGAAATTCCCAAGGGGCCGTTGGCCGAGACCTCATCAGTCATGGGTAATTCCCGCGGGCTGCTGGTGCGAACGCAGCCATGCCAGGGCGGCAACCGGATCAGTGGCCACACGCTCGCCCGCTGCCAGGCCCGCCAGCACCTCGATACGATCGGTCATGCGGCTGCCGAGGCGCAGCTGGCGCAGCACGATGCCCTGCTCGTTCACCACATACGCGCCGGCCAGCTCGCCGCGGGTCGTGATAGCGGTGGCCGGAAGCCACAGGCCCGCGGGGCCTGCTGCGGCGGCGAAGCGCACCTTTGCCGTCTGCCCCGGACGCGGCTGCGGCGACAGCGCGGGCAGCATCACGCGCACCGCATTGCTGTGCGCCTGCGGATCGGCGCTGGGGAAGACGACAACCCTGGCGGCCGCCACCTCGCGGCCATCGGCCAGCGTCACCGTGGCTGCAGGCTTCGCGCGAATCGCCTCGGCATCGGACTGCGGCACCTGTACTTCCAGCCGCAGCGCTCCCGGCGCGTACAGCGTGAACAGGGGCTGCCCGGGCGAAACGGTTTCGCCGAGTTCGACGCTGCGGGATGCCACCGTGGCAGCGTACGGGGCTCGCACCGAGGTGTAGGCCAGTTGCTGCTCGGCCTGCGCAAGCAAGGCGCGGGCGGCATCCACGGCGGCCGCGGCCGCGTCGCTGGCAGCCTTCACGCGGTCGAAATCGTCTCGCGAGATGAGTTGGCGGCCGATGAGGTTACTGGCGCGCTCGAAGCGGTTCTTTGCGTCGGCATGCTGGGCTTCGGCGGATTTGACCTGCGCCCGCGCCATCTGCGCGGCCGCGGCCTGTTCCTGGCTGGTGATCCGCAGCAGCACGGCGCCCGCGGCGACACGCTGGTCCACGTCGCTGTTGAGCGCCGTGACGCGGCCACCGGTCTGCGCGGACAACACGGCCTGCTCCACCGCCTGCACCACGCCATCCCAGGCAACGCCGCCGGCTTCGCCGCCGGGGGCCACGGTCAGCGTCGCGACATCGGGTGCGACTGTCTTCGGCGCCTCGCCTGGTCCGCCGCCACAGCTCGCGAGCGTGACCAGCATCGAAAGCGCGAGCACGGCACTGGTGGAACGCATGGCTTTCACTTGAATGCACAGCCTCCCTTTACACCCAGCGCCTTGAATACCAGCGCCGCGGGGCAAAACCCAGTGAAACTGGCCTGCAGCATGTTCAGTCCGGCGAACGCCGTGAGCAACAGCCACCAGGGCGACACATAGTGCGCCAGCGCGACGCTGGCCAGGACGACGAGGCCCGCGAAGGCCAGTACTGCTTTGTCGAGGTTCATGGAAGGCTCCTCACTTGTGTTCGTTTTCCTTGAGTCGCTCGATGCCGAGCGCACTCAGGATGTATTTCTCGTAGATCGGCTCGGACACTCCCGTGCGCATCTTGTGCAGGAAGTACTTCTCGAAGGCCACCTTTGCCAGGTGCACCCACTTGCCCTTCTTCGCCCAGGTGACATTGCGCGGCGGAATCTGCGGCAGCGCCACGAAGGCCGTTCCGGTGTCACCCATGTCCGCCAGGCACACGGCATTCCAGGTGCCCTCGAAGGTGGCCGGCTTGCCCGCCAGCTCCGCCTGCAGGTTGCGCACGATGGTGGTGACCATGGATTCGATCATGAAGCCTGTCTTCGGCACGCCGGTAGGCACGGGCGTGGGCTCATTGGGCGCGATGGCCACGCAGACACCGGCCGAGAAGATGTTGGCGTATTTCGGACTGCGCTGGTGCTTGTCGACGATGACGAAGCCGCGCGGGTTGCACAGCCCGGGCACGGCCGCCACCGGATCCACTCCCGCAAAGGCGGGCAGCAGCATCGAATATTTCGCGGGCACCTCGCGCCGGCCCTTGGGCTTGCCCGCCTCGTCATGCTCCTCGACGACGATGGCATCGGCGCGCACTTCCACCACCTTGGCATTGGTGATCCACTGGATGTGGCGCTGGCGGAACTCGGACTCCATCAGGCTCTTCGAATCACCCACGCCGCCCAGCCCCATGTGGCCAACGTAGGGCTCGCTGGTGATGTAGGTCATGGGGACCTTGTCGCGAATCTTGCGCTTGCGCAGGTCCGCGTCGAGGATGAAGGCGAACTCATAGGCCGGCCCGAAGCAGCTCGCGCCCTGCACGGCGCCGACCACCACGGGTCCGGGATTGGCCGTGAACTGCTGGTACTGCTGCCAGGCGTGTTCCGCATGCGGCGACGTGCACACCGACTGGGTGAATCCCGTATCGGGACCCAGGCCGGGAATGGCCGCGAAGTCCAGCTTCGGTCCGGTGCAGATCAGCAGGTAGTCGTGATCCACCACGGTGCCGTCGGCCAGTTCCACGCGATTGCCCTCGGCATCGATGCGCGTCACCGGCTGCTCGTGGAACGTGATGCCGCGACGGGTCAGGTGTTCCGCCGCCGGGATATTGGTCTGGTCCGGCCGGCGCCAACCCACCGCGATCCAGGGGTTCGAAGGCGTGAAGCTGAACAGCGGACCCTGGCCAATCAGCGTGACCGGATGCTCCGCGCCGAGGAACTGCCGCAGTTCATAGGCGGCGCTCATGCCGGCCAGCCCTGCCCCGATTACCGTGATTTTCGCCATGTGCAGGCCCTCTTGTATTGGGGTTTATATTAGTCTCATCTAATATTAGCGTCAACTAATACTTAGAGCTATACTTTGACCATGAATCGACCCTCCACCACACGCAAGACGTCGACCCGTCGCCAGGCCCCGCTTGATTTCTCGCAACTGCGCGATAACGCGACGCAGGCCGCACGGCTGCTGCGCGCGCTTTCGAACGAGAACCGGCTGATGCTGCTGTGCATGCTTTTGAAGGTGAGCGGACGGTCAGCGAGTTGAACGCATCCCTGCCCCTCAGCCAGTCGGCGCTTTCGCAGCATCTGGCAGTACTGCGCGATGAAGGGCTGGTGAAGACCCGGCGCGAGGCGCAGAGCATTTACTACGGGCTGGCGTCGCAACCGGCGCAGCGGGTGGTGGAGACGCTGCACAGCATCTATTGTCCGGAGGGATGCTGACGGGGGCAGGGGATCCAGTGGCGTGGAACCCAGGAGAGGGGTTGTGGAACTCCGCCTCAAGGTATTGATGAACTGCGCTGGATTTGGGCACAGCGCTTCGGTGAAAGGTGGTCGGGGCGAGAGGATTTGAACCTCCGACCCTCTGGTCCCAAACCAGATGCGCTACCAGACTGCGCCACGCCCCGACTTGCCGATGATACCCTACCGCCCGTTTTGACCAAGGGAGCATTGGTGATGACGGCTCGTTTGCTGGACGGCAAGGCGATTGCGCAGTCGGTGCGCGACAACGTGGGCAGGCAGGTGGCGGCGCTCAAGGCCGCTGGCAAGCGCGTACCGGGGCTTGCGGTGGTGATCGTGGGCCAGGACCCGGCCTCCCAGATCTACGTGCGCAACAAGCACCTGGCCTGTGAAGCGGCCGGCATGCACTCCCCCGTCATCCTGATGCCCGACACCACCACGCAGCAGGAAGTCATCGACGTGGTGCGCAAATTGAATGCCGACCCGGCCATCGACGGCATCCTGGTGCAGCTGCCGGTGCCGAAGCACATCGACAGCAAGGCCGTGATCGACGCCATCGCGGTCGAGAAGGACGTCGACGGCTTCAGCCCCGAGAACCTGGGACTGCTGGCCCAGCGCACGCCGCGCCTGCGCCCCTGCACGCCCTATGGCTGCATGAAAATGCTGGAACACGCCGGCATCGATCCCAAGGGCATGGATGCCGTGGTGATCGGCCAGTCGAACATCGTCGGCCGCCCCGCCGCGCTGGAACTGCTGATGCGCGGCGCCACGATTACCGTGTGCCACAGCCAGACCAAGGACCTGATCGGCCATGTGCGCCGCGCCGACATCGTCGTTGCCGGCATCGGCAAGCCAGAGTTCGTGAAGGGCGACTGGATCAAGCCCGGCGCGGTGGTGCTCGACGTGGGCATCAACCGCCTGCCCTCGGGCAAGGTGGTAGGCGATGTGGAATTCGCCGCTGCCGCAGAGCGCGCGTCGTGGATCACGCCGGTGCCGGGTGGCGTTGGCCCCATGACCATCGCGATGCTGATCCAGAACACGCTCGAGGCCTACCAGTTCCGCGAAGGCATCCTGGCGAACACCGATCGCACGGTGGAACAGCCGCTGACTCCGCCGCCGCGCTAGTCGCGCGGCCTGCGGCCGCGGATGGCTCTGCGCCCTACTTCCGGCGCCAGAGCGTAGTGCCGTCGGGCCTGTCCTCGAGGATCACGCCCGCCTCGGCCAGTTCATCCCGAAGCCGGTCGGCTTCGCGGAAATCGCGCGCCTTGCGCGCCGCCAGGCGCGCCGCAATCGACACTTCTATTGCCGAGTCGCCCCAGGCGGTGGCTTCGGTATCCACCTCGCCGCGGCGCGGCGCCGGCAGCCGGAACCACTGTTCGGCATCGAGCTGGCATACGCCCAGCACCGCAGAGAGCTCGCGAAACACCGCCGCCAGTTCGCCAACGCGCGCGAGGCACGAGTGCCCCTGCGCCTTGGCCTCGTTCAGTTCACGCGCCAGCTTCTGCAGCACCGCCAGCGCCTTCGGCGTGTTGAAGTCATCGTCCATGGCCGCGCGGAACTCGGCTCGCCAGGCGTCGGCATCCGCCGGCAGCGCGCCCACCGGCGCGCCGCGCAGCGCGTTATAGAACCCACCCAGCGTGGCGTCCGCCTGCTGCAGGTTTTCCAGCGTGTAGTTGATGGGCCCCCGGTAATGGCTGGCTACCAGGAAATAGCGCAGCACCTCCGGGTGCCGCAGGTGCGGCAGCACATCGCGCAGCGTGAAGAAGTTTCCCAGCGACTTGGACATCTTCTCGCTGTCCACGTTCACGAAGCCATTGTGCAGCCAGTAGTTGGCGAAGTGCGCGCCGGTGGCGCCGCAGCTCTGCGCGATTTCGTTCTCGTGGTGGGGGAACTTCAGGTCCATGCCGCCGCCGTGGATGTCGAAGTGATCCCCCAGCAGCGCCATCGACATGGCCGAGCACTCGATGTGCCAGCCGGGCCGGCCCGCGCCCCAGGGCGAAGGCCAGTTCGGCTCGCCCGGCTTGCTGTGCTTCCACAGCACGAAGTCCAGCGGATCGCGCTTGGCCTCGTCCACGTCGACGCGGGCGCCGGCACGCAGGTCCTCGAGCTTCTTGCCCGATAGTTGCCCATAGCCGGGGAAACTCGCCACCGCGTACATGACATCGCCATTGGCGGCCGCATAGGCATGACCACGCGCGATGAGCTTCTGAATGAGCTCCACGATCTGCGGCAGGTGCTGCGTGGCCCGCGGCTCGTGGTCGGGCCTGGCGATGCCGAGCTTCGCGGCATCTTCATCCATCGCCTGGATGAAGCGACCGGTCAGCGCCTCGATGCTCTCGCCGTTCTCGGCGGCGCGCCGAATGATCTTGTCGTCGATGTCGGTGATGTTGCGGACGTAGTCGACCGCATAGCCGCTGTAGCGCAGGTAGCGCTGGATCACATCGAAGGCCACCATCATGCGCATGTGGCCGATGTGGCAGAAGTCATAGACCGTGATGCCGCAGACATACAGGCGCACGCGCCCGGGCTCGAGGCTCTTGAACGGCTCGAGCTTCCCGGTGAGGGAGTTGTGAAGATGGAGCATGCGCCGAATTTTACGCGAAAAGCCGCGCCCGGCGCTGTGCGCGTCAGGACTTTCGGGCACCCCTGCACTATATTCCCTGCATGTCCGCCAGCCGCATCCTGTTCGTTTCCGACCTGCATCTGGATGCGGAATCGCCGCTGGCGGTGGAACAGTTCGTCGATTTCCTGCGCGGCCCGGCGCGCGATGCGCTGGCGCTGTACATCCTCGGCGACCTGTTCGAGAGCTGGGTGGGCGACGATGACGACGAACCCGTGCGGCATTCGGTCTGCGCGGCGCTGCGGGACTTCACGCGCCACGTACCCTGCCATGTGCTCCGGGGCAATCGCGATTTCCTGCTCGGGGCGGCCTTCGAGCAGCGCAGTGGTTGCCAGCTGCTGCCCGACCCGGTGCGCGTGCAGGCCGGATCGCACCGGTTCGTGGTGTCGCACGGCGACCTGCTGTGCACCGGCGACAGGGGCTACCAGCAGTTCCGCGCCTTCGCCCGCAACGAGGGCGTGCAGCGGGACTTCCTGCGTCTTCCGCTGGCCGTGCGCCGCAGGCTGGCGGGCAAGGCCCGCGCGGACAGCCGCGCATACACCCGCGGCGCCAGCCAGACGATCATGGACGTGAACCCGGAAGCAGTCGCGGCGCTGTTCCGGCTCGCTGAGGCCGATGTACTGATCCACGGACACACGCACCGGCCCGCGGTGCATCGCCTGAACGTGGACGGTCGCGACTGCACCCGCATCGTGCTCGGCGACTGGTACGAAAGTGGCAGCTGCCTGGCGCTGACGGCCGACGGCCGCTACGAGACGCTGCGACTGCCAGCGCGGCCCGGGTCGACGCTGAGCATGGCGCCCACCAGCGCGCGCGTGTAATCGGCGGCGGGATTCGTGAGCAGCGCGGCCGTGGCGCCCTGCTCCACCACGGCGCCCCGCCGCAGCACCAGCGTGTGCTCGCACAGCAACCGCGCCGCATGCAGGTCATGCGTGACGAGCAGCAGCGCGAGATTGCGGGTGTGGCGCAGATGGGCCAGCAACTGCAGCACCTGCGCGCGCAGCGCCAGGTCCAGCGCCGAAACGGGCTCGTCGCAGATCAGCATGGCCGGTTCCGCGATCAACGCGCGCGCGATGGCCACGCGCTGGGCCTGGCCGCCGGACAACTGCCCTGCCCGGCGCGAGAGATACTGGCTGCCCAGCCCCACTGCCGACAACTGCTCCACCACGCGCTCGCGCAGCGCAGCGGTCAGCGGCGATCGCAATCCGGGCCGAAGCGGATCGGCCACCAGCGTCAACACATCCAGCGCGGGGTTCAGCGACGCAAGCGGATCCTGGAACACCACCTGGATAAGGCGGCGCTGCTCGCGCAATTCCTGCGGCGAGAGGATGGCCAGGTCCTGTCCGCCGACCAGCACCTGGCCTGCCGATGGACGGACCAGGCGCAGCAGTGCGCGCACCAGCGTGGTCTTGCCCGCGCCGGATTCACCCACCACGGCCAGCGACTGACCCTGCTGCACGCACAGGTCGACGCCGCGCAGCAGCTCGACCGGTTCGGCGCGGAAGCGTCGGCCCGGCGACCGCACACCCAGCGCGCGCGCTTCCAGCAATGGCGGCGCGGGCGTCATGGCAGGCACGGCAGGCCCTCCATCTGTCGGGCGGCATCCAGCAGCGTGCGCGCGTAGGCGCTGGCCGGCGCGCGCAGCAGTTGCGCGGTGGCGCCCTGCTCCACGATGACACCCTGCTGCAGCACCAGCACGCGATCGGCGATCTCGGCCACCACGCCCAGGTCGTGCGTGACCAGCAGGATGGACATTCCGCGTTCGCGCAGCGAGGCCAGGCGCGCCAGCACCCGGCGCTGGGTGGTGGGATCCAGCGCCGTGGTCGGTTCATCGGCCAGCAGCAACGCGGGCTTCGCCAGCACCGACATCGCCAGCAGCGCGCGCTGCCGCATGCCGCCAGAAATCTCGTGCGGATAGCGATCCAGCAGCATGCCGGCGTCCGGAAGCTCCGCCTCGGCCAGCGCCTGCAGCACCTGCGCGCGCAGTCCTGGAGTCCGATCCCAGGTGCAGCCTTGCCGTTTCGATGAGCTGCGAGCCCAGCGTCAGGCAGGGGATTCCATGTCAGCAGCGGATCCTGGAACAGCATCGCGATCTTCCGCCCCCGAAGCGGGCGCAGCACGGGTTCCGGCGCTCGCGCCAGTTCGATGCCATCGAAGCAGGCGCTGCCGCTGACCCGGCTGCCTGGCATCGCAAGACCCAGCAGTCCGAGCAGCAGCTGCGATTTGCCGGAGCCGGATTCCCCAACCACACCCAGGATTTCTCCGCGACCGAGCTCGAACGAAAGATCCTGCAGCACTGGCGTGCCATCGGCGCGAACCTGCGAATAGGCCTGCAGGCGCAGCAGCGGCTCAGAGGCCATGGCGATCCTTGAGCGTATCTCCCAGGCGATTGCAGGAATGCACCAGCGCAATCAGCACCACGGCTGGCAGGATCAGCAGCAGTGGCCGCGAACGCATCTGCGCGGCGCCATCCGCCAGCATCACGCCCAGCGAGGTCAGCGGCGACTGCGCGCCAAGCCCCAGATAGCTGAGGAATGCCTCGGTGGTGACCACGGCGGGAATGGTGAGCGTCAGGCACACCAGCGTGATGCCGATGAGATTGGGCACGATATGCCGCCACATGATGGCCCATGGCGTCAGCCCCGCCACTTCGGCAGCGATGATGAACTCGCGCTCCTTCAGGCCCAGCGTCTGCGCGCGCGTCACGCGCGCGATGTCGAGCCAGGACACCGCGCCGATGGCGATGAACAGCAGCACCAGGTCCCGCCCGAACAGCACCGTCAGCACAATCACGAACGGCGTGAACGGCACCGAATACAGCACATCCACGACGCGCATCAGGATCGAATCCACGCGGCCGCCGAAGTACCCCGCCGTCACGCCCCAGGTAAGACCAATGACCAGGCTGATGAGGCTTGCCACGCCGGCCACCAGCAGCGAGATCCGGCAGCTCCACATCAGGCGCACCAGCAGGTCGCGCCCCAGCTCATCCGTGCCCAGCAGATGTCCGCGCGACCATTGCGGCGGCAGTTCGGTGGTCCCAGTCCGGCGTGAAGTAATCGTGCGGCGACAGCCATGGCACCAGCACGGCGGCAGATATCAGCAGGCCCAGCAGCGCGAGGCTTGCGCGTGGCAACGACCGGCTCATCGCAGCCTCACCCGCGGGTCCAGCCATGCCTGCAGCAGGTCCACCGCCAGGTTGGCCAGCACGATCAGCAGCCCATAGAGCACCGTGACGCCCATCACCAGCGAGTAGTCGCGATTGAACGCGCCGCGCACGAAGAACTGTCCGATGCCGTCGAGGCCGAACGTGTTCTCGATGACGATGGAACCTGTGATGGCGCCGACCACGGCGGGCCCGAGGAAGGCGACGAGCGGCACCAGCGCGGGCCGCAGCGCGTGGCGGAACACGATGGCCCCCGTGGACAGCCCGCGCGCCCGCGCCGCCCGGATGAACGGCTGCTGCAGCGTGTCGAGGAATCCCGCGCGCGTGATGCGCGTGACATAGGCCACATACGGCAGCGCCATGGAAACCACCGGCAGCACGATGTAGCGCGGCGCGCCACCACCCCAGCCTCCGGCGGGAAACCACTGCAGCACCACCGCGAACAGCAGGATGATGAGCGGCGCCACCACGTAGACGGGCATCGATACACCCAGCAGCGAAATGAACGACGCAACCCGATCAAGCGTTTCGCCGCGCCACGCCGCCAGCGCTCCCAGCGGAATGCCCACCAGGCAGGCCAGAAGCAGCGCGAGGCCGCCTATGGTCAGGTCCACCGGCAGCGCCTCGGCGATCAGTTCGTTCACGCCGCGGTCACGGTAGTAGTAGGACGGGCCCAGATCCCCCCGGGCGAGCTGCCCGAGGTAGCGCAGGTACTGGAAGGCAAGCGGTTCGTCGAGGTGGTAGTGGCTTTCCAGCGCCGCGCGCACCTGCGGCTGCATGGCGCGATCCGAATCAAAAGGTCCGCCCGGCGCAATGCGCAGCATCACGAACGCCAGCGTGACGATGGCCAGCATTGTGGGCACCGCGGCCAGCAGTCGCGACAGCGCGTAACGGCCCATCAGTGCAGCGACTCGCGTGACAGGTACAGCTCGCGCGAGGCATGCCGGTCCATGGGGCTTTCACGCCAGCCCTGCACATGGCTGCGCACCAGGTGCTTGCTGCGGTAGTAGTAGATGGGCATCACCACGGCATCGGCGTTGAGCAACCGCTCGGCGCGCTGGTAGGCAGCCTGCCGCACGGCCGGATCCACGGCGCGCATGCCCTCGTCCACCGCCCGGTCATAAGCATCGCTGCTGTACTGCATGTGGTTCTGGTCGCCACCGGTGCGAGGCAGCGCGAGGAATGTGAGCGGATCCGGGTAGTCGCCCGTCCAGGCGTAATAGAACAGGCCGTGCTCGCGAAGCTCGCGGTTTTGCTGGAAGGCGCGCCACTCCTCGGCCTCGATCCGCACCCGCGCGCCGAGCGTGGTGCGCCACATGGCAGCGATTCCTTCCATGAGCCGGCGCGTATCGGCATCAGACATCGGATACCACAGCCGCACTTCCAGCGGCTTCTGCGCGGAGTAGCCGGCCGCAGCATACAGCTCGCGCGCCCGCGCATGGCGGGCCTCGGTGGGCAGCGCCGCCCATTCAGGCAACACGGCCGCGTAGCCCGGCAGCGGCGGCACGATGCCGATGGCGGGGCTGTACTTGCCCTTCAGAAGCTTGCCTGTCAGCACATCGCGATCCATCGCCATCACCAGCGCCTGGCGCACGCGCACGTCGTCATACGGGGGAAGCGTGACATTCATGGCCATCATGTAGGTGGCCAGGTACGGTTCCAGCCGCACCTGCGGCCCGAGGTCGCGGCGCAGCCAGTCGAAATCCTCGATCTGGAAACGGTCGGTGATGTCGATGTCGCCCGCCAGGAATCGCGCCGTGGCGGCTGCCGTGTCGGTGACGGGATGATAGGTAACGGCCTTGAGCTTCACGGCCCCTGCGTCCCAGTACCGCGCATTGCGCGCCAGCGTGATGGGGCCAGAGGCCGTTCGAGACTGCAGCACGAACGCGCCATTACCCACGATATGTGCCGGTTCGGTCCAGGTTGCGCCGTGCTGCGCGATAGTGGGTTCGTGCAGCGGCATGAACCAGCAAAGCGTGAGCAGGTACAGGAAATAAGGCGTGGGCGAGGCCAGCTTCACTTCGAGCGTGTGGGCATCCAGCGCATGCACGCCCAGCGCCGAGGGCGGCAACCTGCCCGCCTGGATGTCTTCGGCGCCAGCGATCGGCAGCAGTTGCGCGCGATTGGCCGACCCGGTTGCCGGGTCCATGATGCGCCGCCACGCGTAGACGAAATCCCGTGCCTGCACCGGATCGCCATTTGACCAGCGCGCATCGGGGCGCAGCTGGAAGCGCCAGGTGAGCCCCGCGTCCGACGCTGTCCAGCCCGAAGCCACGCCAGGCACCACGTTGCCGGCCGCATCCAGTCGCACCAGCCCCTCGAACAGATCATCGGCGATGGAATACGCGGCCACGTCCTCGTTCAGCGACGGGTCAAGCGTCCTGGGCGACTGCGACAGATGCCGGTGAAGGTGACCACTGGCGATGCGCGCGTCGATCGTCGCAGGCGTCAGCGTGGATCGGGCGGGGCCACCGCAGGCCACCAGCAGCAGGCAGCACAGCACACTGCCCCACCGCCTCACGCTGGCGCCACCTCTACGGGAACCCCTGAGTGGAAGCGAAACTCTGCATCGGCGGAGCTGATCAGGTGCGCCTCCACATTCGCCAACTGCTCCAGGCGCGCGTCGAAATGCTCCTGGGTCAGCATCGCTTCGCGCAGCGTGACCCGGGCATGGTCAAGGTACATGCCCGCATGGCGTCTTTCCGATCGTGCGAGGTCCTCATAGAACCCCGCCAGTGGCGCCTCCAGGTGTGGCGCCAGAACCTCGAACCGCTCGCAGGAACGCGCCTCGATCAGCGCCCCGCACAGCAGCAGGTCGAGTTTGCGCTGCGGTTCATGGTTCGTGAGCGCCGCGCGCAGTCCGCCAGCGTAACGACCGGGCGACAGCCGGCGCACCGGCACGCCCAGCCGCGCCATCATCTGCTGCACCTGTTCGAAATGCCGCAGCTCCTCGCGCGCCAGCCGCGCCAGCGCCTGGCACAGCGCCGTGTCTTCCGGATAGGCGAACATCAGCGACAGCGCCGTGGAGGCCGCCTTCTTCTCGCAATTGGCATGATCGACCAGCAGCTGCTGCCAGTGCCGCGCGGCATGCAGCGCCCAGGCCGGCGGCGTGGCCACCTTGAGCACGCCCGGCAAGGGCTCCTGCAGCGCCGCGTTCAAGCGGCTGCCGTGCGGGCCTGGACGGCCGCCTTGTCCAGCGCCGCCTCTGCCAGCACAGCCGAGGCAAACCGGTCCCCCGGACGCTTGGCCAGCAGGTTGTCGACCAGCGGCTGCCAATGTGCGGCTGCCTGCGGCAGCCGCGGCACGGGCTGGTTGCGGTGCTTGTAGATGATGGCCATGGGATTGCTGTCGGTGAAGGGCTTTTTCCCCGACAGCATCTCGAACAGGATCACGCCCAGGCTGTACAGGTCGCTGCGCTCATCGACTGTCTCGCCGTGCCCCTGCTCCGGACTCATGTAGTGCGGCGTGCCGAAGATCAGGCCCGGATCGGTTATTTCCATCTCGAGCGCCGCGTGCTTGGCAAGACCGAAGTCCGACAGCGCGATGCGCTGCGATGTTCGCATCAGCACATTGCCCGGCTTCAGGTCGCGGTGCAGCGCGCCGGTCTCGTGCAGCGCGGCCAGCGCGCCGGCAATCTGCGCGGCGATGTCCAGCGCTTCGGCGGGCGAGATGCCGCTGCGGATGCGCCGGCGAAGGTCCCCTTCCGGGAAATACTCCATCGCGAGGTAGGCATGGTCATCGGCCACGCCCAGCTCGTGGCAGCGGACGATGCTCGTATGATGCAGCCGGTGCGCGATCTCGTATTCCTGCAGGAAGCGCTCGAAGGACTGGTCCACGCCGCTTTCATTGCGCACCGAGGGCGTGACCTTGATCACGATCAGCGAGCCGGCCTTCTCGCTCTCGGCCAGGTAGAGCTGCGAGACCGATCCACCGGCCAGTCGCCGCACGCAGCGGTAGCCCGGAATGCGCACGGTGCCGAAGCGGCGCGAGGCTTCCGCTTCCGGCGAAACCCGCCAGTCGGCCTGGGCGCTGCGGCTGCACCCGCGCCGCTTCGGTGAGCACCGCGATGAGGGTTTCGTGCGCAAAGCGCTGCTTGGTGAGCACCCCGAAGGCACCGAAGATGCGCGCCTCGCGAGCCGTCTGGTCATTCACCTGCTGGGCAAGGAACAGTATCGGCGCGAAGCCGCGCCGGGCAGCCAGGTCGCGCAGCCAGTCGAGCCCCTGCCCGCCCAGCCAGTCCTGGTCGATCAGCACGGCGTCGTAGCCCTGGGCGAGGAATTCCGGCGGCAAGCGACCCGGCGCGCGAGTCGAGCGCATCACCAGGTCCGCGTTCGCCCATTCGCAGGTGACGTGATGGCGGATCAGCGACCGGAAGCGCGCATCCTGGACAATCAGCAGCAGTCGCATGCGCGCTGTCCGGGCTGGATCAGTTCACGGCCTTGAGCGGACTGTCGCGCCGCTGGGCCTTGGCGCCATCCGAGCGCTCCTGCTCCAGGCGCTGCAGGTACTCGGGCGTGATGTCGCCGGTGACGTACTGCCCGGAGAAGCACGAGGTATCGAACTCGGTGATGGCCGCATTGTCGTGCCGGCAGGCGGCGACCAGGTCTTCCAGATCCTGGTACAGCAGCCAGTCGGCGCCGATCTGGCGCGCCACCTCTTCGACATCGCGACCGGCGGCCACCAGCTCCGATGCGGCCGGCATGTCGATGCCGTACACATAGGGGTGTCGCACCGGTGGCGCGGCCGAGGCGAAGTAGACCTTGCGGGCGCCGGCCTCACGGGCGAGCTCGATGATCTGCGCGGAGGTGGTGCCACGCACGATGGAATCATCCACCAGCAGCACGTTCTTGCCGCGGAACTCCAGGTCGATGGCCGAGAGCTTGCGGCGCACGGACTTCAGGCGCTGTTCCTGGCCCGGCATGATGAAGGTGCGGCCGATGTAGCGGTTCTTGTTGAACCCCTCGCGGTACTTGATGCGCAGCTTCTGCGCCAGCTGCAGCGCGCAGGTGCGGCTGGTATCGGGAATCGGGATGACCACGTCGATGTCGTGGTCGGGATGCTCGCGCTTCAGCTTGTCGGCCAGGCGCTCGCCCATGCGCATGCGGGCGCGGTACACCGAGATGTTGTCGATGATCGAATCGGGGCGCGCGAAGTAAACATACTCGAAGATGCAGGGCGTATGGCGCGCCGCGGGCACGCACTGGCTGGTGTGCAGCCGGCCCAGCTCGTCGATGAACACGGCCTCGCCCGGCGCCACGTCGCGCACGACCTCGAACGACAGCATGGTCAGCGCCACGCTCTCGGAGGCCAGCATGTATTCCATGCCGCGGGCGCTGCGACGCTGGCCCAGCACCAGCGGGCGGATGCCGTGAGGGTCGCGGAAGCCCAGCACGCCATGCCCGATGATCATCGCCACCACCGCATAGGCGCCGCGGCAGCGGCGGTAGACGGCGTTGGTGGCCGCGAAGATGTCGGCCGGCGTGACGCGCAGCGTGCCGATGCGCTGCAGCTCGGAGGCGAACACGTTCAGCAGCACTTCGGAGTCGGAGCGGGTATTCAGGTGGCGCCGGTCCTCGCGCATCAGCACGGCGGACAGCTCGGCGGAGTTGGTGAGGTTGCCGTTGTGCCCCAGGCAGATGCCGTAGGGAGCGTTCACGTAGAACGGCTGGACTTCCGAATCGCTGTTGCCGCCGGCAGTGGGATAGCGCACATGCCCGATGCCCACGTTGCCGCGCAGCGAATCCATGTCGCGCTGGCTGAACACATCACGCACCAGGCCCCGCCCTTTCGAGGCGAACAGCTCGCCGCCATCGGCGGTCATGATGCCCGCGGCGTCCTGGCCGCGGTGCTGAAGCACCGTCAGCGCGTCATAGAGCTGCTGGTTGACCGGGCTTCTGGCAACGATGCCGACGATTCCGCACATGTGGACTCCTGAAGACCGTAACCGCGAGCGCTCAATCCTGCGAAGGCGGACGCGTGGGCAGGCGGTCACCCGCCAGAGCGCGCAGCAGATTCGCCACCGGCTGGACCTGCGGCAGCAGGCGCGACTTTTTCCACCAGGCCTCGCCGTCGAGCTTCACCTGCTGGGCCAGCACCACGACAACGCCCACGATGACGACGCCGCGCAGCAGCCCCAGCACGAAACCCAGCAGACGATCCAGGCCGCTGAAAATGGACAGCCGGACATAGTGATTGACGATGGCGCCGATGATGCCGCCGATCACCAGCACCACCAGGAAGACGATGCCGCGACCCGCCCACAGGCCATACGGCGCCTGGCGCAGCGCGCCGCCCAGGTGAGGCACCAGGAGGGGTCCGAACTTCCAGGCGAGCCACACGGCCAGCACCCACGTCACCAGCGCGCAGACCTCGCGCAGGAACCCCTGGATGAGGCCCGTAACCGCGGATACCAGCACGATCGCGATGATGATGTAGTCGATGGCAACCATGTGGTTTCAGCGAATCCCTGGAAGGCCGTGGCAAACCGCCATTCTACACTTGCGTGCAAGGCTAAGGCGGCACCAGCGATGACTTGTGACCCGCCGCCGACAGCCGGGATTGAAGCGCGACAGCGGCCTCGCGACTGGCTACGGGGCCTGCCCTGACCCGATACAGGTCCTTGCCGCCGACCCGGATCCGTGCCACGTCGATCGCATGGCCCTTGCCGCGCAGGTCGCGCGCGAGCCGCTCGGCGTTATCGCGCGATGAAAAGCTGCCGAGCTGGGTCCACCACTGCCCCTTGGATGCCGCCCTGGGCGCTGGCGCCGCAGGCGCGGCGGCGGGTTTGACATCTGCCACCTGCGGGGTCGGCGGCTGAGCCACTGGCGCCGCCGGTGCAGGCTCCGGATCCGGAACCGGTTCGGGCGCGGGCTTCGGTGCGGCCGACACAGGCGGTGCGGGGGGCTCTGCGCTCTGCGGCGTCAGGGCGGATTGATCCTGGGTCAGCGGGGCCGCAGTCGTGCCCAGTTCGAGGCTGTACGTGCGCACCGGCGGACCCGCATCGGCACTGGTGTCGGGGGCCAATGACCTGCCGGGGCCGGACAGCATTTCCGGCACCACGATGACCAGCACGGCCACCACGATCAGCGCGCCCGTAAGGCGTTCCTTGAGAGGTCCCTCCACGGCGTCAGTATAGGCCGAGTCGTTCCAGCGCCGGTGCCACGGCGAGGAAAGAGCCGCACACCACGATGCGATCCCCGGACGCGCCGTCTCGGCGGCCGCACGCATGCCCGCGGCGATGTCCTTGCACTGGGCGGCCCGCGCGAACTCAGGCGCGCGTGCGGCGAGCTGCGCGGCCGTCAGCCCCCGTGGCGCGTCGATGCCGCAGAGAAAAACCCGCCAGGCGGCGCCGGACAGCAGCGGCGCGATGGCCGCCACATCCTTGTCGCCCAGGATGCCGGCCACGATCAGCGTGCGGCCCGCGCATGGACGCTGGCGCAGGTTCAGGGCCAGAACACGCGCAGCCGGTTCGTTGTGCGCCACATCGAGAATCCATTCCACCGGCCCCGGAACCACCTGGAAACGCCCGGGCAGGCGCAGCGATCGCAGCGCGTGGTTGATGGCCTGGGGCTTGAGATCAACACCCATCCCCGAGAGTGTTGCCAGCGCCGCGGCCGCATTGGCGTACTGGAGTTCGCCGGCCAGCGCGGGCGGGTCCAGATCGTCGAACCGCTGCGCGCCACGGAAGCTCCAGCGCCCCCCGGCAGCATCCACCTGCCAGGTGTAATGGCTGCCGGCCCGAAGCGGACGCGCACCGATGCGATCGGCCTCGGCCGCGACACTGGGCGTCATCGCCGGATCAGCGACCACCGCCAGCGACCCGGCGCGAAACACGCCCGCCTTCTCGCGGCCGATCTGCTCGACGTCGGTGCCCAGCCAGTCGGCATGGTCCAGGCCGATGGAGCAGACGATGGCCGCTTCGGCATCGACGATGTTCACCGCATCGAGCCTGCCGCCCAGCCCCACCTCGAGCACGGCAAAATCCATGCGGCGCTGGCGGAACAGCCACATCGCGGCGAGCGCGTTGTACTCGAAGAAGGTGAGCGTCGTCTGGCCGCGGGCCGCATCGATCGCCTCGAAGGCGCCGATCAGCTCGCCGTCGGTGGCGTCGGCGCCATCGAGGCGGATGCGCTCGTGGTAGCGCAGCAGGTGTGGCGAGGTGAAGGCGCCGGCCTTCAGCCCATGCGCGCGCAGCAGCCCCGCAAGGCAGGCCACCGTGGATCCCTTGCCGTTGGTGCCCGCCACGATGATGGTGCGCAGCGCATAGGGCAGCAGCTGCAGGCGCTCGGCCACGCTGCGCACGCGCGCCAGCCCCAGGTCTATGCCCTGGCCATGCACCGTTTCCTGGAGTCGCAGCCATTCGTCGAGGCTGCGGCGCGTGCTCATCGCGAAAATGCCGTCAGGCCGGCGCCGCGGCCGGCAGTGGCGCCTGCTTCATCAGCTGGCGCAGCAGTCGCGCTATGTGATCGCGCTGGTCGCGGCGATCCATGATCAGGTCGATCGCGCCCTTCTCGAGCAGGAACTCGCTGCGTTGGAAGCCTTCGGGCAGCGTTTCGCGCACGGTCTGCGCGATGACACGGGGACCCGCAAAGCCGATCAGCGCCCGCGGTTCGCCAATGTTGATGTCGCCCAGCATCGCCAGGCTCGCCGAGACGCCGCCAGTGGTCGGATCGGTGAGCACCGATATGTACGGCAGGTGCGCGGCGGCCAGCCGCGCGAGCGCCGAGCTGGTCTTGGCCATCTGCATCAGCGACAGCAGCGCTTCCTGCATGCGCGCCCCGCCGGTGGCCGAGAAGCACACCAGCGGCGCGCGATCGGCCATGCAGCGCTGCACAGCGCGGTGGAACCGTTCGCCGACCACCGAGCCCATGGACCCGCCAAGGAATCCGAACTCGAAGGCGCAGGCGACGATCTTCTCGCCATGCAGCCGTCCGGCCATCGCGATCAGCGCGTCCTTCTCGCCGGTGGACTTCTGCGCCGCAGTCAGGCGGTCCTTGTAGCGCTTGCTGTCCTTGAATCGCAGCGGATCCTCGGGCGTGACGTTGGCGCCGATCTCCTCCATCGACCCGGGGTCGAGGAATCGATCCAGCCGCGCGCGGGCATGCATGCGCATGTGGTGGCTGCATTTGGGGCACACATGCAGGTTGCGATCCAGTTCGGCGCGATACAGCACCGCGTCGCAGGCCGGACACTTGATCCACAGTCCCTCGGGCACCGAACGCACGCGCTTTTCGGTCTTGATCTTCGACGGGACGATTTTTTCGAACCAGGACATGAATTGGGCCCGCTTCAGGTATCCAACAGGTCCGCCGGACATCCCGACGGGCAACGCATGATATCGGAATCGTCCGGCAGTCCGAATACTGGTGGGTAATGTACCCGCCACAGGTACAGCCCCCCGGCCGGCGCCGTGGCGGGCGCCCGACGACGGTCGCGGCCAGCCAACACTTCCGCGGCGAATCCGGGCTCGGCCTCGCCATGCCCGATATGGATCAGCAGGCCGGCGATGTTGCGCACCATGTGGTGCAGGAAGGCATTGGCCGTGACCTCCAGCAGCACGAAATCCCCTACCCGCCGCACCACCAGTCGCGACAGGTCACGCACCGGGGATTTCGCCTGGCATTCGGCCGCGCGCAGCGCGCTGAAATCGTGGTAGCCGACCAGATGCGCCGTGGCCGCCTGCATGCGCTCGGCATCCAGCGGCTTGTAGACGAACGCGGAACGCCCGGCCGCCAGCGCGCTGCGCGACATGCGGTTCAGGATGCAGTAGCGGTAAGTGCGGGCCTCGGCGGAATAGCGCGCGTGGAAGTGATCGGCAACCGTGAACGCCCAGCGCAGCGATATGCCTGCCGGCAGTTGCGAATTGGCGCCCAGTACGAGCGCGCGCCCGGTTCGCTGCGCGCCGGAGTCGAAGTGCACCACCTGGCAACGCGCGTGCACGCCGGCATCGGTGCGTCCGGCGGCTGTGATGTCCACGGGATGATCGAGCACCGAAGCCAGCGCCGCGGTGACCTCCTGCTGCACGCTGGGGGCGTCTTCCTGCTGCTGCCAGCCGGAAAACCCGCCGCCGTCGTATTCAAGACCGACGGCAAAGCGCGTCATCAGCGAACCCGCAGTTGGTGATCAGCCCGGGATCGAGTCGATCAGGCGCTGGGCTTCCTGCTTCTGGCTGGCGGAACCTTCCTGCAGCACCTCGGTGAGAATGCTGCGCGCGCCGTCGGGATCGCCCATGTCCATGTAGGCCCGTGCCAGGTCGAGCTTGGTGCCCACCTCGCTCATCGTCACGGGTTCCATGTCCTGCTCGGTGGCATCGCCGCCGGAGGCCTGCATCGGATCGATGCGCTGCGTGCGCTGGTATTCACCGTCCACAGGCTGTTCGGCGCTGCCCACGTCCAGATCGAGGTTGAAGTCGGTCTCGGACATGGCCGCGCGCTTGCCGGTCTCGGCATCGGCATCCAGTTCGAAATCCAGCAGCGCAACCCGCGAGGTCGCATTGCTGTCGTCGGGCAGTTCGCCCAGCGGCAGCAGCTCCGTGGGCTGGTTGGCATCGTGGCTCTCGATGATCCGGCGCGAGGTTTCGTCGAGCCCGGCGACCAGCGTGGGCGCGTCAGGCGAGGACAGCGACTGCGTCAGGCGCGAGTCATCGAGCATGGTCTCGTTGGTGGAATCGAGCTTGCCGAGATCGAGGCCCAGGTCATCGAGCGCAAGCTCGGCCGTCTGGTCGCCGCCGAAATTCATCTGTGCGTCGAGCTTGCTGATGGCGGTGGCGCCCGCATCGAACTGCGGCTGCTCGACGGTGGGTTCCACATTCAGCTTCTGCGTGCCCAGGTCATCGTCGAAGCCGGGCTGCACCATCTGGCGCGTGGTGGCCGTGCGGGCCAGGTCATCGCCCCGTGACGGGTCATCCAGCATGAAATCCAGGCCCGCATCGAGCGTGGGCGCGATCTTGTTGCCGGGAATCGTGGAACCCAGGTCCATGTCGACGCCGCCATCGGGCGTCAGCGTCACGCCGGGCTCGCCATGCAGGTCGAAGTCGATGAGGTTCTGGCCGCCTTCCAGGTTCAGGTCGACCGTCGAGGGACCCGCGCCACTGAAGGACTGGTTGAACAGCGCGTCTTCCGGCGCGAGCTGCTTGCCCATGATGACGACCTTTTCCCACTCGCCGGGCTGGGACTGGTCGCGGGTGTCGGCAAGGTCGCGGGCCGTCTGCAGGAACTGGTCCTTGTTGCCCCAGACGAAGAACACTTCCAGCAGCTTGAGCTTCAGGTCGCGGCGCTGCGGCTCGCGCTGGATGGCCAGACGCACCAGGTCGGCCGCCTGGTCGTACAGGCCATAGGCCATGTGGAAGTCGGCCTCGGCCAGCGGGTCGCCCTGCTCCAGCGCCGCGGTGGCGTCGAGCGCGGGCGCGATCATGCTGGCCGTGCCCTCGTCCAGATCGACGGTGCGGGTGTCCTTCTTGGTGAAGGTGGGCCGCTCGTGCGTGCCGGACTCTTCGACGACGATCCGGGCATCGTCGCGTTCGATGACGGGCTTGCGCAGCGGGTAGGTATCGGAGGAGATGTCGCGCTCGGCGGCGGCCGGCGCACTGACCGCGAACGGCGCGAGCGAATCCGGCCGTGACTCGCGGCGACGGCGCAGCGCGCGCGCGCCCACGAAGGCGGCCAGCAGCAGCACCAAGCCCACCGGCACGAACCAGAAATCCTTCAGCCGATCGAGCAGCGACGGGCCCTCGGGCTCCGCTGCCGGCTTGGCAGCAGGCTTCGGCGCAGGCGTTGCGGGCTCGGCAGCCGCAGGCTCGGTGGCGGCGGGTTCGGTAGCAGCAGGCGGAGTCTCGGCGGCCGGGGCCGGCGCAGGTGCTGCAGGCGCTGGCGCATTGCGACCACTGGACTGCAGGCGCGCGAGCTCGGCATTGCGAAGTTCGAGCAGGCGGCGGGATTCTGCCAGCTCGGTCTCGAGCTGGTTGACGCGATCGCGCAGCGCCTGGGTTTCGGCGCCGCCGCTGCCGGCGCCCGGGCTGCCCGGCGGAACCAGGCGCAGGCGCGCCTCGGGGGCAGAGCCACCCGCGCGGCCACCACTCCAGGCCGCTGCCTGGCGACGGACTTCCGAGGCCGCATCGCCAGGATCCACGGACGACACGGCTGCCTGATCGGGCAGGCGCAGCACGCTGCCGGCGCGAAGCTGGTTGATGTTGCCGTCGAAGGCCTGCTGGTTGGCGCGATAGATCGCGATCATCGCGCGGTCGGTCTGGCCGGCGCCGTACTGGCGCTGGGCTATGCCGGAGAGCGAATCCCCGTCACGCACGCTGTAGGAGCCATCGGTTGCGCCCGCCGCTGCCGGAGCAGGCGCCGCGGCCGGGGCCGGGGCCGCAGGGCGCGAAATGCTGCCGCTGCGTTCGCCGCCACCGGTGGTGGCCGCGGCAACGGGAGCCGAGGGAGCATTCTGGGGTGCAAACACCGGCGGATCGAAAAGCACCGTGTATTCGCGAAGGTTGCGCCCCCGCGCCCAGGTGGCCTCCACCAGCAGCGTGGCGAAAGGCTCGGTCATGGGCTGCGTCGAGGTGAGCTGGACGACCGTGCGACCGTCGGACAGGCGCACTGGCTTGACCGCGATGCCGCTCAGGAAGGCCGGATAATCCAGCCCGTAGCGGCTGAACGCATCGCGCGAGGCGATCTGCGTACGCAGGCTCGCAAGCTCTTCCGGAGTGGCAATCAGCTCGATTTCCGCGTTCAGCGGTGCGTTGAGCGTGGACTTGAGCTGGATATCGCCCAAACCCAACGCCAGCGACACACCGGGAACCGTCGCCAGCAGCGAGGCTGCCGTGCCTACAACCTTAAGACGCATCAGGACTCCCCGAAAGACGAGGCAAAAAGAACCGAATCCCTTGATAAAACATACGTTTGGATTCGAATTCTCGCCTTGCAGCTACCGTCAGCAATATAACTTAACCTACAAATACTCGCGAACCAAAATTTCCGCGATCTGAACACTGTTCGTGGCGGCGCCCTTGCGGACGTTATCCGACACCACCCATAGGTTTAGGCCGCGTTCGTGAGAGATATCTTCACGTATCCGTCCGACATAAACCGTGTCGTGGTTCGCTGCCTCGGTGGCCGCCGTGGGGTACCCCCCGGCTACGTGCTCGTCCATGACTGTGATGCCGGGCGCATTTTCCAGCAGCCGGCGGGCCTCGGCGGCCGACAGCTTCTTGCGGGTCTCGATGTTGATGACCTCGGAATGGCCGAAGAACACCGGCACGCGCACCGCCGTGGCGTTCACCTGGATGGACTTGTCGCCCATGATCTTCTGGGTCTCCCAGAACATCTTCATTTCTTCCTTGGTGTAGCCGTTGTCCTGGAACTTGTCGATCTGCGGCACGCAGTTGAAGGCGATCTGCTTGGCGATCACCTTGGCCGTGACCGGCCTGCCCTGCAGCAGCTCCGCGGTCTGGTGCGCAAGCTCATCCACGGCTTCCTTGCCCGCGCCGGAGACCGACTGGTAGGTGGCCACGTTGATGCGCGTGATGCCGGCGGCATCGTGCAGCGGCTTCAGGGCCACCAGCATCTGGATGGTGGAGCAGTTGGGATTGGCGATGATGCCGTGGGTGCGGAACTGCGCGATGTCCTTCGGGTTCACCTCGGGCACCACCAGCGGAATGTCGTCCTGGTAGCGGAACTGCGAGGTGTTGTCGATCACCACGCAGCCGGCAGCCGCGGCGATCGGCGCGTACTTGGCCGAGACGTCCGCGCCCGCGGAGAACAGGCCGATGTCGGCTTTCGAGAAGTCGAAGGTTTCCACGTCGAGCACGGGGTAGGACTTGCCCTTGAGCTTGACCGTCTTGCCCAGCGAGCGGTTGCTCGCCAGCGGATACAGCTCGCTGACCGGAAAATCGCGCTCTTCAAGAACGCTGATCATGGTGTCGCCCACGAGGCCCGTGGCCCCGAGTACCGCAACTCTCCAACCCTTGCTCATTTCCTTCCTCTATTGATGTGCGCCCTGATCCGGCGCGTTCAGATGACGGGTGTCGATGTTCTCACATCGGCGTTCTGCGCCCGGTGGCGCAGGTAGTGATCCATGAGCGTCAGCGCCAGCATCGCCTCGGCGATGGGCGTGGCCCGCAGGCCCACGCAGGGGTCGTGACGGCCGGTGGTGATGACGTCAACCGGATTGCCGGCCAGGTCGATGGTGTGACCCGGCACCTGGATGCTCGAGGTGGGCTTGAACGCCACGTGGACGATGATCTCCTGGCCTGTGGATATGCCCCCCAGGATGCCACCGGCATGGTTCGAGGCGAAGCCGGCCGGCGTGAGCTCATCGCGGTGCAGGCTGCCGCGCTGCGCGACCACCGCCACGCCGTCGCCGATCTCCACGGCCTTCACGGCATTGATGCTCATCATCGCGTGCGCGATTTCCGCGTCCAGCCGGTCGAACACCGGCTCGCCCAGGCCCACCGGCACGCCCCTGGCCACAACCGTGACCTTCGCGCCCACCGAGTCCCCCTCGCTGCGCAGCTTCCAGATGTAGTCCTCGAGCTCCTTCAGGCGCGAGGCATCGGGACAGAAGAAGGGATTGCGATAGGCCTCTTGCGGATCACGCGGCTCGAGGGTGAGTTCGCCCACCTGGCTGACATAGCCGCTGATGGAAACCTGCAGGCGCGTGGCGAGGTACTTGCGCGCGATGGCGCCGGCGGCCACGCGCATCACCGTTTCGCGCGCCGAGGAACGGCCGCCCCCGCGGTAATCGCGCAGGCCGTATTTCTGCTGGTAGGTGTAGTCGGCGTGGCCCGGGCGGAAGCGATCCTTGATCTTCTCGTAGTCGCGCGAGCGGGCGTCGGTGTTCTCGATGAGCAGGCCGATCGGCGTGCCGGTGGTCACGCCCTCGAACACGCCCGACAGGATGCGCACGGCATCGCCTTCCTTGCGCTGGCTGACGAACTGCGAGGTGCCGGTGCGGCGTCGATCCACGTCGGCCTGCAGGTCTTCCTCGGTGAGCGGCAGCCCGGGTGGGCAGCCATCGACCACGCAGCCGAGCGCCGGCCCGTGGCTCTCGCCAAAGGTGCTCACCACGAAGGACCTGCCGAAACTGTTGACGCTCACTTGCCTCGTGACCTCTTGCCCAATCCTGCTGCCCGCAACTGCTCCGCCGAGAGCAGGAAAACTCCACCGCCACCGCGCTCGAACTCGAGCCACACGAAGGGCAGTTGCGGGAATTCCCGCTGCACGGTCGTTTCGGTATTGCCTACCTCGACGACCAGCACTCCCCGCGGCGTCAGGTGGCGCAGCGCACCGGCCAGAAGCTTTCGCACGGCCTGCATGCCATCCGGCCCCGAACGCAGCGCCACTTCCGGCTCGTGCGCGTACTCCGGCGGCAGCCCCGCGTATTCAGCGGCACCGACATAGGGCGGATTGCTGACAATAATATCGTAGCGGCGACCCGCCAGAGCCTGGAAAAAGTCCGATTTCACCAACCGCACCCGGCGGGCCAGGCCCAGTGCCTGGCGGTTGATGCGTGCCACGGCCAGGGCACCGGCATCGATATCCACCGCATCGACCCGGGCGCGGGGAAAGGCCAGCGCCGCGGCCAGCGCAATGCACCCGGATCCCGTGCCCAGGTCAGCAATCTGCCGCACCGCGGCCGGATCCACCCAGGGTGCGAACCGACGCTCGATCAACTCCGCTATCGCGGAGCGGGGTATCAGCACCCGTTCATCGATGTACAGCGGCAGGCCCGCGTACCAGCAGCGACGTGTCAGGTATACAGCAGGAATGCGCTCGCGGATGCGCCGCTGCAGCAGGGCCTCGAATCGAAGCGCCGCGGCCTTGCTCCACGGACCGGCAAGGTCGCGCTCCTCCAGCGGACGACGCAGCAGCAGTGCGTGCGCCAGCAGCGCGGCCGCATCGTCGAGCGCTTCGGCAGTGCCATGGCCGTAGTACAGGTTCGCGCGCTGCAGTCGGCGCTGCGCCAGTCGCAGGGCCCCGGCCCGGGGCGCCGGGCGCTGGATGCGCCGCGCGGTATGGGATACTTCACGCATGAGCCGTAGTCGCACCTATGTCTATGTTGGTCTGATGGTCCTGGCCGCCGCGGCGGCCGGCTACATGGTCGCACGCCAGCTGCAGGATGACTCGCCCGCGCTGGCGGCAGGCACCCGTATGCCGCAGCCCAGGCCCGTGGCCACATTCTCTTTGCAGGACGATCACGGCGCGGCCTTCGGCAGTGCGCAGCTGGCGGGCATGCCGAGTCTGGTGTTCTTCGGCTTCACGCATTGCCCCGATGTCTGCCCCACCACGCTCGCGCTGATGGCGCAGCTGGCGCGCGAACCACGCCTGTCTGGACTGCGGCTGGTGTTCATCACGGTTGATCCGAACCGCGACGACACCACCACGCTGGCCAACTACGTGCAGGCCTTCGGCGGCGCCATCACCGGACTGCGTGGCGATGATGCGGCGCTCGAACCCCTGCTGCAGAGCCTGGGTGCCGCGCGCTCGGTGCAGCAGTTGGCCGGTGGTGACTATGTGGTGGACCACTCGGCCACGCTGTTCTTCGTGGATGCCAAAGGCCGCCTCGCGGCCGTCTTCACTCCCCCGTTTGCATTCCCGACGCTGCGCGATGACCTATGCTGCTGACGCCCGCCGCCCCCGCAAGCCGGACATGAGTTCCATTGGCGTCCGGCTGCAGCATGTGCTGCCGCATCACCTGATCTCGCGCGTGGTGCTGCGGATTCACGAGGGTGCGATTCCGCCCAGTGAAGAACCTGATCACGCGCCTGTTCGTGCGCGGGTTCCGGCCCGACATGTCCGATGCCGTCGAGCCCGATCCCCTCGCCTACCCGAGCTTCAACGCCTTCTTCACGCGCGCGCTGCGCGCTGACGCCCGGCCGCTGGCCGGCGATGCCGGGACGCTGGCCAGCCCCGTGGATGGCACGGTCAGCCAACTGGGCCCCATCCGCGATGGAACGCTGCTGCAGGCCAAGGGACGTGACTACACACTGGATGCGCTGCTTGCAGGCGCGGCGCCGGCCTGGGCGCCGGAGTTCCACGACGGCTCGTTCGCCACGATTTACCTGGCGCCCTACAACTACCACCGCATCCACATGCCCACCGACGGCACGCTGCGGGAACTGTGGTATGTGCCGGGGCGGCTGTTCAGCGTGAATGCCAGCGCGGCGGCCGGCGTGCGCGACCTGTTCGCCCGCAACGAAAGACTGGTGCTGCTCTTCGAAGGCCCGGTGGGAGCCTTCGCGGTGATCTTCGTCGGCGCGCTGAACGTGGGTAGCATGGCCACCGTGTGGCATGGCGACGTCACGCCGCGCCGTCCGCGCCGCGCCTGCCCGCTGCCACTGCCACCCGAAGCCGATCGGTTCCGCGCGCGCGGCGCGGAAATCGGGCGCTTCAACATGGGATCCACCGTCATCCTGCTGTTCGCGCGTGATCGCGCGGACCTGGCTGCCGGCCTTGCCAGCGGCAACGTGCTGAAAATGGGCGAGCAGATCGGCCGGATCCATTCGCCGGGGTCACACGCTTGACCGAAACCTGGCGGCCCACGGCTGGCCTGCCGGCACTTCGACTGCGCGCGCGGCTGCTGTGGCTCACGCGTGAGTTCTTCCGTGAACGCGGCGTGCTGGAAGTCGAAACGCCGCTCGCCGTGGCGCGCGGCGTCACCGATGCGCAGATCGCCTCGCTGCGGCTGGATGGCAGTCCCGCGCGCTTCCTGCACACCTCGCCCGAGCATGCGATGAAGCGGCTGCTGGCCGCGGGCTCGGGCGACATCTACCAGGTGTCGAAGGTGTTCCGCGCCGGGGAGCGCAGCGCGCTGCACAACCCGGAATTCACGATGGTGGAGTGGTATCGCCTGGGCATGTCGCTGGGCCAGATCATGGACGAGACCGCCCTGCTCGCTGCGACGCTGCTGCGCGACGGATGGCCGGCCGCGGCACTGCCGGTGGAGCAGATCAGTTACCAGCAGGCCTTCGCGCGCGAGCTGGGCCTGGATCCGCTGATTGCCGGCGAGGGTGAACTGCGCCAGCGCTGCGCTGGCCTGGGCCTGGCCGGTGCCGGGTCCGCTTCGACCACGCGCGACGACCTGCTCGATTTTCTGGTCGCCACGCAGATCGGTCCGCGCCTGGGCGGCACGGGACTCACGCTGCTGCACCACTATCCCGCCTCGCAGGCAGCGCTCGCCCAGCTTGATGCGGCTGATCCGCGCACGGCGCTGCGCTTCGAGCTGTATGCGCGGGGCGTGGAACTGGCCAATGGCTATGTGGAACTGGCCGATGCCGCGGAGCAGTCGCGCCGGTTCGAAGCCGACCGCAGGCAGCGCCAGCAGCGCGGACTGCCCGACATCACGCCGGATGAAAGGCTGCTGGCGGCGCTGGCAACGGGGCTGCCCGGCTGCGCCGGCGTCGCGATGGGATTCGACCGCGTGGCGATGCTGGCCGCAGGGGCGACCCGCATCGACGAGGTGCTGGCGTTCCCGTGGGAGCGCGCCTGACTACTTCGCGCGGGAGATGTATTCGCCCGTGCGCGTGTCGATCTTCAGCACTTCGCCTTCATTGATGAACAGCGGCACGCGGACAACGGCGCCGGTCTCGAGCTTGGCCGGCTTCTGGCCGCCGGTGGCGGTGTCGCCGCGCAGGCCGGGATCGGTCTCGACCACCTTCAGGTCGATGTGCGCCGGCGGCGTGATCTGCAGCGGCACGCCGTTCCACAGCGTCACGATGCAGGTGATGCCATCCTTCAGCCACTTGGCGTTGTCGCCCACGGCGGCGGCGCCAGCGGTGTACTGCTCGAAATTGTCGGGCACCATGAAATGCCAGAAATCGCCATCGGCGTAGAGATACTGCATGTCGGTGTCGACCACATCGGCTGCCTCGACGCTGTCGCCGGACTTGAAGGTGCGTTCCACGGTGCGGCCGGTCTTCAGGTTGCGCACCCGGACGCGGTTGAACGCCTGGCCCTTGCCGGGCTTGACCATCTCGTTTTCGACGATGGTGTACGGGTCGTTGTCCAGCAGGATTTTCAGACCCGACTTGAATTCATTGGTGGTGTAGCTGGCCATGGCGCTCTCTGATTAAATGCGCACCGCGTGCTTTGCGGGGCGGCGAATGATAGCGGCAGAACCTCATACCCGCCACACGGCGGCACTTTCGGGCCTGTTACAGCCTGCCTGGCAGCAGGAGCTGGCCCATGCCGTGCGCGACCCGCTCGAGCTGCTGGCCCTGCTGGGCCTCACCCCGGGCCAGATTGCACCCGGCGAGACTGCCGAGAGCCTCCAGGCCGCCGCCGCCGGCTTTGCGCTGCGGGTGCCCCGCAGCTACGTGGCCCGCATGCGTCCGGGCGACCCCGCCGATCCGCTGCTGCGCCAGGTGCTGCCGGTGGGAGCCGAGACGTTGACCGTGCCGGGATTCGGCCCCGACCCGCTGCAGGAAGGCGCCGCCCGCGCGGTGCCGGGCTTGCTGCACAAGTACCAGGGCCGGGCGCTGCTGGTCACGACCGGCGCCTGCGCCGTGCACTGCCGCTACTGTTTCCGGCGGCACTACGACTACGAGGCGGACCAGGAAACCGAGGCCTCGCGCCGCTGGTCCACCGCCATCACCCACATCGCCGGCGACGCCTCGATCGAGGAAGTGATCCTGAGCGGTGGCGATCCGCTGTCGCTGGGCAATGCGCGCCTGGCGCAGCTGCTGCTGCAGATCCGCGACATTCCCCATGTGCGCCGCGTGCGCATCCACACGCGCACACCGGTGGTGCTGCCCTCGCGGGTCGACGCGGGACTCATCGCCGCGCTGCAGCCGGTGCGGGCGCAGATGGCCATCGTCATCCATGCCAATCACCCGGCCGAACTGGACGACCCGACGCTCGCCGCGCTGCGCCAGCTCGGGGCCGCCTGCACGGCGCTGCTCAACCAGTCGGTGCTGCTGGCGGGCATCAATGACGATGCGCAGGTGCTGGGCCTGCTGTCGCAGCGGCTGTTCGAGGCCGGCGTGCTGCCCTATTACCTGCACCAGCTCGATGCCGTGGCTGGCGCGGCGCACCATGGGGTGGAGGACGCTCGAGCGAGGCAGATCCACGCCCAGCTCGCCGCCAGCCTGCCCGGCTACCTGGTGCCGCGCCTGGTGCGCGAGATTCCCGGCGCACCGGGGAAAACCCCGATTCTGTAACGACCCCGCGCGGCGGAACTTCAGGCCCGTTTGTGTCTGAGCTCACATAACCCGGTGCGCGCGGCTGGCTAGTATGCAGGGGCTCTCCCGGAGGCCTCTCGTGTCCGACAACAATCCCGTTCCGCTCATCATCGTCAGCAGCGCGCGTGAGCCGGTGGAGACGCTGAACGGACTGCTGCGCCGCCAGGGCGTTGCGGCCCACTGCACGTGGATTCCCGCAGTTGCCGACCTTCCCGATGCGCTCGAGCAGATAAACCCGGAGATGCTGCTGTGCGTGGCCGCCGACGATGGCGATGTCGCGCGGGTTGCCCAGGTGCGCGATGCGCGCGCCCACGAGATTCCGCTGCTGGTGATCCGCGGCGCCATCTCCGAGGAGCAGATCGCCGCCGACATGGCGCGCGGGGCGCGCGACACGCTCACGCTCGAGAACCTGACTCGCGCCCATTCGGTGATTGCCCGCGAGCTGAAGTCCTATCGCATCGAGCGCGCGCTGCGCGACACCATGCACTCGGCGCACGAATACCGCTCGCAACTTGAAACCGTGATGACGCGCTCCCACGACGCCATCGCGCAGGTGCAGGAAGGCATCCTGGTCGATGCCAACCAGTCGTGGCTCGACCTCGTCGGCGCGCCGGACGCGCAGACCGTGGTCGGCCAGCCGGTCATGGACTTCTTCGAGGATGGCACGCATGTGGCCCTGAAGGGCGCGCTGGTGGCCTGCCAGCAGGGACGCTGGAGCGATCGCTCGCTGAACGCCCGCCTGCTGATCACCGATGGCAGCATGCTGGAACTGGAACTGGTGCTGACGCAGGGCCAGCACGATGGCGAACCCAGCGTGCGCCTGATGGTGCCCACCCAGCAGCGCAAGACCGAGGACATCGCCACGGACCTGGCCGACGCCGTGAAGCGCAATCCGCGCTCCGGCCTGCTGTACCGCGTGCCGCTGCTGGACGCGATCCACAGGCGGCTGGCGCAGCCCGTGCAGGCCGGCAGCCGGTTCCTGGTCTTCATCCGTCCTGACCACTTCGCGCGCGTGGAGCAGGCGGTGGGCGTGGTCCGCAGCGAAGACGTGCTCGTGGCGCTGTCCGCGCTGGTGCGCGCGCAGCTGGCGCCGGCGGACCTGCTGGGGCATTTTGGCGGCGCCAGCCTGATGGCGCTGATCGAACGGGGCAATTCCCGCGATGCCGAACTGTGGGCCGAGCGCCTGCAGGAGAAGATCCGCCGCCACGAACTGACCATCGGCGACCAGCGCCTGAAGATCACGGTGTGCATGGGACTGGCCGTGGTGCCCTCCACCGAGGGCAAGCTGGAGGCCACCATCGGCGAAGCGCTCGAGGCCGTTCGCAAGGGCCGCGCCCGCGGCGGCGACCAGCTGTGCTCGATCGCGCGCACCGACGCCGACGCGCGCGTGCAGGCCTATGACGCGGTCTGGGTGAAGCACCTGAAAGCGGCGCTGGCGGAAAACCGCTTCCGCCTGGTGCAGCAGCCGATCGCAAGCCTCGCCGGCGGCAACGAGGCGATGTTCGACATGCTGGTGCGCATGCTCGACAAGACGGGCAAGGAAGTGCTGCCGTCTGAATTCATGGCCGCGGCCGAGCGCAACGACCTGGTGTCGCTGATCGACCGCTGGGTGATCATGGCGGCCGCGCGGTTCGCGCTGCGCACCCGGCCGGGTTGCCTTTTCGTGCGCGTCTCGCGCGCCAGCGTGCTCGATGTTTCGCTCGCGCCGTGGCTGCGCGTGCAGTTGTCGACGCTGGGGCTGGAGCCGAAGCGGCTGTGCCTGCAGGTCACCGAGGAAGTCGCCGCGCGCCACCCCACCGAAACGCGCACCCAGGCGCGCGCGCTGAAGGACATGGGCCTGAGGTTCGCGCTGGAACACTTCGGCATCGGCATCGATCCGCTGTCGCTGCTCGATACGCTGCCGCTGGACTTCATCAAGGTCGACGGCTCGCTGATGCAGGGCCTGACTGGCGACGAACTGCTGCAGTCGAAGGTGGGCAGCCTCATCGACGCGGCACGCGGCCGCGATATCGAGACCATTGCCGAACGCGTCGAGGACGCCAACACCATGGCGGTGCTGTGGCAGCTGGGCGTGCAGCACCTGCAGGGCTTCCTGATCCAGGCACCCGAGGAAGTCACCATCAGCACCACCGAGACGCAGACGGTGCCCGTGCTGCGGGGCAACCAGGTCCCGGCGACCCTCAGGTAGGCGCCACCTCGAGCCGGTCCACCTTGCGATAGTTGCGCGACAGCACCGCGCCGCGCTGCGCGCGCTCGCCACGGTAGTCCTGCAGCTCCTTCCAGCTGAGCGTCATGCTGCGCTCGGCGCACCAGACCACGAGCTTCTGGCCCTCGGCCAGCGTTGCCACCGCCACCAGCTTCTCGGGCTCCGCCCCCTTGCCCGTGGGCGTGCCGAAGATGCGATTGCCCTTGCCGCGAGCCATCTCGGGCAACTCCTTTGCGGCGAACACCAGCAGGCGACCTTCCCCGAACACGGCGGCGATGAACATCGGCGCGGTGGAATCGGCCGCGGACACCGGCACCGGGCACAGCACCTTCGCCCCCTCGGTGAGGTTCAGCACGGCCTTGCCGGCACGCACCCGCGCGAACAGATCCTCGAGCTTCGCGATGAAGCCGAAGCCTGCATCGGAAGCCAGCAGCCACTTGTCCTGCGGCTCGCCGATGGCCACGCCCGCGAACTTCGCGCCATCCGGGGGATCCAGGCGTCCGGACAGCGGCTCGCCCTGCCCGCGCGCCGACGGCAGCGAATGCGCCGGCAGGCTGTAGGAGCGGCCGGTGCTGTCGAGGAACACCGCCTGCTGGATGCTGCGGCCGCGGGCCGCAGCGAGGAATCCATCGCCGGTCTTGTACGACAGCGTGCCCGGATCGATCTCATGGCCCTTGGCCGCGCGCACGAAACCACCGGTCGAGAGCACCACCGTCACCGGCTCGTTGGCGATCAGGTCGGTTTCCTCGATGGCCTGCGCCGCCTCGCGCTCGACGATCTTTGAGCGGCGCGCATCGCCGTATTCCGCGGCGTCGGCCTCGATCTCGTCGCGCACCAGGTTGCGCAGCTTCTTCTCGCTCTTGAGCAGCGCATCCAGGCGATCACGCTCTTCGGCGAGCTCCTTCTGCTCCTCGCGGATCTTCATCTCCTCGAGCTTCGCCAGGTGGCGCAGCTTGGTCTCGAGGATCATCTCGGCCTGCTCTTCGCTCAACTGGAAGCGGGCCATCAGCTTGGGCTTGGGCTCGTCCTCGCGGCGGATGATGCGGATCACCTCGTCGAGGTTCAGGTAGACGATGAGCAGGCCATCGAGCAGGTGCAGGCGGCGCGTGACCTTGTCCAGCCGGTAGGCAATGCGCCGCTTCACGGTGCCGATCCGGAACTCGAGCCAGCGCGTGAGCAGCGCCTTCAGGCCCATCACCTTCGGGCGGCCGTCGAGGTCGATGACGTTCAGGTTGACCCGGTAGCTGCGCTCCAGATCCGTGGTAGCGAACAGGTGCGCCATCAGCTGCGGCAGGTCGACGCGGTTCGAACGCGGCACGATGACGATGCGCACCGGATTCTCGTGGTCCGACTCGTCGCGGATGTCGTCGACCATCGGCAGCTTCTTGTCGCGGATCTGCTGGGCGATCTGCTCCTGCAGCTTGCTGCCCGAGACCTGGTGCGGCAGCGTGGTGATCACGACGCTGCCGGTTTCCTCGTCGGTTTCCCAGGTGGCGCGGGCGCGATAGCTGCCCGTGCCCTTCTCGTAGAATTCCAGCAGTTCGGCGCGCGGCGAGACGATCTCGGCGCCGGTGGGCAGGTCGGGACCCTTCACGTGCTTCATCAGCGCGCGGGTGGTGGCTTCCGGATCTTCCAGCAGGTGGATGCAGGCGCTGGCCACTTCGCGCAGGTTGTGCGGCGGCACGTCGGTGGCCATGCCCACCGCGATGCCCGAGGCGCCGTTGAGCAGCAGGTTCGGCAGCCGCGCCGGCAGGATCAGCGGCTCCTGGCTGGTGCCGTCGTAGTTCGGCCCGAAATCCACCGTACCGGCGTCGATCTCCTCGAGCAGCACCTCGGCATAGCGCGTCAGGCGCGATTCCGTGTAGCGCATCGCCGCGAACGACTTGGGATCGTCGGTGGAACCCCAGTTGCCCTGCCCGTCCACGATCGGATAGCGGTAGGTGAACGGCTGCGCCATGTGCACCATGGCCTCGTAGCAGGCCGAATCGCCGTGCGGATGGTATTTGCCGATCACATCGCCCACGGTGCGGGCGGATTTCTTGTGCTTGTTCGCGGCCGACAGCGCCAGCTCGCTCATCGCGTAGATGATGCGCCGCTGCACGGGCTTCAGGCCGTCGCCCAGCACCGGCAGCGCGCGATCGAGGATGACGTACATCGAATAGTCGAGGTAGGCCTTCTCGGTGAACGTGCGCAGCGGCTGCTGCTCGACGCCTTCGAAATTCAGTTCCTGGTCTTTCATCAAACGATCACGTCCGCGAGATTGCCCTTCTGCTCCAGCCAGTCGCGCCGGTCGCTGGCGCGTTTCTTGGCGAGCAGCATGTCCATGATCTGGTCCGCGCCATCCGAGGCACTCACCGTCAGCTGCACCAGCCGCCGCGTGGCCGGATCCATCGTGGTCTCGCGCAGCTGCAGCGGCGACATCTCGCCCAGTCCCTTGAAGCGCGTGACCACGGGCTTGGCGCGGTTCTTCTCGGATGCCAGGCGCGCGATGAATGCATCGCGCTCGGCATCATCGAGCGCATAGCCCACGGTCTTGCCGGCATCGATGCGATAGAGCGGCGGCATGGCCACGTACACGTGGCCATTGGTCACCAGTGGCCGGAAATGCCTGAGGAACAGCGCGCACAGCAGCGTTGCGATGTGCTGCCCGTCGGAATCGGCATCGGCCAGGATGCAGATCTTGTGGTAGCGCAGGTCATCGATCTTCGCGGAGCCCGGATCGACACCGATGGCGATGCTGATGTTGTGCACTTCCTCGGACGACGCCACCTGCCCGTGCTCCAGCTCCCAGGTGTTCAGGATCTTGCCGCGCAGCGGCATGACGGCCTGGATGTGCCGGTCGCGCGCCTGCCGCGCCGAGCCGCCGGCCGAGTCACCCTCGACCAGGAACAGCTCCGAACGGGCCGGGTCCTGCGAGCTGCAGTCGGCGAGCTTGCCCGGCAGCGCGGGACCGGCCACCGCGCGCTTGCGCGTGACCTTCTGCGATGCCTTGATGCGCTCCTGCGCGTTCTCGATGGCGTACTGCGCGATGCGCTCGCCGGCGTCCGGGTGCTGGTTCAGCCACAGCGCGGTGCTGTCGCGGGCGTAGCCCTCGACGAGCGCCGCCGCTTCGCGCGAGGCCAGGCGTTCCTTGGTCTGGCCGGCGAACTGCGGGTCCTTCATGCGTATCGACAGCACGAAGGAGATTCCCTGCCACACATCCTCGGGCGAGAGCTTCACGCCGCGCGGCAGCAGGTTGCGGAACTCGGCGAACTCGCGCACCGCCGCGCTGACGCCCGAGCGCAGCCCGTTCACATGCGTGCCACCGCCGCTGGTCGGGATAAGGTTGACGTAGCTTTCGGCGATGAACGCCGGCAGGTTCGGCGCCCAGACCAGCGCCCACTCCACGGTATCGCGCTCGGAACCGTGCTTGGCGGTGATGGGTTCCTTCGGCAGGCACTCAGTCTTGCCCACCTGCTCGGTGAGGTACTCGCCCAGGTGGCCGGTGTAGAACCACTCGTCCTTGTCGCCGGTGGCCTCGTTCTCGAAGCGCACGCGCAGGCCCGGGCACAGCACGGCCTTGGCCTTGAGGGTATGCCGCAGTTCCGCCACGGCGAAGCGGTCGGAGTCAAAGAACTTCGGATCCGGCCAGAAACGCACGGTGGTGCCGGTGTTCTTCTGCCCGACCGTGCCCACTTCCTTGAGCTTCGAGGCCAGCTGGCCGCCCTTGAAGCCGATGCTGTATTCCTTGCCGCCGCGGCGCACATTGCACTGCAGGTCCTTCGACAGCGCGTTGACCACCGACACGCCGACGCCATGCAGGCCGCCGGAGAAGCTGTAGTTGCTGTCGTTGAACTTGCCGCCGGCATGCAGCCGCGTGAGGATGAGCTCGACGCCGGAGAGCTTTTCCTTGGGGTGGATGTCGACCGGCATGCCGCGGCCGTTGTCCGTGACCTGCAGCGAGCCGTCCTTGAACGCCACCACCTCGATGAGGTCGCAGTGACCGGCCAGCGCCTCGTCGACGCTGTTGTCGACGACCTCGTGGGCGAGATGGTTGGGCCGCGTGGTGTCGGTGTACATGCCGGGGCGGCGACGCACCGGTTCGAGGCCTGAGAGAACCTCGATGTCGGAAGCACTATAGGAGGCGGACATTCCAGATCGTTGCGCGGGGAAGTCGCGGAACTCTAGACTCCACTTCCAGACCCGTCAAATAAACAAGACAGCCCAAGACACCCCATGACGCGCACCAAACGCGAAGACACGCCGGCTCCGGACTTCGAGAAATCGCTGCAGGAACTGGAGCAGCTCGTGGCGCGCCTGGAGCGCGGCGACCTGCCGCTGGCTGAATCGCTGGCGCTGTTCGAACAGGGCGTCGCGCTGACACGCACCTGCCATGGGGCGCTGGCGCAGGCCCAGCAGAAGGTCTCGGTACTGCTGCAACCGGGAGGACAGGCCGCTGCCGTGCCCTTCGATGCAGCGGAACCAGGCGATGAGTGATTCGGCGACCGCGGCGCTGTTCAACCAGTGGCGCGAGCGCTGCGAGGCACAGCTGGCGGCAAGGCTCACCGATCGGGATGCCGCCACCGCGCGGCTGCACGAGGGCATGCGCTACAGCGCGCTGGGCGGCGGCAAGCGCCTGCGACCCATCCTGGTCTACAGCACCGGCACCGCCTTCGGAGCGCCCGCGACCAGGCTCGACGACGCGGCGGTAGCGGTGGAAATGCTGCATGTCTACAGCCTGGTGCACGACGACCTGCCCGCCATGGACGATGACGATCTGCGGCGTGGCAGGCCCACCTGCCACAAGGCCTTCGACGAGGGCACGGCCGTGCTGGTGGGCGATGCGCTGCAGGCGCTGGCCTTCGAAGTGCTGGCCGGCGACGAGGGCAGCCCCGTGCCGGCCGCGGCGCGACTGCAGCAGATCCAGGTGCTTTCGCGCGCCATCGGCACCGATGGCATGGCGGGCGGACAGGCCATCGACCTGGCCGCCGTGGGCATGACGCTGACGCCTGCCGCGCTGGAGGACATGCACCGGCGCAAGACCGGCGCGCTGATCCGCGCCAGCGTGCTGCTGGGCGCGATCGGCGGCGGCATCACCGACGGCCCGCGGTACGCGGCGCTTTCGCAGTACGGCGCCAGCCTGGGCCTGGCTTTCCAGATCCAGGACGATGTGCTGGATGTGCTTGGTGAAACGGCCACGCTCGGCAAGATCGCAGGCGCCGATGCGGCGCGCGGCAAGCCCACCTACCCCTCCATCCTCGGGCTTGCCGAATCACAGCGCCTCGCGCGCCTTTACTGCGACCGGGCGATCAGCTCGCTGGCGGAACTGGGCCCCTGCGCGGCCCCCCTGGCCCAGCTGGCTGACTATGTCGTCAACCGCAGCCACTGAGGCCGGACCCGGGGGTGTAGACTCCCGGGGCATGCCCACCGATTTTCCCGCGTTGCTGCCCGGCATCCAGTCGCCGGCGGACCTGCGCGGCCTCACCCTCGACGAGCTGCAGCGCCTGGCCGATGAGCTGCGCCAGTTCCTGGTCCGCACGGTGGCCACGCGCGGCGGTCACTTCGCCGCGGGCCTGGGCACGGTGGAACTGACGATCGCCCTGCATCATGTCTTCAACACGCCGGAAGACCGCATCGTCTGGGACGTCGGCCACCAGGCGTATCCCCACAAGGTGCTGACCGGTCGGCGCGACCAGCTGCACAGCATCAAGCAGCGCGGGGGCCTGGCGCCCTTTCCGTCGCGCGCCGAAAGCCCCTACGACACCTTCGGCACCGGACACTCCAGCACGTCGATCAGCGCGGCGCTGGGCATGGCCATAGCGGCCGCGAAGCTGGGCCAGAAGCGACGCGCCGTCGCGGTGATCGGCGACGGCGCCATGAGCGGCGGCATGGCCTTCGAAGCGCTGAACCACGCCGGCACGCTGCCGGCTGACCTGCTGGTGGTGCTGAACGACAACGAGATGTCCATCTCCGAGGGCGTGGGCGCGCTGTCGCGCTACTTCGCGCGCGTGCTCGGCGGCAAGTTCTATGCGCAGCTTCGCAAGGGCGGCAAGAAGGTGCTGAGCCAGATGCCGGTGATGCGCGAATGGGCACGCCGCTCGGAAGAACACATGAAGGGCATGGTGCTGCCCGGCACGATGTTCGAGGAGATGGGGTTCAACTACATCGGCCCCATCGATGGCCACGACCTCAAGGCGCTGGTGGGCGTGCTCACCAACATCCGCGACCTCAAGGGACCGCAGTTCCTGCATGTGGTCACGCGCAAGGGCAAGGGATATGCGCCGGCCGAGGCCGACCCCATCACCTGGCACGGACCCGGCCCTTTCGATCCGGCCACGGGCGTCATCTACAAGGAAAAGACCGGCGCCCCCAGCTATTCGAAGGTGTTCGGCGACTGGCTGTGCGACATGGCCGAACGTGATCCGCGCATCGTCGGCATCACGCCGGCCATGCGCGAAGGTTCGGGCCTGGTGGAGTTCTCGCGGCGCTTTCCGGACCGCTATTACGACGTCGCCATCGCCGAACAGCATGCGGTGACGTTCGCCGCGGGCCTTGCCTGCGAGGGCGTGAGGCCGGTGGTGGCGATCTATTCCACTTTCCTGCAGCGCGGCTACGACCAGCTCATCCATGACGTGGCCCTGCAGAAACTGCCCATCGTCTTCGCGCTGGACCGCGCGGGCCTGGTGGGCAGCGACGGCGCCACGCACCAGGGCAGCTTCGACGTGAGCTTCCTGCGCTGCATTCCCAACATGGTCGTGATGACGCCTTCGGACGAGAACGAGTGCCGGCAACTGCTTTTCACGGCGACCACGCTCGACCAGCCGGCGGCGGTTCGCTTCCCCCGCGGCCCGGGCTCTGGCGCCGCCCTGCAGCGCGAGATGAACGCGCTGCCGCTGGGCCGCGCGAACCTCAGGCGCGAGGGCCATGGGGCCCTGACGCTGCTGAATTTCGGCCCGCTGCTGCCCTCCGTGCTGGCTGCGGCCGAAGACCAGGATGCGACCGTGATCGACATGCGCTTCGTGAAGCCGCTGGACCGCGAGGCCGTGCTGCGCGCCGCGGTGGCAGCGCGCGGACTGGTGACGATCGAGGAGAACGTGGTGGCCGGTGGCGCGGGCTCGGCCGTGGCCGAACTGCTCGCCGAAGCCGGCATCCAGGTGCCACTGCTGCAGCTCGGCATTCCCGATGCCTTCATCGAGCACGGCAGCCGGGATGATTGCCTGGCCATGGCGGGCCTCGATGCCGCCGGCATCCGCCGCCGCATCAACCAGTGGTGGCTGGGACTGCAGCCGGCCCAGCCCGTGGCTGCCCGCGGCTGAGCGAGCCGGTTGGAAGCGCACGCCCGGCGTGGGTGCTGCTAAACTTCCGCGGCTTTTCCCCTGCAGCCCAAGAGAGCGCCATGTTCAACCCGCGTTTCGGGACCCTGATGTTCATCGTGCTGGCCGCAGCGGCCACGCGGCTGCTGCCGCATCCCCCGAATGTCACCGCCATCACGGCGCTGGCGCTGTTCGGCGGCGCGCATTTCTCCGATCGCAGGCTCGCCATCGGCGTGCCGCTGCTTGCGCTGCTGGTCAGCGACATCGCGCTGGGCATCTACTGGCAATGGGATTTCCGCGCGGTGCAGGGCCACATGTGGGTGCAGTACGCCAGCTTCCTGGCCATCGTCGGCCTGGGGTTCGTGCTGCGCGAATCGCGCAGCGCGCTGCGCGTGGGCGCGGTGGCGCTGTCGGCCTCGTGCATGTTCTTCCTGGTCACCAATTTCGGCGAATGGGCCTTCCAGCCCTGGTACCCCAAGACGGCAGCCGGACTCGCCGCCAGCTATGTGGCCGGGATACCGTTCTTCCGCAACATGCTGGTGGGCGACCTGGTGTACACGGCGCTGATGTTCGGCGGTTTCGCGCTGCTCGAACGGCGCTTTGCCGCGCTGCGCGCGCCCTCGCCGGGGCTGAGCCCGGCCTGACCCGGGCGCAGTCGCTCCGCGGGCCCTAGGCGCCGGTCGCGACTTCGTTCTTCTGCAGGCGCTCGATCAGCGAGCGCAGGAACATTCGGTTGAAGCGCAGCTGGCAGGCGGCCGAGGCCTGCTCCAGCAGCGTCGCGCCGACCTTCAGCAGCGTGACATTGCCACCCGTGCGCACCGACGCCGAGCGCCGGGCGCCCGGCACGTAGCTCGCCTCGCCGAAGCAGTCGCCGGTGCCCAGCTGGCCGATGGTGCGGCCATTGCGCAGCACGTTGCAGTCGCCGGCGATCACCACGTAGAAGCGGTCATCCATGTCGCCTTCGCGCACGATTTCCTCGTTCGGGCCGTAGTCCTGCCAGGCGCTGGCCTTCAGCACCTCGCCGATTTCGGCCTGCGAGAAATCATGGAAGAACCGCAGCCTGCGCAGCAGCGCCATCTGCTCGGTCTGCTCCATCGGACCGGTCTTGGCGCGCAGCTTCTGGTGCACGCGCGTCAGCGCGGCGGCAAACTCCAGGCCGCTGCGGAAGCGCTTGTCCGGCTCCTTCTGCAGCGCCAGCGCGACCACGTCCTCGAGGTCCTCGGGCACCTCGCGGCGCAGCGTGTGCACCGGCGCCGGGGTCGCATACACGATCTGGTGCATGAGCTTGGCGAGGTTGCCGGCGCGGAAGGGTCGCGTGCCGGTAAGCAGCTCGTACATCACCGCACCCAGCGAATACAGGTCGGAGCGGTTGGTCAGCTCGCGGCTCTGCACCTGCTCCGGCGACATGTAGCTCGGGCTGCCGGCGATACCTTCGATGCGCGACATGTCCGAGCCGTCGATGAGGGCGATGCCGAAATCGATGATGCGCACGTCGCCATCCTGCGTGTACAGGATGTTCGAGGGCTTGATGTCGCGGTGGATCACGCCGCGCGAATGCGCGTAGTGCAGCGCCTTGGCGCACTTGAAGACGATCTCGACGATGACGTCGACACGCAGCAGGTCGTCGGGCCGGCAGAAGGCCGCCAGCGTGCGCGCGCCATGGACGTATTCGGTGACGACGTAGCAGTGCCCGTCTTCCTCGCCGGCGTCGTAGATGGGCATGAGCTGCGGATGCTGCAGCATGCCCACCATGTGGGCCTCGGACAGGAACATCTTGCGCGCGACGCGCGCGCGCTCCGGATCGTCGTTGCCCTCGCCGTGGTAGACCTTGATGGCCACGTCGCGCCCGTAGTAGGGATCGTGCGACAGATAGACGTTGCCCGTGCTGCCACGACCAACCTCGCGCACGATGACGTACTTGCCGATGCGCTCCGGAACGGCGCGCGCATCCTGCTTAACCTTCGCGTTGCTTGTGGCCATGGACACCTGGGAGATCAGTGTCCGGCAGATTAAATTTCATCGGCCCGCGTGGCTGTGATGCGTCTCCAGGATCACCCGTTGGAGAAATGATCGTAGCCGCGGGTATCCGTGGCGAGGCTTGCGCCATCGCGCTCGACGCGAACGCCACTGCCGACCGCCAACTTGCCAATGCACGTCACGCGGCATTTGACATTAGTCATCCGCGCCTCGAAATCGGCGCGCCGCAGCGGCGGCACGGTGAAACATAATTCGTAGTCGTCGCCGCCGCGCAGCGCGTAGGCGAGCGATTGGTCTTCTCCCGCCTGCGCGCGCAGCGCATCAGACAGCGGCAGCCTGCCTGCGTCGATGATGGCGGCACAGCCGCTGGCGGCCGCGAGCCGCCCCGCGTCCGCAGCCAGCCCATCCGACACGTCGATGCAGGCACTGGCCACGCCGCGCAGCTGCAACCCGAGCTCTGTCCGGGGCTCCGGGAAGAGGAAGCGCTGCAGCAGATGCTGCTCGTGAGCATCGCCGCCCTGCGACCCGCGGGCCTGCAGCAGCGCGAGGCCTGCTGCCGCGTCGCCGGGCGTGCCACTGACATACAGCAGGTCTCCAGGGGCCGCGCCACTGCGCCGCAGCGCCTGCCCTGCCGGCACGGTGCCAAGCGCCTGCACCGACAGCGACAGCGGTCCTGCGGTGGTATCGCCGCCCACCAGGGCAACATCATGCGCGCGCGCCAGCGTGAACAGGCCGCGTGCGAAAGCCTCCAGGAATGCCTCGTCCGCGCGCGGCAGCGTGAGCGCCAGCAGGAACCAGGCGGGCGTTGCGCCCATGGCGGCCAGGTCCGACAGGTTCACCGCCAGCGCGCGATGACCGATGGATTCCGGGGGTGCGCCCGCCGGAAAATGCCGCCCTTCCACGAGCGTGTCGAGCGCCGCCACCAGCTCATGGCCGGGCGGCATGCGAAGCAGCGCCGCATCATCCCCGATGCCCAGCAGCACATCCGGTCGCGCGGCGACCAGCGGCGGACGGGGATCCTGGAAGTACCGGGCGATCAGTTCGAACTCACCGATCGGCATCGGATGACCCGCTAGTGTTCGTGCGGACGCAGGCTGCGCGCCGCCTTGTCCATGATGGCATTGACGAACTTGTGGCCGTCGGTGGCGCCGAAGCGCCGCGCCAGCCCGACGGCCTCGCTGATGACCACGCGGAAGGGCACTTCGGGGTGGCTGGTGAGCTCGTGCAGGCCGATCAGCAGCGCCGCGTGCTCGACCGGATCAAGTTCCGCTGGGGTGCGGTCGCACCACTGGGCCAGCTGCGCATCGAGCGTCGCCGTCTGTTCGCAGACGCCACGCACCAGCGACTGGAAGAACTCGCGGTCGGCGCGCGGCGCCTCTTCCGCGCGATCGAAATCGAGCATGAGGTCCTGCCAGGGACCGGGGTTCAGCTGCCAGCCATACAGGCACTGCAGCGCCAGCTTGCGGGCCAGCACGCGCGCGGAGTTCGCGCGCGACGCGGACGTGGGCCGCGTCATGGCGAATCGATGGCGGTGAGCACCAGCGCCATCTCCAGCGCCGCCTCCATCGCCTCGCCGCCCTTGTCCATCCTCGCCGGGCTCGCGCGTTCGACGGCCTGCTCCACGTTCTCGGTGGTCAGCACGCCGAAGATCACCGGCACGAGCGTGTCGCGGGCCGCATCGGCGATGCCACGCGCGGCCTCGCCCGCCACGAAATCAAAATGCGCCGTGTCGCCGCGGATCACGCAGCCCAGCGCGATCACCGCATCGAAGCGCCCGGAGGCCGCCAGCTTGCGTGCGGCCAGCGGCAGCTCGAAGGCGCCGGGCACGCGCACCAGCAGCAGTGAATCCGGATCACCGCCCTGCCGCAGCCAGGCGGCCTGCGCGCCCACCACCATGGCATCGACGATGTCGGCATTGAAGCGCGCGGCCACCAGCGCCACGCGCCGGCCGTGCGCGGCGGTGCCGCTCGCGCCCTCACGCGCCTGCAGGCGCAGCGCGCCGTCGATGACCTTGTAGTTCGGCATGGCGTCAGGGAGCGTCGTGACCAACGTACTCGGTCACTTCCAGGTCGAAGGCCGAGATGCCCTGGAAGTGCTTGGGCGCCGAGAGCACGCGCATGCGGCGCACGCCCAGGTCCTTGAGTATCTGCGCCCCGATGCCGTAGGTGCGCAGCACCGACTGCTGGCTGTCCTGCGGCGCGGGGTCGCGCCGGTCGAGGAACTGCACGGCATCGGCCAGCGCGCGCGGGGACTCCTGCTCGCGCAGGATGACCAGCACGCCACTGGGCTCGGTGGAAATGCGCTTCAGCGCATCGCGCAGCGTCCAGGCGCGCGCGCCACTGCGAACGCCTACCAGGTCGCGCAGCGTATCGGCCAGATGCACGCGCACCAGCGGCAAAGAAGATCCCGTCAGGCTGCCCTTGGTCAGCGCCATGTGCAGGTCGCGATGCACATGGTCTTCGTAAAGATGCAGCTGGAAATCGCCGAACTCGGTCTGCACGCGCCGCTCGGTGATGCGCTCGACGCTGCGCTCGGTGCGCAGGCGATAGCGGATCAGGTCGCGGATGGTGCCCATCCTGAGTCCGTGCAGCTTGGCGAAGGTCTCCAGCTGCGGACGGCGCGCCATGGTGCCGTCGTCGTTCATGATCTCGACGATCACCGCGGCGGGTTCTAGGCCCGCCAGGCGCGCCAGGTCGCAGCCCGCTTCGGTATGGCCGGCGCGGGTGAGCACGCCACCGGGTTGCGCCATCACCGGGAAGATGTGCCCGGGCTGGCGCAGGTGATCCGGGCGCGCCTGGCGCCACCGCCGTGCGCACGGTGTGCGCGCGGTCATAGGCCGAGATGCCCGTGGTGATGCCTTCGGCGGCCTCGATGGAAACGGTGAAGTTGGTGCGCCGCTCGCGGTCGGTGTCGCTGACCATCAGCGGCAGGCGCAGCTGTGTGCAGCGATCGCGCGTCAGCGTCAGGCAGATCAGGCCGCGACCGAAGCGGGCCATGAAGTTGATGTCCTCGGGCCGCACGCACTGCGCGGCCATGAGCAGATCCCCTTCGTTCTCGCGATCCTCGTCGTCGACGACCACCACCATCTTGCCGGCGGCCAGGTCGGCAAGGATGTCTTCTATGCGGTCGAATACCGGCGCGGCGGATTCGACCAGGCGTGGCCCGGAACTCATGGGCGCAAGTGTAGCAGTCCGCGCTCCACATACCGCGCCAGCTGGTCCACCTCCAGGTTCAGCCACTGCCCCAGCGCGAGGGACCGCAGGGCAGTCACTGCCACGGTATGGGGAATGAGGTTGACCGAAAAACGCCGCCCGTCGACGCTGTTGACCGTCAGGCTGACGCCATCCAGCCCCACCGAGCCCTTGGGGGCGAGATACCGGGCCAGCTCCGCGGGCACCTCCACCTCCACCCGCAGCGAGCGGGCATCGGCCTGCAGCCCGACCACCTGCGCCAGGCCATCGACATGGCCGGACATCAGGTGCCCGCCCAGGGGATCACCGGCCCTCAGGGCCGCCTCCAGGTTCACCTCGGCGCCTTCGGTCATCCGGCCCAGCGTGGTCAGCCGCAGCGTCTCGCGCGACACATCGGCGCTGAAGCGCTGCCCGTCGAAGGCGATGACGGTCAGGCATGCGCCGCTGACGGCAATGCTTTCGCCCAGGGCCAGTCGCCGCGCTTCGATGCGTGAGGCGAGCTCGCGCACGTCGAAGGTCAGGCGCAGATCGCCACCCAGCGGTTCGATCCGCGCCAGCGTGCCGGTGGCCTGGATGATGCCTGTGAACATCAGGATGCCTCTTTGCAGGGAACAGCGGTAATTCGCAGGTCATCGCCCACCGGGATGCACTCGGTGAACCTCAGTAGCGGTCGGGCATCGAGCTGCGCCAGCGCGGGCAGATCCACCAGCGGGCGAGCATCGGGACCCAGCAGCGTCGGCGCCAGGTAGACCACCAGCTCGTCGAAGAGCATCTCGCGCACGAATGCGCCGGCCAGCGTGGCGCCGGCCTCCACCCACACTTCGTTGGCTTCGCGCTGGCCGAGCAGGTCCAGTACCGCGGCCAGATCCGGCCTGCCGACCCTTTCCGGCACCACCTGCACCTCGACGCCCTTGCGCTGCAGCGCTTCACGCCGCTGCGCATCGCTTGTCGTCGCAGCGACCAGCACGTGTCCCTGCCGGTTGATGATGCGGGCCTCGGGTGGCGTGCGAAGTCTCGAATCAAGGACCACGCGCATCGGCTGGCGACGGCTCTCTTCGATGCGCACGTTCATCGCCGGATCATCGGCGAGCACGGTGCCGATGCCGGTGAGCACCACCGAGCTGCGCGCGCGGTAATGCTGGACATCGGCGCGGGCCGCTTTCGATGTGATCCAGCGGCTCTCGCCCGAGGCCAGCGCGGTGCGCCCATCGAGGCTCGCGGCCACCTTCACTCGCACGAAGGGCCGGCCGGTGCGGCGGCGCCTGAGATATCCCGGATTGAGCTGTTCGGCTTCGGCAGCCATGAGCCCGGATTCGACAACGATGCCCTGTGCGCGCAGGCGCGCGGCGCCATTGCCGGCCACCGCGGGATTCGGATCATCGATGGTGTAGACCACGCGCGCGACGCCCGCCGCGATCAGCGCCAGGCTGCACGGCGGCGTTCGGCCATGGTGATCACAGGGCTCGAGCGTCACGAAAGCCGTGGCGCCTCGAGCCGCCGCGCCGGCCGCCGCCAGCGCTGCAGCCTCGGCGTGCGGCCCTCCGGCCCGCTCGTGCCAGCCCTCGCCCACGATCCTGCCGTCATTGACCAGCACGCAGCCGACGCGCGGATTCGGATCGGTGGTGTAAAGCCCGTGGCGAGCCAGCTCGAAGGCCCGCGCCATGTGCTGCCGGTCGGATTCGCTCCAGGCCATGGTCACGACTTGGTTCCCTTCTGCGCCTCGGCAGCCGCGCCCGGCAGCAGCGAGAGCTGGTCGCGGTTGGGCGCACGGCGGCGCTTGGTGCGCATGTGCTCGATCTCGTGCCGGAAGGCGTCGACGTCCTGGAAGCTGCGATACACCGAAGCGAAGCGCACATAGGCGACCTCATCAAGGTGATGCAGCTCTTCCATCACCAGTTCGCCCAGCACGCGGGATTCCACCTCGCGCTCGCCCATGCTGCGCAGCCGGTGACCGATGCGCGACACGGCGTCATCCACCGCCTCGCGCCCGACGGGGCGCTTTTCCAGCGCCTTCTCCATGCCGGAGCGCAGCTTGGCCTCATCGAAGGGAACGCGGCGCTTGTCGGACTTCACCACCAGCGGCATCACCAGCTCCGCCGATTCGAAGGTGGTGAAGCGTTCGCCGCAGGAAAGGCACTCGCGGCGACGGCGGATCTGCATGCCCTCGCCTGCCAGCCGCGAGTCGGTAACCTTGGTCTCCTCGTGCCGGCAGAAGGGGCAGTGCATCCGGCCTTACTTGCCGTACACCGGAAACTTCCGGCACAGCGCGGAGACTTCGCCCCGCACGCGCGTGACCACATCGGCCGCGCCGTTGGCATCGATGATGTCGGCGATCCAGCCGGCCACCTGCGTCATTTCGGCTTCCTTGAAACCGCGCGTCGTGGACGCCGGCGAGCCGATGCGCAGACCGCTGGTAACGGTGGGCGGCCGCGGATCGTTCGGCACGGCGTTCTTGTTCACGGTGATGTGCGCCTGGCCCAGCGCGGCATCGGCTTCCTTGCCCGTCATCTGCTTGTCGCTGAGGTCGAGCAGGAACAGGTGATTGTCGGTGCCGCCCGAGACCACCTTGTAGCCGCGCCGCTGGAAGGTGCTGGCCATCGCGCGCGCATTGCCGAGGATCTGCGCCTGGTAGTCCTTGAACTCCGGCTGCAGCGCCTCCTGGAAGGCCACGGCCTTGGCAGCGATGACATGCATCAGCGGGCCGCCCTGCGTGCCGGGGGAACACCAGCGAGTTGAGCTTCTTCGTGATCTCGTCATTGGCGCGCGCCAGGATGATGCCGCCGCGCGGGCCGCGCAGCGTCTTGTGCGTGGTGCTGGTGACCACGTCGGCGAACGGCAGCGGATTGGGCGAGAGACCGGCGGCCACCAGGCCCGCGATATGCGCCATGTCGACGGCGAGGTACGCGCCGACCTGGTCCGCGATGCGGCGGAAGCGCGCGTAGTCGAGGTGGCGCGAATACGCGGAGAAGCCGGCGATGATCATCTTCGGCTTCTCGGCGAGAGCCACCTGCTCCACCTGGTCATAGTCGATGCGGCCATCATCGGCGCGCAGGCCGTACTGCACGGAGCGGAAGATCTTGCCGGAGAAGTTCACCTTCGAGCCGTGCGTGAGATGGCCGCCATGGTCGAGGCTGAGGCCGAGGATGGTGTCGCCGGGATTCAGCAGCGCCATCCACGCCGCGGCATTGGCCTGGCTGCCCGAGTGCGGCTGCACGTTGGCGTAGTCGGCGCCGAACAGGCGCTTGACGCGGTCGATGGCCAACTGCTCCACCACATCGACGAATTCGCAGCCGCCGTAGTAGCGCTTGCCGGGATAACCTTCGGCGTACTTGTTGGTGAGCACCGATCCCTGCGCCTCGAGCACGCGCGGGCTGGCATAGTTTTCCGAGGCGATGAGCTCGATGTGGTCTTCCTGGCGCTGCCGCTCGCCGGCGATGGCGCGGGCGAGTTCCGGATCGAAGCGGTCGATGGTCATCGAGTCGGAATACATGAATCGGGAGCCTCGCGTCCTATGGGGCGCATAGGGTACCCGAAAGGCGTTTTGCTACGACTGCAGCAACGCCTCGACCACCGCATTCCAGGCTGCGGCGAGGTTGCCGCGATCGTAGCCACCCCCGCCCAGCGCCAGCAGTCGCCCATGACCCAGCCGGTCGGCCAGCCCAGCCAGGGTCCGGGCAGCCAGGGCGTGGCTGGCGGCCGAAAGGCGCAGGTGCGCCAACGGATCGCCCGCCAGCCCATCGGCCCCGCACTGCAGGATGATGAACTGCGGCCGGTGGCGCTCGAGCAGCGAGATCACCTCCGGCCAGCGCGCGGCGAAGGCTTCGTCATCGGCACCCGGTGGCAGCGGAATATTGAGTTTCAGGCCCTGCCCGGCCGCCCGGCCGCACTCCTCGGCCTTGCCCGTGCCCGGATAGAGGTAGGTGCCATCCTCGTGCAGGTCCGCGAAGATCACATCGGCATCGGACTCGAAGGCATAGAACACGCCGTCGCCATGGTGCACATCGATGTCGACATAGGCGATCGGACCCACGCCGCGGGCGCGGAGCATTTCGATGAGCACACCGATGTCGTTGAAGATGCAGAAGCCGGCGGCGGCATCGCGCGCCGCGTGATGCAGGCCAGCGATGGGCACGAAAGCCCGATCGGCGCCGCCATCGAGCAGCGCCTCGGCCGCCGACAGCGTGGCGCCGACCACGCGGCTGGCCGCCTCGAAGCAGCCGCGATACGCCGGCGTGTCGCTGCCATCGAGGCTGCCCTGGCCGGTCACGGACTGCGCGCGCACGAATTCCACATGCCGCGCGGTGTGGAATCGCAGCAAGTCCGCATCGCTCGCCAGGCGGGAGGAGCCGGACAGGCAGCGCGCCGGCAGCCCGCGGGCCCGGAATTCGCGCACGAAGGCCGCGTGCCGGTCGGTGCCGAAGGGGTGGCCGTCGGGAAAGCCGTAGCTGCCGAGGGCCTCGTCGGCAATGACGAGCACGCGACGGTCGCGTTGATCCTGCGCTGTGGGCCCGGCGTCCAATATGCATTTCAGACTATCACGGGCCCCGGCGCTTCGCGGATAATCGCAGGCTCACCCCGTGCATGAGAGTGCCTGCTGATGGCCCAGTACATCTACACCATGAACCGTGTCTCGAAGGTGGTTCCGCCGAAGCGGATCATCCTGCGCGACATCAGCCTTTCGTTCTTTCCGGGCGCCAAGATCGGCGTGCTGGGCCTCAACGGCTCGGGCAAGTCCACGCTGCTCAGGATCATGGCGGGCATCGACACCAACATCGATGGCGAGGCCCGGCCGCAGTCCGGCATACGCGTGGGTTACCTGCCGCAGGAACCGGAACTCAACGATTCGCACACCGTGCGCCAGGCCGTGATGGACGGCGTCGGCGACGCCTTCAGGCAGGTGGCGCGCTTCAACGAGATCAGCGAGAAATTCGCCGAACCGATGAGCGACGACGAAATGAACTCGCTGCTCGAGGAACAGGCCAAGCTGCAGGACAAGATCGACGCTTCGGGCGGCTGGGAACTGGAGCGCAAGCTCGAGATCGCCGCCGATGCGCTGCGGCTGCCGGAGTGGGAGGCCATCATCGGCAAGCTTTCCGGCGGCGAGAAGCGCCGCGTGGCGCTGTGCCGCCTGCTGCTGTCCGCGCCCGACATGCTGCTGCTCGACGAGCCCACCAATCACCTGGACGCCGAATCCGTGGCCTGGCTCGAGCGCTACCTCGAGGAATACCCGAGCACGGTGGTGGCCGTCACCCACGATCGGTACTTCCTCGACAACGTGGCCGAGTGGATCCTGGAACTGGACCGCGGCCACGGCATTCCCTGGCACGGGAACTACTCCTCCTGGCTGGAACAGAAGGACGCGCGCCTGAAGCAGGAGGAACGCCAGCAGGAAGGCCTGAAGAAGATGCTCGAAAAGGAACTGGAATGGGTGCGCCAGAATCCCAAGGCCCGCCAGGCCAAGAGCAAGGCGCGCATGCAGCGCTACGAAGAGCTGTCCTCGCAGGAATTCCAGAAGCGCAACGAGACCAACGAGATCTACATCCCGCCAGGCGAGCGGCTGGGCGACCTGGTCATCGAGGGCAAGGGGATCTCCAAGGGATTCGGCGACCGGCTGCTGATCGACAACTTCTCGTTCAACCTGCCCCGGGGCGGCATCGTCGGCATCATCGGCCCCAACGGCGCGGGCAAGACCACCCTGTTCCGCATGCTCACCGGCCAGGAAAAACCCGACAAGGGCGAGATCCGCACCGGCCCGTCGGTGAAGCTGGCCTACGTGGACCAGTCGCGCCAGTCGCTGGATGACAAGAAAACCGTCTGGCAGGAGATCTCCGGCGGCCTCGACCTCATCAAGGTGGGCAACTACGAAACCTCCTCGCGCGGCTACGTGGGCCGCTTCAATTTCAGCGGCACGCAGCAGCAGCAGCTGATCGGCGAGCTGTCGGGTGGCGAACGCAATCGAGTGCACCTGGCGAAGGTGCTGAAGACGGGCGGCAACGTGCTGCTGCTGGACGAACCCACCAACGACCTGGACATCGAAACGCTGCGCGCGCTCGAAGAGGCCCTGCTGGCGTATCCGGGCTGCGCGGTCGTGATCTCGCACGATCGCTGGTTCCTCGACCGCATCGCCACGCACATCCTGGCCTTCGAGGGCGATTCGCAGCTGGTGTTCTTCGAAGGCAACTACCAGGAATACGCTGCCGACCATGCGCGCCGCACGGGCGAGGACGTCAGCCAGCCGCACCGGATCAAGTACAAGAAGCTGACGCGCTGACAAGGCGCAAAGGACCGAAGCAGATGCCCGCTTACATCGTTTTCATGCGCGACAGGATGAAAGACCCCGCGGAGTTCGAGAAATACATGGCCGCGGTGCCCGGCACGCTCGAGGGCCACCCCGTTCGCCCGCTGGCCATCTACGGCAAACTCGAGATGCTCGAGGGCGCGCCCATCGAGGGCGCCGTCATTGCCGAGTTCGAAAGCTACGAGGCGGCGCTGGCGTGGTATCGCAGCCCCGCCTACCAGAAGGCCGTGCAGCACCGCTTCAAGGCCGGCGACTACCGGGTGTTCGTGCTGCAGGGATTGTAGGGCCTTGTCCGCCACCGCCTGGAGTCCGTTTCGCCACGGAAGCTTCGCGCTGCTGTGGGGGGCCTCGCTGGTGTCCAACATCGGGAGCTGGATGCACGATATGGCGGCCGCGTGGTTCATGACCACGCTCGCTCCTACACCGATCATGGTCGCGCTGGTGCAGTCGGCCGGCACCCTGCCGGTGTGCCTGCTCGCACTGCCCGCAGGAACCCTGGCTGATCGCATGGACAAGCGACGCCTGTTGCTGGTGGTGCAGGTCATCATGCTGTTGCTGGCGAGCACACTGGGTTTGCTGGTGTTGAACGGCCTGGCCCAGGCAGGAATGCTGCTGGCCATCACGTTCGCCATGGGCATCTGCGTGGCGGTGATGTCTCCGACCTGGCAGTCCATCATTCCGCGACTGGTACCGCCGCAGGACCTGCAGCCGGCCGTAGCCCTGCACGCGGTGGGCATCAACATCAGCCGCGCGATCGGCCCGGCGTTGGGCGGGGTCATCATCGTGGCGATGGGCATTGCCTGGCCCTTCCTGATCAACGCCGCAAGCTTCGTCGCGGTGATCGTCGCTTTGTGGCTGTGGCGACCTCCCCCGGCGGCAACGCCCCGCAATCCTTCATCCTTCATTGCCTCGATGCGTGAGGGGTTGAGTCACGCCGGCAAGAACCAGACGCTGAAGGACACCCTCGTGCGATCGGTGCTGTTCTACACCTTCGGCAGCGCCTACTGGGCCCTGCTGCCGCTGGTCGCGCGCGAGCAGCTGCACGGCGGGCCCAGTCTGTTCGGGGTGCTCACCGGCTGCATCGGCGCGGGCGCCGTCTTCGGCGCCCTGCTGCTGCCGGCGCTGCGTCGCCGCCACGGACTTGATCGGGTGCTGGTGGTGGGCATCCTGGGCACGGCGGCGAGCCTGTGCGGGTTCGCGCTTTTCGAAGCGCCCGTTCTCGGCATGCTCACGTCCCTGCTGGCCGGAGCATCCTGGATCGCCGGACTGTCTTCCCTGAATGTCGCGGCGCAGCTGGCTGTGCCGGACTGGGTGCGCGCCCGCGGCATGGCGCTCTACACCACGACCCTGTACGGGAGCCTCGCGGTAGGAAGCATGGTTTGGGGACAGGTGGCAACCTATCTGTCGCTAGGACCCACACTGCTGATCGCCGCCGCCGGCGCCGTCGGCGGCCTCGCGCTTGGTCGCCGCCGCCGCCTGCAGGTCACCCGACCCGCCTGATTCCAGGGCATTCGCAAGCCCGACACCCGTGCGCCGGAGTGCGGCATCGCTTCACATCTGAATATTTCATACATAAAATACTCCGACAGCTGGACCACCCGGACCCTCCCCTTGCCCGCATCGCAACTGCCCCACGTCGCCGCCAACCTGCGCGGCATCGCGCGCCGCGTCCCGCAGCTGCCGCTGACCGAGATGATGATCTGCCGCGTCGCGGTCATCCTGGGGCGCGACCTGCACGCGAGCCTTGACCGGGTGCTGCGACCCCATGGCCTGGCCGAACCCGAATACCGGGTGCTGGTCGCGCTGTACGCGCGCGGCGGCTCGGCCTGCCCGCGCGACCTGTGCGGCGCGCTGGCGCAGAGCCCGGCCAATCTCACCCGCATCTGCGACACGCTGGTGCGCCGCGGCTATGTCTCTCGCACCCCGGATGCAAGCGACCGGCGACGCATGCAGCTCACGCTGCGCGCCAGTGGGCAGAAGCTGCTGGACAAGCTCATCCCGGCCATGAGCGCCCGCGTGCAGGACGCCTTCGTGGGCATCAGCGCAGCGGAAAAAAACGCCTGCTGGCCAGCCTCACGCGGCTGCTGCAGGGCCTCGACACGCTGCACACCCCGGGGGCGGGCAAGAACGCCCGCGCCGCATGAAGACCACCACTGCAACGCTGGCGCTGCTCGTGCTGGCCGCCTGTGCGGCGCCACCCCGCCTGCAGCCCGCGCTGCGCGGAGATGCGCCGCTGGCGCTGCAGGGCGCGGCGCTGCCCGCCGCCGCCTGGCCTGCATCCCGATGGTGGCAGCGCTACGACGATCCGGTGCTCGCAGGGCTGGTGGAGCGCGCGCTGGCTGGAGCGCCCCGCATCGCTGCGGCCAGCGCCCGCCTGGCAACCGCCCGCGAGCAGGTGCGGCTGGCCGGCGCCGCGCAGGGCGCGCAGGTGCAACTCAATGCGCAGTTCGACAGGTTGCGATTGTCCGAGAACGGCCTGCTGCCCACCGAATTCCTGGGCTTCAGCTGGTACAACCAGGCGGACCTCGGGCTCGCTGTGAGCTACCAGCTCGACTGGTGGGGCAGGCAACGGGCGAGCCTGGATGCCGCGCTGGATCGCGCCCGCGCTGCCACGGCAGAGCAGCGGGCCGCCGAGGTGGCGCTGTCGGCGGCAGTGGCCACCGAATATTTCGGATGGCAGGCAGATGCGGCGCGCATTGATCTTGCGCGCGACCGGCTCACCGTGATCGCCGAACAGCGCAGCCTTTCCACCCGGCGCATCGGAGCCAGGCTGGAGTCCGCCGACGGCCTGCAGCTACTCGAGCAGCAGCAGGCCGCCGCCGAAGAGTCGCTGGCCCTGCTCGAGACATCGCAACGGTTGCGCAGGGTGGCGCTTGCCGCGCTGCTCGCCGCCGACGAGGCGACGCTGCCGGCGCTGGCGCCACGCGCCCTGCCCCCGGTGGCGACCGGTCTTCCCGAACAGACCGGAATCAACCTGCTGTCCCATCGCGCCGATGTCACCGCCAGCCGCTGGCGCGTCGAGGCCGCGACCCGTGAAACCGATGTGGTTCGCGCCAGTTACTACCCGGATATCTCGCTGCGCGCGCTGGCCGGACTGTCTTCGATCGAGCTGGGCAAGCTGCTGCAGGCCGGCTCGGCCACGCCTCGAATCGGTGCGGCGCTGAACCTGCCGCTGTTCGATTCCGGCCTGCGCGATGCGCGCCACGGCGCCGCGCGAGCGGCGCTGGATGAATCCATCGCCGCGTACAACGAGACCGTCGTCGCCGCGGCACGCGAGCTGGGCATGGCCGCGCAGCGCGTAAGCGCCACGACCACTCAGCATTTGCTGCGCGAGCGCTCGCGCCAGGCCGCCGACGCGCTGCTGGCCAGTGCCCGCGCGCGCGTCAGCGGCGGGCTCACGCATCGCGGCCCGGAGCTCGCGGCCCGGTCGCAGGTGCTGGACGCGCAGGAATCGCTGGTGCAGATCCAATACGAACGAGTGGCCGCCGACATCCAGCTGACGCTGGCGCTGGGCGGCGGCTATACAGAGCAGGAGCCCGTCCCGAAGTGAGCGACAACACCCCATTACCGGCCATCGCGCCGGAGGCGCCCGCTGGCGGCAACGGCAAGCGTCGACGCATCATGCTGACGCTGCTGGCGGTCTTCCTGGTGCTCGGCGGCGCGTGGCTCGCGCTCGAGTATTTCGTCTTCGCGCTGCGCGAGAAGACCGACGACGCCTATGTCACGGGCAACCAGGTCCGCATCTCCTCGCAGCTCTCGGGCACCGTGGTCGATGTGTTCGTGCGCAACACCTCCCGCGTGAAAGCCGGCCAGGTGCTGCTCGCCATCGACCCCACCGATGCACAAACCCAGCTCGACCGCTCGGCCGCGACGCTGGGGCAGACGGTGCGCCAGGTGCGTTCGCAGCAGGCCCAGTCCTCGCAGTTCGATGCCAGCATCGTGGCGCGCGAGCTCGAACTGCGCCGCGCCGAACAGGACCTGGCCGGACGCGAACCGCTGCTGGCAGAGCAGGCGGTGGCCGGCGAGGAAGTCCGCCACGCCCGCGACGCCGTGGCGCTGGCCCAGGCCGAACTCGCCCAGGCCCGGCAGCAGGCCAATGCCGCGCGCGCGCTGGTCGACGATGTGCCGCTGATGGACAACCCGTCGGTGCTGGCTGCAGCCGCGGCCTACCGCGAAGCCTGGCTCGCGCTGCAGCGCACGCGCATCGTGTCGCCGATCGATGGCTACGTCGCCCAGCGCAGCGTGCAGTTGGGCCAGCGCATCGCGCCCGGCGAGCCGCTGATGACGATCATTCCGCTGCAGGACGTGTGGATTGAAGCCAATTTCAAGGAAGGCCAGTTGCGGCACCTGCGCATCGGCCAGCCCGCGCGCATCGTCACCGACATCTATGGCAGCAGCGTCGAGTTTCATGGCCGGGTCATCGGCCTTTCGGCTGGCACCGGAGCGGCGTTCTCGCTGCTGCCGCCGCAGAACGCCTCGGGCAACTGGATCAAGGTGGTGCAGCGCGTGCCGGTGAAAATCGTGCTGCAGCCCGAAGAGCTCGCGCAGCATCCACTGCGAATCGGCCTGTCGACCACCACCACCGTGGACACCCGTGACCGCAGCGGCGTGGTGCTGGCGGCACAGCCCGTGTCGGACATCCACGAGAACACGATCTCCTACGCCCAGGACATGTCTGCCGCGAAGGCCGCCGCAGACGCCATCATCCGCGCCAACGCCGGCCGGCGCTGACGGGCAATGGCCGACGCCGACGCCGCCACCAAGCCGCTGCCGCCCGGCGAGTACCCGCCGCTGCGGGGCAGCGCGCTGGTGCTGCTGTCCATCGCGATCGGCGTGTCGAGCTTCATGGAAATCCTCGACATGACGATCGTCAATGTCTCGGTTCCCGCCATCGCCGGCAGCATGGGCGTCAGCCCTTCGGAAGGCACCTGGTCGATCAGCTCCTACCTGCTCGCCGCGGCGGTGGTGCAGCCGCTGGCCGGCTGGATCGGCCGGCGCTTCGGCGAGGTGCGCACGTTCGTCATCTCGAACCTGCTGTTCATCGTCTTCAGCATGCTGTGCGGACTGGCCACCACGATGCCCATGCTGATCGCCGCGCGCGTGATGCAGGGCCTGGTGTCGGGTCCGATGATGTCGGTAGCGCAGGCCATCCTGCTGCGCAACTACCCGGTGCACCTGCGCGGCCTCGCGCTCGGCCTGTGGGCGATGGTGGTCATCGTCGCCCCGATCGTGGGCCCGGTGCTGGGCGGATGGATCACCGACAATTTTTCCTGGCCGTGGCTGTTCTTCATCAACGTGCCGGTCGGTCTGGGCGCGGCCGGCATCAGCTGGTGGCTGCTGCGCCACCGCGAGTCGATGCGGGTGAAGGTGCCGGTGGACGCGGTGGGCCTGGCGCTGCTGGTGATCGGCGTTGCGGCCCTGCAGTTCATGCTCGACAACGGCAACGAGAAGGACTGGTTCCATTCCAATGAAATCGTGATCGCGACCGTCATCGGCGTGGTGGCGATCGCGTTCCTGATTCCCTGGGAACTGACCGACAGGCACCCCATCGTCGACCTGCACCTGTTCCAGCGCCGCAATTTCCGCGTGGGCACCATTTCCATCGCGGTCGCCTACTTCACGTTCATGGGCATCACCGTCATCTTCCCGCTGTGGCTGCAGTCGGCGCTGAACTACACCAGCACCTGGGCCGGCCTGGCCATGGCGCCGATCGGCATCGTGGCGCTGGTGCTGGCGCCGATCATCGGCCGCAACCTGCATCGCATCAACCTGCGCCTGGCGCCGACGATCTCGTTCTGCATCCTGGCCACCACGATGTTCTGGTTCGCGTCGCAGACCGAGCAGGCCTCGTTCGGCCAGCTCGCGCTGCCGCGCTTCGTAATGGGGTTTGGACTGGCGTTGTTCTTCCTGCCGCTGAACCAGATCATCATGGCGGGCATATCACCGGCCGAGATCGCCTCGGCCGCCGGCCTGTCGAATTTCGTGCGCACCTTCGCGGGCAGCGTCTCCACCGCGGTGTGCGTGTTCATGTGGACCGACCTGTCCGAACACCACTACGCGAAACTCACCGAGAACATCACGCCCGACTCCGTAGCGTGGGCGGACTACCAGGCGCAGATGGCGCAGGCCGGCCTCACCGGCGATGCTGCGCTGGCCTCCACGGCGCGCGTGTTGAATGTGCAGGCGATGACCATGGGCGCGAACGACCTGTTCCTGATGATGGGCGTGATGTTCCTGCTGCTGATCCCCTTCGTCTGGTTCGCCAAGCCGCCGTTCCGCGCTGTGGGCACCGGCGGGGCGCACTGAGCCCCAACACCCGTTGCTTCAGATCAGCCCCGGCAGGTAGCCCGCGGCGGCGCTGTCCGGGAATACCGATTCCTCCAGCAGACGCTGCGGCACCTGCATGTGGTCGCGCAGCACGGTCTTCATGACAGAGCGCAGGTCGGTCGTGGGCTGCAGATCGCGTCCCTGGTAAAGCGCCGCGGCCGAAAGACCGGGCCAGGCCCCCACCATGCGACCGCCGCGCACGGCGCCGCCCAGCAGGAAGGCCGCGGCACCGGTGCCATGATCCGTGCCGCGCGTGCCGTTGACGGCCGCCGTGCGGCCGAACTCCGTCGCCACCAGCACCGCGGTGCGATCCCAGGCAGGTCCCAGCGCTTCCCGCAGCGAACGCAGTCCCGCATCCAGCGCGCGCAGCCGCAGCGCCAGAACTCCGGCCTCGGAGCCCTGGTTGGCGTGCGTGTCCCAGCCGGTGGTTTCGAACACAGCCACGCGCGGGCCATCGGGGCGGACGAGGAATTCCGCCGTGGCTCGCGCCGTCTTCTGCACCTGCGCGCCGACACCCCCGTCGGATGACGCTGTGGCCGATGCCCCACCACGCATCGCATCGTCGCGGGAGCCGGCTTCGGCGATGGCATCAGCCGCCAGCGCATCGGCCAGGCGCCGCGAAAGCAGCGGATCATCGGCATACAGGTCGGCGAGGCGCTGCAGCGTATCGTCTTCCAGATCCGGCAATCGCCCCGGCGACCACGAGGCCACCTCCGTGGGGCCGCGCATCACCAGCGGAATGTTGGCGCCGAGCGCGACGCCGGCATTGCGACCGGCGCCGCGCACCGAAGGCATGCCCGCCAGCGCGCGGTTGAGCCAGCCCGATTGCACGGCGTGTGGCCGCGCATGGCCGCTCTCGAGCACATCCTGCGCATCGAAATGCGAGCGGTCTCGATAGGGAGTTGCCACGGCGTGCGCCACGGCCAGGCGCCGCGCATTCCACTCCGCGGCCAGGAACTGCAGCGAAGGATGAAGCGCAAACGGACCTTCGAGCTTCGGCAGTGATGCCGCATCCGACAGGTTCAGCTCGCCCCGCAGCCGCGCGTAGTCGGGATCACCCACCGGTGGCACCGCAGCCAGGCCATCGAGCGCGCCGCGCAGCAGCACCAGCACGAAGCGCTGCTCGCCAGCACCCGGCGCGGCCAGCGACACGCGCGATGCGAGCAGCCCGCCGCTGGCGGCGATGCCTGCGGCCAGCGAGGCCCGGAGAAGGTCACGTCGTCGGGGATCCATTGCTATCTCCTTGCATGCGCAGGCTCAGCGCCGCATGAACTCCGGTGACGCCAGCAGCAGCGTCAGCGCCTGGGAACCATCCTGCGCACGGGCGATGCTCGTGCGGGTGGAACTGGACAGCGCGCCGCCCAGCGCCGCTTCGGCGACCTGCACCGCATTGCGGCTGCTGCCAAGGCGCCTGCCCAGTTCCTGCACCCATTCGAGCCGCTTCAGCAACGCGGCGGAACCATCCCAGTCGGCGCCACGATCAGGCCAACCCGCCGGCGAACCTGGCTGAAATGGGCGCTGGCCCAGCAGCACGAACATGCGCAGGTCCGCCAGCCGGTTGCCGATCGGAAGCTGCAGCGCGCGATGCGTGGAATAGATGTAATCCGTGGGTGTCTTGAACTTGGCGAGCGGCGACTGCCAGGCTTCGGGCGAGGAGACCAGCGCGCCATACACGGCGCGCAGATCGCCCCGGGAATCCAGGTACGCCTGCTGCAGTCGGGCAACCAGACCGGGGGACGGATCATCGGCAACGAAATGGCGCGCGAGCTTGCCTGCGATGTGGTGGGCCGTGCGCGGATGCAGCGCCAGATCCCGCAGCGCGGCCTCGCCCTGCTCCACTCCACCTTCCGCGTAGCGGCGCCCCAGCAGCAGCTGCGCACCCGGCTGGTGGAACAGCGGGCGAAAATGAAACCGGCCAGGCTCGCCGCCGCGCAGCCGACCGGCGCCACCGCCGACGGACCAACCGGTGATGAGGGCCGCCATCGCCTGCACATCCTGCTGCGCATAGCCGCCGTCCACGCCAAGCGTGTGCAGTTCGAGGATCTCCCGCCCGAGGTTCTCGTTCAGCCCCAATTCGCGCCCGCGCTGCTCCGCAAACCGTGCCGCCTGTGAATCCGGACCAATGGACAGGTGGTTGTCCAGGTACAGCAGCATCGCAGGATGCTGTTCCACAGCGCGCAGCATGTCGGCGAAGTTGCCCAGCACATGCGGCCTGATGGCTTCGCGCTCCATCGCGCCCGCCAGACCGAGCACGGCGAGCTTGTCGACGGACACCGCGAAATGATTGCTCCAGAAGTGCACCAGCCGCTCGAGGAAATCCGACTGGGTGGTGATGGCCGCGCGCGCACGTGCGCCGACCTCGGCCCAATAGGCCGGCAGGTATACGTCGCGCAGGGTGCGGGCCGCCTGCACGGCCGAGGGCTGCTCGTTGCCCGCCGCATCGCGCCGCGCCTCCAGCACGCGGGCCAGCAGTTCGTGGGATGCAGGCAGCGAGTCGCTCAGCAGCGGCGCCGGCAGGCGCAGCTGCTGCTGCAGGAAGGATTGAGCCTGGCCGCCAATGCGCTGCAGGTCGCCGGGTGCTGCGCCAAAGCCAAACCGGTTGGCGGCGATGGCGCCTTCGAATGCCGACACAGACACTCCTTGCGCCCCGCTAGGGGCGCGATGCCTGATCAACGCGCGGCGGGCAATGCCGTTGACGCGGCGCTATTCATCCCGCCGCGGCGACCACAGCCCGATGCCTTGGCCTATCGCCCCTGCTTTTCCGTCTGCAGCCGCTGGGCCAGCGCCTCGCGCGCCGTCGCCACGTACTTTCGGCAGCCGTCCGCATCCTTCACCGCCTCGGTGTTGGTCGCGCCCTTGTCCAGGCGCTCGAACATCTGTGACTGCGACGGATGCGGCGTCAGCAGCAGTTCGCAGGGCAATGCCTCGAGGCGCTTGTACGACTTCTCGAATCCCTGCACGACTTCGGGATGATCGCTGAACCGGTACTTGCCGGAAGATACGGGACTCAGGCTATCGGCATACACGGCCTTCAGGCACTTGCTGCCCTCACAGGCGTCCCAGGTCCAGGTGGTGCCGCCCGGCGTGTGGCCCGGCGTGGCGATGGCGCGCATGCGGATCGAGCCGATGCCGATCTGCTGGTCGTCCTGGGCCACCCAGACCCGGGATACCTTCGGTATGCCACTGCCCTTGGTCGCGGCCTGCGGATCATCGGCCGCGGCCTTGCCGCTGATGAGCACCTCATTGGCCGGGCGCAGCGCGTACACATCGGCGCCACTCCCCTTCTGCAGCTCGGCGATGCCGCCGGCATGATCAGGGTGGGTGTGCGAATTGAGGATGGCCTTCACGTCCGTGAGCTTGAATCCCAGCGCCTCGATGCTGGCCTTGATCCGTGCCGCGGACTCCGGCAGGCCGCCGTCGATCAGCACATGACCGAACTCGGAAGTGATGAGTATCGAGCTGAGCTGGTCGGTGCCCACGTAATAGGTGTTGCCGTAGATCTGGAACGGCTTGTGCGGATCGTTCCAGCCTGTTGTATCGATGCCGCCGGAATTGCCGCTGGCAGCCACTGCCACAACCGCCGCGCCTGCCAGCAGCGTCATCGCCACCAGGCCCGACTTCAGAACACGCTTGTGCAAATCCCCGTTGTTCATGTTCGGTTCCTCGACCGGTATTGTCTGTTCAACCCACCCAACGGCGCGCGTTGCGGAACATGCGCATCCATCCCGAGTACTCTCCCGTTGCCGGCGGGTACCAGGAATTCTGCACCACGCGGAACGAGCGCTCCGGATGCGGCATCGTGATCAGCACGCGTCCGTCGCTGCTCGTGACGGCGGCAATGCCACGCGGCGAACCATTGGGATTGGCCGGATAGGTATCCGCCACCCGCCCGTGACCGTCCACGTAGCGAAATGCCACCTGTCCGGACTGCTGGAGGGCATCCACGCCGGCCGGATCCGCGAATTCCGCACGTCCCTCGCCGTGCGCGACGGCGATGGGAAGCACCGAACCGGCCATATCCGACAACAACACGGCCGGTGAGTTCAATATCTCGACCAGGCTGAAGCGGCCCTCGAACTGCTCGCCGCGGTTGCGGACGAAGCGTGGCCAGTGGCCGGCGCCGGGAACCAGCGCCTTCAGCGCCGCCATCATCTGGCAGCCATTGCAGACGCCCAGCGTGAAGGTGTCCGGGCGGGCGAAGAACCCGGCGAATTCGTCGCGGGTGCGCGGATGGAACAGGATGGACTTGGCCCAACCCTCGCCGGCCCCCAGCACATCGCCGTAGGAGAACCCGCCGCAGGCCACCAGGCCCCGGAAGCCGCGCAGCGAACGCTGCCCCGAAAGCACATCCGACATGTGCACGTCGTGCGCTTCGAAACCGGCCAGGTCCAGCACCGCGGCCATCTCGACCTGGCTGTTCACGCCCTGCTCGCGCAGCACGGCGATCTTCGGCCGGGCGCCCCGCCCGACATAGGGCGCAGCCACGTCCTGCGTGGCGTCGAAGGCGAGCTTCACCGCCAGACCCGGGTCGGTGAGATCCAGCTGCGAGGCGAACTCCTCGCGCGCGCAGGCCGGCTCGTCGCGCAGCAGGCGCATGCGATGCGAAGTCTCGCTCCACGCGCGGCGAAGTTCGGCCCACTTCGCCTCGAAGCGTTCGCTGCCACAGCGCAGCTGCAGGTCCAGCGAAGGCACCGGCTCGCCGATGTCGTGGATGTGCCCCGACAGTCCCTGCGCGGCAAACAGCGAAATCAACGCCGACTTGTCCGCGGCGCGCACCTGCAGCACCGCCCCGGCCTCTTCCGCAAACAGCCGCGCGAGCAGGCCGCCTCGTCCGCCCGGCAGGTCTACCGACAGACCACAGCGCGAGGCAAAGGCCATTTCCGCCAAGCTGGTGAAAACTCCGCCATCGGAAATGTCGTGATAGGCCAGCAGCAGGCCGCGTTCGCGAGCGGCGCGCAGCGCGGCGGCGAACTGCAACAGCAGATCCGGCGAGTCCAGGTCCGGGGCCTCATCACCCAGGCCGCCATACACCTGCGCCAGGATGGACGCGCCGAGCCGGTTGCGGCCCCCGCCCAGATCGACCAGCAGCAGCCGGGTGTCGCCCGCATCGAGCCGCAGCTGCGGCGTCTGACCGCGACGCACATCGGCCAGCGGCGCGAAGGCCGAGACGATCAGCGACACCGGCGCGGTCACCGCGCGCGCGCCGCCGTCCCAGGCCGTGTGCATCGAAAGGGAATCCTTGCCCACCGGGATGGCGATGCCGAGCGCCGGGCACAGCTCCATGCCCACGGCGCGCACCGCATCGAACAGCGCGGCGTCCTCGCCGGGCTGGCCGCAGGCGGCCATCCAGTTGGCCGACAGGCGGATGTCCGAGAGCGAGGCGATGTCGGCCGCAAGGATGTTGGTGACCGCTTCGGTCACCGCCATGCGCGCGGCGGCGGCCGGGTCGAGCAATGCCAGCGGCGTGCGCTCGCCCATGGCCATCGCTTCGCCCGAATGGCCGAAGTAATCGCTGAGCGTGACGGCGCAATCGGCCACCGGCACCTGCCAGGGCCCGACCATCTGGTCGCGGCTGATCTGGCCACCTACCGTGCGGTCGCCGATGGTGATGAGAAAGGTCTTGTCGGCAACCGCCGGGTGCGAGAGCACGCGTCTTGCAGCCTCGGCCACGTCGATGCCCGTGGCATCGAACGGCAGCACCTTCCTAGGCGCATGCGCCACGTCGCGATGCATGCGCGGCGCCTTGCCGAGCAGCACCTCGATGGGCAGGTCTACGGGGTAGTTGTCGAAATGGCTGTCGTGCACGCGCAGGATGCCGTCACCGGTCAGGCGTCCCACCACCGCATACGGGCAGCGCTCGCGCCGGGCGATGGACTCGAAGCGCGCGAGGCCCCGCTCGGACACGGCGAGCACATAGCGCTCCTGCGCCTCGTTGCACCAGATTTCCATCGGCGACATGCCGGGCTCGGCATTCGGCACCGAACGCAGCTCGATGAGGGCGCCGCGATCACTGTGCGCCACGGCTTCCGGAATCGCGTTCGAGAGCCCGCCCGCGCCCACGTCGTGGATGAGATGAACGGGATTGTCTTCGCCCAGCGCCCAGCAGCGGTCGATGACCTCCTGCGCGCGTCGCTGGATTTCAGGATTGCCGCGCTGCACGGAGGCGAAGTCCAGATCCGCCGAGGACTGCCCGGCGCCGACCGACGAAGCCGCGCCGCCACCCAGGCCGATGAGCATGGCCGGCCCACCCAGCACGACCAGGTGCGCGCCGACCGGCACGTCGCCCTTGTGCACATGCTGGCGGCGCACATTGCCGAGGCCGCCGGCGATCATGATGGGCTTGTGGTAGCCGCGGGCAAGCTTGCCACCGGGCATTGCCTGCTCGAAGGTGCGGAAATAACCGGCGATGCAGGGCCTGCCGAATTCATTGTTGAAGGCCGCTCCGCCCAGCGGACCTTCGATCATGATGTCGAGCGCGCTGGCGATGCGATCCGGCTTGCCGACGCCCTGCTCCCAGGCCTGTTCGAACCCGGGAATGCGCAGGTTCGACACCGAGAAGCCCACGAGGCCCGCCTTGGGTTTGGCGCCGGTGCCGGTGGCGCCCTCGTCGCGGATCTCTCCGCCGGAGCCGGTGGATGCGCCCGGGAATGGCGAGATCGCCGTCGGGTGGTTGTGCGTCTCCACCTTCATCAGGATGTCCACGGCCTCGGTGTGCGAGCCGTACACGCCCGTGCCCGGATCCGGGAAATAGCGCCGCGCCACGGCCCCTTCCATGACCGCGGCGTTGTCCTTGTAGGCCGAGAGCACCCCTTCGGGCGCCGCCGCATGGGTGTTGCGGATCATGCCGAACAGCGACATGTCCTGCGCCTCGCCATCGACCGTGAACTGCGCATTGAAGATCTTGTGGCGGCAGTGCTCGGAGTTCGCCTGCGCGAACATCATCAGTTCCACATCCGTGGGATCGCGCCCCAGCCGGCCGAAGCTGAGCGTGAGGTACTCGATCTCGTCGGCGCTGAGCGCGAGCCCCAGACTGGCATTGGCGGCGCCCAGCGAAGCGGCATCGCGCGCGATGCGCCGCAGCGGTTGCGGCTGGCCATGACCGAACAGGTCCGCGAAACGGGATTCATCGAGCAGCACGCATTCGGTCATGCGGTCGTGCAGCACGGAGCCCGCCGCCAGCAGCTCGGCCTCGGAAAGCGGCGCCGCGGCATCCAGGTGAACCTTCACTGCGCGCTCGATGCGGCGCACCTGCGCCAGCTCGCACACGCGCGCGATGTCGGTGGCCTTGCTCGACCACGGCGATGTGGTGCCGAAGCGCGGCGCCACCACCAGCCACTGGCCAGGCGGCGCATCGGCGCTGTACCGCGGACCGTAGGTCAGCAGTGCTTCGAGCCGCTCGCGCTCCGCGGCAGAAAGAGCGCCACCGGCATCGACCAGATGCAGGTAGCCGCTGGCGATGCCACGAACCGCTGGCACGACGGCGCGAACGGCATCCAGCAGCTTGGTGAGTCGGAATTCGGAATGGGCGGGTCCGCCCGGCAGCTGCAGTATCACGTCAGGTTTTTCGGCCGGCGTCGCCCGCCGGCGACGTGTACAGGGGTGTCGGGAACTGTGTCACATTGCCTTCCAGCTGCGTGATCTTGCTGGTGCCACGCTTGGTCACTTCGTCGATCCTGAGCACGGAATGCATGGGCAGGAAGCTTCGCTTGACGCCATCGAATTCAGACTTGATCCGCTCTTCGCCCGGATCGAGCAGCACACCGGTGCGCTCGCCGAAGGTGAGCTCTTCCACCTCGACGAATCCGAGCATGGAACCGTGACTTACCTTGCGCGCATAGATCTCGTAAACCTTGCCCTGGTTCACGAACTGGATGCGGAATATGTGATGTGATGCCATAGCTGCCCGGGGTGCGCCCGGGCCCCCGGGCGTACGCCATTATAGTTCAGTATCGTCAGCAAAAGGTTCCGGCAGATCATGGCCTTGCGCCTTGAAGTCATCAGCAGTCAGCGGCAGGCACTGGGCGCGCTGTCCAGCATAGTCCTGGGAGTGTCCGGCGGCAGCATCGGCCGCGCACTGGACAACGACTGGGCCCTGCCCGACCCGCGCCGCTACCTGTCGGGCCACCACGCCCGCATTCATTTCCGCCAGGGCGCCTTTTTCCTGGAAGACGCCAGCACCAACGGCGTGTACGTCAACGACGCGACCGCGCCGCAGGGTCGCCGCGGACTCTACGCGCTGCGCGACGGCGACCTGCTGCGCATGGGCGAGTACCGCATCCGGGTTGGCATCGACGCCGAGGAAGGCGTGCTGCCCCCGCCGAGCACCGGCACGCTGGCGCAGATATCGGTCGACAACGTCGTGCCGCTGCGCGCCGTGGGCTCGGCAACCGACGACCTGGGCGCCTCGCTGAACATCGAGGCGCTGATCCCCTCGGAGGTCAGCGGCCCCATTGCCAAGCTGGGCGCAGCCAGCCTCGCCAGTTCCAGGCAAGGCGGCGCTGACGTGCCGCTGCCGCAGCTTTCCGCGCAGGAACGCCTTTCGCGGCTGCGCGCTGCGGCGCGGGCCCGGCTAGAGGGCCGGCATACCGCGATGCCGGACGTGCACAACGCGCTGCAGGCCTTCTGCCGTAGCGCCGGCATCGATGAATCGCGCCTGCCGATGCAGAACGAGGCGCAGAGCATGCAACTGGTCGGGCGCATGCTGCGCGAGGCCGTCATCGGCCTGAAGGAGATCCTGCGGGCCCAGCAGGCCTTCCGCGATCGCTATGGCATTGATGTGGATCCACCTGAAGGCCGCTCGCCGCTGGAACAGGGCGCCGACGAATACATGCTCGACCTGCTCACCGGCCATGAACAGGGCAAGCTCGATGCTGTGATGCGGCTGCGGGGCCAGTTCAGCCACGCCGGCAGCCACAGTGCGGCGGTTGATCCGGCCGTGCGCAGCGCGCTCGCGCAGTTCATGGCCCACCTTTCCCCGGCCCGCATGGAGGCCGGTAGCCTGCCCGCCAAGCCCAATGGCGCGGACAACTGGGAACGCTACAAGGATATCTACAGCAACCTGCTGCAGGCCACGGGCGAGGATGTGCCGCACCTGTTCATCGAGGCCATCTCCCAGGCCTATCAGGCGGCGCGGCGCCGCAACGGAATATCGTAGGTGATGCTCGCGCCGTAGGCCTCGGGCGCCTGCGGATCCTGGCGCAGCCGGTCGAATGTCAGCAGCCGCGTGCCCAGCGCGAAGCTTTCCTGGATGTCGTGCGAGATCATGAAGATGGTCATGCCATTGTCCCGCCACAACTTCAGGATCAGCGTGTGCATGTCGGCGGTGATGCCCGGATCCAGCGCCCCGAAAGGCTCGTCCAGCAGCAGTATCTTCGGCTCGCAGATGGCCGCCTGCGCGATCGACAGCCGCTGCTGCATGCCGCCCGACAGCTGCGCCGGGTAACGATCCCGCGCCCCGGCAAGGCCCACGGCCTCCAGCATGGATTCGGCGCGCTTCACGGCCTCGCGCCGCCGCGCGCCGAACAGCCTGCCCAGCAGGCGCGAGCGCTTGAGCTCCAGCCCCAGCACCAGGTTGCCCATCACCGTCAGGTGCGGGAACAGCGAGTAGCGTTGGAACACGATGCCGCGCGCCGGATCCGGCTCAGGCCGGATGGGTTCGTCGTCGATCAGGATGCTGCCGCGAGTGGGCTGCTCGGTGCCCAGCAGCATGCGAAGAAAAGTGGTCTTGCCGCAGCCGGAGGCGCCGACAATCGTGACGAACTCGTTGTCCGCCACCTCCAGGCGCAGGTTCTCGAGGACGACATGATCGCCCCAGCGCTTCCATACATTGCGGACCGAGACGCGCGCCATCAGCGCCCCGGCTCCGCCCAGTTGAAGGCTCGCGCGCGCAGCAGCCGCAGCAGCAGGTCGGTGCCCACGGCGAGCAGCGTGATCCAGGCCACGTACGGCAGGATCACGTCCATGGCGAGGTAGCGTCGCACCAGGAATATCCGATAGCCCAGCCCCTCGGTAGAGGCAATGGCCTCGGCGGCGATCAGGAAGAGCCAGGCAGATCCCATGTTCAGCCGCAGCGAATCGATGAGCCGCGGCAGGGTCTGCGGCAGCATCACTCGCGTCACCAGCTGCCAGGTCGAAGCCCCCAGTGTCTGGGCCTTGACCAGCATCTCCTCGGGCAATTCGGCGATGCGCAGCGCCAGGTCGCGCGCCATCAGCGGCAGGATGCCGATGATGATGAGCGAGACCTTGGCCGTCTCCTCGAGCCCCAGCACGATGAAGAGGATGGGCAGCATCGCCAGCGGCGGGATCATCGCCACCGTGGACAGCAGCGGTGACAGCAGCGCACGGACGCGCGGTATGGCGCCGATGGCCAGCGCGATCACCAGCGACAGCGACGCGCTGAGGGCGAGCGCAAGTCCGATGCGCCGCAGGCTCGCCCAGGTATCGGCCCAGAACAGGTAGCGCCCGGAACGGGGATCCGCGGTCAGCGCATAGTCGCTGAACGCCTGGGCCATGCTGCCGAAAGACGGCAGCAGCTTGTCGGCGCCGTTCTCCGCCAGCCGCAGCTTCGAGGCGATGACGTAGACCACCAGCAGGGCCACGAACGGCAATGCGCCCAGAGCGAAGCCCTCGCCTCGCGCTGGACGCTGGTTGATCAGCCTGCGCAATCCCGGTCCGGCTACAGCTTGCCTTCGGCCGCGAGCTGCATGTAGCTGGCGTCGAAGCGCATGGTCACGGCCTGCGGGTTGCCCAGCATCTTGCCACCGGGAAACTCGATGCCCACCGCATCGACGGTCTTCGCGCCGGCACCCAGCAGCCCCTTCTCGAACGAGAAGCTGCGCACCAGGTCCATCTTGGCCAGCAGGTCTGGACTGGTGATGGCGGCAACGGCATCGGTCGCCTGCCAGTACATGTTGGTGGTGGCCAGCTGCTCATTGAAGCCGGCAAGGTCGGTTCCCGATGCCTTGGCCATCGACGTCAGCGCGGCGGCGGCCGCCTCGTCCTTGGCCTGCATCACCGCCATGGTCTCGTACCAGGCGCCAACCAGCGCCTTGCCGAGCTCGGGATGTTCCTTGAGCACCTTGGTGTTCACCACCATCAGGTCGAGGATTTCCCCAGGCGTCTTGCTGGAGTCGAATACCAGCGAACTGCCCTGGCTGGCCACCACTTCCGAGAGCAGTGGCTTCCAGGTCACCGTCGCGGTCACGTCGGGAGTGGCATAGGCGGCCACGATGTCGGCGTCGGAGGTATTGACCACCTTCACGTCGCTTTCCTTGAGACCCACCGAAGCGAGGCCGCGAGCCAGCAGGTAATGCGAGACCGACAGTTCCACCAGGTTCACCGACTGGCCCTTGATGTCGACGAGCTTCTTGCCGGCGCCCTTCAGCACCACGCCATCGTTGCCATTGGAATAGTCACCGAGGATCACCGCCGTGGAGTCCACGCCACCCGCCGAAGGGATGGTCAGCATGTCCATGTTGGTCATCACGCAGGCGTCGTACTTGCCCGCGGTGTACTGGTTGATGGACTCGACGTAGTCGTTGATCTGCGTGAGCTCGATCTCGATTCCGTACTTGTCGGCCCACTTCTTCAGGATGCCGCTGGAGCCGGCGTACTCCCAGGGCATCCAGCCCACGTAGATGCTCCATGCCACCTTGAAGGCCGGCTTCTTCGGCGCCTCGACGGGTGCCTCGGCCTTGGGTGAGCAGCCCATGGCGAGCGCCGCGAGCAGGGCAATGCAGACCGGCACGAATCTCCGGGACATACGCGACATAGAGATCTCCTGGTTGAATGGAAAGACGACCACCTCCCGGGCTTTTGTCCCGCCGTGTATCCCCGGCACCGCTCAAGTGCGCGGGTGCCGCAAGGACTGCCTCTCTCGGACCAGCACCGATCGCTCGGCCGGAACCCTAGATGCACATTTGCCGATATGAACTGCAAACAACGTGCCCACTGTTCCGGACAGCCAGCGCGGCATCGGGACTGGCCTTGCGACCGGTTCTGCACCAAGGCGAACCTCAGCGCGGTGCAGTCGCCCCGAAACAGTGCCGCCCTGCCCGCGCGCAACCCGCAAGGCAGGCGGTCGCGGCACCAATATGGTTGGTATGTCCCTTGCACCTGCATGGTTCATTGAGTGGGAACGGAGCGAGGGCATGGGCGAGGAATTGTGGTCGCAGGAGCTGCGGGGCGGTACGCACTGGTCCGGCGTCATCCGTCGTGGCCTGACGCTGCGGCTGACCGCCCTGGGTGACAACGCGAACGTCGCGGCGCTCTTCTACAGCCATGAGCAGCCACTGGAGCGCTACAACATGGCCGACACGCTCAAGGCCCAGCACACGGCGCACCTGACCACCGGCTGCGTGTGCTTCTCGGACATGGGCCGGGTGCTGTGCGCCATCAGCGCCGACAGCACGGGCTGGCATGACCCGCTGTGCGGCCTGACCGACAAGGCGATGATCGAGGCGCAGTACGGAGTCACATCATTCCAGGCGCACCGCAACGAGCGGTATGTCAGCGGCCGCGAAGCCATGCTGGTGGAGATGGGCAAGTACGGCCTGGCCGAGCGCGACCTGGTCGCGAACATCAATTTCTTCAGCAAGGTCACCGTCGATGACAGCGGCGCGCTGGCGCTGCAGCCCGGGCATTGCCGCGCCGGCTGCACGGTGGACCTGCGCTTCGAGATGGACACCATCGTGCTGCTGCATGCCGGGCCGCACCCCCTGGCGCGCGGCCCGCGCTATGCGCCCGCGGGCGTGATGCTGTCGGCCTGGCGCAGCGCGCCGATGGCTGCCGATGATCCCTGCCGCAGTCGTTGCCCCGAGAACGAACGCGGCTACCTCAACACCGAGCGATACCTGGCTGCATGAGCGACTCCACCATGGCACTGATCGACACGGTGATACCTGCCGGCGAGCCCTGGATGGGCATCGTGAAGGCGGGCCACCTGCTGCGCATCGTCGACCTGGAGGGCAACCAGGCCGTCGACACGCTCTTCTACAGCGCCGCCGACACGCACGAGCACTACAGCGCGCAGAACACCATCCAGTCGCAGGGCAACATCTACCTGACCAACGGCTCGGTGCTCAGGAGCAATCGCGGCCGCTCGATGCTGCGCATCGTGCAGGACACCTGCGGTCGGCACGACACGCTGGGCGGCGCCTGTTCGGCGGAAAGCAACACCGTGCGCTACGCGCTCGACAAGCGCCACATGCACAGCTGTCGGGACAGCTTCCTGCTGGCCCTGGCCCGGCATGACGAAGACCTGTGCAAGCGCGACCTGCCGAGCAACGTGAACTTCTTCATGAACGTGCCCGTGACGCCCGACGGCGGCCTGAGTTTCGCAGACGGCATTTCCGCCGCGGGCCGGCATGTCGAGATGCAGGCGCTGATGGACGTGCTGGTGCTGATCTCCAACTGCCCGCAGCTGAACAACCCGTGCAACGCGTACAATCCGACACCGGTGCGGGTACTGAGTTGGAACAGCGCTTGACGCCCGACACCCGCCGGCGGGACGACCCGCCGCGCGCATCCCTCATTGCCGGGACGGCCTGGCGCAGAACCCAGGGAGCTGCGCAATGTTCCGGAAAGTCCTGATCGCCAACCGTGGCGCCATCGCGTGCCGCATCCAGCGCACGCTGGCGCGCCTGGGCGTTGAATGCACCGCGGTGTACTCCGATGCCGACGCGCACGCACCGCATGTGCGCAATGCTGATGACAGCGTGCGGCTGGGCGCCGAGCCGGCCGCCGAGAGCTACCTGCGCGCCGACGCCATCATCGCGGCAGCCCTGGCGACGGGTGCCGAGGCCATTCATCCCGGCTACGGCTTTCTGTCAGAGAACGCCGACTTCGCAGCTGCCTGCGAGGCCGCCGGCATCGCCTTCGTCGGGCCCACGCCCGCGCAGATGCGCAGCTTCGGCCTGAAACACAGCGCGCGCGCGCTGGCACAGCGCAACGGCCTGCCGCTGCTGCCGGGCAGCGCGCTGCTGCCGGACCTGGCGACGGCGCTCGACGAAGCCCGGCGCATCGGCTTCCCGGTGATGCTGAAGAGCACCGCCGGCGGCGGCGGCATCGGCATGCGGCTGTGTGCCGATGCCGACGAACTCACGCGCGCCTTCGACGCGGTGCGGGGCCTGGCCACGGCCAACTTCAGCGATGGCGGCGTGTTCCTCGAGAAGTTCGTGCGCAACGCCCGGCATATCGAGGTGCAGCTGTTCGGCGATGGCCACGGCAACGTGATCGCGCTGGGCGAGCGGGACTGCTCGATGCAGCGGCGCAACCAGAAGGTACTGGAAGAGGCGCCTGCCCCGGGGCTGTCGGCCGCGCAGCGCGCTGCGCTGCATGAGGCGGCCATTCGCCTGGGCCGCGCCGTGAACTACCGCTCTGCCGGCACGGTGGAGTTCGTCTACGACGCCGACGAGAGCCAGTTCTACTTCCTGGAAGTGAACACGCGCCTGCAGGTGGAGCATGGCGTCACCGAGGAAGTCTTCGGCGTGGACCTGGTGGAATGGATGCTGCGCGTCGCCGCGGGCGAATCGCCTGACCTGGCTGCCGCGCATCCGGCGCCGCGCGGGCATGCGGTGCAGGCACGCGTGTATGCAGAGGATCCGGCGCGCGGGTTCCGTCCCTCCAGCGGCCTGCTCACCGATGTGCTGTTTGCGGACGGACTGCGGGTCGATGCGTGGGTGGAAACGGGCACCGAGGTCACCACCTGGTACGACCCGATGCTCGCCAAGCTCATCGCCTGGGCGCCGACGCGTGATGAAGCCATCGACGCCCTGGCAGCGGCGCTGTCGAAGACGCGCATCCACGGCATCGAGACCAACCTGCCCTTCCTCGGGATGCTCACCGGCAACGCCGCGTTCCGCGCCGGCACACCCACCACAGCGCTGCTGGCAACACTGCCGTTCGCAACACCGGGCATCGAAGTGCTCAAGCCGGGCACGCTGACGACGGTACAGGACTGGCCGGGTCGTGGTGGCTATTGGGACGTCGGCGTTCCGCCATCGGGACCGATGGATGCGCGCTCGCTGCGACTGGCCAATCGCATCGTGGGCAACCCCGAAGGCACGGCTGGGCTCGAGATGACGGCCACCGGCGCCACTCTGCGTTTCACGGTGGACGCGCTGGTTGCCATCGCGGGCGCCACCATGTCCGCCGCAGTCGATGGCGTGCCTGTGTCCACCTGGCAGCCGCTGCAGGTCAGGGCCGGCAGCACACTGGCATTGGGACGCATCGAAGGCGCGGGCCAGCGCTGCTACCTGGCCGTGCAGGGTGGATTCGATCTGCCGCAGTACCTGGGCAGCCAGTCCACGTTCACGCTCGGGCAGTTCGGCGGCCACGGCGGCCGCGCGCTCAGGACCGGTGACGTGCTGCGGCTGGTGCGGGACGCGCCCGACATGGCGCTGGCCGGGTCGATGGATCCGACGCTCGCGCCGCGCCTTGACTCGCGGTACGAACTCGGGGTTGTCGAAGGACCGCACGGCGCTCCGGATTTCTTCACTCCCGGCGACATGGAAGCCTTCTTCGCCACCGACTGGGAAGTGCACTACAACTCCAGCCGCACCGGCGTGCGCCTGATCGGCCCGAAACCGCAATGGGCGCGCAAGGACGGCGGCGAGGCCGGGCTGCATCCCTCCAACATCCATGACAACGCCTATGCGGTGGGCACCATCGACTTCACCGGGGACATGCCGGTGATCCTGGGACCGGATGGCCCCAGTCTCGGCAGTTTCGTGTGCCCCGCCACCATCTGCCTTGCGGACCTGTGGCAGGTGGGACAGCTGCGGCCCGGGGATCGCGTCCGTTTCCATCCGGTCACGATCGAGCAAGCGCGGCAGCAGCTCATCCGCCAGGACCTCGAGATCTCCACGCTCGCGGCCCAGCGCGCACCGCCGACTGAGTCGCGCCGCAGCCGTCCCACAGCCGGCAATCCGTCGGTCCTCATCCAGTGCCCGGCCACGAACCGGCACGAGGCCATCTGCATACGACGGTCCGGCGAGGACAACCTGCTGGTGGAATTCGGCGCGGCGGAACTGGACCTGGTGCTGCGCTTCCAGGTGCAGGCGCTGTATGAATCACTGCGCGATGCGCCCACGCCGGGCCAGCGGGAACTCACGCCGGGCATTCGCTCGCTGCAGGTGCACTTCGATCCGCGCCGGCTGACATCCATGCAGATGACCGACGCGGTGCTGCGTGCGCTTGCCGACCTGCCCGCGGTGGACTCGATGCGGGTCGCCAGCCGCATCGTGCACCTGCCGCTGTCCTGGGATGACCCTGCCACGCGGCTGGCCACGCAGCGCTACATGGATTCGGTTCGTGCCGATGCGCCCTGGTGCCCGGACAACATCGAGTTCATCCGTCGCATCAACGGGCTCGATTCGGTGGACGAGGTGCGCCGCATCGTCTTCGATGCAAGCTACCTGGTGATGGGCCTGGGAGATGTGTACCTGGGCGCGCCCGTCGCCACTCCGCTGGACCCGCGCCACCGACTGGTCACCACCAAGTACAACCCCGCCCGCACCTGGACGCCGGAGAACGCCGTGGGCATAGGCGGCGCCTACATGTGCGTCTATGGCATGGAAGGACCCGGCGGCTACCAGTTCGTGGGCCGCACGGTGCAGATGTGGAACCGGTTCCGGCAGAGCGAGGCGTTCACCGACGGCAAGCCCTGGCTGCTGCGGTTCTTCGACCAGATCCGCTTTCATCCGGTCACCGCCGACGCGCTGCTGAAGATGCGTGCGGAGTTTCCGTACGGCCGGCATCACATCGACATCGAGCAGACAACGCTCTCGCTGGCGGACTACCAGGGGTTCCTGCGCCAGAACTCGGCATCGATCGACGCGTTCCGTCACCGGCAGCGCGCGGCGTTTGGCGCCGAGCGGCAGCGTTGGCGCGAAGCCGGCATGGTGGAACACGCGCCGCAGGAAACCCCTGCAACCGAAGCTTCGCTGGTTCTGCCCCCGGGTTCGACCGGCATAGCCGCGCCGGTGGCGGGAAACGTCTGGCAGGTCCGCGTGCAGCCCGGCCAGCGCGTCGTGGCCGGAGACGAACTGGTGGTATTGGAGGCCATGAAGATGGAGATCAGCGTGCGCGCGGAAACCGCAGGCGTCGTCGCGGCCCTGTGCTGCGCCAAGGGGCGACCCGTGCACGCGGGTGAGGTCCTGGTGGCCGTGACGCCGGAGGCCAAGTGATGCGGCTGGATATCGCGAGCCTCGGCGCGGCCTATCGCGCCGGCACCTGCACGCCGCATGACGTCGTCGACCAGGTGGTCGAATGCATGCGGCGGAACGCGTCGAACCCGATCTGGATATCGCGTTTCGACGCAGAGGCGCTGCACGCGAGGGCGCGCCAGCTTGCCGCGCTGCCACCGTCTTCGCTGCCGCTCTACGGCATTCCCTTTGCGGTGAAGGACAACATCGACGTGGCCGGGCTGCCCACGACGGCAGGCTGCCCCGATTTCTCGCACACGCCGGCCGCATCGGCCGCCGTTGTGCAGAAACTGGTGGATGCCGGCGCCATCGTGCTCGGCAAGACCAACCTCGACCAGTTCGCCACGGGCCTCGTCGGCACGCGCTCGCCGTATGGCATCTGCCGCAATGCCTTCGATCCGGAGTTCATCAGCGGTGGATCTTCCAGCGGCTCTGCGGTCGCCGTGGCGCTGGGCATGGCCAGCTTCGCGCTCGGCACAGATACGGCGGGCTCCGGGCGCGTGCCTGCGGCGTTCAACAACCTCGTCGGCTACAAGCCGACATTGGGCAGGTTGAGCACGCGCGGCATGCTGCCTGCATGCCGCTCGCTGGATGCTATCTCCATCTTCGCCCTCACCGCGGCCGACGCGCAGGCCGTTGGCAACGTGGCCGGCGGAGTTGATTCCGGGGATCCCTGGTCTCGCCCCTTCGCGCCCACTGCCGATCGCTACTGGTCTCAGCGCGGCGCGCGCGTGGCGGTGCCGGCGAAGCACCAGCTGGAGTTCTTCGGCAATGCGCAGTACGCGCGGCTGTTCGATGCGGCCGTCGAGCGCGCGGTGCAGGCCGGCTGCAGCGTGCACGAGGTGGACATCGAACCGCTGCTGCAGACGGCGCGCCTGTTGTACGAAGGTCCGTGGGTGGCCGAGCGCTATCTGGCCACGCGCGCGCTGATCGAATCCCGGCCCGAAGCCATGCACGCGGTGACCCGCTCCATCATCGAGGGTGGCCGCAAGGCCAGCGCGCTGGATGCATTCTCCGCGCAGTATCGACTCGCGGAACTGCGCGCGGCCGCGCGCACGCTGTGGCTGGGCGCCGATGCGCTGCTGCTGCCCACCGCCGGCACGCACTACCGGGTCGACGAGGAACAGGCCGAGCCGCTGCGCCTGAACAGCAACCTCGGCCGGTACACGAACTTCGTGAACCTGATGGACCTGGCCGCGGTGGCAGTGCCTGCGGGATTCACGGCCAGCGGCCTGCCATTCGGCGTCACGTTGGTAGGCAGGGCATGGGAAGACGAAGACCTGCTGTGTCTCGCCGAGCGACTTCACATCCTGAGTGGAGCCACGCTCGGCGCCACTGGCCACACGCTGCCCGAAGGCAACCGGATTCCGGCGCAATCAGAAGGCTGGATCGATGTGTCCGTCTGCGGCGCTCACATGCTGGGCCTGCCGTTAAATGGCCAGCTCACTTCGCGTGGCGCCTGGCGCATCGCCAGCACGCGCACCGCGCCCTGCTATCGCCTGTACGCGCTGCCGGGTGGACCGCCCGCGCGGCCGGGCCTGGTTCGCGATGCCGCAGGCGGCGCCGTCGAGATGGAAATCTGGCGCATGCCGCAGGAGCATTTCGGCTCGTTCGTGCAGGGCATCCCCTCGCCGCTCGGCATCGGTCGCGTGCGCACGGAATCCGGCACCGAAGTGGCGGGTTTCCTTTGCGAGACCGCGGGCATCGAAGGCGCCGTGGACATCACGCGCTTCGGTGGCTGGCGCGCGTATCTCGCGCGCCAGGGTTGAACAGCCCGCGGCTACGCCGCGGGACGCAACCGGGCGGCGAGCTGCTCGAAGGCCTCGATCATGCGCGAGATCTGCGCATCGGTATGCGCGGCCGAGAGGCTGATGCGCACGATGTTGAGTCCCGCGGGCGTGGCCGGCGGCACCATCAGGTTGGTGTAGATGCCGGCATCGAGCAGCCCCTGCCAGTGGGCGATGGCGTCCTGACGCTCGCCAAACACCAGCGCGGTGACCGGACCGGGATCCTTCGATCCGGTGCGATATCCCAGCCGCGTGACGGCTGCATTGAAACGCCCGATGTTCTTCCACAGCTGCGCGCGCAGATCGTCCCCGCGCAGCAGCCGGGACAGCGCCGCGCGCGCCGCAGCGATGACCGGCGGCGGCGGCGAGGCGGTGAAGATATAGGGCCGGCTGCCCAGGCGCAGCAGCTCGAAGTCCGGATGGCGGCTGACGCAGAATCCGCCCACGCCACCCAGACTCTTCGAGAAGGTGCCCACCACGAAGTCCACGCGATCAAGCAGGCCCAACTCGGCGCAGATGCCGACGCCCTTCGGGCCGTACATGCCGAAGGAATGGGCTTCATCGACGATGATCATCGCGCCGTGCTGGCGCGTAACTTCCACCAGTTCGGTCAGCGGCGCCCGGTCACCCAGCACGCTGTACAGGCTTTCGACCACCACCAGCGTCTTCTTCGCCTCTTCGCCCAGTCGCTCCAGGCGACGCGCGAGGTTCTCGGGGTCGTTGTGGCGGAAGCGGATGGTGGTGGCCATGCTCAGCCGGCAGGCATCATGGATGCTGGCGTGGCTGTCGGCATCCACCATCAGGAACTCGCCCTGCCCCGCCAGCGCCGAGATGGCGCCCAGGTTGGCCTGGTAGCCGGTGGAGAACACGATGGCCGCGGGCCAGCCGAAGGCCTCGGCGAACTCGCGTTCCAGCGCGCGATGGCCGGCGTAGTTGCCGCTGGCCATGCGCGAACCGGTGGTGCCGGTGCCGAGCTCATCAACCGCCTTGATGGCCGCTGCGCGGCATTCCGGATCGAACGTGAGTCCCAGGTAATTGTTGGTGCCGGCCAGCAGCACCGTCCGGCCGTCGATGACGCCCTCGGTGGCCGAGTGGATGGCATCCATGGGCGTGGCCACCGAAGGCACCTTGCCGCTGGCCGCCAATGCGCCACGCAGCTCGGCCAGCGGCGCGAACTTGTCGAGAAGTGTCATGTTGTCCTCAAGCCTCGCCGGCAACCCGCCGGACGCTCTGGCACAGGTCATCGAGCGTGCGCGCCTCGGCGATCGTGGCCACCGGAATGGAAATATCGAGGCGATCCTCGATCTCCATGATCATGTCCATCACCTGCGCGGAATCCAGCCCCAGCTCGCTGGCCAGGTGCGTGCTGCCATCGACAGCGCCGATGTCGGGACAGGCGATCTTGAGCGCCTCGCGGACGACTCGCTCTACTTTGTCTGTTGATTCAACCATAAGAATTCAGGCCGCCACGGGGGCGCGGCTTCCGTCGCTGACGAGAAAGCGCTGGTGAGTGGCCTCGCGAATGCGCTCATCGTCGTGGCGCGAGAGGAAATCCTTGCGCGTGCCGCTGCGCGAGAGCTTGCCCGACGAGGTGCGCGGCAGCGTATGCGGCGGCACCAGCTCGATCAGGCAGCGGATGCCGAACTCCTGCGAAACGGCCTCGTGCAGGCGGTCGGCCAGGTCCGCCTGCTGGCGCGGATCGGTCTCGCGCACCTGCACCACCAGCACGGCCACCTCGGTGCCATCGGCGCCGGGAACCGAGAACGCCGAGGCATCGGTGGGACGCACTTCGGGCTGCTGCTCGGCCAGGCTTTCCAGGTCCTGCGGCCAGATGTTGCGACCGTTGACGATCAGCAGGTCCTTGGCGCGGCCGGTGAGGAACAGCACGCCGTCGACGTAATAGCCCAGGTCGCCGGTGTTCAGCCAGCGATCTTCCGTGAGCACCTCGGCGGTGTATTCCGGCGCGTTGTAGTAACCGTTCATCACGCTGGGGCTGTGCAGGTGGATGCGACCCACGCGACGCTCCGGCAGCACTCGCCCGTCCTCGCCGCGCACTTCAACGGTGAATCCCGGCAGCGGCGGACCGCAGTTCACGAAATCCTTGCGGCGGGTCGGCGAGCCTTCCACATACGGACGCGCCTCGGCAGTATCCGACAGCAGGTCGCCGTCGACCGAGTCGATCTGCACGCCGCCACCCACCGTGGCGAAACTCACCGCCAGCGCGCATTCAGCCATGCCGTAGCTGGGCAGGAAGGCGTTCGGGCGGAAGCCCGCAGGCTTCAACGCCTCGGCGAAGGCCTCGAGCCACTCGGGATGGATCATCTCGGCGCCCACGCCGGCCACGCGCCAGGCGGACAAATCGAGCGCTTCGGTGTCCTTCGGGGTGATGCGGCGGGCCGCCAGCGCGTAACCGAAGGGCGGACTGAACGAGATGGTCGCGCGGTTCTGCGACATCAGCTTCAGCCACAGGCGCGGCCGCATCGCGAACTCGCGCGAACCCAGGAAATCCACCGAGCGCTGCGTGGCCATGCACCCCAGCACGATGCCTACCAGCCCCATGTCGTGGTAGTACGGCAGCCACGAGAAGAAGCGGTCTTCCTGCGTCAGCCGGAAGCCGTGGTTGAAGATGGCCTCGAGGTTATGCATGACCGAGGCCTGCGTGATCATCGTGCCGCGCGGAAAGCGCGTGCTGCCCGAGGTGTACTGCAGGTAGGCAAGCTCATCCACGCGCGGCGGCTCGGGCAGCTCGCCGCGATCCGGCAGCGCCTCCAGATCGGCCAGCGTGCCGGTGAGCTGGACCGGCAGGCCGACCACGGCCTCGCGCAGCAGCGAGATGAAATCATCGGGGCAAGGCCGCTGCGGCCTTGCAGTCCGCCACCATTTGCCTGAGGTGCCGCACGTAGGCTTCATGCCCGCCCAGGTGGATGGCCGCCGGCAGCGGCACGGGCACGAGGGCCGCGTACTGGCAGGCGTAGAACACCACCATGAAATCCGGATGGGTATGCGCAACCAGCGCCACGCGGGCGCCACGACCCAGGCCCTGGAGCCTGCGGGCCAGCGCGCGGGCCTTGTTCCGCAGCTCGCTGTAGGGAAGGACCGCGGTCAGGTCGCCGCGACCGTTGTAGTAATTGAAGCCGGTCTGCCCCTGGGCGGCGTAGTCGAGCGCCTCGGTGAGCGTCGGGAAGACCGCCAGCTGCAGATCTTTCCCGCTCGCCGTCGCCGTCGGCACGTTCTTCAGGGCCAATTTACCGTCCAATTCGAGAGGCGCCTAACCGGCTCCCAGACATAACATCCGCCAAATTTAGTGTGGCGGGCCGGTAAGCGCAATTTCTTTGCAATTTGAATGTGATGGGCGCCCCTGGGTGTCCGCAAACACCTACAGTCCGGCGCTGCCCAGCGCCCCTGCTGTACGCCCCGGGAACAGGCGCCCGCGGCGGGGTGGCCTGGCGCCGACGCCGTCCACGTTGCCTGTGTAAACTGCACGCCTTTCCCCATCAGGACAGAGCAGTGAACGGCAGTCAGGCTTACAGGGCGCTCATTCTCGCGGCAGGCCAGGGCAGCCGCCTTTTTCCGCTCACGGAAGACCTTCCGAAGTGCCTGCTCGACCTGGCCGGAAAGAGCATGCTCGAGTGGCAGCTTGCAGGGCTTGCAGCGGCCGGCGTGCGGCAGGCCACCGTGGTCACGGGCTTCCGCGCGGACCTGGTGGAAGCCGCGCTGCGCGACATCACGCCCGAAGCGATGAATGTCCAGACCCTGTTCAATCCCTTCTACAAGGTTGCCGACAACCTCGCCAGCTGCTGGCTCGCGCGCGCGGCGCTCGCCGGCCCCTCGCTGATCCTGAACGGGGACACGCTGTTCGAACCGGCGATCGCCAGACAACTGCTGGCGGCGCCGGAAGCGCCCATCACCGTCACCATCGACCGCAAGGCGCGCTACGACGATGACGACATGAAGGTCACCACCGAGGGCGACCACCTGCGCGCCATCGGCAAGAAGCTGCCGCGCGAAACCGTGAATGGCGAGTCCATCGGTTTCCTGCGCTTCAACGCCGCTGGCGCCGCCACCTTCGTGGCGGAGCTGGAGCGCACGATGCGCACGCTCGATGGCACCAGCCTGTGGTACCTGTCCGCCATCAACCGGCTGGCCGGCGAAGGCGTGGACGTGCGCTGCGCGTCCATCGAAGGGTTGCAGTGGGCGGAGCTGGACTATCTGTCGGACCTGGAGCGTTGCCGACAACTGGCCACCGGCTGGGTCGAGGCGCAGCCGCGCTGAGACTTCAGGCGCGAGGGCCCTGCTCCGCTTCGATCAGCGATATCGCCAGCGCTAGGTCCGCCGGTTTGTCCACGTCGATGGCCGCCCTGCCATCCCGCAGGATCACCGGCCTCACGCGCGCATCGCACAGGCTGCCAAGTCGACCGAGGGCGGCGCCCAGGCTCAACCACCCGAACCGGTAGCGCAGCACATAGACCAACCCCAGCCGGCGCAGCAGCGACAGCGGGCGCTTGCGATCGGCTTCGAGCTTCTGCCACAGCCTGACGACGCCCGTCGCCGCCGGCGTTCGCAGCAGGAACAGGTTGCAGCCCGAGTAATCCCCGTCGCTGAAGCGAAGCCAGGTGCGCTGCGACTGGGGCGCGGCGGCTAGCACCGCCTCGCGGCGCGCCAGCGCGAGCATGGCATCGGCACTTGCATCGGCGGCATCCAGGAATTCATCCACCCATTCCGGCCGCAGCAGCGCGTGATCGGCGGTGGTGACGAGCAGCGGTGCGCCTTCCTTTTCGAGTACGCCGGCGACGCTGGCACTGGGCCCTTCGGCGGCCGGCACCGCAATCACCGGCACCTGCAGTGCCGGCAGTGCCGCTACGATCTGCGGGTTCTCGATGGCAACGAGGATGCGTCCGACGCGAGGCACGGCCGCAAGTGACCGCACGACGCGCTCCAGCATGGGTTGGCCTGCAACGGGAAGCAGCGCCTTGTGCGAGACGCCCGCCGCGCGGGCCATCGGATCTCCCTCGCGCCGGCTGCCGGCCAGCACCAGGGCCGTGAGCTTCCCTGCCGCGATTCCCATCAGGCGCGTCGCACCGGCGAGAGCCAGCCGTTCCATGCCGTACGCCACGCATGCCAGGCCAGCGTCAGGCCCTGCCAGGCCGTGACGAGGAACAGTCCGATCGCTCCCTGCCCCACCAGCAGCGCCAGCGCCATCAGTGTCATCGTGATGTTGCGGCGGGCGATGAAGCTGCGCACGTATTCATCGAGGGGCCGGCAGGAATGCAGCGCATGGCCCAGCCGCCTGCGCGCCACGCCGAGCACGATGCGATCCAGCACATAGATGACGTTGAGCGCGAGGGCTACCGTCGCCAGTTCCGGCGAACCGCCGTGCACGATGAGCCCCTGCGCCCATGCCCAGTACCAGAACGGCGGATGCAGAAGATCGAGTCCGTGATCCAGCACATTGCCCACAGCCGAATCGGTGAAGGTGAGCCGGGCGAGCTTGCCGTCGACGCTGTCGAGCACGCTCATGACATAGCCACAGGCAAAACCCGCCAGCCAATGCCCTAGCGCGAACAGCGGCACGGCGGCGAAAGCCAGCACGATGGACAGGATCGTCACCACATTGGGATGCACGCGCAGCAGCGAACACAGGCGCACCGCGGGCCAGACAAGCGGCGGATAGACATACGCCGTCAGCAGGTCGGTGGAGCCCTTGTAGTTGTCGAGGAACAGCTGCCGCTCCACCGCGCGGCGCGCGGCCGGATCATCCACGCGGAACAACCAGTAGGGCAGCACGCGCCGCAGCTTGTCGATATAGGCCGGGAAAGATTGCTCGTCGACGGGTTTGGCCTGCTGCGCGTCGATGAGCTGCTGCGCCAGAGCCGGAAGGCTGGCCGCCGCGCGATCGATTGCCGCGGCACGATCGGCATCCAGGCGCAGCGCCACCACCGAATGCCCGCCCTCGCCACGACTCGCGACAAGACTGCCTTGCGCTCCGGCCAGGTAGCGCAGCAGGCGCGGATCGATGACGGCGCTGCCATCCAGCACCACCAGCGCGCCATGCGCTTCCAGGGCGCGCGCGAGCCTGAGCCCCACGGGACCTTCACCGGAGTCGACGATCAGCTTCGCATCGGGCAGCAGCTGCGCCACGCTGCGTCGCAGCCGCTCCAGCGTTGTCAGACCAAAGATGCGCTGCGCCTGCGCGCAGCGCGAGGCATCCACCCACAGCACTGCCGAATGACTCATGAGTGCTCGCACGAAAACAGTTGCCAGAAACCGATGGCCGCGAAGGCGAGCGGCGCGGCGGTTGCCGACCACAGCGGCGCGATCCGGCCACTGGTGCCGAAGGAAGCCATGATGCCGTCCACCAGCAGAAACCCGAGCCCCAGCGCGAGCGCTGCGAGCAGGCGTCCGCCGCCACCACGACGTTCGGACATGATGGCCGAGGGCAGCGCCAGCAGCAGCATGATGAACGCCGCCAGCGGCGCGGTGAAGGATCGGGCGAGCACCGCCTCGTAGTAGCTTCGGGGTCGCGTGCTCACGCGATCACCCACGATGACATCCGCCAGCACCACCCCGGACATGTGCGGATCGGCCACGTCGAGCTGCAGGATGTCCTCGGGCCTGAGGTTGCTGGACCAGTGTCGCGTGCGTTCCATGTCGACCGGCGGCGCGGTGCCACTGATGGCGAGCTCGGTGACGCCGCGCAGCAGCCAGTCGCTGCCAGCCCACTCGGCGCGGCGCGCGCGGGTGCGGAACTGCAGCAGCCCTTCCTCGGTGCGGGTGTACAGGCCCACGTCCAGCAGTGTGCGGCCATCGGCGCTGTTGCGTTCGAACTTCAGCACGCCGTTGCTGGTGTGCACCCAGCGCGGTTCCGCGGGCCGCTCTTCCAGCGGGATGGTGGAATCCCACCAGGACTTCAGGCTGCGCTCGGCGATGGGCACCAGGTACTGCGACAGCGCCAGCTGCACGACGGCCAGCACGATGGGCACGGGAATCAGGAACACCAGGATGCGGCGCAGTCCCACGCCCGCCGAGCGCAGCGCCGTGATCTCGCGGCTGCGCGCCATGGCATAGAACGCCGACATCGAACCCAGCAGCGCCGCCAGCGGCAATGCCACTGTCATTTCACTCGGCAGACGCAGCACTGCGTAGTGCAGGATGCCCGTCACGCCCAGGTCGCGGCTGAGCACTTCCGTGGTGACTTCCAGCAGTTCGAGCAGCTGCATCAGTCCGGTAAGCGCGGCCAGCAGGCCGAGGATCGACATCGCGACGCGCTTGCGCAGGTAGGGTCCCAGCACGCGCTTCATCACTTGCCTCCCCGGCGACGCTTCTGCATGCCCTCGAAGCCGGACTCGATCGCCGCGACCGCGCGCATCACCGGATTGTCACCCGGCCATTGCAGGCTGCTGCGGAACAGCCAGATGCCCAGCACTCCGAACACCACCACGGGCAGCCACACCGACACCTGCGCCATGGCGCGGCCGGATTCGGCCAGGCTCTCGCCGAACTGCAGGCTCTGGTTCAGCGCCAGCAGCGCTACCGCCGCGAACACCGTGCCCGGCGCGCGCCGGCCACGCTTGGCGGCCATGCCCAGCGGCAGGGCCAGCAGCGGCAGCAGCAGCGGCAGCAGCGTGCGCGCCAGCCTGCCATGCATCTCGCCATCGCGCTGCGAGGCCGTGATCTCGCCATCAGGCGGCAGGCGACCCTGCCACAACTCGGGCAGCGTCAGTTCGCGCACGGAATTGCCGCGGGCACGATACGGCGGCGGCACGGCAGTGAAATCCTCGTTGATGCGACCACTGGCGAAGCTCACCGTGCGCACGGTGCCGTCATCGTTGTCGCTGACGATGAGGCCCTGGTTGAGTTCCAGCAGCAGCTTCGATCCGTCGGCGGCCGGCACGAGCCGGCCACGCTGCGCGGTGATGATCTCCTCGCTGCGCCCCACCCGGCGCTGCACGAACACGCCGGCCAGCGTGCGCCCGTCCGCGCCGACATCATCGGCGCCCAGCGTGAACCCATGCTTCACGCTCACGAAACGATTGCCCTCCATGCGCGCGTTCCAGCCGGTGTTGAGCGCATTGTGGCTCGCGACGTGGTAGCCGTAGCGGCTGTAGGGCTGCAGGAACCCGAACAGGTACAGATTGAATCCGCACAGCACGATCGCCACCAGAAAATACGGCACGGCCATGCGACTGATCGAGCGGCCGGTGGCGAGCATCGCATCCAGCTCGTTGTCATCACCGGTGCGCGCCACCGACATGAAGATGGCCGCGAAGAAGGCCGCGGGCAGCGCCATACCGAGATAGTGCGGAACCAGCGTCGCGGCGATGTTCACCACCACCATCATGCTGGCGCCCGTGGCCGCAGCCATTTCGAAAAGCCTCAGCAGGCGCTCGAGCAGCTGCGCCAGCAGCAGCACCATCAGCGCCAGCAGCAGCGGCCCGAACAGCGAGCGCAGCGTGTACCAGTCGAGGCGATCGGGAATGCGGTGCTGCAGGCCTGCGGGGATCGGCACGGAAACGTTCATTCTCCCGCCGCCACCCACGCCCCGCGCAGGCGTGCGAGCAGCTTCGCGCGGGCATCGGCGTCGGGAACGATGGACGGTTCGAGCTGCGGCGGTCCGGGCCAGCCGGCATCCGGATAGGCCACGTCCTGGTGCTGGCGCGATTCTGAGTACCGCGGGATCACGTGGAAGTGCACATCCGGGTCCACCATCATCAGCATGAGGTAGTTGATGCGCTCGTAGTCCACCACCTGCCGCAGCATGCCTTCGACGCCCTTGACCACATGCTGCAGATCGGCGAAGCCCGCGGCGCTCACTGCCGAGAACTGCTGCACGGGTTCGCGGCACACCACGACCAGCGAACCCAGCGTGGGCTGCTTGGGCCGCAGCAGCACGGTCCAGTGCGCGGTCTGGGCGATGCGGGTGTCCGGGTCGCCGAACTTGATTTCCGTGGCGTTGGGCAAGCGGTTGTTTCCAGGCGGGGACGACATTATTTCACGGACCCAGCTGCAGCTCGTAGCGGGCTGCATCGGTGAATCCCCCCGCCTCCACCGACCACTGCCGGACCAGCACCCGCGCCCAGCCGGCCGATGCCGCAGGCAACTCCAGCAGGTGCCAGCGCGCGGCCTCGTCATGCGGATTGGGAAGCGCCGTGGAAGATGGCACGCACAGGCAGGGGATCGGGCCCGCAGGACCCGGCAGCGAGTCCAGGCGGGCATTGCGGGCATGGCCGTGAAGCACCAGGGCGGCACCGTGTTCACGCAGCACGGCACGCAGTTCGCGGCGGTCGCGCAGCGCCTTGCGGGCGCTCACTACGCCGTCGGCCGGGGGATGATGCAGCATCAGGATTGCCAGCTGCGCTGCCTCGCGCTCCTGCGCCAGCACCCTGCCCAGGCGCGCGCACTGCGCGCTTCCCAGGCGACCACTGGCCGGCAGCGGCGCCGTGGGCAGCGCCGAGCTCAGGCCAATGAGAGAAACCCGGCCATGGCGATGAACGTAGGGCCACTCGCCCGCCGTGCTCCATTGGCCAGCTTCCCCAACCCTCGGCCTCGGGCACGGGAACCAGGCGATCGTGGTTGCCGGGCACCACGCTCGCAGGCACGGGCAATCGCCCAAGCCAGGCGGCGGCGGCGGTGAACTCCGCCGGCAGCGAAAATTGGTGAGGTCGCCGGTGACCAGGATGCGATCCGGCCGATGCGTCGACATGTCGGCGAGCAGCGCCTCGAGCACCACGGGACTCTGCACCGCGCGCCGGCGCCGCCATGACCACACGCTGAGCTGGCGCTTGGAAAAGTGCTCGCTCAGCCGCAGGCGGGGCTCGTGGGGAAGGTGCAGATCGGACAGGTGCGCAAAGCGCAGCGTGTTCCCCGATAATGCTGTTCCCTCATCGGTATCCATTCGTCGTTCATCATGCCACAAGCCGCAGCCACCACCCTCGCCGGCGAGATCGTTGGCAGTTCCGCCCTCACCGTCTGGAGCCTGCCCTCGGCCGAAAGACTGCGCCGCCAGTTGAGGCGCGCCGGGGCCACCGCCGACAGCGGGCCAAAGCGGCACCTGCTGCTGCGCGCGGACTGGGTCTACGACGAAGTGCTGGTGAAGAGCCTGGCCAGGCGCGACACCGACAGCGCGCTGGTTGGAGGCAATGGGGAATGCGTCGCAGTGAACGTCGCCGCGGAGCGCGTGGCGGAGGCCCGCTCGCTGCTGGCGCAGGGACAATCCGCGCAGGGACTTGAACGGCTGGATGCCGCCACGCTGGCCGGCAACTACAACGACGCACTGCGCAAGCGTGAACCGCCCTTCCTGCTGCCGCTCACCGAACAGAGCCAGCGCGACATCGAGGCGCGGGTGTGCCAGGGTTCGTACAAGGGCGTTACCGACTTCGTGACGCTGTACCTGTGGCCACGCCCGGCGCGCGCCTTCACCGGCTGGTGCGCGCGCCTGGGCATCACGCCCAACATGGTCACCTCATTGAGCCTCGTGTGCGTGCTGCTGTCGATGTGGTGCTTCTGGCACGGGCACTACGGCTGGGGCCTGCTGTCGGCGTGGTTCATGACCTTCCTCGACACCGTCGACGGCAAGCTCGCCCGCGTGACGCTGCAGTCCTCGCCCTGGGGCGACGTGTACGACCATTCCATCGACCTGATCCACCCGCCATTCTGGTGGTGGGCCTGGGTAGTGGGGCTGACGGCCGTGGGCCTGCCGCTCGCCAATGCGTCGCTGGTGCTGTGGGTGATCATCGGCGGCTACGTCCTGCAGCGGGTGGAAGAAGGCCTCTTCATCACCTGGTTCAAGATGGACATGCACGTGTGGCAGCGCTTCGACAGCAAGCTGCGCCTGGTCACCGCGCGGCGCAACCCGAACCTCGCCATCCTCACCGTGGCCGTGCTGCTGGGCAGGCCGGACACCGGCATCGAGATAGTGGCCTGGTGGGTCGTGATCTGCCTCGCCCTGCATGCCCTGCGGCTGGTGCAGGCCGCGGTGGCGCGGCGCCAGGGCCCGCTGCGCTCATGGCTGAGCTGAGCGAACTGCGCACCGGCATCGCGGCCGAACTGCGCGAAGCCGTGCCAGCGCCCGTTGCCGGGCTTGCGGCGCAACTGGCGCAGCGCGCCCGGGGTGGCGCGGTCGCGGTGCTGTACTACGGCTCGACGCTGCGCACGGCCGCACTCGACGGCCTGCTCGATTTCTACGTGCTTCTTGATCGCGCCACCGACTGGCCGGGCAGCCGCCTCGCCGCGGCAGCCAATCGGGTGCTGCCACCCAATGTGGGCTACGTGGAAGGGACTTTCGATGGCGTGCCGCTGCGCGCCAAGTACGCCGTGATCACGATGGCGCAGTTCGAGGCGCGGGTGGCGGGCCGCTCGCTGGACACGACGCTGTGGGCGCGTTTCTGCCAGCCCAGCCGCTGCGCGTGGCAGCGCAGCGCGGCGGATGGCGAGCGCGTCGTCAGCGCAATCAGCACGGCAGTGGTCACAGCCGCGGGCTGGGCGGCGGCGCATGGTCCCGCGCAGGCTACCGCCGATGCGTACTGGGCAGCACTGTTTGCGCGCACCTATTCCACCGAGATCCGCGTTGAGAAGGGCGATCGATCGCTGGGTATCGTCGCGGCTGATGCGCCGCGCTACGCGCGCCTGTTGCCGCTGGCCTGGCAAGCAAACGGGATCGGGTTCCAGGATTGCGGCAATGGCCAGCTGCGACCCGACATTGATGAGGCGGCGCGCCAGGACCTGCAGCAGCGCTGGACGCGCCGCGAGCTGTGGGGAAAGCCGCTGAACATGCTGCGCCTTGCCAAGGCCGCCTTTACCTTTGATGGCGGCATGGACTACGTGGCATGGAAGGTAGAGCGCCACAGCGGCGTGCGCATCGACGTGAAACCCTGGCAGCGGCGCTTTCCGCTGCTGGCTGCTCCCGGGCTGTACCTGAAGCTCAGGCGACTGGGCGTTATCCGCTAGGGTCTGGGCAACCAGCCGGCCTCGCGATACCAGGCCACCGCATCCGCGAATCCGCGCGCCAGATCGAATGTCGGCGACCAGCCTGCGGGGCGCGCCCACTGCGCCACCGGCACCGACCAGTCCGTGTGCCGCAGTTCGCGCAGCTTCAACGAGTTCAGCATGTTCGCCGAACCCAGCAGCTTGCCAACATCACCAGCCAGCGCGATGGCGCGCAGCAGCGGCAGCGGCGCGTCGTACAGCTTCGCATCGGGATTGCCCACGGCGGCAGCGGCTGCCGTGAAGACTTCGCGCCAGGTGTACCCCGCGGGGCGCTCATCCGCCGCGGACCATACGCCGCCATCCGGCGATTCCAGCATCATCACCATCAGCGACACCAGGTCGGCCACATGGATCAGCGCCGCGCGGGCAGCCGGCGGTCCGGCCAGCGGCACGCTTGAACCGCGCGCGAGCTTGAAGAACAGCAGCGATTCCGGATCGCCCGGCCCGTACACTGCGGGCGGCCGGATCACCGTGGCTCGAGCGCCCAATATGCGCCGAACCGCGTCCTCGCCGGCGCGCTTGCTGGCGGCGTAGTCGGAAAGCTGCGGCTCGCGCGCGGCCAGCGTCGACACGTGCAGCAGCTGCGCGTCGGGCGCGCGCCGCTGCAGCGCTTCGGCAAGCTTCACCGACCCGCCCGTGTTCACGCTGAAAAAACTCTCGCGGCGCGCCGCCTTGATGAGTCCGGCCACATGCACGACGCGATCGACGCCCTCCACCAGCGCCTCCAGCGCCGCCGCGTCGCGCAGGTCGCCCGCCACGATCTGCGGCTGCGCGTCGCGCCATTCGGCCACCACTGGATCACGCCGCATCAGCAGGCGAACCTGCCAGCCGGCGCGCGCGAGCGCGGCGACCAGGTGGCGGCCGACGAAACCCGTGGCGCCGGTGACCGCGACCACCTTCACGTTGACGCCCTCATGATTCAGCCAGCGCGAAATCACGCCAGCGGCGCTGCTGCCAGCTCCACAGTTCCGGATGCGCCAGGATCTGGCGCTCCACCTCGGCCAGCACCACGGCCATGTCATCCTCGAGCGTGCCCCCAGGCTGGAAGCGCAGCGCGGGCTCGATCGCGAAGCGCCACACGGGATCCGCCTGCAGCGCCACCACAGGCACGATGGGGGCGCGAGTCTGCCGCGCCAGCTGCATCACGCCGCCGGGCATGGGCATCTTCTTGCCCAGGAAGTTCATCTCGACGCCGGTCTCGGCCTGCTTCACGCCCTGGTCGACCATGGCGAACAGGATGCGGTTGTGGCGCAGCGCGTCGACCATGCGCGCATAGGCCCGAAAACCCTCGTTGGCCAGGATGCAGTCGATGCCATAGCGTGGCAGTCCTTCGGCGAAGAACTGCATGGACATCATGCGGGCCTGGCGGTACACCACCGTCACCGGCAGCCCCTGCGTGGCCAGCTGGGCGGCCAGCAGCAGGCTGTTGCCGGAATGCGTGGCAAGCAGGATGGCGCCGCGGCCCGCACGGGCGCGCTCCAGGTGCTCGATGCCCTCGACCCTGCAGTTGGTCACCAGGCGCTGCGCGTCCAGCTGCCGGTCCACCATCGACAGCACCTCGAGCACGGCGATGGTGTTCACGCGGTATGCATTGCGCAGCGTCGATTCCACCGCCGCATCCCCGGGTTCACGCCCCATCAACGGCGCGAGATCCCGCAGGCACTGGCGCCGGTCGCTGGCGCCGAAAAGATAGTGCAGCGCGCCCATCGCCGAGCCGAGCGGTCGCGCGGCGCCAAAGCCCCCGAGGCGCATCAGCGAGCGGGCGGCGAGGAACAGCCCCCGCCGCCGCGCGCGGATCCAGGAGAAGCCTTCTTCAGCCGGCGGTTGCGACACGACCCTGCGCCACGGTGACGGATTCGACAGCGCCATCGGCCAACCGGTAGACCCGATCGGCCACGCGCACCAGGCGTTCCTGGTGGGCCACGGCAAGGATGGACATGTGGTTCTTGAGCTGGCTCACGGTATCGACGATGGCCTCCTGGGCCTCGGGATCGAGATTGCTCGTGGCCTCGTCGAGGATGAGCAGCCGCGGCTGGTGTATCAGCGCGCGCGCAATGGCAAGACGCTGTCGCTGTCCACCCGACAGCCGCGAGCCACCCTCGCCCACGCGCGTCGCGAGCCCCTCGGGCATGCTCTCGACGAACTCCAGCGCATTGGCAGCGCGCAGCGCCTCCCGCACCTGGTCGTCCGGGATCGACTCGCCCAGCGTGAGGTTGTGCGCGACGGATTCATCCACCATCACCGATTCCTGCGGCACGTAGCCGATCTGGCGGCGCCAGTCGCGCAGGTTCAGTTCCGGCAGCGGCACATCGTCCACCGTGATGCGACCGGCGTCGGGCTGGCGCAGCCCGACCACCAGGTCAAGCAGCGTGGTCTTGCCCGCGCCCGATGGTCCGATCACCAGCGTCAGGCCGCGCGCGGGAATGGCGAGCGACTGCTCGCGCAGGATGCTGCGCGCCTCGCCATGGGCGTAGCTCACGGCATCGAAGCGTAACTCGCGCTCGAACTGCACGCTGCGGTCACCACCCTGGGGCTCGCGCTGCTGGTGCGCCTCGTCGATGGCCTGCACCATCGACCAGTAGGCGCTCTCGCGCATCACCACCTGCTGGTAGGCCTTCTGTCCCTTCGAGAGATAGGACACCACGCGCGCCAGCATGAACAGCATCACGATGGTGTCGGACATCGGGATGTGCAGCATGTTCAGCGCGAGATAGAAGCCGGCGCCAACCATGATGGCCAGCATCGGCTCCTGCATCGCGGTCAGCGCCTCCTTGCTGACCACCTGCTGCCGCAGCGCCCGCTCCAGTTGCCGGGTCTGGTCGGCGAGCAGCGCGTCCACGTGATCCTCGCGCGCCATCGCCTTCAGCGGCTTGGCGGCGGCGAACTGCGCGCTCATCAGCGTCAGCAGCGATTTCTGCAGCTGGGTCTGGTGCTCGCCCGCATGGCGCGAGGTGCGGATCAGCGCCCGCATGGTCAGCAGCAGCACGGCGCCGGCGACGGTGGCCGCGATGCCGGCCTCCCACGAAATCGAGAAAGCCACCGTCAGGTACACGATGGAACTGAGCACCGTGGCGGCCATCTCCGCGCCGAGCTGGAACGCCTCGGAGGCGCGCTGGGCCTCGGTGGCCACCGCATTGGAAAGGCCGCCGACGGACTGCTGCAGGTAGTGGCTCCAGCGCGCGCCCATCATCGCGCGGATCAGCGTGAGCCTCAGGTCGGTGGCGATGTGCGCCACGGTGTAGCCCACCTGGCGGTTGGCGAACAGCGACATGGCGCCGCGCAGCGCGATCAGCACGATGGCTATGAACAGCAGGTTGAGCGCGGTGGGTGCAATGCCCAGGTGCGCCACCACATCGAGCGCCACCTGCTGCGGCTTGGAGGGCGGCGAACTCGATGGCCCGCTGGCCAGCGACAGCATCGACAGCAGCATCGACATGCCGAGACCCTCGAACAGGCTCGCCACGAACACCGACACCAGCGCCACCGTGCTGCGACCCGGATAGGTGCGCACGAACACGCCCAGCATGCGAAAGGCGCCGCGGCGATGCGGCGGGCGTACGGTGCGCGAGGCCGTGGCCGTCATGCGTGCAGCACCTGCAGTGGATGCCCCGTGGAAATGACCAGCTCGCTGGACGGATCCACATCGTAGGCTTCGCCATCCAGCGAATAGCCCGGAAGGCCCATGACGGTGGCCTGGTGGCAGTGGCCGCTCAGGTAGCCCTGCACTACTCCCATCGTCCTGTCGTCGAATCGTCCGGCCAGCATGCGCGGCAGGTTACGCCAGAATCGGGGCGCTTCGGCGGCAATGGCGGAGATCCGCAATGGCCCCTCACCCCGCCGCGCGTAGGGGTTGTAGTGGCCACCGGAACTCAACGCCCCGGCCACCAGCACGCGCACTGGCGCATACAGGGTTCCACCCGGCTGCATCTGCACCCGCAATTGCGGGCAGTCGGGAACAGGGCTTCTGCCGGTAAGCGCCAGCGCCGCGAGCCGCAGCAGGCTGATCTGGTCCGCAAGGATGCCGCGGTGCCACCAGTTGTCCCTGCTTGCGCGCCAGTCGCGGCAATACCGCACGCCGTAGTCGATCAGGGCGCCGACCATGATGAATCCGTGGCGCGTGGGCTGGCCCGCCTGCGACACGCACAGCAGCGGCTGCGACACCACGCGCAGCGGCTGCTGCTCGCGCAGCGCACGCAGCACTCGGCGCAGGGCCGGCAAGGCCGGTGTGCCACCGAAGGCCCGCGGCACGGCATTGGCACGGCCTCCGCCCAGCAGCAGCAGCTGCGGATTCCAGTCGCCGGCGGGCAAACCCGCAAGATATCCGGCGATGAGCTGGATGGTGCCATCACCCGACAGCACGAACAGTCGCGGCACTTGCTGGACGCGCAGTTCAGCCAGCAGCGCGAGGATGCGCGAGGCATCCCCGGTGACCTCCACGCGCAGGCCCTCATCGCGGGCGAGCTTTTCCGCCTCGCGCGCCAGTCCGCCGTACAGCGTTCCGGCAGCTCCGTGGATTGATCAACAGGCAGGTCGCACCCCCGCCTGCCGGCCCGCCGGCACCCCCCTTCGCCTGCGGTAGATTCAAGAGCGGGCGATCCGCGAGCGCCAAATGTCGACAGCCGACTCATCCTTGTGGGTGTTGCGCGCGCCGCGCCACAACTGCGCCACAGCGGCAAAGTAACTGGGCTGGTTGGTGGCGTGGTAGGGACAGTCGGCCGGCAGCCGCGCGGTGAGGCGTTTATGAGCCTTGCCCATGTTGTGGTAAGGCAGGCCCGGCAACAGGTGGTGAAGCGCGTGGTACCGGAGCCCCACCGGGAAGAGCAGCATCGTCAACCACGTCTGGCCGGTGATGTTGATCGAATCGTTGAACTGTTCCGCCAGCGTCATGCGTTCGCCGTAATTTCCGTATTTGTGCGCGGCCAGGTTGCGCACCCAGTTCAGTCCCAGCGCCACGCCCAGCAGCATGTAGGCCCGCCCCAGATGCACCCAGGTGATCACGCCCTGGGCGAGCAGCACCCCGAGCAGGACCAGCCAGGCGAGGCACAGTATCTCAACGATGAGCAGATGGCGCTCGTCGGACTTCGCAAAGCTCTTGCGGTAGTACGGGTTGATCACACCGGCCGACGCGGCGGTCAGCTGCCACTCGCGAAGACCCTGGTGGAACCAGGATATGGGCGCGCCCACACCGAATCGCAGCAGCGTCAGCACCGGAAGCGCCGGCGTCTGCAGGATGTACTTCACCGTTTCGATGGGCGGCGCCGAGGCCAGCGGCAGGTACTCGCCATCCTCGGGGGTCCCGAAATACCGCACGCTGTGATGCTCCACGTGATTGCGGTAGAGGATCCACGGCATCAGCAGCGGGATTCCCATGAAGAGGTTCCACGCGCGGGCAAACCAGGCCAGCTCGCCATTGCGGAAGTGAATGATCTCGTGGATGAACGTGCCGGCGCGGAAGAAGGCGATTGCCGAACCCAGCAGTGCGAGCCAGGCCAGCGGCTGACCCAGCGGGGCATTGAACCAGTAGAACGCCAGCGCCCAGCCGGCCGAGCAGCTCAGCAGGAAGTCGGTCCAGTAGATGGGCGCGGAGCGACGCTGCAGGTCCGAGACCATCTCGCTGGCCTGTCGGATCCAGGCGGTGCTGCCCTCTGCCTGGGACTCGGATTGTGCGGCGGCCGGCTGACCGGCGGCGCGTGCCGTGGCGGGTCTCACAATCGCAAGGATAAAGTCGAAAAGCCTCGTTCACAAGGCGAGAGAATTAGCTCTTAACCTCATGAATTTTCATTTTATTTGAGCAGTCAACCAGCGGTTGGACTGCTGGCAGGGGGAGTGGCGGAGAGGGTGGGATTCGAACCCACGGTGGGCGTAAACCCACGCCTGATTTCGAGTCAGGTACATTCGACCACTCTGCCACCTCTCCGCAGCGCCTGTCCCCGGTGGTCCGGCTTCGGGGGGCGGTATTCTAGACGTCATGGAACCCGAACGCATCGTCTTCCCGACGGATTATCCGATCAAGGTCGTGGCCAGGGCCTCGGAGGGCCTCCGCGAACGCATGGATGCCGTGTTTGTCCGCCATTTCGGCGATTTCGACGCCGTCAAGGTTACCCAGCGGGCCTCGGCGGCCAGCAATTTCGTGGCCCTGACCTACCTGATGTGGGTGACGGCAGAGGATCAGCTCGGTCGGCTGCACGCCGACCTGCGCGCCGAAGACGGAGTCATGCTGGTGCTTTGAGTCGCTCCGCCAGCCACGACGCCACCCGCTCGCCCATCTCCTCCACGCTGCCTGGCACGCCCAGCTCCCGCAACTGGGTCACCTGCATCCCGACCAGGCCACAGGGATTGATGCGCGCGAAAGGCGCAAGGTCCATGTCCACGTTCAGCGCCAGGCCGTGGTAGCTGGCGCCGCGCCGCACACGCAGTCCCAGGCTCGCAAGCTTGCGCCCCTCCACGTAGACGCCCGGCGCATCGCGTCGCCCCTCGGCCGTCACGCCGTGCAGGGCCACCTGTTCGATCACCGCGCGCTCCAGCAGCATGACGAGATCCCGGACCCCGAGCCCGCAGCGCCGCAGATCGACCAGCACGTACATCACCAGTTGTCCCGGGCCGTGATAGGTCACCTGCCCCCCGCGATCGGTCTGCACCAGGGGAATGTCCCCGGCGCCCAGCACATGGCTGCGATCCGCGGCCATGCCCAGCGTGAACACGGGCGGATGCTGCAGCACCCAGATCTCGTCTTCGGTGTTCGGGTCGCGCTCGTCGGTGAAGCGCTGCATGGCCTGCCAGGTGGGCAGGTAATCCACGATGCCGAGACGGCGGATGATCACCGGGCCGACGACAGCCCGACGTTGTTGCCGGCCAGCGCCTGTTCGGCCCGATAGCTGGATCGCACCAGCGGACCTGACACGCACTCGCGGAAGCCGCGCGCGAGAGCGGCCTCGCGGTACTGCTCGAACTGCGTGGGCGTGACGAAACGCTCCACGGTCAGGTGGTTTGCCGTGGGCCGCAGGTATTGTCCCAGCGTGAGGATGTCGACATGCGCCGCGCGCAGGTCGTCCATGGCCTCGAGAATTTCCGTGTCGGTTTCGCCCAGGCCCAGCAGCAGGCTGGTCTTGGTGAGCACATCGGGGCGATGCCGCTTCGCATGCGCCAGCACCTGGATCGTCTGCTCGTACCCCGCGCGCGGATCGCGCACCGGGTGCGTGAGCCGGCGAACGGTTTCAACGTTCTGCGCGAACACCTGCAGGCCGGAATCCACCACGGTTTCCACGTCGGCCCGCACGCCGGCGAAATCCGGCGTCAGCGCTTCCACGGCGGTTTGCGGACTGCGCTCGCGGATGGCGCGCACGCAGGCGGCGAAGTGCGCGGCGCCACCATCGGGCAGGTCATCGCGGTTCACGCTGGTGAGCACGATGTAGGAAAGCCCCATCAGCGCCACGCTTTCGGCCACATTGGCCGGCTCGTTGGCATCGAGCCAGCCGCGCGGATTGCCCGTATCCACCGAACAGAAGCGGCAGGCACGCGTGCAGACGGCGCCCATGAGCATGATGGTGGCCGTGCCGGCATTCCAGCATTCGCCGATGTTGGGGCACTTGGCCTCCTCGCACACCGTGGCCAGCTTGTGAGCGTGCACGTTGCGGCGGATCTCGGCGTAACGCTCGCCGCCGGCGGACGGCACCTTCAGCCAGTGGGGCTTGCCTGTGAGCGGCGCGGGCGCGGAGGCCTCGCCGCGCGGCTTCTGGCCATCGCGGATGGCGCTGAAACCCTGCGGAGTGGTGTATTTCTCGCCGCTGCGGGCCGTGGTGCCGAAGGGCGCGGCAGGCTCGGTGACGACGCGGATGCCCTTGAGGTCCGACATGGACTCATCCTCCCATGCGTCGCAGACGATCGTCGAGGTCTGCAAGGCGCTCGGGGGTGCCCACATCGATCCACAGGCCCTCGTGGCGCTGGCCGCCCAGTTTGCCCGCCTCGCGGGCCTTCAGCAGCCACGGCAGCAACGGAAAGCGGCCGGGTTCTGCCCCGGCCAGCAGCGCCGGATGCAGCATGGCGATGCCTGAATACGTCAGCCTTTCACCCGCCTGCGCCGTGATGCGACCGTCGGCAAGGTGAAAATCGCCTTTGAGGTGATGCGGCGGATTGGGAACCAGCACCAGCTGCGCCAGATCACCGGGCGACAGCCTTAGCGCGGCGAAATCCACATCGGTGTAGACGTCGCCATTGACCAGCAGGAAGGGCTCATCGCCCAGCAGCGGCAATGCCTGGCGGATGCCGCCGCCAGTTTCCAGCGCGGGCCAGGGCTCGCGGCTGTAGTGGATGCGAACGCCCTGCGCGGCGCCGTCGCCCAGCCAGGCTGCGATCTGCTCGCCCAGCCAGGACAGGTTGATCACGACATCGTGGATGCCCGCAGCCGCGAGGCGCGACAGATGCCACGCGATGAGCGGCCGGCCCGCCACCGGCAGCAGCGGCTTGGGCGTCGCGTCGGTGAGCGGTCGCATGCGCTCGCCGCGACCGGCAGCCAGCAGCATGGCCTTCATGCGGGGCGCGCCAGTGCGCGCGCGTTCGCTTCGGCGAGACCGGGAACCAACCGCCGCTCCACGAATCGCGAGAACTGCGCCAGTTCCGGATACAGCGCGGATGCCTCGCACACATACTGCAGCGTGAGCGGCAGGTCGGCGAGGTAACCCGGCTTGCCATCGCGCCAGAACAGCCGTGCGAAGATGCCCAGCACCTTGATGTGGCGCTGCAGACCGATGAGATCGAACCAGCGCAGGAACTGCGCGTCGGAATCCCCTGCGAGCTGGCGACCGTGCTCGCCACCGGCGATGAGTCCGGCGCGGAACTTCGCCATCCACGCCTCGACGCGCGCGCGCGGCCAGCCGACGTAGCAATCCTTGAGGATGGAGGCGAGGTCATAGCCCACCGGCCCCCGCAGTGCATCCTGGAAGTCGATGACTCCAGGTGAGCGCGCTGCCGTGATCATGAGGTTGCGAGAGTGGTAGTCGCGGTGCACGAACACCTGCGGTTGGCCCAGCGCCTCACTGGCCAGCCAGTCGAAGGTGTCCGCGAGCAGCCTTGCTTCGGAAGGCTCGGGCTCGAAACCCAGGTGTCGCTGGCAGTACCAGTCGGGCAGCAGCTGCATCTCGCGCATCAGCACCGCGCGGTCATACGGGGGCAGATGGCGCGAGGCGCCCTCGCCCGCCAGCTGCAGGCGCAGCAGCTCGTCCAGCGCCTGCGAATACAGAAGGTCGGGATCGCCTCCCTCGTTCAACGCGGTGAGCATGTGGCGACTGCCCAGATCCTCGAGCAGCGCGTAGCCCCGGGGCAGGTCCTGCGCATGGACGTGAGGAACGTGCACGCCGCAGCCCTCCAGCAGTCGCGAGACGCGCAGGTAGGCCGCCAGGTCTTCGTGCTCCGGCGGCGCGTCCATGGCCACGAAAGTCTCGCCAGCGGCATTCCACACGCGGAAATAGCGGCGAAAACTGGCATCGGCGGAAGCGACCTGAACATCCCGGACGGCAACCTGCACGTCCCGGATGAGCCATTCATGCAGGGTCTGGAGACGGGAATCGGGGGACATGGGAACCGGAAGTTATAGCGACTGGCGCGGGGTCGCTGACATTATAATGCTCTGCTTCATGCGCATGTTTCGCCTCACGTCACTGTTCACGGCCCTGCCGCTCGTCGGCACCGCGCTGTCGGCCGAAGCCGCTGAACCCGCATCGGTGCTGGTGCTGCCGCGCTGCCCCGACGATGTCATGGCCGCGCATATCGCCAACCGACTCGACCCGGCCACCTCCGCCGAAGAGCCGCTGGAGATCACCGGCATCGCCGATGCGCTGCGCGGCGACCGGCAGCGCAACGTGGAACTGAGCGGCAGGCTCGAAGTGAAGCAGGGTGAGCGCTCGTTCTCGGCCGACAAGGTCGACATCAGCTCTGCCGACGAACGCATCGCCGTGTCGGGCCGGGTGGAGTTCAACGACCCGCAGCTCATCGTGCGCGGCGAAGCCGGATCGCTGACCCGCGACGAAGCGGACTTCGAGGGCGCGCAGTTCGAACTTCCCCAGCGCAGCGCGCGTGGCGCGGCCAAATCACTGTCGCTGAACCGCCAGGGCGTACTGCGCCTGGACGGGGTCAGCTACACCACCTGCCCCACCGGCAGCACGGACTGGCAGATCCTGGCGGACCGGGTCTCGATCGACACGGCGCGCAGCATGGGCACGGCGCGTGATGCGCGCGTGGAGTTCCTCGGCGTGCCGCTGCTGCGGTTGCCGGTCATCTCTTTCCCCGTGGGCAACGCGCGCAAGAGCGGCGTGCTGTTTCCCAGCCTCGGCAGCACCACCAGCAGCGGCGCGCAGCTTGCAGTGCCGTACTACTGGAACATTGCGCCGAATCAGGACATGACCATCACGCCCACCTGGTACACGCGGCGCGGCATCGACCTTGAAACCGAATATCGCTTCCTCACGGCCAGCACGCGCGGCAGCCTGATCGGCAACCTGCTGCCCAACGATGATCGGGCGAACAGCACGCGCAGCCGCCTGAAGATCAACAGCCTCACGGAATTGCCGCTGGGCTGGCGCCTGACGCTCGGCGCCGAGAACGTCAGCGACGCGCAGTACTTCGAGGACTTCTACCAGGGCGCCGACGGCTCGAGCGTGGCCTTCCTGCCGCGCAGCCTGCACCTGTCGTTCCGCGGAGATCACCTGGACGCAGGCCTGCTCGCGCGCAACTACCAGACGCTGGACCAGGCGCTGCCGCAGTTCGACCGCCCCTACACCGAGGCCCCGCGCGTGTACGCGCGGGGCAGCTGGCGCCTCCCGGGAGCGTTGCCGCTGGTCTATGGGTTCGACTCCGAAGCCACGGATTTTCGCCGCAGCGAGGCTCCCGAGGGCTGGCGCTTGGATGCGTCACCGCGCGTGATGCTCGACTACTCCGGTCCGGGCTATTTCGTGCGCCCGGCCGTTGCGATGGAGGGCACCTGGTATCGACTGCGGGGCACTGCCCCCGGCACCGACGACAGTCCTGATCGCGTGCTGCCGATCGCCAGCCTCGATGCCGGCCTGCTGTTCGAGCGGGGCAATGGCCGGCGCGGCCAGCGCCGCATCACGCTCGAGCCGCGGCTGATGTACCTGTATGTGCCGTATCGCGCGCAGGACGACCTGCCGCTGTTCGACAGCGGCGAACCGGACCTGAATTCCATCCAGCTGTTCCGCGCGAACCGCTACGTGGGTCTCGACCGCATCAGCGATGCCAACCAGGTTTCGGCAGGCATCACCACGCAGCTCTACAGCAGCCAGAGCGGCGCGCGATTCCTTTCGACCACCGTGGGACAGACTTTCTACTTCAGCACGCCCCGCGTGCGACTGCCCGATGAACCTCTCACCGACCGCAATGCCTCCGACCTGATCGCACAGGTGGAACTGCAGGCCTTCCGCAACTGGAACCTGAGCATGGGCGTGCAGTGGGACCACGAGGCCGAAGAGGCGCGCCGTTCCGAAGTGCACCTGCGCTACCAGCCCGCGCCGCAGAGCGTGATCAACCTGGGCTATCGCTACCAGCGCGACCGCCTGGGGCAGGCCGATGTCTCGGCCGCCTGGCCGATCTCCGAGCACTGGCGGGTATACGGCCGATCCCTGTACTCACTGCGCGACAGCAAGTCCATCGAGCATTTCGCCGGCTTCGAGTACGACAGCTGCTGCTGGCGGGTCCGGGCGGTGGCCCGGGATTACGTCAGCCGGCGCTCCGGCGAGCGCGACCGCAGCTTCTACCTGCAGCTGGAACTCAAGGGCCTTTCCAGTGTCGGACAGGCTGCGGATGCTTTCCTGGAAAGGGCCATTCGCGGATACTCTGCCAGCTCGCGTCGCCGCTGACGCCCTACCGACAACCCCAAGGATTTCGCATGGTTCGCCCCCTCCTGGCCAGTCTCGCCCTGCTGCTGGCCGGCGCCGCCGCCGCCGCTGACGCGCCGCCGCCAGCCGCCCCGGACAGCGCCCCGGCGGCAACGCCCGCGGCCGAGCCCGTCCCGCCGAAGGGCCGACTGCTCGACCGGGTCGTGGCCATCGTCAATGACGGCGTGGTGACGCAAAGCGACCTGGACGAGCAGACGGCCATGATCATCGACCGCCTGAAGGAGCAGAAGACGCAGCTGCCCCCGGCCGATGTGCTGCGCAAGCAGGTGCTCGACCGCCTGATCGTGCAGGAAGTGCAGTTCCAGCGCGCCGACCGCATTGGCCTGAAGGTCAACGACGAACAGGTGAACAGCGCGCTGTCGGACATCGCGCAGCGCAACGGCATCGCGCTGTCGCAGCTGCCCGCGGCGCTGGCGCAGCAGGGCATCGATTTCGCGGGCTTTCGCGACAACATCCGCAAGGAAATCACGCTGCAGATGCTTCGCCAGCGCGACGTGCTCAGCAAGATCAGCGTGACGCCGCGCGAGCTGGAGCAGTTCATCGAGCGGCAGAAGAAACTGCCCTCCGAGAAAGACGAATACAACCTCGCGCATATCCTGCTGGCCATTCCGCCGGAGTCCACGCAGGCGCAGGTGGATGAAATCGCCAAGCTCGCGCAGGAACTGTACGAGCGCTCGAAGACCGAGGATTTCTCGCGACTGGCCGTGGCCTGTTCCAACAGCCAGACGGCCCTCGAAGGCGGCTTGCTGGGCTGGCGCAAGGGCCCGGAGCTACCCACCGTGCTGGCCGAGGTGGTGGTGGGACTGAAGGCTGGTGAAGTCAGCAGGCCGCTGGCCACCCCCAATGGTTACCACCTGGTGAAGCTGGTGGCGGTGCGCAGCACCGAGGGCAGCCCGATCGAGGAGCAGGTCCATGCCCGCCACGTGCTGATGAAGCCCAACCAGCTGCAGGACGACGCCACCGTGAAGCAGAAGCTCTCGAGCATCCGCGAGCGCATCCTGAAGGGCGAGGATTTCGCCGCCTTCGCATCGAGCATGTCCGAGGACCCGGGCTCCTCGGTCAACGGCGGCGACCTGGGCTGGAGCGGCCCCGGCACTTTCGTGCCCGGAATTCGAAAGCGTGCTCGCGGGCCTGAAGGAAAACGAGATCTCGGCCCTTTCGCACGCAGTTCGGCTGGCACATCGTGCAGCTGCTGGGCCATCGTCAGTTCGACACCACCGAGGAATCCTGCGGCAGCGCGCCTTCGGCCAGCTGCGCGAGAGCAAGGCCGACGAGGAAACCGAGCTGTGGCTGCGGCGCCTGCGTGATGAGGCTTTCGTCGACACGGAACTCTGACCCGAACGCATGAATGCGCGGCCGCGCCTGGCGCTGACCTGCGGGGAACCGGCCGGCATCGGGCCCGACCTGTGCGTGCTGATAGGCGCCTCGCTTCCCGCGCTGGGCGCCGACTGCGAGATCGAGTGCCTGGCCGATGAATCCCTGCTGCGCGGGCGCGCCGCGCAACTGGGCATCGACCTGCCTGCCGGCGGCGCCTTCCGCATCCGCCACGTTCCGCTGTCCGCACCCGTAACTCCCGGGCGCCTCGACGCGCGCAACGCGCGCTGGGTGCTTTCGCTGCTCGATATGGCGCTGGCGGGATGCCGCAGCGGCCAGTACCAGGCCATGGTCACCGCGCCGGTGCAGAAGAGCATCATCAACGATGCCGGCATTGCATTCACCGGCCACACCGAATATCTCGCCGATCACTGTGGCTCTACGCGCCCGGTAATGCTGCTTGCGGCAGGCTCGCTGCGGGTCGCGCTGGCCACCACGCACCTGCCGCTGTCCGCGGTCAGTGGGGCGATCACCGGCACACTGCTGGATGAGACCCTCGACATCCTGCAGCACGACCTCCCAGGCCTTCTGGGGCATCACCGCGCCCCGCATCGCCGTGACCGGACTCAACCCGCACGCAGGCGAATCCGGACATCTGGGCCGCGAGGAGATCGACACCATCCAGCCGGCCATCGCGCGCGCCGTGGCCAGGGGCATCAGGGCCACGGGGCCGTGGCCGGCCGACACGCTGTTCACTCCCCGGCAGCTTTCACAGGTGGATGTAGTGCTGGCGATGTACCACGACCAGGGCTTGCCGGTCCTGAAGCATGCGGGCTTTGGCAACGCCGTGAACGTGACGCTGGGTTTGCCGGTGATCCGCACTTCCGTGGACCACGGCACGGCGCTGGAACTGGCCGGCACGGGCCGGGCCGAAGACGGCAGTCTCAGGGCTGCCATCCAGCTCGCGGCGCAATTGGCCCGCTCGCGCCTGGCGGCCGCGCCGTGATCCAGGCGCGCAAGCGATTCGGTCAGCACTTCCTGCACGATCCGTCGGTGCTGCAGCGTATCGCGCAGGCGGTGGATCCGCGGCCCGGCGACCACATCGTGGAGATCGGACCGGGACAGGGCGCGCTCACCGCCCTGCTGCTGGCGCGCACCGAGCGCATCGACGCGGTGGAGATCGACCGGGACCTCGCCGCCCTGCTTCGTCAACGCTGGCCCGACACGCTGACGCTGCACGAGGCCGATGCGCTGAAATTCGATTTCGCCGCGCTCGCGCGCGAGCGCGGCGGACCACTGCGCATGGTGGGCAACCTGCCCTACAACATCTCGACGCCGCTGCTGTTCCACCTGCTCGATGCGGTGGATCATGTGGTGGACCTGCATGTGATGCTGCAAAAGGAAGTGGTGGACCGCATGGCGGCCGCCCCCGGCTCGGACGCGTACGGGCGGCTGACCGTGATGCTGGCGCCGCGCCTCGATGTGCAATGGCTGTTCGATGTGGGTCCGGGAGCCTTCCAGCCTCCCCCGCGCGTCTGGTCTGCCGTGGCGCGCGTCATCGTGCGCGCCCAGCCGCTGTTCGAGGTTCCCGCAGCCTATGGCCGGGTCGTCGCGGCGGCGTTTTCGCAACGGCGAAAGACCGTGCGCAACAGCCTGCGCGATATAGTGGGACCGGAAGCCTGGGAGGCCACCGGGGTCGATCCGGGGGCGCGCCCTGAAGTACTTGCCCCGGCGCAGTTCGCGGCGCTGGCGGCGCTTGCGCGGCCTCGCGCGCTGTGATTTCGTTGCGCCATGTCAACCTATAGCAATGTCCTCGCCGTGGTCGATCTGGGCCCCGACAGCCTGGCCGTGGCACGCAGGGCCCGTGAGCTGTGCGTCAATCCCGCGGCCCGACTCACTCTGCTGCACGTGGTCGAATTCGTGCCCGCCGAACCGCTCAGCGATGCACTGCTGCCCACGGTGCAGATCGAAGCGGAACTGCTGGAACGTGCCCGCACTCGCCTCGCCACCCTCGCAGCGCAAGTGGCCCCAACGGCAACGCCCTTCGAAGTGACCACCGGCAACGTGAAGGCCGAGATCACCCGCTTCGCTCGCGAGGGGCATCACGACCTGATCGTCATCGGCAGCCATGAGCGCCACGGGCTGTCCATCCTGGTCAACCTCACCGAAGACACCGTGCTGCATGCCGCGCCCTGTGACGTGCTGGCGGTGCGATTGCCGCGCAGCCGGTCAGCCACGTGAGCCATCTGATCCGGGTCGACGTCGAGACCAACTACCTGCCGGATCAATCCGATCCGGACGGTCGGCGTTTCGTGTTCGCCTACACCATCACCATTCGCAACGAAGGCAGCGAGCCGGCCAAACTGATGCGTCGCCATTGGGTGATCACCGATGCCGATGGCAAGGTGCAGGAAGTGCACGGCGACGGCGTGGTGGGGGAGCAGCCTCACCTGAAGCCCGGACAGGGATTCCGCTATTCGAGCGGCGCAATCCTGGAGACTCCGGTGGGTTCGATGCAGGGCAGCTACTCCATGCTGGCGGACGACGGCGCGCAGTTCGATACGCTCATCGCCCCCTTCCGGCTGGCGATGCCCGGCATTCTTCATTGACGCGCCTTGCCACGCTACGCCATCGGTGATGTCCAGGGCTGCGTCGCACCGCTGCGGCAACTGCTGCGCGTCCTGCGATTCTCCGCCGACCGCGACGAGCTGATCTTCGCCGGCGACCTGGTGAACCGCGGCCCGGATTCGCTGGCAGTGCTGCGGCAAGTGCGCGCGCTGGGCGACAACGCGCGCACCGTGCTCGGCAACCACGACCTGCACCTGCTCGCCCATCATTTCGATCCTTCCCGCCCCCTGCGGCCCGGCGACACGCTGCAGGAAGTACTGGACGCGCCCGACCGCGAGCAGCTGATGGAATGGCTGCTGTCGCGACCGCTGCTGATCCTGGACCGCGCGCGCAAGGACCTGTTCGTGCACGCGGGGCTCGTTCCGCAGTGGACGGTACCGCAGGCGCAGGCCCTCGCGGCCGAAACCGAGTGCGCGCTGCGCGCCACGCCGCGCGAGTTCCTGGCGCGCATGTACGGCAACCAGCCCGACCGATGGCGCGATGGCCTCAACCCGGCGGACCGCGAGCGCTTCACCATCAATGTGCTCACGCGCCTGCGCTACTGCAGCGCCGATGGCACGGTGAACCTGAAGCTGAAGGAAGCACCGGATCGCACTCCTGCACCGTGGCTGCCCTGGTTCGCGCATGCCGGCCGCGCCAGCGCCGCGGTGCGCGTGGTCTTTGGCCACTGGTCCACGCTGGGCCTGGTGCGCAAGAAGAACCTGCTGGGGCTGGATACCGGTTGTGTCTGGGGCGGCGCGCTCACCGCCGTGAACCTGGATGATCCCGAGGCGCCGCCCACGCAGGTCGCGTGCGCTGTCTGCCAGCAGCCGGGCGCGGATTGAAGCAAAGGCGAGGTATCATCGCCCCCCCGCAATTCCCTGGGAGACCCATGAATATTTCAATGCACAACGCCTCGGTTGGCGTCTATCTCAAGATCCTCGGCAACCTGAACATCATGCTCGAGAAGGCCGAGAAATGGACGGCCGAGCGCAAGATCGATCCGAACGCCATCCTGCAGGCGCGCCTTGCGCCCGACATGTTCACCTTCACCCGGCAGGTGCAGATCGCCACCGACATGGCCAAGGGCACGGCAGGCCGGCTTGCCGGTGAAGAGCCGCCCCGCTACGAGGACAACGAGGCCAGCTTCGCCGAGCTGCGGGCGCGCGTGGCGAAGACCATCGCCTACCTGCAATCGCTGAAGGCCGATGCATTCACCGGCGGCGAAACCCGCACCATCACGTTGAAGCTGGGCCCGCCGGGCAACCAGCGCGAGATGAATTTCCAGGGCCTCGATTACCTGCTGGGCTTCGGCACGCCCAACGTGTATTTCCACTTTTCCATGGTCTATGCGCTGCTGCGCCACAACGGCCTGGAAATCGGCAAGCGCGACTACACCGGCTGATCCCCAGCCCCTTCACCACCGCAGCCAGCGCGCTCCCAGCAACGCGCCGGCCGCGGTCACGATCGCCGCGGCGAGCACGTACCACAGCCCGACGAACAGCGGGCTGTCGTCCGGGCAGTGAAGCGCATAGAGCGTGGCCGCCAGGCCCGCCGACATCAGTCCGGCCATGGCGCCGGTGCGGGCAGGATGCGCGGGCGCCGAGTTGCGCAGCGCCAGCAATGCCGCCAGCAGCGGAGCCCCGGCGAGCGCAGGAATGACGCGCAGGCACCAGGTGGAATTGCTGCCCTGGGCCAAGGTCCACCATTGATCCGGCGGCACGCGCAGCAGCTCCACGCCGATCGCCAGCACCAGCACTATCGGCACGGCGCACAGCGCCGGCCACCAGCCCCGCAGCGACGCGCCGGGGCGCGCCAACCGCAGCAGCAGGCCCGTGGCCGCCAGCCAGAGGGCCGCGTTGAGCAGCACCTTCAGATCGAACCAGGGACTGCGCAGGGCAGCCGGAAGATCCGGCCTCACCCCCACCAGCAACGCGAAACCCGTGGCAGTCACGAACCCGGCCGGCAGCAGCGCCGCCAGCAGCGAGCGCCCCGGCGACTGCCGCAGCGTGGTGTCCCGCGCCAGCAATTGCACCAGCTGATCGGTCTTCATGCGCCACCCTCCCGCCAGCGCGCGGCCAGCGCCTTGAGGCTGCGATGCAGCGCGACGCGCAGCGCGCCCTCGCTGATGCCCAGGCTCTCGGCCGCGGAACGCGAGCTGTGCCCTTCTATCGACACCAGCTGCACGATGCGCCGCTGGCGTTCATCGAGTGTGCCCAGCATCAGCGCCAGGTCGTGCCCCGCGGCCTCATCCGTCGCATCGGCGGATTCCGGCTCCGGGACTTCATCGAGCGGCAGCTCCGCGCGTCGGCCACGCCGGCGCAACACATCGATGGTCTTGTTGCGGCTGATGGCCACGACCCACGGCGTGACCGGATCTGTAGACCGCCACGTGTGCCGCTTCAGGTGTATGGCCAACAATGTCTCCTGCACCACATCCTCGACATCCACATTGCCGCAACCGATGCGCGTGAAGCGTTGCCGGACCGCACGGCGCAGGAACTGCGCCAGCGAGGCCAGCAAGCTGCGGTAGGCGAGCTCATCACCGCCAGCAGCCGCGCGCATCCACAGCGCCCACTGCGTTTCCCGTTCGGAAGGCTCCACGTCGGTTACGTCTGGGTTGTTGTTCGTTCGGGAAATCGGATTCGTTACTGTAACGAATCTCAGGGGAGCGGCGTAATGTGTCGTGAAGGCCCACAGCGGGCCAAAAGAACCCCAAGGAGATCCGATGAACCGAACCAATCGCATGGCCCTGCTGGGCTCCCTCGCAGGCCTTCTGGCCGTGGCTTCCACCACCGCGGCCGTCGCCGCCGATGCGGCGCCCGCCGCCGACAAGGAAAAGTGCTATGGCGTCGCGCTGAAGGGCAAGAACGACTGCGCCGCGGGCCCGGGCACCACCTGCGCCGGCACCTCGAAGGTGGACTACCAGGGCAACGCCTGGGCGCTTGTTCCGAAGGGAACCTGCGCGACGATGAAGCTGCCCGGCAACCGCATGGGTTCGCTGGCTGCGCAGCAGCGCGACGTTCCCAAGACCTGAAGACCCGCGCGGAATGCCGGACCGTTCGCATTCTGCTGCCACGCCGGCCCTGCCCCCAGGGGCCGGCGTGGGCATCAAGGCCGCCCACTACGCGGCGGCACTGGCGGAAACGCGGCGACCGGCGTTTCTCGAGATCCATGCGGAGAACTACCTGCATGCCGGCGGCCCCGCGCACCGTTACCTTGAAAGCCTGCGCCGTGACCATGCGCTGTCGATCCACGGCGTGGGACTGTCGCTGGGCGGACCCTCGGCGCCGGCGGCCGAAGATCTGGCGGCGCGCCGCGCGTTGCTCGATCGCTACGAGGCCCACAGCTTCTCCGAGCACCTGGCCTGGTCAGGCCTGCCACGGCAATACCTGAACGACCTTCTGCCACTGGCCTACACGCAGGAATCGCTGGCGCGCGTGGTGCGGCATGTCGAAGCGACGCAGGAGGCCCTGGGCCGCCGGATCCTGATCGAGAACCCCGCCACCTACGTGGGCTTCACCGACAGCACCTACAGCGAACCGGATTTCATCGGCGAAGTCGTGCGCCGCAGTGGCTGCGGATTGCTGTTGGATGTCAACAACATCGTCGTCAGTGCCATCAACCACGAATTCGACGCTGTTCGATACCTGCACGAACTGCCGCTGCAGGCCACGGGCGAGGTGCACCTTGCCGGCCACGCACTGAAGACCGACCGCGCCGGCAGGCCGTTGGCCATCGACACCCATGACGGGCCGGTGCAGGACTCCACCTGGCACCTCTTCAGGATTGCCCTGCAAACCACGGGCCGCGTGCCGGTGCTGATCGAGTGGGACTCGCAGCTGCCCGAGTGGCCCGCGCTGATGGAGCAGGCGCGCATGGCGGAGCAGGCCATGAACGACGGCGCGCGGGAGACGCACCATGCGCACGGCTGATTACGAACGCTTCGCGCGCGCGCTGTGCGACGCCGACGCGCCGCTGCCAGACGGGCTTTGCGCGCCCGGTCACGCGACACTGGCCGACCGCTTCGCGGTTTACCGCAACAACGTGCATGTCAGCCTGGTGGAAGCTCTGGCCGAGGGCTTTCCGTGCGTGCGCGCGCAGGTAGGCGACGAGTTCTTTCGTGCGATGGCAAGGATGCATGTGCAGCAGCACAAGCCGTCGACGCCACTGCTGACGCACTATGGCGAGCTCTTCCCCGACTTCATCGGAACATTCGAGCCTGCTTCGACGCTGCCGTGGCTGCCAGATCTTGCAAGAATGGAGCGAGCCTGGGCGGAATGCTGGGCCGCTGCAGATGCAGCAGCGCTGCCCGTCACCGCGCTGCGCACCATGAATGCCGGCGAACTGGCGCGGTGCCGGTTCACCGCCCACCCGGCCGTGCGCCTCGTCCGGTCGCAGTGGCCCATCGCCAGTTTGTGGGAGGCCCATCAGCACACGCAGCCTGATCTCGGCGAACTCGACTGGCTGGCGGAGGACGTGATGCTCACGCGGCCGCAGCACGAGGTCCTGCTGCAGCGCCTGGATGCCGACGCTGCAAGGTTCATCGAAGCCCTGCTGCAAGGTGAATCCATCGAGACCGCGGCAGGCCGGGTGCCACAGGTCGATGCCGGCGCAATGCTTGGCTTCATGCTGGACAACGCAACGTTGCTGGAGATTCGCAGATGAACGCACTGACCCGCCCCTTCACGCTCCTCGACCGGTTCGCGCCGGCGCTCGCGCCACTGGCGTTGCTGGCGCTGCGCTTCGGGCTGGCCGTGCCGTTCTTCCGCTCCGGCCTCACGAAATGGGAAAGCCCTGGCCGGATTTCCGACAGCGCCATCTACCTCTTCCGCGAGGAGTTCCGACTGCACCTGTTCGGCTACGAGTTGCCGTATCCCATGCCGGTACTGATGGCGCATGCTTCGGGAATCGCGGAACTGCTGCTGCCCGTGCTGCTCGTGCTTGGCCTTGGAACACGAGTCGCAGCCCTGGGCCTGCTGCTGATGACGGCCATCATCCAGATCACGATCCCCGACGGCTGGGCCAACTTCCACCTGCCCTGGGCCGCGATGGCGCTGGCCCTGGTCAGTCTTGGCTCTGGTCCCTTCTCAGTGGATACGTGGCTGATGAGACCCGGCCGTCGCGCGGGATGATCGGAGGCGCGCGATTGAGCGTATCCATCGCGAAACCGGCCGCGGCCTTGTAGTCAGCCATGAATGCCCGCGCGTTCGGCCGGCGAGATGACGGTGTCAATGTCGTCGAACACGCCACCGCAGCGCTCATCGACCAGGTTGAGCAACCCGAAGGGTCCAGCGCCACGATTACGCAGGATGAGCTTCGAGACCGGACCACACAGACGCGCATCGTAGGCGGCCAGCGCCGCGGGCGTGGCGCCGTGCTCACACATCATGGCGCCCAGCACGCGCGCATCGACGATCGCCTGGCTCGCGCCGTTGCTGCCAGTGGGATACATGGCATGCGCCGCATCACCCAGCAACGCCACCGGCCCGTCGACCCAGGTCGGCACCGGGTCACGGTCTATCATCGGATTCTCGAAGGCGATGCCGCCGCCGCGAATCAGCGCGGGAATATCCAGCCAGTCCCAGGTCCAGTCAGCAAAGTGATGCAGGAACGCCTCGACGGGCACCTGCCGGAACCACACCGACAACTGCTTGGCTTCGGACTGGTCCACCGTGACTTCGGCGATCCAGTTGATCAGCGAGAGCCCGGTTACCGGATCCGGGTGCGAGATCGGATAGAACACCATGCGATGCCTATGGGTGCCCAGCCCGACAAACGACGCGCCGGTGCGGATGGGCTTGGCCCAGGTGACACCACGCCACAGGAGGGCACCGCCCCAATGGATGGGCGGCTGGGTGGGGTGCATCTGCGCGCGCACGGCCGAATGGATGCCGTCGGCGCCCAGCAGCATCGATGCGGTCCGGGCCTGCTCCGCGCCATCGAGGCTCACGACCTGTACCGAAACGGCATCGTCGGCGAGCTTGCGGTACCCCGCGACGCGCGTTCCCACTGTGACGGCCTCGGCGCCGATGCGCTCGACCACCTTGCGGTACAGCAGCATCTGCAGTTTCCCGCGGTGCACGGAGTACTGCGCCCAGTTGTAGCCGGCGAGGCGCCCGCGCGCCTCGGAGTAGATGTCGTTGCCGTTCAGGCCGACCAGCGCCCACTCCTTCGCGGGCACGCCGATCTCATCGAGTTCGGCCTCGGTGATGCCCAGGTCGTAGAGTTCACGAACCGCGTTGGGTTGCAGGTTGATGCCGACGCCCAGCGGCCTTATTTCGGGCGCCGTCTCGAGCACCGCGCAGGGCACGCCTATCTGATGGAGTGTCAGCGCAGCCGTGAGGCCGCCGATGCCGGCACCGGCGATGAGGACTTTGGGATCGGACATGATTGCTGCGGCTTCAGGTCCTGCGTGCCAGGTAATCCACGACCGCGTGCCAGCCGCGCGTGCGGTATTCGGCCCGGTACCAGCCCTTGAACCACCCGGCCAGGATTTCCTGCATGGCATCGTCGAGATGCCGCCGATGGGTGTCGAAGGCCGCGGCCGCCATGTCGACCTTGCCGTAGACGCTCAGCAGCAGGATCAGCGCCAGCACCTGGTGGCGGACGATGTCGGGACCCTGGTTTGCCCAGCGCCGCTCCAGCAGCGCGTCAGTGGCCATGAAGATCGCATCGCCGTGACCCAGCTGGCCGGCGCGGTGGCCCGCGCCGATGCCGACATTGCCGACATCGAACGAATTGAGGCGGATGTAGCGCTTGGGCCGGTAGATCTCGATCAGCCGGTAGCCCCGCGCATGCATCCACGCGAGCAGCTCCGGGGCCACCACCTGCCCCACGTAGCGCTCGAAGAACGACATCTCCGCCTCGACCGTCAGCACGGAGCGCTCCAGAGCGCGGGCGGCGCCCTTCAGGATCTCCAGCTCCGTGCCTTGCGTGTCGATCTTCATCGCATCGACATCGAGGCCGTCGGCCTCCAGCAGCGTATCCAGCGCCTCGATCGGCACGCTGACGCGGCGCTCCACCCTGCCCTGCACGCCCTTCTTCCGATAGAACGTCAGCAGTTCCTCTGTGGGTTCGAGCAGAGAGGAAAGAATGGGAATCGCGGTGACGCGCAGCTCGCGTGTGCCGGGTCCTTCGCCCAGCGCCACCGGGTAGATCCGGTTGTGCCCGATGTCGACGGCCGGGCCCGCGTCATCGCGGGGATCGAACAGCAGTCCGCGCAGGCGGCCAGCCAGCGGCTTCCAGCGGGGCTTGAGGCCACCCGCGCTGCCCACGTCCGCCAGCGTCAGCCGGACGTCATCGGGCAGCTTTCCAACCAGCGATTTCAGGCTCGGCATTGCGTCTTCCCGCGCTTATCGCCGCATCAATGGAACATGGCGCCGGCGTGAGTTTACGCTGGCGCCCAGTCCACTGTCAGAACAGGCCCTCGATCTGACCCTGCGCGTTCAGCTTGATGGAATTGGCCGACGGTACCTTGGGCAGGCCGGGCATCGTCATGATGTCGCCGCAGACCACGACGATGAACTCGGCGCCGGCCGACAGACGCACATCGCGCACGGGCAGGATGTGGCCCACCGGGGCTCCCTTGGCGTTTGGATCGGTGGAGAAGCTGTACTGCGTCTTCGCGATGCAGACGGGATAGTTGCCGAAGCCCGCTTCCTGGAACTCCTTGAACAGCTCCCTGGCCTTCGGGTCGAGTGCGATGTCGTCGGCGCGATAGATTTCCTTGGCGATCGTGCGCACCTTCTCGACCAGCGGCAGCTCGTCGGCGTACAGCGGCTTGTACTTGGCCTTGCCGCTCTCGGCGATCTTCACCACTTCATGGGCCAGTTCGATCGTGCCCTTGGAGCCATCGGCCCAGTGCGAGCACAGGATGGCCTTCGAGCCCACGCCGGTGCACAGCTCCTTGATCAGGTTGTGCTCGGCTTCGGTGTCGGCGATGAACTTGTTGATCGCGACCACCGCCGGCACGCCGAACTTGGCCAGGTTCTGCAGGTGACGCTCGAGATTGGCAAAGCCCTTCTTGAGGGCTGCCAGGTCTTCCTTGCCCAGCTGGTCCTTGGCCACGCCGCCGTGCATCTTGAGCGCGCGGACGGTGGCGACGATGACCACCGCATCCGGCGCGAGGCCGGCCTTGCGGCACTTGATGTCGAGGAACTTCTCGGCGCCCAGGTCGGCGCCGAAGCCGGCTTCCGTCACCGTGTATTCGCCCAGGCGAAGGCCGGTCTGCGTGGCCATCACGGTATTGCAGCCGTGCGCGATGTTGGCGAACGGACCGCCGTGCACGAAGGCGGGGTTGCCTTCCAGCGTCTGCACCAGGTTCGGCATCAGCGCGTCCTTGAGCAGCACGGTCATCGCGCCGTCGGCGCAGAGGTCCTTCGCGCGGATGGGCTTCTTGTCGCGCGTGCGGGCCACGATGATGTTGCCCAGGCGGCGCGAGAGGTCATCGAGGTCGGTGGCGAGGCAGAAGATCGCCATCACTTCCGAGGCCACGACGATGTCGAAGCCGTCTTCGCGCGGGTAGCCGTTGCCCGGGCCGCCCAGCGAGTTGGTGATCTGGCGCAGCGCGCGGTCGTTCATGTCGACGACGCGCTTCCAGGTGACGCGGCGCACGTCGATGCCCAGCTCGTTGCCCCAGTACACGTGGTTGTCGACCATCGCGGCCAGCAGGTTGTTGGCCGCGGCAATGGCGTGGAAGTCACCGGTGAAGTGCAGATTGATGTCTTCCATCGGCACGATCTGCGCGTAACCGCCGCCGGCCGCGCCGCCCTTCACGCCGAAGCAGGGCCCCAGCGAGGGCTCGCGCAGGCAGATGATGGCCTTCTTGCCGATGGCATTGAGACCGTCGCCCAGGCCCACGGTGGTGGTGGTCTTGCCCTCGCCGGCCGGCGTCGGGTTGATTGCAGTGACCAGGATGAGCTTGCCCGGCTTGCGCTTGCCGATGTCCTTGACCGCCTCGAGCGACAGCTTGGCCTTGTATGGTCCGTACTGCAGCAGCTGGTCGCGGGTGATCCCGATCTTCGCAGCCACGTTCTCGATGGGCTGCATCTTGGCCTGGCGTGCGATCTCGATGTCACTCAGGGGCATGGCAATAACCTTGGTTTGAATGGTGGAAGACCCCAAGGGAGCTTGAAGCTCAGGACCCCCCGGGATTGGCGGGCAATCATGTCCGAAAGGCCCCTTTCACGCCAGCAATCCGGCAAAATCCCCGGCCAGACATATGCCCACGGCAGAGCATGCCCACGGCAGCTTTTCACTTATCAAGAGAGCCTGTTTCATGGGTCGCATCTTCGAAGTCCGCAAGCACACGATGTTCGCGCGCTGGAACCGCATGGCGAAGCAGTTCGCCAAGATCGGCAAGGAAATCACGATCGCGGTGAAATCCGGCGGCTCCGATCCCGGCAGCAATCCGGCGCTGCGCCGCGTCATCCAGAACGCGCGCGCCGTGAACATGCCGAAGGACAAGGTCGACGCGGCGATCAAGCGCGCCAGCGGCCGCGACGCGGCGAACTACACCGAGGTGATCTACGAGGGATATGCGCCCCATGGCGTGGCGGTGCTCGTGGAAACGGCTACCGACAACCCCACGCGCACCGTGGCGAATGTGCGCAGCATCTTCACCAAGTTCGAAGGCAACCTCGCCAGCACTGGCAGCGTCAGCTTCATGTTCCGCAAGCTCGGGGTCTTCCGCCTGAATCCCGAGGGGATCAACCAGGACGACCTGGAGCTGTACCTGATGGACCACGGCCTCGACGAGATGGGCGAAGGCACCGGCGAGAAGGGCGAAGCGCAGATCGTGGTGCGCTGCGCCTTCGACGACTTCGGCCAGGTGCAGAAGGCGCTGGAAGACCGCGGCATCACCCCGGTGTCGGCAGAACACGAATATCTTTGTAATACACCGATATCCCTGCCGGACTATCAGGCCACCGAGGTAATGACCTTGCTGGACAAACTGGAGCAGGATGATGACGTACAGAATGTCTACCACACGCTTGCGTAGCGCCCTGCTGCTGGCGACCCTTGGCGCTATGCTGGCCAACTGCGCATCAGACTCGGGACCGGCGCGCACGGAAAACCACACCGTCGGGTCCTTCCATGCCATCGAACTGCGCGGCGCGGCCGAGATGCTGGTCGAGGTGGGCAAGGGCCCCGCCCTGTCCATCACCGCCGGCGAACGCGTGCTGCAGGCAACCAGCACCGAGGTACGCGATGGCGTGCTGGTGGTGCTGGTGCGCGAGCAGGGCGGCTGGTTCCAGCGCGGCCAGGTGGCGAAGCTCACCGTGCAGGCGCCGACGCTGGATTCCGTGCAGATCAGCGGCGCGGGGGACTTCAAGCTGCGCGACGTGTCCGGTGAGAGCCTGGCCCTCGTGGTTCAGGGTGCCGGCCGTGTCGAGGCGAACGGCACCACCGCCCGCCTGACCGCCCGCATCGACGGCGCCGGCAACGCGGACCTGACCCGGCTGGTGGCCACCGATGCCGAGGTCGCCGTGAATGGCGCCGGCAAACTCGACCTGAACGTCACCGGCACGCTGGCTGCCGAGGTCAATGGCGTCGGCTCGATCCGCTATGTGGGCAACCCGGCGAAGGTTGTTCCGAGCGTGCAGGGTGTGGGCACCATTTCGCCTGCCGGAGAAAGCAGTCCCGCGCCGTAAGGCACCGACCCAATGCAGGGGCTGGGCTAGAATCCGCGCATGTCGCGCAACAAACTGGCCCTCGTACTGCCCCTGCTCCTGACCGCTGCCGTCCAGGCCGCAGAAGAACAGCCCGAACTGGATACGGTCGATGTCAGCGCCACGCGCCTGCGCAGCGTGGCAGACGTCGACGTGCCGGCTTCCGTCAGCACCATCGATCTTTCCGCGGCCGCCAACGGTACGCAGACCAGCGCCACGGAGCTGCTGGGAGGCATTCCCGGCGTCACGGCACTCGACCGGCAGAACTACGCGCAGGACACCCAGCTGTCGATCCGCGGCTACGGCGCGCGCGCCACCTTTGGCGTGCGTGGCATCAGGCTCTATGCCGATGGCGTGCCGGCCTCGATGCCGGATGGCCAGGGCCAGCTCTCGCACTTCAGCACGCTGGGCGCGGACCGCATCCAGGTGATGCGCGGTCCGTTTTCGGCGCTCTACGGCAACTCATCCGGCGGCGTGGTCCAGATGTGGAGCCGGGCCGGTCGCGCCGAGGGCCCCACCCGCCTGCGCGGCACCTATGGCAGCTTCGATTCGCGCAGCCTCGGCGCGCAGACGCTGGGCGTAGCCGGCCCGGTGGACTACAACCTGTCGATCTCGCGCTTCGAAACCGACGGCTACCGCGATCACAGCGCGGCGAGACGCGACTCGGTCAACGCGCGACTGGGATTCGACCTGGGGCCCACGCGGCAACTGGTCGTGGTCGGCAATTACCTCGATATCCCCGAGGCGCAGGATCCGCTGGGACTCACGCGGGCGGACTGGAACGCCGATCCGCGCCAGGTCGTGCCCGCGGCGCTGCAGTTCAACACACGCAAGAGCGTCGAGCAGCTGCAGGGTGGCGTGGTGTTCCAGCAGCGGCTGGGTGAATCGCAGACCGTCCATGTGATGGGCTATACCGGCAACCGCAAGGTGATGCAGGTGCTGGGCATTCCCACCGGTCCGCAGCTGGCGGCCACGCACTCGGGCGGCGTGATCGACCTGGACACCGACTACCGCGGAGTCGACCTGCGCTGGTCGGCACAGGGAGAACTGGCCGGACGCGCGTTCGAGTTCACCGTGGGCCTCAATGCCGACGAGCAGAGCCAGCTGCGGCGCGGCTACCAGAACTTCATCGGCACCACGCTGGGCGTGCGCGGGGCCCTGCGCCGTGATGAAACGGACGACGCCAGCAACTCCGACCAGTTCGCGCAGTTATGGTGGCAGTTCGCGCCGCGCTGGTCGATGCTGGCGGGCGTGCGTCGCAGCGACGTGCATTTCCGCGCCACGGACCGCTACATTGTGCTGCCCGGCAATGGCGATGACAGTGGCGCGCGGCGCTATGCCAGCACCATGCCGGTGGCCGGCCTGATGTTCAGGCCCTCCTCGTCACTGCGGCTGTATGTGTCCGCGGGCCAGGGATTCGAAACCCCCACGCTCAACGAAATCAGTTACCGCGCCAATGGCCAGCCCGGCCTTGCGCTGAACCTGGATCCGGCCCGCAGCGACAACTACGAGCTGGGCATGAAATGGCATCCGCAATCCGGACTGAAGGTGGAAGCGGCGCTGTTCCGTTCGAGCACGCTCGACGAGCTGGCAGTGGCGCGCAACACGGGCGGCCGCAGCAGCTTCCAGAACATCGACCGCACGCGGCGCCAGGGTTTCGAGATATCCGCCGAAGTGCCGCTGCCACATTCGCTGCAGCTGTCGGCCAGCTTCACCGCGCTCTCTGCGCAGTTCCGCTCGGGCTTCCTGGTCTGCGTCGTGGCCGGCTGCACGGTGCCCAATGTGGCGGTGGCTGCCGGCTCACGCATCCCGGGCGTCGCCAAGCGCCAGGGCGAGCTGCGCCTGGAATGGAATCCCGCCGGCTGGTCGACTGCCGTCGAACTGAACGGCATCAGCTCGCTGGTGGTCAACGACACCGGCACCGAATCCGCGCCGGGGCATGGCGTGGTGAACCTGGAAGCCGGGCATGACCTGGCGCTGGGGCGCGCCACCGTGCGCGCCTTCGCGCGCATCGAGAACCTGCTCGACAAGCGCTACATCGGTTCGGTGATCGTGAACGAAGGCAACCAGCGCTTCTACGAGAGCGGCACCGAACGCTCCGCCATGCTGGGATTCCAGTGGCAGTGGCGCTGAGGTAACGGGCGCGCCGTCTGCGCGCCTCGAGCCTCAGAACTCGGTCTTCGCACCCCAGCGCAGGGCGAGCCCCGTGGTGGAGCTGTCATAGGCTCCCGGGGGAAGCAAGGCGGTGACAGCGCCGCTGCCAGCGGCCACCGGCAGGATCACGCGCTGCGCACCCCGCACTTCCAGTGCCTCGAACCTGCCGGGCTGCATCCGGAAGGCCACACGCACGGGCCATGTCCGGGCCGGATCGCGAATCAGCTGCAACTGCCCCGCGCTCGCAACAGTGGTCAGGTCGACAACCAGCGTATTGCGTTCCCAGTACTGCAGCACGGTTGGCGTGGCTTCGGCGGCGGCGGATTGAAGGCGAAGTTCCTGCACCGGCTCGGGCGCGGCAACGCCTGCCTTGCCGAAAGGCCAGTGCGACTTCACCGTGGCGCAGCCGGCGGTGGCCAGGAGCCCCGCCGCCAGCAGGAGGATGGCGCGATTGCGATGCATGGAAGCCTCTACAATGCCGATGTGCACAGCATGACCCAAAGGCCACCCCATGCTCCAGCCTTTTGACTTCAGAAAGTGGATCGAATCACACCGGCACCTGCTGAAGCCACCGGTCGGGAACAAGCAGCTGTATCCAGTTGGCGACTTCATCATCATGGTGGTGGGCGGCCCCAACGCGCGCAGCGACTTCCACGTGGATCCGGGCGAGGAATTCTTCTACCAGCTGCAGGGCGACATGCTGCTGCGAACGGTGCTTGAAGGTCGCATCGTCGACGTCCCCATCCGCGAGGGCGAGGTATTCCTGCTGCCCGCGAACCTGCCTCATTCACCGCAGCGTTTCCCGGACACGGTGGGCCTGGTCATCGAGCGGCGCCGCACGGCCGGTGAGCGCGATGGACTGCAGTGGTACTGCGAGAAGTGCAACCAGAAGCTGTACGAGGAATTCTTCGAGCTGACCAACATCGAGACGCAGTTCGGCCCGGTGTTCCAGCGCTTCTATGACAACCAGGACCACCGTACCTGCGGGCACTGCGGCACGATCGCCCCGATCCCGGCCAGCCGCAAGCGCAGCTGACATGGGCACAGCGCCCGAACCCGCGCGGGAGCTGGACTTCACGGCGGCCACTTCGCTGGCGCTGCAGCTGGATTTCAGCGCCCCTCACCCGCGCCACTTCGGGGCCCCCGCGGCCGAGATGCAGCCACTGCGCCTCGGCGACTTCGAGGGCGAGGTGGTGCGCGGCGCGAGCTGCAACTGCAGCCGCATCACGCTGGTGCCACACTGCAACGGCACGCACACCGAGAGCGTCAGCCACCTCACCGTGCAGCAGGTGCCGCTGCAGCACTTCGTACCGCTGGGTCCAATGGACGCGCTGCTGCTGACCGTGGCACCGGTGGCCGCCACCTCGAGCGGCGAAGACAGCGATCCATCGCCGCAGCCGCAGGATCAAATCGTGACCCGCGGCGCGCTGCTGCGCGCGTGGGCGCCATTCGCCGCGCAGGGCGCACGGGCGCTGCTGCTGCGCACCGGCGCCAGGCCCGAGACCGACAACCCGCCCTACCTTTCGCGCCAGCTCATGCAGGAACTGGTGAGCCGCGGCGTGGAACACCTGGTGATCGACCTGCCGTCGGTGGATCGCGCCCGCGATGAAGGACTGCTCACCGCACATCGCATCTTCTTCGGCCTGCCACCGCACAGCGTCGATCGGTCACAGGCGGCGCGCGCCCACTGCACAATCACTGAGCTCGCGCATTTCCCGGCGTCGCTCGCCGACGGACCCTGCGCGCTGCAACTGCAGCTGGCGCCCTTTTCCGGCGACGCGGTACCAAGTCGCCCGCTGTATGTTCCGCTTGCCCGCGGGAGTCACCCATGAGCGCGCTTGCCGACGAGACCCGCCGCCTCGACCAGCACGACCGGCTCGCGGAATTCAGGCTGCGCTTCGCCCTGCCGCTGGCAGCAGATGGGTCCCCCGCGCTGTACCTGTGCGGACACTCGCTCGGACTGATGCCAACGGCGGCGCCAGCGCTGGTCCAGCAGGAACTGGAGGACTGGGCCCGCCTGGGTGTGCGTGGCCACCACGAAGCGCGGCGCGACTGGATCGGCTATGCCGAACGACTGCGCCCCTCGCTGGCGCGCCTGGCCGGCGCGCGCGAGGACGAAGTCGTGGCGATGAACTCGCTCTCGGTGAACCTGCACCTGCTGATGGCCTCGTTCTACCGGCCAACAGGCGCGCGCCGCTGCATCGTCATCGAGTCCGGTGCGTTTCCTTCCGACCGCCATGCGGTGGCCAGCCAGATCCACTGGCATGGACTCGACGTGGACGATGCATTGATCGAGCTGGCTCCTGCCCAGGGAGCCGAGGATTGCGATGAATCACAGCTCGAGGAACTGCTGGCGACACGCGGCGCCGAGATCGCGCTGGTGCTGTGGCCCGGCGTGCAGTATCGCAGCGGCCGCGCCTTCGACCTTGCGCGCATCGCGGCGGCCGCACGGCGCGCCGGCGCGCACTGCGGCTTCGACCTTGCGCATTCGCTCGGCAACCTGCCGCACGCGCTGCACGATGCCGACGCGGACTTTGCCGCGTGGTGCTCGTACAAGTACCTGAATGCGGGTCCCGGCGCCCTAGCAGGAGCCTTCGTTCACGCGCGCCACCGGCGCGCCGACCTGCCGGGACTTGCCGGCTGGTGGGGTCATGACCCGGCCACGCGGTTTCGCATGGGGCCTGAATTCATTCCGGCGACTGGCGCGGCCGGCTGGCAGGTCAGCAATCCGCCCATTCTCTCCGCCGCGCCGCTGCTGGCGTCGCTGGCGCTGTTCGACGAGGCCGGCATCGAAGCGCTGCGGCGCAAGTCGCTGACGATGACCGGGCTGCTGCTGGGCGAACTGGACCGGCACTTCAGCGGCCAGGTGCAGGTGCTGACGCCGCGTGAAGACGCGCGTCGCGGCAACCAACTGTCGATGCGACTGACCGCGGGCCGCGACGCGGGTCGGCGAGCCTTCGAGGCCCTGGGCCGGATGGGCGTCATCGCCGACTGGCGCGAGCCCGATGTGCTGCGCGTCGCCTTCGCACCGCTGTACAACAGCCATGCCGACGTGGCGCGGTTCGCAGCCGCCCTCGCGGGTGCGCTGGCGGACGCATGATCCACATCATCGGCGCGGGCCCGGCCGGCTGCGTGCTGGCGCTGCTGCTGGCGCGGCGCGGCCAGGAAGTGCAGCTGCACGAGCGTCGCGGCGACCCGCGCAGCACCACCGCCGAAGCGGGCCGCTCCATCAACCTGGCGCTGGCCGCGCGCGGCATGCGCGCGCTGGAACTGGCCGGCGTGATGCCGGCGCTGGAATCCGGCCTGGTGCGCATGCCGGGGCGACAGCTGCACCTGGCCGATGGCAGCGAGGTCTTCAACCCGTACGGCCAGAACCCGGGCGAGATCAACTACTCCATCTCGCGCGCTGAACTCACGCGCCGGCTGGTGGAACAGGCCGGACGCGAAGCGGGCATCCAGCTTCACTTCCGGCGGCGCTGCACGGGGATCGCCCCCTCGGGCCTGCCGTTGCTGGAAGACGAACAGACCGGCCGCCAGATCGAGCTCACCGGTCGCGTGGTCGCCGCCGATGGCGCCGGCTCGGCGCTGCGCAAGGACCTGGTCGCCCGTGGCAGTCTCGAGGCGCGAGAGGAACTGCTGGATCACACGTACAAGGAACTCACCATCCCTGCGCTCGACGGCGCAAGCAGGCTCGCCGTGCGCGAGGCGCTGCACATCTGGCCTCGGCACGGCTACATGCTGATCGCGCTGCCGAACGCGGATTTCACCTTCACCGCCACGCTGTTCATGGCTCACCAGGGACCAGTCAGCTTCCAGTCACTGCAGGCGCCCGGCGCCGCGCGCGAGTTCTTCCGCCGGGAGTTCCCGGATGCCCTGGCCGTGATGCCGGACTTCGACCAGGAATTCGCAGTGCATCGCGAGGGCCTGCTCGGCACGGTGCGCTGCTCGCGCTGGAACGATGACGAGCGCGTGCTGCTCATCGGCGATGCGGCGCACGCCATCGTGCCCTTCCATGGCCAGGGCATGAACTGCGCGCTGGAAGACTGCGTGGCGCTGGATGCGCTGCTGGCCGATGGCGCTCCGCAGCCCTTCGCGCGGCTCAGCGCGCTGCGCCGGCCCGATGGAGAGGCCATCGCCGACATGTCACTGGAGAACTACATCGAGATGCGCGACGGCGTTCTCGACCCCCGCCACCAGCAGCACCGACAGCTTGAGCTGCAGCTGGAGCGTCGGTTCCCGGGCCATTTCATACCGCGCTACGCCATGGTGATGTTCCATGCGCAGATCCCCTACTCCGTGGTGCGGCAGCGCGCGCGCGTCCAGCAGGGGATACTCGAGGAACTGATCGACAGCGGCGCCACGGCGGACTCGGAGCTCGCGCGTTCGCTGGTCAGCGCGCGCCTGCCGCCGCTGCCCTGAATCAGCGGCGGATCCGCTCCAACTCGATGAAGGTCATGGCGAGCGCGTTGCGCTCGTCGGCCGGATGGTGCTCGCGACGCACCTCGCGCCATTCATGCTGCGGCAGGGCCGGCAGCATGACATCGCCATCGACCCGCGCATGCACACGGGTCAGATGCAGGTAATCCAGTCGCGGCATCGCCAGCCGGAATACCTCTGCCCCACCTATCACCATCAGCTCCGGCGCGCCCGCCACGCGCTCGCAGGCCTCCTGGATCGTGGCTACGGTTTCCACGCCGGGCGCGGTGAAGCCATTGCGGCTCAGCACCAGGTTGCGCCGCCCGGGCAGCGGACGGCCGATGGACTCATGGGTCTTGCGACCCATGAGCATGGGTTTTCCCAAAGTGACGCGCTTGAAATAGGCCAGGTCCGCCGGCAGATGCCAGGGCAGCGCGTTGTCGCGGCCAATGACGTCATTGTCCGACGCCGCGACAACGGCAGTGAGCTTCATGCGCGGGCGCGAGTCTTGCCCTTGCCTTTGCCCTTGCGCGCGGTCCGGGGAGCGGACTTGCGCGCCGGGGCGCGCTTCTTCGCCGCGGCCTTGCGCTTGCGCTTCGGCGGCCAGAGCATGGAGCCACGGCACTTCGGCGAGCCGCAGCGGCAGGCGTAAATCTGGTCCACATTGGCCGGATCGCTCTTGTCGCGACCGATCTGGTAGTCGTAGCCCAGCTCCTCGCCCTTCTCGATGTCGCGCCGCGCATCGATGAACACGCGGCTCTTCTCGATCTCGGACTCGCAGTTGCCATCGCAGCTGTGGTTGATCCAGCGCGCCTCGTTGCCACCGACGGTGGCATCGATCACGGTGCGCCGGTCGGCGATGAAGAGGAACGTGTGGTTGTTGCTGTCGTCCTCGTCGGCGTAGCGGCGGTCGGCTTCCTTGTGCGACATGCGCTCGCCCAGGTATTCGATCAGGCGCGTGCCCTTGGGAATGAAGCGCCGCGCGAAGCAGCCGTTGCCGTGCACCCTGGAGCGGCGCACCACAAGCCATTTGTTTGCGGGCTTGCGCGCCGCCTTCTTTTGGCTGCCATGATCAGACCGCCACGGGCGCCTTGATGGGCGCGAGATGCTGGTAATTCACGAAGTCGATGTCCTCTGCTTGGTAGTCGAAAAGTGTGGGCGGCCGACGCCGCAGGTGCAACCGCGGCGCAGCCAGCGGCTCGCGCGCGAGCTGCTGGTCGGCCTGTTCCAGATGATTGAGGTACAGGTGGCAGTCGCCACCCGTCCAGACGAACTCAGCCGGGGTGAGGTCGCACTGCTGCGCCACCAGGTGCGTCAGCAGCGCGTACGAGGCGATGTTGAACGGCACACCCAGGAACACATCGGCGCTGCGCTGGTAGAGCTGGCACGAGAGCCTGCCCTCGGCCACATAGAACTGGAACAGCGCATGGCAGGGCAGCAGCGCCATCTTGTCGAGCTCCCCCACGTTCCAGGCGCTGACAACCATCCGCCGCGAGTCCGGGTTCTTCTTCAGCGTATCCACGACCTGCGCGAGCTGGTCGATGCTGCGGCCATCGGCGGCGCCCCAGGAGCGCCACTGCGCGCCGTAAACCGGACCCAGCTCCCCGTTCGCGTCGGCCCATTCATCCCAGATGCTCACGCCATGCTCGCGCAGGTAGCGGGTGTTGGTCTCGCCGCGCAGGAACCACAGCAGCTCGTGCACGACCGATGGCACATGCACGCGCTTGGTGGTGACCAGCGGAAAGCCGTCGGTCAGGTCGAACCGCATCTGCCAGCCGAACAGCGACAGCGTGCCGGTACCGGTGCGGTCGGCCTTGCGGGTGCCGCGCTCCCGGATGGCGCGCAGCAGGTCCAGGTATTGCTTCACGCCCGCGCCGCGTAGTTGCCGGAAGGCTGGCCCTGCAGGCGACCCTGCAGCAGCAGCCACAGGCCCGCCACCAGCATGGGCCAGGAGAGCACCTGTCCCATCGTGAGCCAGTCCTGCATCAGGTAGCCGATCTGCGAATCCGGCACGCGCACGAACTCCACGCCGATGCGCACCAGCGCATACCAGCTCAGGAACAGCCCGGCGAGCATGCCGCGCGGCCGCGGCTTGCGGGAGAACCACCACAGCAGCGCGAACATCACCAGGCCCTCGAGGAAGGCCTCGTAGAGCTGCGTGGCGTGCCGGCCGATGAGCTGCCCCGTGGCAGCGTCGGGCACCAGGAATCCATACTTCCAGTCGGTGGGCGCGCCCCACAGCTCGCCGTTGATGAAATTGCCGATGCGCACGGCGCAGATGCCGATGCCCGGCAGCGGCGCCGCGAAATCGAAGACGTCGAGCACGCGCCGGCCGCGGGTGCGGGCGAACAGCGCCGTGGCGATGGCCACGCCGGCAAGACCGCCATGGAAGGACATGCCGCCCTTCCACAGCTTGATGGGATACAGCCAGTCCTCGCGCAGCAGCTCGGGCTGGAAGCCCAGCACGTAGATCAGCACGTAGCCCACGCGCCCACCGACGATGACGCCGACCATGCACCAGAAGATGAAGTCGTCGACGTCGTCGGCCTTCCACGTGCTTCCCGGGCGAGCCGCCTGCCGCCTGGCGAGCCACCAGGCCACCGCGAAGGCGACCACGTACATGATCCCGTACCAGTGGATCTGCAGCTTGCCCAGCGAGAGGGCGACCGGACTGATGTCGGGGTATTGCAGCATCGCGCGATTCTATAGGTTCTATCGGGAAACGTGGCCGAACACGGCCTTGAGGTAGCGGGTTTCGGGCATGGCCGGGTGCACCGGATGGTCGGGCGACTGCCCGCCGCTGGCGATCAGCCGCAGCGTGCGGCCCGCATGCTGCGCGGCCGACTGCAGAAGCTCGGGCAGCGCTTCGGCAGGCAGATGCCACGAGCAGGAGCAACTCACCAGCAGCGCGTTTTCGGCGGCGAGCTGCAGCGCGAGCTGATTGAGCTTGCGGTAGGCCGCGGCGCCCTGCGGCAGATCCTTGCGGCGCTTCACGAACGCCGGCGGGTCGACCACGAGCACGTCGAAACGCTCGCCATCCTTGCCGAGCTGCGCGAGCACATCGAAGGCGTCGCCCCGCTGCACGGCGATCTGCTGCCCGTTGGCGCGCGCGTTGCGCTGCGCCCATTCCAGCGCCGTGGCGGAGGAGTCCACGCACAGCGCCGTGGTGGCGCCCGCCGCGAGCGCCGACACCGCCCAGCCGCCGGCGTAGCTGCACACATCCAGCACCCGCGCGCCACCGCTCTGCCAGACGGACTTCTGGCGGCCCAGCAGCGCCCTGAGCAGCGCGCGGTTGGCCCACTGGTCGTAGAACCAGCCTGTCTTCTGGCCGTCGGCCAGCGGCACCTGGAAGCGCAGGCCTGCTTCCAGCACCTCGAGCGTCTCGGGCACGCCGTCCGGCGCGACCAGCTCGCGCGGCAGGTTCTCCAGGTCGCGGGCATTGCCATCATTCTTCCAGACCAGCCGGGTGCCCGGCAGAGTCGCGGCGAGCGCGGCCTCGATTTCCCCGCGGCGCTGCTCCATGCCCAGCGTCGCGATCTGACCCACCAGCACGTCCCCGTAGCGGTCCACCACCAGGCCCGGCAGGTCGTCGGATTCACCGTACACCAGCCGGTAATGCACGCCGCCCACATAGCGTTCGCGCATCGCCAGCGCCGAGCGCAGGCGCCGTTCGAGAAGCCCCGGACCGATCGGCTCTTCCTCCAGGCGACTCATCAGGCGAGCGCAGATCAGCGCATGCGGATTGACCAGCGCGTGACCGAGGAAGCGCTCGCGACTGTCGAGCACGCGCACGGCGGCCCCGGGCTCCACGGCTGAAAGCGGCGTGCGCGAAGTATCCACTTCGTTCGAGAACACCCAGCAGTGCCCGGAGCGGATGCGCGCATCTTCGTGGCGTTTCAGCACCAGCGACGGCAGGTTGGTGCTGCTTGAATCTGTCATAGTCGCTGATTCTAAGGCATCGGCCCGAAGCAACACCTCCCGAAAGATGAGCGCCCCCACATCCGGCAACCGGCTCGCCCGCCAGACCAGCCCCTACCTGCAGCAACATGCGGCCAATCCGGTGGACTGGTATCCCTGGGGCGAAGAGGCTTTCGCCGCGGCGCGAGCCACGGGAAAACCCATCCTGCTGTCGATCGGCTACGCCGCCTGCCACTGGTGCCATGTGATGGCGCACGAGTCGTTCGAGGACGAAGCGACGGCCGCGGTGATGAACGACCTGTTCATCAACATCAAGGTCGATCGCGAGGAACGCCCTGATGTGGATCGCATCTACCAGCTCGCCCACCAGCTGCTGACGCGGCGCGGCGGCGGCTGGCCGCTCACGCTGTTCCTGGCGCACGACGACCAGCGGCCCTTCTTCGGGGGCACATATTTTCCACCCGTGCCACGCTTCGGAATGCCGGGCTTCACCGAGCTGCTGCAGCGCGTGGCGCAGTTCTATCGTGAACGCCAGCCCGAGCTGCGCCAGCAGTCCGATGCGCTGGTCGACGCGTTGCGACGCATCGACGCGCCCTCCCCGGCCGCTGTCGGCGCGCTCACCGGTGAACCTCTGCAGCTGCTGCGCACCCAGCTCGAGCAGCGCTTCGACCGTGAACATGGCGGTTTCACGCCGGCGCCAAAGTTCCCGCATGCGGGCATGATCGAACGGCTGCTGCGCCACTGGCGTTCGACGGCGGGCTCCGATGCGCCGGATCTGATGGCGCTGTACATGGCCACGCTCACCGCCAAGCGCATGGCGGACGGCGGCCTGTTCGACCAGGTGGGCGGCGGCTTCTGCCGCTACAGCGTCGATGAGCGCTGGGAGATCCCGCACTTCGAGAAGATGCTGTATGACAACGGCGCGCTGCTGGGCGTGTTCGCGGCTGCAGCCAGCGCCACGGGCGATCCGGCGTTCGCCCGCGTGGCAGCCCTCACTGGCGAGTTCCTGCTGCGCGACTTCACATCGGCGCAAGGCGCATTCATCTCGTCATGGGATGCCGATTCGCAGGGGCACGAAGGGCTGTACTACCTCTGGACGCCCGAAACGCTGCGCGACGTGCTCGGCCGTGAAGGCGCCCTGCCATTCGAGCAGCGCTTCGGACTGGATGGCCCCGCCAACTTCGAGGGTCGCTGGCACCTGCACGTGGTGGCTGATGTCCCGGTTCCGGACGATGGGCTGCGCCGGCTGCTGGCGACCCGCGCCTCGCGTGTGCCGCCGGGCCGCGACGAGAAGATCCTCACTGGCTGGAACGCGCTGGCCATCCGGGGACTGGCCGACGCATCGCGGCTGCTGGATCGTGCCGATTTCGCCGACGCCGCCGTCCGTGCGCTCGAATTCCTGTACACGCATCACTGGCGTGATGGCCGCCTGCTGGCCACCTCGCGCGACGGGCAGGCGCGGTTGCCCGCCTACCTCGACGACCATGCCCTGCTGATCGATGCCCTGCTCACGCTGTGCACCGTGCGCTTCGATGCCCGTTGGCTCGCCTTCGCCACGCAGCTTGCCGATGCGCTGCTCGAGCGCTTCGAGGACACGCAGCACGGCGGGTTCTTCTTCACCGCGCATGACCACGAAGCGCTGATCCACCGCAGCCGCAGTTTCCACGACGATGCCACTCCGTCGGGCAACGCCATCGCGGCGCTGGCGCTGCAGAGACTGGGATGGCTGCTGGGCGAGACGCGCTATCTCATCGCCGCCGAACGCACGCTGCGCGCTGCGTGGCCCACGCTCGCGGACGCGCCCCTGGGCCAGGTGCACATGGCCACCGCGCTCGAGGAACACCTGGAGCCGCACGAGTTCATCGTGCTGCGGGGCGAAGCGGCTGAACTGGAGACCTGGCGCCGCGAGCTGCAGCGCGTGTGGCGGCCGCGGGTCAGCGTGCTCGCCGTGCCGACCGACGCCGCGGGGTTGCCCGCGGCGCTGGCCACGAAGCCCCCGCGCGGCGCCATAGTGGCCTACCGATGCAGGGGCAGCCACTGCGAAGCGCCGGAAGAGAGCCTCCCGGCGCTGCTGCAGAGGCTGGATGAGGCCGGTTAGCTGCGACCCGCTTCGATGCTGATCAGCAGCTTCACGTCCATCTTGAAGCCGAAGTTGGCGCCGAAATTCACGCCGAAGTCGGCGCGGTTGATCTGCGCCATGGCATCGGCGCCACAGGATTCCTTCTTCGTCATCGGATTCGCCTTGCACATGAAGCTGTTGATCGAAAGCTTCACGGGCTTGGTGACGCCGTGCATGGTCAGCTCGCCCGTCACTTCGGTGGGCACATCGCCGTTCCACTTGGAGAACTTGCCCTTGTAGGTGGCGGTCGGGAATTTCGCCACATCGAACATGTCAGCGCTCATGGCATGCTCGTTCATCTTGTCATGACCGAAATCCACCGAGCCCATCTGCACGGTGATCTCCATCTCGCCGGTCTTGGCGGCGCGGTCCAGCTTCACGGTGCCCGCGGTCGAATTGAACTTGCCCCGCCATAGCGACATGCCGCCCATGTGGTCGGCCTCGAAGGCCGGATAGGTATGCGCCGAATCGATGGTGTACGTGGCCGGCTCGGCCAGGGCCGAGCCCGCAGCCAGAACCGACGCCGCGATGAGTGCCTTGCGAATCATTTCCTGTCTCCTGTCAGATGAAACTTGATGGTGACCTTGTCATCTACCACGCCTTCCCACACCGGATCGCCGATGCCGAAGGCCTTGCGTGAAATGGTGAAACTGCCGTCGAACACGAAGCCGCCCTTCGCGCCGGCGCTGACCTTGACCGGAACGCTGAGGGTCTGCACGCGTCCCTTGAGCGTCAGCTGACCCGTGGCGGTGAACGCGCCGGCGGTTCCGGCCTTGACGGCCGTGGACTGGAACTTCGCCTTCGGGTACGTGGCCGAGTCGAACCAGGACTTCTTGCGCACTTCCTCGTTATAGCCCGGATCGCCGAAGTCGAAGCTCGCGGTCTCCACCTCGAACATCGCGGTGGAGGCTTCGACCCTGGCGGCATCGTAGGCGATGCGGCCCGTGAACTTCGTGAAGGGATTTTCCACCTCCACGCCTTCCTGCCGGAAGGTGGCCGTCACGCTGTTGCCAGCGGCCGGACCAATAGTGAAATCGGCCGCGAGGGCGACGCCTGCCAGCAACAGGCCGGCGGCAAACAGGGTTCGGGGCTTGATCATCGCGGGGTTCCTTGTCGCCGCCAGGCCAGCATGCGGCGCAGCGTATTGTCCTTGTGGAGGAAGTGATGCTGCAAGGCGGCCAGCACATGCAGCGCGACCAGCACCACCAGCACCGTGGCCAGCACCTCGTGCACCTCGTGCCAGCGTTCAGCCAGAGCCTTGTCGCGGCCCACCAGGTCCGGCAGCGGCAGCTTGCCCAGGTAAACCACGCGATAACCGGTGGCATTGGAGTAGATCCATCCCGAAACCGGCACGGCCAGCATCAGCACGTAGAGCAGCCCATGGCCCGCGTGCGCGACCAATTGCTGCCAGCGAGGCATCTTTTCCAGCGGCGGCGCGCGGTGCGTGAGCCGCCAGACCAGGCGCAGCAGCGCCAGCGCCAGCACCGTGACGCCTACCCACTTGTGGTAGTTGTAGGTCTTCAGCCGCGCCGGCGAGATGGCCATCTCGGTCATCGTCCAGCCCATGAACACCGCGGCGAAGACCAGCGCGGCGATCAGCCAGTGCAGCGCCACGGCGGTACGCGTGTAGTGCTGCGGGGGGTTGGTGTTTTGCTCCATGGGGCGCGAAGTCTTGCTGCAATCAGCCCGGACTTGCAACCGTGCCCCGGAACATGAACCAGGCGGCGGCCACCATGCACAGCGACGCCCAGAGGTAGTCCAGCTTAAGGGGGGTGCGCATGTAGAACACGGCGAAGGGCACGAACACGGCCAGCGTGATGATCTCCTGCAGGATCTTCAGCTGCGGCAGCGTCAGCGTCGTGTAGCCGATCCGGTTGGCCGGCACCTGCAGCAGGTACTCGAACAGCGCGATGCCCCAGCTGGCCAGCGCCGCCACGATCCAGGTCCGGCCCGAGAGATTCCGCAGGTGCGCATACCAGGCGAAGGTCATGAAGACGTTGGAGAGGATCAGCAGCGCGGTGGCGACCAGCGCCGGCGGCAGGGAGGTGGTAAATGGCATCTGGTGAATGCTATCCGCAGCCCGCTCCGGCGCGCCCCTATCCAGGGGCCCCTCCAGGTTCGCTTTGCGAATCAAGCCCGAAACGGAACCTGTGCCCCGGAAAACGCTCATATATTATTTGGGGTTAGGTCCGTTCCCGGGCGGGCCAATTCCGGGCATGAGGGGAACCCGTCTGATGGCATATCGCAGCGCACGTCTGGCATCGATCCTGGCTGGAACAGCAGCCCTGGCAGGCATATCCGCCGGCCTAGCAGCCGAAGTTGGCGCCCCGCCCAAAACCGATGCCCACGCCAACTGGAAGCTCATCGAGGAAAACTGCTTCAAGTGCCATAACACCGATGACTGGGCCGGCAGCGTCGCCTTCGACACGATGACCGTCGATTCCATCACCGATGAAGGCAAGGTCTGGGAAGCCACGATCAAGAAGCTCAAGGGCGGCCTGATGCCCCCGCCTGGCGAAAAGCCGCTGGACGCGGCGGCAACGGCCAGGCTCGCCTCCTGGCTTGAAACCACGCTCGACAAGGCGCAGTCCACGCCGTGGACCGGCCATGTGCCGCTGCGACGCCTGAATCGCCGCGAGTACACCAACGCGATCCGCGACCTGCGCGGCCTGCAGATCGAGGGCGCCACCTACCTGCCACAGGATCCGCAGGAGGATGGCTTCGACACCTTCGCGCCGGCGCTGCAGATGACCCCGTCGTTCATGGACCAGGCGGTCACCTCCGCGCGCGCGCTGGCGCTGCTGGCCGTGGGCGACCCGAAGTCCGTGCCGCTGGAGACCACCTACGGCTACGTGCCCAACATGATCCTGTCGCTGGCCGCCAGGCCCAACGAGGGCTCGGGCACGCAGCGCAAATACATGGATGGCATGCCCTTCGGCACCCGCGGCGGCATGAGCGTCACGCATCACTTCCCGGCCGATGGCGAATACGTACTGTCCATCGGCGACATGGTGCTGGGCCGCACCGTGCCCAACATGGAATTCCAGAACACCATCATCGCGCTGCTCGATGGCAAGGAATTCTGGCGCACGCAACTGGGCGGCGAAGAGGAGCACAAGTCAGTCGACCAGCACCTTGACGACACCATCGCCAAGTTGAATGGGCGCCTGAAGGACATCCGCTTCAACGCCACCGCGGGCCAGCACACGATCTCCGTCACCTTCCTGCGCCGCAGCTACGCCGAGGACGATGCGCGCACGGTGCAGTACCAGGCCGGCGATGATCGCCGCTCCACGAACCTGCTCGAAGGCGGCCAGCACCGCGTGCAGGCCGTGCATGCCTTCCAGGTCAAAGGCCCGGTGAAGATCACCGGCATGAGCGATTCGGCCAGCCGGCAGAAGGTATTCATCTGCAGGCCCGCCGCGGCCAGCGAGGAAGGCGCCTGCGCGCGCCGGATCGTCTCGAACCTGGCCACGCACGCGTTCCGCCGCCCGGTCACGGACGAGGACCTCGCGCCGCTGATGCGCTTCTACGAGCGCGGCAGTCAGGTCGATGGCTTCGAAGGCGGCGTGCGTGAATCCATCGCGGCCATCCTCACCAGCCCGCTGTTCCTGTATCGGGCGGAGGCCACCGCCGACACCGGCCCGCGCGCGCTCACGGACCTGGAACTGGCCTCGCGCCTGTCGTTCTTCATCTGGAGCAGCTTGCCGGACGACGAGCTGCTCGCGCTGGCCACGAAGGGCGAGCTGTCGAAGCCGGATGTGCTGAAGGCCCAGGTGCGCCGGATGATCCGCGATCCGCGCGGCATCTCGCTGACCCGCGATTTCGCATTCCAGTGGCTGAGCATCGCGAAGATGGACACCATCAGTCCGTCGCAGGCGCTGTTCAGCTATGCCAGTGGCGTGTACGACGTGCGCCCCTCGTTCAGGAAGGAACTCGAGCTGTTCGTCGACAGCATCCTGCGCGAGGACCGCAGCGTGGTCGACCTGCTCACCGCCGACCACACGTTCATCAACGAACAGGTCGCGATGGTCTATGGCCTGACCGACATCAAGGGCAATGGCTTCCGCCGCATCACGCTGAAGGATCCGAACCGCTTCGGCCTGCTGGGCAAGGGCGCCGTGCTGATGACCACGGCCAACCCGAACCGCACGGCGCCGGTGCTGCGCGGCGTGTGGATCATGGAGCGCCTGCTCGGCACGCCGCCCGCCACGCCGCCGCCCAATGTGCCCGACCTGAACGACGCGGTCGAAGGCACCAGGCCCACGACGGTTCGCGAAAAGACCGAGATCCATCGCCGCAACAAGGCCTGCGCGAGCTGCCATGCCGTGATGGATCCGCTGGGTTTCGCTCTCGAGAACTTCGACACGGTGGGCACCTTCCACCTGGTGGACCAGCAGTCGAAACAGCCGATCGATACCGCAGCCACGATGCCGGACGGCACACACCTGAAGGGCCCGGCCGACCTGCACCAGGCGCTGGCCGCGCGCAGCGACCAGCTGGTGCAGATCATGACCGAGAAGCTGCTGATGTACGCGGTGGGTCGCCACGTCGATTACCGCGACATGCCGGCCGTGCGCCAGATCGTGCGCGAGGCCAGGGCCTCCGACTACACGTTCGAGTCCATGGTGCTGGGCGTCGTCAAGAGCGATGCCTTCCGGCGGCGCGCGCCACCGGTGGCCGGGCCCGAAACCAAGACCGCCCACGTTCAGACCGCTCCGTAAGGCTGGAGACCATCATGTTCATCACGAAGAAGCATCTTTCCCGCCGCACGGTACTGAAGGGAGCCGGAGCCGCCGTTTCGCTGCCGCTGCTCGACGCGATGATCCCAGCACACACCGCGCTGGCGAACACCGCCGCCGCCGTGAAACCGCGGTTGGGCTTCATCTACATTCCGCATGGCGCCATCGAGAGGTTCTGGGTGCCACAGGGCAAGGGCAAGGACTTCCAGTTCTCGCGCATCCTCAAGCCCATGGAAGGCGTGCGGGACTACGTCACCGTCGTCACCGGCCTGCGCAACAAGTCGGGCGAGCGGCAGAACCCGCCGCATGGCATCACCGAGCAGACCTGGCTCACCTGCCAGGATCCGCAAGGCTCGACCTGGGGACCCGAGGCCGGCATCTCCATCGACCAGATGGCGGCCAAGCAGATCGGCCAGGACACGCCGCTGTCATCGCTTGAACTGTGCGCCGAACCCGGTGGCGCCACTTCGTATCGCGGTCCGAACCAGAGCCTTCCGCTGGAAGGCAATCCGCGCAAGGTGTTCTATTCCATGTTCGGACCCGGCGATTCGAACACGGATCGCGTCGCGCGCCTGAAGGCCACCGACAGCCTGCTCGACTACGTGCTGGAATCCAGCCGGAGCCTGAACCGCCAGCTCGGCGCCGCCGACCGCGCGCTGGTCAGCGATTACCTGGAATCGGTGCGCGAAGTCGAAGGTCGCGTGCAGAAACTCATGGCCAAGGCCGACTCGCTGGGCGAACTTCCCGACGCGCCGCGTGGCACGCCGGACGACTTCACCGAACTGGTCGACGTGCAGTTCGAGATGATGCTGCTCGCCTTCCAGACCGGACAGACACGCATCGCCTCGCTGCGCATGATCAAGGAAGCCTCGATGCGCACGTTCCCCACGGTGAACGTGGACGAGGCCTTCCACCCGCTGTCGCACCATGGCGAAGACCCTGACAAGCAGGAAAAGCTCGCCCGCGTGCAGACCTACCAGATCGAGCGCTTCGCGCGCTTTGCCAAGCGCATGACCAGCGTGAAGGAAGGCGACGGCAACATGCTCGACAATTCGATCATCCTGTACGGATCGAACCTCGGCAATTCCGACCTGCACAACTGCAGCCAGCTGCCGGAACTGGTGCTGGGCAAGGGCGGCGGATTCAAGGGTGGCCAGCACATCGCCGCCCCCAAGGACACTCCTCACGCCAACCTGCTGCTCACCATCGCGCAGCGCGCGGGCGTCAAGGTCGAGAAGTTCGGCGACGCCACCGGCACCTTCGGCGAGGCCTGATGAACATGCGCAAGAGGGCCCACTGCCAGATGAAGATCGTGGCGGCAGCAGCCGCTGTCCTGTTGTCCGGCGCGTCGGGCTTTGCCGTGGCAGGCAGCGCGGATGAACCGCGCCGACCCGATGGCAGCACGCCGCTGCAATGGGCCGTGTTCAATGGCAACCTGGCCGAGGCCCAGCGCCTGCTGAAGCAGGGCGCGGATCCGCAGGTTCCCAACAACTACGGCGTGAACGCCTTGCTGCTGGCGGCGGACATCGCCGACACGGCGCTGATCCAGGCGCTGCTGAAGGCTGGCGCCGACGCCACCTCCGCCAACGCCGATGGCGAGACGGCGCTGCACCTGGTGGCCCGCAGCAGCAACGTCGAGGCCGCGAAGCTGCTGATCAAGGCGGGCGTGAAGGTCGATGCCCGCGAAGCCTTCGGCGAACAGACACCGCTGATGTGGGCCTCGGCGCGACGCCAGCCGCAGATGATGGAACTGCTGATCTCGCGCGGTGCCGACATCAACGCCAATGGCGCCGTGCGCGACTACCAGCGCGTGGCCACCTCCGAAAGCCGCGCCAAGTCCATGGACCGCGGCGGCTTCACGCCGCTGATGTATGCGGCCAAGGAGAATTGCCGCGAATGTGTCGAGGTACTGCTCAGGCACAAGGTCGACGTGGACAAGCCCGATCCTTCGCGCGTGGTGCCGGTTTCCATCGCGATGCTCAACGGCAACTGGGACATCGCCAGTCGCCTGATCGAGGCTGGCGCCGACGTTAACCAGTGGGACTGGTTCGGCCGCTCGCCGCTGCACGTGGCGATAGCCAACATGGGCAGCGCCGGCAGCCGCAACCCGCTGGATTCCGATGCCCCCAACAAGGCGACCGGCCGCGACGTGATCAGAATGCTCGTGGAGCGTGGCGCCAATCCGAACCAGCAGCTGTATTTCGGCGCCACCTTCGGCGCTTCGGCTGACCGCGGCCTTACGCCGTTCCTGGCCGCCGTCGGCACGGGCGACATCGAACTGGTGAAGCTGCTGCTGGCGCACGGCGCCAACGCACGGCTGGCCACGGCCGACGGGCGCGGCGCCATCAACATGGCCGTATCTCGCGCCGGTGGCCGGGGCCGTGGTGGGTTTGGCGCGCCCGGTGGCGCGCCGGGCGCGCCGCCGGGCGCAGCCCCGCCGGCCGCCGCTCCTTCGGCTGGAGGCGCCGCACCAGCAGGCACCGCTCCGCGTGGCGCGGCGGCTGCGGGCGCCGCCCGCCCTGCCCGACCAGCCAGTCCCGCGGTAGAGCTGGTGAATCTGCTGGCCCAGTCCGGGGCCGATGTGACACTGATGGCCAAGCGGCATTTCCTGGCGCGTTCGCGTGGCGGCTCGGCGCTGCACTACGTGGTCCGCAATGGCGGCGATCCGCAGCTCACGCAGGCGCTGCTCGACCTGGGCCTCGACATCAACGCCAAGGACGAGGACGGCCTGACCGCGCTCGACTACGCCATGGGCCGCGGCTATGTGCCCTTCCTGCAGATGCCAACGCCCGTCAACAAGCCGCTGGCGGACTCGCTGCGCAGGCTGGGCGCGAAGGTGGAGCTGGAAAAGACGCCCGAATGGCCCCCGCAGGGCCCTCCCATCGCCACCGCGGTGTATGACTCCGTTGTCTGGCCCGTTGATCCCGTAGGACCGTAATGACCTTCTCACGCAGAACCTTCTTGCGCGGCAGCGCGCAGGCCATCGGGGCCGCCTCGCTGCTGGGCGCCCTGCCTCACGCCACCAATGCCGCGCTGGCCGCGGGCAAGGAGCGCAAGCCGCGGGTCGCCGCACGCGACATCCAGGTGAAGGACGTGGCGGGACTGGCCGTGCTGTCCGGCGCCGGCTGCAACGTCGTGGCACTGCCCGGCCCGGATGGCGCGCTGATGATCGATGGCGGACTGGCGGAGAATTCAGCGGTGCTGCTTAAGGCACTGGCGGCAGCAACCCGAACCAGCCGCGTCGACACGCTGATCAATACGCACTGGCATCCGGAGCAGACCGGCTCGAACGAGGCCGTCGGCAAGGCCGGTGGCACGCTGATCGCGCACGAGGTTTCGCGACTGGCGCTGACGCGCGCCGAGCAGTCACCGCTGTTCGAGGGCAGCTACGGTCCGCTGCCCGAGAAGGCGCGCCCGGCGAAAACCACCTACAACACCGGATCGCTGCAGTTTGCCGGCGAGCCGGTGGAATACCGCTATCTGCCCGCGGCGCACACCAACGGCGACCTGTTCATCCATTTCCCGCGGCGCAACGTGATCGTCGCCGGCGGTCCGGTGGCCGCCGACCACTGGCCGGTGATCGACTACCAGAACGGCGGCTTCATGCACGGCTTCCTGCGCTCCTACGAGATCCTCTCGGAAGTGGCGCACGCCGATACCGTGATCATTCCCGCCAACGGCCCCACGCTCACCGGCGCGGACATCGCGAAGCAGAAGGACATGTACTTCGAGCTGTTCAGGATGTTCTGCGTGTCGTTCAACAAGGGTTACGGGCCGATGGATATCGTGGCCGAGCGTCCGCTCAAGGCTTTCGAGGCGCAGTACGGCGATCCGGCGCAGTTCCTGGAATACGCCTACCGCAGCACGCAGCTGGCCACCATTCCGTTCTGAGTTGGGGCATGCTCGCGGGCATGCCCACCCTTCAAGACACGTTTCTCTGGCTGCGGCCCGACAGCTCGGTCGAGCTGCTGGATGCCGAGGGTTTCTGGCCGCGCCTGATGAGCGGCCAGCTTGGCGCCTTTCGCAACGAGTACCTGGTCACCACTCTGCGGTTCACGGAAAGCTGGGCGGGCTGGGAACAGCATCCCCTGGGAGAAGAGATCGTCTGCCTGCTGTCCGGCCATGTCACGCTGATCCAGGAGCGTGATGGCAGCGAGGTGCGCACGGAACTGACCCGCACCGGCGAGTTCGCGGTGAACCCGCTCGGCACCTGGCACACCGCCGACGTTCATTGCGAATCACTGGTGCTGTTCATCACGGCCGGCGAAGGAACCCAGACGCGGCCGCGATGACGCGCGGCACCACGATCCTCGAAGGCTTCGCGCCGATCGCCCGCGCGGACGCGCGAGTGCTGATCCTCGGCAGCATGCCCGGAGCGGCATCACTCGCGGCGGGCGAGTACTACGCGCATCCGCGCAACGCCTTCTGGTCGATCATCGAGGCCGTCTGGGACATCCCGCGCTCCCTGCCCTACGCAGAGCGGGCGCGCAGCGTGCAAGCCCGGGGCCTTGCCATCTGGGATGTGGTCGCCCGCTGTCGACGGCCCACCAGCCTCGATGCGGATATAGACCGCGCGTCAGTCGTGGTGAATGATTTCGCCGGCTTCCTGGGGCGGCACCCTGGCATCCGGCAGATCGCCTTCAATGGCGCCGGGGCCGAGGCGTTGTTCCGTCGCCATGCCTGGCCTTCGCTGCCGGAAGCCCTGCAGCAGCTTCCCCGCCTGCGGTTGCCCTCCACGAGCCCCGCGCACGCCAGCCTGGCCCTTGAAGCCAAGGTGGACGCCTGGCGTGCGCTGCGGCGTTACACGGACCCAGCGTGCCACGGCCAGTGACCCCGGGGCCTACTTCGCCTGCGCGATCACGCGCCGCGGGTCGCGCCGGGCGGACTGGTACACGCTCGCCAGCGCCGGCGAGTTCACGCGCGTCACCGCGGCGGCAGTCAGTTTCTGTTCGCAGGCCAGGCGGCGGCTGCGCGAGGCCAGGTCGCCATGATCCAGCGGTGCGCAGACGCTTTCGGCAGCGACCTGGATTCGCTGCAGCAGCAGTGTTGCACCCGCAATTGAATCCGTATCCACATCCGCATACTGCACGGTGACATCCCGACCCGTGATGTCCGAGGCAGAGGCTGAGGCCGCGAGCGGCAGCGAAATGATGGCGGCCAGTGTTGCCAGCAGGCGGCCAGTGGCGATGGGTTGGAATGCCTTGCGCATGGGTCTCTCCGCAGAAATGATGTTCCGGCAAATTGCGGGCGGACTTCCGCCCGGACGTCCGGGCGAATGAATCTGCTCTTAACCATCACGACGCGGTGCGTGCGGAAAACCCGACATTCGCGGCGCTAAGATGTGCCACAGGCGCATCGGTCGCCGGAGGATCCGTGACGGAGCTGACGCAGTTGTTGCGCGAGGTTCAACAGGGCGAGGCCGGCGCGCGCGATGCGCTGTTCGCAGCGGCCTACTCGGGCCTGCAGCAGCTGGCCCGCGCGCGTCTGCGCCAGGGCGGCCGCAGCACGCTGCTCGACACGCGCAGCCTGGTCCACGAGTCCTACCTGCGCTGCGTGCAGAGCGGCTCGCTGCGCGCCGAGGACCGGCGCGCGTTCTTTGCCTATGCGTCGCAGGTGATGCGCTCGGTCATCGTCTCCGCTGCGCGCGAGCGCGCCGCCGAGAAGCGCGGCGGCGGCCAGCGCCCCGTGACGCTGTCGGAGCAGATATCCGACCAGGTACCCGACAGCGAACAGGACATCCTGCGCGTGCACGAGGCGCTGGAATCGCTGGAGCAGGTCGATGCGCGCCTCGCGCAGGTGGTGCAGATGCGCTACTTCGGCGGCTACAGCGAACAGGAAATCGCCGATACGCTGGATGTCACCGAGCGCACGGTGCAGCGGTTGTGGCTCAAGGCGCGGCTGATGCTGCAGGCAGCAATGGAATAGAACATGCCACTGTCACTACAACAGATGACCCGCCTGGGCGAGCTGCTCGACCAGTCCCTGCCGCTGCCGGTCGAGGCGCGGCGAGCCTGGCTCGATGCGCTGCCCGGCGAAGATGCGCCGCTGGTGCATACGCTGCGCGAGGCGCTGCTGGCCGATGATCCGGCCACGGTGCTCAGCGGCCCCCTCGAGCGGCCGCCGAGCATGCCGGGCGTGGACGACGCGGCGGCCCGAGCGCCCTCGCGCCATGCGGGCGAAAGGCTGGGCGCCTACGAACTGCTGCGGCTGCTGGGCATGGGCGGCATGGCCGAGGTGTGGCTGGCCCGGCGCGCGGATGGCGCGTTCGAGCGCCAGGTGGCGCTCAAGATTCCCTCGCTGCAGGGCGTGCCGGCGGAAATGGCCGAGCGCTTCGCGCGCGAGTGCCGGATCCTGGCCACGCTGGAGTATCCCGGCATCGCGCGCCTCTACGATGCCGGCGTGGATGTCTCCGGCGTGCCTTACATCGCGATGGAATACGTGCAGGGCCAGCCTCTGACCAGCTGGTGCGCAGCGAGGGGACTGGACCCGGCCGGGCGCATCCGGATTTTCCTGCAGGTGCTGGATGCGGTCAGCTTCGCGCACGCGCGCAACGTGATTCATCGGGACCTGAAACCCTCCAACATCCTGGTCACCGACCAGGGCGAGGTGCGGCTGCTCGATTTCGGCGTCGCGCGGCTGCTGCAGGCAGAAACGCGCGCGCCGTCGCTGACGCGCAGCTTCGGTCGCGCGCTCACTCCCGAATATGCAAGCCCCGAACTGCTGCGCGGCGAACCGGTCGACCTGCGCAGCGACATCTATTCCCTGGGCGTCGTGCTCTACGAACTGCTCACCGGGCAACGCCCCACGCTGGGCGAATTGTCCGCGCCTGACGCCGGCTCGACACTGAACGCGCCGCTTCGGGAAGCGCTGCGCAGCGCGCTTGCCCCGCTGCCGGCGGAGCGCTGCCCAACGGCGACTCAGTTCGCTGCGCAACTCGGCGCAGCGCTGGTGCCAGCTTCGCGGCTTCCGCGGGCCGGCAAGGCAGGCCGCTGGGTTGCGGCGGCGGCCGGCGTGCTGCTCGTCGTGGCCGCGGGCTGGTTCGTGCAGGGCAGAGACTCCGAACCCACCACGGCCAGCACGGATGGCGCGGCAGCCAGCGTCGCACAGCCTGCCGCCGAGACCGTTCCGGCCAACGCCTCGACGATCGCCGTGCTGCCGTTCATCGACCTGAGCGAGCGCCGCGACCAGTCGTTCTTCTCCGACGGCCTTTCGGAGGAACTGCTCACGCTGCTCACCCGGATTCCCAACCTGCGGGTGACGGCCAGCGCCTCGTCATTCTCCTTCCGCGACCGGCGCAACGACATCCCCGCCATCGGTCGCGCGCTGAACGTGGCCAACATCCTCGATGGCAGCGTGCGCCGCTCCGGCAACCAGCTGCGCGTGGCCGTGCAGCTGGTGCAGGCCAGCACCGGCACGGTGGTGTGGACCGAAACCTATGACCGCGAGCTGAAGGATGTCTTCCGGCTGCAGGAGGACGTGGCCAGCGCCGTGGTCGACGCGCTGAAGCTCAGGCTGCTGGCCGAACAGCACATCCCGCCCAGCGAGCGCACCGCCAATGTCGCCGCCTACGAGCAGTACCTGAAGGGGCTGAAATCCCGCGAGACCTACACCATGGAGGGCGAGCTGGCGGCGATCGAGGCCTTCCAGAGCGCGGTGCGGATGGATCCCGGGTTCGCGCGCGGCTACGCGGGCATTGCGCTGGCCGCCGCCACCGTCGGCGGCCGCACCGTCGACCGCAAGATGTTCGAACTGGCTCGCAGCAATGCGGAACGCGCCATCTCGCTCGCGCCGCGCCTGGCCTCCGGCTACATCGCCCGGGCCATGCTGCGCATGCATGCCGACTGGGATTTTCCCGGCGCGCGCGCCGACCTGGACAACGCGCTCGCGATCGAACCCAACAGTCTCGGGGCGCAGCAGTTGCTGGGCCTGTACCTGATGATCACCGGGCGCATGGACGAAGCCCTGGCTACGCAGCAGCACATGGTGGAGCGCAATCCGCTGTCCGCGGCGGCCTGGGCCGGGCTTGGCGAAACCCACATGGCCGCGCGCGATTTCACGAATGCTCGCAAGGCGATGATTCGCGCGGATGAGCTGAGCCCGCAGTCCACCGAAGGGCGACAGAATCGCGCGCTGCTTGAGGCCTACGCCGGCAATGGAGCCGAGGCGGTCCGCTTCGCCCGGGAGGTCACCGATCCGCACTACCGCGACTATGCGCTCGCCATGGCCGCCTGGTCGGCGGGCCGCGAGGCCGAATCACGCGCCGCGCTGCAGCGGTTGATCGACGAGGTGCCGAACGTATTCGCGGCGCAGATCACGATGATCTACGCGCGCCAGGGGGATCGGGACAACATGTTCAAGTGGCTGGACCGCGCGCTCGCGGTGCAGGACCCGGGCCTGCTCGACATCCAGACGCGACCCGAATTCGATGCCTTCAAGAGCGACGCGCGCTACCAGCGCGCGCTGCGCCAGATGAACCTGGCGCGCTAGGCTACTCGTAGCGCAGCGCTTCGATGGGGTCCAGCCGCGCGGCGCGACGCGCCGGCACGAAACCGAACACCACGCCCACCGAGGCCGAGGCCGCTATGGCCACCAGCACGATCACCGGACTGATGTGCATCGGCCAACTCAGCAGCTTCGCCACCATGAACGACACCCCGGCCCCGAGCGTGAGCCCGATCAGGCCGCCCACCAGGCACAGCAGCACCGCTTCGGTGAGGAACTGGCCGAGGATGTCGCCACCGCGCGCGCCGATGGCCATGCGCAGCCCGATCTCCCGCGTGCGCTCGGTGACCGACACCAGCATGATGTTCATGATGCCGATGCCACCCACCACCAGCGAAATCGCCGCGGTGGCCGCCAGCAGCAGGCCCAGCGTCTGTGCCGCCTGGTTGCGCGTCTCGAGGAACTCCGCAAAGTTGCGGATGATGAAGTTGTTGTCCTTGTCGGCGCCGATGCGGCGCCGTTCGCGCAGCACGCGCTCGATGTCCGCCTGCACTTCGGTGATGTTGTAGCGCGGATCCACCTTCACCAGCAGCGATCCGATCTGGTCGGGCGCCCCCAGCCTGCCCACCAGGCGCGAACGCGCGGTGGAGATGGGCACCATCACCACGTCGTCCTGGTCGCGTCCACCGGCCTGGCCCTTCTTGGCGAGCACGCCCAGCACCTGGAACGGCGCGTTGTTGATGCGCACGGTGGCGCCGACGGGATCTCCCGCCCCGAACAGCTCATTGGCCACGGTGTCGCCCAGCACGGCCACCTTGGCGCCGGAGGCGGCTTCACGCGCATCGAAGAAGCGGCCCTTCACCACTGACCATTCGCGCACCTGTTCGATCTCTGAGCCCACGCCCTGGACCTGCGTGCTCCAGTTGGCGTTGCCGATGACCACGTTGGCGTTGCCGTTGAGGTTGCCCGAGGCCGCCATGACGCCCGTGACGCCATCGCGCACCGCGCGCAGGTCCTTCTCGGTAAGCGGCGGCGCCGAACCGAATCCGCCCTGGCGCCCACCCACATTGGCCGAGCCCGGAAAGATGGTCAGCTGGTTGGTGCCGAGGCTCGATATCTGGTCTTCGATCTGCTTGCTGGCGCCGCTGCCGATCGCGGACATCACGATCACCGAGGCCACGCCGATGATGATGCCCAGCGTGGTCAGCACGCTGCGCAGCACGTTCAGCCGCAGCGCGATGATGGCGGTCTTGGAGTACTCACTGATGCTCGCAGGGACCCCTCCGCTGTCGGACGGTCCTCGACGATGCGGCCATCGCGCACGCGCAGCAGCCGCCTGGCGTGCGCGGCCACGTCCGGTTCATGCGTCACCAGCACCACCGTCATGCCCGACTCGGTCAGGCGCCGGAACAGGTTCATGATCTCGAGCGAGGTTTCGGAATCCAGCGCGCCGGTGGGCTCGTCGGCGAGGATCAGGCTCGGGGAATTCACCAGCGCGCGCGCGATGGCCACGCGCTGTTGCTGTCCGCCCGAGAGCTGCGAGGGCACGTGGTCCATGCGGTTTCCCAGGCCCACGTCCTGCAGCTTCTGCGCCGCCAGTTCATCGCCGCGGGCCTGCTTGGCCGGATCGCGGGAATACGACAGCGGCAGCTTCACGTTGTTCAGCGCCGAGGTACGCGCCAGCAGGTTGAACTGCTGGAACACGAAGCCGATGGTGCGGTTGCGAAGGTCGGCCAGCTGGTCCTTGTCGAGCGAGGAGACGGCGGCGCCGTTGATGGACAATTCGCCGGAAGTCGGCGTGTCGAGCGCGCCGATGAGGTTCATCAGCGTGGACTTGCCCGAACCCGAAGGCCCCATGATGGCGACGAATTCGCCACGCTGGATGTCGAACGACACATCGCGCAGCGCGTGCACGGCGTGCTCGCCCAGCTGGTAGGTCTTGGTCAGGTGCCGCGCCGATATGACCGCTCCTGGTGCCGGTTCCGATGCCGGCGGGGCACCGGCGGGATCTGTCACTTGGCGACCTCGGTGCGGGCGCGGACGATGACCTTGGCGCCCTCTTTCAGGTCGCCTTCCACGATCTCGGTATAGCGGTCATCGGCCACGCCCGAGGCGCATCTCGTGCGCCTTGGGCGCGCCGCCTTCCAGCGTCCACAACGTGCCGCGGCGTGACTGCGCCTGGCCGCCGCGCTGCGTGCGCAGCGCGCGGAATTTTTCCATCTGCTCGGGCGTGAGCACGCTGGCCATCATGTTCTCGAAGCGATTGCGCATGGCCTGCTGCTGGCCGTTGTTGTTGAAGCCGCCGCCGCCACCGCCGCCGGGCGGTCCGCCCGGGCCACCGCCGCCGATGCCGGTGGGGCCACCACCCTGCTGCGTACGCAGCTGCGCGAACAGCTCCTGGCGCGCCTTGTCGAGCTTCTTCTGCTGGTCCTCGGTGAGGCCCAGCTGCTTGACCATGTCATTGTTGAACCCGCCGCCCTGGAAACCGCCACCACCCGCGGCGCCGGGGAAGCCACCGCCACCGGCGAAACCGCCAGCGGCCCCCGCGGGGTTCGCGGCGACCGCACGCGCCTCGGGCGGCTGGAAGCGGGCAGCGTCATTGGGCACGCGCAGCACGTTCTCGCGCCGCGCGGTGACGATGCGCACGTTGGCCGTCATGCCGGGAATCAGCATCTGGCGCGGGTTGTTGGCCTGGATCATCACCGAGTACGTGACCACGTTCTGCACCGTGGTGGAAGCCAGGCGCACCTGCACCACGCGACCGTTGAAATTCTGGTCGGGAAAGGCATCGACCGTGAACGTGGCCGCATTCTCGGCATTGATCGAGCCGATATCGGCCTCGTCCACCTTGGCCTCGATCCGGATCTGCGACAGGTCCTGCGCGATCTTGAACAGCACCGGGGCCTGCAGGCTCGCGGCCACCGTCTGGCCAAGGTCGATCGAGCGCTGGATGACCACGCCGTCGATGGGCGAGCGGATCTGCGTGCGAGACAGGTCGATGCGTGCCTGCTCGAGGCTCGCCTTGCGCGTCTGCACGGACGCCTCGGCATTGCGGATCTGCGCCTGCGCGATGGTCAGGTCGCTCTCGGACAGTTCCAGCGCCTTGCGGCTGTCTTCCAGCGCGCTCTGCGAGATCAGCTTGCTCTCGGCCAGCTGCTTGGAGCGCTCGTAGTCGCGCCGGTTCTGGTCGAGCGTGGTCTGCGCCTTGCGCAGGTTGGCCTGCTGCGTGCCAAGGCTGGCATAGGCCACCGAAAGATCGGCCTGCGCCGAATTCATGCGCTGCTGGTAGGTCTGCGGGTCGATGACGGCCAGCAGGTCGCCCTTCTTCACCTGGGTGTTGAAATCGGCCTTGAGTTCCGAGATCTGCCCGGAGATCTGCGAACCCACATCCACCGTGACCAGCGCGGCCACCGAGCCGGTGGAACTGATGGATTTCTCCACGGTGCCACGGTCCACATCCGCCAGCTCATAAGAGACCTTGGCGGCCTTGCCCTGGGAGAGGAACCGCCAGCCGACCACGGCGACGAGGACCACGGCCAGCAGGATTCCGATACGTTTGACCCAGGGGTTTGACATCAGTTGGTCCAGACCAGTGTTTGTTGTTGTAGGGTATGGGGAATTGACCGCATTCCGGTCGGTTAGTTCGCTGCCGCACAGGCAAAAATCGGCACGGCGGGCGCCTGTTGGGACTCAGCGGGGAAGGCCTCCGGCAATGGCCGCTTCCAGCAACCCTTTTTCCATCAGCCAGGCGCGGTTGTACAGGCGGGAGGTGTACTTGGCGCCTCCATCGCACAGGATGGTGACGATGGTGTGCCCGGGCCCCAGCTCCCGGGCCACGCGCACCGCGCCGGCCACATTGATGCCCGAAGTGGAACCCAGGAAGAGCCCCTCTTCCCGCAGCAGCCGGTAGACCATCGTGACCGTCTCGGGATCCTCGACATGCACGGCGCTGTCCACCGGCGCGCCATTGAAGTTCGCGGTGATCCGCGCGATGCCGATGCCCTCGGTGATCGACCCCTTGCCGGTGGACTTCACCTCGCCGCTGCGGATGAATTCGTACAGCGAACTGCCGGGCGGATCGGCCAGCACGGCGCGGATGCCCGCCCGGCGGGCTTTCAGGTATTCGGACGTGCCGGCCAGCGTGCCGCCGGTGCCGCTGCTGGCAACAAAGGCGTCGATACGGCCTTCGGTCTGCTGCCAGATTTCAGGCCCCGTGGATTCCACGTGGGCACGGCGATTGGCGGTGTTGTCGAACTGATTCGACCAGACTGCATTGGGCAGCTCCTGCGCCAGGCGCCCAGCCTGGTGCTGGTACTGCGCCGGATTGCTGTAGGGAACCACCGGCACCTTGCGCACCTCGGCGCCCAGGGCCTCCAGCAGCTGGTATTTCTCCGGTGACTGGTTGTCCGGCATCAGCAGGATCAGCCGGTAGCCGCGGGAATTGCACACATGCGCAAGCCCGATGCCGGTGTTGCCCGCCGTGCCTTCGACCACGGTGCCACCGGGCTTCAGCGCGCCGGTACGCTCGGCCTCGAGCACGATCCACTTCGCGGCGCGGTCCTTCACCGATCCGCCGGGATTCATGAACTCCGCCTTGCCGTATATCTCGCAGCCGGTCTCCCGGCTCAGCTTCTCCAGGCGGATCAGCGGGGTATTGCCCACTGCATCCATGAATCCCCGACGCGTCGTGCTCATCCAACCTCTCCGTCAGGCCGCACCCGACTGCTCCTGCAGGTCGATGAAGCCGCGAACCTGTGCCAATGCCGCCACCTCGCCGATGACCAGCAAGGTGGGGGACTGAAGCTTGGCGGCATGCGCGAGGCGAGGCAAGTCCGCCAGCGTGGACTTCAGCACGCGCTCATCGGGCCATGTGGCGCGCTCGAGAAGCGCCACGGGCTGCGCACCGGGCAAGCCATGCTCCAGCAGTTTCGCCGTGATGTGATCGATCTGCGCGGCGCTCATGTAGAAGACGACGGTGTGCTGCGGATGGACCAGCGCGGCCCAGTTGAGACTCCCCCCCTGCGCGCCCGTGGCGGTGACGAAGGTCACCGCCTGCGACAGACCGCGCAGCGTGAGCGGGATGCCGGCGCTGGCCGCGGCGCCCAGCCCCGCGGTGATGCCGGGAACGACCACCACCGGAATGCCGGCCGCGCGCAGTACCGCCAGCTCCTCGCCGCCACGACCGAAGATGAACGGATCCCCGCCCTTCACTCGCGCCACGCGCCTGCCGCTGCGGGCCTGTTCCACGAGCAGCTGGTTGATGTAGTCCTGCGTGTGCTCGTGGTGTCCCGGCGTCTTGCCCACGTTGATGCGCTCGGCATCCCGGCGCGCGCGGTCCAGGATGGAATCGGGCACCAGGCGGTCGTGCAGGATCACATCGGCCTGCTGCAGCAGCTGCTGCGCCCGCAGCGTGAGCAGGTCCGGATCACCGGGCCCCACGCCGATCAGGTACACCTCGCCACGCGCCTCGCCCGCGGCAGAGCGGGCCTGTTCCAACGCCGCCCGCATGCTGTCATCGGCGCCCGCGACGTTGCCCGCCAGCACACCGGTGGCCACCGGCCCGGTGAAGAAGCCATCCCAGAATCTCAGGCGCTGCGGCAGATCGGGCAGCGCCTTCTTCACGGACTCGCGCCAACGCGCCGCAAAGTCGGCAAGCCCGCCCAGACGCGCGGGCAGCAGCGCCTCGATCTGCGTGCGCACGCGTCGCGCCAGCGTGGGCGAGGAACCGGCGGTGCCCACCGCGACGATGAGCGGGGATCGATCGACGATGGCCGGGAAGATGAACGTGCAGCGCGGGCCATCATCCACCACGTTGACCAGCACGCCGCGCTCGCGCGCGGCGACGGACACGGCGTCATTGACACCGATGTCGTCGGTGGCGGCCACCACCAGCACGGCGCCCTCGAGCTGGGCCGGCGAAAATAGCAGCGGCCGGTATTCGATCCTGCCCTGGTCCCGGTACAGCGCCAGGTCCGGGCACAGTTCCGGGGAGACCACGCGCACACGCGCGTGGGCCTTCAGCAGGTGCTCGATCTTTCGCTGCGCGACCACGCCGCCCCCTATCACGACCACCAGGCGATCGCGAAGGTCGACGAATATGGGCAGGTAGTCCATGCGCCGCGCCTTGGGGCTTGCTCGCGCGAGCGCGCCCTAGAGAACGGACTTGTTGAGGGTCACGACGCGGGTTTTCGGATGCAGGCCGCATTCCTTCGAATCGGCGTTCTCCCACCACCAGCGACCGGAACGGCTGTCGGCGCCCGGCTCCACCGCGCGCGTGCACGGCGCGCAGCCGATGCTCGGATAGCCCTTGTCGTGCAGCGGATTGTAGGGAAGCTTCTTCGCGCGGATGTAGTCCCACACCTCATCGTGGGTCCACTCGAGGATGGGGCTGATCTTCGCGATGCCGCCATTGGCCGCGTCCACTTCCACCGCCACGGCCTGCGCGCGGCTGGCCGACTGCTCGTGCCGCACGCCCGTGACCCAGGCGCCGGCGCCTGCGATGGCGCGGCGGAAGGGTTCGATCTTGCGGATGTGGCAGCAGCCCTGGCGGTTCTCGATGCTGTCGTAGAAGCCGTTGATGCCCTTGCCGTGCACCCAGGCCTCGATCGAGGCCGGATCGGGGTAGTAGACCTTGAACCGGCGCTGGTAGCGGCGCTCGAGACGTTCGATGAGGCTGTAGGTTTCTTCGTGCAGGCGGCCGGTATCGAGCGTGAAGATCTCGATTTCGGGCACCTCGGACCAGATCAGGTCCGTGAGCACCATCGACTCGGCGCCCAGGCTGTTCGAATACACGACGCGGCCGTAGTCGCGCACCGCGGAACGCAGGTGCTCGAGGGTGCGGTCGACTTTGGCCTGGGGGATCTGCGACATGAAAGGCATTTTGGCGAGCCGCCTCATTACATTGGAGTATCAGGGATCGGACCAGCGCATAAGTTGGGTTATTTGTGGCAGGATGCGGGCTGGATTTGACTTTTGCTGCATAGCAGCATCGCACTGCATCACCCGGAAAACGACATGAGCCGTATCAGCCTCCGCCGCCTGCGCCAGGACCCGCATATCCGCGCCCTGACGCGAGAGACCCGCCCGCACCCCGAGCAGTTCATCCAGCCCCTGTTCGTCGTCGAGGGCCTGAAGGAGCGCGAGACCATTCCCGGCCTCACGGGCGTGTACCGTGACACCCCGGAGTCGCTGCTGGCGCAGATCGAATCGGACCTGGCCGCCGGGGTCAGCAAATTCCTGCTGTTCGGCGTGCCCACCGCGCATGCCACGCATGCGATCAGCTGGGCCTTCACCTCCAGCCAGATTGCGGCCATCAAGAAGCGCTTCGGCAAGCGCGTGTGGCTGGCCGTGGATGTGTGCCTGTGCTCCTCCACGCCGCATGGCCATTGCGGCGTGCTGAATCCGGAAGGCGATCACCTCGACAACGCGCGCAGCGTCGAGGAACTGGTGGCCGCGGCCGTGGCCTATGCGCGCGAAGGCGCCGACTGCGTGGCGCCGAGCGACATGATGGATGGAAGAATCGGCGCCATCCGCCGCGCGCTGGATGACAACGGCCTGGAACGCACGGTGCTGATGAGCTACGCGGCCAAGTTTCATTCCACGTTCTACGGCCCGTTCCGCGTGGCCGCGGATTCGGCGCCCAAGGGCGCCAATGCGCTGGGCGACCGCTCTTCCTACCAGATCGATCCGGCCCGGCCCGGCGACGCGCTGCAGTCAGTACAGCGTGACGTGGCCGAAGGCGCGGACATCCTGATGGTGAAGCCCGGCATGCCCTACCTGGATGTCCTCGCGGATCTGTCCGCGCGCTTTCCCCAGCCATGGGCCGTGTACGAGGTCAGCGGCGAGTACGCCAGCATCGAGCTGATGGCCGAGCAGGGCCTGACCGACCGCGTGAAGGCGCATCGCGAGGCCTGGACCGGCCTGGTCCGCGCGGGTGCTTCGCTCATCATCAGTTATGGCGCGCGCCACGCGCGCGAATGGTTGCAATCATGAGCACCTCCGACGATCTTTTCGCGCGCGCGAAGCGTGTGTCTCCCGGTGGCGTGCACTCGCCGGTTCGCGCCTTCAAAGGCGTGGGCGGCACGCCGCGCTTCATGACCGGCGGCAACGGCGCCTACATCCGCGACGTGGATGGCCGCGAGATCCTGGATTTCTGCATGGCCTTCGGCCCGCTGATCCTGGGGCATGGCAACCGCGCGGTGCGCGATGCGGCGGTGGGCGCTATCGATCGCGGCTGGAGCCTGGGCACCGCCGAACCCTATTCGCTGCAGCTTGCCGAATACATCACCGCGCGCATTCCCTGGGTGCAGAGCGTGCGTTTCGTGAACTCCGGCACCGAGGCGGTGATGTCGGCGCTGCGCGTGGCGCGCGGCGCCACCGGACGCGACCTTATCCTGAAGTTCGATGGCTGCTACCACGGCCATGCGGACGCCATGCTGATCCGCTCGGGCTCCGGCCTCGCGGAAGCCACCGAGCCCGACAGCGCCGGCCTCAACAAGGCCACGCTCGGCGGCACGCTGGTTGCCCCGCTGAATGACGAGGCGGCGCTGGAGGCGGTGTTCGCGCGCCACGGCGGCGAGATTGCCGCGGCGATCATCGAGCCGCTGCCCGCCAACTACGGCCTGCTGCCGCAGCGGCTGGAATACCTGAAGCATCTGGCGGCGCTGTGCCGCAAGCACGGCGCGCTGCTGATCCTCGATGAGGTGATCAGCGGCTTTCGCGTCGGCTTCCAGGGCTGCGCGGGCCTGTTCGGCATCGAGCCGGACCTGGTCACCTACGGCAAGGTGATCGGCGGCGGCTTCCCGGTGGGCGCCTATGGCGGCAAGCGCGAGTACATGGAAATGGTGGCGCCCGCCGGGCCGGTGTACCAGGCCGGCACGCTGTCGGCGAACCCCGTGGCCATGGCAGCGGGCATGGCTACTCTCGAGCAGCTCGCCGACGGCAAGGTGTATGCGCAGCTCGAGTCGCTGGGAGCGGAGCTCGAAATGAAGCTCGGCGCGATCCCAGGCCTCACGGTGCAACGCCTGGGGTCGGTGTTCTGGCCGTATCTAGCCGCCGGCGTCGCACCGCTGCGCAGCCTCGGCGACATGAAGTCGAAACCCGCCGCGCCGTTCGGACCTGTGTTCCACAAGCTGCTGGATGCGGGGATCTACCTCGCGCCAAGTGCGTTCGAGGTGGGGTTCCTGTCGGCAGCGCACACCAGCGCGCATGTGGGTCTGCTGGCTGGCCAGATGCGCAGGGCGATGGCTTCGCCCTGATCAGAAAGGTCAGCGCGAATCAGCCCGGACTGGCTTCCCCGCTATGGCTACCTGGCGATCCGACGCTCGCTTGATCACGTCGGAGTAGACCCGCTTCTTTTCCGCCGACGAAGCCTCGCGAATGAAGCGCGAAAACTCCGTGCTGGACGCGGGCTTGGCCTTTGAAAAAATGGACATACCGGAAATCCTACGTCAGCCCCAACTGGTGCTCAAGCTCTACCCGGGTAATGATTTCGGGAATGTGATGGTCGACTTGGTCCACGCCGGCCCGATAGAAACGACTGCTGTTGTCAATATTCTTCATCAGCATGTCTACGGCGACCTGGGCCGAATTCTGCTTCAGCCGGTTCACCACCTGGCGCGCCGCGAAATACTGCTCCAGGAAGACCTCAGGCTGGATATGGCGCCCTTCGCTGGCCTCCCGTGACTGCACGAACTGCCAGGCAAGCATGGGCGACTGGTACACATACAGTATCTGCACAGTCCGCTGTCTGCCGAGGGAACGCTCGACATTGCGGCGTGCCCGTTCGTGGTTCGACAGGGTCCCGTCAAGGATGAAGCTCTGTTGCTGCTCCAGCGCCAAGTCATGGATCTTCTCCACCAGAACCGAGACTGCCGGCTGGAACAGCGCTGAATTCCTGCCGGCATACTCCGGAAACTCCGATCTGAGCTCATCAGGATCGATCCGAAGGATCTTTCCCGGCTTGAAGGTCTCCAGCAGCTCGATCGATGCCTCAGTCTTGCCCGCCCCGGGTGACCCCGCCATGAACACCGAAACGGGCTCAGCTTCCGCGGCATACACCGCCTTGTCGGCCCACCTTCGCGCAATCTGTTTCTTGTTCGCTCGAGCGAACGACAGAGCCCGTTCGGCCACCTCTCGCTCGGTCACTTGCGGGCTCGCTTCCTCTTCGGCTTCGCCTCCATTTCAGTCGCGAGCGGCGCGCTCAGCGCTTGATACCGTTCGAACAGGAACGCCACGCGCTCAGCCTCGGTCTTGAAGTCCTTCCTGCCGTAGGCCGCGTCCACGGCGCGGTCCACTTTCTGATGCGCCTTCAACAAGTCCGCCGGCATCGTCAGCGGATCGTAGAGGTCGGCGAGCGTTGAACTACCGTGGGCTGCCCGGGCGTCGAGAACTCCCTGAGCAGCCACTTGGCTGCCTTCTGCGCGGCGGTGGATTCAGGCCAGGGAAGTTGTTGTAGACGATTCCGGCGGGGTAGCGGTAGTCGCCCTTTGCACAGCCCTCCCAAGCCATGGATTTGATGACGTCAACCCCAAATTCAGGTGTCGCCCGGGCCGGGGCCGGGTGTCCGGCGCCGGGGCGGGGGGGAAGGCGGGGGGCGAGGGGGGGCGCGGGGCGACGGGGGAGAGGGGGCGGAAAGAGGAGAGGGAAAAAAGGGGGGGAGAAGAAGGGAGGCGGGGGGGGTGGGGGGCCTTCTGTCGCTTCTTTGCTGGCTCGCCGCCAAATCGCGCTCTGGCTCGGGCAAAGTCTTCCGCGGCGGCGCGGGGGGGGGGCGGCGCCTGCGGAGGGTTCCGAGGGGCGGCTCCTTCTGCGGCGGCGGCCTGCCCCGTCACGCAGGGCGGCCGCGGGTGCGGTGGGCGAGGCTCCGGGCGGATCAAGCCGCCCGGGGGGCGGCGCGGGAAGTCCGCGCTTGCGTCCAGCAGACATAGTCAAGCAGACCTGCGTCCGGCCCGAAATCCCCCGCCCTCGCCTCTCCTGGCGCGGGGTTGCCAACGGTGGGTCACGGGGCGCCAGCCCGGCGCGGGCGGCCGGGCGCGGGGGGGGGGGGGGGGGGGGGGGGGCCCCGGGGGGTGGCGCGCAAAATGGCGCCGCTCTTCCGGCGGGGTGGTCGGGCGTGCGTTGCGCCGGAAACTCCTCGTTTCGGGCGCGGCGCGGGGCCCCGGCCGCGGAGCCTCCGGGGTGCGCAGCCGGAGCGAGGGGGGCCCGCGGCTTCTCTTGAAATCACCCGTTTTGGGGGCATTGCGCGGTGGAGTTCCCCCGGTCCACGAGGAACACGGCGGGCCTGAGGAGTCGTGCGGCGTGTGGTGGCCGGATTTCGCCTGGCGTCCGCCAGGATGGCTGGGACGGCGCCGGCGAGCGGCTCGCCAGCGGCACAGCAGGGTTTCCGGGCGGAAGGGCGGGTTTCTCGACAGCCGCCGTCGTGAACCCGCAGTAGTTCGTCTCCGTTGGCGTCGGGTTCGCCGGAGGGGGGTTGCCGGATCCACCGGGTGCGCCGGGCCCGAACTGGTTGCGACGCTCGAGATGCCGGTGTCGTCGGGCAGAAAAGCAGCGACGCGGCGGAGTGGCGGCGTGCGGCGCTCGGCGCTTGATGTTGGCGGCCTGGCGGGCGCTGCAGACCAGTTCTTCGGTGGGGCGTCCCAAGCCTTGGCTTCCGCGTCTTCGGAGGATTGCCACATCCTTGGAAAGGCCAGCGCGTTGCGCGGATCTCGTTCCAGCTGAGCGCCATGGGCGCCATCTAGCTTACTTGCCCGTGCGCTGCGGCCGCGGGTCAGCATCTGGATGCGATAGACCGAGCCGCGGCCCAGCACGAACAGCGAGCGGCGACCTGGACCCGAGAACGCGAGGTTCTGCGGCTGCTTTGGCAGCGCAATGGAACCCAGCGGCTGGCCCTCGTCCGAGAACACCTGCACGCCCATTGCGGTGGCCACATAAAGGCGCCCTTTCTCATCCACGGCCATGCCATCGGCACCACTGCCGATGACCGCCGGGGCCCCGGCTGCAGGCGGCGGCGGCATCGCCAGGCGCGCGAAGTTGCGCGCCTTTTTCGCGTCTCCGTCACGGTCGAGCGCCACGGCGAGCACCCATTCACCGGCCGTGTTGGCGACGTACAGCGTGCGTTCGTCCGGACTCAGCGCGACACCATTGGGGCGCTCGACGCCCTGGACGATGCGCACCAGCTTGCCCTTGCGCGTGATCTGGTAGACAGCCGCGGGCAGCGAGGTGCCGCCAGGCGTGGCGCTGGCGGTATCGGTGAAATAGATGTTGCCGCGGCTGTCGGCGACCAGATCATTGGGCCGGTTGAATTGCGTGCCCTCGAAATCACCCACCAGGGGGCGCGCCGGCTGGCCTGGCTGCAGCACCGCGATCGTGCGTGCCTCGGTCATCGTGGCGACGATGTCGCCTGCCGGCGTGCGGGTCAGCCCATTGCCACCGCCAGCGCCTTCGAACCACACCGTGAGTTTTCCATCCGGCGCCAGCCGCAGCACGCGGTTCATGCGGCTGTTGGTGAACAGCAGTCCATCATCCAGCTGCGGCAGAGGACCTTCGACCGTTTCGAATCCATCGGCCAGCAGTTCCACCGCCGTGCCCCCACTGACGACTCCCAGGATCATCGGGGCCACGGCCGGCGTGACTATGCCAGCCGGCGGCGCGACGGCCTGCGCATCCAGCCGAGCCAGCGGCACGGCGAGCAGGAACATGAAAAGAGCGGGCAACTGCAGGCTTCGGCTGTTCATGGCACTTCCCGGGAGTTGAACCACCCGCGAAGGATAACCAATTCAGGCGCCGAAGCGCTGCCGGGGGTTCGCGAGGCTGCCTGAACCGGACTGGTAGGCCACGCTGAAGCGGTCGAGCTGGGCCACGGCGGTGGCCACGTCCTCGTCATCGAGCAGGTCGAAGGCATCGAAGCCGCAGCGGGCCAGGAAGTACATCTGGTCGGCGCGGATCTTGCCCACGGCGCGCAGCTCGCCCGTATAGCCCAGGCGCTGGCGCAGCAGTCGGGCCTGGGTGAAACCACGGCCATCGCCGGTGGAGGTGAAGTCCACCGCCACCAGCGGTACGCGCGCAAGGTATGGCGCGAGCGGCGCGATATCGTGGTTATCGGCCCTGAGCAGCGGCGCGCGACGATCGGCGGGTTCGCCCGCCTCGATGGCCTTGATGTATTCGGCCAGCGGCAGGATCAGATGGGTCGCCCCCTCCGCCCCCGGCGTGCCGGCAAGCATCCAGGTGTTGGCGACCGCAACGCGCCCCTTAATTAGCTTTGCCATAGACCTTTTCCGCGAAGGGCTCGACGCCGATGCGGCGCACCGTCTGCAGGAATTCCTCGCCATCCTCGCGGCGGGCCACGTACACATCGAGGATGTGTTCGATGGTTGCGGCGACCACATCCTTCGCCACCGAGGGTCCGATCACCTCGCCCAGTGCGCTGTGCGTGCTGGCCGAGCCACCGAGGGTGATCTGGTACCACTCCTCGCCGTGCTTGTCGACGCCGAGAATGCCGATGTTCCCGACATGGTGATGGCCACAGGCATTCATGCACCCGGACATCTTGATCTCGATGTGGCCGAGGTCGTACAGGTAGTCGAAATCGCTGAAGCGTTCCTGGATCTGCTTGGCGATGCCGATCGAGCCCGCGTTGGCGAGACTGCAGAAGTCGAGCCCCGGGCAGCAGATCATGTCGGTGAGCGTGCCGATGTTCGGCGTGGCCAGGTTCAGCGCCTTGAGCCCCTGCCAGGTCTCGATCAGATCGATCTGCCGCACCTCGCCCAGCACCAGGTTCTGGTCATGCGTGGTGCGCACCTCGCCGCTGGAAACCCGGTCGGCAAGGTCGGCCACCGCATCCATCTGGTCCGCCGTCATGTCGCCGGGCGCCTCGCCGTGCGCCTTCAGCGAAACCACCACCGCGCGATACCCCGGCACCTTGTGCGGCCGCGTGTTGTAGCGATACCAGGCCTGGAACTCCACCGGCTGGCCCTGCGTCACGTTGATGTCGGCCAGGCGCTCGTAGGGCGGCGGGCGGAAGAAGCCTCGCATGCGGTCGATCTCGGCATCGGTGAGCGTGAGCTCGGGTGATGCCTCACGGATCAGCGCCCATTCAGCCTCGACCAATTGGCGAAATGATTCAGGTCCCTTGGACTTCACCAGGATCTTGATGCGCGCCTTGTAGATGTTGTCGCGGCGGCCGTACTGGTTGTAGATGCGCAGGATGGCTTCAAGGTAGGACAACAGGTGCTCGCGCGGCAGGAAGTCGCGGATGGTCTTGCCGATGATGGGCGTGCGCCCCAGGCCACCGCCCACCAGCACCTCGAAGCCGATCTGCCCTGCGGCATCACGCTTCAGGTGCAGGCCGATGTCGTGCACTTCCGAGGCGGCGCGATCTGCCGGGGAACCGGTGACGGCGATCTTGAACTTGCGCGGCAGGTAGCTGAATTCCGGATGCAGCGTGGACCACTGGCGGATGATCTCGCAGTACGGTCGCGGGTCGTCGATCTCGTCGGGCGCGATGCCGGCGAAGTGATCGGCCGTGGTATTGCGGATGCAGTTGCCGCTGGTCTGGATGGAGTGCATCTCGACCGAGGCCAGATCGGCCAGGATGTCAGGCACGTCCGCCAGCTTCGGCCAGTTGTACTGGATGTTCTGGCGCGTGGTGAAGTGGCCGTAGCCGCGATCGTACTTGCGGGCCAGGTGCGCGAGCATCCGCAGCTGGCGCGTGGAGAGCAGCCCGTAGGGCACGGCCACGCGCAGCATGGGCGCATGCTTCTGGATATAGAGCCCGTTGCGCAGTCGCAGCGGACGGTATTCCTCCTCGGGCAGCGAGCCAGCGAGGAAACGCCGCGTCTGGTCGCGGAACTGGGCGACACGCTCGGCTACGAGCGTCGCATCGATTTCGTCATAGCGGTACACGGTGCGGATTCTAAAGAAAACGGGCCGCGGACGGGTCCGTTCACCCGTGTATTTTGACCTGCGCGGGCGTTATATGCCCCGGGAAGGGCCCCTAGCCCGTGGTTTGGAGTCCTTGCGCGATGCCGCTGACGCTGGCAAGCAATGCCTGCAGCAGGTCGTCGTCTTCCCGCGCGGTGGCGCGCCACCGGCGCAGCAGGTCCACCTGCATGAAATGCATGGGATCCACGTAGGGGTTGCGCAGCTGGATCGCCCGCTGCTGCGTGCGATCGCCGTCGAGCAGTTCGGCCTCCTCCCGGATGGCGAGCACCGCATCGCGGCAGCGGTCGAACTCGGCGCGCAGCACATCGGCATAGCGGCGCAGGCCAGGAGAAACCAGTTCCACATAGTGCGCGGCGATCGACAGGTCGCTGCGCGCCAGCTGCGACTCGATGTCGTGGATCACCGAGGCGAAGAGATTCCAGCTGCCATGCATGTCGCGCAGGGCATTCACGCCCTGCGCGGCGATCTCATCGGCCAGCGCCTGCCCCGCCCCGTACCAGCCGGGCAGGAAATGCCGCGACTGCGACCACGCGAAAACCCAGGGCGTGGAGCGGATGGCCAGCGCGCCGCTGCCCTTGCTGCCGGTCTCCCAGATCGGGCGCGAGCCGATCTGCATCCGCTCGATCACGTCGATGGGCGTGACGCTGCGGAAGAAATCCTGGAAATCAGCGTCGTCCACCGCGAGCGACCGCCACGCGCGGCGACTGCCCCCGGCCAGTCGGGTGAGGATTTCATGCTCGGCGGCCGACTCGCGCCGCGCCCGGCCGCGACGCTTGGCGAGCGTGGCGACCCCCAGCGCACCGAAGGCCCTTTCCAGCGTGCGCAGCGCATTGGCCTTCAGTCCGTAGTTCTGGCTGATGATCTCGCCCTGCTCGGTGATGGTCAGGTGCCCATCCACGCATTCAGGTGGCGCCGCACTGATCATGGCATCCAGCCGCGATCCCCCGCGCGCCACGCTGCCGCCACGCGCATGGTGAATCACCGCGGGCTGCCCGGCCGCCGCCAGCGTGTTGGCCAGTTCCCGCTGCGCGTCGTAGGCCGCGAGGCGCATCGCCAGATACCCGCTGTCGCGGCCGGCCTGCGAATAGCCGACGAACAGCGGCTGCGGCACGCGCCGGGCCGCCAGGTGCTCGCGGTAGTCCGCATTGGCCAGCGCGCCCTGCATGATTCGCCCCGCATCGCGCAGGCTGTCACCGGATTCGAACAGTGGCGCGAAATCCATGCCCACCGCGCCCGAGCGCCGATCATCGACCCCCGCCCAGCGGGCGAGCACCAGCGGCGCGAGCAGGTCATCGGCGCCCCGTGTGCCGGCGACGATGTAGTTGCCGATGGAACGCTCGCCAAAGCGCGCGCGGCACTGCTGCGCGGCCTCGAACACGGCCAGCGTGCGCTTGCCCAGCGCATCCAGCGGCGCCACCGGGCCCACGTCGCGCGCCAGCATCTCGGCCAGACGCGTTTCGCGCTCGGCCGGTGGCCGATCCATCCACTGCGCGTCATCCATGCCCTGGCCGATCACGCGGTGATGCACGTCTGCGCGCTGCTTCAGGTCGAGCGTTGCCAGGTGGAACCCGAAGGTATCCACGCGCAGCAGCAGCCGGCGCACCAGCTGGTGGCCGGCATGGGCGCCGCGATGGGCCTTCAGGCTGCGCGTGGCCAGCAGCAGGTCGGCGCGGAACTGCTCGACGCGCTCATAGCGGCCGGCGCGACCGTCGTAGGTATGTCGCAGCCGCTCGCCCACCTGCGCGAAGAACACGCGGTAGGGCATCTGGTCGTGGCGCGAAGCGACCACATTGCGGGCCGCTGGCAGCAGCATCGCGTACTCGTCGATGCGCCGGCGCAGCTCGGCGCTGACCTCGACGCGGCTCGCGCTCTGCGGACAGCAGCTGCGAGCTGCTGGCACTCGGTGTAGTACTCGTTGATGATGACCTGCTGCTGCCGCGCCAGCGTCTCGCGGATGGTCTTGGCATGCACATCGGGCGTGCCTTCCATGTCGCCGCCCACCCAGGTGCCGAACTGCAGCACCGTGGGTGGATCGATGTCGCTGACGCGGGCCCCGTAGAGCGCCTCGAGCGCGGCAGCGATCTCCTCATAAAAGCCGGGCACGATGCGATACAGCACCTCGGCGAAGTGGAACATCGCGTATTCGCGCTCGTCGGCGACGGTCAGGCGCTGGCGCGGATGCTCCTCGGTCTGCCAGCCCGTGGTGATCTCGGTGCGCAGGCGCGACCATACATGGCGCCGCTCCTGAGGATCGAGGCTGGGGTTCAGCCGGTCCAGCAGCGCCGAGGCCATGCGCTGCTGGCGCCGCAGCTGGGTGCGGCGCGTGGATTCGGTGGGGTGCGCGATGAGGATGGGCTGGATGCGCAGACCGGCAAGCAGTTCAAGCACGTCGTCGAGCGACAGCCCCTGGGCCTTGAGCTGGGCCAGCACATCCTCGATGCCGCCGGGCTGCGGCTTGCCGCCATCCGAGAGGAAATACTCGCGGCGCCGGCGGATGCGGTGCACTTTCTCGGCCAGGTTGACCGCCTGGAACCAGGTGGAAAACGCACGCACCAGGTCGCGGGCCATGGCCGGCGGCCTGCCGGCCACGCGCTGGGCCAGGTCCTCGTGCCCGCCTTCGCCGCGCCGGCCGATCGCGGCGAGCCGGTCGCCCTCCACGCTCTCGTAGAGCGGATCACCGCCCTGCTCCCGCAGCATCTCGCCCACCAGCACGCCGAGCTGGTGCACGTCCTCGCGCAGCGCAAGGTGCTTGGGCGGAAACTGGATGAGATGGCGGTCCATGGGCTTGAACGATTCTACCCAACCGCGACCCGGCCGATGGCATCCTGCGGGCCATGCCCGGCAACAACGCCCGCAATACCACCCTCGGGTTCGCGCTGGCCGGCGCTGGCGCCATCCTGTTCGCCACCAAGGGCGTGTTCTCGAAGGCGCTGTGGGCCTCGGGAGTTGACTACCTGACGGTCACCGCGCTGCGGGCCGTGCTGGCGCTGCCGATGTTCGCACTGCTGGCGCTGTGGCGCGGCATGTCGCTGCGCCGCGCTCCCCGGACCGCGGTGCTGCAGGCGGCGCTGGCCGGCGTGCTGTGCTACGGCTTCGGCGCGCTGCTGGATTTCCGCGCCCTGGAGCTGATCGACGTGAGCCTGGAGCGCGCGCTGATGTTCAGCTATCCGGCGCTGATCGTCGCGTGGTACGCCATCGTGAGCGCGTGCTGCCGCGGCCGGCGATGCTGCTCGCGCTGGGCCTGACCTACGCCGGCGTGCTGCTGGTGGTGGGCGCCTTCGACGGCATGGTTTGGCGCCAGAACCTGGGCGGCGCACTGCTGGTGCTGTGCTGCGCGGCCACCACGGCGTCGTACTTCCTGCTGGGCGAGCGCTGCATACCGCACCTGGGCAGCAGCGGGTTCACCGTGGTGGCCATGACCGCGGCGGCGGTGATGGTGATCCTGGCCTTCCTGGCCACGCATTCGCTGGGCGTGGTGGCGCAGCTGGATCTGAAGCAGTGGCTGCTGCTGCTGGCGCTGGCCGTGCTGTGCATGTTCCTGCCCACGCTGTGCCAGGCAGAAGGCATCCGGCGGCTCGGGGCGCAGCGCGGATCGATGGCCAGCACCATCGGCCCGCCGGCGGCCATGCTGCTGGGCACGGGACTGCTGGGCGAGCGCCCCGGCGCCTGGCAGGTCGCGGGCACCGCGCTGATCCTGGGCGGCATCGCCATCATCGCGCGGCGCTGAGGATCGCTAGCCGGCCAGCAGGATGGCCTCGGCATGCTCGATCGCGGCCGGCGTGCCATAGACCACCAGCACATCGCCCTCGCGCAGCACCAGGTCGCCGGCAGGCTCGCGCCCCGTGATGCCCTGGCGACGCAGCGCCGTGAACGCCACTTCGGCGCCGCGCGCGCGGATCTCCTCGAGCGTGCGACCCACGGACCAGGCCTGCGGCGGAATGACGACCGAGCCGATGCTCTCGCCCTCTTCCTCGGCTGGCGCGGCCGAAGCCACCGTATCGGGCAGGATCACGCCGCGCAGCGTGGAATAGCGGGCGCGACGTATCTCGCCCACCGTGCGCACCACCCGCGCCACCGGCACATTGAGCAGCATCAGCACCTGCGACACCAGCATCAGGCTGGCCTCGAGCGTCTCGGGAACCACCTCGGTGGCGCCGGCGTCCATGAGTTCCCGCAGGCCTCCGTCATCGGCGGTGCGTACCAGCACCGGCACGTCCTTGCGATGCTGGCGCACGGCCCGCACGATGCCCACGGACACCTGCGGATTGGCAAAGCTGACCACCACCGCGCTGGCGGTGTTGATGCCGCAGGCCAGCAGCACATCCTCGTCGGTGGAATCGCCGTAGATCACCGGGTACCCGGCCTGGCGGGCCGGCCGCACCCGCGCAAGATCCAGGTCCACCGCGATGTATTCGAACCCCTGCGATTCCAGCACCCGCGCAATGTTCTGTCCCACGCGGCCGTAGCCACACAACACCACGTGCTCGCGGCGCGCCACATCGCCGGTGGCGGCGTCTTCGGGGCGCGCCGCGCGCTGCGGCGGGCCCTTCTCGCGCAGCATGAAGCGCGCGATGTCGCGGTTGTAGCGGATACCGAACGGCGCGATCACCATCGTGACCACAAGGCCGATCAGCAGCGGCTGGATCAGCGGCATCGAGACCGCCTGCGACTGCAGCAGCAGCGTGAGGATGGCCACGCCGAACTCGCCGCCGCCGCCCAGCACCATGCCCGTGCGCAGCGCCTTGAAGTTCGTGGGCACCATCGGTCGCACCGCGAGCGCACCGGCGAGCACCTTCAGTCCCACCAGACCGACCACGGTGGCTGCGATGAGGGGGAACTGCTGGTACACCAGCCGGACGTCGAGCAGCATGCCCACCGAGATGAAGAACAGGCCCAGCAGCAACTCGCGGAAGGGACGGATGACGGCTTCCACCTGATGGCGGTATTCGGTTTCGGCCAGCATCATGCCGGCCAGGAACCCGCCCAGGGCCAGCGACATGCCCGCGTGCTCGGTGACCCAGGCCGAGGCCAGCACCACCAGCAGCACCGCCAGCGTGAACAGCTCCTTGAGCCGGCTGCGCGCGATCTCGACGAACAGCGGCCGCAGCAGCAGGCGACCCAGCAGCAGCACCACGAGCAGCGCGGCCAGGCCCGTACCCACCGTGCGCAGCAGCCCGGGCAGGCTGAATTCCTCCAGCGAGTTTCCCTCGGCCATGGCCGTGGCCAGGGCGAGCATCGGCACGAACGCGAGGTCCTGGAACAGCAGGATCGCGAACGACAGCCGGCCGTGCGTGCGGTTGAGCTCGTCCTGCTCGGTGAGCTGGCGGATGACGATGGCCGTGGAGGACATGGACAGCGCGCCACCGACGGCCACGGCCAGCAGCCACGACATGCCCAGCGCGCGACCGATCGCGACGAACAGCAGCGTGGTGAGCGCGACCTGCATGGCGCCCAGCCCGAACACCTCGCGCCGCATGGCCACCATGCGCGCCCAGGAGAACTCCAGGCCCAGCGTGAACAGCAGGAACACCACGCCGATCTCCGCCAGCAGCTGCGTGTCGCGGGAGTCGGCCATCAGGCCCATCATGTAGGGGCCGACCAGCAGCCCCACCACGAGATATCCCAGCACCGGCGGCAGGCCCAGGCGCCGCGCGGCCATGATGACCAGCACGGAGGCCAGCAGCAGTTCCAGGATCAGCGTCAGCGGTTCTTGCAGCACCGCTGAAGAATAGCGCGGATGTCCGCGCGTGTTGACGCCTAGGCGGGGAAGAACTCGATCGGCTTGGTGGTCGTCATCGGCTCGACGTCCTTGGCCGCGAAGCGGATGAGCTTCACGCGCGCCACGATCTTGCGCTCCAGTTCCGGATCACCCAGCTCGCTGGACACCACGCGGCAGGCCGTGACCTCGCCCGAGGGCGCGATGGTGAATTCAAGCACCATCTTGCCCTGCAGTTCCGGCCGCTCGCGCAGCGCGCGCGAATACAGCGCGTAGATGGCGCCCTTGTTGCGGTCGAACTCCAGCTCGATCTCTTCCTGGCTGCGCGCGGCCTTGCCGCTGCTGCCCGTGCGGCTCGCCTTGTTGTCGGCACCAATCGATGCCACGCGCGAACTGACGGAAGTGGTCGTGTGCCCGGTGAGCGAACCCGCGCCGGAACCGAAGCCGCGGCTGCTGTTGGTGGACTGCACGCCGGCGCTGCCGGTGCCGGCCTTTGATGCGATCAGCGAGCGCTCGGCCTTGCTCTCGGCGCCCACGGCGCCAGTAAGGTTCTTCGTCTGGATGGGCAGCTCCTGCGCCAGGTCGCGGCGCAGGTCGGCCAGCTCGTCCTTCACGCGGTCCAGCTGCTTCTCGGCCTTCTTGCGCGCCTCGACCGTGCGATCCACCGGCTGCGGAATGGGCTTGGTCTCGGGCTTGGGCGGCTCGATGGGCTTGGGCGGCGGCGGCGGCGGGGGTGGCGGCTTGGGCTTTTCCTCCACCATCAGGCGCGCCAGACGGTCGGGCACGGCCTGGGCGGCGGTTTCCTTCGGCACGGGCAGCTTCAGGAACGGAATGATGATGCCGCCGAGCACGAACAGGACGAGTCCGATCGTGACCAGGCGCCGGAAACGGCGAGCCGAGTCCGGATCGCCTTCCCAGGGCAGTTCGTAGCTACGGTAGAACGGTGCGAGTACCACGATTGCTCCGTGCTATTTCGGCTTGAAGACGCTCGGATCGAGCGCCTTGTCCTTTTCGATGGTGGCAAAGGAGATCTTGCCGAAGTCCGCATCGGTGCAGGTGCTCATCACCTTCTTTAGCACTTCGTACGGCAGTGATTTGTCCGCCATGACGGTCACCTCGCGCTCGGCGAGTTCCCTCTCGGCCATGCGCTCGCCGATCAGACGCGGGCGAGCCAGTGCCTCGCGCAGCGGCGCGATGACCAGGCCCTCGTTCGCCTTCACCTCTTCGATCGAGGCGACGCGCTCGCCCTGCACGAACAGCTCGTCCTTGGTGAGCATGACCACCACGGTCTCGCGCGGCTTGGTCTGGACGATGGATTCGGGAATCTCGATGCCCTTGGAGTTCTGCACCACCTCGACCTCGGTCGAGTAGACGAGCAGGAACGAGACCAGCACCGAGAGGATGTCGATCATGGGAATGAGGTTCAGCTCCGCCTCCGCCTTGTTGCGCAGGTGGTGCACCATCATTCGCCGCGCGCGATTGGAGCTGCTCATTTCCTGCCCCCTGCCGCCGGCGCGTCGGTCTCTGGCGCGTCACCGATGGACACATCGGGGAAGAGCTCCGCCTGCACGAGCTGCAGGCCCTGGCGCTGTTCCAGGATGCGCATGGTGTCCATTACCTGCACCAGGGACTCATAGGGGATGTCCTTCTCCAGCAGCAGCGTGGCCTCGGTCTTGTCCGGGTACTTGCCCTTCACCACCTGCAGGTACTCCGACAGCGCCTTGAGGTCATACGGGCCATCGGCGCCGGCGCGGGGGAAAGTGGCCAGCGGGCCGGTCTTGCGATCGGCCACCTGCACCAGGTTCTGGCGCACGATCACTTCCAGCTCGAGGCCGGGCGGCGGTTCGACGATGCTGGTGTTGTTGGTCGGCAGCTTCAGCTCGAGGATCACCGTGCGGGAGAACACGGCGGTCATCAGCAGGAAGGTGACCAGCACCGTGAAGATGTCGATCATCGGCACGAGCAGAAGCTCCGCGGACCTGCGGTGCTTTCGCTCCAGCTTGCGCATGGCATAGCTACGACGCACGGGTGGTTATCCTTACGACGAGGTTTCGGGACAGCCCGTTCAGGCTCCGGCCTGTGCCGCGTCCGTACGACGCTCGACGATCGAGTTCAGGAATTTCACCGACGCCATTTCCAGGCTGTCGATCAGCTCCGTGGTCTTGGTCTGGATCACCGCGTGGATGACCAGCAGCGGCACCGCGGTCATCAGGCCGAAGGCCGTGCAGTTCATCGCCACCGAGATGCTGGCCGACAGCAGGTTGGCCTTTTCGGCGGGGTTCACCGTGGCCACCGCACCGAAGGCCGAGATCAGGCCCATCACGGTGCCGAGCAGGCCCAGCAGCGTCGCGAGATTGGCGAAGGTGGCCAGGTAGTGCGTGCGCTTTTCCAGCTTCGGCACGATGCCCATCAGGCTCTCTTCCATCGCCTTCTCGATGTCGTCACGGCGACGGGCCTGCGTCACGCGCGCCAGTCCATAGTTCAGGATCTGGCCCACGGCCGAATCGGACTGCGAGGCCACCTGCGCGGCCTGGCGGAAATTGCCCTGGCCCAGCAGCGGCTCGATCTGCTGCCACAACGAGCGGTTGCGGCTGCGGCTCACCGTGAGATAGAACCAGCGCTCCAACGCGATGGCCACGCCGATCACGAGGACCACCGCGATCGGGTACATGAAATGCCCGCCGTTCTGGAAGAACCGGGCAATTGTTTCGAAGAAATTCATCATCTGACTCCCATGCAAGCGGGGCGAAGCTCCCCGCACCTTGTAACCAAAGCAGCCAAATTGCTGCGACCTATTTCTCACCCTCTGCGGCATCTGCCGTGCGGCCCGCCGCGCCATCGGGCTTCAACGCGTCGTAGTAGCGGTTCTGTCGCTTGAAGACGTCACGATCCACCGGCGCCAGCACCTCGTCGAGCAGGCTGTTGGCGGGCTTGCCCGCAAGGTCGCCCAGGTCCGAACGCTTCCAGGGCACGACGTACAGCACGCGAGGCAGCTCGCGGTTGCCCGTGATCTGCGTCGTATCGAGTTCCAGTCGGTCCTGGGCGCGAGCGCGCGGGGTCGTTCGCAGTGGCTGGTGCGGCAGCCTGCGGCGTCCGCGGGGCCGGGGCTGCGGCAGCTGGCTGCGCAGCCGCCACCGGCGAGGTATTGACCGCCGGCTGCATGGCCGCGGCATCGGCCGCCGCAGTGGCAGGCGCGGGAGGAGCGGGCTGCGCTTCCGCCGCGAACAGTGGCAGCGCAAACGTCAGCAGCGAACACAAGCCAAGCATGCGTTTCATTGACCAGCCTCCGCCGGTGTCGCCGGTGCTGCGGGCGCCGCCGGCGCGGGTGTGGCTTCCCGACCGCGGCCAGCGCGCTGTTTAACGTCCGCGATCCAGCTGGTCACGGGCCGATCCTCGCCAGTGAGCGCCTGGTACTGCTCCAGATGGGGCAGCGCCGCAGCCGCATCGGCCTGGTAGAGGTCTTTCAGGATGCCCAGATTGCGATGCGCGGCAGCGTAGCTGGCATCGGCCTCGAGCGCGCGGCCATAAGACTGCTCGGCGGCGGCGAAATTGCCGCGCTCGCGCTGCACGAGCCCGAGTGCCGCGAAGGCCGGGGCGCTGCCAGGTTCGCGACGCACGGCTTCCGTCAACGCGGCCTCGGCCTCTTCCAGGCGATTCTGCGCGCGCAGCAGCACGCCCAGGTCGTAGGCAGCGCCGCCGGGAACTCGGCGCGGCCTCCATCAGCTGCTTGAATTCCAGTTCTGCATCGCTCGCGGCGCCGCCATTGGCCTGCGTCACCGCTCGCGTGAGCTGCGACTCCAGCCGTGCGGATGGCGCGGCTGTGCTGGCGGTCGTCGCGGCCGGCGCACCCGGCGCAGCCGCAGCGCGCGGCAGCGCCAGCGAACCCAGATATGCAGGGGCGACCTCGGTCTTGCCATAGCGTGCCGGCATGAGCTTCGCCAGCGCGCCGTAGCTGGCCTTGACGCCCTCGTCGTAGATCCCTTCGGGCGCGCGGGCCACGTTGGCCTCGTGCAGCTTGATCGACTGCTCCTCGAACGGCGTGGCCTGCTCTTCCAGCAGCAGGTCGTACTGCTCGAGCTCCTCGCCCTTGAGGCTCTTCGGACGCTCCGAGGCCATTAGGTCGGCGCCCAGCTGGCGATACAGCTCTGCGATCTCGAAGCTCGACTGCGTGGCCACCTCGGCCACGTTGTACGCGGCCGCGCCCTTGTAGGCATTCAGAGCGGCATCCAGCGCGCGGCGCTTCGGCGCCAGCGACCGGTTCAGCGGCGTCGTGAGCTTCAGCGCCCGGAAGGCATCTCGCGTGGGCGCCGCCAGCGCCAGGCTCGCCTTCGCCGCGAGGTATTTCGTGCGATCGGTGCGGCCGGCGCCTGCTGCCGCGTCGGCCTTCACGATCTCGCGCTGCCAGTAGGTCACGCGCTCGAGGCTGTTGTTGCGTGCCGCGAAGTCCGCCAGCTTCTGCCGCGTTTCGATGCGGTCGGCCACGGGGGTGGGATATTCGGCCACCAGTTTCTCGAGCAGCGCGACGGTCTTCGCGGTGTTGCCGCTCTTCTCGTACTGGCCGGCGGCGATGTTCAGCGCCTCGAGGCGAACCTCGGGCGTGGATTCCTTCGCCTGCGCGATGCGCTCGAATTCGCCGGCCGCGGCATCCGAACGACCCGATTCCATGTAGGCCACGGCGAGCTTCTGCGTGACATCGGCCTGCTGCTTGCTCTTCGGGTAGTCGCGGCGGAAAGCCTCGAGCACGTCGATGGCGCGGGGCCAGCTCTTGGCCTTGATCAGTTCGGCGGCGGCATCGTACTGCGCAGCTTCGACAGCCGGCGTGCCGGGAGCCACGCGCGCCACGCGCAGGAAGTCTTCCACGGCGCCCGCGGCGTCCCCTGCGGCGCGCTTGGCCTCGGCCTGGCGGTACACGGTGACCGAGAGCTGCTCGGTGAGGCTTTTCTGCAGGGCCGCATCGCCTGCCGACAGGTCACGGGCCATCAGCCAGCTGCTTTCGGCTGCGGCGAAGTCACCCAGGTCGAACTTCGCCTGGCCGGTGACGCTCGCGGCAATGCGGCGCTGCGCGGCGGTGGCCGGCGGATTGCGGGTGAGCAGCAGGCCGGCCACCTCGATGGCGCGCGGCAGGCTCTTCGCCTTGTAAAGATCTTCGGTGGCGCGCGTGAGCACGCCATTGCCATCCGGGTGCTCGGGGAAGGTCCGGGCGAACTTCACGCCGGATTCCACGCCGCGCAGGTGCCACGCGGCGCGCTCGGCCTCGGGCAGCAGCGGTTCCTGCTTCTGGTATGCCGACAACGCCGCATAGCCGGCCCGGGAGGAATCCGGGCCCAGCGAATAGGCATATGCCGAACGCTCGTACTCATCGACGGCTGCGCCGAACTGCCCACCCTCGAACAGCACATCGGCCAGCCGGAAATTCACCTGCGCCGATTCCGGATCCTGGGGGAACGAGGCCAGCTGCAGGCGATACCAGCGCGCAGCCTGGGCGTAGTCTTCGGCCCGCTTGTGCTTCTGCGACTCGGAGTGGTGGAAGGCGGCCAGGTCGGTCAGGTGAGTCTTGATCTCGGCGACGATCTGCGGGTATTTCTCCCGGTCGCGCCCCTGCCAGAACGTGGTGCCGAGGTTGTAGTTCTCGACGTATTCGCGCTTGCCGTCGAGCACCAGCTGCGCGAAGCCGCCCTTGCGATACGCCTCGATGGCCTGCGTGGACAGCGTGGGGGAATATTCGTTGTTCGGCTCGCGCGCCACGAAGGCGCGATAGGTGCCGGCCGCATCCTGGTAGCGCTGCTTCTCCACGTACAGGTCGCCAAGCCGCGCATACAGCAGCGGCGAATACGGCGGCGAGCCCAGGCCCGTCACGAAGCGGTTCAGCGGTTCGATGCCATCCTGGTACGAGAACACCACGCTCATCACGCGCAGCGTGTCTTCCACGATCTCGCGGTCGGCGCGGGGGAGCGTCTCGGGCTGCCGGAAACCGCGCGGCGCGCGCGCATCGCGCAGCTTCAGGTCGAGCAGCCGCCCGAACACCGGCAGGCTCTCGTCGTTGAGATTCTGCTTGAACAGCGCCCAGCCCTGCTTGTAGAGGGCCTGCTGGTAGAAGTCTCCCGACCCCGGGCGCGTGACCTGGGCGTAGGCCTGCTCGGCCTCACGGTATTTCATCGCCGAGAACAGCAGCTCGCCGCGACGGAAATGCACCTCGGGAATCTCGCGCGACTGCGGGAAGCGCCGCACGATCTGGTCGAGCGTCGCGAGCGCCTGCTCGGGCTGGCCGGTGGTTTCATAGGCGCGCGCGAGCTGGTAGAGCACCTGGTCGTTGCGCGGATAGTCCGGATGGGCCCTTAGCAGCAGCGAGTACAGCCGGATGGCCTCGGCGCCGCCAAGATCGACGCGCCCCACTTCGGTCTCGAGCCTTTCCAGCTCGCCGCTTTCCAGTGACAGGTCGCCCAGCCGGCGCAGCGCCTCGGCGCGCAGAGCCGGGTCGGTCTTCTGCAGGTCGAGGAAGCGACGGTAATTCTGCATCGCCTTGCCGGCATTGGAGTCCGAGGGCGCGTCCTTGCGGACCTCGACCCTGCGCTGCGGCAGGTCCTTGAGCGTGCGCTTGTCCTGCGGCGCATTGGCCGCTCCCAGCGCCAGCGAGACGCTGGCGGCGACCAGCAGCATGGCCAGACGCGGCGCGCTCACTGCGGGGCTCCTGGTGAGGCGGGGGCTGGCGCATCGGCCGCTGCCGCGTCGGCCGCCGGCGCAGCCGGTGTCGCTGCCGGAGCGGCGCGTGGCGCTTCGGAAGCGCGGTCGTAGATGGATGCCAGCGCGAAGCGCGCCTGCACTTCATAGTCGGCCATGCGCTGCTTCTGCGCGTCGAGTTCATGCACCGCGATATCGGCGAGCAGCGCGCCCTGGGCTTCGCCGGCGCCAACCAGCCTGCCGCGAAGCTCGCCCATGCGCGCCTGCAGCGCGGCGATGCGGCTGGCGAAATCACCCGTGGTGGTCGGCGCGTCATTGCGGGCCTGCTGCACCCTCAGCCAGCGCGTGTTCGCCTCGGCCAGCGCGCTGTCGAGCGACTTCAGTTCGCGCCGCTGCTGGTAGAGCCGGTCGCGGAAAGCCTGCTTGAGGTCCCAGTACAGCACGCCCTTGATGAGACGCAGCTTTTCACGGGCGGCAACCGCCTCTTCACCCTCTGGAACCGTCGCGAGCCCGGCCTCGATGGCCTGGACGCGCTCCCACTGTTCACGCTGCTGCGGCGTGCCGAGCGACGCGACGTCCTCGGTGTTGATCACGTCGTTGTAGCGGCCTTCAACGGCCTCGCGCCGGGCGAGCAGGCGGTCGAGCGAGCCGCTGGCCATCAGCTCATCGGTGCGCGGGATCCGCTCGGCATAGGCCTTCTCGCGCGCATCGATCATGTCGTTGTAGACCACCATGTTCTCGTCCCAGCGGGCGAGCGTGGAGCCCAGGTAGGCCAGGTCGCGGAAGTTCTTCAGGCCTTCCTGGAAATCGTTGCCCGCGAGTATGGGGAACAGATAGCGCGACTCCGGCGCGTCGGGCAGCTCCTGCAGCTGCCAGAACCAGCCGCGCTGCGGCGCGCTGGCAAGATCATCGCCGAGCAGGTTCTGCAGCAGTGCGCCGGAGCGGATGCGGCCGACGGATTCATCGATGCGGGCCTGCTCGGTATCGAAGGAGGCCAGGGCCTGCTCGTAGTATTCGGCCGCCTGGCCGTTGGCGCCCAGCTTCGCGAACGCATAGGGCACGGCCAGGTAGGATTCCTGCACGGCGGCGTCGAGCAGGTTGCGATCGCGCAGCTCGAGCCAGGGCGTGAGCGCCTCCTGGAACTTGCCTTCCTGGGCCCTGGCCCAGCCCAGCGCCAGCAGCGCGCGGCTGGATTGCGGTCCGGTCAGTCGCACGCGCTCCAGGTAGGGGGTTGCGGCGGCGGCATCGCCCGCCTGCAGCCACGCGAATCCCAGCGCGAGGTTTGCCTTGTCCCTGAGCGCCAGCAGCTCGTTGTCCACGGTATTGATGCTGCCCACGGCATCCAGGAACTTCGCGCCATCGGCGAGGCGATCGCTGCGCAGCAGCGCCACGCCGAGGTTGAAGCGCGCGTAGTGCATCCACGAGCTGCTGGTGTTCCATGCGGTGAGCACGGCGATGGCGTCGTCGTAGCGCTCCAGGCGCAGCAGCGCGTTTGCCGTCAGGTGCACCTTCTCTGCCTGCATCAGCGGCGGCAGCGTGCCCTCGATGCGCTCCAGCGAATCGACAGTGCGATCGTAGTAGCCGCGCGCATACCAGACCTTGGCCAGGTAGAACCACGCCCTCGCCTTCACGCTGGCCGGGATCTCCGGACCCAGCAGTGATTCGAAGCGGCGCCCGGCCTCGTTGTGCATGCCCAGCTGCAGGTACAGCCCACCGGCCAGCAGGTCGGCTTCGCCGCGATGGTGCGGCATCAGGCTCCACTGCGAATAGGCCTCGAGCCGCGTGAGCGCCTCGAAATCCTCGCCGATGAAGGTCTGGAACAGCACATCGCCGTAGTGCAGGTCCTGCACGCGCGTGGCGGGCAGCTTGTCATCCGCCTTGCGCGCAGCCGCATGGGCGCCCGGCACGGCGGCCAGGCACGCGAGCGCGGCAATGGCGAATCGTCGAATCATGCCCTCGTCATTCCCAGTCCCGGATCTCGAACTCCGGCTGGCGCTTGCGCTGGCGGTCGGAAATCTTGAGCTCGAGGTACTTGGCGCCCACGGACTTCTCGAAGTTCAGCTGCGCGCCGCGGGAGTAATCCTGGCCGTTCGGACCCTTGCCGGTGAACAGCGCCACCAGCTCGTGCTTGCCGACGCGCAGGTTGCCCAGGTACAGCCTCTGCACGCCGCCCTTGAGCAGCGCCTCGGCCTCGCGCGGGGTGTAGAGGTACTTGGTCACCTGCTTGTCATCCACGCGCAGCTCGACCGTGTCGAGCGCGAAGAATTCGCCGACATCCATCGACAGGAACACGGCCACCTGCGTGTTAGCGGGAAACAGCAGCTCTTCCTCGAGCACGAACAGGTCGCGGTTCAGGTCCACCACGTCCTTCTTGATCGACTGGATCTCCTCGTCGAGCGCGCGCGTGTCGGGCGCCGCGACCGGCGCCTCGGCATCGGTGGTCGGTTCGGCATCGGTGGCAGGCTCGGCGGCGGGCGTCTCTTCGGCCGCGGCCGCCGGTTCCGCCGCGGGCGCCGCTGCGGCGACCTGCTCCGCGGCTGTCGCCACGTGCGTCACCGCCATCACCAGGATGGCCAGGAAGGCAAGCCACACGGTCCAGATCTTGTTCGAACGATTCATGTTGTTTCAGCGCCTTGGAACTATTCGTCGAGGAGAACGCGGATCTGATCGAGATACTGTGCATCGCTGCCGCTGCGATAGTTGCGATGCACGAAGCGGACCGCGCCGCTGCGGTCGATGAGCAGCAGCATGGGCAGGTTGTCCACCCGATAGGTCTTGGCCACGATCTTGTTGGGATCGAGCAGCACCGGGAAACCGACCGGATGCGCGGCCGCGAACGCAGCCGCCGCCGCCTGGTCGTCATCGACATTCACGGCCAGCGCGGTGAGGCCGGCGGACTGGTAGGTGTTGACCATGCGGGACAGCGCGCCCAGCTGGTTGCCGCAGGTGCCGCAGCGGCTGCCCCAGAAGGCCAGCGCCACCACGTCACCGCGATACTCGGACAGGCGGAAATTGACGCCGGACGTACCCTTGAGGGCGAAGTCCGGCGCGCTGCGCCCCATCAGGCGGTAGGCGTCGGCGGCAGGCGCCGCCAGGGCCACGCCGAGCAGCGCTGCTGCGAGCAGAGATAAGGAGTTCCAGCGTTTCTGCACAGCAGCAAGCACCACGCGCCATTTAACAGTATGCGACAGGATAGCGCGTCAGAACTCCGAGGCAACGACTTCGGTCACACGATCTGGCCAAAAGCCGTCAATGCGTCACGCTGTGCGTTGCCGCCCAGCCCCTGCGTCGGGAAGAGGTTCGTGAACTGGCCCTGCTGACCATGCAGCGCCATGTAGTTCATCACCACCAGTTCCACCAGCAGGTTCACCGCGTTCGCACCGGGATGCGAGGATGTGACCACCGAGCCATCGCCACTGTAGTAACCGATCTGGTTCATCGTCGGAGCTGTCAGCGCCGGCCGCGCGGTCGGGTTGAAGACCAGGAAGAACGACGCCGCGGTCGCCTGGTTGTCACCGGTCCAAACACCCTTGCCGCGACCGTTGATGGAATTATCCAGCATGCCGTTGGACGAGAGCGATCCGTCGCTGAACACATACAGCATAACCGGCCGGCCCACGCGCGCCGCGTATTCAAGGCAGGCGCCGATGCACTGGCCAGCGCGCAGGTCGCGCATTTCGCCGGTGGAGCGATCACCCGTGTGGTAGTCGAAGCCACCCATCTGGATCGTGCCCGCGCCGGCATTGCCGTCGATCACCATCTTCATCACGGCGGCGGTCTTGCGGAATTCACCGTCACCGTCGTATTCGGCCTGCGTGAAGATGCCCGTGGGGCCGACGATCTGCGGATCGATTCCCGGGTTCAGCGAAGCCGGGTTGTTGAAGCGCTCGGCCAGGTAGGCGGACTTCACGTAGCCGCACTTGTTGAATTGCTTGATGTTCGCGTCGGTGGCAAGACCCGTGGTCACCGCCGCGTGCTTGCGATGCGTGAGCACGGCCATCGACTCCATCACCGACACCGCGTCGGCCGGGTTCGGGAACAGCGTGCCCAGCTCGCCGGTGTCGACCAGGCCGGTGACATCGCTCGCCCGATCCACCTTGGTGGGCCGGATCTGCGGATTGACCATGGCCGCCGGGGCCATGGAATTGCCGCCGGAGTCGGAGCTCACCGAGCCGATGAGCGTCAGCAGCTCGCCGCGCGAGCCGGTGCGCGCGATGCCGTACATGGGATTGTGCGGGTTGTTGCCCGTGTCGTTTTCCGAGCGGGCCGCGATGATCGTGCCGTTGGTGCCGGCGCGCGTCGCCGCCTGCGTGCGCATGTTCATGCCGCGCAGGAAGGCGCTGTCGATGTGCATCGCCACGCCGTACTGCTGGTCGACCTGGTTGGGCAGGTTCGGCGTCATGTTGCCGGGGATGCCCAGCTTCGAATAGCCGGCCGTGGTCAGGAAATCCATCTGACCGCCCTGCTTGCCGATCAGCACGTTGGAGCCGGCGATATTGGCGCCGCCCGACAGGTCGAAGCAGATGAAGGGGATCTTGCCTGCGCCGCCGGTGATGCCGCAGCCGGCCGAGCCGATGCCGGCCAGGTCCGCCAGTACGTCGGCGCGCGCGCCGCGGGCCACCATCAGGCCCGCCATCGCCGGCACCACCACTGTCGCCGAACCCGTGATCAGGCCGGCCGAGAGGAAGTCGCGGCGCGAGACCGGCTTCGCATGGTCGGCATGCAGGATGGGCTCGTTAAGACCGCGGCCCTTGGGAATCTTCGGGATGTAACGCATGGTCGTGGTCCTTGATTAGAGTATCGACAGCGCGCCGCTGCCCAGTGCCGCCGCGCAGGCGCCCTTGGCGACGTTGGCACTGCTGCCACCGTTCGCCACCAGCCGGTCGATGAGCGCCGACAGCTCGGTGCGCACCTCGCTGCCAGCGGGCTGGCTGACCAGGTCCGTGCCATTGCCCTGCTGCTGGAAGGCCTTCTGCAGCAGCGGCACCAGCAGGATGTCCTTGCCGGTCCCTGCGAACTGCGAGGCAGGCCCGCTGGTGTTCAGGGACGGGAAGAACGCCGCGCGGGTCGTGGCGTTGTTCACCATCTCCGAGCAGTACTTGATGGCCAGCTGCGCGATGCCCGTCTGGTGCGAGGCCAGGAAGGCGTCGATGCTGGGCACCGGCGGCAGCTGCTGCTGCACCTGCAGGTACGTCGTGCGCACCGCCGTATTGGTGGTCGGCACGCCGGTGATCTTCGACATGCTCTGGTTGAGCTGCTCGAAGGTCCGGATGCCGATGTCCGCCTGCGGCGCAAGGTCCGCCGGCTGCTGGGTCACGCCCGTCACCGGGGTACGCGCGAAGGTGCGCGTGCCGATGCGGTCGAACGTCAGGAAGAACTGGTCGGAAACCGGTCCCTTCTGCAGTCCGATGATGGTCCCGACATCCGACAGCAACTGGCCCGAGGTGGCCGCGTAGTTCGCGTCCGTGACCGTCGTGCTCACGTTCGCGTACGCCTGGCCGGTCTGGGCCTCCTGGCCATTGACGCCGATGCGGATGCCGTCGATCTGGATCGAGCCGGGCCGCGCGGCCGGGTCGAGGCTGATGAACACCGGCTTGGTGAACAGGTAGCTGTAGCTGTCGTACTGGCTGACCTCGAACATGATGTAGCTCTGCGGCACGCTGGTCAGAGCCGTCACGTTGAAGAGCAGGAAGTAGCGCTCGCCCACGCCGGCGGCGAAGTTCTGCTGCACCTGTTCCAGCGTCAGCGCGCGGCTGTGGACGGCCGCGAAGCGCATGACGCCCAGCCACTGGCGGTTGTTGGAGGTCTCGTTGCCGAGCACCAGGGCGAAGGTGTCGTCCCAGTCGGCCAGCGAGCCACCCGCGCGAGGATCCACGTCGCCGGTGAAGTTGCCGTTGACGTACAGGCGCCGGCCGTTGACCGGGTCATACGTCAGCACCACATGCTGCAGCGAGGCCTGCGCGTCGCGGTCCGCATCGCGGGTGAGCAGCGCCGGCGCGCCATTGGCGCCAGTCGTGCTCGAGCGGCCGAGCGCCTCGTACTGATAGGCACGCTGCGACAGCGTTACGTTCCGGGACATCACGCCGCCGGAGTAGCTGATGACGTAGGCGTCTTCCTGCGTCACGTTGGACGGCGCCGCCCAGACCTCCACCGAGTACTCGCCGGTGGCCTTGATGCGGTCGGAGAGCTTCTTGCTGCCGGTGGTCGTGCCCTGGGCCTTGCCGCCCGCCTTGATGTTCACGCCCCAGCCACCCATCCAGGCGATGTCGCCGGACATGTTGAGGTTCAGCGCCGGCTCAACACCACTGGTGTCGAAGATGGTGCTGCCGGTGCCGGTCTTGAACTCGTACTTGGCGATCGTGCTGGTCTCGTAGCGGTTGCCGCCGGCGGCCACGGTGCCGTCGTACAGCGTCAGCGCCTTGGACAGCACGAGGTTGGGATCGACCGGTGCGATCTGGATGCCGTTCACGAACTGGTTGATGCGCGCGAGCATGGTGGCCGCGTCCGCGGTGCAGCTCGTGGTCCAGCAGTTGTGCGACTCCTCGCCGACGCGCACCACGAGGCGCGAATTGGCGGGCGTGTCCAGGTCGAGCTTGGAGCGCGCCGCGGCATAGGCCTCGTTCACGTCGGCGCTGGCGAAGAACGGCGACTGCGGCGTGGCGGCCGTCGGGGGAATGGCAGCGCGCGCAGTTGCCCGCGCCGCGCACCAGCGGCCAGACGGTGTTGGCGAAGCTCGCCGCGCCACCATCGCTGGCGGTGTCGGGGAACGTCTTGCTCGCGCCCACGTCCACGTCGTTCGGGGCCTGCAGCGCGATCTGCGTGCCGCCACCGGACACCGAACCCGCCCAGTTGCGGATCCAGGTGGTGAGGATGTCGGCGCAGGCCGAGTTGCTCGACAGCCAGCAGTTGTGGCCGCCGCCCACCTTGGTCACCAGCTGCGACTGATCAGGCTGCGTCAGGTTGACGATGGTGTTGGCATCGGCGTAGGCCAGGTTCACGTCGTCATTGCGGGCGAAGCGCGGCGCCTGGCCGGTGGCGTTGTGGCAGCCACCGCAGCGGTTGTTCGCCTTGATGTTGTCCCACAGGTTGATGCGGAAGGACTGCACGTCGGCCGTCGTCGGCGCAGGTCCGGTGTAATCGGCCACCGTCGGCGGCGCCGTGGTGGGGTTGACTGTGGTGGCGGCACCGCCGCTGCACGCTGCGAGAGCGGCAAGCGCGGAGGCAACCAGGATGTGGCGCAGGAATTTCACGGTGCGTCTCCCTCAATTGCCTTTGCAATAGGCGGCGGTTTCGGCGAACACGTCTTTCATCTTGTAGCCGCCACCGCGGAACACGTTGATGATGTCGTTGACTTTGTTGCGGTCGGCGGAATTGGCCGCCGGATGCAGGCAGACGGTCTTGAAGACCTTTTCCACCGCGCAGGCGCGCGAACTGGTCGCTGTGCGCAAGCTCCGTGCCCATGGACTTGGCGCCGACGCCCGAGCCCGGCAGCGAGGAATCCCAGCCCAGCACAGTGTTGGCGCCACTGCGCCAGTAGTTGCTCCAGCCCTCGTCCTTGGTGACGTAGCCGGGCTTGAAGTTGTCCTGGTTGATGAGGTACTTCGGCTGCACCTGCCCCGGGGTGTACTCCATGGCGCCGCTGGTCTCGTTGTAGTTGTAGAACGCGAAGGCCTGCGTGAGCGGATCCATGCCGTTGTGGCAGCCGATGCAGCCGTTCAGGAACAGGCGGCTGTCGCCGCCCGGCGAGCGGCTCACGTCCTGGCGGATGCGGTCCGGCGGCAGGTTCACGTCATGCACCTGCTCCATGTCCTTGCACATGTGGTTCATCAGGGTGAAGCGGAACATCGCTCGGTTCGTGCCCGCCTCGAAGAAGGCCTGCGCCGCCGCGCGCGTGGTGATCACGCCAGCGGTGGCCGGCGCAGGCAGGCCCGTGTGCGCGGACTGCGTCGAGGCCACCAGCACGCTGGAGTTCGACAGGTCGACGTCCTGGTCTTCCATCTGCTGGTAGAGATTGTTGTTGGTGGGCGAATACGCCGGCAGGCCCGAACCGCCGACATAGAGGATGTCGCCCGACAGCACCTGGCGGTAATCCACGTCGTCGCGGACCATGCCGATGACGGTGGCCGTGTAGTCGTTCAGCGGTGCGAACACCGACTGTTCCTCGTTGGTCCACGGCGTGACGAAGTTCTTGAGCGTCGTGGTGTAGAAGGTCTTGGCCTGCATCGCGATGCGCGCGGCCTGCGTGACCTGCCCCGACACGATCAGTGACTCCATCTGGTCGAGCACCGCCTCGCTGGCCGGCACGCCTGCCAGTCGGTCGTGCATGCGCTTTGCCTGCGCGCGCTCCACTGGTCCTGCCAGCGCGCTGGCCGCGCCGAGCAGCGCCAGCGAGAAGGCGACCGCCGTGGCGACCGGATGCTTGTAGCCTTGAACTCGTTTCATGAGACCTGTCCTCACCGCGAGAAAATGCGCCGCGGCCAATTCCGTGTGCAGCGAATGTATAGGCGCCGAATGGGCAGCCGTAATGTCTCAATCCGCCTACGTCGCCGTCAGCCGACAACATACGGTTTTGCGTCGCAAAGATATGATTCGCCGTGCAATGTGCGAGCTGCGTCACAGCGGCCGCTCGCCCCGCCAGACTACTTAAGCTCATTGCCCGCACTGCGGGCACAGGGAAGCCAACGTGAAGAGAATCTCCATTCGTGTCCGCCTCCTCGGCCTCGCCGGCATTGCCGCGCTGGCTGGCGCCTGCAGCAGTGGCGGCAGCGTGGAACTCGGCAGCGGCCAGTCCGCCGACCCGGGTTCGGTCGACTTCCCCATCGCGTACGTGAAGCGCACCATCCCGGCCACCGCCGGTGGCCAGCTCGTGCAGGACGACGTCCGCGAGATGCGCGACACGCTGCCGGATGCGGATCTTTTCTTCCGTGACCGCGCATCGCCTTCATCGGCCGAGCGCAACATCACCGACCGCGTCACGGGCAGCGATCCTTACGACATCAAGGATGTCGATGTCTCGTCCGACGGCAAGAAGATCGTATTCGCGATGCGCGGCCCGCTCGACGACGACCAGGACGAGGAAGATCCGCCGAGCTGGGCCATCTGGGAATACGACATCCCCTCGGACGACCTGCACCGCGTGATCACGTCCGCCACCATCGCCAACGAGGGCAATGACGTCGGCCCGCAGTACCTGCCCGATGGCCGCATCGTGTTCACCTCGACGCGCCAGCGCCAGTCACAGGCCATCCTGCGCGACGAGGGCAAGCCGGGCTTCGAAGCCCAGACCGACACGCGCAACGAAAGCGCCTTCGTGCTGCATGTGATGAAGGCCGACGGCACCGACATCCACCAGATCTCCTTCAACCAGAGCCACGACCTGTCGCCGTCGGTGATGAATGACGGGCGGGTGCTCTTCAGCCGCTGGGATGGCGCCACCGGCCGTGGCATCCACCTGTACACGGCGAACCCCGACGGCACGAACCTGCAGCTGCTGTATGGCGCCCGCAGCCACAACACCGGCACGCTCGATCCGGCGACCGGCCTGCCTTCGACCATCCAGTTCACGCGGCCGCGCGAGATGCAGAACGGCCGCATCCTGTCGCTGGTGCGTCCCTTCACCGATACCGACCTGGGCGGCGACCTGACGCTGATCGACGCCAGCATGTACGTGGAGAACACGCAGCCGCTGGCTTCGTTCGCCGGCAACACGGGCCCGGCGCAGAGCCGCGCCACGCCGAACCAGGTGGTGACGGTGCCCGGCCCCTCGCCTGGCGGCCGCTTCCGCTCGGCCTATCCGCTGTGGGACAACACCAACCGCATCCTGGTGAGCTGGTCGCAGTGCCGGCTGCTCGACACCACCGTCACGCCCAACGCCGTCGTGCCCTGCACGCCGCAGCGGCTGGCCGACCCGGCCGCGCAGGTCGCCCCGCCGCTCTACAGCGCCTTCATCTTCGATCCGGCCGACAACACCTTCAAGCCGCTGTTCCAGCCGGTCGAGGGCATCATGATCACGGACCTGGTGGCCGCGCAGCCGCGCGCGCTGCCGGCGGTGATCCTCGACAAGGTGCCGGTGATCGACTTCGATCCGGACCTGCAGACGCAGGCGGTGGGCATCCTCGACATCCGCAGCGTCTACGACTTCGACGGCACCACCCGCAATACGGGCACGGGCACCCCGTCGATCGGCACGCTGGCCAACCCTTCGCTGCGCACGGCCGACCAGCGCCCGGCGCGCTTCCTGCGCATCGAGAAACCCGTGTCGATAGGCGACGATGACCTGGGCTTCCCGGACATCGACAATGCCGCCTTCGGCACCGTGAACTTCATGCGCGAGATCCTGGGGTACGTGCCCATCGAGCCGGATGGCTCGGTGTCGGTGCGCGTGCCGGCCAACGTGGCCTTCGTGATCTCCATCCTCGACAAGGATGGCCGTCGGCTGTTCCCCGGGCACCGCAACTGGCTGCAGATCCGCGCCGGCGAGACGCGCAAGTGCAACGGCTGCCACCAGGCCGCCACCGGCGGGGCGCAGGATCTCTCGCATGGCCGCGACGGCACCAGCGTGGCCGCATGGACCGGCGCCAGCAGCACCCGCTTCCCGGGCACGGTCGCGACGTTCTCCGCCAACACCGGCGAAACCATGGCGCAGGTCAAGGCCCGCACCACCTGCGTTCCCGGCAACACCTGCTCGCAGCTGCCGAGCGTGAACCTGAACTTCGTGGATGACTGGACGGATCCGGCCGTGCGCGCACCGGATGCCGCGTTCGCCTACACGTATGGCGGCGCCGCGGGCCTGCAGACGCTGGCACCCACCAGCGCCGGCTGCCAGTCGGCCTGGAGCAGCGTCTGCCGCATCGTCATCAACTACACGCAGCAGATCCATCCGCTGTGGTACGTCGATCGCACGGTTCGCGACCCCAACGACAACACGATCATCCTGGCCGATCACACCTGCACGGCCTGCCACACGCCCGTCGATCCGGCCAACAACACGCCGCGCGTGCCCGCTGGGCAGCTGGATCTGGCCGATGGCGACTCGAACCAGCAGGCGCTGCACAAGGCCGCGTACCGCGAACTGTTGTTCGCCAGCGACGAGCTGGAACTGGTGGGCGGTTCGCTTGTGCCCAGGGTTGTGACTACAATTGACCCGACGACAGGACAGCCTGTGCAGACGACACCGCAGGTGCCGGCCTCGCTGGCTGCGACATCCGCCCGTGGTTCAACACGCTTCTTCAGCCGCTTCGCGACGGGCGGCACGCATGCCGGGTATCTTTCCCCGGCAGAATTGAGACTGATCTCTGAGTGGGTCGATATTGGTGCGCAGTATTTCAACAACCCGTTCGATCCCGCTGTTCCGCTCAACTAGCGTCGCTCTTGGCGCCGCGCTGCTCGCACTGGCGAGCCTGTTCGCCAGTGCCGCCTCCGCGGCGGACAAGACCGACAAGCTGCAGCAGCTGTTCATCGCCGAGGCCTATCTCGAATTGCACGAGGGGCCGGGGCGCGGCTATGCCGTGACGCAGGTGGTGCCGCGGGGCGAAGCCATCGATGTGCTGTACCGGCGCACCGAATGGTTCCGCGTGCGCACCAGCCGCGGCATCGAGGGCTGGGCCAGCCAGAAGGACATGCGCCGGACGCTGCTGGCCGATGGCAGCGCCTTCACCTTCGACCTGGGGGATCGCGCGGGCTTCACGCGCCACAACTGGGAGATGGGCGTGCAGGCCGGCGACTACGGCGGCGCCACGCTGGTATCGGCCTATCTTTCGCGCGCCTTCAACGAGCAGATGGCCCTTGAGGTCACCGGCTCGCAGTTCCTGGGCAATGCCTCCAACGGCTACACCGCGGAACTGGGCCTCATCCACGTGACCCGCCCGGACTGGCGCATCTCGCCCTTCCTCACGCTGGGCACCGGCATCATCTGGATCAAGCCCAAGTCGACGCTGGTGCTGCCGGATGACCGCAAGGACCAGACCGCCTACGCCGGCGCCGGCGTGCGCTTCTACATCAGCAGACGTTTCTTCGTGCGCGGCGAATACCGCCATCACATGGTATTCACCAGCCGCAACGAAAACGAGGAGATCAACGAATGGAAACTCGGGCTCGCGTTCTTCTTCTGACCGCGCTGGCGCTGCCGCTGTCGGGCTGCGCCTCGCTGCACTGGCCGTGGTCGAAGGACCGCGAGCCTGCCGCCGCGGAAGAACCGGTCGCCACGACCGAGGGCGAGGAGCCCCCGGACGCCGCGCCACCGAAGGTCATCGAGCCGGTGGTGGAGCGGCGCAAGATCCGGGTGAACAGGATCGACGCCGAGAACATCGAGGTCGGGCCCTACTACGGCTCGCTGTCGATCGAGGATTTCGGCACGAACCCGATGTATGGGGCGCGGGCCGCTTTCCATGTGACAGAAGACATCTTCTTCGAGGCCAATTTCGGGCGCTCGAAGGCCGGGCGGACCAGCTTCGAAACTCTGGGCGGCAACGTGCAGCTGCTTACGCCCAGTGAGAGGCGCTTCACGTATTACAACCTCTCGCTGGGCTACAACATTCTCCCAGGCGAGGTGTATATCGGTCGCAACCTCGCCATGAACAGTGCGCTGTACCTGATTGGTGGCATCGGCAGCACGAAGTTCGCGGGAGACCAGAATTTCTCCGTGAACTTCGGCGCCGGATATCGCGTGCTGCCGACGGACTGGCTGGCCATTCACATCGACGTGCAGGATGTGGTGTTCCGGTCGGATCTGCTCGGCACGCAGAAGCTCACCAACAATTTCGCCGCGCACATCGGAGCGACCGTTTTCTTCTGAAGGTTCAGGAGGCCGGTTGAACATGATCACGACGACGAAAGCCCTGCGCACGCTGCTGGTTGCCGCGTTTCTGGCGGCGCCCGCCCTGGCGGTCGCGCCGGCCGGCCCGGCCCCGAAGTTCCAGCTGGTGAGCATGGCTGGCAAGCCGGTGAACCTTGACCAGTTCAAGGGCCAGGTGGTGATGCTGAACTTCTGGGCGAGCTGGTGCGGCCCGTGCCGCGCCGAGATGCCCATCCTCGAGAAGCTGCACGCCAAGTACAAGCCCATGGGCTTCACGATGATCGGCGTGAACGTCGAGCCGGATTCGGCCGAAGCGGCCAAGTGGCTCAAGGCCACGCCTGTCACCTTTCCGATACTGTTCGACACGAAAAGCGAAGTCAGTAAGCTCTACTCCGTGCAGAGCATGCCGAGCACGGTGATCATCGACCGCAAGGGCAACCTGCGGTGGCTGCATCGCGGCTACAAGCCCGGCGACGAGAACGAATACCTGAACCAGATCCACGCCCTGGTGCGCGAATAGGAACGATGGAGCCATGCGCAAGCCGTTGCTGATACTGGGCGCCGCCGCCCTGCTGGCGGTCACGGCCTGCGCACCGATCGAACCCTGGGTGAAGCCCTACGAGCGCGAGCACCTGGCTGATCCCATCATGTCGATCGGCGGAGATCCGGTTTCCTCCTCGTACCTGGACCATGTGTTCGAGGTGCGCGAGGGTGCGCGCGGCGCCACCGGCGGGGCCGGCGGCGGTTGCGGCTGCTCCTGAAGATGCACGTCCTGCGACGCGTTGCGGTCCTTGCCCTGCTGGCCCTTGGCGCCAACGGCGCGCGGGCGGCCGTGCTGGCCGAGGATCGCGCCGACCTGATGTACCACCGCTACCAGGGCGGCGGCATCACCGTCGACGGCCCGTCGGTGCTGGTGCGCAAGAAATTCGGCGAATCACTGGCGGCCACGGCCAACTACTACATCGACAACATCACCAGCGCGTCCATCGACGTGGTGGTTTCGGGCGCCAGCCGCTACGCCGAGCGGCGCGAACAGAAGAGCCTCGCGCTGGAGTACCTGCGCGGCAAGACCACCTATTCCGCCAGCTACACCAACAGCAAGGAAAACGACTACCGCGCCGACACCTATTCGCTGTCGGTCAGCCAGGACATGTTCGGCGACCTGACCACCGTGAGCTTCGGCTACGCGCAGGGCCTGGACAAGATCGGCAGCTCCGTCGACCCGACCTTCGCTGACGAGATCGAGCGGCGCAACTACCGCCTGGGCGTGACCCAGGTGCTGACGCGCGACCTGCTCGCCTCGTTCAACTTCGAGACCGTGACCGAGCAGGGTTACCTGCAGAACCCGTACCGCTTCATGCGTTTCCTCAACGCGGGCGGCACGTATTCGCGCGGACCGGAAGTTTTCCCCCGCACGCGCACCAGCAACGCCGGCTCGCTGATGCTCAAGTACTACCTGCCCTGGCGGGCGGCGGTGCAGGGGCAGTACCGCTTCTACACCGACACCTGGGGCATCAATGCCCACACGGGCAGCCTCGAGTACACCCATCCGCTGTGGAACCGCTGGGTGTTTTCCGGCTCGTACCGCTACTACACGCAGACGGGCGCCACGTTCTGGAGCGATCTGTTCCCGCGCGACGGCTACCAGAACTTCATGGCGCGCGACAAGGAAAACTCGCCGCTCGCCACGCACACCATCGGCATCGGCGCCTCGTATGAATTCCCGGTCGAGTGGGCCGGCTCCTGGTTGCAGAAAGGTTCGGCCAACCTGCGCGTCAACCACATGATGGTCGACTACTCCAGGTTCCGTGACCTGCGGGACTTCCCGCCGGGCACCGCCACGCCAGGCACCGAGCCGCTCTACGCGCTCGACGCGAACTTCCTGACGTTCTACGTTTCGTTCTTCTTCTAGTCGTCGCGCGGGCGGCCACGCGCTCCCAGCGCGCGATTCACCGGCCGGCGCGCGCCGCCGCCGCGTGGCGCGGATTCGGCATCCGGCGCCCGCGCGCTGACGCGCACATCGGCGAAAGTCTTGGCGGCGAGCTGGTCCACGGCGGCATCGAAGCGCCGGTAATCAGCCACCAGCTGGCGGCCGAACTGCGTCAGGCGCGTGCCGCCCCCATCCTTGCCGCCGACGCTGAGCTCCACCACGGGTTCGCTGAAGCCCTCATTGGTGCTGTGGAGCAGCAGCCAGGCGCGGCGATAGCTCATGCCCAGGGCCCGCGCGGCCGCGGACAGCGAACCGGTGCGCTCGATGCCCTCGAGCAGGCCGATCTTGCCCGGACCGATGGAACAGGTGCCGGAAAAATCGATGCGGATATGGGCCTGGGGCTTCATGGTTCGATATGCATGATCGGATACTGCGTATACTACAGCCAGTTTCTTCCCTTTCGCGAGCCACGTGAAGTTCAGGCGACTGCTTGCTGGAATGCTGTTGTGCGCGGTGGCGCTGGCCTCCCCCGCCGCCGATGGGGTCCTCACCGTGTTCGCGGCTGCTTCACTCACGAATGCGCTCGAGGAGGTTGGCCGGGCATTCACCGCCACTACCGGCGTGCCCGTGCGCTTCTCGTTCGCGTCGAGTTCGCAGCTGGCCAAGCAGGTTGAGTCCGGCGCTCCAGCCGACGTGTTTGTTTCCGCCGACCAGGAATGGATGGACTACCTGGCCTCGCGCAGGCTGATCGAGCCTGGCACCCGCCGTGACATCGTGGGCAACCGGCTGGTGCTGGTCGCTCCGGCCGACAGTCCCGTGAAGCTCAAGATCGGCCCGGGGTTCCCGCTGGCGGCGGCGCTGGGAGCACGCGGCCGCATCGCCACCGGCGACCCGTCCAGCGTGCCGGCCGGCAAGTATGCGCGCGCCGCGCTGATGCGGCTCGGCGTGTGGCAGAGCGTGGAGAGCCGCATCATTCCCGCGGATAACGTCCGTACCGCGCTGAACTTCGTCGCGCGCGCAGAGGCGCCGCTGGGAATCGTGTATGCGACGGACGCGCGCGCGGAGAAGCGGGTGCGCGTGGTGGATATCTTCCCGGACACCACGCATGAACCGATCAGGTATCCCGCCGCGGCGACCACCGTGGCGGGAGCAGAGGCTGCGGGCTTCCTGGAGTTTCTGACCAGTGAGCCCGCGCGCGCCATCTTCGACAGGGCCGGCTTTGACCGGCCCTGAGGCGCGATCGACCTAGGGCGCGCCCACCTCGACAGCCGTGGCCTTGTACGGCTTGGCGGGCGGCGGAGTCTCGCCGGGCTTGGGCGGATTCATCATCAGTCCCAACTGGCCTTCCAGCACATAGGCCGTGGTGCCCACCACCGTCACCGCAACCGGACCATCGGGGAAGCCTTCCTTCAGCGTGACGGCCTTGCCGGTGTCTCCGGTCACGGTCACGCGTGAAAGGCGCCCTGCTCCGCCGCCTTCGGCGATCAGCAGGTCGCTGCCGCCAAAGCTGCGCATGCCGTCCGGACGCTCGACCACGCGATCGGTCTTGATCTCCACTGCCTTGCCGGCTGCGCCGTCGGCGCCAATGGAAACCGCATAGAGCTTGCTCGCAATCAGCGCGTTGACCAGCACGCGATCACCCAGCACGGCGATGCCGTCCAGAACCTCGCCCTTCTTGCCCAGCGAGCCATCCTTGCCGGCCCAGGTCTCGATCTTCTCGCCGCCCTTGGCGAGGCGACCGATCAGCATGTTGTTGGTGTCGGTGACATAGACATTGCCGCCGGCGTCGACGGCGATGTCGTTGCAGAAGGCGCCCGCCTCGGGAAGCGGGTACTTGGCCTTGGGCGCACCGGTGGCGAGGTCGAATGTGTGCAGCGTGGAAGGCGGCGGCGGCGGACCTTCTGCCGGCGGCGGCCCGAAGGAACCGGAGCACGCATAGAGCGTGCTGGTGCCATTGTCGGCGAACACGCCGAACACGCCCTGCATGCCATCGGTGCCGGGCTGGATCCAGGCCTCGGCCGTGGCCGAACCGGGCGCGGCGCGCCAGATCGTGCGCGCCTGCACGCTGCCAATGATCACGTGGCCGTCGGCGGTGGAGGTGAGGCTTTCCGGGGTGATGCGCTCACCCGGGATGACGATCTCGGCTGGCGGTGCAGCGGCTGCGGCAACCGCAGGCGCGGCGGCATCGGCGGCGGGCGCCTCTTCTTTCTTTGCACAGCCGGCCGCGGCGAGCGCCACCAGCACGGCCACGGAGATTGCTGACTTGTTCATGTGGATTACTTCCCCTTGGAATAGCTGATGCGATAGATGACGTTGGCGCCGTCGTCAGCCAGCAGCAGCGAGCCATCCTGCAGCTGCGTGATGGCCACGGGACGGCCCCAGGCATCGCCTGACTCGGTGATGAAGCCGGTCATGAAGTCGATGTACTGCCCGGTGGGCACGCCTTTCTTCAGCGGCAGGCGCACGAGTTTGTGGCCGGTGCGGAAGGCGCGGTTCCAAGAACCATGAAGCACCGCGATGCCTTCGCCCGTGTACTCCTTCGGGAAGGCCGACTTGCCCTTGTTCGCGGCATAGAACAGCAGGTTGACTGCTGCGGAATGCGCGGTGAATGGCACATCGGGCAGCGTGGCCTTGCCGGCCAGATCCGGCCGGTGACCCTTCAGGCGCGGATCCTCGTGGTTGCCCATGTAGTACCAGGGCCAGCCGTAGAAGCCGCCGTCCTTCACGCGCGTGGCGTAGTCGGGCACCAGGTCATCTCCGAGCATGTCGCGCTCGTTGGTGACGCACCACAGCGCGCCCGTAGCGGGTTGCATCGTCATGCCCACGCAGTTGCGGATGCCGGTGGCGAAGTTGCGGCCCTTCGTGTCGCCATTCATGTTGTATACGCGCACCGTGGCGCGGTTCTCCTCGTTGCCCCAGGGTGCGCCCAGGCCATGCTGAGCCTCCCAGGCCTTCACTTCATCCGGCGACTTCTTCGTGATGTCCTCGGCCACGTTCGACTGCGAACCCACCGAGACATACATGCGCTTGCCATCGGGCGAGAAGGCGATGTCGCGCGTGAAATGCCCGCCGCCCACCGGCGAGAGCTGCGGCACCACGACTTCCGGCACGCTCGAGGCGACGGTATCGCCGGTGCTGTAGCGGTAGCGCACCACGCGATTCATCTCGGCCACATAGATCCACTGCGGCTTGGCGACAGAGGGGTAGAACGCGATGCCATAGGGCTGCAGCAGGCCCTGCGCGAACACGGTGGCGGTGGCAGTGGAGCCATCTGCCGTCGGGCGCAGCACCTTGATGCGACCGGCATTGGTCTCGGCCAGCAGCACATCGCCGTTGGCAGCCACCTTCATGGTGCGAGGCGCGGTGAGGCCTTCCATGTACACAGCCACTTTGAATCCCGCCGGCAGCGCCAGCTGCGCACCGGCAGGCTTCGGCACCAGGCGCGGGAAGTTCATGGCTGAGGGGGTGTCGAATGGTGTCGGCAGCCTGGACAGATCGACGCGGTGCACACGGCCGGGCGCGTCCTTCTTCCAATCGGCCTCACCCTTGGTGGGCGCACCGGATGGCGGCGGGGCTCGGAACCCGCCCGGAGGACCACCGGGACCTGCCGCCGCCTTCAGCGTGCCGTCCTTCACTGCGGTGAAGTAGGCGACGATGTTCTCGCGATCCGACTGCTGCGGCACCGGAATGACCATGGACGAGCCGGGCACCACCGTGGTGGGCGCGGCCAGGAAGCGCTCGAGCGAGGCCGCATCCCAGGTGAGGTTCGAGCTCTTCAGCGCCGGGCTATAGCTGAAGCCGGCGCCAGTGGCCGCCGCGCGGCCCAGCACACCCTGCAGGCTGGGTCCCTGGGCACCGCCGTTGTCATTGGGTTCGGCGCTGTGGCACAGGGCGCACTGCGCGCGGAAGAAGGTGCGGCCGGCATTGGCATCGGCGCCGACGGCCGGAGCAGCCAGCGCCGCGATGAGCGACGCAACGGTCAGTGAGCTGGCGAATTTCATGTGTCCCCCGGGGATTGATCGCAGGGTGCGGACTTTACACCCTTGCGCCCCCAACAGCCCGCCTTCACGGCGGCGGCTGCAGCCCTTTCGAATAGCTGACCTTGCCATCCGCGGCGATGACGATGGCATCGGCATCGGGCAGCGTATTGATGAAATCGATGCCGTCCTTGGGACCCAGGATGAAGACCGTCTTCGACAGGCCGTCGGTGCGCGTGGCGTTCGAGGCGATGATGGTGACGCTGCGCACCGCATGCGGCGAGCGCCCGGTCTTCGGGTCGATGATGTGGTGGTAGCGCACGCCCCCCTCATCGAAATAGCGTTCGTAATCACCCGATGTTGAAAACGCGGCATCCACCAGCGGAATCCGCATCGTGACTTCATCCTTGCGATCCGGATGGCGGATGCCCACCACCCAGGGCTTGCCAAAGCGATCACCACTGACGCGCGTGTCGCCGCCGGCGTTGACCATCGCGTGGGTGAAGCCACGGTCCTTCAGGATCTGGATCCCGCGATCGACCGCGTACCCCTTGGCGATGCCGCCCAGGTCGATGCGCATGCCCGGCCTGCCGAAGGCCACCGTGCGCGTTGCCGGATCGAGCCTGAGCTGCCGGTAGTCCACCGTGGGCAGCGCCGCGGCGAGTGTCTTGTCGTCGGGATGGAAATGCTGGCGATAGTCGTAGAGGTAGCCGACGCTGGCATAGGTGATGTCGAAGGCGCCCTTCGAGAGACCCGAGTACTGCTGCGCGGTCTGCAGCAGGCCGAACAGCTCCGCGGTCACGGCCACGGGCGCCTTCGCGGCTTCGGCGTTCACGCGCGAAATTTCCGAGGTGGGCTTGTAGGTGCTCATCAGCGCATCGATGCGCCGCATGTCCGCGAGCACGGCTTCGATGGCCGCGTTGCCCGCGGCGCGATCTGTGGCCCACAGCTCCACCGCACAGCGCGTGCCCATGATCGCCTCTTCGCGATACAGCCACTCCGCCTGAACGGCAGCTGAATGCAGGACGCTCGCGCCGCACATCATCAGCAGCGAGAAATGTCGCCAGATGGAAACAGGAAAGCACATCCGCATGCGCGCACCTTACCGCAGCTCGCTTCGCTGGAGTAAGCTTCGGCCAACTTCGATCCGTAGTCCACGGAGGAATCCGCAAATGATGAATTCCAAGCGAATGCTGAGCCTGATCGGCATTGTCCTGATCGCGCTCGCCGTGCAGCGTCCCGCGCTGGCCCAGGAGCGTGAAGAGGCCAAGCTGATGGTCGCGGCCAAGGTGCTGGATGAACTGCGCGCGCAGCGCGACCAGGCGATTCCGGAGCGGCTGCTGCAGCGCGCCTATGGCGTGGCGGTGATCCCTTCGGTCACCAAGGTGGCGCTGGTGGTGGGCGGCCGCGGTGGCAAGGGCGTGCTGACGGTGCGCGACAGCCGCGGCCACTTCAGCAACCCGATGTTCATCACGCTGGGTGGCGGCAGTTTCGGCCTGCAGTGGGGCGCGCAGGAAACAGACATCGTGCTGGTGTTCACCACGCGGCGCGGCATCGAGGGCATTGCCGACGGCAAGCTGACGCTGGGCGCTGGCGCCTCGGCTGCCGCGGGCCCCGTGGGCCGGCAGGCTGAAGTTGCAGCGGGCGTGAATGCGGAAGTGTTCGCGTACTCGCGCGCGCGCGGCCTGTTCGCTGGCGTGGCGCTGGATGGCACTGCCATCACGATGGACAACAAGGGCAATCGCAACTTCTACGGCAAGCGTGGCGTGCTGCCCTCCGAGATCATGAGTGGCGCGGTCGGCACCGAATCGGAGAACGCGCGGCGATTCCTGGCGGCGCTGGCTGCGAGCATCGGCGAGAGCGCCGCTGCCACGCCGGCAGCTCCTGCCGCCCCGGCGGCGTCGGGTCCGGCACCCGCGGCGCCGGCCGGCGATGCGGTGAAGACCTTCCCGATGGAAGATCCCGCGCCGGGCAAGGAACCGCGCTAGCGAATCAGCGCGGCAGAAGCCACAGCGCCAGCGGCACGAACACCAGCGCCAGCAGCACCGAAATGGATGCGGCGCTGGCGGCCAGCTCCCGGTGCAGGTTCTCGCGGTTGGCGATCACCACCGCGGAGAAGCCGATCGGCGCCGCGGCGCCCAGCAGCACCACCGACCGCGTCAGTCCTTCGATGTCGAAGATCAGCACGCAGGCGTAGCCCACGGCCAGTCCCAGCGGGATGCGCAGCGCAAGCGTGGCCAGCACGCGCCGGTCGCCGAGCAGTCGAGCGTCGAACAGCACGCCCAGCGCGATGATCACCAGCATCAGGATCCAGCGGCCCACGGTGCCCAGCACCGTGGTGAGCAGCGAGGGCAGCTGCACGTCCGACACGTTCAGCAGCAAGGCCACCAGCAGCGCCCACAGCGGCGGGAAGCTCAGCACGCGCCGGGCGATCGCCGCGAACCCGGTGCCGTGTCCGCCATACGCGGCGGCGATGGCATAGACCAGGCTGCCCTGGCACAGCGCATTGCCAAAATCGAACAGCGCCATCTGCGCGAAACCCACCTGCCCCCACACGGCGATGGCGAAGGGAAACAGGAACCCGTTGTTGATGGACATGGCGCAGATGGTCATCGCGCCCTGCTCCGGGCGCTGCAGGGCCATCGCGCGACCCACCAGCAGCGAAGCCGCGCCCGACACGATGATGATGATCATGGCGCTGGCGGGCAGCGCGATCAGGTCCAGGCGCAGCGGGATGCGGCTGACATCGGCGAGGAACAGCGCTGGCAGGCCCACGGTAATCACCAGCTGCAGCATGCGTCCGGCATGGGGCGGCTTGAGCCAGCCCAGGCGGCGGGCGATGAAGCCGACCGCGAACAGGGCGAGGAGAAGCAGGATCCGCAGTTCGACTGTCATGAGGGCGGCGATTCTCCCCTGCCGCGCAAGGCGGGCGCAAGCTGTTGATTCACAAGGTTCGGCGTATGACGCCGGTCGGCTGGTATCATGCGGGCATGCCGATCATCCAAGCCGCGCACAACCTGCGCAAACCGCACACCGAGGAGCCGTGCCCCTACGGCATTCGCATCAGCCTCAAGACCAACGATCCGTTCCGCAAGCTGCTGGGACCGGACTGGCACCGCGTGCACTGGTATCGCACCGCCGATGATCGCGACGAGGCGCTGCTCGAGATGGCGCGGCGGCATGAGTATTCGCGGCCGCTCGATGCGCCCACGCTGGAGTTCACCAAGGTGGAGAACCTGGCCGCGAGCCGCGGGCTTTCCTAGAAGCCCCGTCCCACCGACAGATAGAAGGCGTGCTTGCCGTGGCTGTCGAGGCCGATGGCAAACCAGGCCGGGCCCACGAAGGTGTCGAGGCCGAAGAACAGGCTCATGTCCTTGCGCGCGCCTGAAAGGCTCATGTCGGTGCGTTTCGTCCAGGTGTTGCCGGCTTCCAGCGACATGCCCGCATACATCGGCACGTTCAGGAACCCTTCGCCGCCACTGCCCACCTTGCGGTAATACACCAGCCGTCCAATGCTGTAGTGCGGGCCGCTGAGGGAATTGGCGGAGATGCCGGACAGGTTCAGGAATCCGCCCAGCGGAAAGTAGCTGCGCACATCGGCGAATTCATCGTTGAGCAGCGTGCCCGCGGATCCCCAGGCGATGAAGGTGTTGCGCCCCCAGGAGCGCGCGATTCGCACATCGAGGCTGATCGAGTCGGACACCCGATCCAGCGAGCGGCCCGACAACTGCCGCCGCCACTGCGCGGTGATGCCTTCTCCCGAGCGCGGAAACGCCACGCTGTCCAGGCTGTCGTAGGTAAAGCGCGTGAACAGCTCGTTGTTGGTGAAATCCAGCGGCGGATCCGACACATCTCCCAGCCGCACCCGGGATTGGCCGATCTCGCGCTCGAGGCCTGCGCGCAGCTCGGCGCTCTGCCCCATCTCCCGACCGAGGCTGCCGCCAAAGCGGATGGAGCGAACGCGCAGTTCGCCCACCTGCGACTCGTCGTCATCGTATTCGGGCACGGCGCGGATCTGGAACAGCGCCGTGGGTTCGATGAACCAGCGGCGCCGAGGCGAGAGCGGCAGATACAGCTGCGTTCCCAGCCGCGGGTTGCCGCCCACCTGCGCATCCCAGATCCACTCCGCGCCCAGCGCGTTCAGCTCGGTGAACAGCACGCGGGTGGCCGCATCGAACGAGGTATTGCCGCGGAAATCATCCTGCAGCCGCAGGCCGAAACGCACGTAGGTCGGGCCCCAGGAATTGGGGCGGACCTGGAACTCCATGTCCGATCGCCCGCTGTCATCCGGCACGGGCAACAGGCGATAGTCGAGCGACTCGAGCAGGCCCTGGCCGTAGTAACGATTGGCCCGGCGACGCAGCAGCGTCTGATCGAGCGGCTTGTTCTCCAGCGCGCCGAAGAAGTCATCCACCTGCCGCGCGAAGCCCGCGGACTCGGCGGCAACCCGCACCTCGCGGATCGTGGGCACCGAAACGGGATGCTCCCGGGCAGCCAGGTAGGCCGCGTACTCGGCCGGCGAAACCGACAATCCGGCAAGCCGGGCCTGCTGCGCGACGGCCGCCTGCTCACCCAGGCGCATGGCCTTGGGCAGGCTGCTGAAGTCGTACGAAGATACCCGCGGCATTTCGGGGGTGATGACCACATCGTCAGGCGACAGCGTGGCGAGCTGTTTCTGGCCCTCGCGTCGCACCATGATCGCGATCATCTGGTTGGCCACGGTGGTGACATCGTCGAGGTTGTCGCGGCCCTGCAGCGGGTTGCCCACATCCACCACGATGAGCCGGTCGACGTTCATCTCGCGGATCACCGCAATGGGCAGGTTGTCGGCGATGCCGCCATCCACCAGCAGACGCCCCTCGCGCTCGACGGGCGCGAAAATGCCGGGCGCCGACAGGCTGGCCCGCAGCGCGCTGGCGAGGTCGCCGTCCTTCAACGTGACCGCGGCGCCGGTTTCAAGGTCGGTGGCCACGGCGCGAAAGGCGGTGGGCAGCGCGTCGAAGCTGGCCACGTGGGACACCGGCAGCGTCAACTCGCGCAGCAGCTGCGTGAGTTTCTGCCCCTGGATCAGTCCGCGCGGGAGCTGGAAACGCCCTTCCCGGAAGCCCAGCGGCAACTGCACCAGGAAATCCCGGTCCTCGAGCTTGCGGCGGAAATTCAGCCGCGACCGCTGCGGACGATCGCGGAAGGCGTCCTCCCAGTCGATGGTGTCCAGTTCCTTTTCGATCTCGGCCGCCGACATGCCGCTGGCGTAAAGACCGCCAACCACGGCCCCCATGCTGGTGCCGGCAATCGCATCCACGGGCACATGCAGGGCCTCCAGCGTCTTCAGCACACCCACATGCGCCGCGCCGCGGGCTCCGCCACCCGAGAGCACCAGGCCGATGCGGGGACGCGCTGGCCGCGAATCGTTCGCAATGGCGCCCGGCTCCTGCGAGGCCGCGGGGCGAGCGCCGCAGGCCAGAAGGCCACCCAGCAGGCAGGCGAGCACGGCGCGCCCTGGCGCCGGCGCAATCGGCCTCGCCGTGCATCGGCCCTGCACGGTAAGCTTCGCCTTCATGTCCTTCATTTTCCTGTCGCTGGTCATCCAGGCGCTGCTGATCGTCCATTGCATCAAGACGGGCCGCAACCAGATCTGGATCTGGGTGCTGGCCCTGCTCTCGTATGCAGGCATCATCGCCTATGTCGCTGCCGAACTGGTGCCGGAACTGCTGCGCAGCCGCACGACCCAGCGGACCGTCAAGGGGGTGAAGAAGGCCCTCGACCCTGAGGCGGACCTTCGCCGCCTGGCACAGCTGTCCCAGGCCACCGGCGGCGTGGATGCCCGGGCCCGCTACGCGCAGGAGCTGATGAAACTGGGCCGGCACGATGACGCCGCCGAGCAGTACCGCCAGTGCCTGCGCGGGCTTTACGAGCACGATGCCAACCTGATGCTGGGCCTGGCGCGCGCCGAATTTGCCGCCGGCAAGCCCGCTGACGCCCGGGGAACGCTGGACGCCCTGATCAAGCACAACCCGGACTATCGCTCCCCGGACGGGCACCTGCTCTATGCCCGCGCGCTGGAGGCCGAAGGGCAGACCCAGCGCGCGATGGATGAGTACAAGGCGCTGAGCGGCTATTACCCCGGCGCCGAGGCGGCCGTGCGCTACGCGCAGCTGCTGCGCAGCCAGAGACAGCCGGAGGAAGCCCGGGTGGTGCTCAAGGGACTGCTCGAGCAGTCGGCGGTTGCGCCGGCGCATTACCGTCGTACGCAGGAAGACTGGCTGAAACAGGCCGAGCGCGAGCTCGGCGCACTCTGAAGAAGAAAAGGTCACCATGAACCAGAAGATCATCTACACGCTCACCGATGAGGCTCCCGCTCTCGCCACCTACTCGCTGCTGCCCATCATCCAGGCCTACACGCGCGCCGCCGACGTGGTGGTTGAAACACGCGACATCTCGCTGGCCGGGCGCATCCTGGCGAATTTCCCCGACTCGCTCGCGCCCGCGCAGCGCGTGAACGACGACCTGGCGGAGCTGGGCGAACTGGCCAAGACGCCCGACGCGAACATCATCAAGCTGCCCAACATCAGCGCCTCGGTGCCTCAGCTGCTGGAAGCCGTGCGCGAGCTGCAGTCGCAGGGCTACGCGCTGCCCGCCTATCCCGAAACCCCTGCCACCGACGCCGAGAAAGCGACCCGCCAGCGCTACGCGAAGGTCTCGGGCAGCGCGGTGAACCCGGTGCTGCGCGAGGGCAATTCCGACCGGCGCGTGGCCAAGGCCGTGAAGCAGTACGCCAAGGCGCATCCGCATTCCATGGGCAAGTGGTCGGCCGATTCCAAGACGCGGGTCGCGCACATGGGCGGCGGCGATTTCTACGGCAACGAGCAGTCGGCTTCGATACCCAAGGCCGGCGCGCTGCGCATCGAGCATGTGGATGCGGGCGGCAAGGTCACCGTGCTGAAGGATGGCGTGAAGGTGAAGGATGCCGAGCTCATCGTCACCACCTTCCTCAGCGCGCGCGAGCTGCGCGCCTTCTACGCCCGCGAGATGGACGCCGCGAAGAAGGATGGCGTGCTGCTGTCGCTGCACCTGAAGGCCACCATGATGAAGGTGTCCGATCCCATCATGTTCGGCCATGCGGTGAGCGTGTTCCTGCAGGATGTGTTCGCCAAGCACGGCGCCGCGCTATCCGCCGCCGGCGTGAATCCCAACAACGGCCTGGAGGCGGTGCTCGCCAAGGTCGAGGCCATGGCCGAGCCGCAGCGCGGCGCCATCAAGGCGGACATCGCCGCGGTGATGGCCGCGCGGGCGCCGCTGGCCATGGTGGATTCGGACAAGGGCATCACCAACCTGCACGTGCCCAGCGACGTGATCATCGATGCCTCGATGCCCGCGGCCATCCGCGCCTCGGGCCAGATGTGGGGCCCGGACGGCAAGCTGCACGACATGTCCGCGCTGATTCCGGACCGCTGCTACGCCGGCGTCTACCAGGTGGTGATCGACGATTGCCGCAAGTTGGGCGCCTACGACGTGCGCACGATGGGCAATGTCAGCAACATCGGCCTGATGGCGCAGGCGGCCGAGGAATACGGCTCGCACGACAAGACCTTCGAGATCGCCGCGCCGGGCACGGTGCGCGTGGTGGCCTTGGATGGCGCCGTGCTCACCGAGCACAATGTGGAAAAGGCAGACATCTGGCGCATGTGCCAGACCAAGGATGCCGCCATCCGCGACTGGGTGAAGCTGACGGTGACGCGCGCGCGCATCACCGGCCAGCCGGCCATCTTCTGGCTGGATGGCGCGCGCGCCTATGATCGAAAGCTGATCGAGCGGGTGCGCGAGGCGCTCAAGGGCCACGACACCAGCGGCCTCGACATCCGCATCGAATCCCCGGTGGAGGCCACCGCCTCGACGCTCAAGCGGCTGCGCGCGGGCCAGGACACCATCTCGGTGACCGGCAACGTGCTGCGCGACTACCTCACCGACCTGTTCCCGATCCTGGAACTGGGCACCAGCGCCAAGATGCTCTCCATCGTGCCGCTGCTGGAAGGCGGCGGCCTGTACGAAACCGGCGCCGGCGGTTCGGCGCCGAAGCACGTGCAGCAGTTCCTCGAGGAGAACCACCTGCGCTGGGATTCACTGGGTGAATTCCTCGCGCTGCAGGTGTCGATCGAGGACCTGGCGCAGAAGACGGGCAATGCACGCGCGAAGGTGCTGGCCGAGGCGCTGGATGTGGCCAATGGCAGGTTCCTCGAGCAGGACAAATCCCCTTCGCGCAAGGTGGGTGAACTCGACGTGCGCGGCAGTCACTTCTACCTGGCGCTGTACTGGGCGCAGGCCCTGGCCGAGCAGAACGCCGACGCGGATCTGAAGGTGAAGTTCGGCACGGTGGCCGTGGCGCTGGAACAGAAGGAAGCGCGGATCGTCGCCGAGCTCAATGGCGCGCAGGGCAAGCCCGTGGACATCGGGGGTTACTACCACCCCTCGGCCGCGGCCTGCGCGCAGGCGATGCGCCCGAGCATCACCTTCAACAAGGTGATCGACCGGATCTAGCCGGCGCTCACACCGGGGCGCGGCGTGGCCGCGCCGCCGGCACCTGCTGGGTGATGCAGTGGATGTTGCCACCACCCAGCAGAATCTCACGACCTGGCACGCCCACCACCCGGCGCTCCGGGAACACGCGCTTCAATTTCGCCAAAGCCGCGGCATCCGTGCGCGGATCCAGCAGCGGCATCACGATGCCGCCGTTGGCGATGTAGAAATTCGCATACGAGGCGGCCAGCCGTTCGCCCGCCGTGCGCGGCTTGGCGCCGTCACGATGCTGCACGCCCGCGGCTTCGGCGGTCGTCATGCGCAGCGGGCCGGGCGATGGCAGCTTGTGTACCGTGAACCGCCCGCCCCGCGCATCGCGCGCTGCAGCCAGGCGCTCCAGCGCATCGTTTGAAACCCGCCACTGCGGATCACGCCGGTTCGCCGGAAACGTGAGGCACACCTCCCCCGGCCGCGCGAAGCAGGCCAGGTTGTCGACGTGGCCATCGGTCTCGTCGTTGATCACGCCTCGCCCAGCCAGCCACGATCGTGGTGGCGCCGGTGTAGTCGCGCAGCAGGGATTCGATCTGGTCGCGCGACAGTTGCGGGTTGCGGTTGCGATTCAGCAGGCACTGTTCGGTGACGAGCAGCGTGCCCTGCCCATCGCTGTGGATGGCGCCACCTTCCATCACCAGCGGCGCGCGATAACGATCCACGCCTTCCACGGCCGCCAGCTTCTGCGCGACCAGGTCGTCCTGGTCCCAGGGAAAATACAGGCCGCCATCGAGGCCGCCCCAGGCGTTGAACTGCCAGTCCACGGCACGCCGCCGGCCGGCCGCATTCACCACGAAGGTGGGGCCGGTATCGCGCACCCAGGCATCGTTGTTGCTGATCTCGATCACGCGCACGGTCGGCGGCAATTGGGCGCGCGCGAATTCGTACTGGGCTGAAGAGGCCGCGACGCTCACCGGCTCGAACTGCCCGATGGCCGCGGCCACCGCCGCAAAGGCGCGCTGGGCCGGCCGCGCGCCATCGCGCCAGTTGTCCAGCCGCTCCGGCCAGATCATCCAGGCGCCGGCGTGGCGCTCGAACTCGCCGGGCATCCAGTAGCCATCGGCGCGGGGGGTGCGGGTGAGCAGGCGGGTCATGGGCCTGAAGTCTATCAGCCAGGATACATATTCCGCGCCGGCTCCCCTTCTGTGAGCTGCATCACGATCCCCGGCCCCCTCATGGCTTCAAGCCAGTCCCGCCAGAGGTCGATATCCACAGGTATGACAAGAGTGGGCATGCAGCCGCGCATCGGCATCCTGGCACTGCTGTCGCTGCTGGGGGCCTGCAATGGCACCGAGAGCGGCGCGGATACCGCTGGCGTCCAGGCGCCAGCGGCGCGCCATGGAATTGAACTGGCCGACGTGCGGATCGCCGAACTGCTGTACGCGGGCATGCCGCGCGTTCCCGCGGATTTCCTGAGCGATGCGCCGCCGCCTGGGTCGGGCGTGGTATCCACCTATCACCTGCAGACCACCCAGCTCTCGCCTGGTGGCGCGCGACACGAACTGTGCACGGACGACCCCAACCAGGCGCGGGCCTGGTCGAACTCTGTTTCCGGCAGCGCGGAAACCCTGGTTGGCGAGAGCGCCTCTGATCGCTACTTCGAGTTCCAGCGCGTGCGCAACAGCACCCCGGTGGTCAGCGTGCGCGCGCGGGTATTTCGCTGCGCCTACCTCGATCGCTCGACGGTGAACCTGACGGATGAGCAGGGTCCGGCGGGACTCCTGAACCAGCGGCCGATCGACGCCGCGGCGCTGCGCAACCTCAGCGAGTACCTGTGGCTGTTCTCGACCTACAACAACGCGGATCACGCCGTGCTCGCCAGCCGCGCAGCGCAGTCGGGCGGCAGCCTCGAGCATGAGATCGTCATGGCGCAGCTGATACGCGCCGGCAGCGGCGGCTGCGACCGGGTCTCGGTGTTTACCTGGCGTCACCGCATCGACGCCACCACCGGCACGATGGCGCGCGAATGGGTGCCGCTGTGGGAGTTCGGTGCCCGCCAGGGCATCGGCGGCGTGGCGACCTGCTAGCGAGCCCCGCCGCGGTCTGGCCGCAGGCTGCGCAGCGAGAGATCCTTGAACGTGTCCTGGTCCGCCTTGATGCGGAAGTTCACGTACACGCCCTGCGCGATGTACCGGTTGGCGTCGAAATCCCGATCGGTGGCGCCCTTGAAGTTGTAGCCCACCGCCACCCACACATTGCGCACGGGCGTCGCGCCCAGGTCGATGCCCACCGCATGCTCGCCGACGCCGCTCTTCCACGAGCGGGTCATCGTGCCGTGCGTGCCGATGTCGAGCCATGCGTTGAGATCATGGCGATAGTCGAAGCCCATCAGCGTGGCGAGCCCGGAGTAGCTCTCGCTGCCGAAGGTGCTGCGGCCATACCGCACGGCCAGCTGCAGGCCGAGCTGCGAGCCGGGCGTGATCTGCCAGCTGCTGTTGAAATTGTCCACGATGCGCGCCGCTTCCACCTTTGCCGCCGCCGCGCCACTGCGCTCGGTGCGCCAGTCCAGGCGATTGAGCACCATCCAGCGGCTCGTCTCCGGCCGAAAAGCCCAGGACAGGCGGATGTCGGAACTGCGGCTGTCGGTGCCGGCCGCCAGCCGGGAATCGCTGTCCATGAACTGGGTCGCCGCCGAGAAAGCATGGCCGGCCTTGGGTTCGCGATAGAAGCCGCCGGTGAAGATCCAGCGCTGCTCGGCGTCGGAGTGCCGCTGCTCGAGGCGTGACGTGAACGTCCACAGCGAGGTGCGGTAGAGCGCACCGGCGAAGGCCGCGAGGAAATCATCGTTCATGGAGCCCGAGGCCAGCGGCACCCGGTCATTCAGCGGCCGCAGCGTGGCGCCACGCAGCGTGCGGTTCTGGTCGACGCCAACATCCAGGCTCCAGCGCTCGTTCAGCGTCCAGCCCTGCGTGAGGCCCAGCGAGTTGTACAGACGCGCGCCGTTCTCCGTGAACTGCTGGCCGACGCTGGACTGCAGCTGAGCGCCGTGCCAGGGCTGGGTGCGCACGCCCAGACGAGTGGTGTCGGAATCGAGCGCCGCGCCCGAGGCGTGTTCGTAGTCAGCGAAGAAGGTTGTGTTCGGACGCCACCGATAGTCGATGCCCACGAGGCTGCGGGCCGGGAAGTCGCTGCTCGCGTCACTGCTGCGCAGCCCGATGTCCTGGCTGGCGCGCAGCTGGATCCGGTCCTGCCACAGCTCCACGCTGCCGCCAACGAATCCCTGGGTGCTGATCAGCGTGGGCGCGGTCGGCGACTCATCCCGCACGTCGCGCAGGCCGACGCCCAGCTTCACGTTCGCGCTTTCGCGGCGCACCTCGGCCGTGGCCTGGACGCGCGACGCGCCGGTGTCCAGCACTTCCTGCTGGTACAGCTCGCCGCGCGCCAGCCAGTGCTGGCCCATGCGCACTCGTCCATCGAGTCCGGCACGGCGCGCGCCGGAGTCCACGCCCAGCTGCTGGTCCAGGCCGAAGCCAGCCTGCTGTTCGCGCACATACAGGCGGGCATCGACCCGCTCGGTGACGTGCTGCAGCTCAGCGAGGTATGCCGAGGCGCCATCGGCGCGCAGCGGATCATCCGAGCGGCTGCGGGCCACCTCGGCCTTGAGCCGCGTGGCATCGCTGATCTTCCACCGCAGGTCCAGGCCCGCAAGGTCCGTATCGCCTGCGGCGGCACCCTGGTGGACCAGGCTGGCGCCGACTTCCACCTTGTCGTCCACCAGCTTCACGGCCGCGCGGCCGCCCGCGGTGACCGACTTGCGACCACCCTGCACTTCGTACTCGGCGACGATGAACACCGGGTTGAAGTCCGTGTCGCGGCTGGGCACCGGCTGCCGGAAGAACAGCGTGCCATCGAAGTAGTCGATGCTGTAGTCACTGAACCGGGACAGCGGCCGGCGCTCGATCACCTGTTCGGGGCGCAGCCGGTCGCGGATCTCGAGGCGGACCTTGTCGCTGTTGATGACGATCTGCCGGCGCGACAGCCGGTAGAGGCCGGACGTGCCATCGCCCTGCATCCCGTCGCGCACATAGTCCTGGTCGGTGTCGGTGGCGAACATCTGGAAGCTGAGCACATCGCCCTCGCGCTCGGCCTTTACGCCCGTGAGCGTGCGGCTGTAGCGCGACAGCTCCGTCACGCCGAGGCCGGTTTCGTAGTCGCCGAACAGCGTGTAGAAGCGGCCGCGCTCCAGCTTCAGGTACAGCTTCTCGCGCGAGGCCGCCTCGAAGCGCTGCTCGGAGGCATCGCCATAGATGGTGTAGTAGCGGTCCGGTTCGATTGCGCCCAGCAGGCGCCGTTCCAGTTCGTCGCGATCGCGAGTTGAATCAAAGGCCGCCGTCAGCAGGTATTTGCCCAGCACGGTGCCCTTGGCAAAGAATGCCACGCGACCATCCTGCTGGTAGCCCTCTTCCTCTCCCGCCGTGGTGGCGGCTGTCAGGTTCTTCGAAATACTCTGCTGCAGCGCATTTCCGGCCGCCAGACCCACCAGGATCCACTCCCGCGATGCCGGCTCCAGCCACACCCGCAATTCGTGCGTCAGCCGGTCGTTGAATCGCAGCCGCACCAGCGCCGTGCCGGACTGGGCCGTCGGCTCCAGCTCGATCAGCGCCATGCCATCCGTGTCGACCTCGAAGGTGGGCTCCCGAGGGCCGGTCGCGATGAGCTGGTTCTCGTACAGCGAATCCACCTCCCACGCGCTGCGATACGGCGCGTCGACGCGGAACGAACCCAGCGTGCCGGCGCGCGCGGGCTTGTTGAAGCGGTCGAACAGGCGCAGCGCGATCACCGGGCGGCTCGTGCCATCAGCCGACAGGCGCGATTTCTCGCGCACCAGCTCCGCGCGCACCGCGCCATCGCCATAGTGGATGCTGCGTTCGAGCGTGCTCTTCACCGAGCCGCTGGCGTCGAGGATGCGCGCCGTCAGCCGGTTCTCGCCTTCTTTCAGGTCGACGCCACGCCACTGGCTCACCGCAAGCGTGCCGGCCTTGTTGCGCTCCAGGCCATCGAAATTCAGTCCATCCACCGGCGAACCATTGATGCTCAGTTCGACCTTCGTGTCCGGCGGATGCGCAATGGCGATGCGGATGCTGGGGATGGCCGGCAGCACGTCCGCGCGCGGCAGGATCCAGCCGGATGAGGTCGACAGGCTTTCGATGTCGACGGACTCCTTGAGCTGGCCCACTGCGGCCCGGGCTGGCGCAGGCAGCAGGGCATCGAGGTTTTCGGCAGTGCGCTTCCAGCTGCCCACCGTGCCTACCGGAGCCGAGGTCGCGCTGGCCACCGTTGCGGTCAGCACCTCGGCCGCCACCTGTTCGTCGCCGCTGATGCGGATCTCGACGCGCCGGTTGCGAGCCAGTGCCGCGGCATCCTTGCCAGAATCGATCGGCTCATCCGGTCCGAGGCCACGGGCGGTGATCGCCTCGTCTTCGAGCTGAAGCACGGACGCCAGGTACGAGGCCACCGCCTGGGCACGGGCCAGCGACAGCGCATGGTTGTCGGCGAACCGGCCCTGATTGCGCGCGGCGATCGGCTGGCTGTCGGTATGACCCACGGCTTCGATCTTCACGTTGCGGCGCCCGCGCCACTGCGCCGCGATCTCATCCAGCGCCTTGCGATCCGTCGCCGCCAGTTCATCGCTGAGCGTGGCGAAGCGCGGCGTCAGTCGGTAGTCCTGGCCGCGATAGCGCGCGGCGCCGCCGCTGAGCACATTGCTCACCGCGCCGGTCTGGGCCTGCAGCTGCCCGGCGGTGCTGAACTGCGCCAGCGCGCGGATTTCAATTTCGCCATCGCGGCCGGATGAGGCCTGCGTGCGCAGCCGCAGCACCCGGGTCTCGCCGGCGGCCACCGGCCCCAGACTGAAGGTCAGTTGCGCGCCATCGATGCGGGGCTCGGCAACACTCGCATTTTCTGCGTTGCGCGCACTGGCGGGAAGATACTGCAGACCCTCCGGCAGCATCACTCGCAGGCGCGCGCTGCGCACCGGCACCGCGCCGTTCGCGAAGCGCAGCACATGCTCGAGGTTGCGGGCATCCAGCACGACGGTTTCCAGCCCAAGGTGCGCCTCGCCCTTCGGCGCGGGACGGTCGCGCAGCCTGAAGTCGGCGCGCCACAACTGGCCGGCACGCACCTCGGCGAACTGCGAGCGCGGATTCCGGGCGGCGAGCACCGGCTGCTGGCACGGCGCGAATTCCAGCTCTGGCGCGAGCGTCACGTCATCCAGCTGCACCACGTGCGCGCCGGGCAAGACGCCTTCGAAATGATACTTGCCCTGCTCGTCGGTCAGCGCGTAGCGCCCGTCCTCGAGGTAAACACGCACGCCCGCGACACCGGGAAGGCTCTCGCTGCCCTTGTCGCAGCTGCCGTTGACCACGCGGCCGGCGATGAACCCCGCGTCATTGAACAGGTCCGAGCGCAGCTCGATGCCGGCCTGCGCCTGGTTGGAACGCACGCCTTCGACCGCCACGGCTTCGGCAGTGTTGACCAGGCGCGCGCCGGATTCTCCGGACACCACCTCGACCACATAGCGCAGCGTATGCGCTCCACCCACCACCAGGCGACCGAGGGAGTACACGAGCGTGCGCCCGTCGGTGGATATCGTGGGGTCGGCGAGGACGCGATCGTTGAGGCGCGAGGACCCCTTGCGGTAACGCAACCCTGCCGGCAGGTGGTCGCGGATCTCCACCGCGCGGAAGTCGCCGCTGCCGGAGTTGTTGTTCAGGGTCAGCGTGTACTGCAGCACATCGCCGACGGACGCCTGGTTCGCGCTGACGATCTTCTGCAGGAACAGCTCGGTACCGGCCGGATCCAGCGGCACGTCCACGACGGCCACGCCGGGTGGATCGGGAACCGTGAAGCTGTTGCCGAATGAGCCCGCGCCGAGCTGGAACGGCGCACCGGGCAGCAGCTGCAGCTGCGCCACCGGCACCTCCGACGGCGCGGCGTAGCCTGCGGGCGGCGTGATCACCAGCCGGTAGTCACCCGGCGTCACCAACGGGAATCGGAACACGCCGGCTGGCAGGTTGTAGGTCGTGCCGCCGCTGTCGGTCACGGCCTGGCCGGTCACCATCACCGCGGGATACCGACTCACGCCATCATCCCCGAACACGGTGGCCGCCGCATTGGTGGCGGCATTGACGAGCTCGACGCGGGCGCCGTTCACCGGCTGCCCCGTGCGTGAATCGAATACGAGGCCGAACGGATCCACCAGCGCCGAGTCGGCGGCGATGTCGGTGGGCGTCAGCGGATCGGTGTAGCTGGCGGTGATGGACTCATCGCGCCGCACCTGCAGCACGCAGTCATTGGGCGTGACGGCGCTGGCGGCGGTGGGCACATGCCCCACGAACACGCCGGTGTCCAAGCCCGTTTCGGTGAGCCGCAGGCGCTCCACGTCACCGGCCACGCTGCGCACGGTGACTTCCACCGTGTCGCGCAACGTGTCATTGCGGTTCTGGTCGCCATCGGTCAGGCGGATGAAGGCCGGCTCTCCACCATGCACCACGGTGCTGGCGGCAAGAGGCGTGGCCTGCGAGGGATCAAGGACAGTGCCGTCCTGGCGCAGCGGCGCGCCCAGGTCGCTGAATGCGCCATTGGCGAAACACTGCGTGGGCCCGACCGAGGGAACGGTCGGTGCGCCGGAGGAAAACTGCAGGATCTCCGCTATCGCGGAAGTCCGCGCCACCTGCACCGAGAGCTGGGTCGTATTCGACTGCACGGTGCGCGAGGTGGTGCCAACGCTGTACTGCAGCGTGGCGGTATTGGTGATGTTCGTGCCCGGCGCCGTCTGCGCCCAGGCACCCGGCATCAGGCCGTTCAGCAACAGCAGCGCCGCCGCGGTCCAGCGCGTTTTGCGCCGGCCCACGAACGCGCTTTGGGCGGAGTGGCTTTTCGCCACCCCGCCCATCGCGCTTACCGAAGTTGCCGAGGTCGACCTAGGCATGCACCGCATCGCGGCAGCAGGCCCAGGTCCGCTGACTGATCATGGCGCAATCAGTTGATGGTGACCCGGAACACGAAGGTCGCCACGTTGCCGGGCCCCACGTTGCTCAGCGTGCCCACGGTCGCCGTGAGGCTGGCCGGTGGCGTCGTGGCGCAGTTGGGCGGATCGGCAACGGGATTGCCGTTCAGCGTCATGCTGCCGCAGACGAAAGTGGTGTTGGCCGGAATCGAGTCGCCAATCGCAACCAGATCGGCCGGTGCCGCACCGCTGTTGGTCAGCGTGATGGTGTACTGCACCGTGGCCCCGGGAATGGGCTTGGGATTGGTGGGCTGCAGGGTGTCGGTCTGCACGGCGGCCACCTTCGTGGCAGCCAATGCGGGTCCCACGATGTAGTACTGGTCGTCGGCGAAAGCGTCACCGTCGCGAGCGGTCTGGCCGCCCGTGGCGCTGTCCGCGAACACGATCTGCACGCTGTTCGGGTCATCGGCCACGAGCAGCGCCGCCGCGGCGTCGGCATCCAGGTCCGCAAGCGACGTCGCCACGCGGGTGATGGCCGTCAGCCGCACATTGGCCGCCGTCGCATTGGCCGCGGTCAACGGCGAATCAGCCAGGACGAACACGTAGACGCAGGCGTCCTCGGCCAGCGTCGGCACGGTGGTGGCCGTTTCGCCCGCATAAGCTGGCGTGGTCGTGGTCGCCGGCACGCAGGCCGCGCTGGAAACACGCACCACCTGGTTGGCGATCTGGAAAGCGTCGGCATTGCCGAACAGCGTGCCGCCGGTGTTGTCGGCCGTGAATTCGTAGCCCTGCGCGCCGTTGCCGGTGTTGGTGAGCTTGAAGGCGGTCACCACCGCCGTGGCACCGGGCGTGGTGTTCGTGGGCGCCGTGTTGGTTTCGATCAGGTTCAGGTCGATCTTCCGATCCACCACGAACTGCGCGGCCGGGCTGTCCACCTGCGTCTGGGGCACGCCACCCACCGTGTAGTTCACGGAAGCGGTGTTGCTGATCGTCACGCCGGCATCCGTGCCTGCGGCGTGCGCCATCGAGCCCCAGGCCGCCGACATCGCGACCAAGAGACCCACTGTACGTTTCAAACTCATCGTCTTCATTGCCAACTCCTTGTCAGCTTCGGTAATGCTTGGATTCAACGCAGGCGCGCGCTGTAGCGCACGCTGGTGGACTGGTTCGCGCCGATGCTGCCGTTCAGCATCCAGCGCAGGTGACGCACATCCTCGGCGCGCGCGGCTCGCTTGGTGCCATTCGCCTCGGTCACCACGAGATCAGCCAGCGCCACGAAAGACTTGCCGTCCAGCGAATACAGGACGCGCGTTTCGGCGCCCGCGACGGAATCCGCGACCAGCGTCATGTGCTCGGGCACGGCCTGGTTGATGACCACGTTGGCCGCGGCGCTGGCGCAGCTGTTGCGCGCCGTGGTCTGCCAGACCACCTGGTCACCGGGCACCACCTTGGTGGCCGGCATCAGCGTCACCTTGCGCGCACCGTCGGCGCCGGCGACGCTCTGTTCCTGCAGCGCCTGGGTTTCCAGGCTGACACAGGCACCGGCTGCCGGTGCAGGCTGGGCCGCGTTGGTCGCGGCCGCCGCGAGCGAGAGACTCACCGCATATGCCAGTGTCCGCGCCGTATTGTGCTTGCGCATTGTCATGACCCCTCTGATCGATTAATTGATGGTTGCCGAGAACTGGATGGTCTGCGGTCCGCTGGCCTGCGTCAGGTTGCCCAGGCCAACCACGACGCGCGGCGCCGGCGTGGATTCGAAGCCGCCGGCGTCATCGCCGGTGATGTCGGTCTGCACCACGCCGTTCAGGCGCAGGCTGCCGGACGCATAGGTGGTGTTGGCCGGAATCACGTCGGCGAACAGCGCCGTGCCCGCGGTGCCGGTGCCGGTAGGCGTGATCACCACGGTGTAGGTGATCGTGGCGCCCGGTATCGCGCGATTGCCGCCGAACTGATCGGTGACCGCCTGCGACTTCACGGCCGACAGCGCGATGTTGCTGACGATGTAGGTGCCGGTGCGCACGGCCTGCGCGCCGCTCAATCCCACCACCGCATCCACGCCGCCCACGCCGGCACCCGTGAACACCGTGCCGGGCGCGCCCACGCCACCGCTGCGCGCGGCCGTGAGCTGGCTGATGCCGGTGTCACCGGAGTTCAGTCCCGCCGGGATGTTGTTCAGCACCAGCACCGTCACCGCGCCGTCGGCGGCCAGCGGGACCGGCGAGCCGGGCACATAGGCCGTATCGCCCGGCGAGAAGCCCGGCGTGCCATCGGAATCCAGATAGATGGCCGTCGGCGTCGACAGCACTGGATCGAACTGGTCGCCGGTGGCGATGGTGGACAGCGGCGTGAGCACGACACTGTCGGCGCCGTTGCCCGTATTGGTCACCAGGTACGAGATGACGCGATTGGCGTCGCCGGGAGCGACAGGAACGCTCGGCGTCTGCACGACGGCGCTGACGTTGAGGATCTGCGCCACGGTCACCGAAGTTGGGTTGGACGTCGCCGTGACGGTCGAACCCCCGACGTCGTAGGTGACGGAGGCCGTATTGGTGATCGGCGTTCCCACGGCCGTGCCGACGGCCATCGCGCAGGGGGTAAGGCAGACCATGCCGACCAGCGCAAGCAGTCGACCGTGCATTCCATTGCTCAGCATTCGATGAACTCCATGGCCGCGTCCTTGCGACAGAAGATTGCCACTATTCTTGTCAAATCAAAGGCGGGCCGCTCGAAGCGGCTCACATTTTCCGCACTGGCGGCTAAAGTTTTCCGCTGCGCCGTCGCACCTTGCACAGTTCTCGTTTTTCCGAGGCGAATGCGCTCGCCTAGCGGATGCGGACCGTGAAGCGGATCACGAAGCTGGGGTTGCCGCTGTCTGATGCCGCCGCGAAGGTTCCGGCGGGCGCGATGCGCAGTCCCTTGACGTTGCCATCGAAGCCATTGGCGTCCGGCACCGGGGCGTAACTGAACGGCGCAACACCACCGGGGCTGGACGAGTAGCCGACGTGGATGGCCGGGTTGAAGGTGAGGCCGCTGGCAGGCGTTCCATCGACGAACTCGACGACCGGGGTCCCGCACGATGCTGCGACGCACAACTCCGTGTCCGACGGAATCACATCGGTCAGCAGCAGCGTTCCGGCATCTGCCGCGCCAGGCCCGCTGTTGGTCACGGTGATGGCATAACGAACGATGGCGCCGGGGACGCGCTTGGGGTTGGACGTGCCATTGGCGGGATCAGAGATCACGCTCGACTGCTTCTGCACGCCGATCAGCGGCAACGGCGCGGTAACGGTGAAGCCGCCGATCCCCAGATCCGTGATCGTGCCTTCGACGCCCTCCGTCGACGTCACCCGGGCCGTCCAGGCACCCACCGGGGCGGAACCGGACAGGGTATAGGCGTATTGGTACGTGCGGGTTGCGCCATCGGCGTCGGAAAAATCGCTCATCGACACGCCGTTCAGCACCGTGGCGCCGTTTGGATCAAGAAGCGTCAGGCTCGCCCCGGTGATGTCGGCATCGCCAAACGGATCGCTCACCACGGCGCGGATGAACACCGTGCTGCCGCGGACGAAACTGCCGGCAAGGCTTCCGGCAGGCATGCCCGCGTCGTAGCTGAGCACGCTGTCGACGTTGATCACCGTGAGCGCGTTGAGCTCGACGCGGGAATAGCCGCCACCGTTGTATGGCGTCACCGCGACGCGGCGGTTGCTGGCGTTGTTGCTGTTGTTGTTGATGGTCAGAGTGAAGGTCGAGCCAGCCGGCGCGGTGGCCGCAGCCATGCTCAGCGTGAAGCTGTAGGCAACCACGCCCGTCGACATGCCCGTGATGGTACGCGTGGTCGTTCCCAGCGGGCCCAGCGCGGAGTTGCTCAGCGAAACCGTGACCGTCCGGGTGGTGTTGTTCGATCCCGTGCGGGCCAGCAGCAGCACGACGTTGTAGTTACCCGCCGCCAGACCCAGGTTGCGCTGCAGGGGCGGCGTCGATAGCCAGGTCAGTGACTGGTTGTTGCCGTCGATGGTGACCACCGGATGCGAGCCCGTCGGTCGCTGGCGCGAGAGCGCACGCGAGGGATCGCTCCACAGGTAGAGCTGCTTGGTTCCGCTGCCGGGCACCTGCGAGGGGGAAACGACAACCTGCGGCGCGGTGACGGCGGCGCCGACGCCGGCGGGATTGGTGATGCTGGCCGTGTTGTCGAGCGTGGCCCCGGGCGATGTGCCGGCGGCGATCTCGACATCGAACACGACGGTGACACTGCCGCTGGCCGGGACATTGATTGCGCTCACGTTGAGCGCACCGGTGCCATTGGCGCCGGTGCCCGAGCCAGTGGTCGTGTAGGTGGCGCCGGCAGGCACGCTGACCATGTTGAAGGAGGTGATATTGCCGGGGAAGTCATCACTGAGACTGATCCCGGTGGTGGCCACACCCGAGCTGTCGGTGATCGTGATCGTGTAGCGCAGCGTGTCGCCCGGCGCCGCCTCCACGCCGTTCAGGTCACTGACCGTCTTGCTCGACGTCGACAGGTTGGAACCCAGCACGGTGACCGTGTCGGTGGAACTGTTGTTGCCATTGGTCAGTTCGACCGTGCCGGTGGCGCTGACAGTCGCCGTATTGGCGACACTGACGTTCTGCGCCGTGTTTCCCGGCGGAAAAACGCCATTGCCGATCGCCACCGTCAGCACCAGCGCCGGAAGCGACTGACCGGGGAGCAGGAACCCGGTGTTGGGATGCGTGCAGGTGACCACCTGCCCCACCGCGCCGCAGGTCCACCCGGTGCCGGTGCCGGACACGAAGGTGAGACCCGCGACCAGCGTGTCGGTGACGGTGATCGGATAGTCCACGGCGATCACGCCGACGCCGGTGCCGTTGGCCACCTGCAGCGAATAGCTGGCGTTGGTACCGACGGTGAAATTGCCGGCATGCGTCTTGGTGATCGACAGGTCAACCACCGGCTCGCTGGTCACGCTGACGATCTGCGCGGTCAACAGCACGCGATCCCCGCCCGCCGAGTAGGTGGTGGTCGCCGAGGTCTGTCCCGGCACCAGCAGGGAAGACACGTTGTACGTGTCGACGTCCACGCCGTAGCTGGTATCGGTACCGGTGCCGAAATTGCTGATCGTGCCGTCGAACTGCTGCACGAGCGGCACGCTGCCTGCAGGGGCTATGCCGTCATCCAGCGTCGAGCCGTTGAAGGTGAGCGACTCGGAGAACCCGCCGCTGTTGCCGGAGTTGCCGGGGTCCCCCTCCCAGGTGATGGCCGTGAACTTGCCATCGATGCCGCTGGTGGGGATCCGAAAGCCATCCGGCACCAGGGAAATCGACGAAGCCAGGAAGGTCTGAAGGCCATGGAAGATATTGATCGCTCGCAGCGGTTCGCTGGCGGAGCCGTAGACAACCACGAGACTCCAGCCGGCCACCACCGTGGATGTCGCGCAGTAGTCGCCACCGCTGTCGACGGTCAGGCCGGTGAACGAATAGGAGCCGTTGCCACTGACCAGGCTGGTGACATCCGCGACACCGCCGAAGAACTCACGTCCATCGGTCAGTACCTCATCGAAGACATTGGCGCCACCGGCACTGATCGTGTTGCCGTTGAAGGTCACCGACGTATCCGGCGTGGAGCCCGAGCCTCCCCAGTACAGGTATGCCGCCACGATGCTGGCGCCAGAAGGAACCCCGCTCAGGGTCCCGGTATTGGAACCCACCAGCGTGCAGCCGTTGGTGGCAGAGGAACGCAGGCTGCCGCCGGTGACTACATAGTTGTACTGCCCGGTGAAGCGCGTGGAGCGCGTGATGGCGGTGGCCTGGGCCGTCACGGCCCACAAGGCAAGGACACACAGTGCTATCAGGCTTGAACGAAGCTTCATGTCCCTGCGAAGCGACCAATGGTGGGTTAGGAAGAACAAATCGAACCACCGCAGGCTCACGCCGCACCTCGTGAGTTGCGCCACAACCGGATTTCACAGATTAAGGCCCTGGCAGGGCGTGACTCCATGCGCAGTTTCCGCCGGCGCGGCTAAAGTTCTCCGCACTGCTGTCGAGCGCTTCACACATCGACCCGCCCTGCGGGGCCTTGCGGCGTGATGCAGTCCAGGTCGCCTCCCGGGCCGTGTGAACTGGTTCGAAGTTTCGGAAACCCGACTTTCCGGCAACACCGACTTATTGTTAAGTTTGCTGCCAGCACAAGGAGTTATGTCGCAAACTTCCTCTGGAAGGTTGGGCAGCGTGCTGTTTTGGCCCCGGATTCAAGGGCAACTTGCTGTAACAACAGGGATTGTTGAACTAGATGGTCAATTCCACGATTCGCGCGCGCCTCCTGGAGGCGCGCATGGCAGCGCGTGAGTGCCAGCTCCAGCTGGCCGAAACCGCCAGCGGGCTGGGTGTCTGGACCCTGGAACCCACCACCGGCGACCTCGCCTGGTCCACGCGCTGCCGCACCCTGCTGGGTTCCCCCGCCGAGGCCGAGGGTACTTTCGAGGCGCTGCTCTCGCGCGTCCATGCCGAGGACCAACCGCAGGTAAAGCGGGCATTCGCGCAGGCGACTCACCTGCGCCGCGAGTTCACCGTGGAATTCCGTGATCTCAATGGCGCATGGATCCGCTGCACGGGCAGGCCGCATGCCAGCGCCAGCAACCGCGAAGGCGTAGGCCTGTCCGGCATCCTGCTGGCTGCCAGCGACAGGACCGAGGAAGGCTCGCGCCTGGGCGCAGTGGTCAACCGCCTGGACCGGCTGCGCGAAGTCGAGCGCAACTCGGTCGCCAGTCGCCTGCAGTCCGAGGTCGCGCAGCGCATCTCCGCGCTGCAGTCAAGACTGGAATCCCTGGCCGTGAATTCCACCGTGGCCTCGGCCACGCGCGCCGAAGTCGTGGCGCTGTCGGCCGCTGCCGCCGAGTGCATGGATGCAGTGCGCGCGGCCATCTTCGAGATGTCCCCGCCGGGCGTCGCGGAGCTGGGTTTTGCCGGCGCGCTGGAGCGCTATGCCTCCGAGCAGGCCGAGGCCGCCGGAATCGAGCTGGCTTTCGACGTGGCCGCGACTTCGCTGCCCGACCTGCCGCTGCTGGAATCGCTGTATGCGGTGGCCCGGGCCGGCATCGACAACGTGGTGCGTCATGCGCGCGCCCGGCACATGCGCGTGGCCGTGAAGTGCGACGATGAAGAGCTGCTGCTGCGCATCGAGGATGATGGCGTCGGCATCACCAACGCCGATCTCATGAAGGACAGCGCCTGCAGCCTGTTCGCCTCGTCGGAACGACTTGCGGATTCGGGCGGTGAACTGCGCGTCAGCGGCAAACCCGACCAGGGCACCGTGCTCGAAGCCAGCATCGCGCTGCGCCAGCGGATCCGCCCGCTGCGCCAGAACGTCACGAAGCTGCGCGTCGCCTAACCGGCGGGCAGCGGCGCCAGCTGATCCAGCAATCCCTGGATGCCGGGCGTGGCGGAACGTACGCGCTCCACCAGGGCTCCCGGAAACTGCATCGCCTCGCTGGCCGCCTGCACCAGCCCAGGCGTGCAGGTGGCCGCGTGCACCAGTTCAGTGGCGAAGGCCTGCGCCATCGTCAGCAGGCTCACCGACTCGGGCCGACGCACCAGGTCCTGTTCCTCGCGCCAGCGCAGTATCAGCATGCGCAGCTCGCAGGGCAGCATCCAGCAGCGCGTGACCCGCGCGACCAGCTCATCGTCGCGGGCATTGAGTATTTCCTGCATCACGGGCCCCACGAGCCGCTGGCCCGCATCCCGTTCCGCCTGGGCCAGCGCCCGCAGCGCGACGATCTCGCTGGCGCGGTGCAGGAGGCCCGCACCGGTGAGCAGCGGTGAATCGAAATGGGCCTGCACGGCCACCACCCGCGCATAGCAGGCCGTGGCCAGCGCCTCGCGCCACAGCAGCGACATCTCCGCCTCGCGTCCCGGCGCGCTGAACAACGAGCCGCGCAGGTTCTGCAGCGCGCGCATGCCCATCTGCCGGCTGGGCACCAGCGAGGCATCTTCCTGCAGGTACCCCACGCAGGCCGCCAGGCCATTGGGTTTCGATGGGGAGCGCAGCAATGCCGCACTGAAGGCCGCCACCACTCTCGGCGCCTCGGGCGCGAAGACTTCTGGAGTGGCGCGGGCCCGGAATGGAACGACGGTGGCGGCTGACATAGGCGGCGATTATTTGCCGCCGAGTTGACTTTTTGCTGGAGCAAATCGTGGAACAGCCAAGCCCGTCATGGGCCCGGCCGGTTAGGTTAAATCCGCGGCCACCGCCACCTCGAGCGCCTGGGCGAGATCCTCGATCAGGTCGTCGGCATCCTCGAGGCCCATCGACAGGCGCACGGTGCCTGGCGCGATGCCCGACAGCGCATTCAGCTCCGGCGGCAGGTCGTAGGGGCCCATGAGCCCGGGCGGGATGATCAGCGACTCTGGTGATCCCATGCTGGCGGCGATGGCGAACAGCTTCAACGCGTCAGCCAGTCGATCCCCCGCCGCGGCTCCCGCGCGCAGGTCGAAGCTGACCACGGTGCCGAAGTGGCGCATCTGCCGCGCGGCCAGTTCATGGCGCGAATGCCGCGCCAGCCCCGGATAATGCACACGCTCCACCTGTTCGTGTGCCTCCAGGAACTGCGCCACGCGCATTGCGGTGGCGCACTGGGCCTCATAGCGCAGCAGGTAGGTCTTGAGGCCGCGCTGGATCAGCCAGGCGGCATGCGGGTCGAGCACACCGCCCATCAGGATGAACTCGGGCCGCAGGCGCCGGATGAGCGCCGTGGAGCCGATGATGGCGCCGCCCATCACGTCGCCATGACCCGAGGCGTACTTGGTCAGGCTGTGCAGGAACAGGTCCACGTCGGTATCGCCATGCTGATGCAGGCCCGCCAGCGTGTTGTCGAGCAGCGTCAGTGCCCCGGCGGCCCGCGCAAGGCGCGTGATGTGGCCGATATCGGCAATCCGCATCGCCGGATTGGTGGGGGATTCGAAGATCACGAGCGCAGTGGGCGTGCCCTTGAGCACCCGCTCGATGCCCGCGTCGTCCTCGATCGACAGCATGGTGTGGCGCACGCCGTAGCGCGCGAGCGTACGGCGGATCAGCGTGCGGGTGGGCGCGTAGGTTTCAACGAAGCACAGCACGTGGTCGCCGGCCTTCAGCAGTCCCAGCAGCGCCTGCGCGATGGCGCCCACGCCTGACCCGCAGACGATGGCGTCCTCACGCCCCTGCATGGCGGCCAGCGTCTGTTCGAGCTGCCGGGTCGTGGGGTTCGCGGAACGAGAATAGAAGAACCCTTCCCGCTCGCCGCGCAGCGCGCGCAGCGTATCGGCCACGGTGTCGTGCTCGAACTTCACGCTCTGGTAGAGGGGGGCCACCAGCGGCGGGTTGTCATCCGGCGGGGAAACCCGCGGCGGATGCACCAGTCGAGTCTTTTCCTTCATGGCGCTAGCGTATCACCGCAGCGCGCGCAGCCGTTCGCCGGCCCGCGCCAGGGTCGCATCCTGCTTGGCGAAGCACAGCCGAAGCAGCCGGTGCGGGACGGGCTCACGGTAGAAGGGGGTGAGCGGAATCGCGGCCACGCCCACGTTTTCCAGCAGCACGCGCGCGGCTTCCATGTCGTCGAGCGCGCCCAGCATCTGGCTGGCCGAGTAATCCACCAGAGTGAAATACGTGCCCTGCGAGGGCAATACCCGCAGCACGGAGCCGGCCAGCCCTTCCGTGAGCAGTCGCCGCTTGGCCGTGAAGAACGGCGCCAGCTCCGCGAACACGCCGGGCTTCTCGCCCAGGTAGGCAGCCACCGCATGCTGCAGCGCCGTGGCGATGGTGAAGGTGTTGAACTGGTGCACCCGGCGCAGCTCCGTGGTGAGCGCCGCCGGGGCGATGCAATACCCCACGCGCAGCCCCGTGGCGTGCAGCGATTTTCCAAAGGAAAACATCGCCAGCGAACGCGCGGCCAGGGCCGGATCGGACAGCACGCTGCAATGCACGGCGCCGTCGTACACCAGGTGCTCGTAGACCTCGTCGCTGAGCACGATGAGATCCCGTTCTTCCGCCAGGCGGGCCAGTTCCTGCAGGTCGCTGGGTGACATCACCGTGCAGGAGGGATTCTGCGGACTGTTGACGATGATCATCCGCGTTCGCGGCGTGAGCGCCGCGCGGACGCGATCCCAGTCGAAACGGAACAAGGGCGGCTGCAGCGGCACGTGCACGCAGCGCGCGCCGGCCAGGCGCACGGCCGGATCGTAGGAATCGTAGGCAGGGTCGAAGACGATGACTTCATCGCCCTGCCCCACCAGCGCGAGGATGGCCGAGAAGATGGCTTCCGTGGCGCCCACCGCGATGGTGACCTCGCTGCCCGCATCCACGGAAATCCCGTGGCGGCGCTGCACATCGGTCGCGATGCGCTGCTGCAGCGCCGGCAGCCCAGCCATCGGCGCGTACTGGTTGAAGCCGGCTTGCATCGCGGCCGTCACCAGCTCGATGAGACGCGGGTCCACGGGATAGTCGGGGAATCCCTGCCCGAGGTTCACCGCGCCCAGTTCCTCGGCGCGACGCGAGATCACCGTGAAGATGGTCGTGCCCACGTCGGGCAGTTTGCTGGCGGGGGCTTTCACGGTTCCTTGCCGGACACGGCCATGGCGGCGCCGACCACGCCGGCTGCGGGCCCGAGGCGCGCCGGCACCAGCGCGGCCCGCGAGCGCAGCAGCGAGCCGAACTGGGCGAAATCCTGGCTGATCCCGCCACCGATCACGATCATCTCGGGCCAGAACAGCCGGTCGATGGCATCGAGGTACACATTGACGCGCTCGCACCACTGCGGCCAGTCCAGGTTCAGCTCGGTGCGCACCCTAGCGGAGGCGCGCTGCTCCCCCTCGGCGCCACCGACTTCCAGGTGACCCAACTCGGTATTCGGCACCAGGCGGCCATCGACGAACAGCGCCGAGCCGATGCCGGTGCCGAAGGTCAGCACCATCACCGTGCCACGCGTGCCGCGCGCGGCGCCCCAGCGCACCTCGGCCAGGCCGGCGGCGTCGGCATCGTTCAGGCAGGCCACGCCCTGACCGATGGCCGCGCGCAGCTGCGCCTGGATATCGGCGCCGATCAGCGAGGCGTGCAGGTTGGCGGCCGTGAAGACGACGCCCTGGCGGATCACGCAGGGCAGCGCCACGCCTACCGGCATGTCCGGCGCCGCGCGCCGGGCGAGCCCCGAAATGGCGGAAACCAGTTGCTCGGCATCGCCGGGCTGCGGCGTGGAAATGCTGCCGAGCGGCGTCAGCAGCCGGCCCGAACCGGGATCGACAGCCGCGTACTTGATCGACGAGCCGCCGACATCAACCCCGAGAACCCCGGCCATGTTTTTCCTCAGCGTCCTGATTCCGCGAGCCGCATCTCGCGCTCGCGTCGCTTTTCCGCGCGCCGCATCAGCCATGCCGACAGCGCGACGCCGATGGCCACGAACAGCACCAGGATGGTGGCCAGCGCGTTGACGCTGGGATTCACGCCCAGCCGCACCTTCGAATAGATGAGCATGGGCAAGGTGTTCGACCCGGGCCCGGCCACGAACTGCGAGACCACCACGTCGTCCCAGGACAGCGTGAACGCCAGCAGCCAGCCCGACAGGATGGCTGGCGTGATCAGTGGCAGCGTGATCCGGAAGAAGACCTTCGCCGGCTTCGCGCCGAGGTCGAGCGCCGCCTCTTCGAGCGAATCATCGAAAGTAGCCAGGCGTGACTGCACCACTACCGTCACATAGGCCATCGTGAAGGTGATGTGCGCGATGGTGATGGTGACCATGCCGCGATCGAACTGCCAGCCGAAGAAGATGCGGAAGAACTGCTCCAGCGACACGAACAGCAGCAGGATCGACAGGCCGGTGATGACTTCGGGCATCACCAGCGGTGCGGTGGTCAGGCCCTGCAGCAGCGCGCGACCGCGGAACGGACCGAACCGCGCCAGCACCAGCCCGGCCAGGGTTCCCAGCACCACGGCGCCTGTGGCCGACATCGCCGCCACGCGGATCGACAGCCAGGCCGCATCCAGCACGGGCCGGTCCTTGAGCAGTGCCAGGTACCACTTGATGGTGGGGGAATTGGCCGAATCCCACACGGTCACCAGGCGCGAGTTGTTGAAGGAATAGACGATCATCGAGATGATCGGCGCGTACAGGAACAGCAGCCCCACGCACAGCGCGATCATCGGGAATGTGATGCGACGCTTCATCGCCTGGCGGCCTTCAGCTCGCGGTTCTGGAAGTGCTGGAAGATCATGATGGGCACGACCAGCAGCAGCAGCATGGCGATGGCCACGGCGCTGGCCTTGGGCCAGTCGCGGTTGCGGAAGAACTCGTCGGAGAGCAGGCCCGCGACCATGAGCTGGTCGGTCCGGCCCAGCAGCGTCGGGATCACGTACTCACCCACCGCCGGAATGAACACCAGCAGCGATCCGGCGATGACGCCGGGCAGCGACAGCGGGAACGTGATGCTGAAGAAGGAACGCACCGGCCCCGCGCCCAGGTCCTGGGCGGCCTCGAGCAGCGTGTGGTCGTGCTTCTCCAGGTTCGAATACAGCGGCAGGATCATGAACGGCAGGTAGGAATAGACGATGCCCACGTACACGGCGAAGTTGGTGTTCATCATCGCCAGCGGTTCGTTGATGATCCCCAGCGACAGCAGCACGTTGTTGATCACGCCGTCGGTCTTCAGCAGGCCGATCCACGCGTAGACGCGCAGCAGGAAGGAGGTCCAGAACGGCAGGATGATCAGCAGCAGCAGCACGTTGCGCGTGGCGGGCGTGGCGCGCGCGATGGCGTAGGCCATCGGATAAGCCACCAGCAGGCACAGCACAGTGGAGAAGAACGCCACCTTGATCGAATACAGCCAGGCGCTGACGTACAGCGGCTCGTGCAACAGGTAGTCGTAGCTGCTGAACAGCACGTTGATCTGCAGCGCGCCGTTTTCGAGGAACCGGGCGATGGGTTCGAACGGCGGCCGCCCCAGCGGCGAGAACTCCGCGAAGGAGATCTTCAGCACGATCAGGAAGGGAACCAGGAAGAACAGCAGCAGCCACACGTAGGGCACGGCGACGACCAGGCGCTGGCCCGCCCAGTTGCTGCGGATGTACTGCGACCAGCGGGGCGGGCCGAAGCGGAAGAACAGGTCCCACAGCGGCCCCACCCTGCCGCTGTTGAACTCGTCGTTCCTCGGTCGGCCTCGCGCCATTACTGGATCACCACCACCGGACTGCCGGGGTGCCAGGTGAGGTACACCGTTTCATCCCACAGGATGCGTTCGTCGTCGGACAGGCGCTCCATGTTGGGCAGCGTCACGCGCATCGTCTGGCCGCTGTCGATCTTGACCAGGTAGACGGACACATCGCCCATGTAGGCGATTTCCTTCACCACGCCGCGCACGCAGTTCTCGCGCATGTCGGCCGGCTGCGCCCGCTGGATGGTGATCTTCTCGGGACGGATGGCCACCCAGACCACGGCGCCGGGGGCGGCGCTGATGCCGTGATCCACGTAGATCACGCCGCCCAGTTGGTCGGACTGGATGCGCACGCGGTCGGGGAGGTCCTCGACCAGGCGCCCCTCGAACATGTTCACCGAGCCGATGAAGTCGGCCACGAAGCGCGTGGCGGGGAACTCGTAGATTTCAGTGGGCGTGCCGATCTGCACTATCTCGCCGCGGTTCATCACGCCGATGCGCGAGGCCAGCGTCATGGCCTCTTCCTGGTCGTGGGTGACCACGATGAAGGTGACGCCGAGCTGCTCCTGGATGTTGATCAGCTCGAACTGCGTGTGCTCGCGCAGCTTCTTGTCGAGGGCGCCCAGCGGCTCGTCGAGCAGCAGCAGCTTCGGGCGCTTGACCAGCGCGCGCGCCAGCGCCACGCGCTGGCGCTGGCCGCCGGAGAGCTGGTGCGGCTTGCGCCGCGCGAATTCACCCAGGCGCACGATGCCCAGGATCTCCTCGACCCGGGAGTTGATCTCGCTCCGGGAGAGCTTTTCCTGCTCCAGGCCGAAGGCGATGTTCTTCTCCACCGTCATGTGCGGGAACAGCGCATATGACTGGAACATCATGTTCACCGGCCGCTCGTAGGGCGGGATGCCGGCCATGTCCTGCCCGTCCAGGTAAATGCTGCCGCCGGTGGTCTCCTCGAAACCGGCCAGCATGCGCAGCAGGGTGGACTTGCCGCAGCCCGATCCACCCAGCAGGCAGAAGATCTCGCCCTTGTAGATCTTCAGCGAGACATTGTTGACGGCGACGAAATCGCCGAACCGCTTGGTGACATTCTCGATGCGCACATAGGGCTGCGCGTTCGGGTCACGCCACGGCTCGTGCTTGTTCCTGTCATTGCGGCGATCCGCCATGTTCTGTCTACTTGCCCGTGCGGAAGCGGGTCCACGTGCGCGTGAGCTCACGCGTGAACTCGGCCGACTCGGGCAGGTCAGGCACCAGCTTGGGCATCATCTCCGCCGTCGGGAAGATGTTCGGGTTGTTCTTGATCTCGGGCGTGACGCTCGACCAGGAGGCCGCGTTGCTGTTGGCGTAGCTCAGGTAGTTGCTGTTCTTCGCCGCCACGTCGGCGCGCGTGAGGTAGTCGATGAACAGGTGCGCGTTCTTCGGGTGCGAGGCGTCGGCCGGAATGGCGAAGCTGTCGAAGAACATCACCGCGCCTTCCTTCGGGATGTTGTACTTGATCGCGTATTCCTTGCCGGCCTCCTCGGCCCGCGTGCTCGCCTGCAGCACGTCGCCCGACCAGCCCAGCGCCAGGCAGATCTCGCCGTTGGCCAGGTCCTCGATGTACTTGGAGGAGTTGATCAGCCGGATGTGCGGGCGCGCCGCCATCAGCACGGCCTCGGCGGCCTTCAGATCCTCGGGGTTTTCGCTGTTGGCGTCCTTGCCCAGGTAGATCAGCACCGTGCCGATGATCTCGCTGGGCGCATCCAGCACGGAGATGCCGCACTTGGCGAACTTCTGCGCCACCTTCGGATCCCAGAACATCGCGAAGCTGTTCACCGGCGCATCCGGCATGGCTTCCTTGATCTTCGCCTCGTTGTAGCCGACGCCCGAGGTGCCCCACATGTAGTTCACGGCGTACTGGTTGCCCGGATCGAACACTTCCAGCCGCTTGGTGATGTCCGGATCCATGTTCTTGAGGTTCGGCAGCTTCGACTTGTCGAGCTTCTGGTAGATGTTGGCCGTGATCTGGCGCGCCAGGAAGTTGGCCGACGGGGCCACCACGTCATAGCCGGTGCGGCCGGCCAGCAGCTTGGTCTCCAGCAGCTCGTTGGAGTCCATCACCTCGTAGTTGACCTTGATGCCCGTGTCCTTCTCGAAGGCCTCGATGACGGTGGGCTCGATGTAGTCGGACCAGTTGTAGACGTTCAGCACCTTCTCGGCGTCGGTGTCGATCGCCACCCCGGCAGCGTCGGTGGCAGGGGCTTCCGAAGGCTTGCTTCCGCAGGCGGCCAGCAGCGCGGCGACCACCGCGAGGCCAGTGATGGATCTGAGCTTCGTCGACATGGCGGACTCCCTGCATGTTGCTGAAAGTTGTGGGCTACAACCGGACATCCCTGTGTCCATAGCCCGGTCGATCCAACTATAGCCAGCCGTCCTGCTTCAGGCCAGCCAGAGTCATGTCCAGGGTGCGCCAGGCCTTCTCGACCAGCTCGTCGATTTCGGCCGCCGTGATGACCAGCGGCGGGGCGATGATCATGGTGTCGCGCGTGGCGCGCATGACCAGGCCATTGGCAATGGCGTTGTCCCGGCAGCGTTCACCGACCTTGCCGCGCGGCTCGAAGAAGGTGCGCGGCTCCTTCGCCTTCACCAGCTCCAGCGCGCCCAGCAACCCGACTCCCCGGGCCTCGCCCACCAGCGGATGGGCGGCAAGCTCCGCCCAGCGCTGCTGCAGCCGGGGACCTGCGGTATCCCGCACATGCTCCACCAGGTTCTCGCGCTGGATGATCTGCAGGTTCGCCAGCGCCACGGCGCTGCAGACCGGATGCGCCGAGTAGGTGAACCCATGGGCGAACTCCCCGCCCTTGGCGATCAGCGTGCTTGCGACCCGGTCGCCCACCATCACGCCGCCGATGGGCAGGTAGCCCGATGACAGCGCCTTGGCCATGGTCATGAGGTCCGGCCGGGTGCCGAAATGCTCGCAGCCGAACCACTGGCCGGTGCGTCCGAAACCGCAGATCACCTCGTCGGAGATCAGCAGGATGCCGTACTGGTCGCAGATGCGCTGGATCTCGGGCCAGTAGCTGGCCGGCGGGATGATCACGCCGCCCGCGCCCTGCACCGGCTCGCCGATGAAGGCCGCGACGCGCTCGGGGCCCATCGTGAGGATGCACTGTTCCAGTTCCCGAGCGGCGCGCAGGCCGAATTCCTCGGGGGTTAGCCCTGCCCCGCGCTCGAACCAGTACGGCTGGTTGATGTGCTCGACGCCGGGCATGGGCAGCAGGCCCTGCTCGTGCATCCATTTCATGCCGCCCAGGCTCGCCCCGGCGATGGTGCTGCCGTGGTAGCCATTCCAGCGGCCGATGATGATGTTGCGTTCGGGCTGCCCCTCAAGCTGCCAGTAGCGCCGCGCCAGGCGGATGACGGTATCCACCGACTCGCTGCCCGAGCCGGTGAAGAACACATGCTGGAACTGCGGCGGGGTGACCTCGGCCAGCTTCGCGGCCAGCTCGATGGCCGGCGGCGTCGCGCACTGGAAGAAGCTGTTGTAGTACGGCAGCTCGTTCATCTGCCGCGCGGCGACATCGGCCAGCTCGCTGCGGCCATAGCCCACCGCCACGCACCACAGCCCCGACATGCCGTCGAGCAGCTTGCGCCCCTCGCCGTCGTAGAGGTACACGCCCTCGCCGCGAGTGATGATGCGCGTGCCGCGTTCGCCGATCTGCTTCGTGTCGCTGAACGGATGCAGGAAATGCGCTGCATCCAGCTGCTGCCAGCGGCGGAATTGTTCTTGTTCGTTCATCCCGACCCCCAGCCGCGCTGCTACACGTTTAGCAGCAGGTGCTCGCGCTCCCAGGAGGAGATCACCTGCAGGAACACTTCGTACTCGGCGGTCTTCACGATCGAGAAGGCCGCGACGAACGGCTCGCCCAGTATGCGGATCAGCGCCTCGCTTTCCGACAGCCGGCGCAGCGCCGTGTCCAGCGCGCGCGGCAGCGCGAATGGCAGGTCGTGCGCGCTGCCCGAGATGGGGTCGGTGGGCTGCAGGCCTTCGACCATGCCCAGGTACCCGCAAGCCAGCGACGCCGCGATGGCAAGGTACGGATTCGCGTCGGCGCCGCCCACGCGGTTCTCGACGCGGCGATTCTCGGGATTGGACACCGGCACGCGCAGCCCCGCCGTGCGGTTGTCGTAGCCCCACTGCACGTTGATGGGCGCGAGCGCGGCGCGCGTGATGCGCCGGTAGCTGTTCACGTTCGGCGCGAACAGCGCCATCGCCGCCGGCAGGTATTTCTGCAGGCCCGCGATGTGCGCGAAGAACAGCGGCGAAGGCGTGCCATCGGGGTTGCTGAAGATGTTCTGGCGCGTCTTCTTGTCGACGATGCTCTGGTGGATGTGCATGGCGCTGCCCGGCTCCTTGCCGTGGGGCTTGGCCATGAACGTGGTGTACATCTTGTGTCGCAGCGCGGCCTCGCGCGCCGTGCGCTTGAACAGGAACACCTGGTCGGCGAGCTCCAGTGGATCGCCGTGCAGCAGGTTGATCTCCATCTGCGCAGGTCCATCCTCGTGGATCAGCGTGTCGATCTCGATGTCCTGACGCTCGCAGAACTGGTAGATGTCGTCGAACAGCGGCTCGAATTCGTTCACCGCCGCGATGCTGTAGCTCTGCCGGCCGGGCTCGGCGCGGCCCGAGCGCCCGATGGGCGGCTTCAGCGGGTAGTCGGCGTCGATGTTCGGCTCGATCAGGTAGAACTCAAGTTCCGGGGCCACCACCGGCTCCCAGCCGCGCTGCGCATAGAGCTCCAGCACATGCCGCAGCACATGCCGCGGCGCCATCGTCACGCGGCGACCATCGGAATAGAAGCAGTCGTGGATGACCTGCGCGGTTGGCTCGGCGGCCCAGGGCACCTCACGCACCGTCTTCGTGTCGGGCTTCAGCACGATGTCGATTTCCGCCGGGCTCATCGCGGCGGAGGTATCGAGCGGGTAATCGCCGGTCACGGTCTGCAGGAAGATGCTCTCGGGCAGCTTCATGCCTTCGTCCGCAGCGAACTTCTGCGCCGGCATGATCTTGCCGCGCGCGATGCCCGCCATGTCGGGGATGATGGCCTCGACCTCGGAGATGCCGCGTTCGCGGAAGAACTGATGGATATCGGTAGTCATGAATCACCTGTTTGTGTCTTGCGCGGCGCGCTCGCGTGCCGCTGCGCCAAATGCCCGGAACAGCGCGGTCGAGAACGCGTTGTCCTGCGGTTTCCACTCCGGATGCCACTGCACCGCGACCGCGAAGCGCCGTGCCTCGCGCACGCGGAAGGCCTCGATGAGGCCGTCATCGGCCCGCGCCTCCTCGACGAGGCCCGCGCCCAGCTCGCGCACGCCCTGGTGGTGCAGTGAATTCACGGTGATGCGGCCGGTGCCCGCGATGGCCGCGAGAACGCCGCCCGGCGTCAGCGTCACCTCATGGACAGGCCCGTACTGCACATCGAGCGGCTGGCTGGCGTCCTCATGGTGGACGCGATAGCCCGGCTGTTCGTGCACGTGCTGCCACAGCGTGCCGCCATAGGCCACGTTCATTTCCTGGAAGCCGCGGCAGACGCCGAGCACCGGCACGCCGGCGGCGATGGCGCGCGGGATCAGCGCCAGGGTCGTGGCGTCGCGCTCGGGGTCATGCAGCGTGCCGGGGCGGCTGGACTCGCCGCCGTAGCGATGCGGCTCCACGTTCGAAGGACTGCCCGTGAACATCAGTCCATCCAGCTCCGCCACCAGCGCCTCAAGACCCAGCTCCTCGCCCAGCGAGGGGATCAGCAGCGGCAGCGCGCCCGAGATCGTGAGCAGCGGCGCGATGTATTTCTCGCCCACCGCGTGGAACGGATGCAGCCCCAGCATGCGCCGGTCGGCCGGAATTCCGATGACGGGTCTGCGGGCGGACATACGTTCACGTGTTTAGGATGTTCTACAGTGTGTGGCCCCGGGAGGGCCGCTCTGTGCGAGGCCAATTAGACCACAAGGCCGCTGACTCCTGCCCGTCAATCGGCAGAGGCAGCGCGCAAGTCCGTGAATGCCCGGGGGAAATTGATTTTGCGCGGTGCACAAGAGTACGCTGGCGTGTAACGAAATTCTAAACAGAGCGCCGCTGGCGCCGCTCAAGGCTGGACCCCCATGCCGACCGAACTGGATGCCTTTCTCGCGGCCCACCCCGAGGTGCGCTTCATCGACCTGCTGCTGCATGACATCCACGGGGTGGATCGGGGCAAGCGGGTGGATGTGGGCAGCGCGCGCAGCACCTTCGCCAACGGCCTGCTGCTGCCCGGCTCCATGTTCGCGCTGGATGTGCCCGGCGGCACCGTGCAGGCCACGGGCCTGGGCTTCGATGAGGGCGATGCCGATCGCCCATGCATGCCCATCCCCGGGACGCTGCTGGGCGTGCCATGGCTCGACCATGGCGTCGCGCAGGCGCAGGTAACGATGCACGAGCGCGATGGCCGGCCCTTCGCCGGTGATCCGCGGCATGCGCTGGCTCGTGTGCTCGGGCAGTTCCGGACGCTGGGCCTCACGCCGGTGGTGGCCGTGGAGCTGGAGTTCTACTTCATCGACCGCGAGCGCACGGCCACGGGACTGCCGCAGCCGCCCCGCTCGCCACTCACGGGTCGGCGCGAATTCCGCACGCAGATCAATTCCATGGTGGACCTGGACGATTACTCCGCGGTGCTCGCGGACATCGATGCCACCTGCCGCGCGCAGCAGGTGCCCTCCACCACCCAGCTCGCCGAATACGGCCCGGGCCAGTTCGAGGTGAACCTGCTGCATGTCGCCGACGCGCTGGCCGCCTGCGACCAGGCCGCGCGTTTCAAGCGCATCGTCAAATGCGTGGCGCGGCGCCATGGCATGGATGCCACCTTCCTGCCCAAGCCCTATGCCGACATGGCGGGCAGCGGGCTGCATGTGCACGTGAGCCTCGTCGATGCCGCCGGCACCAACGTGTTCGCGTCCGATCACCCGCTGGGCAGCGCGATGATGCGCCATGCCGCGGCAGGCATGCTGGCCACGATGGCCGAGGGCATGGCGGTGTTCGCGCCGCTGGCCAATTCCTGGCGGCGATTCCGCCCCGAAGCCTATGTGCCGCTCACGGCCGACTGGTCGGTGAACAACCGCGGCGCGGCGCTGCGCGTGCCGGTGAGCGATGTGGCGAACCGGCGGCTCGAGCATCGCGTGGCCGGGGCTGAAGCCAACCTGTACCTGGTGATGACCTGGATCCTCGGCGGCATCCTCAAGGGACTCACCGAGCGGCACCTGCCGCGAGCGCCGCTGGAAGGCAACGCCTATCACATGGACAGCCTCGGCGAGGCGCTGCCGCGCTACTGGCCCACGGCGATCGATCGTTTCGAGAGCAGCGCCTTCGGCCGCGAACTGCTGGGGCCTGACCTGCATCGGCTCTATTCGCTGGTGAAACGTCAGGAAATGGACGATTTCAACGCGCAGGTCACCGCCCACGAATGCGAGCTGTACCTGCCTACGCTGTAATCCCATGAGCGCGAACGAGCCTGTTTCGTACTACTGGGCGGCACTGCCCGCCGTAGCGCCGCGCGCGCCGCTAGCAGGCGATGTGCACTGCGACGTGGGGGTGGTCGGCGGCGGCATCGCGGGCATCTCCACGGCACTGCACCTGGCCCTGCGCGGCTATCGCGTCACGCTGCTCGAGGCCGAGCGCGTCGGCTGGGGCGCCTCGGGCCGCAGCGGCGCGCAGGCGCTGTTCGGCGTCGCGGCCAGCCAGGACAAGCTCATCCGCCTGATCGGCTCCGCCGATGCGCGCCGCGTCTGGGACATGTCGGTGGAAGCACTCGCGCTGATGCGCGAACTCATCGCCACGCATGGCATCGACTGCGACTTCGTGCCCGGCCAGATGCATGTGGCCATCAAGCCAAGGCAATGGGACGAGCTCAGGCACTGGCACGATGAGCTGCACCGGGATTACGGCTACACCAGCGTCACGCTCAAGGACCGGGCCGCCACGCGCGAACTGGTGGCCAGCGAGCGGTACCTCGGCGGCATGCACGATACCTACAGCGCGCACCTGCAGCCGCTGAAATACCTGCGCGGCCTGGCCGGCGCCGCCGAACGCGCCGGCTGCATCATCCACGAGAACAGCCGCGTGCTCGACTACACCCGCCGCGACGGCAGGCCCGTGCTGCGCACCGCGCAGGGAACGCTCGCCTGCAGCCACGTGGTGTTCGCCGGCAATGCCTGGCTGGGGGGCACCGCGCCCGCCCTTTCTCGCCGCATCATGCCGGTGGGAACCTACATCGTGGCCACCGAGCCGCTGGGCGAGTCTGCCGCCCGCGCGCTGCTGCCGCAGAACACCGCCGTCACCGACATCAACTGGGTACTGGATTATTTCCGGCGCAGCGCCGATCACCGACTGCTGTTCGGCGGCCGCGTGAGCTACTCGGGGCTTGATCCATTCAACACCGCGCAGGCCACGCGCGCGCGCATGCTGAAGGTGTTCCCGCAGCTGGGTGAGGCGCGCATCGAGCATGCCTGGGGCGGCTATGTGGACATCACGATGAACCGCGCGCCGGACTTCGGGCGGCTGGAACCGGATGTGTACTACCTGCAGGGTTTTCCGGCCACGGCATCGCGCTCACCGCGATGGCGGGCAAGCTGGTGGCCGAGGCCATCGCGGGCAGCGCCGAACGCTTCGATGTGTTCACGCGCATTGCGCACCGGGAGTTCCCCGGTGGCACGCTGCTGCGCCGCCCGGCGCTGGTGCTGGCGATGCTGTACTACCGCCTCAAGGATCTGCTCTAGCGAGGCGCCTGCGCCCGCTACAGCGTCAATGCGCTGTACAGCGCGGTGAGTCCGACCATCAGCACCATCGACATGGCGTAGAACAGGCTGATCACCAGCAGCTTCGCGAGGGTGCGTCGCCGACCCTGCCCGTAGAAGCGGCGCATCGCCAGGAACAGGTAGACGGCGAGCCAGCAGAACATGCCAGCCACGGTGAACGAGGCCACTGCGGACAATGCCGGCCAGGCGCGGGCGGCCAGCTGCACGAGCGCGACGGCCGAGCCCACCAGGAACGCCGCCGAGTGATTGTGCAGGAAGAACACCAGGTGCTCCACGTACCAGCGCCGCGGGCGCCAGTACAGCAGCAGCATGCCGGCAGCGATCAGCGGCAGGAACAGGAACATCGCCCGCGGCAGCGATGCCACGAAGGCATCGCGCAGCGAAGCACCCTCGTCCGCGAGCGCCTTGCGACAGGTGGCACGCATGCGTTCGGCGAGCCACTGCGGCCTGACCTTGAGGTCCTGGCAGACCGTTTCCCGCTCGCTGACGGTGAACTGCACCCGCATGATGTCCTCGTTGCGAGTGGTCGAGAACAGCCCGAAGAACAGCAGGCTCAGCACCAGGTAGAGGCGGAACGGCGGCAGGAAGCTCGCGCGCCGATTGGCGATGAACTGGCGCGACACCTCGCCCGGTTTCCACAGCAGCAACCCCAGCGTGCGCCACAACCGACCGTCCAGGTGCGTCAGCGAATGCCAGCCATCGTGGAACAGCGCGTGCATCGAGCGCGCGCTCTCATGCGCGCTCTGCCCGCATTGCGCGCAGAAGGGTCCGGTGAGCGGCGCGGCGCAGTTGCCGCAGTGGCTGGGCGAATCGGACATGCGCGGATTATAGGGCCGCAAAAGCAAAGGCCCATGCGATTGCTCGCACGGGCCTTTGCAGGTCTGCCTCGAGGGCCAGGATCAGGCGATCGAGAACCCCTCGCGCGTGATCGGCAGCGTGCGGATGCGGACCTTGGTGGCCGCATAGATCGCGTTGCAGATCGCGGGAACCGCGGGCGGGAACGCCGGCTCGCCAACACCCGTCGGCGGGTAGTTGGTGTTGAGGAAGTGAGCATCGACGACCGGGGCCTGCGACATGCGCGCCAGCTTGTAGGTGTCGAAGTTCTTTTCCTGCGGACGGCCGTTCTCGATGTGGATCTCCTGGGTCATGGTGGAGATCGCGTCGACGATGCAGCCCTGCACCTGGTTCTCGGCGCCCGAGAGATTCACGATGGGGCCGATATCGCCCACCACCGTCATCTTGTGCACCTTCACGCGCTTGTTCTTGTCCACGCTCACCTCGGCGACTTCGGCGAAGTGACCCTGGTGCGAGAAGTGGAACGCGAGCCCATGGTAGCGGCCCTTGGGCAGCGGCTTGCCGTAGCCCGAACGCTCAACCGCGGCCTTGATGGTCGCGATCGCACGCTCGGGATTCAGGCCACCACCACCGCCCGGGCCGCCGGGCCCCGGACCTGCGGCAGGCGCCGGCGCCGGCTGCTTGTTGCTGAAGGTCTCGATGAGGAATTCAGCATGGTCGCGGCCAGCGGCCGTCGACAGTTCATGCATGAACGACTGCACGATGAACGCCGCCGTGTTGGAGCCGGGCGCGCGCCACGGACCGCACGGGATGTGGAAGTTCTCGAGCGTCTGCGACAGACGATAGTTCGGCGTGTACTCGGCCGGGAATTCACCCGGCGAAGGCCAGCCGCCGCCGTTCACCGCGCGCTTGCTGCCGCCCGGCGTCTGGTCGGAGAACGAGATCGCCTGGCCCGACCAGGCAACCAGCTTGCCCTTCTCGTCGAGACCGGCCTTGAGCTGGTGGAATCCACCGGGGCGATACCAGTCGTGGCCCATGTCGTCTTCGCGGGTCCACATCAGCTTCACGGGGATGCCGCCGGCCTGCTTCGAGATGGCCGCGGCCTCGGAGACGAACTCCTGCATCAGGCGACGGCCGAAGCCACCACCCACGCGCATCTGGTGCATCACCGCGCGGTCGTTGGCGACGCCCACGACCTTGGCGGCCGTGGAGCGGGCACCGTCGGGGATCTGCACGGAGCCCCAGATCTCGAGCCTGTCGCCCGCCGGATCCTTCTGGTACCAGGCCGTGGTGTTCTGCGGCTCGAGGTTGGCGTGCGAGATGAAGCCGAAGGTGTAGAAGGCCTCGACGGTCTTCTTGGCGCCCTTCAGGCCTGCATCCACGTCGCCGACCTTGCGCAGTTCCTGCGCGCCGGGACCCTTGGCCGATTCCTTCGCCTTGGCGGAGAAGGCATTCCAGCTGTCCTTCGACGCGCTGCTTTCGTCCCAGGTGACCTTGAGCTTCTTCTTGGCGGAGAACGCCGCCCAGGTGTTGTCGGCCACGATGGCCACGCCCGGCATCACCTCGATGACATTGTTCGTGCCTTCGACCACGAAGGCATCGACCACGCCCGGCAGCTTGCGGATTTCATCCAGGTTCGCCGAAGCAACCTTGCCACCCACCGCGGGGCACTTCTCGAACACCGCCACCTTCATGTTGGGCAGCTGCACGTCCACGCCGAACAGCGGCTGGCCCGTGACCAGCGCGTGGTTGTCCACGCCGGTGAAACGCTTGCCCATCAGCTTCCAGTCCTTGCGGTCCTTCAGCTTGAGCTCGGCGGGATTCGGCGGCGGCAGCGCGGCGGCGGCCGTGGCCAGCGAGCCATAGCCCGCGCGGCGGTTGCTGGCCGCGTGGATCACGGTGCTGTCGGAGGTGGTGATCTCGGAGGCAGGCACGCCCCACTGCTGGGCCGCAGCGGCCACCAGCATGGCGCGGGCGCCCGCGCCAGCCTGGCGCAGCGTGGTGAAGTTCATCGGAATGGACAGCGAGCCACCCGCGAACTGCGCGCCGTAGACGGCGGCATTGATGGGCGACTGTTCCACGGTGACATCGGACCACTTGGCGTCCAGCTCTTCGGCCAGGATGACGCCGAAGCCGGTCTTGATGCCCTGTCCGATCTCGGGGTTCTTTGAATAGAGCGTGATCTTGCCGTCTGGCGCGATCTTCACATACGCGCCCGGGGCGAATGCCGGGCCCGGGGGGCCCGCGGGGCGACCACCGCCAGCCTGCTGCGCCTCGGCGCTATCCGATCCGAGCATGCCGAAGGCCAGCATCAGACCACCGCCGACGGCGACGGATGCCTGCATGAAGCCACGGCGGGAAACCGGCGCGCTGGCCAGCGCGCCCAGCGACGGCACGCCTTCGGACTTGGCGAACTGCTCGCGGACTACGTCGGGGTAATACTCTTTGTCGACCATGGAGTTCATGAGGCGCTCCCGTTCAAAGCCTGGGCCGCGGACTTGATGGCCGCGCGAATACGAACATAGGTGCCGCAGCGGCACAGGTTCTGCATCGCATTGTCGATGTCGGCGTCCGTGGGGTTCTTCTTCTGCGCCAGCAGCGCCGAGGCGCTCATGATCTGGCCGGCCTGGCAGTAGCCGCACTGCGGCACGTCGTGATCGATCCAGGCCTTCTGCACGGCGGTGAGCACGCCGTTCTTCGCCAGGCCCTCGATGGTGGTGATCTTCTGGCCCACGGCCGCAACGGCCGGAACCGAGCAGGAACGCACTGGTGCGCCGTTCAGATGCACCGTGCAGGCGCCGCACTGGCCGAGGCCGCAGCCGAACTTGGTGCCGGTCAGTTTCAGTTCATCACGCAGCACCCACAGCAGCGGCTGGTCATCGGCGACCTCCACTTCACGATCGGTGCCATTGACGTTCAATTTCACTTTGGCCATTTTGCCCGTCCGAGTCTTGGTGACTTGAATGAAGAGCGGTGCGCGCCCCCGTTAGCCCCCGAGCATAACTGCGCACTACCCGCCCATCAACGATGCTTGAGTTCGAAGCAGCGATGGATGCGCGGATTGCCCTGGAAGTCGAATGGCAGCGTTGCCGCCGAGATGTCCGCTACGCGAAAAGCGCTATGTATGTCGGTATCGAGCGAGAAGCGCTGCGCGTTCGTGGAGAAGATTAGCGTTCCTTCAGGACTGAGCACGCGCATGCAGTGGCGGATCAGTCCCGCGTGGTCGCGCTGCGTGTCGAGCACGCCCTCCATTCGCGCGGAGTTCGAGAACGTCGGCGGATCCAGGAAAATCAGGTCGAACGCAGGGCCATCCTGCTGCTCGGTTAGCCAGCGCACCGCGTCAGCCTGCAGCAGTCGGTGCGCGGGCGAAGCCAGGCCATTGAGCTCGAGGTTGGCCGCCGCCCAATCCAGGTAGGTGCGCGACATGTCCACGCTGAGCGAGCTTGCGGCGCCGCCGGCCGCGGCATGCACAGTCGCGACGCCCGTGTAACAGAACAGGTTCAGGAACCGCTGGCCGCGAGCCGCCGCGCCGATTCGCTGCCGCGTCAGCCGATGATCCAGGAACAGGCCGGTGTCGAGGTAATCATCCAGATTCACCCGAACCTTAAGGCCCGCCTCCTCCACCTGGTGGAATTCCTCGCGGCGGTTCAGTTTCTCGTACTGGCCATCGCTCTGGCGACGCCGCGTGCGCAGGCGGATGTCCGCCAGCGCGATGCCGGTGACCTCGGGCAGCACCGACAGCGCCTCTTCGCGCCGGCGCTGCGCGGCCTGCGGATCCACCGTGGCGGGCGGGGCGTATTCCTGCACATAGAGCCAGCGCCGGCCCTCGTCCGGACCCACGCCGGTGTACAGATCCACGGCCAGCGCGTACTCGGGCATGTCGGCGTCGTACAGGCGCCAGCAGCCCACCTGCTGCCGACGGGCCGCCTTGCCCAGGTGCTGCAGGTTCTTGCGCACGCGGTTGGCGAACATCTGCGCGCCCGCGGACTGCGCCAGCGCCGTGTCATTGATGACCACGCCGCTGGCCGCGCGACGCACCTTGCGCTCGCCCGGCGCGAACCGCAGCAGCCGGCACTCCAGCGCGCCATTCCATACCGTGTGCACGCGCGAAGCCTCGCAGCCGATGAGCTGCCCGAGCTTCGGCTCGCCGGTGAGCACGATGCCATGCCACGCGGCGAAGGGCCCGCGCAGCGCCTCGCCGATCGCGCGGTGCGCGGCGGCCGCGTCCTCTTCGCCCTCGATGCGAAGCCCGTAGGGAGGATTCACGCACAGCAGGCCCGGCGGCGCATCGGCGGCCGCCTTGCGCGGCGCGAGCGTGGCGATGTCGCAATGCTCGAAGGCGAGGTCACGGCCCACGCCGGCGCGGCGCGCGTTGGCCTGCGCGGTGGCAATGGCCGCGCGATTGCGGTCGGCGCCGCGGATGATCACGGGCAGCTGCTGCTTCATGCGGGCCTTCGCGGCCGACACCAGCTCTTCCCACAGCGCCGCATCGTGGCCGCGCCAGCCCTGGAATCCCCAGAAATCACGCTGCAGCCCGGGCGCGGCGTCCAGCGCCATCCAGGCTGCCTCGATGACGAAGGTGCCCGAGCCGCACATGGGATCGAGGAATTCACCGCCGGCCGCCGCGATGGCCGGCCAGCCAGCGCGCACCAGGATGCCTGCGGCGAGGTTCTCGCGCAGCGGCGCCTCGCCACCGGCCAGCCGGTAGCCGCGACGACTCAGCGCATCGCCGGCCAGGTCGATCGAAAGGCTCACCACGCCGCGCTGCGCATGCGCGTACACGGCCACGTCGGGGCGCTGCGTTTCGATCGACGGACGCAGCTTGGTGGTATCGCGCAGCTGGTCGCAGATGGCGTCCTTCAGTTTCAGCGCGCCGAAATGCGTGTTGGTGATGGCCGGATGCTTGCCGGTGAACTCGCAGGCCAGCGTGCCATTCGGATCCATGTGCTCGCGCCAGTCGACGCCGCGCGCAAGCTGGTAGAACTCATCCGTGGTGGCCACCGGGCCGCTGGCAACCTCCAGCAGCACGCGACTGGCCATGCGCGATTCCAGCAGCACGTTGTAGCCGGTGCGAAGCGATCCTTCGAACTGCACGCCTCCCACCTGGTCGCGCACGTTCTGCCCGCCCAGCGCGGTGACCTCCGCGGCCAGCAGGTCCGAAAAGCCACGCGGGACGGTGGCAACGAAGCGCAGGTTCAAGACAGCGCTATCCAGGTGGTCTTCAGTTCGGTGAACTTGTCGAAGGCATGCAGCGATTTGTCGCGACCCATGCCCGACTGCCGGAAGCCGCCGAAGGGCACCGTGATGTCATCGGCGTCGTAGCAGTTCACGTACACCATGCCGGCGCGGATGGCGCGGGCCATGCGATGCGCCGTGGACAGGTCCCGCGTCCACACCGCGGCCGCAAGCCCGTACTGCGTATCGTTGGCGATGGCGATCGCCTCGGCCTCGTCGCGGAACGTGATCGTGGACAGCACCGGGCCGAATATCTCCTCGCGCGCGATGCGCATCGAGGGCTTCACGCCGTCGAAGACAGTGGGCTCGATGAAGCACCCGCCGCTGTCGCCGCGCGCGCGCTGTCCACCCAGCGCCAGGCGGGCGCCATCGGCCTTTCCCGCCTCGATGTAGCCCAGCACGCGCTGCATCTGCTGCGCATCGACAATGGCGCCCAGCTTCGTCGCCTCGTCGAGCGGATCGCCCGGCGCCAGTTCCCGCGCCACCTTCGCCACTTCCTCGAGCAGCGCGTCCTTCAGGCTCTCGTGCACCACGAAGCGCGAGCCGGCCGAGCACATCTCGCCCTGGTTGAAGAAGATGGCATAGGCGGCCGCGCGCGCCGCGCGTTCGACATCGCGGTAATCAGCCATGACGATGTTGGGTGACTTGCCGCCGCACTCCAGCGACACGCGTTTGAGATTCGACTGCGCTGCGTAGCCCATGATGAGCTTGCCGGTGGCCGTGGAGCCGGTGAAGCCGATGCCATCCACATCCATGTGCTCGGCCAGCGCCTTGCCGGCCGTGTGGCCAAAGCCGGGCACCACGTTGAACACGCCCGGCGGCAGGCCCGCCTCGACGGCAAGCTCCGCCATCGCGAGCGCCGTCAGCGGCGATTTCTCCGAGGGCTTGAGCACCAGCGAGTTGCCGGCCGCCAGCACCGGTGCGATCTTCCACGCCGCCATGATCATCGGGAAGTTCCACGGCACCACCGCGCCGACCACGCCCAGCGGCTCGCGCCTCACCAGCGCCAGCGAGTTCGGCCCCGTGGGCGCCACCTCGTCGTAGATCTTGTCGATGGCCTCGGCGTACCACTGGATGCAGTTGGCGCTCGAGGGCACATCGACCGCGAGGCTGTCGCCAATGGGCTTGCCCATGTCGAGCGTTTCGGTGAGGGCCAGCTCCTCGCGATGCGCGCGCAGCAGATCGGCGAAGCGCAGCAGCACTTGCTTGCGCTCGCGCGGCGCGCGGCGCGACCAGTCGCCACGCTCGAAGGCGGCGCGACTGCTGGCCACTGCGAGGTCCACATCAGCGGCATCCCCGGCAGCAACCTTCGCGATCACGCGCCCGTCGATGGGACTGATGCAGTCGAAGGTGGCGCCCGAGGCCGCGGGGCGAAAGCGCCCCTCGATGAACACGCCACTGCGCGGCGCAAGCGTGGCGGCACGGGCATGCCAGTCGGTCTTCACGGTCGTATTCACAGGTGTCTCCCACGGCGCCAGCGCGCCGTGCATTGAATCAGAAACTGGGGGGCGTGCTGCTGCTCACGATCTCGCACACTTCGCGACCCGGGTTGCGGAAGCGATGCGGCAGGTTGCTGGCGAAGTAGTAGGCCTCGCCGGGACCCAGCACCCGCGTCTCGTTGCCCACCGTCACCTCGATGCGGCCGCGGACCACCACGCCGCCCTCCTCGCCCTTGTGCGCCAGCATCTCCTCGCCGGTGCCGGCGCCGGGTTCGTAGCGCTCATGCAGCAGCGTCATCTGCCGGCCCACGCGCGTGGCGGCCACCAGCTTCAGCGACACCTCTTCATTGCCGATCTCCACCATCTCGTCGGCGGCATAGAAGGCCGGCGTGCGCTGGTTGAAATCGCCGGTGAAGAACTCGGCCAGCGACATGGGAATGCCGTCCAGCAGTTTCTTCAGCGAACTGACCGAGGGGGAAACCCGGTTCATCTCCACCAGCGAGATCAGCCCATTGGTGACCCCGGCCCGGCGGGCCAACTCGCGCTGGGAAAGCCCGTGCATCTGGCGGATGGCGCGCAGCCGCGCGCCGACATCAAGGACGCTCATGGTGTCTAGTATGTTCGACAAACCCTCGTTATTTGTGTATGTGTCGCCGGAACTGTCAACTTTTCTTATCATCCCGCCCTGACTTATGCCCCTGGAGCCGCCATGAACGCCCGTCCCCAAGATTTTGCCGCCCGCGCCCTGACCCGCGAGGAGCTGGAAGCGCACTGGATGCCCTTCACGGCGAACCGGCACTTCAAGAACAAGCCCCGCATCCTGTCCCATGCCAAGGGCGTTCATTACTGGACAGCCGACGGTCGCCAGATCCTGGACGGCGTCGCGGGCCTGTGGTGCGTGAACGCCGGCCACGGCCGCAAGGAAATCAGCCAGGCCGTGGCGGCCTCGCTGGAGCAGATGGATTTCGCGCCGCCCTTCCAGATGGGCCATCCGCAGGCCTTTGACCTCGCCAACAAGGTCAAGCAGATCGCCCCGGCGGGCCTGGACCATGTGTTCTTCGTGAACTCGGGTTCCGAGTCGGTGGATACCGCGCTGAAGATCGCGCTGCAGTACCAGCGCCTGAAGGGCGAGGCCTCGCGCACGCGCCTGATCGGCCGCGAGCGTGGCTATCACGGCGTGAACCTGGGTGGCACCTCGCTCGGCGGCATGGTCGCGAACCGCAAGGCCTGGGGCCCGGCGATGGTCCCCGGCGTGGATCACCTGCCCCACACGCACAACCTGGCGAAGAATGCGTATTCGAAGGGCCAGCCCGAGCACGGCGCGGAGCTCGCCAATGAGCTGGAGCGCCTGGTGGGACTGCACGACGCGTCCAGCATCGCCGCGGTCATCGTCGAGCCCATCGCGGGCTCCACCGGCGTGCTGGTGCCGCCGAAGGGTTACCTGCAGAAACTGCGCGAGCTGTGCACCAAGCACGGCATCCTGCTGATATTCGACGAGGTCATCACTGGCTTCGGTCGCACCGGTTCGGCCTTCGCTGCGCAGGAATTCGGCGTGACGCCGGACATCATCACCTGCGCCAAGGGCCTCACCAACGGCTCGGTGCCGATGGGCGCGGTCATCGTGAAGAAGGAAATCTACGATGCCTTCATGACCGGCCCTGAAGGAGCCATCGAGCTGTTCCACGGCTACACGTATTCCTGCCATCCCACGGCCTGCGCCGCGGGCCTGGCCACGCTCGAGATCTACGAGAAGGAAGGCCTGTTCCAGCGCGTGAAGGACATCGCGCCGTACTGGGAGAACGCCGTGCACAGCCTGAAGGGCCTGCCGGGCGTCGTCGACATCCGCAACTACGGCCTGGTGGCCGCCATCGAGTACGAGCCGATCGCGGGCGCACCGGGCAAGCGCGGCTTCGACACCTTCCTGAAGGCCTTCGATGAGGGCATCCTGGTGCGCGCGGCCGGTGACATCACCGCGATGTCGCCGCCGCTCATCATCGAGAAGAACCAGATCGACCAGCTCATCGAGACGATGGGCAAGGTGCTCAAGGCCCAGTAAAAGAAAAAGGCCCGGGAAACCGGGCCTTTCTCATTGGCGGATCGGTCCGCCGCGAACGGCGGACCCTTCCTTGCGACGGACTTACTCCGAAGCCCAGGGCAGCGTGGTGGTCACGCTGAAGATGAACTGGTTGCGGCTCTTCAGCGCGCCGGAACCATCGACCCACTTGGCGGCCAGGTTGAAGTTGCCGAGGGCATAGCCCACGCCCAGTGCGTAGTCGGTGTCCTTCAGCGGGCCGGACCAGGAAGCGTCACCGAACGTGTAGCCCACGTGTCCCAGCAGCGAGAAGTTCTGGGGCAGCGGGATGGTGGCATTGCCTTCCACGTACCAGCCGCTCGAGCTGGAGCTCGCGATGTTCGGCGAGTACCACAGCTTGCCCGCAAACCAGCCCTTGCTGAGACCCGCATACAGCTCGACGGTGTCCAGCACGCCAGCCTTCGGATAGGCGTAGTAGACGATACCCACGTCATAGCCGAAGGTCTCGGCCGCATCGCCACCGGCGAAGCCGACAAACGCATCGACCTCGACATCCGGCTTGCCGGGTCCGAAATCCACGTTGCTGCCCCACAGGCCGGCATAGAAGCCGCTGTCGTGGGCGTAGTTCAGGCCGAGCTGCAGGGCCGGGTCTTCGAGGGTCTGCGTGACGCCACGGAAGTCATAGTCCGACACGAGGGTCGGGGCGACCGTGAAATCGGCATACGCCGAACCGGCCGTGGCCAGCAGGGCTCCCGCCATCGCAATACGTGACTTGATCATTAAGCATGTCTCCTTGGAAAACGCAGTTGTTGTATCTGAGCCTACGCCTGAGCGTTGCAAGCATCGTACCAGTCGCCATTTTACAGTGCGATTAACATTGTCCAGACAGTTACCGCAATGCGACACACTTCTCTCGAAATTTGCTTATTGGTTACTACAGATTGATTTTCCAATCATTTTCCAGGACTCCTCACGTGGTCTGTGAGGTTGAGATTCTCGCAAGGAAAGTGCGGTCGGGCCTGAGTGGGGACACTGAGGTGACGGAAATTTGATGTTGCATCACCGCAACATCTACAGGATGCACCATTTCGGCCCTGCCATTTCAGCAGGCCGCACCATTCTAGCGCAGAAGATGACTCAGCGCGGCAGTTGGGCCGCTGACCAGTCCCCGAGCGACAGCGCCAGCGCGGAACGCGCCCGCCAATAATCACGCAGCAGGCCCGCCTGCTCCTCCTGCGTGGTGAGCATCGTCAGTCGCAGCCCCAACCGCTCCGGATCATCCGGATTGCCCGAGGTGCCCAGCCCCACGGCCATGGCCTGCTGGTTGGGAATGATCGAACCGTCGTAGTTCTCGAGCAGCGAGCGCGTCAGGCGCATCTCCTGCTCGTGCGTGCGGATGTCGGCGCGCGCGCTGCCGCGGACCGACTCGAGGTTGCGCAGCGCCGAGCGCAGCTCGGCGTCGGCCGCCAGCAGCTGCGCCTGGCGCTGGTCGAACAGCGGGATCTCCACCACCGCATTCGGGCCGCTGAAAGCAGTGCCACCGATGGCCTTGTCGCGGAACACGCCCAGGTCGAGCTGGTTCAGCCAGCGAAAGCGCCGCTGCATGGCGAGGATGGCAAGCCGCGTGTCGACGGCGCGCGCGGCGGCGATCACGTCGAAGCGCTTTTCCAGGCCCGCCTCTTCGAGCGCGCGTGTGTCGAAATCCGCCGCCGGCAATGGGGGCAGTTCGCCGGCGATGCGCCAGTCATCGCGCCAGCCGCCCACGCCCAGCAGCAGCGCCAGCTTCTGTCGGGCGGTGGCCGAATCGACGCCGGCGCGCAGCACCAGGTTGCGATACCGGAACAGGCCCGCGCGCTGCTGGGCCAGCTGCGCGGCGCGCGTGGCGGTCACCGCGGCGCTCGCGTCGGGATTGCGCGCGTGGGCGGCGGCAAGGTTGTCGAGCGCGGTCTGCACGATGGCCTGCGAACGGCCGCGCAGTTCCTCGATGCGCAGTGCCGCGTTGTATTCGAGCCAGGCCTGCGCGACACGCGCGCCAAACTGGGTGACGCGATTGGCCGCCTCGACGCGCGCGCGCGCCAGGTCGCGGCGCGCGATGCGCCGCCGATCCGGCATGTTCAGCAGGTTGATGACGTTCTGCAGCACGCCCACGGTGACGTTGCGCCCCGGGTAGAACGCCGACAGGCTGCCGCCTGGCTCGCGAATACCGACAATGGCCACCGGATTCGGCGGCGTGGCCGCGGCCACGTACTGGCTGCGGGAGATCTCGAGCTGCTCGAAATACACCTGCAGGTCGGGATTGAGCAGGAAGGCCACTGACACGGACTCTTCCAGCGTGAGCCCATCGGCCAGCAGCGCATCAGCGGCGGTGCGGGCCTTCGCATCGGCGGCGGCATCACGCCGCCAGGTGAGCGACGCCGGTGTCTGCGAGGCAACGAGCCCCGTCATCGCCGCGGCATTGTCGCGCGAGGACGGCAGCGCGCAGCCGGCCAGCAGAACAGCCGCGGCAGGCAGGACGAGCCAAGTTGTCCGGTACCTATGCATCGACGGCCACTATATAGTGCGCCGACTTTACCGACCATCCACGCGGGAGCCATACAGGATGAGCCTGGAAACCACCGGCCAGCACCGAGTCGCGGGCGGCACGCTGCGCTATTGCCGGCATGCGAGCAGCGCCACCAGCACCGCCATGCGGTTCTCATTGTTCCTGCCCGAAGGCAAGGGCCCGTTCCCGCTGCTGCTGTGGCTGTCGGGACTCACCTGCACCGAAGAGAATTTCACCACCAAGTCCGGCGCCTACCTGGCCGCATCGCGACTGGGCCTGGCAGTGCTCGCCCCCGACACCTCCCCCCGCGGCGAAGGCGTGGCCGATGATGCGGCCTACGACCTGGGCCAGGGCGCGTCGTTCTACGTGGATGCCACCGAGGCGCCCTGGGCGGCGCATTTCCAGATGGAGCGCTACATCACCACCGAGCTGCTGCCGCTGGTGACGAAGGAGTTCGCGGTGGATGCGGCGCGCTGTGGCATCAGCGGGCATTCAATGGGCGGGCACGGCGCGCTGACGCTGGCATTGCGGCATCCGCAGCTTTTCCGCAGCGTGTCGGCCTTCTCGCCCATCAGCTCCCCAACGCGCTGCCCCTGGGGACACAAGGCGCTGGGCGCCTACCTCGGCCCCGACCAGAACCTGTGGCGAGAGCACGATGCCTCGCTGCTGATCGAGGCGGGCGCGGCGCGCGGCCGTTTCGACGAGATCCTGGTGGACCAGGGCAGCGCCGACAGTTTCCTCGAGGGACAGCTGAAACCCGAGCTGCTGGAAGCGGCCTGCGCGAAGGCCGGGCAGAAGCTTCGACTGCGCCGCCAGGAAGGCTATGACCACTCGTATTTCTTCGTGAGCACTTTCATGGAATCACACCTGTCGTGGCACGCGGAGCGCCTGCGATGAGCGCGCGCCCCCGCATCCTGCTGACCCGCCGCTGGACCGCCGAGGTGGAGAAGCACCTCGCGCAGCATTTCGACGTGACGCTCAACGAGGGCGATGTGCCGATGGGTGCGGCGCAGCTGCGCGCGGCCATGAGCCAGTTCGACGCAATTTGCCCCACCGTCACCGACCGCATCGACCGCGAAGTGATGTCGGCTCCCGACCGGCGCGTGCGCCTGATCGGCAACTTCGGCGTCGGCTTCAACCACATCGACATCGAGGTTGCGCGGGAACTGGGCATCAGCGTCTCGAACACGCCCGATGTGCTGACCGACACCACCGCGGACCTGGCCATCCTGCTGATGCTGATGGTCACGCGCCGCGCGGGCGAAGGCGAGCGCGAACTGCGCGGCGGCAAATGGACCGGCTGGCGTCCCACGCACATGATGGGCCAGAGCCTGGCCGGCAAGACGCTGGGTCTCATCGGCTTCGGGCGCATCGCGCAGTCCACGGCGCGCAAGGCGCGCCTCGCGCTCGACATGCGCATCGCCTACAACGGCAGGCGGCGCGCCTCGCAGGCCGTGGAGGCCGAGCACCAGGCCACGTTCATCGATTCGGTGGATGAACTGGTGGCCACCTGCGACGTGATCTCGCTGCATTGCCCGGGCGGCGCGGCCACGCACCACCTGATCTCGGCCGAGCGGCTGCGCCGGATGAAACCCTCCGCGGTCCTCATCAACACCGCGCGCGGGCCGGTGGTGGATGAAGCGGCGCTGGTCGAGGCGCTCCAGGCGCGGCGCATCGCGGGCGCGGGCCTCGATGTCTATGAAGCCGAGCCCAAGGTGCATCCGGGCCTGCTGTCGCTCGACAACGTGGTGCTGCTGCCCCACCTGGGCAGCGCCACGCAGGAAACCCGCACCGACATGGGCATGCGGGTGGCGCAGAACCTCGAAGCCTTCTTCGCTGGCCGGCCGCTGCGCGATCCGGTGGCCTGAGCAGCACGCCATGCGGGAGTGGATCGACCGGTACCTGCGCGAGGAGAAGCTTCCCGAGGGCTACCGGCACACCATCGAGTCCGCGCTGCTGCCGCTGCGGGAACGCCTGGCCACGCGCATCCGGCAGAGCGACAGCCTGGTGGTCATCGGCCTGTGCGGCGCGCAGGGCAGCGGCAAGTCCACCGCATCGGCCGTGCTGGCGGAGCTGCTGAACCGCGACGAACTGCCCACCGCGGCGATGTCCATCGACGACTTCTACCTGCCGCATGCCGAGCGCCAGCAGCTCGCGCGCACCGTGCATCCGCTGCTGGCCACCCGCGGCGTGCCCGGCACCCATGACGTGGAGCTGGCGCAGGCGGTGATCGACTCGCTGGCCGATGCAGGCAGCACGCAGGTGCCGGTGTTCGACAAGGCCATCGATGACCGCAGGCCGCGCAGCCAGTGGCGCACGGTCGAGGGGCCATTGCGGGCCGTGATCCTCGAAGGCTGGTGTGTCGGGGTGAAACCCGAGTCGGCAGCGCAGCTGGCCGCGCCGGTCAACGCGCTGGAACGCGACGAGGACAGCCAGGGTCGCTGGCGCGGCCATGTGAACGAGGCCCTGCAGGGGCGCTATGCGGCACTGTTCGCGCGCCTGTCACCGCTGGTGCTGCTGGCCGCCCCCTCGTTCGAAGTGGTGCTGGCCTGGCGCACGGAACAGGAACACAAGCTGCGCGAACGCCTGGCGCGCGAGGGCGGCGACGGCTCGCGGGTGATGGGCGATGCGGCGATCGCCCGCTTCATCAGCCACTACGAGCGCATCACCCGGCATATCCTCGCCGAGATGCCGGCGCGCGCCGATCATCTCATTGCGCTTGATGCCGGCCGGCACGCGCGATTGCTGCGCTGATCAGGTCGCGCGCCTCGGCGGCATCGCCCCAGCCCAGCACCTTCACCCACTTGCCGGGCTCCAGGTCCTTGTAGTGCTCGAAGAAGTGCTGGATCTGCTGCAGCGTGATATCCGGCAGGTCGGTGTAGTTGTGCACATGCTCGTAGCGGAGCGTGAGCTTCGGCACCGGCACGGCGATGATCTTTTCATCGCCGCCCGCTTCGTCCTGCATCTTCAGCACGCCCACGGGACGCACGGCCAGCACCGCGCCCGGCATCAGCCCGCGCTGGTTGGCGATGACCACGTCGCAGGGGTCGCCGTCATCGGACAGCGTGTGCGGGATGAAGCCGTAGTTGCCCGGGTAGCGCATGGCCGTATAAAGGAAACGATCCACCATCAGCGCGCCCGAGGGCTTGTGGATCTCGTACTTGATGGGTTCACCGCCAACGGGCACCTCGACCACGACATTGACCTCGTGCGGCGGGTTTTTTCCGATGGGCAGGTGTTCCAGGTTCATGCGGGCTCCGTAGGGGGAAAAGCGTTTGAACGACTATAAGGCATCCCGCATCATGGCTGGATGCCACCCGACCCCAAGCCCCCGCCGGTCTACCGCCTGGAAGGCGTGCAGAAGCGCTACGGCAGCGGCGACGCCGCCGTGTTCGCGCTGCGCGGCGTGGATTTCACGGTGGAGCCGGGCGAGCTGATCGTGCTGCTGGGCCCCTCGGGCTCGGGCAAGTCCACGCTGCTGAACATCCTGGGCGGCCTCGACCGCCCCACCGAGGGGCATGCCTGGTTCAACGACATCGACCTCGCCTCGGCAACCGATGCGCGCATCACGCAGTTCCGGCGCGACAACGTCGGCTTCGTGTTCCAGTTCTACAACCTGATCGCCAGCCTCACCGCGCGCGAGAACGTGGAACTGGTCACCGAAGTGGCGCACGACCCCATGCCCGCGGCCGATGCGCTGGCGCTGGTGGGACTTGAATCCCGCGCCGATCACTTTCCCTCGCAGCTGTCGGGCGGCGAACAGCAGCGAGTGGCCATCGCGCGCGCCATCGCCAAGCGCCCGCATGTGCTGCTGTGCGATGAACCCACCGGCGCGCTGGATGTGGCCACCGGCATCCGCGTGCTCGAGGCGCTGGTCAGGGTCAACCGGGAACTGGCCACCACCACGCTGCTGATCACGCACAACGCCGACATCGCGCAGATCGGCGACCGGGTCGTGCGGTTTGCCGACGGCATGATCCGTGGCATCGAGCGCAATGCCACGCGGCGCGACCCGAAGGACCTGCACTGGTGAGCTGGCAGCTCAAGAAGCTCGATCGCAAGCTGCTGCGCGATCTCATGCGCATGAAGATGCAGCTGGCGGCCGTGGGCGGCGTGCTGGCCTGCGGCATCGTGCTGTGGGTGATGGCCAATGGCATGTACGACTCGCTGCAGCAGGCGCGCGACACCTACTACGAAGACCAGCACATGGCCGAGATGGCCGCCGGCGTCGTGCGCGCCCCGCTCGCGCTCGCCACGCGCCTGGCCGCCGTGCCTGGCGTGCGCGAACTGGAAGCGCGCGTCGCCGGCGTGGGCCTGCTCGACCTTGCCGGCCGTGATGAACCGGTGTCGGCGCTGATGGTGTCGCTGCCGCCGGACCGCGCGCCGCGGGTGAACCGCATCGTGATGCGCGCGGGTCGATTGCCCGATCCCACTCGGCCGGGCGAGGTGCTGGTCAACGAAGCCTTCGCCGAGGCCAACGGCATTGCGGTGGGCACTTCGCTTGGCGCCATCATCTACGGCAAGCGCCGCGAAGTGCGGGTGGTGGGCATCGCCAGCTCCCCCGAGTTCGTGTTCGCCGTGGCGCCCGGCGCGATGCTGCCCGAGCCGGAACGCTTCGGCATCGTGTGGATGGACCGTGAATCCTGCGCGCGCCTTCGATCGGGACGGCGCCTTCAACGAAGTGGTGATGCGGCTCGACCCGGGCGCGAACTTCCAGGCCGTGGCCGCGCGGGTCGATCGCCTGCTGGCACGCCACGGGGGACGCGGCGCCTATGGCCGCGACCGGATGCTGTCGGCGCAGTTCATGGCCGATGAACTGACCTCGCTGCGCACGATGGCGTCCATCCTGCCGCCGTTCTTCCTGGTGGTGGCGGCATTCCTGCTGAATGTGTCGCTGTCGCGGCTGGTGGCCACCGAACGCTCGAACATCGGCCTGCTGAAATCCTTCGGCTACGGCACTGGCGCCATCGCGATGACTACGCCAAGTTCGCGCTGGTGTTCGGTTTCATCGGCGCGATCGTGGGCATGGCCGGTGGATGGCTGGTGGGCAATTACGTCGGCGGCATCTATGCCACGGTCTACCGGATTCCCGGACTGCACTTCGATGCCGGTCCCGGCGTGTACCTGAGTTCGCTGGCCATCGCGCTGCTGGCCGCGCTGGCCGGCGCGACCCAGGCGGTGTGGCGCGCCACGCGCCTGGCGCCCGCCGCGGCGCTGGCGCCGCCTGCCCCCACTGCCTTCGGCCGGCTCGGTGCCGCGGCGGAGCGGCTGGCTTCGAAGCTCGACGGCAAGACGCGCATGGTGGCGCGGCGCATCCTGCGCTTTCCGCGCCGCTCTGCCACCACCGTGGCCGGCATCGCGCTGGCGATGGGACTGATGGTCACGACGCAGCACTTTCCGCTGGCCATGAACCGCATCATTGAAGTCACCTTCGAAATGGCACATCGCGAGGATGTGATGGTGTCGTTCTCCGAGGCCGCGGACGACCATATCCTCGATGAGATCGCGCGCATGCCGGGCGTGCTCAGCGTGGAACCCGTGCGCAGCACCGATGTGATCTTCGAGTTCGGCAGCCGCTCACGGCGTAACGCGCTGCAGGGCGTTCCCGCCAGCGTGGCCCTGAACCGCACGCTGGACGAAAACCTGCAGCAGGTCTTTCCGCGCCCGGATGGGCTCACGCTGGCGGTGAACCTCGCCGACAAGCTCGGTGTGGTGCCGGGCGACACGGTGCGCGTGCAGGCCACCGACGGCCATCGTGCCAGCGCGCTGCTGCCGGTGGTGGCCATCGTGAAGCCCTATCTGGCGGGGTCCGCCTACCCTGGAAATAGAAGCACTGGGCCGCTTGCTGCGCGAACCCGGCCACGTCACCGCGGCCTATCTGCTGTTCGACAGCCGCTATCGGCCGCAGTTCAGCGCCCGGGCCAAGGAGCTGCCACGCATCGTCGCGGTGAGTTTCAAGGACAACGCCCGCGCCTCGATGACGAAACTGCTCAGCCAGGGCAGCGGGTTCTTCTCGGCCCTGTTCGTGGTGTTCTCCTCGCTGATGGCCGCCGGCGTTGCCTTCTCCGCCGCGCGCGTGACGCTGGCCGAGCAGGAGCGGGACCTGGCCACCCTGCGGGTGCTGGGCTTTGGCCGTCGCGAGGCCTCCTATGTGCTGGTGGCGGAGCTGGGCGCGCTGATGCTGGTGGCCCTGCCCATTGGCGCTGCAATCGGCGTCTTCATGTCGCGCTGGCTTATGTCCAAGTTCGAAACCGATCTGTTCACTTTTCCGTATGTCACCAACGCCGCGGCCTATGCGCGCCCCGCCCTGTTCGTGACCTTCGCCGTGCTGGTCGCGACGCTGCTGGTGCGGCGGGGCGTGGATCGACTGGATCTCGTGGGCGTGCTCAAATCGAGGGACTGATGGCCACCGAAGAATTCGCAAGCCGACGCCGCCGCGTGCGCCTGATCTGGGGCATCGCCGTGCTGGTGCTGTCCGCGCTGGTCATCTGGGGACTGCTGCCCCGGCCGATCGAAACGGACTTCGCCACGGCGGACCGGGGCGCCGTGCGCGTCGAACTGGTGGATGAAGGCCGCACGCGCATGCACGACACCTACGTGATCTCGGCGCCCATCTCAGGGCGCGTGCTGCGAGTGGATGTGGAGCCGGGCGATACCGTCGCCGCGGGCGCGGTGATCGCGCGCATGACACGCGCCGCGGCCGGCTTCCTCGATACCCGCACCGATCTTTCCGCCCGGGCCGCGGTGGATGCTGCCGCCGCGCAGCTGCGCTCGGCCGAAACGGCCCTCGACCTGGCGAGGCGCGAGCACGATCGCACCCGCCTGCTCGCGCAACAGAAGCTGGTCTCCACCGCCGCGGTGGAGACCAGCCAGGCGCGCCTCGACGCCGCGCAGGCCGCGCGCGATGCGTCGCAGGCGGAACTGGCGCGCGCGCAGCGCGCTGCAGCCGGCCGATCGCACGGTCGCAGGGTCCGTGGTGGTGCGCGCGCCCGGTGGCGGGCAGCGTGCTGCGCGTGCCGCAGAAGAGCGAAAACGTGGTGCCAGCGGTTCGCCACTGCTGGAGATCGGCGATGCCTCGCATGTGGAGGTGGTTGCCGAGTTCCTGTCGCAGGACGCGGTGCGCATGCGCCCCGGCCAGCGGGCCTTCATCGAGAACTGGGGAGGTGCGCCGCTGGCCGCCACGGTGGAACGCGTGGAGCCCGTGGCAAGGATGAAGGTCTCCGCGCTGGGCGTTGAGGAGCAGCGAACCAATGTCATCCTGCAGTTCGAGGATCGCCAGGCTGCAAAGACACTGGGCCATGACTATCGCGTCGACGCGCGAGTGGTGGTGGAAGAACAGCCCGATGCGGTCCGGTGGCCTCTGGGGGCGATGTTCCGCCATGGCGAGGGCTGGGCCACCTACCGGGTAGTCGATGGCCGGGCCTTGCTCACGCCGCTGACTACCGGCATCGCCGACGAGAATCACCGCGTCGTCACCGACGGCGTGAATGCAGGGGACACCGTTGTGCTGTTTCCCGGCAATGCCGTCACCGACGGCCAGCGCGTGATCCAGCGCCAGACAAAATAAAGCGAAGGGACCAAAGGGGGAACTCGATGCGCCTGATGACTGCAATGTCCATGGTGTTGCTGACGCTGCCCGGCTGGGCGGGCGCAGCGGCCGCTCCTCCCGCTCCGCCGCCCCTGTCGGCAGCGCCGCCCGCATTCACCGCCGCACAGGTCGAAGCCGGCCGCACGCTCTACTCGCGCCAGTGCGCCGCCTGCCATGGCGCGGCGCAGGAAGGTGGGGAAGCGGGCCCTGCGCGTCGCGGCACTGCGTTCCTTGCCAAGTGGGGGCCAAAGCCCTGGCAGGAACTGTACGAACAGACCCGACGCACCATGCCGGTCACGCAGCCCGCGGGGCTCGCGCGCTCGCAGTACGGAAGACCGCGGCGCTGATCCTGTCGGTGAATGGCCAGGCGCCCGGCGCCACGCGTCTGTCAGCAGGCGATGTGCGCCCCTCCCGCGCGCCCGATCTGCCGGCGCCGGACACCGAGTGGCTGCATCATCGGGGCGATGCGGGCAGCATGAACTACTCGCCGCTGGCGCAGATCAACCGTGACAACCTCACGCGGCTGCGCGTGGCGTGGCGGTGGAAATCCCACAACTTCGGCTCCAGCATCTATCCGAACCTGGAGGTCACGCCACTGATGGCCAATGGCGTCATCTACGCCACCGCGGGTGCCTCGCGCAGCGTGGTGGCCATCGATGCGCGCACCGGTGAGACGCTGTGGATGTACCGCCTCGACGAAGGCGCGCGCGGCGAGATCGCGCCGCGCAAGGGCCCTGGCCGCGGGCTTGGCGCTGTGGCGCCGCGATGGCCGCGACACGCTGTTCATGATCACCCCCGGGCTACCAGCTCGTGGCGCTGGATGCCGCGACGGGCAGGCCCGTCGCGGGTTTCGGCAAGGACGGCATCCTCGACCTGAAGCTGGCCGCCGATCCGCCGCTCGATCCGGACAAGACGCCAATCGGGTCCAGCTCCCCGCCCGTGGTGGTGGGCGATGTGGTGATCGTGGGCTCGGCATTCGCCGCCGGCGCCGCGCCGCCGCGCAAGGGAAATGCCCAAGGGCAACGTGATGGCCTTCGACGCGCGCACGGGCAAGCGCCTGTGGGTGTTCCACACGATCGCGCGCGCGAACGAGGTGGGCGGCGACACCTGGACCGACGAGGCGCGCGAGTACACCGGCAACGCGGGCGTGTGGGCGCCTTTCAGCGCCGATGCCGAACGCGGCCTGGTGTACCTGCCGGTTGAAGGGGCCACAGGGGATTTCTACGGCGGACATCGCCCGGGCAACAACCTGTTCACCAGCAGCCTGGTGTGCGTGGACGCGCGCACCGGCGAACGCCGCTGGCACTTCCAGCTGGTCCACCACGACATCTGGGATTACGACACGCCGGCCGCGCCGGTGCTGCTCGACATCACCGTGAAGGGCAAGCGCATTCCCGCCGTGGCGCAGGTTAGCAAGCAGGGACTCACGTACGTGTTCGACCGCGTCAGCGGCGCGCCCGTGTGGCCCATCGTCGAGCGGCCCGTGCCGCAGAGCGATGTGCCGGGCGAGGTCACCTCACCGACGCAGCCGATTCCCACTCTGCCGGAACCCTTCGAGCGCCTGGGCGTGAGCGAGGCCGACCTCAACAACCTCACGCCCGAGATCCTGGCCGAAGCCAAGCGCCTGGTGGCGCGCTATCGCATGGGGCCGCTGTACACCCCGCCGTCGCTGATCACCGAGACCAATGCCGGCACGCTGCAGGTGCCCGGATCGCAGGGTGGCTCGAACTGGCAGGGCGCCGTGGCCGATCCGGAAACCGGCATCCTGTACGTGTCGTCCACGTCGACGATTACCACGATGCAGCTGACCAGCGATCCGGCGCGTTCCAACATGCGCTACATCCTCGCGGGCAGTCACATCGCAGGGCCATTCGGGCTGCCGCTGGCGCGCCCACCCTGGGGCACGATCGTGGCGACCGACCTGAATACGGGCAAGAAGCTCTGGACCGTCGCCAATGGCGACACGCCCGGAGTGGGTCAGCAAGCACGAGAAGCTCAGGGGCATGGTGATTCCGCGCACCGGCCATGACGATCGCGCGGGCCTGCTGGTGACCAAAACGCTGTTGTTCGCCGGCGAAGGCGCCGGCATGTTCGTCGCCAGCGAAGGCGGCAACATGTTCCGTGCGCACGACAAGCGCACCGGCGAGATTCTCTGGGAGATGGACCTGGGCCTAAGGCAGACCGGACTGCCGATGAGCTACGCCATCGGCGGCAAGCAGTACATCCTGGTGCCTTCGGGATCGCCCGGCAACGCCGGAGAGTTCATCGCGCTGGCGCTGGCGGACTGATTACCCCGGGCGCGTCAGCGCGCGCCCGGTGAGATGCGCAGGATGGCGCCCTTGGGCTCATCCGTCGCCACGTAGAGCATGCCATCGGGCCCTGCTTCACGTCGCGGATGCGCTGGTGCAGCTCGCCCAGCAGAGATTCGCGGCGCAGTTCCTCGAGCCTCTCGTTGAGCAGGATGCGATCCAGCCGTCCGGTGCCGGGCACCTCGCCGCATCTGACGCCACCCACGAAGACAGGTCTCCCTTCCATTTCGGCAGCGCATCGCCGGTATAGAAGGTGAGGCCCGATACCGAAATGGCTGGCATCCAGTACAGCAGGGCGGCTCGAATCCCGGTGCGTGGGCTCGTTGACCTTGGCCTGCCACGGGCCGGGATAGGTGCGGCCAGGCTCACCAGCGGCCAGCCGTAGTTGCGGCCGGGCTTGAGCAGGTTGATCTCGTCGCCCCGTTGGGGCCCATTTCCGACAGGTACACCGCGCCGGAAACCGGATGAACCGCCAGGCCCATCGAGCTGCGATGCCCCATCGTGTAGATCTCAGGGCGATAGCCGGCCTTGCCCACGAAGGGATTGTCGGCAGGCACGCTGCCATCATCCTTCAGGCGCATCACCTTGCCGCCCAACGACATCGGATCCTGCGCGGGCGCATTGTCGCCGGTGGCGATCCACAGCAGGTTGTCGGGCGTCATCGCCAGACTCACCGCGCCGCGCAGGTTGTCGCCGACGAAAGATGTCCTTCACGTCCTGCAGTGAATTGCCCACTGCGCGCGCGCGCCACTGCCACGGTGGTGCGCGTGGCATCCACCGGCTTGCTGTATGCGAAGTAGATGAACTGGTTCTGCGCGAAATTGCGGTGGACGACGAGGCTCATGTAGCCATGCACGGCGCCCAGCCGCCGGACTTGCCGGCGTATTTCGAGACGGGGCCACCGGTGATCGGGTTCGGATCCAGCACGCCATTGCGCATCATGCGCAGGTTGCCGGTTCGCTCGGTGAACAGCAGGTCACCATTGGGGCAGGAAGGCCAGGCTGTAGGGATATTCGACATCGCGCGCCAGCACGGTGACACGGATGTCCCGGCCTTCGCCGGTGCGATAGTCGAAGGGACCGCAGGCAGCACCTGATCAGCCAGGCCGACGGGCGCGACGGGAACGCCGTTCGCGAACGGCACCTTCTGCTGTGCCGTTGCACTGGATGCGGCCAGGACCAGGGTCCCGATCGCGACACGGATTGCGTGGCTGTTCATCTTCTTCCCCCAAGGCGCTATTTGGGGAAGATTATAGGCCTCATTCGGCGGGTGGCGGGTCTTCGGGAAGCGTGGCCGGCGGCTGCGCCGGCTGTCCGCCGAACATCGGGGGCACCCGGGGCGACTTGCCGTTGACGGTCAGGGCGCCATTGCTGAACTGGATGCGGCTGGTGATCTTGCCGCCTTCGCGCTTCACGTAACCCTGGTCCACTCCATGCCGCAATCATGTTGCCATTGGGCACGTTCTGGAACAGCGCCTCCGGGGCCTCGAAAGTGATGTCCGCCACCAGTTTCGGCATCAGTGCCAGGGCGCCGGATTTCAGGTCTTCGTCGGTCACGCCCACGAGCTTGATCGTGCCCTTGAGCAGCTTCACCATCGGCCGTGACGATGCCGATGCGGTCGATGAGCGAACTCCGGGTCGTGCTTCAGCAGTTCCTTGCCCTGCTCGGCCAACTGCCCCACCAGCGCCATCTCGGCGCCGACAGGACTGCCCAGGACGCTGGAATAGGATTCCCGCAGCGATTGGCTGAGCTTCTGCAGCGTGGGCGTGTGCAGGTGACGCAGCGTCATGTCGTAGTGCACTTCCTTCAGCTGCAGCTTCAGCGCGTCGAGCGCCGAGGTCTTGACTTCGCCGGACCCCATGCGGATCGCATAGTCGAAGAACTCGCCCTTGCTCACGCTCAGCACGTCATAACGGATGTCGCTGACATCAACAGCCGGCGAGCGGCTGCTGGCTACGCTCATCTTGCCGATGCCCATGCCGACCTTGCCGTCGTAGAGATCCTCGGTGATGCGACTGCCCTTGCCGTCGATGCTCAGGTCGCTGAGCAGCATGCTGCCTGCCGTCCTGGCTCTTGAACTCGATGCGCGGCTGCTTGCCGCTGATGTCCATAGGACTTGCCCTTGCGCGACATGCCGACAGCCAGCTTGAAGTCATCCCAGGACACGCTTCCATCAGCCTTCGCGACGCCCAGCTTGCCGAGCGGCACGGTGCGGGCATCACCGGAGAAGGTCGTGGTGCCGCCCCCGAAGAAAGCCATGCGGGTACGGATACGTACCGGATCGTCCGTGCCCAGCACTTCGATGAGCTTGTTGCGGATGTCCTGGCTGATCACGAATTTCGTGTCGAGTCGCGCAAGGCCCAACCCCGCGCCACCCAGCACGGGACCGTGCAGCACCTTGCTGCTCACCGAGAAACGCAGCGGCGCAATCGTGGGGAACTTGGGGATGGCCCGCGCCGCGGGCTCATCCGCCGGCGCTTCCGCGGACTCGTCCATCGGCTCGTCGGCGGCGATTTCCGGGAAAGCTTCGCCTTCGGCGAAAGCTGCCACGGGCTTGTTGCTTGCGCCGGGCAGCACGAATTCGAAGGTGACTGTCGAGTCGGAACGGAACCAGCCCTGGGTCCACTTGCGTTCGGCGATCTTTATGTAGGGGACTTTCTCGACCAGTTGGTCGAGCCCGTCATCCAGGCGGGAGTGCGCGATGCCACCCATGAACCGGGGTCCGACAACCGCAATTGCGACCAGCGCCACAACGATGATGGCGACGAGCTTCTTCATTCCAGCACTCCCTGCAGACAGTGCCGGGAGTGTAACAACCAGGCCCCGACCCTCGACGGGAATGGCCGCAGGGTGCGACCTGCGTCATACCCGTGGCGACTTTGAAGGGACTAGTGGGCCTGCGGATCAGGCCTTATCTGGAATTTGACAATCTTCCCGGGCGTGCCCTTGCCGCCCTCGGTGTGCCACACCAGGTGCGTGCCGTAGTTGGCATACAGGCCCCGCCCTTTCCAGCCACCGGCAGTCGTCGATCCGGCCATCCATGCCACGCTGGTAGAAGCCGAGCGGATACGGCACACGCAAGTCCACTTGCCGGTTGCCGGGTCCAGGGCGATCAGTGAATCGGGTGGACCCGGTCAGGAACAGATGTCCTTGCCGAACCCCGATACATCGTGCTGGTCCACCCAGCCGAAGTAATGAAAGTCCGGCTGGATAGTTCGTGCCCTTGAACTTCGGGCCCGGCGTCTGCCACACCGTCCAGCCTTCGTTGCACATCTCGCCCTTGTCGGCGCCGGGGCCGCTGGTCTTCGTGCACTTGCTGCGGTCAGAAGCGGGCCCACTGCGATGATGCGGCCATGGCCACCACGGACGGCCTGGCTGTCGATATCGATGCCGCGCGGATTCAGCGTGCCCTTCAGGACGCGATACACCTCGAAACGCAGGACTCGGGCGGAGTGCTGCCGCGATTCAGCCGCACGATGTAAACCGCGATCCTCGCCGGTGGAGCCTTCGGATGCTCCCCAGACGATATCGGCGTTGGTGGGATCCAGGATCACCCGGCAGCGACTTGCGTACCTCGGTGTCGCGCTTCGGATCCGGTTCTTGTTGTCGGCCGCGTTCCACGGCTGGTGATTCTTCCGTCGCCATTGGTGTCGATGATCTGCGGGCACCAGCCCCTGCGAGGGCGTGCTCGTCATGGCTCTGGTCGAACTGGCGCGTGTTCAGCCAGCCGAAGATCGGGCCCGTGAGCTCGTTGAAATACAGCGTTCGATCCGCATCGTTGGCGAACTGCAGGTGATGCGTGCTGTAGCAGGTGTCGATGAGTTCCCACTTGCCTGTTGCCGGGTCGTACACCGACGCCTGGCGGAAGCTGTTTCGCAGCGGATAGTACTTCGCGTACTTGTTCTGGCTGCCTTCCTTGCAGAAAGCCGGTTCGTCGTTGCGGATCTTCGAGGTGTTCCAGACCCGACCGCGTTCATCCATCAGCGGGTTGTGCGGATCGGACGGATGCTCCTGGCCCCACAGGTGCTCCATGCCCCGAAGTTCGAAGGTCGCGCCGCGAGCAGGAAGCGCGTTGCCACCTTGCGCGGATCCTCCGCGTGGGAATCCACCATCTTCCACGCATCGTTGGTCACCGGATCAACCACATTCAGGGTGCCGTGCCCGGCCGAGACTGCATAGATGGGCCCGAATGCATTCACTGTGGGCTTGTTCTTGTCGGTGGCAATTTCATCGTGCATGAAATCCTGCGGACCGCCGATGTCCCAGAGCGTGACCACCACATTGCGTTCGATGCCCGCAGGTGCGCGGCGGCGCGGGCGGGACGGCGCCGGAGTCCACGGTGCGAGTCCAGTTGGCCATGGTTTTGGCCATGCCCTCGCCGCCGAACTGCAGGAAGGCCGCGGCCATGCTGGTGCCCCGCACGCCCAGCGAGGTGCGGTAGAGCCACGCGTCTTCGTGTGACTTGAAGCCCAGCTTCTCGAAATCCATGTGCCCCAGCGTGCGGGTGAGCTGGTTGCCGAGCTGGTGGCAGAAATTGCAGTCCTTCTTGAAGCGGTGCATCCAGTCGTCCTGCGAAAGGATGCTGGGCGAGGTACCCGTTGCCACCATTGGCAACGCCGCCGGTGCTGGGAAGCTGCTGGCGGCCGGCATCTCGGAGCAGGAAGCCAGTAATCCCCCGGATAGACCTTCGCTGCTTCGCGCGCGTCCTTCGCGGATTGCACTTTGAGCTCCAGAGCGGCATCGCCGGGACGGCCCCTTCACCTTCGGAGAATCCGCCAGGCCGTAGCCGCGCCCAGACACTGAAAGTGGCATCGGGAAGCTGCGGCAACGTGAAGCGGCCCGCATCGTCGGTGACGACGATCTTCACGAAGGGCGTGTTGGTCTCGCGAGTTTCGGCGATGACCCAGACTCCGGCTTCCGGTTGGTGCCGTTGAGCGCACGCCCCGAGATGAAACCTTCTGGATATGCTCGCGCGGCGTGATGGCACCTGGGCCTCGACCACCAGTACCAGCAGCGCCAGCGAAATCGAAGCAATCGCGATCAAACGCCTTTTCATAGTTCTTCTCCCCCCGATCAGTACGGCAGATAGTACTTTACGCAGGGAATGCGCTATAACCCGCCTGGGGCGCTCGAGAAATATTCCTATGGCGAAACGCCATGCTGATCCGCAAAGTCCTGCTGACGATCTTCCTCGTCACCGCCGGTCAATGGCCGCGGCACAATCCTGTTCACGGGCGGTAGTGCCCTCCGCGGCAACGTCAGTGCCGGTCAAGTTACCTATGCCCAGTCCTGCCTGGCCTGTCACGGCCCTCGGCTGGAAGGCAGCCCCTTCGCACCCACGCTGGTGGGCAAGAGCTTCAGGACCACTGGCGCGGGAAGCCTGCAGCCGAACTGCTGGCACAAATGCAGAAGACCATGCCGCCGAAGGGCACGGGCACGGTAAAGCCCCAGGCCTTCTTCGACCTGCTCGCATTCCTGGTGAAGGCGAACGAGGGAGGAGCTGAATTCCTCGCGAATCTGCCCGCGCCTTCGGCACCTGCTGCCGCTGCAGGCTCGGTGCGCACCGCACCCATGCCTGCAGCTGTGGCGAAACGGCTCGCCGGCCTTCCTGCAGTAACCGATGCCATGCTTGCCTCGCCTGCCGATGGCGACTGGCTCGCGTGGCGCAGAACCCTCGACTCGGCTGGCTTCAGTCCACTCAGGCAGATCGACCGTGGCAATGCGCAGCGCCTGCAGAAGGCGTGGAGCCGCGCACCACCGGACCCCAGCAGCAATGAGATCACGCCGCTGGTGCATGACGGCGTGCTGTTCGTGCACAGCGGTGCTGCACTCGTGGCGGTGGATGCGGCCACTGGCGTGCCACTGTGGAAGTACCAGCGGGAGATCACGCGGCCCGCGAACGCGCAGCGGCGCTTCGACGCCGCGCGCAGCGCGCGCGTGAAGTCCATCGCGCTGTATGGACACGCGGTGTTCATGCCGACCCCGGACGGTCACCTGGTGGCGCTCGACGCGCGCAGCGGCAAACTGCTGTGGGATCGCGCCATCAACAGCGGCGCCACCAACACGGGACTGCAGCTTTCCAGCGGACCGCTCGCGGCGCGCGGAGTGGTGATGATCGGCGCCAGCCTGGGACTCACCAACAAGGGGGGCTGCTTCATCGTCGCGCTGGATGCCGCCACCGGCGAGGAGCGCTGGCGATTCCAGACCGTGGCGCGTCCCGGCATGCCGGGCGGTGACACATGGAATGACGCGCCGGTCGATGAGCGGTTCGGCGCCGGTGTATGGACCACCGGCAGCTATGATGCGACGCTGAACCTGGCCTACTTCGGCGTGGGCCACATACACCACTGCCACGCTGCTGCAGCGCGCGACCGGGCGCCAGCGCGGTGGACCTCCAATGATGGCCTGTATACCGACTCCACGATCGCGCTGCGCCCGGAGACCGGCGAGCTTGTGTGGCACCACCAGCACCACCGGCGCGATGTGTGGGACCAGGACTGGGCCTTCGAACAGACGCTGGTAACGCTGGGCAGCGGTGCCAGTGCACGCCGCGCTGTGGTTACTGGCGGCAAGACGGCTGTGTTCGAGGCGGTTGATGCGGCCACGGGCAAGTTCCTGTTCGCGCAGGACACCGGCCTCAACAACCTGTATGCGTCCATCGATCCGCTCACTGGCGAGAAGCGCACCGACCCTTTGCTGGAGCCTGTGGCTGGCAAGCCAATGCTGCTGTGCCCCGGCAACCTGGGCGCGCGCAACTGGCCCGCCACGTCGCTGAATCCCGCGACCGGCCTGCTGTTCGTGCCCATCCTGGAATCCTGCGCCGAGTTCACCTGGGCGCCTCGCGGCGCGAAGGAAACCGCCAACGGCGGATCCGACATACGCTTCTCGCCGAAGATGCGCCCGGGCAGCGACGGCAAGCTCGGCAGGATGATGGCGATCGACCTGAATGCGCGCCGCATCGTGTGGACGCAGCGACAGCCCATGCCGCTGGCCAGTTCACTGCTCGCCACGGCGGGTGGTGTGGTGTTCATGGGCGATGTGGACCGCAACTTCGGCGCCTACGATCAGGCCACCGGCGCCCCGCTCTGGAAGACGCGATTACCGGCGTCCGCGGAAGCCACGCCCATCAGTTATTCAGTGAATGGCCGCCAGTACATCGCGCTGGTCAGCGGCGAAGGCAGTCACCTGGGATCCTACAATCGTGGACTGGTGCGGGCTTGGCGATCCGGTCACCGACATCTCGCTGCAGGCATTCGCACTGCCGCGCTAGCCGACGCGTCGGCGCTTGCGCCCGGTAAGCATTGCCGCGAGCAGGTTTTCCCGTGCGCGCAGCGATGTGAAGGCGACGCCCGCCAGGTGCAGACCCACGAGCACGACGAGCAGCCACGCCAGCGCGTGGTGAAGCCACGCCAACCAGCCGTATCCCCAGAACATGTCGGTGGTGTAGAGCCAGCCCGTAAGACAGACCATGGCGGCCACCATCAGCAGCGCCAGAACCATCAGGCTGCCCAGCGGGTTGTGTCCGAGGTATCGGCGTTCCGCATTGCGCGCGCCTTCCAGTCGGCGCGGGGCTCGGTGCAGCTGACATCTCCGTGCGCCCATGCCGATGCCGGCGCGAGGATCGCCAGCAGCGCAGCCAGCCTGATCGTGTAACGGACCATGATTGCTCCCTTGCTCAGTTCGCGACAGCCGGCGGCATGGTGTTGACCAGCCTGCCGGAAGGATCGGTGACGAAACCAATGCGGTTGAGACCTGCGCGGCCCGCCTCGCTCATGACATCGGCCAGCACCTCGTAGCGCGCGCCCTTGTCCACGCGCAGGTGCAGTTCGGGCACGGGGTTGCCCTGTGCCGCCTGCGCGAAGCGCACCAGCATCTGGGCACGCGTGACGACCTCGCCGTTCCAGTACATCCGGCCACCGGTGTCGATGGCGAACTGGACACTGGCCTGCTCCGACACATTGGCAGTGCTGGCGGTCTTCGGCAGGTCTATCTTGATGGCATGCGTGAGCAGCGGCGCGGTGATGATGAAGATCACCAGCAGCACCAGCATGATGTCCACCAGCGGGATCACGTTGATGTCGGACATCGGCGTGGCGCCGCGCTGGCCATTGAAACTGCCGAAGCCATCAGCCTACTCCCGCGGCGATGGCCATTGCGCCATGGGCTGCCGGTGTCTGTTCTGTTTCGCGCCCGTCACCAGGAAGGTGCAGAGGTCATGCGCGAAGGCATCCAGCTGCGCCGAGGTGACCTGTTGCCGCGCACGATGAAGTTGTATCCCAGCACGGCCGGGATGGCGACCGCCAGGCCGATGGCGGGCGATCAACGCCTCGCCTACCGGGCCTGCGACCTTGTCGAGCGTGCCTGCGCCAGAGATGCCGATGGCCTGCAGTGCGTGGAAGATGCCCCACACAGTGCCCAGCAGTCCGACGAATGGCGCGGTCGAACCGATCGAAGCCAGGATGGTGAGGCCCGACTCCATGCGTGAAGTCTCCTCGTCGATGGTCTTGCGCAACGTGCGCGTCACAAGGTCTGCCTGGCTGCCGGCCTCGCCCAGCGTCTTCACGCCCGGGCGCTGGTGGTGGCGACTGGCGACGATGCCCTCGCGGGCCAGGTGCGACAGCGGATCGGCGGGCGGATGGTTTTCCAGATGCGCTGCAACGGCCTCCAGCGACGGCGCGCTCCAGAAGAAGGCAGAAACTGGCGGACCGCTGCCGCACGCGCAGGACAGACACGGCCTTGGTGATGATGAGATACCAGCTCGCTACCGAAGCCAGCGCCATCGAGAACAGGATGAGCTGCGCCACCAGGTCCGCATTCGCCAGGAAATGATGCACGCCGATTGACTGGGGTTCCATGGGAGTCCTAGTGATCCTTGAGAGAAAACTGCATGGGCACGGCCACCCAGGCGGCCACGGGCCTGTCGCCCTGCCGCGCGGGCGCGAAACGCCAGCGTTGCTTCA
>JADJXW010000006.1:0-7500 GCA_016720075.1 Pseudomonadota bacterium
CTGAAAGGATACAGACAGGGAATGTCGACGCAGCGACTGGTCGTCCGCAGCTATGCGCCGCTGCGGCGCGCGTTCCTGATCGGGGCGGGCGTCGTGATGGTGATCCTGGCGATGTACGCCGCCTTCGAGTGGGGCCGCGGCAACGCGGGGTTCGACTCGCGCAGCGCCCGCGCCGAAGGGGGCGAGATGCGCGATCGCATCCGCGCACTGGAGGTCGAGAACAAGCGCCAGCGCCTGGAGCTGGCTGCCGGCGAAACCCAGCGGGTCGGGCAGGCGCGCGAGCGCGAGGTTGGCCCGGACCATCGGTGACCTGCAGGCCGATGTCGCCCGCCTGACGCGCGACCTGGCGTTCTATCGCGGCGTGATGGGTGAATCGAACAACGGACAGGTGGTCCGCGTGCAGCAGCTGCGCATCACGCGCGGCAAGGCGGCCGGGGAATTCATGCTGCGCCTCGTGCTGGGCCGGCCGCTGCGCCCGGAGGATTTCGCCAGCGGCAAGGCGCGGGTGAGCATCGAGGGCAGCATGGGCGCCACCGCCACCACGCTCGACCTGGCGCAGGTATCTGATGTGCCAGGCGGTGAGCTCACCTTCAGTTACCGCTATGTGCAGACGCTGGACCAGCCGGTGATGCTGCCGGAGGGCTTCGTGCCCGCGCGGGTCACCGTCGAACTGAATTCCTCGCGCAAGGGTGCCAACCCCGTGCGCGAGACCTTCCTGTGGACCGTGGAGAATGGCTGAACCATGATTTTCAAGCGCGAACCCCGGGAAGACCTGCAGATAGACACGCTGATCAGCGCGCGCACCCGCATCCAGGGCGATGTGCAGTTCGCCGGCGGGCTGCATGTGGACGGCACGGTCACCGGCAGCGTCCGGGCCGAGGCCGGCACCCCGTCGAGGCTGGTGCAGAGCCAGGGATCGGTCGTGGAAGGCTCTGTGGAGGCCCAGGTGGTCGAGCTGCACGGCACCGTCCGTGGGGACATCATTGCGCCGCGCCGCGCCACGCTGGGGGCTACGGCCCGCATCGAGGGCAACGTCCAGTACGGCGACATTGAAATGGCCGCTGGCGCCCGCATCAACGGTAAGATGGTCAAACTGACCACCAGTGGTACCTAGCGATGAACGAGGATCCGATTGCATTCACGGAAGCCGCGGCCACGAAAGTGGGCGAGCTGATCCGTGACGAGGGCAACCCCAACCTGATGCTGCGCGTCTATGTGCAGGGTGGCGGCTGCTCGGGCATGCAGTACGGGTTCGAGTTCGACGAGAACGTCCAGGACGGCGACACGCAGGTCGAGCGCAAGGGCGTGAAGCTGCTGGTCGATCCCATGAGCTTCCAGTACCTGAACGGCGCCGAGATCGACTACCGCGAGGGCCTCGAGGGCGCGCAGTTCGTGATCCGCAATCCCAACGCCACGACCACCTGTGGCTGCGGCTCCTCCTTCGCCGCCTGATTCCCGGCCGGTCCTGACATGAGCCGTCGGCCTGCGCGCGTGCCGGATGTGCTGGCCGCCGTGGACCTGGGCTCCAACAGCTTCCACATGGTCGTGGCCCGTTACAGCAACGGGCAGCTGATCGTCATCGACCGGCTGCGGGACATGGTGCAGCTGGCTTCCGGTCTCGACGAGGAGGGCCGGCTCGACAAGGACGTCGCCTCCCGCGCGCTCGCATGCCTGAAGCGCTTCGGCCAGCGCCTGGCCGATGTGCATGCCGATGGCGTGCGCGTGGTGGGCACCAGCGCGCTGCGCCGCGCGCGGCGCAAGCAGGCCTTCATCGAACGCGCGCGCGATGCGCTGGGCCATCCCATCGAGATCATCGCCGGCCGCGAGGAAGCGCGGCTCATCTATTCTGGCGTCTGCCAGATGCTGCCACCGGAGCCCGGCAATCGCCTCGTCGTGGACATCGGCGGCGGCAGCACGGAGCTCATCATCGGTCGCGGCCTGGAGCCGCTCGAGCTGGAGAGCATGAACCTGGGCTGCGTTGGCATCAGCCAGCGCTACTTCGGCGATGGCAAGCTGTCGGCCAAGCGCTTCGCGCGCGCGCGCCTGGCGGCACAGCAGGAACTGGAGCCGGTGCAGGAAACCTACCTGAAGCGCGGCTGGGACTCGGCCGCCGGCAGTTCGGGCAGTGTGCGCACCATCCTGGAGGCGCAGAAGGAGATGGATCCGAAGGCCACGGTGATCACGGCCGAGGGCATCGAGGCGCTGATTGAACTGCTCGCCCGCGTCGGTTCCATACCGGCCATTCCGCTGGCATCGGTCACTGAAGAGCGGCGCTCGGTTTTCGCCGGCGGACTGGCCATCCTCGCCGAGATCTTCGCGCAGCTGAAGATCCGCCAGATGCGCTGGAGCGAGGGCGCCATGCGCGAGGGCCTGCTCTGGGACATGATCGGCCGCTACACCGACGAGGATGCGCGCGATCGCACGGTGCGTTCCATGCAGCAGCGCTACCACGTCGATCTCGCGCAGGCCGCGCGTGTCGAGCAGACCGCGCTGCGGCTGCTGTCGCAGGTCCAGGAAAGCTGGCAGCTGGATGATCCACTGGCCGAGCAGGCGCTGGCCTGGGCCAGCCGCCTGCACGAGATCGGCCTCGACGTGGCGCACAGCGGCTACCACCGGCATGGCGCCTACCTGCTCGAGAATGCGGACATGCCCGGCTTCGCGCGCGAGGAGCAGCTGCTGCTGGCACGCCTGGTGGGCAGTCACCGCCGCAAGCTGCTGCTCGAAGGGCTGGATGACCTGATTCCGCCGTGGGACGAGCGCTCGCTGTACCTGATCCTGATCCTGCGCCTGGCGGTGCTGCTGCATCGCTCGCGCAGCGAGACACCCATCCCCGACGTGACGCTGGTGGGCAAGCCGCGCACGCTCGAGCTGCGGCTGCGCATCCGCTCCTTCCGCGAGCATCCGCTCACGGCGGCCGATCTCAACGATGAAGTGGAATACCTGCGGGTCCGCGGCCTAAGGCTGCGCGTGCTCACGTCCTGAGGTATAGCGTTCCAGCAGGCGCGCCTGCGCGCTCACGGGTCCTTCGCCCCCCACGGGCGCGCGCTGGTAGGTGCCGTCGGCGGCCAGCAGCCACGCATCGGCGGTATCGGCCAGATAGGCTGCCAGGTCCGCCTGCAGCGAGGCGCGCAGCGCCGGATCGAGGATCGGAAAGGCGATCTCCACGCGCCTGAAGAAATTGCGCTCCATCCAGTCGGCGCTGCTGCAATAGACCTGCGCTTCGCCGCCGCTGCCGAAGCACCACAGGCGCGGATGCTCCAGGAACCGCCCCACGATCGAACGCACGCGGATGTTGTCGGACACACCAGGCAGGCCCGGGCGCAGCACGCAGGTGCCGCGCACCACCAGGTCCACCTGCGCGCCGGCGCGCGAGGCATCGTACAGCGCCTCGATCACCTGCGGCTCGGTGAGGGCGTTCATGCGCGCGGTAATCCGGCCTGCGCTGCCGCGCGCGGCCTCGGCGCGGATCAGTTCCAGCAGCCGCGCATGGAGCGTGAACGGCGACTGCAGCAGCAGTCGCAGCTGTGGAGTGCGCGTGAGGCTGGTGAGCTGCAGGAAGATCTCGTGCACATCGAGGCCGATGGTCTCGTTGGCGGTCAGCAGCCCGTAGTCGGTGTAGGCGCGCGCCGTCTGCCAGTGGTAGTTGCCGGTGCCCAGGTGGCAGTAGCGGCGGATGCCATCGGTCTCGCGCCGCACGACCAGGATCATCTTCGCGTGGGTCTTGTAGCCCACGACGCCATACATCACGTGCACGCCGGCTTCCTGCAGGCGGTTGGCGAGGCCGATGTTGGCTTCCTCGTCGAAGCGCGCGCGCAGCTCGATGATGGTGGTGACGTCCTTGCCATTGTGCGCGGCGGCCACCAGCGCATCGACGATCGGCGAGGCAGCGCCCACGCGGTACAGCGTCTGCTTGATGGCCAGCACCTGTGGATCCGAGGCGGCCAGCCGCAGGAAATCCATCACCGGCGCGAAGCTCTGGAAGGGGTGATGCAGCAGCAGGTCGCCGGCGCGCAGCTGCTCGAAAACATCAAGCGCCGGCGCTGGATTCGCGGGCAGCGCCGGCGCGAAGGGCGGGTACTTCAGGTCGCTGCGCCCCGCCAGGTCATAGATCGCCGACAGCCGGTTCAGGTTCACGGGCCCGGGAACCCGGTAAAGATCCTGGCGCTTCAGCGCGAACTGCTGCAGCAGGAAATCAACGGTTTCGTCCGGGCAATCCATCGATGTTTCCAGCCTGACCGCGGCGCCGTAGCGGCGCTGCGCGAGCTCGCCCTCGAGCGCATGCCGCAGATCGTCGACCTCTTCCTCGTCGACGAACAGGTCGCTGTTGCGCGTCACGCGGAATGGATACGAGCCCGTCACCGTCATGCCGGGGAACAGCAGCGGAATGAACTGCGCGAGGATGTTGGACAGCAGCACCAGGCTGACTCCGCCCGAGGGCCTCGGCAACGGCACCACGCGCGGCAGCGATCGAGGCACCTGCACCACGGCAAGTTCCGTGTCGCGACCGAAGGCATCCTTGCCCTGCAGCCGAACGATGAAGTTCAGGCTCTTGTTCTGGATGCGCGGAAAGGGACGCGCCGGATCCAGTCCGAGCGGACTGAGCACCGGCTCCACCTCGCGGTGGAAATGGCTTTCGAGCCAGGCCCTGTCGGCCGGCGACCAGCTGTCCTGCGACATCAGGTCGACGCCCTGCGCGCGCAGTTCCGGCAGCAGCTGGTCGTTGAGGCACAGGTACTGCCCGTCGATCAGCCGCGCGGCGCGGACATGGATGGCCTCGAGCTGGGCATCCACGGGTGTGCGATCCGGCCCCGTGGCCGGCGTGTCCATTTCCTCCAGCTGCTTGAGGCCCGCGACGCGGATCTCGAAGAATTCATCGAGGTTGTTCGAGGAAATGCACAGGAAGCGCAGCCGCTCCAGCAGCGGCAGGGTGGAGTCCGTGGCCTGGGCCAGCACCCGCTGGTTGAATTCGAGCAGCGACAGCTCACGGTTGATGAACAGGTTCATGCGTAGCCTGCCATCGTGAGCCATGGGCGTTACGTTTCCGTGACGCCGCCGCGATGCAGGGCGCCGAGCACCCGTGGCCCGCGCGCGCCGGTCACGGAGACCAGGTTTCCGGGACGCCCCGTGATGAACTGGTGCGCAAGCCACGCGCAAAGGGCCGCCTCCACCTGTTCGGGTGGGATGCCCGCGGTGCCTGTATGGCGCACGGGCACGCCCGGCATCCGCGCGGCCAGGCGCCGCATCAGTTCACCGTTGAACGCGCCACCCCCGCACACCAGCAGTTGGGAGGGCGCAAGCCCCGCGCCGGCAATGGCGCTGGCGATCGTTGCCGCGGTGAATTCGCACAGCGTTGCCTGCACATCCGCGACGGCGGCGGCCTGCTGGTCCAGCTTCTTCTGCAGCCAGGCGCGGTTGAACAGCTCCCGGCCCGTGCTCTTGGGCGGCGGCAGCGCGAAGAATGGTTCCTGCAGCAGCAGGTCGAGCAGGCGGGCATCCACGTCGCCCGAAGCGGCGAGCTGCCCGTCCTCGTCATAGGGCTCGTCCTGGTGTTCGCGCACCCACAGGTCCATCAGGCAGTTGCCCGGTCCGGTGTCGAAGCCGCTCACGCGACCATCGGCATGCAGCAGCGTCACATTGCCGATGCCGCCGATGTTCACGACCGCGCGCGATTCGCCCGCAGCGCCAAAGGCGGCTGCGTGGAAGGCCGGCACAAGTGGCGCGGCCTCGCCGCCGGCGGCCAGGTCCCGGCGGCGGAAATCGGCGATCACGTCGATGCCGGTGCGCTCGGCGATGCGGTTCGCATCGCCGATCTGCAGCGTGAAGGGCGTGGCCGCGCGGGGCCGGTGCAGCAGCGTCTGCCCGTGGCTGCCGATGGCGCGCACCGCGCTGGCCGCCAGGCCCGATGCCTCCAGCAGTCGCAGCGCAGCCGTGGCAAACACCTCGCCGACCTCGGCATCCAGCGCGCCCAGGGAATCGATATTGCACGCGGCCGGATTGGCCACCGCCGCATGCAGCCGGATCGACAGTTCAGCCGGATAATCCACATGCACGGCGCCCCGCACCTGCATGCCCGCCGCATCCACCTGCAGCGCCACGGCTTCGACGCCGTCCATGCTGGTCCCGGACATCAGGCCCGCGTAGATCGGCATGGGATGTGCCAGCGGACGGGTCAGCGCGCGACCGGCGAGAGGGCGGCAACCGCCGTCGCCGCGCCGGTGGCAGGCAAGTCCAGTTTGGCCAGCAGCGGCGCGGACTGCAGCGCGAAACGATCCCGCTCCGCGGCTGGCACGGGCGGGCCGGGCTGCGCGCGGCGGATGGCCTTCTGCGGATCGACATACACGCCGCGCTCGATGTATTCGAAGTGCAGATGCGGCCCCGTGGCAAGACCTGTGCTGCCCACGTAGCCGATGACCTGACCCTGCTCGACCTTGCTTCCCTGGCCGACGCCCTTGGCGAAGCGCGAGAGATGTCCGTAGCGCGTGACGACCCGGCCGGAATGCTCCACTTCCACGACGTTGCCAAACCCGCCCTTCACGCCGCGGAACTGGATGCGCCCCGCGCCGGCCGCCTTCACCGGGGTGCCGGTGGGCGCCGCGTAATCCACCCCGCGATGCGCGCGGATGCGGTTCAGCACCGGATGTCGACGGCTGGGATTGAACACCGAGCTGATACGCGAGAACTGCACCGGCGCCTTCAGGAAGGCCTTGCGCAGGCTGGTGCCCTCGGGCGTGTAGAAGTCGGCCTTGCCTTCGGCGTTCACGTAGCGCACCGCGCGGAAGCGGCGGCCTTCGTTGATGAATTCGGCCGCGAGGATCTCGCCGTCGGCGACGATCCTGCCCTCGCGCTCCAGCTGTTCGTACACCAGCCGGAATGAATCGCCCTGGCGCAGGTCGAGCACGAAATCCACGTCCCAGCGGAACACTTCGGCCAGCGCCATCGTGGTGATGTCGCGCAGGCCCGCAGCCGTGCCCGCTGCGAACAGCGAGCTGTCGATGGCGCCGCCGGTGGTGATCACATGCCGCGTCAGCGGCACTTCCTCGACGCTGGCCGTGAAGCCATTGTCCTCGCCGCGCTGCACCTTCAGCGTCTGGCTCAGCGAGAGCGGCCGCTCGATGCCCACCAGCTCATCACCGCGGCGCGCGAAGGTCAGTTCATCGCCAGGTCGCAGCCGGTCGAGCGCCGATCGCGCGCCATCCAGCGCGCGGATGTTGGCGAGATCCGTCAGCGAAAGCTGCATCCGGCGGAAAATCTGGTCCATCGTGTCGTTGCGCTGCACCTTCACGCTGACCTTCGACAGGCCCGCGGTGGCGGCATCCAGCGCGGCATCCACGCCCGATTCGGCCCGGTAGGCCAGTTCGAAGGCCGCGACCGCGATGCTGGTGTTGTCGCGGGGCGTGGGTGTGCCCAGCGAGAAGTGAATTCCGATGCCGGCGACCACGGCGCAGCACAGCAGCTGAAGTCCGCGCAGCGGCACCATGCTGCCGCGGTTCCTGGAGGGGG